>DATAKL010000016.1:0-49035 GCA_036261625.1 Ignavibacteriales bacterium | reverse complement strand
CAGATACAGCGTGTCTTTGCTCCAGAGCATGCGCCCGTAGATCTCCTTATAGTCAGGCTCGGTAAGAGCATCACCATAGACATAATACTTGTTAAAGAACCCTTCCGATCCGCTTGAGGTAATGATGTCTGCGTGTGCGGCATTCTGCCAGTCGCTTTCATTCATCTTACCGTCAATGGTTATCTTTCCTTTTACTTCCGGCACATCTACCACCTTGCGCGTATATTCCTGCGCGTAGCTGATAGACATGAACGCAAAAAGTAAAAGTGCAAGAAACGGTACACTCAACTTTCTCATGTTAGCCTCCTGATTTTATTTTGTGTTACTGTTGGTTAAGAACAAACTTTTTGCTTTTAACCGTTTTTATTTAATTCACACCGAACAAAAAATCATTCGAAAGAGAACCTGAAAAGAGAACCTGAATTTCTATGCTTTAAGACTGATCTAAATTAAAGACGTATTGGACTAGAGAGCAAAATGTATACTTACTGCCGGGTAAATTCCGTTTGACTTATATTTTCCGGCAAGCGCCGGCATCTGTCCGGAGCTGACATTTTTACTTACACCCAAAGCGTAGGCAACGGATGCATCAACGGTATAGCCTTCATCTTTGTAGCCTATGCCGAATGAAAACCAGTGCTCGTCAACACCCGGGAAGAGCATGCTGTATGTTTCATCTGAATTCGGGCTTTGTGAAAACTTATAACCGAACCTGTAGGCCATTCCTTCGCCGGCCGTATACTCAAAGCCCACACCGGCACTGAGAGTGTTTCTGTAATTAAGATTTATTCCTGAAGGATTGATGCCTGTCAAAGAGTCTGTATAGTTAAGGCCATTCTGCCAGAAGGAGTTGTTAAGAGTAAAATTCATTGTTTTTTGTGTCGATCCCCACATACTGTAGGCAACGTCTGCATTAATGGCCATATTGTCGGTAAGCTTATAGACCAGACCCAATCCGGCAACCCAAGGAGTCTGATATGTAGAGGAAACATCGGTCTGGGAGGCTGTTGAGTCGAGCTCTGCAAACATATTGCTTTTTGCCGTGCCTTTGAGCTTTGCCTTAAATCCGCTTTTTACCATGAGGCCAAGGCGCATACTCTCTGTCACATCTGCCATAGCTCCCAGGGTGAATCCAAAAGTCCAGGCACTCTGGTCGTATTCCATCTGGTAAGCCGCATCGCCGGTGCTTCTTTCATTCTGCAGCGGGAAGGCATTGAAATAACTGACATGGTAGACGTTTGCGCTCAGTCCCAAGGATAAATTTCCCAGGCTGAAGGCAACAGAGGGACTTATTGCATTTGCCTGAATTCTGTTGGTCATATCGAAGGCAAGAATTACGGCATTGGAATCCTGCTGTCTGAATATCGTAAATGGCCAGTCAACTTCATAGTTGATGTAAGGCTGGTAAGTCACGGCTGCAGTAAACCCCGGTCTGATGTTCCAGAAGAAACCGGCAGCAAGGCCGATATTGTCATTTTTATAAGCCCTGAATAAGCCTTCCCTGGATCCATCAAACTCCTGCTGGTTCAGCAGGTCAGCCCCAGATACGGTCAGGCCCATTCCTGTCAGTCCCGCAAATGCGGCAGGGTTGAGTGAATTAACCCCGTCACTTCCGGCAAAGTAAAGTCCGTTTAGTCCGATTGTGCGGGCGCTGAATAACGGATAGGTATCTGAGCCTCCTGCCCTGAGCCACCCGGGCATTGCAATAATTACTGCAGCAGCTATTAAGTATTTTCTTAACCTCATGCCCATATCTCCAATTTAAGAATTCCTTTTATTTAGTGTGAAATACAGCGTAAGCATAGTATTGTGTAAATCTTGTGTGCCCCTGCTGGTCCCAGCTCTTATTTGCGATCCAGAGGTAATAATCAATACCTCTTTTGAGCCCCTCTGCTGGAAATTCCACGAAGGTCTGTGTTCCCGGGATATTTTTTCCAAGAGCAAGGGGAGAAGGTATAACATCGTTTTTGCCATAAACTTTCTTGCCCGAAGAGGAGTCAACGGACCAGACCTCCCACTTTTGTCCGGTGGCAGTATACTGGTTGCCTTCATTTAGTCCGATGACTGAAATTGTGGAATCTGTCACGTCCGACTTCTTTATTTTCCAGCGTATTACAGGGTAGTTATCTTTTTGGGACTGCGTGACTGTTATATCGGCCAGGCCTCCTAAGGATTCAACTGAAGTGATGTTCACAAAAACGTCCAGGTTTTCTGTAACTCTGGCAAAGCTCATCGGTGTTACTCTTACTGAATCCCCTGCTACAACTACAGATGAAGTGCTTAAGGATGAATCCACGGTAAGGTTTTTCTCAGATGCGGTTTTTACCTGATTCCAGGCGTCTTCCTTCATCAGCCAGTAGGTATATTGCACATCCTCACTCAGGCTGTCGGCTTTTTTCCCGCCGTATTTTGAGGTCAGGTCCTGCGCTCCCGGAGGGAGGCTTCCGAACTGAACCGGAAAGTGCAGGCTGTTGCCCGGGGCATAAACAAGCCAGACGAGCGTTGAATCCAAAGCCGCCTTACTTCCCCTGTTTACGCCAAGGACAGATACATATCCGCCAAGCCATTCAAAATTGGGGCGGAAGGAAAGTTTCTCAACCGTAAGCTGCGAGAGCTCAGGCTTGTCGGTGTAAGGCGCCAGTCCTGTATCCGACTTGCTGCAGCCGTTAAAACTGCCCGCTAAAAGAAAAGCCGCACCGGCAAAAAAGCCGAACAAAATATTTTTTTTCATAACGATTGCCCTTGCTTAAAAGAACTTTCTTTAGTGTGTTACATCTTTCTTAGCTGTTCCATCCAGCTTTCATTATGCACCTCATTCTCCCTGGTGGAGTGAATGAGCTTATAATGCCCGTCTGAACGCTCATCGGCAAAAACAAAGATGTAGGATTTTTCCTTGTTGTAGCTCCAGATCTCATAAGGCACCGAATCGCTTTCGTAGACGTGCCTTTCAATATCATCCGGGAATCCGTATTTAATGAGAATTCTTCCCCTGTCGGAGGCCCACCCCTCCTGACGTCCCCAGCCGAAATTCTGGTTTGCATAGTTGTATCTCTGCTGTATTTTCTCCAGAAGCTCATTGGCGTCTGTCTCGGGAGTGGGGTCGAGACGTTTCCAGTACTGGACAAGAAACTGTGCTTTGCCGGTCAGATTAAGCCCCTCGTATATCTTATACTGTTCGGGTGTAGCTATATATTTGAGGATACGCCCGGCTATTTCGGCATCCTCGGGACTGATGGGAGGCTTCTGTCTGGCATAGTCCATCTGAATGACTTCAAAATTTCTTCCAAATGTGACCTCCTGGCCGGTGGCTGAGTCAGATGCCGTAACCTGAAACTTATAGATACCGGTCGGAATTGCCGAGACATTGACCCCGTTTATGACAGCCGCTGGATCTTTACTTTTTTTAACCATCATAGAAGGATAAGTTTTTACGGTTTTACCATCCTGCGACTTTATGGTATATGTGACATTAAGAGTTCCACTTCCCACCGAAGGAGCGTTATAGAGCTCATAGTAGAGATATAAAACCGGGTTCAGGATTCCAAAACGTCTTGACGGATTGGGAATGACAGAGCTGTTTCCCTTCAGGAATGTTTTGTTTCCACCGGCTTTCTCAATGCCTGAGACAAACTCTATCTGGCTTGCCTGCAAACTATCGGCCTGAAATTGCGGGATAGAAACGATAAATGACGCCGAGGCCGAGTTCGAGCCGTTCACGTCTTTTAGACTTACATCCGCCGAATAAACTCCCGGCTTTAAGTCCCCGGTCTGCCACTGGTCGTAGACAACCTTAGTGCGCAGGCCCGTGGTATCCTTTGGCCTGGCGACTTCAGTCGTCCAGTCTTTCTTTATGACAGTTTCCCTGTTTTCATTGAGCAGTTCGAAATCAATCTTAATTGCGCCCGACTGCCTCTCGCCGTCTGCTGCATATTTGATCTGGTCTGCCATGACCATGAGGTAAAATTCCTCAAAGGTTTTTCCTTCTTTGCCCCGGAAAGCCGCATGGTCGACATAAAACTGCAGGTTTCCCTCTCCCGAGGCAGGCACGTCCCCCATCTGAGCAAATGCACTCAGGCAGGGAATGAAAAGACACAATATAACTGCAGCTGTTTTCAATTTATAAATCCTTTACTCTTTAAGTCCTGATAAAGTAATACCTTTAATAAAATATTTCTGTGCGAAGAAGAATACCAATAGTATAGGAAGCACGGCCGTTACTGATCCTGCCATGAGAAGATCCCACTGTGTCAGGTACCGGTCGCGGAAAATGGCAAGACCCAGCTGCACGGTTCTCATTTCATCGGAGTTAAGGACAATGAGGGCCCAGATAAAGTCGTTGAAAGCTCCCATGAAAGTAAATATTGCGAGCGTTGCCAGGGCCGGCTTGGCCAGCGGGATGATTATTCTCCAGAGCACCTTGAACCGGCTTGCCCCGTCTATGTAAGCCGCTTCCTCAAGCTCTTTCGGTATTGTCATAAAGAACTGCCTTAAGAGAAACGTTCCAAATGCGCTTGCAAGGCCAGGGACGATGAGAGCCTTAAAGGAATCTATCCATCCCAGCCAGTAGAGCATCATAAAGCTCGGTATCATTGTAACGTTGTAGGGAATCATCATGGTTCCGAGGAAAAGATAGAAAAGGATGTTGCTTCCGCGGAAGCGCAGCCTTGCAAAGGCAAATGCCGCCATGGAGCATGTAATTAGCTGCCCCAGGGTTACCGAGAGGGCTACAATGATGCTGTTCAGGTAGTAACGCCCGAATGGGGCTGCTTCAAAAGCGTTTTTGTAGTTTTCAAAGTGAAATTTGTCCGGCAGCCATTTCGGGGGATAGACATAAATTTCATTCATGTCCTTAAGCGAGGTTAAAACCATCCAGATAAAAGGAGCCAGCGTGGCCAGAGCCAGAGCATAGATCACCAGATGAAAAAATATTCCCTTGGAAACTTTTGCGGTTGTCTTTAAGGCTTTGTTTGTTTTTATGGTTTTTTCAGGCATAGCTTAATTTCCCAGGACTTTTGATTTCATATATTTTATCTGGAGCATCGTGAATATAAACAGTATTGCAAAGAGCACGTATGCAACTGCCGAGGCGTAGCCCATATCGAAGTACTTGAATGCATGCTCATATACGTAAAAGACGAGCACTTTGGTAGATCCCAGGGGGCCTCCGGAGGTCAGCACATATACAATGTCAAATACCTGGAAGCTTCCGATCATTGACATTACCATGATGAAGAATGTCGTTGGGCTCAGAAGGGGAATTGTAATCTTCCAGAAGCGTGTCCATCCGCTTGCCCCGTCAATCATGGCAGCCTCATAGTAGGTCTCCGGTATCCCCTGAAGTCCTGCCGAGAAGAGCACCATATTGTAGCCGAAAGTTTTCCAGACGCCCATAATAATAAGTGCAAACATGGCTGCCGTGGGGTCGTTAAGCCAGTTGACGGGATTTATGCCGAAGAGGCCGATAAACCAGTTAATGAGCCCGAAGTTAGGATCATAAAGCCATCTCCATATAACGGCCGCGGCAACCGGAGATACAATAACAGGAGCAAAGAAGGCCGTGCGGAGAAACTTCTTGCCGATAATTTTTTTATTTAATGCATATGCCACCAGAAGAGAAAAGCCCATGTTAAGAGGAATTGTGCCGAACGTGTAGACGGCAGTATTCTTCAGCACCTGCCAGAACTCCTCGCTTTTGAACATGCGTATATAGTTGTCAAGCCCCACAAATGTGGTCTGGCTCGAGAACATGTTCCACTTCTGGAAACTTAAGTAAAAAGAAAATATGACAGGAAATAGTATAAAAGTTGCAAAGACCACGAGTGTAGGCGACAGGAACAACAGTGCGCTCACGCCGTCACCTTTTTTATACCTGCCCCTGCCCGGCTTACTCTTTTCTGCCTTCCCGTTCTTTTTAAGACTGGAGAGAGCCTCTTTCTTATTTTCTTTTTTCAATATTTCTGTTTCATTCATACTGCTTATTCTCTTTTCTTACTGCTCCGGCCTTTTCTTCTGCTCTTACTTTTTAATTTTTAATTTTTAATTAAACTTACTTCTTCGAGTACGAGCTTAAAAGCTGGTTTGATTTATTTGCCGACTCGTCCAAAGCCCGTTTTACATCCATTTTCCCAACCGTAGCCTTTTCAATTGCCTCGGCAATGTGGCGTGTAATCTGAAGGCCGCCGTAATCGATCGACTTCTGTGCAATGCCAACTTCCATCTGGTCCACAAAAACCTTGAAGTTCGGATTTTTCTTCAGAAATTCCTGGAACTCGGGAACGTTCTTTACTGCGTGTCTTATCGGCAGATATCCCGACTTCATTGCCCAGAATGCCTGAACCTCAGGCTTTGTCATCCACTTAACGAATTCCCAGGCTGCATCGGGGTTCTTGCTCTGCTTGAAGATCGCCAGGTACTCGCCTCCAACAATAGTTGCCTGTTTATTTGGACCTGCAGGAAGGGGGGCAAATGCCCAGTTGAGGTTTTTAAGGATATCGTTGTAGCGGGGGAGGTTCCAGGGACCGTCCATTGCCATGGCCAGGTGTCTGGATGCGAAGGCAACGTCGTAGTCAGAGGTAAAAGTGCTTAAGCTTAATTCGTTATACATATCCTGCCAGAGTTTCAGTGCCTCAACGCCCGCGGCATCGTTATAAAGTACTTTTGTCTGCTGGTCGTTAATTACCTCTCCTCCGGCCTGCCAGAGGTAGGGAAGCCACTGCCAGACCATCCAGGCGCTTAAGGGTCCTGCCGCAGGGTATATGGGCAGGAACATTCCGGTCTGATCATTCTTTCCGTCGCCGTTAGTGTCAAGTGTAAGTTTCTTTGCATATTCATGGAGTTCATTCCAGTCTTTCGGAGGGTGGTTAGGATCGAGGCCTGCTTTTTTGAACATGTCCTTATTGTAAAGAAGAGCCAGGTTAGTAGCTTCCATCGGCAGGCTGTAGAGCGTGCCGCGCCAGGATGCATACTGAATAAGCGAGGGATAAATATCGGCCATATCCTCTTTTGATATGCCGTTTTTGCCTTCGCTGAAATCCTTTATTTTGTAAATAGCGTCGGCCTTGACAAGGTCTTCCATAAAGTCGGAATGGATCCAGGAGATGTCGGGGGCGCTTTTGCTCTGAATTGCAGTTACAAGTTTCTGAATGAGAGCATCTCCCGTAGGCACATACTGGGCCTTGATTTCAATGTTGGGATGTTCACGCTCGAACCTGGCAATCAGTTCGTTTAAGGCGGGCACGGTGGAGGAAACAAAGCTGTGCCAGAAAACAACGGTAACCTTGCCGTTTGACTGCTGCTTGTTGTTCCCGCAGCTGAAGAATAGTAACGAGATAATTGTTATAAAAACAATCTTTTTTAATGCTGCTTTCAAGTCTAAACCCCTTCTGTTTTGATTTACTGTACCGGTAATAATAAATTTCACAGAAAATGTATCTTAAATTCAAACTGAATTTGAAACCTGCTGTGCACAGTTCCTGCAACTCACTCCCATTTTGATACAGAAGCGATGGAGGAAACTCTTTAATATTCGGGACTTTGGAAGATTACTCTTTGGAACGGCTTAAGGACTTAATTTCCATGAGTTTCAGCTAACATATTTATCTGAAAAACTGTCAATTGGTCTTAAAGAATATTGCGCACTGATTTTCTGACTACCAGTTCCGGCATCAGTACGATTCTCTTTTTTTCTTTTCTGCCTTTTGCTTTCATATCTTCGGTCAGGAGTTTTACGGCCACCTCACCCATGAGCTCCTTCGGCTGACGCACAACCGTAAGGGGACTGATGAGGTATGGCGCAAAGTCAATGTCATCGAAGGCGACAATTGAGATATCATCGGGTATTGTGCACTTTTCCTCGAAAATTGCCTGCATTGCTCCTAAAGTTATCAGGTCGCTTGTTGCAAATATTGCGCTCGGGGGATCCTCGAGCTTCAGGAGCAGTTTTGTTTCAATGTATCCGTTTTCCTTTCTGAAATCATTGCCGACAATGTAGCGTTCATGAACAGTGACACCGTGATCTTTGAGGGCATCTTTGTATCCGTTCAGACGTGCATTGTTTGTGTATGTATTCAACAGGCCCTGAATAATAGCGATGCGCCTGTGTCCGTTCAGAATAAGGTGTTCAGTTGCCTTATAGGCTCCGGCATAATTATCCACGACCACTGCATTTGTATTCATGTCTTCAATACAGCGGTCCAAGAGTACAAGAGGTTTATTGTAGCTTAAGATCTCCTGGAGGTGGTCGGACTTTTGTCCCACGGGCATGATGATGTAGCCATCGACGCCCTTGCTTCTAAGGAGGTCTATCTGCCTTATCTCGGTTTCAATATTTTCATTTGTGACACATATAATAAGACTGTAGCCCGACTGGTACATATAAGTCTGGATTGCGTGTGTGATGTAGGCGAAGAAGGGATTTGAGATGTCAGGTACTACGAGTCCAATGGTATGAGTTTTTTTAAGTCTGAGTCCGCGCGCGAGTTCATTCGGGCGGTATTTGAGGTCTTTGGCTGCTTTAAGGACAATTTTTTTGGTTTCCGCGCTGATGCGGTATTTCTCGTGTTTGTTGTTCAGCACGCGCGAGACTGTTGTAACAGATACGCCCGATTTTTCTGCAATGTCATTTAATGTAACAAGCATTTATAGGCAGCTCTCAAAATATTTTAGTTATGGTCCTTTAATTTATCTTAATTTGCACAAACGTTTGTGCAAACTCAATTAATAATATACCAAGAGCCATTCAGCAACAAAATTCTTCAAAAATATCGTACGGAGAAGGGGAATTGCTCAAAAAAAGCCTTAAATTCATCTAAATCGAGGTAATTTCACGTTTAAGTGAGTACAAATAACCCTCATTTCCTCTTCTAAGATGAATTCTGCTTTCCTTTTGTATCAGCATGCAGAACAAGCAAACAACGGAATTTTCCAGGGGTTGCACAAACGTTTGTGCAACCCTGATCACAAACTAATCTGAAAGAATGAAAATGTCAAGAGCTTTTTTCATTAATACACCTAATTTTTCCTTCCAAACCGCTTTAATTCCATGAGGATAAAATTTTGCCCTATAGGCATTCAGCTTCTCCGGAGCTGTGAATGTTTGTACCCGCCTGCGGGTTGGTGCCGGGTTCCGGACCCGGATTTGGATCAGGCTCGGGGTATGGAGCAGGATCCGGTACTGTCCCGGGCGCCGGAGGCTCTGGGTACGGGGAGGGTTCCGGAACTGTTTCTGGCGCCGGAGGCTCAGGCTGATGTTCAGGCTCCGGCGGAGGGCCGGGCATCTGCAGGAGCGCCTCAAATTCGTGTTCTTTTATGATTTTTAAGTTCATACTGCACCTGATGTTTATTATAATATTTTATAAAATTCCCGTCAATTACAACTCAATATGTATTATTTCTGAGTAAAAAATAATGCAAATCTCTTTGCTTTGGAGCACTGCATTTTCAGATGACTTGCTGATGTAAATGTTTTTACTATTATATATGTATATGGTCTTAATTTAACAGCGCGTCATTAAGAATTTCCAGGAAGAATTTCCAGGAAGAGGTCTTAGATGGGTCATAGAAAGCATTGCACTTATATCTTTACCATTCAGCGGACATCTGTTTCAGGAGCTGAAATACAGGAAATATCCTGTTACCTTGCTTTGCTTAATTCAACCGGGTGCGATGTAATTGTCGTCGACGGCTCACCTCTGGAAGTCTACGCCGCACATGAGGGCGCCTGGTTCAGCCTCTGCAGACACGTAAAAGTTTCTTCCAGGTATCACTCCGCGAGCCTGCAGATCAACAGCCTTTACACCGGAATTTTCATTGCGCAGAGCCAGAAGATCATTTTTGCCTCCGATGTGGTAAGATATACTCCTGATGATATCCTGAGGATGTGCGAACTCCTGGAGCATTTTGAGCTCGTACGGCCGCAGAACTATCTTTTTCCCCTTAACTGGTGGAGCCAGATTGAATCTGTCGGCATCCTTGTAAACCGCACCATTCTGCCCGGAGGGGATTCACCCGCGACAATCGGGTTTAAGCTTCCGGCATTTAATAAATTCTGCAGCCGCAAGGATAAATCTTTTGAGGCTGCAGAAGACCTCACAAGGCAGTTTATTATGCACCAGGCAAAGGTCTGCTTCGCGCTCGACTTCCTGATTCAGAGAAATTCTCCGGCATTTAAGGACTGGTGCAGTCAATGCTTCAGGAATACTTACAAAAACTTCTCTTTCGGGCTGAAGCCCTGGATATTTCTTCTCATGCTCCCGATGGGCCTTTTACTGAATCTTTTATTTGGAAGCAGCTTTATGGGGTTTTATTTTGCTTCAATTTTTCTGAACCTGATTACTATTACTTTCCTCGGGCGCTTCAGAGGAGGCAGCAGGTTCTTTCCCCTTAGGCTTTCATTTGCCGCCCCCCTATGGCTTTTCGAAAGGATACTCTGCCACTACAAGACACTCTTCTGGCTGCTTACTCCCGGAGGTCATCCTTCGTTTGCTAATTCCTGGAAGAAAAAAAGCCGCCCTTACCACATAAAAGGCCCGAAAACTGTTAAACTCCTGGAGGGGAACCGGAAGACCGAAAAGTATTGATGTTGAAAAGTATTGATGTTGAAAAGTATTGGTGATTTAGAATTAAAATGTTATGAATTAATATATCAGATTTCGATGAAGATAAGGATTTGTTATTTATGGATTATCAACCGATAGAAAACTACGGCATCATAGGGGACCTGAACACAATAGCACTTGTGGGACTTAACGGATCAATTGACTTTATGTGTTTTCCCAATTTTGACTCTCCGAGCGTCTTTGCATCCATTCTGGATTATAAGAAGGGGGGCAGCTTCTCAATCAGCCCGCAGATGAACAATGTCAAGAACAAACAGCTCTACATTCCCGATACAAACGTTCTTCTGACCAGGTTTTTATCCGATGACGGCGTGGGGGAGATAACCGACTTTATGCCCGTCGAGGAACTTTTCACAGGGCACATTCTCATTAGAAGAGTTACAACAGTAAGAGGAGAACTGACCTTCAGGATGAACTGCAGCCCCAGGTTTAATTACGCACGCTCGGAACACAAGACCGAAATCAGCAATAACGTCATTTTGTTCCATAGCCAGGGGGAAGACCAGACAGCCCTCCGGCTTTTTTGCACTGTCCCTGTTAAAGTACAGAACGGCGACGGCTACGCCGAGTTCAGGCTCAAAACAGGCGAGACTGCCGACTTTGTAATGCAGTTTGTCACAAAAGACTCCCTCGCGGAATTCGGCGACATTCATCAGTTTGTAACCAAAAACCTCTTTGAAACAATGAACTACTGGAAGGACTGGATTGCCGAATCAAAATACACCGGGCGCTGGCAGGAAATTGTCAACCGCTCCACACTGGTCTTAAAACTTATGACTTCCTGTAAATACGGCTCTTTGGTTGCCTCCCCCACTTTCAGCCTCCCTGAATCGATCGGAGGGGACAGGAACTGGGACTACCGTTACACCTGGATACGCGATGCCTCTTTTACAGTCTACACCCTGATTAATCTCGGCTACACTAAAGAAGCCGGAGCCTTCATGAAATGGGTCGAAAAGGAGTGCCAGGATATCGGGAAGGCCGGATACCTGGGGCTCATGCATACGATCTCGGGGAAAAATACACCGGCTGAAAAGATACTTCTTAACCTTGAAGGATATAAAAAATCCTCCCCCGTCAGAATAGGCAACGACGCCTATAAGCAGATCCAGCTGGATATTTACGGCGAACTGATGGATTCGGTTTATCTTTACAATAAATACGGAGAACCGATCTCATACAACTTCTGGGGGGACCTTGTCACTCAGATCAACTGGCTTTCTGATAACTGGCAGATAAAAGACGAGGGGATCTGGGAGGTAAGAGGAGGCAAAAGGCACTTTCTTTATTCCAGACTCATGTGCTGGGTTGCTTTCGACAGGGCTATAAAGCTGGCAAATATGCGCTCTTTCCCCCTGCCCGGAAGATGGATTGAGGAAAGAAACAAAATATTCCAGAGCATATTTGCCGATTTCTGGAACGACAAGCTCAAGGCTTTTGTGCAGTACAAGGATGCCGACACGGTTGATGCAGCGGCACTGCTGATGCCGCTCATGAGATTTATCAGCTCCAAGGACCCGATGTGGCTTTCCACACTGATGGAAATTGAAAAGGAGCTAGTAAGCGACTCGCTCGTCTTCCGCTACCGCCATACCGAGGCCGCACCGGACGGGCTCAAAAGCGGCGAAGGAACCTTCTCTATGTGCACCTTCTGGTATATTGAATGCCTTTCCAGAGCAGGACAGCTTCAGAAGGCAAGACTTTACTTTGAAAAAATGATAGGCTACGCAAACCACCTCGGGCTCTATTCCGAGCAGCTGGGCTTTAAGGGGCAGCACCTGGGCAACTTCCCCCAGGCATTTACACACCTGGGCCTTATAAGCGCAGCGGTCAACCTGAACAGCCAGCTTAACGACCAGAGAAATAAACAGAATCCGAATCAGTATTAAAATATATCAGTATTAAATGAAAATTTATAAACAAATATTTTACTTATGAAAGCAATAGCAATAACACCAGGCAAGGGCAATCCGGAACTTATCGACACGCCGGAACCCAAAATCACAAGTCCACTCCAGGTAAAACTTCAGGTCCTGAACGTCGGCATCTGCGGAACAGACCGCGAGGAAGTCTCGGGAGGACGGGCTGATGCACCAAAAGGGCATGAAAAACTTATAATCGGGCACGAGATGCTTGGGAAAGTTGTCGAAACGGGCACCTCGGTCACCTCAGTAAAAGAAGGAGACTACGCTCTTTTCATGGTCAGAAGACCCTGCCATGAATGCTATCCGTGCAATCACGAAAGAAGCGACATGTGCTATACGGGAAAATACACAGAACGGGGCATTAAAGAGCGTGACGGTTATCAGGCAGAGTTTGTTGTTGACGATGAGGAATACCTCATCAAAGTCCCCGATGAAATCAGGCACATCGGTGTTCTTACCGAGCCGATGTCAGTTGTGGAAAAGGCAATCGATGAATCGCTTCTTCTTCAGGCATCCCGCATTCCGGGTGTGGATGTTTCCACGTGGCTAAAGGGGAAAAATGTGCTTGTTGCGGGACTTGGTCCCGTAGGGCTCCTGGCAGCTGTAATTCTTGTCTTAAGAGGAGCAAACGTCTATGGGCTTGACATTGTAGATGAGAAGACGCACAGGCCTTCACTCCTGAAGGAAATCGGGGGAAAGTATGTAGACGGGCGCAAGGTTCAGACTTCCAGGATTGATGAGACCTATGAGCCTATGGATATGATCGTTGAGGCCACGGGAATTGCAAAGCTGGAATTCGACCTCATGGGTGTGCTTGGAATTAACGGCATTTATGTCCTTACCGGCATTCCCGGTGGCGAGCGCCCTGTTACGGTGCTGGGAAACGAGCTGATGAGGCGGATGGTTTTAATGAATCACGTTCTCTTAGGGAGCGTAAACGCAAGCATTCACCACTACAACATGGCAGTTGATGATCTTGTAAAGGCGAATGCCCGGTGGCCCGAGGCCATGAGCCAACTGATAACACACAAGGTAAAATACCAGAATTTCGAGAGTGTGCTTAAGAAGCATTCCACCGATGAGATAAAGGCGGTAATAGTGTGGAACGAGTTTTAAGTTTTAAGTTTTGAATTTTGAATTTTGAATTTTGAATTTTAATTCAGAAGTATCATTTTTTTATACAATGCGTATCCATTGCCCTGTACGGAATATAGGTAAACCCCTGAGCTGAGGGGTTTACCGTTCATATGGACTGCTTTCCATAAATAGTTATTTTTACCCTTTTGCATTAAGCCAAGCTCCTCTCTGAAGACCAGGTTTCCCAGGAGGTCGTAAACATTAAAAACGATATTGTCCTTATGGGCAAGGGTAAAAGAAATTCTTGTCATTCCGTTAAAAGGATTCGGGTAGTTCTGCCCGAGGGAAAAACTTTCCGCTCCTCCGGCAGAAGCTTTTTCATCATTTTTGGTTTCTTCAACACCTGTTGAGGCTTTCTCTATTACAATGCCGTATAACTGAGCCATATCGACTCTGGCTGAAAAATATATGTCCAGCACGCCGTCGGTAACGCTTACGTTGCTGAAGATCTTTTCATAAGCCTTGTTTATTCCGGACAGAGAATAAAGGTCCAGATTTAAGGATGAATCCTGGTTCTCCACAAACACGTCGAAAATCCTGCGTCCTGCCTGCGTGAAATAATTTTCCATGAGCATCAGTTTTACGTTGTATTTTCCTTCGGGCACCCTGACCTTGTATGAAACCATCCCTTTTAATGCATTTTTATAAACTTCCGCGGGGCCATACGGGGCAGCATCCACACCGCCGTCCTGATATCCGTATTCAGAAGATTCCTTCCATTCCTGATCGGCCAGGAATCCGTTTTGAGCCGTGCCGCCGCCGGCGTTAATTTTAATGGGGAAGCTGAGCGGGGTCTGCTTTATAAGGCTGAGCGTTTTAGACAGAAGCGTGTTGCCTTCGGGGGCGCTGTCCTTAATGTTTGAAACAGTAATTGTGCTCTGGACTGCAGGGTTGTAACCTTCTAAAGTCAGTTCAACGGTTTTCCTGTCACTTAAGAGACTTGCACTTTTTACAGTCACTCCTTGTAAAGTATAGTTTGAAGCTGCCTCAGCCGCTGCCTTATCAATTTCCTCAGAGAATTTAATTTTTATCTCACTGCCTTCAGCCCTGGCCCACATGGGCTGCGGCATAGCTTTATCTGTGTAGCCCGTATGGTAACTGTCTGTAAGGCACAGAGTAAGCATTCCGTCTTTAATTACTGCGTTATCGGTGATAAAATCGCAGTTGTTGCCGTCCCAGGTGTGAGTGGCTTTTTCCCAGCGCGACTGGTCCCAGGAGTTAAAGTCATCTTTCCACTTAAGAGTAAAGTTATTTCCCGATCCGTAGCTTCCCGAGCCCGGGGTGTAGCTGTAATAGCTTACAAAGTCGTAGAACGCAAAAGCCGGAAGAAAAGCCGGGCTGAAGGCGCCGGCCCAGCCTGCGTAAGCCGGGCACCAAACGTTCATCATAATTTTCTGCGCTTTATTTAAGCTCTGAATGTGAGAGCCGGTCTGCCTGTATACCTCTTTACCGTCTATGAACCAGCTCACATAGCCCGGAGTCCACTCGAAGGCATATGTATGAAAGTCCAGCGAGGGGTTGAAGGGGACATAATTTGCACGCACATGGTTTACCTGTCCCGGAGTTATTGTGTTAAACTGGACATTATTGCTGTAACGCCCCATGATCTCGAGATCTATCTCATTCCAGTTCGAGGCCACGTCGTTGTCGTGATAGGTAAAGAATGAGGCCAGCATGCCTTCCTTCTCGAAGGATTTCATTCTGACTTCGAAGCGTCCGTAGGTATAAGACTCCTTAGTCCTGTATTCCGCCCCCTTATAGGTTTTGGCATTTAGCGGAGTCTGGGCTAAAAAAACTGCAACCAGAACAGATATCGAAGCGATTAATTTTATTTTGTTCATTCCGGCACCGGATTAAGTTTATAAATTGGAAATATTTAACATTGGAAGAGGTTCACTTGAGGAAACAAGTTTTGCCTGGGTCTCATGCGGAAAGGAACTGCGGGCTTTGGTATTTAGGAAAACCGTTATAGAAAGGTGGGGCATGCACCCCACCTGATTCACATGGACACCTTTACAAAATAGAACGGTTTGAAAAAACAGTAACAAAATTGTAAGTTTTTGCCGCATTAGAAATTTAAGCTCTTAGAAGTTTATACCGAGTGTAAACTTCTGAATATTGCTAAGACGTCCAAACTGCTCGAAGGCATAATCCAGCTTTACAGCTATGTTTCCCAGCACCTGCTGCTTAAGGCCGAAGCCCACGGTAAAGGTCTGTTCAGCATCTTTTAAGAACAGGGAATTATAGCCGCCGCGGAAAGCCACGAAGTCGTTAAAGAGATATTCAGCTCCCACGTTAACGCTTTCGTAGTTATCGTTCGGGTGCATTGCATCCAAAGCGAGAGTCAGCTTATGCATCTGGGTTTTTAAGGGCTGGTAAGCCAGGCCCACGCGGAAGTTCAAAGGCAGCGCCCATTCTTCAGTCTGCAGATAGGCCGGAACCTTATCGTTTGTGCCGATCTGAATAACCTTAAGGGCTGAGTTTCCCGAAAGCTGCATTTTGGAACCGAAGTTTGAAATAGACATTGCAAGGACGGCTCCGTCGAAGGGAGTTACATACTGGACGCCCATATCAACAGCCATACCCATAGCGTTCATTCTCCAGATCGACTGGCTGATGAATTTCGGGTTAATGCCTATTGAGAAGTTGTCAGTCAGCTTAAGAGCGTAAGCCAAACTGAATGCAACGTCGTTAACCTTAAAGACTTCACCGGTTCCGTCAGGTTCAGTAATTGTAGTTACGTTCATATCACCTATATCTGAAGCGGTAAAGCTGGCGCCTATGTTGCCATAGTCACCCAGACTGTAGGTAAGGCCGACGTAATTGAATCTGATGCCGGCAAACCATTCGGTGTGGTCAAAGAGCACGTTCACGCCGCTGAGGTTTGCAAGGCCCGAAGGGTTCCAGTACATTGCACTCGGATCATCCGCAATGGCAACAAATGCGCTTCCCATGGAAGCCGCTTTTGCTCCCTGTCCTATTGAAAGGAAGGGAGCTGCAGTCGTACCTTTTTTCGAAACGTCAGAGACGTATGTCTGCGCAGACAATTCAAGCGTAGTAAAAATCAACAGTACGATTAATAAATTTATTTTTTTCATAGTATTTCGACCTCTATTTAATTACCGCGAATTTACCGATATGCTCACCTATTCCGGGGGCATCGACGTGATAGATGTAGAGCCCGTAGGCAATATCCATACCGTCTTCGCTGACCAGGTTCCAGAAGAGTGAGCCGTCACTTGGGCCGGAGTCCTTGTGCAGCGTTTTGACCAGTGCGCCGGCGATGGTATAGATCCTGACGGTGCACTTGGCCGGCAGGTGCGTGAACTCGATTCTCCTGTCGCCGCGGCCGAACTGGTTAAGTGTCTTGGGCTCCCATTCGGCAGCACTTATATAAGGATTAGGCACAACTGTAATCCTGTTCATCTGATTTTCGGCAAGCTTGTTGTCTACAGCAGAAGCCTTTGTAGTAAATGTAAAGGCATCGTTCTGCTTAAAAGGCTTGCTGGTGTTCAGGATGAACTTGTCGCCTGCCTGTGGTTCTACGGGGTCTCCGAAAAGAGGCCTGTAAGTAAAGTGCCATGCGAAGTTGCGTTCGTTGAACTCGTTTTTGCCGTTGTGATTTTTATCTGCGAATTCCACGATTGCAAAATCATCGCCCACATTGAACTGGCCGTTATTGTCCAGGTCGAATATAATTACCGGAACTGTATCGCCCGTGGCTATATTGGTGACTATAAAGTTCACGTTAGGACCGCTGTAAGGCAGAGTTGCACTCAGTGAGGGCACTGTCTTACCGGACAGGAACTCTATCTGGTAGTCGTTAGGCCATTTAACACCGTACTGCAGGTTCCTGTCGACAGAAGCCCTTATGAGATTGCTTTTTCCAACGAGCCAGTTTGTAAGTGAATCGATAATATTCGTCGTGTCGTTCTGTATTGTAACTGTCATGCCGTCGAAAGGAAGGCTTGATTTGCCGGGACCGATATGGGATGTATCCTGACCGACAACGATTGTATCTGTCTGGCCGCCTTCAGTTCTTATAATATCAAAAGAGCTCGTTGTGTACTTAGGCATTAAGCCTGTGGAATTGAACTTAACCTTATAGCTTATGTTATCTTTAATGCTGTTAGGGCTTAAGACATCCACAGAAATGCTTCCCGTACCGACGCCTTCTGAAACTTTCTTCAGGTTTCCAACAATCTCGGGAGGTGTATAGCCTGCCACAGGGGCGTTTGGAGTAACAACAGCGCAGTTTACGTCAACAAAGTTAATGTTGCCTGCAAAGTCCTGTGCGATGATCTTTGTACATTCGGTAGGCTGAAGGCCTTTGGTGCCGAACTTCGGGTCACCCATATCGTAGGATACAACAGCATAGTAGTATCTTACGCCGTTTTTGACATCCGTATCGACGAAGGAATGCTGCAGCCCGTTGTTTTCGCCTCTCCAGAAAGAAGCGCCGTTGATGCCGACAGGATCCGGTCCTTTAACGCTGTCTATAAGATCGAACTGTGCAATCGGCCTCCAGTACTTCGGAGCGCCCTTGGAGTCGGTGATAGTCTTAATATCCTGGAATTCAGGTTCAGTGCTTCTGTAGATCATGTAGCCTTCGAAATCCTTTTTGTAACCGAGTTCAGGATTTCCCTTTTCAAAGCCCAGGAACGGGTCGCGCGATTCTTCTGCCTTACTGTCCCAGAACAGGAACACCTTCTTGTCGCCTGCAACAGCCGTTACGTGCGGCTTCAAAGGAGGTTTCGAGAAGTTATAGTTCGCGTTATAGATCTGCTGAACTGTTTCCTTATTGAAGAGGAGGTCTTCCAGGTCGCTTCCGAAAACAAGAGCCATGGAGAATCTTTCTCTTAAAGCCTGCTTAAGAGGGAAGGGTCCGGAGGCAAAAACCATACTGATGTTCTTTTTCTGAATTTCTGTATCGAATGTGCCGGAGCTCATCTTCTTCCACATCTGCTCGTCATCTTTGGGCCAGCCTCCGCCTACGCCGCCGTCACCGAGGACATAGATTGAAAGGGCAGTAAGACCGATCTGATCCGATTCATTCTTATCAGTCTTGTCGAAATGAGGTTCACCGTCAGTAGGCATACCGTCGCCTTCACCTTCGTCGGAACCTGTATAGCCGATATCAAAAGGACCGATACCGTCTTTACCAACGTCGTCATTAAGAGGTTCATTTTTGTCCCACTTGCCGTTGCTGTTGAGGTCGATGTATCCCATCCAGTCGCCGTTTTCATCGCCCGACCAGTGGAGTTTCGGGGCTCCGAAGTTTCCTACGGGTCCTGTTACGAGTTCTCCGGGGCCGCTGTCGCGTTTTTCATCAATAAGTCCGTCGTCATCGTTATCGGTTCCGTCAAAGGAGTTACCCGGGCTTTCGAGGTACGCATAGCCGTAGTAGCCTATCTTCTTGCCGTTTGTAAGCGATCCGATGGCGTCCCAGCCGTAGGCGATATCGAGCTTCTTGTCGTAGTAAGCGTTATCGTCCGAGCTGTTTTTACCGCCGGAGCCGATATCGGTATAGAATCCGAAGTAAGTCTTGTCGTAGTTATTGTCCGAAATATTAACTATGTCGTAATGCCAGAAGATAATGTCTTCAGCCAGAACGTGCGACCACTGGAATCCGCGCACTTCAACTCTGAGGCCTATGCCGCCGAAATCGTGGTCGGAGGCAATAGGATAAAAGTTGTAAGGAGGTCTTTTCCATTCGCCGTCTTTGGAGTCATCCATTACAAAGAATGTTTCCTCGTCGGCATTCTTGACGCCGCGTCCGAAGTATCCGTACCAGTATCCGTCCCACTCCTCAGGGTGCTCAATAGGAAGAGCCCTCGGCCATTGGAGAGGCCAGCTGGCCTGGTTGGAGCTGATGGCGGGAGTCTTTGAGGTGGAATCTGTATTTCCTGTAGGGGAGACGTAGAAATATCCCGGAACAGGTTCAAAGCCCCAACGGTCACCCGTTACAGGGTCGCTGTCCATCCATTCCCTGTAGGAGGTCTGAAGAGGATGGCTGACCTTAGTTGGTGCATCAGGAGTATTGATTTCCGTTGCCACCAGCACGCAGACGCCGTCGAGGTTATCGATACCCGAGCCTTTGGGCCATTCGCCAGAGGGTGAATTCGGCCAGTGGCCTACTTCGCCCTGATTCTGAAATAAGGTTCTGACCAGATTTCCCTGGAGAATACCTTCCTTGCGGTACTTGACATCGCCTTTGGGCTCAGAGCGGTATTTCATCATCTGATCGATGCCGTTTTGTGCAAAAGCCGCCTGCGATAAGAGCAGCAATGCCAAAGTGTATAAAAGTTTTTTTGTCATTTTCATCTCCGATATTCTCCTAAAATCCCAACGACATGCCAAGGCGTATCTGTCTTGGAGTTGAATACATAGTAGGATTATTTATCATGTCTTCAATTGTGTTCAAACCGACAACCGGTACTGCTCTTTTTGTATTTAAGTCAAATGTCGCCCTTCCGGTCGAGCCGTAAACGCCATACTCATTCTTTATGTCGAGCACGTTATATACAAGCAGGAATGTGTTGATGTTCACGCCTGCAATATTGAAGTTCTTCTCGGCTCTTAAGTCCAGGTTATACGTTGAGGGCTTTATTCCCATATTGTTGAAAATGAGTCCGTTTACGTATAAAGGATCTTCTGTATAAGGCATACCTGTACCGTAACTGAAGATGAGTCCAACCGACCAGTCCGTCATATTTCCAACGTTCAGAGTGAGGTTTAATGTTGATCTCTGATCCCAGTCCAGAGGAACTACTCTTTTCGGGGTTGCAATAGGAGGATCGGTCTGGTTGTTGTTAAACACGCTTGTCGGATCACTTGAGTTACCCTCTGCGATCTGGTAGGTATAGTCTACCTTGGCACCGAAGTAGTCGCCGAACATCTTCTCAAGAGTTACAATAAAGCCGCGGACGTTTCCGTAGTCCTGGTTGATATACTTTGCATAGCGGAAGCCTTCGTAAGTCCTGACGATTTCCATACCGAGCAGATCCCTGATATCCCTGTAGTAGACGGTAAAGTCGAAAGCCACGTTGGGGAACAAGACCTGCTGAAGACCGATTTCATACATAACAGTCTTCTGTCCCTTCAGATCCGGGTTGCCTGTAATTGAGGAGAGGCCGGTGCCGGGATCCACGATAAATTCCGAGTTATAGTACAGGTTCTCATAGTTCGGCATCTGGAAGAAGTGCCCGTAAGAGAAGTGAATTGCACCCTTATCGCTGATCGGGAAAGAAGCACCAAGGCGCGGGCTTATCTGGAACTTGGGTTTTGCCTTTGTCATAATGCCGGCTCCCGGATAAAGAGGGTTGTTTCTCGGGTTTTTCCAGTCGGCAGGCATGCTTGCATTGGCATCAAAGTATTCGAATCTTACGCCAGCATTAATGATCATGATGTCATATTCCATCTTGTCCTGGATGTAGGCCGAAAGTTCAAACGGCTTCTTGGTATATCCTGTATTGTAGCCCCTGTCGGATGAGGTGCCGGGCTGCATATAGCCGAGTGTAAAGATCGATTTGCCCGGGTTGTTTGTATCGGGAACGTCTTCAGTCAGGTTGATAATTGACATACCGTGGTTAAAGAGCTTATGCATTCTGGCTTCAAAACCCAGGCCGAGCTTATGTTCTTTGGATACCTGGCTGACGAGTGTATATTTCAGGATATTTGTACGTGTATATCTTTCATAGCGGTCGCCTTCATTGCCGCCCGAGCGGAATGTGTAGTTAGTAATCGGCAGTCCCTGCCTGGGGTCTACATATCTCGCATCAAAAGGATTGGCATAAAGGTAGCCGTAATAGTTATTGTAATTTGCCGAGAGCTGGAGTGTCTGGAAAGTGCTCTGAGAAATTACGTGTGTGGCCTGAAGTGTATTGATGGTATTATTGCGGTAATGGTTTTTAATACCGTCAGGCGTCTGTGAGAAAGAATGGTTATAGTATTTATTATAACTGTCATCCCAGAAGAGGCTGTAGCTGAACTTAAAGCCGGGCAGGTTATAGGTCAGTTTTCCATTAAAGGAATATTTCCTGTACGGATTCATGGGCACGTAGCTCCGGTCGCCGGTATTTCTCATGATATACTCAGTCTTTGAAGTAGTGCCGTCAAAGACCTGAACCGGAAGCGGTGCATCGTCAGTTACATTATAGACTCTCTGTCCGTAGAGATAGCCCTCGTCGTTAAAATAGCGCCCCGTGGTAAAGAAGGTGAGTCCTTTCAGGTAGGGAACGGGTCCCGAGAAGCTGAACTGCAGGTTCTTTGAGGCCACGCGGTCAATTTTATCTAAGTTATGGAACAAATCTTTATGTGAAGTAACGTAATTTCCAACGTAAGCCGAGGCCGTTCCCTCGTAGTTCTGGGATCCGTCCTGCGTAACGATATTAACAACGCCCGACATTGCCTGTCCGTATTCGGCGTTGAAAGTACCTGATATAACCTCCATCTGTCTGACGGAAGTATTTTCAATTTCCACGCTCATCGAGTTATTGTAAGCGTCTGTTACAGACACGCCGTCGATAAGGTAAGCCACTTCATTGGAGCGTCCGCCCCTGAAGTGTCCGCCCACGACGCCGGCCTGAAGGTTAACGACCTGGCCGATTGATTCGACAGGCATCATTTTAATATCTTCGGATGAAACCGTAGCCGTGTTTGAAGTAAGATCTTTCTGCACTAAGGGGCGTTCTGCTTTTACGACAACTTCGCGGCCGATACTTACTGAAGTAGAAGAAAGCTTGACGTCTATTTTTGTAGTAAGATCTATTTTAACTACAACATCCTGAACAATTGTTTTCTGATAACCTATGCTGCTTGCAACAAGAGTATATCTTCCCGGCGGGATATTATTTATATAATAATAGCCGTTAATATCGGCTGCGGCGCCAAGGTAAGTGCCTTCGAGAACGATATTGGCACCCACGACCGGTTCACCCGTTTCATCGACAATTTTACCCGCGACTTTGCCCGTGGTTCCGGCAAATGCTGATGCAGTCATAAAAAACATAAGCAGCAGTACACCTAATACATAAGTAGTTCTAGGAGTTTTCAAATTCTTAACCTCCCCCGACATTATTGCACAATCAAAATTGTGGTTTACTCTAAAATTCATTTCTGTTTCTGCTATGGTTGTAAAAAGGGGTGCATGCGCCTCAGAGGCGCATGCACCGCCTGGAATTATTAACTTACAGTGTTACTTAAGGAGTAACATTTTGTTAACCTGTCTGAAAGAACCTGATTCCAGCTGGTAGAAGTAAATGCCGCTTGCAAGCTGTGAAGCATCGAACCTGACTTCATAGCTGCCCTGAGCCTTTTCTCCATGAACCAGTGTAGCAACTTCCTTACCCAGAATGTTAAATACCTTCAGAGTAACCATTCCTGCCTTAGGAATTGAATACCTGATAGCAGTTGACGGGTTGAACGGGTTCGGATAGTTCTGTGAGAGTGAATATGTCTTTACGTTCACATTATTATTTTCTTCAACACCGCTGACCTCATCCTTATCTCCGATCCAGGTGTAAGTCCACCTTGTGACATCCTGGTAAGATTTGTCTTCGTTCTTGGGTGAGTAGGTAAGTATGCCCTCTCTTATTCCTGTAGCATCTGCATCATTTAAGGAGACGTCAATCGGAATCCTCATACCTTCAACTGGAACGAATACAGAATCCAGGTCGCCGTTGTAGCCTTTGTTGCGTTTTGTAGCCATATCGGCAAGAGGAATTTTAGCTTCGACAATATAACCGTTTGAAGTTTTCTCTCCCCAGTAGTATGAGCTTTCGCTCGGGCCTATAAGACTGTCTAAGGCCTGTCCGTCAAAGAAAGCCTTATTCTGGTTAAATCTTATGTGATAATCAGGTGTAGCACCCCTTCCATAAGCGCTGTGGTAGAGGCCATGGAAATTATAGAGACCGATATAAAGATCGGGGCAGTCTCTTTCATAAGTGTTGGCCGCTGTTGTTCCGTCGACATAGTCGTCAGTTACATCAAAAGCCACATAAAGGTTCTGATTGTCCACTGCCAGGTATAAAAGAGCCGAGCAGTCGTTATCGTCTGTTATAGGCATATTTGCAACAGCGAAGCCGGTGCCTTCAGACTTCTTAATGCTTATTGGCTTATAATCCTTTGAGCTATAAAGAGAAGTGAATTCACTGAGGTTGCCATCTGCCTTAAAGTTTGCCGGTGTACCAAGGAGGATAGTGGGAACTCCCTTGGCAGTATTTGAAGTTGCAACTGATGTAGAAGAAACATCGCTTGTATTTCCGGCGGCATCAGTACAGGTAACTGCATAATAGTAAGATACTGTACCATCTGCTTTTGGGGTACGCAGAACATGAGTTGCGGTGCCTGTTCCCTGCGGAATTTTGAATGCAACCTGGTCAACGCCTGATGCATTTACATCAGTAATAGGACTCTTGCTGGAGTAAACATCGTATGTTGCACCTGATTCGCCTTCATCATCTGTCCATGCGATTAAGTTTGTGAAATCGCTGGAAGCTGTAGCCTGGAGGCCTGCCGGGGGAACGGGAGCTATAACATCGAATTCAGGGCTGCCCATCCAGACGTCTTCCAAATAAATTGTACACGGTTTTGCAGTGCCTATTTCGTCGATAATTTCAAATTTGTTAACCTTGGTTGAATCGAAAGTGGTAGCTGAGCCGTCATGAGCTCCGCCCTGGAGAGGCATTTTCAGTGTTTTCCATGTACCATCCCAGTTGTAATCAGCTTTCTTAAAGACATATTTGATGTTTCCCGTACCGTCGCCGAACTGAATTCTTAAGTCGTCATTATATTCAGCCGGGATTTTTGCTCTGAGTTTCATTGTATCAACTGCTTTCCAGTTACCGCCCATGTTTTTTGCAGGAAAATCAAAATAAATGCCGCACCAGCCTGTTTTACCGCCGTCCCAGCTCTGGGGATCGAGTGTCCACTTAAGGGCATTCTTTCCGGCAACGGAACCCGCACCCTTGACAACTGCTACTGAAGTGCTGTTGCCCCAGGCGCCCATTGACATTTCGCTGTTTACTGCCTTTCCGTTAAATACGACGAAAGGAACTTTTCTTGTACCGAAGCGTGTGAAGTTGTCAAAACTTACTTCAAGTGAATCGGCAGGAAGGTTAGCTGCTGCATCCCAGCCGCTTGTGATAATACCGATATTATAGGAAACGATCTTATCGCGGTCGAGCTTTCTGTTGTTGTACTGGAAGCCGCCCCAGCTTGTAGGAGCAAGTATAAAGCCCTGATCATTTGGTATATCGGTACCGGTCTGAACTCTTTCAGTTAGAGGCACCTTAAAGTTAACCCACCCTGTTAAAGTATCTAATATGGTTGCATGCTCAAAGACATATTCTTCTTTAGGATCCTGAGGTGTAGGCTGATCGCCGATGTGAATTCTGAAGACCATCCATTCAGGATGTGTCGGAGCCTTAGTAACCTTAATCCAGATGCTCAACGAGTCGCTTGAACTCCAATCCCAGTATGTATCCTTGGGAGCAGTACGGATTAACTGAGCGAAACTACCCCACTGATGCAGGGCATCGATGGTGGCATTAACCTTTAATGAACCGCTGCCTTCCTTTTTATCGGTGGCATCATCGGTCAGAACAATTTTGCTGATTCCGCCCTCAACCGATATTTGATAAAGTGAATCCTTTGCAGAGGAGTCAAAATTATCAATCACATAAGTCTGTGCTCTGAGCACAGTCGGGAGTGAAATGAGCAAGAGTACAAATAAATGTAGAAAATGCTTTTTCATAGCACTTACCTCTCCTTGTTTTGAAATAATGAATTATGAGTTAACCGAAAGAACATTTTATTTTCAGAAAAAATCAGACAAAAGAAACCCGAGATCAAAAGAAAATTCCCCAAAGGCTGAAGACAAAAACCACGGCTATGATTGCCAGTGAAAACATCAGGTTTATCCTGTTGCCGCCTGTCAGGGCGCCTGCAGCCTCGGCGGAGTCGTAACTAACATCCTTAATGCTGTCGGAGAAAAAGTATGAGACTTTATCCATCCCGTTGGCCCCTGTTTCCTCAGGTATATAGCTTAAAAGAACAATTACAAATGCACATACAATGAAAAGCAGGATTGTAAAGTGCAGGAAGCTTATGGCCGCCACGTTTAGGAGAAGCGTATTATGCACCATGTTCATCGAAATCATCATGTCCAGGACCAGTTTTGCCATTCCGATCACTTCTCCAATGACGAGTGTCCAGATGGCAGCCCTGGCAGTCACCTTCTTGCTCAATATGCCCGCAAGAAAGACTACCGTAACCGGGGGTGCAACAAGCGACTGTATGTTCTGCAGATAAAGATAAACCTGTGAGTTAATTACCCTTACCAGCGGAACGCAGAGAATTGCCGCAACAATTGTCACCATTGTGGAGAGTCTTGCCACCAGTACCAGCTTCCTGTCGGAGGCCTCGGGATGCCTCGGCTTATAAAAATCGTTTGTAAAAAGGGCTGAGGTAACGTTAAAGACACTGGCCAGTGACGACATTATGGCCGAAAGCAGTCCTGCCAGGACAAAACCCTTAACTCCCATCGGGAGTATATTGCTTGCAAGAAGTGTCGGATAGGCATCGTCACCCTGAATTTCAGGGAAAAGGGCCACTGCAATGAGCCCGGGCAGAACGAGTATAAAAATCGGTGTAATCTTGAAAAATGCGGCCAGAAGTGATCCTCTCCTGGCGTCATCAATGCTTTTGGAGGACAGGACACGCTGTACGATGTACTGGTCGGTGCACCAGTACCAGAATGCAATTATCGGGGCTCCGAATATAATGCCTGTCCAGGGGAAATCCGGATCGCTCATCGGCTTAAACATGCTGAAGTAATCTGCCGGGAGTTTCTGCTGAAGTCCTCTTAAGCCTCCGGCCTCATGAAGCCCGAAGGCTGTAAGCATTACGGCGCCAAGTATAAGCATTACTGTCTGGAAAATGTGATTTTTCATCACCGCCGTGGCGCCGCCTAAGACGCTGTAGATGCCTGTTATGAGCACAATTATAATTGCCGAGGCGTAGATATTAATGCCGAAGATCTTGTAGAAGAGGATGCCGCCGGCAAAGAGTGTAACCGATATTTTTGTAAATATATATAGTATAATTGACAGCGTTGCAAAGAACTTCCGGCTTCTTTTGTCAAAACGCTTCTCTAGAAATTCGGGCATTGAAGTTACACCCGACTTCATATAAACCGGAGCGATGAACCAGCCCAGGGCAAGAAGAATGAAAATTGCCATTATTTCGAACTGTCCTACAGCCAGACCCCTTGCAGCGCCTGAACCTGCAAGACCTATAAAATGCTCGCTTGAGATATTGGTAGCAAAAATTGACATACCGACTGTAACCCAGCCCATAGTCCTTCCGGCGAGGAAATAATCCGAAGGATTCTTGGCCTGCCTGCGTGAATAGTAGAAGCCGAAGCTTAAAACTACTATTAAGTAAGCTACAAGTATGATTCCGTCAAGTAAAGTAAAACTGCTAAACACAATATCCCGCAATTGTTAGCCTTCTCTTCTCATAAACAGTGCCAGAGAAATTGAGGGGCTTAAATACCGAATTAAAAGGAATTTATCAGACCGGATCTTTTTTGGGGGGCAGATTCATTATTAAAATAATAATCAGAACTTATTATTTTAATAAAGAACCCCGGAAGGGGAAACTTATCCCCTCCGGGGTAATCAGGCGTATTTATTTAAGAAATAGCATTTTGCAGGTCTTGGTAAATTTATCTGTCTTAATCTGGTAGAAGTAGACGCCCGTCGAAAGGCCAAAGCCGCCCGGCCTGAGTCTTATGCTGTAGGAGCCGGGTGCTTTTTCTTCATCCAGAAGTTGGGCTACTTTCCGTCCCAGGGCGTCAAAAAGCGTGAGTCTTACCCTTGCGGCCTCAGGAATCCGGTATTT
The DNA here is from genome assembly GCA_036261625.1 of Ignavibacteriales bacterium. Classification (GTDB taxonomy): domain Bacteria; phylum Bacteroidota; class Ignavibacteria; order Ignavibacteriales; family SURF-24; genus JAAXKN01. The sequence goes on along the minus strand of DATAKL010000016.1, from coordinate 21,452 downwards.
TATTACAGTCTCCGGATTGAAGGGATTTGGATAGTTCTGCTCCAGAAAGTAGTCGTGCACTACATCCTTTGCATTGGATCCTTCCTCAACACCCGTAGCAACCCCGCCCATCTTAAAATAGGGGGCATAAGCACTTTTTAACCATACAGCAACCGGTTTGGCTGTCACCCTGTCCATCTTATACAAACCCATGCTCTGGAAGCCGTTGCGGCTGATCTGCTGGCAGGTATACCAGTCGAAAATGCACCACCAGGTAACCCCGGCAAGCGCCCCGTCGGGGTTTATGCTCCCGTCGGACTTCAAGGCTGCGTGCTCCTTAAATGCCCTGAAAGTATCATTAAAGACGTTAATCTGAGTATTTGTGCTCGTATTTGTCTCACCCGACCAGTATCCGAATTCGGTGTCGAGGAGCGGTTTACCGGGGAAGCTTGCCTTTGCACTACTCAGGAAATTCAGTGTACCGTCATAATACGTGCTCCCGTGAAATATTCCGAAGTACATCGTCCATCCTGCCACGTCGCACTGCCCCTGCGAGGGATCGTTCGGGCCCGGGCGGTCGGCAGCAGCGGACTCAGTAATAAGTCTTCCGTCAGGATAGAGGCTGTTTTTCTCCTGCTTAATTCTTGCTTCAAACAAAATCCGCCCGTTTACATCCTTGCACTCATTGGATGTGCTCCAGAGAATTATCGAGGGGCGGTTAAAATCCTTAAAAACCATCTCCCGGAACATCTGCTCGTGTATATGCCTCAAATTGTTCTGGTTGTACCAGTCGGTGGGGGTATCAAACCACCAGACCGGGATCTCTTCAATTATGCTTATTCCAAGTCTGTCGGAGATTAAATAGGTATAAAGATTATTCGGGTAATGTGCCGTACGGAGCATGTTGGCGTTAATGCTCTTTACCTGCTGTATATCAGAATATATTATGCTTTTGGGCATGCTCCGGCCGTATTGGGGGTGATCCTCGTGGCGTGCCACTCCGGTGAAGAATACCGGCTTTCCGTTAAGGGTGAGCTTACTGCCTTCAGCCTTAATGGTTCTGATGCCGAACTGTGTATAGAACTCATCAATTACGTTGCCGTTGTCCTTTAATGTTACTTTAAGGACGTAGAGATTCGGCTCTTTCGGGCTCCAAAGCCTGGGCTTCGGAATATTTAACGTCGTGCGCCAGGCTTTAAGGGAGTCTTTGGGAACCAGCAGCTCCGTGCTCCCGGATGCACCGGCCGGTGCTCCCAGGAGGTCCTTTGCCAGTTCCGTTTGAATGTTCGAATCGTTTACATCGGCATTAAAAACGCTTGCTTCAAGCGTAAGGTTTTTATCTTTTATATCTTTATTATATACGCTTACTGTAGCCTGAATGCTGCCCAAAGTATCCAGAGGCACCACGTCGGCTCTCACGATGCTGGCTGGATTTGCAGCCTCGAGGTAAACATCCCCTATGATACCCGTATAGTTAAACCAGTCCACCGTATAAAAAGGCACAATGTCGTTTCTTGTGCCCCAGGCGGGGTTGTCCACTCTTACTGCCAGGACGTTTTCCTCTCCGATTAAGAGTTTTGAACTGACGTCAAAGGCAAACGGGGTGTAGCCTCCTTCGTGGTAGCCCAGGTAGCTGTCGTTGAGCCATACGTCGGCCACGTAATTTACCGAGTGGAAGACAAGCTTGACAAATTTTCCTGCCAGTGAGTCTCCGGCAGTAAACCTATAGCGGTACCAGACCCCTTTTTCATAATTTTCAGGCACGTTGGGGTACGGGTTCATTTTGTTTTCAACCGAAGGGAGGTTTTTATCTTCCCAGGCGGAATCAGGGTAGTCCCTCTTAAAGCGGTTCCGGGCTTCATTAACAATATTAGTAAGGCCCGCCTGATCTCTTTTACTTAAGGTATTATAGACCGAGGGTGTAAAGCGCTGTTTTTTCCATTTTCCCGCGAGATTGACAGTCATGCGGCTCTGCTTTTCGAAGGAGGGGACAGGCATTCCGTTCTGGAACGGGAGAGTTATGCCGTCAATTGTCTTTAATGACATTGTTGCTTCAAGTGTTGCCGTCTGTGCAAAAGAAAAATCAACCGGTAAAAACGTTAAACATATTAGAGCAAAAATCAGCCATATCTTTTTCATTACAATTCCGTTTGGTATTACAATATTACATGCACGTCTGAGGTGCAAGAATAGTACCAGAGGGGTAATAATATGAAATGGCGTGGAATTTCTGTTTTAAGGGTGTGTTTCAGGAACCTTAGTTATTAAACTGATAAGAGGGAAGTTATTAAAATAATAAAACCGCCAAAAGGAATATGGCGCAGCCACGTCAGAGACGGGCAGGCCACGTCAGAGACGGGCAGGCCACGTCAGAGACGGGCAGGCCACCTCAGAGACGGGCAGGCCACCTCAGAGACGGGCAGGCCACCTCAGAGACGGGCAGGCCACGTCAGAGACGGGCAGGCCACGTCAGAGACGGGCAGGCTGACCGCAGCGCCTGCCTATGGTATGGCTGACCGTGGCATTTTGGAATTTTATTTCATGCCGAGTTCCTTGGCCATTCTGTAATAATTAGGAGGCGCCAGGCCCAGCTTTTTTGCAGCCTCGGTGTCTGAGGATGAGTTTTCCCTTACAAATGTGAAATATTTCTCGCGCACCATTTTTTCCATCTGCTTTAAGGGTATAACTTCCCCTTCGGTAAAGAATTCTATTCCGGCCAGGCCCCTTTGAACATCATGATTCAGGTCGAAGTTACCGATTACAAGTTTTGCCTGGAGATAGGTTATCTGCTTTTCATCCATGAAGAAAAATCTCTGCACAACGTTGATCAGTTCACGGATGTTTCCCGGCCAGTCGTAGTCAAGCAGTATTTCCCATGCGCTCTGGTCTATGACAGGCTTTTCCTTGCCCATTTCAATGCTCATCCTGTTCATAAAGTGCTCTATTAGAAGAGGAATGTCGCTTTTTCTCTGTTTAAGCGGCGGCACTGAAATAGGCACAACATTCAGCCTGTAGTAAAGGTCCTCCCTGAAGCGCTTTGCCCTTACCTCATCTTCAATATTGCGGTTTGTTGCGGCAATTATCCTGACGTTCACCTTTATCTTTTCCGTGCGCCCCAGCTTTTCAAGCTCACCTTCCTGTATGACCCTTAAGAGCTTCACCTGTGCCGAGAGCGGAAGCTCAGTAATCTCGTCCAGGAATACGGTCCCGTTGTTGGCAATTTCAAAAAGCCCGGGCTTTTTCTTGTCGGCACCGGTAAAGGCGCCCTTTTCATAGCCGAAGAGCTCGCTTTCAATCAGGTCATTGGGCAGACTTCCGCAGTTAATAGGCACAAAGTTTTCAAACCGGCGGGGACTGTTATAGTGGAGATTAAAGGCCACGATCTCTTTTCCCGTGCCTGAATCTCCCTTTATGAGGATATTAACGTTGCCCTGGGAATATTTCAGCACGTCTTCCTTTAGCTTTGTCATTAAGGTGGATTCGCCGATTATTTTCTTCTGGTTTAAGATATCGTCTATACTTCTTTTAAGCTTAAGGTTCGACTTATTCCTTTCCCTTTCCAGGAGACACTTCTCAAAAGCATTAAAGATACTGATTACAAAGTCTGTCGGCTGATAAATATATTCCTCAATATCGCCGGGGTACTTCGTGCAGTACCAGAATGCGCCCGCCTTTAAGAGCTTGTTTGCGAAGTTAAAATCTGTCAGGTTGATTGTCATTTTTGTGATGACTATGATCTGAATTGAGCTGTCAAGTTCCTTGATCTTCTGTATAAGGCTTTCTCCCATCAGTCCGCCTGCGATCTGGAAGTCCATTATGACAACGTGGTACTTCTCCTCCTTATCGCGCAGAATCTCAAGGGCATCTTTGCCGTTTGAAACTATTTTGGAAATATGTATCTTTTCCTCAAAGGGCCTCACTGTATTCTGTACCCTGCGGACGTCAAAATCCTCATCTTCAATGAGCAGGACACGAATTAAAGAATTAGAGATCATAAATTTTTCCTGATTATAGTAACCGACAGAGCCATCCGTCGTAATTTTATTGTTAAACTTTTATGTTTATAATAAACCTGCAGCCTTTTACTTCCAGGTTTTCGGCGTCTATTTCCCAGCCGCAGCGCTTCGACATCTCATAGGCGATGTAGCATCCGTAGCCGGAGTTCTGGAGTTCTGAGACCTTGCTTGTAACGTTTTCCTGGAAGAGCTTCTTAACCCCGTCTTTATTCACCTCCAGCAGGTCGGGCCTTATACCTATGCCGTCATCGGAGATTGTGAGAATGATTTTGTTCAGTTCAGGCTCGAAACGTGTTTTAACCGTAATTGTTATAAAGCCTTCCCCGCCATGCTCAATCGAATTCTGCATAAGAGGTTCAAGTATCTCCCAGACAACAAACTCATTTATCCCCACCTGGGGCAGACTTTCATCCAGCTCGAGCCTGAAATCAAAGGCATTCGAACGGCTCGAGATCCTAAGGAATATATTATCAACGATAAACCTTACAACTTCATTCAAGTCTGTCCGGAAGATCTGGTTTCTTATGGTCTGCACCGGAGGGTCATACCACTTCATGTCGTAAATTACGCGGGAGACAAAATTTGAATACTTTGAGACCCGGTACTTTATATCGTTCGTATTATCAGGGGAGAGCTGCCTGAGGTCATCCTTGATAAAACCCATCACCTTCTCGGCTTTATGATGAGTGTGGTATATGCGTTTTGTAAATAGAAGCTCTTTTTCGTAGTTAATCTGTTTCTTCAGATTAGTCTCATGCGCCTCGAAGAGAAGTTTCTGCGCCTCATCGCGTTCCCTTACAGTATAGGAAGAGATAAAATACATGGCCAGAAGCCCCAGGAGAATAAGTGAAAGATAGATAACAGAAGTCTCATCAAAGCTTGAGACGACCTGGTTTGTGATGAGTGAAAAGTCGGGAGTATTCCTTATATACAGCACTCCAATTACTTCCCCTCTTAAGACAAAAGGCACAAATGTATTGAAAGTCTGTTTGTCGGTTACAGTGCTGTAGATCTGTTCTTTTGAAACGAGCTCCTCTTTTGCATTTTCATACATCTGAATTGCTTTTTTATGGCGGGTTTTTATTTCCTGCGGCTCCTCGTTTCTGAACAGGAATGCAAAGAGCGCTTTTCCGTCATCTATGGCATAGAGCTTTTTTCCCTTGTGTACAATAACGCAGATCTCTTCAATATTATGCTGCAGCATCTGCTGGCTGAAGATGATGTCAAAAGACTGCGTAATTCTTGCAATTTCATCCTCATCGAGGTTTTCTTTGGGATTAATGCTTTCGAGCAGAAGTTCAAATGAAGTAGTAGTCAGGTTGGCCAGTCTTTCAGCCGAATCCTTCTGGTACCACTTCTGTGTATTTGAAAGAAAATCGCTTATGGATGACTTGTTTATAAACGACAAAAGGAGCTGAAAAGCAAACAGCACAATGAAGAGAACCGTCAGGTGTCTGAACTCAAAATGGTATTCCTTAAATTTTTCCAGTAGTTTTACTTTACTCATCTTTCGTCACTTGAGCAGTATGCTTTTTGAATTAACTTTTTCTGTTGCCTTATCGAGAGCTTCCTTAACGGGCATTTTATTCTGGATAGCAAGATTCAGATAATAAGAAAGAATATCAGAAATGCTTGTATAGTGTTCCAGAAAAGGCCTGTGAATCCCTTTATCCAGCATCCCTCTGTAGAGGGTCAGTTCCGGGTGCGCATGTAGAAATTTTTTATCGCTGTAGAGACTTGTATTTACGGGCAGGTATCCTCCCTCCGAATAAAGGATCTCCTGAGCCTCACGGCTAATGAGGTAATTAATGAATATAACAGACTCGGGTATTCTTGAGGAGAACTTGGAAATCATAAGATTCCAGCCGCCGAAGACAGAAACAGCTTTATGCCCCGAAAAGTGGGGAGTAGGAGCCGTCCTGAGATTATTATACATGTTCCTGTTTGCGGGATTCTCTTTATACTCTCTTAAAAAGCTCGGCCATCCGCGCAGAAACATGCAGTTATTATCGATAAAATATTTGTAGCTGGGGTTTTCCTTTAAGTCGGAAACCTCCATGGGGGAAATGTGGTACTTATTTACCAGGTCCACTAAAAGCTGTGCCGCTTTTACAGCCCCGGGAGTATTTAGTTTGACAGAGTCTCCCGACACAATAGAGCCTCCCTGTCCTGAGAGCATCTCCATAAAGCTGCAGATGAGCCCTTCGTAGTCGTCAGCCTGGAATATGTAGTAAGGTTTTGCCTCACCCTTCGGCATTTTCTCCTTAAGGGCAATAAAGTCCTCCCAGGTAATAGAGGAGTTCAGTTTGGCCTTAATTTCCTCATATCCGGGGAGTTTCCTTAAGAGGTCGTCCCTGTAATACATGAGAGCTATATCTATATATAAGGGGGCTGCAATAAGCTCATTATTAGAGTAGCAAGATTCCATTGAATACTTAAGGAGGTTTTCCCTCTCGTGAAGAGGGATATACTTTTCGAGCGATATTCCCCATTTTACAAAACGGGGAACCCAGATCTGGTCAACGGCAAAGATGTCTATTCGGTCGCTTTTACTTCTCAGAAAGCGCGTCAGGAGCTCCTTGCGTTCGTTTGTGCTGAACTTCTCAAAAGGGAGGTTGATTGGCACCACCTCGATCTGCCCATTGTATTTTTCGTTAAATTTGCCGATAATTTTCTCGAGCGCAGGGGAAATATGATCCACATAGTAGATCTTCTTGGCCTGCGAGCCGTCGTGAGCCTGGAAGAGAAGAGGCGATGAAACATAGCCTATCAGGATAAAAGCAACTACCAGGGCCGCACTAACAATTACATAAAACAGCTTTTCAAATTTCACGAAGTAATTCTTTATTTGATTTGCAATTCAACAGCCATGAATTAAGGATTACCAGACCGGGAAAACAAGCTCAGCAATTTAATTAAATTTGTCAACTTTCCACGTATAATCGTAAGCCATTGAAAATTAATTAGGCCCGGGAGATTCCCGGCGCTCAAAATAGCTTTATTTAAGGGAATTATCAATTTAATAATGCCTCTTATTAAAATAATAAGCCTATAACATCCATATTCCCCTAAAACCTTATAATTCAGTAAACATGCGGATATTATCCAGCCTATATTTACAGGCATAATATTTGACCTACACCATGTTGGAAAATTTATATTTTGAGCAGCAATTGACTTTATTGGGAAAGGCCGGAGAGCCCCCCGGCCAAATTTTGACGGATAAGAAATTAAAAGTGTTTTTATTCTTAATTTAAGCATGACAAATTAAACTTAGTATAAAAAGCAAAACAACTATCTTAAAAGGGAGATTATAATGGCTGTATCAAGTCCAACCGTTGATGTTAAAAATCTTAAAACTGTGTCTCAGCCGCAGATGAACTATACCCCGGCTCTGACAGTACTGACTTCATTGTTTTTTATGTGGGGTTTCCTTACATGTCTTAACGACATTATCATTCCCCACCTTAAGGCTGTATTTTCCCTGAACTACACAGAGGCAATGTTAATACAGTTCTGCTTCTTCGGAGCATATTTTCTGGTTTCACTGCCTTCAGGAATACTGGTGGAGAAAATAGGGTACAAAAGAGGTATTATTATAGGACTCGTAACTGCAGGTATAGGCTGCCTCTTCTTTTATCCGGCTGCCGGCCTGCATTCATATCCTATGTTCCTTCTGGCTCTTTTCATTCTTGCTGCCGGAATCACACTTCTTCAGGTAGCGGCAAATCCTTATGTTGCTATTCTCGGGAAACCTGAAACCGCATCCAGCCGTCTTAACCTTACACAGGCATTTAATTCATTAGGAACAACAATTGCTCCTTTCTTCGGCTCTTTATTAATTCTTTCGGTTGCAGTTAAAAGCGCCGATGCAATCAGCAAACTTTCTCCTGCGGAACTCACAGCCTATCAGGCAACAGAAGCCGCAGCCGTTCAGGTGCCGTATCTCGGTCTTGCAGCAGCTTTATTTATTATTGCAGGCATATTTGCCATGTTCAAGCTTCCTGCCATTGAGGCTGCTTCTGCAGGTTCATCCGACGGAAACGGACAGAGCATCGATCATCATCATGAAAGCGCATGGGGCTATAAACACCTCGTCTTAGGCGCAATTGGAATTTTTGTTTATGTAGGTGCCGAGGTTTCAATTGGAAGCTTTCTTGTAAACTACCTGGGACAGCCTTTTGTAGCAGGACTCCCAGAGTCTCAGGCAGGACAGTTTGTTGCTTTCTACTGGGGCGGGGCCATGGTAGGCCGTTTTGCAGGTTCAGCCATTCAGAGAAAGATAAAGCCCGGCGCTGTGCTTGCCTTTAATGCCTTCTTTGCATCGGCTCTGGTTGTAATTACAATGCTTACAACAGGTTATGTTGCAATGTGGTCAATTCTTCTGATCGGTCTTTTTAATTCCATCATGTTCCCGACAATCTTTACTCTTGCAATTGACGGCCTTGGAAAACACACCGGTCAGGCCTCAGGCATCCTCTGCATGGCAATTGTTGGCGGCGCACTGATTCCATTGGCTCAGGGTTTCTTTGCAGACAAGATCGGCATCCACCATGCGTTCTTCCTGCCTGCAATATGCTACCTGTTCATTGCTTACTACGGACTTAAGGGACACATTCCAGCTTATTTAAAGAAGGCATAAAAAAAGACATGGCAAAAACTGACGTAACTCTCGGAATTGACATTGGCGGAACGAATACTGTGTTCGGTTTTGTGGATGAGGAAGGCAACTGCCTCATTGAGTCTTCAATTCCAACCCGTTCAAATGAGGAAGCCCCGAAGCTTTTCGAACGCCTGAAGCCGGCTGTAGATGAGGCTTTCAGTAAAATTTCGGACAGATGCAGCTTTATCGGCATCGGCATAGGCGCTCCAAATGCAAATTACTACAAGGGGACTGTTGAACAGCCCCCTAATCTCAGGTGGGGAACTGTAAACGTTCTGGATCTTCTGAAAAAATATTTTGAGGTTCCGGCGGCTATTACAAACGACGCAAATGCCGCGGCAATAGGTGAAATGCAGTTCGGTGCTGCAAAAGGGATGAAAGACTTTGTTGTAATTACACTCGGAACGGGTCTTGGAAGCGGCGTGGTGGTAAACGGAAACCTCGTCTACGGCCATGACGGATTTGCCGGCGAGATCGGACACACGATCTACGATCCCAGGGGGCGCCAGTGCGGCTGCGGAAGGAAAGGCTGCCTTGAGACTTACGCCTCGGCCTCCGGAATACGCCGCACAGTCTTTGAACTCCTCTGCAATTCAACGCTTGAAAGCGAGCTCAGATGTGTAAGCTTCAACGACATGACTTCCAAAATGATCTTTGATGCAGCTCAAAAAGGCGACAGGCTTGCTCTTGAGGCCTTTGAGTTTACAGGCAAGGTTCTTGGGATTAAACTTGCAGATACGGTTGCTCACTTAAGCCCGGAGGCAATTATCTTGTTCGGCGGCCTGGCTGCCTCGGGTGATTTCCTCTTTGAACCTGTAAAGCGCTATCTGGAAGAGTATACACTCAACATCTTCAAAAATAAGGTTAAGATACTCCCTTCGGCCCTTACAAAAGGCAATACTGCTGTTCTGGGGGCGAGCGCTTTAATCTGGAATGAATTGAAGAAAAAAGAAAACATCTGAAAATGATCTTTTTAAGAACACGCCTCACAAGGGCGTGTTCTTTTATATTGTACAGTTCCTGTTACTCTGTTTTTAGCCAAAAAGAAGTATAAACCTGAAATATAAGCTTATTTATTATGAAAAATTTTCTTTTACTGTCTTTCTTATCAATTGCCCTGTTAAACGTTTCATGCAAAAAAGATGAGCCGACTCCCATGCAGCCCGAAGCACCATCCACCGACGAAAAGGTTGAAAAACTTATCTCTGAAATGACGCTCGACGAAAAGATCGGACAGATGACTCAGGCAGAAAGAGCCTCCATAACACCTGATGAAGTAAGCAGGTATTTTGTAGGCTCTATTCTCAGCGGAGGCGGCAGCGCCCCGCAGGACGATTCGCCAACAGGATGGGCCAATATGTACGACAGCTTTCAGGCAGGAGCCCTGAAGACACGCCTTAAGATACCTATCCTTTACGGAATTGATGCAGTCCACGGCCACAACAATGTTAAAGGTGCCGTAATATTCCCTCATAATATAGGTCTCGGCTGCACGCGCAACCCCTCACTGGTTGAAAAAGCGGCTAAAGTTACTGCCGAAGAGGTTGCGGCTACAGGCATCGACTGGACTTTTTCGCCCTGCATTGCAGTTGTACGAAACGAAAGATGGGGACGCACTTATGAAGGCTTCGGCGAAACCCCCGAGCTCTCCAGCATGATGTCTGAGGCCGCAGTTAAAGGTTTTCAGGGCAGTAGTTTCGACAGCCCGGCATCCATTCTTGCCTGCGCGAAGCATTTTGTGGGTGACGGCGGAACTTCAGACGGACACGACCAGGGGAACACGGTTGTTGACGAAGAGACTTTAAGAAAAATTCACCTTCCGGGCTATATATCGGCAATTAAAGCCGGCGTGGGCTCCATTATGGTATCTTTCAGCAGCTGGAACGGTCAGAAGATGCATTCACATAAATATTTACTTACTGACGTGCTGAAAAAAGAGCTCGGCTTTAAGGGATTCTTAGTCTCCGACTGGCTAGGCATTGAACAGCTGCCCGGAGACTACAAGACTCAGGTGGAAACAGCCATTAACGCAGGGCTTGATATGGCTATGGAGCCCGGCAACTGGAAGCAGTTTATTGCTGCAGTGAAGGATCTGGTTAACACCGGCCGGATCCCCATGGCAAGAATTGATGACGCAGTAAGAAGAATTCTTAAGGTAAAATATGATATGGGGCTCTTTGAGCACCCTTATACCGACAGGTCGCTTCTTGCACTTGTGGGTTCAGATGCCCACAGGGAAGTGGCCCGGCAGTGCGTCAGGGAATCCATGGTTTTACTTAAAAATCAGAATAATCTGCTCCCACTATCCAAAAACGCAAAGAATGTTATTGTAGCAGGAAAAAATGCAGACGACCTGGGAGCCCAGTGCGGGGGCTGGACAATAAGCTGGCAGGGGCAGAAGGGCAATATCACACAGGGCACAACAGTTCTTCAGGCCGTTAAAAAAGCCGTCTCTTCAAATACAAAAGTTACTTATTCCTCTGACGGCACAGGCGCTGCAGGCGCGGATTATGCAATTGCTGTAATTGGCGAAGGCCCCTATGCCGAGGGCCAGGGCGACCGCACGGACCTAAGGCTTTCAACGGATGATATTAAAGTAATTACTAACCTTAAAAATGCAGGCATCCCCGTTGTTACAGTCCTCATTTCCGGAAGACCGATGATTATAAGCGATATTATAGATAAAACAGATGCTTTTATGGCTGCCTGGCTGCCCGGAACAGAAGGCCAGGGTGTGGCAGACATTCTCTTCGGTGACTATAAACCCACGGGCAAGCTTTCTCACAGCTGGCCCGCATCTATGTCACAGATACCGGTTAATGCCGGCGACCAGGTCTATGCGCCTTTATTTGAATACGGCTTTGGTCTTTCTTACTAAAACTACGGTTCAGAATTTTTATTGTTCTATTTTTTATAAACTATCTATTCTAATATGAGGTACTGATGAAAAAATCAAAAGGAATACTCTTATTTGCTGTTCCCTTACTTGCTTTCTTTCTCTTTGCGGGAGCATCCCCTAAGGGGAAAAAACAGAAATCAGCTTCGAAAGCCGATTCTCTGCTGGCTTTAATGACTTTAGATGAAAAGATCGGACAGATGACTCAGGTCGATATGGACGCACTCGACAATCTGGAAGATATTAAGACCCTGGCTCTTGGCTCCATGTTAAGCGGCGGAAACTCCGAACCCAAGGACATTTCACCCGAGGGGTGGGCCGGCGTATACGACAAATATCAGTCGTATGCCTTGCAGAGCCGCCTTAAAATTCCGATTATCTACGGCATTGACGCCGTTCACGGGCACAATAACGTTAAAGGCGCCGTAATATTCCCTCATAATATTGGCCTGGGTGCTACAAATAACCCCGAACTGGTTAAAAAAGCCTCACACGTTATTGCTGAGGAAATTGCCGGAACAGGCATCGACTGGACATTCGCTCCCTGCGTTGCCGTCCCAAGAAATGAAAAGTGGGGACGCACATATGAAGGCTTCGGCGAAACTCCTGAAATTACAAAAATTATGGGCAGGGCTTCAGTTGAAGGCTTCCAGGGCAAAGACCTCTCAGACGGAAGCTCAATTCTTGCATGCGCAAAGCACTTTGCAGGTGACGGCGGCACAACAAACGGAAAAGACCAGGGAAATACAGAGTGTAATGAAAAAACTTTCCGCAAACTCTTCTTACCCGGCTACGTTGAAGCCATTAAAGCCGGCGTCGGCTCAATTATGGTTTCCTACAGCAGCTGGAACGGAGAGAAAATGCACGGAAATAAATATCTTTTAACAGACGTGCTGAAAAAAGAGCTCGGCTTTAAGGGTTTCTTAGTCTCCGACTGGGCAGCCATTGACCAGATCACACCCGACTTCAAGAAGGACATTGAACTTTCAATTAATGCCGGATTGGACATGATAATGATCCCGAACGGCTCGGGCAAAAAGAATAACTACAAGGAATTCATTAAAGACTTAAAGGAACTGGTCCAGGAAGGCAAGGTTCCTATCTCAAGAATTGATGACGCCGTCAGACGTATCCTTAAGGTTAAGTTCGATATGGACCTCTTCAATCACCCTTATACAGACAAGGCTTTAACAGCTAAGATCGGCTCACAGGAGCACAGGGAAGTTGCCCGCGAATGCGTAAGACAGTCGCTGGTTCTTCTTAAGAATTCAAACAATACATTCCCGATTTCAAAGAACCTGAAAAGAATTCACGTCTCAGGACGCGGTGCTGACGATATAGGCATGCAGTGCGGCGGCTGGACAATCAGCTGGCAGGGAGCCTTAGGAGACGTAACAACAGGCGGAACAACAATTCTTCAGGCAATGAAGAATACCGCTCCTTCAACAAACTTTACATTCTCCAAGGATGGTTCAGGCGCTGAAGGAGCAGACCTGGGCGTTGTTGTAGTTGGCGAAAATCCGTATGCTGAAATGCTGGGCGATACGAGCAACCTCGTTCTCAACCCGGAAGACATAAAAGCCATTGAAAACGTTAAAAAAGCAGGAATTCCTGTTGTTGTAGTGCTTCTTTCCGGCAGACCGATAATAATCGATCCTGTCTTAAAGACGGCAGATGCCTTCGTGGCAGCATGGCTGCCCGGAACTGAAGGCCAGGGAGTTGCCGACGTACTTTTCGGCGACTATAACTTTACAGGCAAGCTTACTCATTCATGGCCTAAGACAATGCAGCAGGTTCCGATAAACCTTGGCGATAAGAATTACGATCCTCTTTTCAAATACGGTTTCGGACTGCATTACGGCAAGATGACAACAAAGAAATAACTAAAAGCTAATTTCCCCCTCTGCAAAAACGGAGGGGGAATTTTTTTTACTATTTTTCCCTGAAATAAGCTGTTTTACATACAAATTTTGACACAATTTTATTCTGTAATATTACAGATATTAATAGTAAAAGGGACAATTTGTGCCTGTTTGATATTATAATTTTTAAGCTTTAACTTTTCAGGGAAAGACTTTCTTATGAAATATATTACAATTAAGACAAGGATTAACCCTAATGAAAAAAATTATTATTGCAGGGTTACTTTTAACCGGCCTGAACTTCCTTGCCGGCTGCTCGGCTACAAAGGAGACGACTGAGATGAAGACAACTGATACTAAAACTTCTCACCAGCAGGCCAAACATTTTTCGAAAGTAGTTAAAACACGCGTATCCACCAATTATCTTCTCTATCTGCCCCAGGATTACGGCAAAGACGATAAAAAGTGGCCTCTCGTCTTGTTCCTGCACGGAGCAGGCGAAAGGGGTGCTGACATTAATATGGTAAAAAGGCACGGGCCTCCGAAACTTGTTGAACAGGGAAAGGAATTTCCTTTCATACTTATCTCCCCGCAGTGCCCTGAAGACCAGATGTGGTCCATTCCAACTCTGGATGCCCTGGTAAATGAAATTCAGGATAAATATGATGTCGATCCAGCCAGGGTATATGTAACGGGTCTCAGCATGGGAGGCTACGCAACGTGGAAGATGGCTGAAAATTTCCCGGACAGGTTTGCCGCCATAGCCCCTATCTGCGGCTGGGGCAACGTTTCCACGGTCTGCAATCTGAAACGTCTTCCGATCTGGACATTCCACGGGAAGAAGGACCGCGCAGTGCCGTTTGAAAAAACCGAAGAGCTCGTTAGTGCTCTTAAGAAATGCGGCGGGAACATTCAGTTTACAGTCTATCCCGATGCCGGACACGACTCATGGACTGAAAGCTACAACAACCCGAAGCTTTATGAATGGATGCTAAAACAGACCAATAATCATTAAATAAAGCCGGGGATGGCCGGAGGTTTCTCTACTGCGGCCCTCTCCGGCTTTTGCCAATTAACCGTTATACTTTATTCTTATTTTTCCCCAGGAGAATAATAACAGATGATGAAGCGCTCCGCCCGACTAATAGTAAAATTAAGTTTCTTTGTTATTTATATGTCTGCTTTCTTAACTGCCGGAACAGATACACTTAAAACCTCAGATAAACGCCCCTGGAAAGGAAGCGCCATTCTGGGCAACGGAAACCTGTGCGCCGTTTATTCGGATGACGAGAGGATAACGGCCATTACCGGGCTAAAAGGCATCCAGCACTTATATTATAAAGATTATACGGCCGATTACGTTGCATCAACTTCCTTCAGCCTTACTGACGAAGAAGCAGGCGGAAGAATGCGCCTGCACACAAATAAGAAAAACAGCAGGTCGGTTGGGATGGATAACTTCTTTACCACGCTTACGCGCATGACAACCGAAAAAGGAAGTCTTACAAGCGTGCGCTGCTTTGTGCATCCTAAGGATGCCGTTATTTTATCCCTTGAAGTTGAAAGCCCGAACCCCTTTGCGGCACAGAAGTTTGAAATGACTTTAAGAAAAAATATTATTACTGACCGCAGAACGACTCTTACTTCCTTAAAAAAAGAAGGCAATACCGCCTATGCCGTGTGGAGCAACGGAACTGTACTGGCCGTTGCGCCTAAATTCTCAAAATATATTCTTGAAGTAAACGATTCCACGGTTTCAATTTATGGAAGGCTTAAGAATAAAGAACGCCTGGAAGTAATTACCGCTTTGGGAGATAACGTTAAAGACGCCGGAGAAAAATTAAAGGCTCTTAAAGATGAAGCGGATCTTCAGAAGACAGCTCACGACTACTGGACAAAGTGGCTTAACAAAGGCAAACTGCCCCGGTTCCAAAATGCCGAAGATGAAAAGTACACGGAATACTACAAAAGAAATTTATACTCCGTTAAGTCGGCGGACTTAAACGGCATGGTTCCGGCTGACATAACAGGGCAGTTTGTAACGAACAATATGCCGCAGCTATATCCCAGGGATGCCATGATGGCGGCCCGGGTCTTCCTTCTTACAGGTCACACTGAGGAAGCTGAAAGCATAATAAAATTCTGGATGAATCCCGATATACCTAAAAAATCCAAAGGAGAGTTCTTTGCCCGCTACGACGCTTACGCTAAAGCCGTGGATGCAGGAAGCGGAGCGCGCTATGATGAACCGGAGTGGGATGCAAACGGGTATTTAATTCAGCTTATCAATGAATATCATAAGCTTACAGGAGAGCGGCTTTCAAATAAGGAATTTATTTATGAACTGGCAGACTTCCTCGTAAGCCACATAGATAATAAAGGCCTTCTATACGAAGGAGGCATTGTGGAGTGGACGGGATACCTGCCTTCAACCAACATGACATGCTCTTCGGCCCTTAAAACAGCCTCGGAATTTGCAGAGAAAGAGGGCGATAAGGGAAAGTCAGAAGCCTATAAAAACGCCTCAGACAAAATTTCATCTTCACTGAAATATATGTTTGATAAGAAAAGGGAAATTCTTGCCGACGTGAGATCTTTCGGCAAAAAAGCAGAGGGAAATGTAAGCATAACAGGCCCATCCAAAGATACACTCTATCTCTGGGACACATCGCTTAACTTCGGGGTACTCTGGGGTTATCCGAATAACGATATGATTAAAAAGACAAACGAGTTTATAGAGAAGAATAACGTTAAGGCAGGCGGGGGCGTGCAGTACTTTGAGTCTCCCGATCCGGGGCTAAGCGGTTACGGAAGTGACCTCTTCTTTTTTACAACACCTGCCGCGGCGCAGTATCAGATACTTTATGGAAGGAAGAATATTGCCCAAAAGCATATAGACTGGATGGTTAGTAACGCCAACTCATACGGACTTATGCCTGAAAGAATTTATTTAAATCAGTCGGACTGCAGCCCGGCCTCACCTTTGTCATGGTGCAATGCCGAGTTTGCAGCTTCAGTCTTACTCTTCAGCAGCAAATAAAAATAATCAGACTCTCTTGAAATCCATTACAGATAAAAGGTTTGAAAGGAGAATAACGGGAAATTCAACATCTATTAACAACTAAGGAATAAAAAATGAAGCTTCTTTTTTACAGTAAAATTAAAATATTACCTCTGTTAGCACTTATTACGGTAATATTTATGGGAAGTAAAATGCCTGAGGGGAAGGCGCCTTATAAAAACCCTAAACTCCCGATTGATGAAAGGGTAAATGATCTGCTTAAAAGGATGACACTGGAAGAAAAGATCGATCTTTTGGGAGGAACAGGATTTGCGACAAAACCAATTGAAAGGCTGGGAATTCCGGAGCTTAAAATGTCAGACGGACCCTTGGGTGTAAGATGGGAAAAATCCACTGCATTCCCATCCGGCATTGCAATGGGCGCCACATGGGAGCCGGAACTCATAGAGAAAATAGGAAGTGCAATTGGGCGCGAAGTAAAATCCAAAGGGCGCCACGTAATCCTGGGGCCCTGCGTCAATATTGCCCGCATACCGCAGGGGGGACGTAACTTTGAAAGCTTCGGCGAGGATCCTTACCTCACTACACAAATGACAGTCCCTTATATTAAAGGAGTGCAGAAGGAAAACGTTGCGGCAACTGTAAAGCATTTCGCCGTCAACAACCAGGAATTCGAGCGCATGTTTGTGGATGCAAAAGTTGACGAACGGGCGCTTAACGAAATCTACCTTCCTGCATTTAAGGCTGCCGTTCAGGATGCCGGCGTCTGGGCTGTCATGTGCGCTTACAACAAATTAAACGGCCACTTCGCCAGCGAAAACGATTATCTTCTTTTAGACATGCTGAAAAAACAGTGGGGATTTAACTGGCTCGTTATGAGCGACTGGGGTGCTGTGCATTCAACCATTCCTGTTGCCAACGGAGGTCTGGATCTTGAAATGCCGACTGGTGAATACCTGAACAAAAACACACTTATGGATGCCGTAAAACAGGGCACCGTAAAGGAATCGACAATTGACGACAAGGTAACAAGAATCTTAAGGGTAATTTTCAAGCTTGGACTTTTTGAAAACCCGGGCAAAGAAGATAAGAGTCTCTTAGGCACAAAGGAAAACCGCCAGACAGCACTTGAAACCGAAAGGGCCGGAATTGTGCTTCTTAAGAACAGCAATAACATTCTTCCTTTGGACCTGAAGAATGTTAAGTCTATTGCAGTTATCGGCCCTAATGCCGCAGCTTTAAGAGCAGGAGGCGGCGGAAGCTCAATGGTAAACCCCCTTACCAATGTAAGTCCTCTTGAAGCTCTGGAAAAGTCTTTGGGCAAAAAAGTAAAAATCAACTATGCCAAAGGCGTTGAAATATCGGGTGATACCAATCCTATTCCATCTGACTTTCTTTATACCGATGAAACGGGAAAAGAGCACGGCCTGAAGGGTGAATATTTCAGCAACATGGATTTATCCGGCACACCGGCATTTACAAGAGTCGACAAGGAAATAAACTTTGATTTCGGCGACAACGGACCTAAGGAAGGTTTCCAGAAAAACAAATATTCCGTTAGATGGACCGGGTATGTCAAGGTTGCAAAAAGCGGAGACTACATTTTTGACATCGCTACAGATGACGGGGGAAGATTTTATCTTGACGACCAGAAGCTGGCCGAGGACTGGACAGATCATGCAGTGACCTCCTTATATGCAAAGGCTACTCTTGAGGCCGGGAAGTACTACAAAGTACGCATGGAATTTTATCAAAACGGCGGCGGCGCTGCAGCACGCCTTGGATGGAAGCAGCCTGAAGGGAAACTTTTAGAGCAGGCTGTAAACGCTGCAAAGAATTCCGACCTCGCAATCATTTTTGCCGGCACAAACTATAACGTTGAAAGTGAGGGTCACGACAGGGACAATCTCACACTTCCTGACGGACAGGATGAGATGATTCAGGCTGTTACAAAGGCAAACAAGAATGTTGTAGTTGTTCTTACCTCCGGAAGCCCGGTCCTTATGGACGCGTGGCTTAATGAGGTTCCGGGTGTGCTTGAAACCTGGTTCGGTGGCGAGATGATGTCAGAGGCCATAGTTGACGTCCTGACAGGCAAATATAACCCGTCGGGAAAGCTTCCTGTAACATTCCCGCACAAATGGGAGGACTGCTCGGCATTCACAACCTATAAGGCACAGGACAGCGTTACAAATTACTCCGACGGCATTTATGTGGGCTACCGTCATTTTGAGAAAAATAACATTAAGCCTCTTTTCCCGTTCGGATACGGACTTTCATACACCACTTTTAAGTACAGCGATATAAATGTTTCACCTGTATCCAGTGACGGCAAAGTTCAGGTAAGCTTTACCGTTCAGAATACCGGCAAGGCAATGGGAGGCGAAGTTGCCCAGCTTTATCTGAAAGACGTGGAATCTTCAATTGATCGTCCGGTTAAGGAGCTTAAAGGCTTTAAGAAGGTTTATCTCAAGCCCGGAGAGAAGAAAACCCTCCGCTTTACGCTGGACAAAAATGCAATGTCGTACTTTGACCCCGCAAAGAAGAGCTGGGTTATGGAACCGGGAAAGTTTGAAGTCCTCGTTGGTTCATCCTCTGAAGACATAAGACTTCAGGGCGCTTTTACAATATGACCTTAAATAAATATTAAAACATTCCAGGCCCCCGGGGATACTGTTTCCCGGGGGCTTTTTGTTTTTAATCTCATCATAAAATTGAATATATTTACTGCCCGGATAAAGTAGTTAGGCTTTTATTCCGATAATAGGCAGAATAAATAAACTCGTTTTCAGAGTACTCCCACAGGTCAGGACATCTATGAAAAAACTATATATCTTAATTCTTATCGTTTCATTAACGCAGCTTATTTCCGCGCAGGAAAAAGAACAGATTATTGCCACGGCAGGCAAGGAAAAGATCGGCACCACTGAATACAGGACACGCTATGAACTGATGCCGCACATAAGCAAAAATCAGGATCTTATAGATTCTCTTAAATATGAGTTTCTTTATTCCCTTGTTGCCGAAAAATTGTGGGCTCAGGAAGCCGCGCGCCTGGGGATGGATACAACAGAGATCATAAAGTACTCCATGAAGTCGATTGAGAAGCTTTACGTTAAAGACGCTCTCTACAAACAGGAAGTGGGAAATAAAGTTAAAATAAGCGGGGAAGAGGTAATTAAAGGCACTTTCAGACTGGGCTTTAAGCTCAGCGTTAACATCATAAGCTCCGCTGATTCCTCAGAGATCTTTAATATTTATGCCGAACTTCAAAAAGGCGCCTCATTCGATTCCCTCCTGCATACAAGACCTGAATACAAGGATCAGGAACTTCCATTAACAGTTACGTATGGACAGATGGAAGATGAGGCAATTGAGGACACGCTTTATACTATGAAAGTCGGCAGCATATCGCACCCCTTAAGGACAGAAAACGGCTGGTTTATTTTCAAACTGAAGGATAAGGAAGAAGTCGCCTTTAATAACGACAAGTCGCAGGATATTACAAAAAAAGCGCGTGAGGTACTCCAGCAGCGTAAGGCAAAGAAACTTGAAGCAGCTTTCCTGAACGATTTCATGCCTAAGGCCGAGGTTACAACAAGCGGACCATTATTCTGGAATGTTGTAGGGAAATCTACAGCACTTTTAATTGAAAAAGCAAAGCGCCCTGAGTTTAAGAATTCAAATGTGAATCTGGATGAGCAGGACGTTTCTAAAATGATCACCCAGTTCGGGCGCGACTCGCTTAATATGGCGCTGATACACTTTAAGGATAAGCCTGTAACGCTAAGGGACTTCCTTTACAGCTTTGTTACAGACGGCTTTACTGTGAAAGAGCCCACATACGAGAAAGTTGTCGGGAAGCTCAGGACATATCTTAACGATTATATTTCTCAGGAGATACTTTCAAGAGAAGGCTACAAAAGAGGCCTTCAGAATATGCCGGAAGTAAAAAGTGATATGAAGCTCTGGAAGGAAAATTACATAAGTCAGCTTTTAAGGAACCAGTTTCTGGATTCAGCAAAAGTAAGTGACGAAGAAGTTCTTGAATATTATAATAAGCTCAACAGCGGCGCCCCTGTTCCCGAGGTAAACGTAATAGAGATCTTCACAAAAGATTTAGGCGATATTGAAACCGTATTAAATGAGCTTAAGGCGGGAAAGGATTTCCGTGACCTGGCAAAGATCTACAACAAGAGGGAATCCACAAAAGCCAAGGGCGGAGAATACGGATTTTTCCCGATTAATATGTACGGCGAGTTAGGGAAGACGGCATCCAAGATGAAAGTGGGTGAGGTATACGGCCCGATGCAGCTTGGAAACGGGTATTCGATATTCAAGCTTATTGACAGGAAAGAAAAGAGAGATTCATTATCGAAGCCTTATGAAGAACTAAAAGATCAGTACAAAGACGATCTATTCAATCAGAAACTGACGGGTGCCTTTGACAATTACACAGTAAAGCTTGCGCAGAAGTACGGTGTAAAGATAAACGACAGCGTCTTAAAGAAGACAAATGTAACTACGATACAGATGTTCACATCTCGTTATTTAGGTTTCGGAGGCAGGATTGCAGCCGTTCCTTATACCGCACCCTGGTTTGAGTGGTTCAAGCAGTTTAAGAAGCTAAAGAACTACAATCCGTAAATTTCAACAAAGGATTTGTTAATCAAAAAAGCTCAAAATGAAAATTTTGGGCTTTTTTTGTGTGCATACCTTTGGTTTCAAGGCCGCGGTCAGCGGCTTCATGTTGATAGCCCCGGGTGATTGAGCCCGCCTCTGGCTTTACGCGTCAACTTAATAGATTTCCAAAGGCCAATGAAAAGAATGCATCAATAAACGTCCAAATTACAAAGCCCCGATGAGGGGCGCATTGTCTTTAGCCCGGGGTGACAAACCCGCCTCTGGCGGGTGCGGGAACCCCCGGGAAACGAATTCCCCCAATCCCCCGGAGCCCCGACAAGGGGCGATTTGTATTTAAACGGGATAAACAAGTCGCCCCTCATCGGGGCTC
>DATAKL010000013.1:0-9494 GCA_036261625.1 Ignavibacteriales bacterium | reverse complement strand
TGAAGTGTTCACCCGTAACAGTAACACCTTCTAACAGTATCGGTTCAGGAGTAAGCTTTATTACGAGCTTCAGCTCCTTCTCATCATCAAAATCTATAACAAGACTCTTCTCCTCATATCCTACCAGTTTAACCTTAAGCTCCTTAGTCTTCCTGTCTGTTCTTATCTGAAAAAATCCTGTCCTATCGGATATTGCAGACGCATTATCTCCCAGGGAGACTATGGCTCCCTCAAGCCTCTCGTTTGTCTTTTCGTCGTAGATTAGACCTATGATGGTAAATTGTGAAGTTTCATCCTGTGCAGACAGAGGACAGGAAAGAATAATAAAGATCAGAATTGAGGCAAGTCTTTTCATTTTCCTCACAGAATATATTAGTTGATAGCGTGAATTTATCCTGGAAACCAATAAATCTCTCTTAAGAAGGGAACCTGAAAACTTTGTTCTGCGAAATATAACATAATCTTCTTCACATTAACAACGCATCGTTGAATCATTTTTCTCCAAAGCCGGCTATGGTTCTCTAGTATCACCCTCTGCAAAAATGAACATTGGGTTTATTTTTTACTGGAAATCCCGCATATTAACAGCAACATTTATTTTTAGCTCAATATTTATTCAAGGAATATCCCACGTGAAAAAATTTCTCGCATTCTTTTTTTTGCTTTTGTTGTCTTCTAATATAGTTCTGGCGCAGGATAACGGTAAGATTTCACTTAAAATGTCTTTCCCCGATACAAGCCGTACGCTGGAATTAAACGGACGCCCTTTTTATTTTACCGGCGTTGTAACACCAGCTAACTCACACGTAACTGTAAACGGCACGGAGGCTTCCGTTGACCAAGACGGCGCATTCCTGGCCTACGCTCCTGTTATTCTCTTAAGCCCAAAAGACAGCCTGGGCTATTCAAAAGCTGAAATTGAAGTCCGCATTACTTCAGGTAATGAATCAAAAACTATAAATAAGACTTATCTGGCTAAACTTCCACTTAGAACTTCCAGCATGGATTCCCTTTCGGTTGACCGCGACTGGATAAACACCCCCTCCGACAGCATTTGGGTTGAAATGGGGGAAAGCGTAAACGTAAAGCTTAAAGCCACTCCCGGCTGCAAAGGATATTTTACGGTGGGAGACGGCCTGGAGAAATTTCCACTTGAGGAAACCCGCTTCGTTAACTCTTACTACTGGGGTGAAGCCGTCTTCGGAGGAGGCCTGGAAAGTAAGGGAGATACGATTAGAGGAATCTACGAGGGACACTTTATTGCCGACAGGAAACTGGATAATGCAAAAATAAAAGTTACACTCGTTCACCCTAAGCTCGGAACTCTGAACTGGGGCCCTTCAGGAACAGTTTCAACATTAAGCAGCAGCATGCACCAGATCGCAGAGGTTAAATACAACCCCAACCTTGTTGTCGGAAGAGTTGCTCCTGAGGCCGGTTACAAGCTTTTCCTCCATGAAGGCACACGTCTTGAAGTTACAGGCAAAGAAGGCCCCTGGCTTAAGGCAAAACTTTCCCCGGACGAATCCATTTATATTCCTGAAAATTCAGTTAACTTTATATCAGGCGGCAGTATACCTCATAGCTCAATTCAGATCATAAGGACTAAGGATTCTGAAAGGTCCGCCTCCGTTGAATTCGGCTTTAGCGAACGCGTGCCCTTCAGCATTACGGAATATACAGACCCCCAGAGGCTTGAAGTAACGTTCTATAACGTCACTTCCGAGATCGACTGGGTCTTCTACGACAAAAAAAGCGATTTTATCCGTGAAATTAAACATTCAGTGCCTCAGGACGGGGTTCTTAAGGTTGAAATATTCTTAAATGAGAAGACTTTCTGGGGCTATAAACCTGTATACGACGGCAGTATTCTGAAACTCGAAGTTAATAAGCCCGCTAAGAAAAACAGCGCATTCTTATTCTGGAACAATCAGCTTAAAGGGCGTGTTATATCAATTGATCCCGGCCATACTCCCGAATACGGAGCCGTTGGACCCAGGGGCACAAAGGAAAAAGACGTTAATTACGAAATTTCATTAAAACTTAAAGAACTGCTTGAGAATAAGGGTGCCGTAGTTTACCTGACGCACAAACAGGGAGAAAGCCTCCCCCTTACTCAAAGAAAAGCCAGGGTTAACTCATTTAATCCCGAGGTTTCCATCAGCATGCACAACAATGCAGTTCCTCAGGGGGTGGACCCTTTAGTTAATAACGGCAGTTCGGTTTATTATTATTACCGGCAGGCGCTTCCGCTTGCAGAACTGATACACAGGAATCTGATTAAGAACCTTAAACTTAGAGATTTCGGGCTCTACTGGGACAATCTTTATATGTCCCGCATCCCGGAATCTATATCATTGCTCATGGAACCTGCATTTATGATCGTTCCCGAACAGGAAAGGCTCCTTAAGACTGATGAGTTTCAGTACAAAATAGCCCAATCGGTCCTGGATGCACTGGATAGCTTTTATAAGGAATACAGCGAATGAAAATGACTGGCGGTCCCGGAACCAGAAACATCAAAATCATACTGCTGGCTATAGCACTCGTTATCGCCTTCGGCACCGTTTTCTATACGCGCATGATTGTTGAGAAACTTCAGCAGAAGGAAAAGCAGATCGTGGAGCTCTATGCAAAAAGCCTGGAGTACCTGGCTAATACGGAGGACACGTCCACTAACCTCACCTTCATTTTTGAAAACGTGATTAAGCCGATCGATTTTCCTATAATCCTTACCGATACACAGGAGAAAGTAAACCTGAAGAATAAGTCAGGATACCGCAACCTGACGCTCGATTCCACAAAGACCCCGGCCGAGCAGGAGGCGTTCCTTTATAAGAAAATTAAGGAAATGGATGCCATTAACCCTCCCATTGTAATTAAATACAACGACCGGATCATTTTCGGCAAAATCCACTACGGCGACTCCGATCTCATAAATCAGCTGAGGAACTATCCTTATCTGCAGATCCTATTTGCCGCAATGTTCATACTTATAGGCTATATCAGCTTCAGCTATATTAAAAGAAACGAACAGAGCAACATCTGGGTCGGCATGTCCAAGGAAACAGCCCACCAGCTTGGCACCCCGATTTCAAGCCTCATGGGATGGAGCGAAATCCTGAAACTCAGCCATAATAACCCCGACAAGGTCCTCGATATTTCTGAAGAAATCAATAACGACCTTGCAAGGCTCAACAAGATCACTCAGCGCTTCTCAAAGATCGGTTCACACCCGGAACTCAAGGAAGCCAACCTTTATGAGGTCATCGAAAGAACGACGAAATATTTCGAAAGGCGCCTGCCGCAGACCGGCAAGAACGTGCAGCTTAAGATTGAGGGGAATGAAAGTGTATGCGCAAACATGAGCCCCGAACTTTTTGAATGGGTATTGGAAAACCTGATTAAAAATGCTCTCGACGCAATTGAAAGCAAGAAGGGGAGTATAACATTCCACATTTCTGAAACCCACAAGAATGCTGAAATTGAGGTAAAGGATACCGGCAAGGGAATTGACCCTAAAAGAAAGAAGGACATTTTCCGCCCGGGCTACAGTACAAAAAGACGCGGCTGGGGACTGGGACTGAGCCTTTCTAAAAGAATAGTTGAAGACTATCATAAGGGGAAGATATTCGTAAAGCATACGGGCCCCGAAGGCACAACGTTTAAGATCATACTAAGAAAAAGCTCATAGATAATGAAAAGAAAAGGCCCCATAAAAAGGGGCTTTTTTATTGGAGCCACGAGTAGATAAGTCCCAAAGCCGCCAAGGTCATTATTCCGACCGAGATCCACCCGCTTATGTTAAGCCATAAGGGAATCCTGAAGCGCCCCATAATTATCCTGTTTGAGGATATGAGCATCATTATTATCATCACGGGAGATGCAATAAGCCCGTTTATTGTAGCCGCCCAGACCAAAGCCTGCATCGGGTTAACCGGGGTGAAATTAAGCGCAAGTCCTAAGAGTGTTGCCACGCTGAGCACGAGGTAAAAGTTAACCGCACGGAAAGGTTTCTGCTCAAGACCTACGGGCCACCTGAAAAGCTCTCCTACGGCATAGGCCGAGGAACCGGCCAAAACGGGTATTGCAAGCATTCCCGTTCCTATTATTCCCGCGCTGAAAAAAAGGGATGCAAGGCTTCCAGCCAGAGGCCTTAAGGCTTCGGCTGCCTGGGCTGCGCTGTTTACTTCTGTAATCCCCTGCGTATTTAGTGTCATGGCGGTTGTAACAATAATAAAAAATATAATAATGTTTGAGAACGCCATTCCGATATAGGTATCTATTTTTATTCTTTTTATCTGCCCCGGCGCCTGGTGCGGGGCTACTTTAAGGGGCTTTTCTTCGGGAGTGGTGCTCACTTCCTCGGTTTCCTGACTTGCCTGCCAGAAGAAGAGATATGGACTTATTGTAGCGCCCAGAACCGCAACAATGGTGCTTAAGAATCTTGAATCCAGCCTGAAGACAGGCACTGCGGCTGCAAGAAGCGCTTCGTCCCATTTAACCTTTACAACAAAAGCCGCAAGCACATATGAAAATAAAGCAAGAGAAAGCCACTTCAGGATTTTTACATATTTCGTATATGGAATAAACACCTGCAGTATCAAGGACAAGCCTGCAAGAATTGCAGAATACAGGATCTCCGGTCCCCCAATTAAAAGCTTCATTGCACTTCCCATGGCCGCAACGTCTGCACCGATATTAATGATGTTTGCAATGATCATTAAAGAAGTAATTATAATGCTGATCCATGGGGGGTAATACCTCAGCATATTGCCTGCCAGGCCGCGCCCTGTAACGCGTCCTATTCTGGCCGAGATCTCCTGCGTTGCACTTTTAAGAGGATAGGTATAAAGGACCGTCCAAAGCTGCAGGAATCCGAAATGAGCACCCGACTGCGAGAAAGTGGCAATTGCACTCGGGTCGTCATCCGAGGCGCCTGTAATTACGCCGGGCCCCAGCCTCCTGAGGAAATCCTTTACCGGGCTCCTGGTGCTCTTTCTTTCGGTCATTTCATTCTGTTTATTCATTGGAAGAATCAAAGTAATAAATATTATATATAACAAAATAATGGGAGAACTTTAGGGGATAAAAGTATTCACAGGCTTTTTCTCCTTCTCTCCGGAAGTGCGTGGTATTGTTAATGCATTGACATTCCATGCTAATGATATTATCCTATTTTTGCACGACGATTTAATAAATTTAAGGAGGAAGAGAAATGAGTAGACTTTACAGCTCATTAAGCTGGGTGTTATTTGCCGGCCTTTTAATTGCAGGTTTAATTCTGACCAATGCTCCTGAAACGTATGCTTCTTTCAGCTGGTGTCTTCAGGAGGAAACAGGTCATATGAGTAAAGATATGCCCGCCGACACTGGTATGAGCCATAGGACCCATAACATGAAGGGAATGATGGGTGAGAGACAAGACAGCATGCACGGCGGCATGAAGGGCATGATGGGGCAGACGCGCGACAGCATGATGAACATGCAGATGACAGGCGATCCGGATCAGGACTTCGCAGCCATGATGATTCAGCACCACAAGGGAGCAATCAGAATGTCTGAGGAGGAAATTAACAAGGGAAAGGATCAGAAGGTAATCTCCATGGCGGAGAAAACCATAAAGGACCAGAAAAACGAAATCCAGGACCTGCAGAAATTTGTTAAAACCGGTCAGCCCACCACCGGAATGAAAAGCGACACCTCGATGCAGAGAAGAAAGGGCATGCAGGAGGAGACCGGATCGGCCAGGCAGCATACCATGATGGACAGGATGCATAAAATGCAGATGACAGGCAACCAGGATAAGGATTATGTCAGCATGATGGTCATGCACCATCAGCATGCAATCGACATGGCTAACGCATATCTGGATAAGGGAAAAGACCAGGATCTCATCAAACTGGCAAAAGATATGATTAAAAGTAACGAAGACCAGATAAAGGACCTGGAAGACTGGGAAATGGAAAAGGCAAAATAGCACGCCTTCTGTTAACATTTAAAACGGGAAAAGGGCATAAAGACTATCTTCTCTGCCCTTTCCTTTTAATTGAATTGCCCTTATTCAATTAATTATGGACCTCATCCTCCTCTAAACCCGGCAGGGTGATGGTTTTACGACCCTCCCGGTTTTCAAAGTCCCTCGTGGAAATGTATTCCCCGTAAAACTCTTCAAATTCACCAGCCAGGGAACCAACCAGCTTATCTGTGTTCTCCAGTACCTGATCCGCAATTAAAAAAAGATCAGACATCTGCCTCGCGCTGAACTCCGCCTTCGGAGCTGAAACTCTTTTATCCTGAGATCTCCTGAAATACTCTATCTTAAGCCCAAGGTTGTGAACGAGACTGACCGTTATTCCAAGCCTCCTTAATTCAGCAATATTTCTTAATGCCAGAAGGCGCAGAGCTTCAGCTTTATTTAAGAGCTCGTCATCGGGCAGATGCATCAGATTACTTTGATTTAATTTTGTTCCTTCCTTTAATTCTGTACTGCCCGAGTGCCTCGAATAATTAAAGAGAGCCGAAGAAACACATGCCAGGTCAGCAATCAGGTTATCTCTACGGGCTTTGTTTTCAATTGCCCAGTCCGGATTTCCCAAAAAGGCTCTTCTATCCAGCCTTTCAATCTCTTCCACTGTTCTTCTTAACTTTGCCATCAGAAAAGGAACCGGGCCTAAGGATAAATCTATATACTTTGCCAGCAGGCTGAGCACATTGCCGTACATTGTAAATTTTTTCTTCTCTAATTCATTCATAACTTTCTCTAATATTTAATTTGCAGTAAATTTCATATTAGAACATCACTGAGTTATGTCAATACCACCGTTCCGTCCACTGTTTATCCCCCCTCTATTTAAAAATACCCCCTGTGGGAAAAATATAACATAGGGTATTTTCTGAATTTAATGTAAGTACTTTGCTTACAGAAAATGCTTCTTCCTTGAAAAGAAACTTTATTATTCATAGTTTTTCCTGAAGTTTTCCTCGAAGTTATTTTGAGATGTTTAATGAAAGTTTTACTTGTAATCCCCCCGTTTTCACAGATCAATACGCCCTATCCTTCAGCTCAGCAGCTCTCGGGCTTCCTGAAGTCCAGAGGATATGAGGCAAGGACATTTGATCTTTCGCTGGCCTCTGCCCTGAAGTTATTTTCAGGAGAAGGCCTGCGCAGGATATTCTCATATATAGCTCAATCGGGGCACAAGGAAGATGACGAGGTAAGAAGAGCCCTCGCGCTCTCGGGGAAATACATAAGCACAATTGATCCTGTAATCAATTTCCTTCAGGGGAAAAACCCCAATCTGGCCTACAGGATTGTGCAGGAAGGATTCCTGCCCCAGGGAGAGGCATTCTCAAGAGACAGTGCCGAAATTAGCGCCTTCGGATATTTCAGCCTGCAGGACAAGGCAAAGTATTATTCATCGCTCTACATTGACGACATCACGGATATAATAGCCAGGACAATTACGCCGCACTTCCGCCTGAGCCGTTACGCCGAAAAGCTTTCGCAGAGCCCTCCACACTTCGATCCCGTTCTTTTGGAGACAAGGCGCCCACGAAACCTGATTGAAGAGATGATGCTTGAAGAGCTGAAAGGTGAAATTGAGGCCTTCAGTCCCGGCATTATAGGTTTTACTATTCCTTTC
The DNA here is from genome assembly GCA_036261625.1 of Ignavibacteriales bacterium. Taxonomy (GTDB): domain Bacteria; phylum Bacteroidota; class Ignavibacteria; order Ignavibacteriales; family SURF-24; genus JAAXKN01. The sequence goes on along the minus strand of DATAKL010000013.1, from coordinate 1,848 downwards.
CCGGGCAATCTTCTGGGCGCTCTCATATCGGCAGAGTTTATAAAGAAGAATTACCCCGGCATAAAAATCGTCTTCGGGGGAGGCTATGTAAACACCGAGCTCAGAACGCTCAGGGATGAAAGGATATTCGAGTTTGCAGACTACATAACCTATGACGACGGCGAACTTCCTTTGCTGAACATTATCCGGAACCTTGAAGGCGAAGGCTCAAAGTTTGTGCGCACCCTTACCAGGCAAAAGGGTAAGCTCACGTTCCACGATGATGCCGAAGAGAAAAATCTTTCCCACGAGGAGATGTTTCCTCCTTCCTTAAATGGGATCGATCCCTCGAAATATGTGCCCGTAACTGAAATGCTTAACCCGATGCACAGGATCTGGTCCGACGGCTACTGGAATAAGCTTACGGCAGCCCACGGCTGCTACTGGCACAAGTGCACCTTCTGCGACATTTCGCTGGACTATATAAAGCGCTACAGCCCGGCACGGGCGGTAACCATAGTCGACTGGATGGAAGACATGATTGCGCAGACGGGCATGACGGCATTCCACTTTACGGATGAAGCCGCACCCCCGGCACTCCTTAAAGAGATATCGCTTGAGATCCTGAGGCGCAGACTGGCCATAAGCTGGTGGGGGAACATTCGCTTTGAGAAGGCATTTACAGAGGACCTCTGCCGCCTTATGGCCCAATCGGGCTGCATAGCAGTAAGCGGAGGCCTGGAGGTTGCAGATGAAAGGTTATTGAAACTCATAAATAAAGGAGTAACTTTAAGCCAGGTGGCAAGGGTGTGCAGAAGCTTCCGCGACTCTGGAATTATGGTGCATGCATACTTAATGTTCGGTTTCCCCACGGAAACAGAACAGGAACTTATAAACAGCCTTGAACTCGTTCGTCAGTTCATAAAGCTGAACCTCTTCCAGTCGGGCTTCTGGCACCGGTTTTCCTTAACCGCCCACAGCCCAATTGCAGAGAACCCCGCGGAGTTTAACATTGAAGTAACATCCTCTGCAAAGAACCCATTTGCAAACAACGACCTTAATTACAGGGACCTTGCAGGAATAGACCACGGGAAGTTCTCAGAGGGTCTCAGCAAAGCGCTTTATAACTATATGCACGGGGTTGGACTCGACTGGGATGTAACGAAGTGGTTTGAATTCCGTGTACCCAAAAGCACAATTGATAAAACACTAATCAGAAGTTTTATTCAGGACGTTTCAGAAAGATATATGCCCGACGGGAAAAGACGTGCCGTATGGACAGGCTCTGAACCAATAATAAAGAAACCTGGCAAAGGGGAGGCTTCCGTAACAGTCCACGGCAACTCAGTTGCAGCCGACTGGAAGGTAAACACAAAAATTGCAGACTGGCTAAAACAAACTGCCCAAAAGGGCAGTGTTAATTCACCTGAAGCTGTTACATTTGGTCAGCTAAAGACAAGTTTCCCAGGCGGAGAAGAGGCATTCAATAAATTCTCTCAATCCGAAGTCTGGAAGGAATTAAGGGACAATATATTGCTGTTTGTATGAGGTCCCTGAATAGCTCACGACTGAATAGCCACGACTGAATAGCCACGACTGAATAGCCACGACTGAATAGCCACGACCTTCAGGTCGTGGGAAATGGATCAAAAAATATTTGGGCTTTAGCCCCAGATTTTTCCCCGGAGGATCTGTGGCTAAAGCCACGGGTTTGTTTGATTCCGTTTCCCACGACCTGAAGAGACTGTGTGAAAATAGGCATAGAAAATCTGGTAAAATATGATTATGATATGCTCATGACCTATGAATAAGGATTAAGAGACTATGGCACACGAGAGATTCAAAAAACCCGTAATAGAAAGGGCTGAA
>DATAKL010000065.1:0-62613 GCA_036261625.1 Ignavibacteriales bacterium | reverse complement strand
CCCAATAAACCACGATTATTGATTGAATTTCATCACAATTTATTTGCCGCGGGAATCGGAATATGTCGCGGCTGCCGCGGCTCCGGGGGATTGCGGGGGATTACGTGGTCCCGGGGTTCAGTCATTCCCTCCGGGAATTCCCTCACCCTGGGCTATCGACACCATGCCGCTGCCGCGGCTCCTGGGGATTACGGGGGATTACGTGGTCCCGGGGTTCAGTCATTCCCTCCGGGAATTCCCTCACCCTGGGCTATCGACACCATGCCGCTGCCGCGGCATTTGGATTAATAAGTGTAAATTGTCGATGCCTATGGTAATTTGTGGGTTTAACTTTAACCCTGTATATAATTAAAAGGCCCTAGCGGGCCTTTTTCTTTTACAACTCTGTTACCTGGTGCTCAAACCGGTTTATTGCAAGCTCGTTAAACATCCACTTTATAATATCCAAACCATACTTGTGTGCGAAATAGATGAATGACAGTTCACGTTCCTGAAAATTACCATTGGGGAATAAAACATTGGAAGCCTTGCTAAGCTGGCGAATAGTCGATTCGTGCTTCTTCTTCTGTGCCTCATTTGTTCTATCCTTGAGTATTTTAAGCGACTGATCAATTCTTTCATAAACCTTCAGGACCGGATCGTTCAGAGTCCTGTCAATTGCAACAAGCTTGTCTTTCAGCTTATCCAGCGCATCATGGACCTCATTTTCACACGTCTGAAATTCCGATTCGAACTTCATGTCGGAAATCGATTTAATTACATTTTCAAAGAGCATTTCCTTGTCCTCAAAAAAGTCGGTAAACTTCAGATTGTACTTGTCTATAGTCTTCTGAACGTTCTTTTCCACAATGGTCATCGATGATCTCGGGTAAAGAACCGGCTGAGGAACGTTATAGAATTTATACAGCGGAATAACCTGTGCAAAGTATGCAATCTCGCCCGGGCCTCCAACGTAAAACGCGGTAGGGAGTATGTAATCCTGGCAAATGGGCCTTAGCAGGACATTTGGACTGAACCTTTCAGGACTTGCATCAAGCATTTCCAGGAGTGTGGTCCTGTGGATTTTTTTTCTTTTGGACTTAAGTCTGAAATCATCATCTGCCGGTTCGATTAAGTATCTGCCGTCGTCATCATCCAGAAACAGGTTAACAGGATTTACCTTTACCTGTGCGTGATATACCTCTTCAAGACCGGCACTTATCTGTACAAGCTCTCTTGTGTGCTCGCTGAAGTTCTGAAGCTCCTGCCTGAATACCGGTTTTAAGAGCTCCTTGATCTTCCTGTCCTGCGGATCGAAAAATACAAGTCCGTATTCATCAAAAATATCGAAGAGCAGTTTCTTAAATGAACTCTTGAAGGTTTCATCTTCCTTGTAATAAGAATCCAGCTTCTGCATTATCCGGGGCTTGAAATCGTTATCTCTTAAAATGGCAGCAACTTCGCGGTCAGTAAGAGAAATATTGTTATTAAAGGCGAGTTTGCCCATGCTGCCGCGGTTTAATTCCAACGGCTCGCCGTCGTCATATTTTACACTTACGACATCATTGTTTTCGCCTATCAGATTAGCCGAGCGGACCTCCTCGAAATCGTGGTCGTCGCCTTCAAGCCAGAATACAGGTACAAAACGGTAATCCTCGTATTTATCCTTAAGATAAGAGCAGAATTTTATGGCAGTAATGATCTTGTAAAAGGTATATAAGGGCCCCCCATAAAGTCCCAGCTGCTGGCCTGTTACAACGGCAAGGGTTTTCTCTGATGAAAGAAGGTCTATATTTTCAACTGTTTTCCTTGAAGGCGTGAAGCCTTCATACTGATCGTGCAGAATGCCGGTCAAAAGGGTTCGGTGGTTTCTTTTTTTTCCTGCTACTTCAAGAAAATGATTTTTATATAATTCAGTATCCCGGAAGTTCTTATGATAAAAGTCCTTTACGTTTTCGAATTCGTACATATAATCCAGAAACAGGTTCTGCTGCCCGGGAAGATCACTGAAATTTATGAACATTATGTTCTCTCCTGTTACTTATTTCAATTGAGTGAATATAATATATAAAAAATGTGCCCCTAAAGAAAGAACGCCTGCAAGGGAGCCGAAAAATTATCCTGTTGCATGCCTGAATTCTCCTCCCAAATGGGCATTATTCAAATAAAGTTTGAAACAGTTTATAATTTATTTCTTATTTTAGTCCAGTAATAATCAATACTATGTGAGCTAAAAGTATGTTGAGATACATTTTACTGTTTTTCCTGTTGCCATGCTTCTTATTTGCGCAGGCTGACTCTCTATCTGTCCGGTATGAGTTCGCTCCAGAGGGACTTCATTTTACACCTCTGAAGGCGAGCTTTCAGGAGGCAAGAATGGGTATTCTTTATTATCCCAGCGACGCTAACCTAAAGGTCGATATAGGCAATTCAGTAGACCTTCTGAAGGTGAAATTTCCCGGTTCAGCATCCAGCCTGACCTTCGGAATTGAGTTTATGGCTTATGCCTATTCAACCAGCTACAGCGGTCACAGGCTGCAGATTGACGCCCTCGACGGATTCTTCGGAGGCAATGCGGCTTTTTCTAAGAATTATGGAACAGAAAGGCTTATTTCCAGGTTCAGAATCATCCATAACAGCGCTCACATGGTCGACGGGCACTACAATGCCGATATAGGCAGCTGGATCGGCTCAAGAAAGCCAATCCCTTTTACGCGCGACTTCGGGGAGCTTCTTGTGGGTTACGAATGGCTTAAGGAAAATTATTCACTGAGAATTCTGGGCGGACCAGCTTATGCAACTCTCGTAAGACCGCTTGAAATAAAGAAGTATTCTTTCAGCGCCGGCTTTGAATACGCTTTCTATAATCCGTTCGGGCGTGTCTTTAAGAAAGATTTCAACCTGTTTGCGGCTTACTACAATAACTTAAATGGTACTCCTGTCTACCACGGCAACAATAATTTTGTAGCCGGAGTAAAGTTTGGACAATGGGAGGGTAAAGGAATTCTTCTTTATCTTGATTATTATGCCGGCAGCAATATGTTCAGCGAGTACTATAAAGACAGTATTCACAGGTTCGGCATCGGTTTTTCGGTAGATTTCCCTTAATTCATCTTAAGAAAGAAATTCAGGAATAATAAATTTTTTGCGTTTAGAAAAAAAATATAAGGAGCGGGTCACCTCGTGGCTCAAGATTCTGATAGCCATTGGACTTCTTATCTATCTGGTCAGTGCAGTAAGCTTCAGGGAAATAGTCTCAGCCCTTCATGGCGCAAACTATTTTATGATCGCCCTGGCATCAGTAATGAGCTTCCTGAATATATACCTGCAGTTTCTGAAGTGGAAAATTCTCTGCCGGGAAGTTGTTGAGGAAAAGGAAAATAAGGCAGTCCTATATTCTCTTTTTTACGGCTTTTCAGCAGGCATTATTACGCCATTCAGACTCGGTGAATATGTGGGGCGCGCACTGGCCTTTAAGGGAAATAAGGCTCTCAAGGTGACGCTTGCTACTCTTATAGATAAATTTTTTGCGTTTGTTCCTGTATTCTTTATAGGCGCAATTGCAAGTGCCGTCTTCCTTTATATATTTTACGGCATAGGCTCCGTGTGGTTCTCAGTGCTTATAGTAGTTATTCTCATATCCTCATTTTTCTACCTCTATTCGGTCCTGAAGACAGATTTCTGGGAAAGACAGATAATTAAGTTAACTTCCAAATCCAGCCGGCTTGCTGAATATACTGACGGGTTAAGGAGCTTTAAGCTCTTAAGCGGAAAAACTTCTCTTGAAGTATCCCTAAATACGTTTTTAACATACCTTACATACATTGCCCAGTATGGATTCCTGGTGGCAGCATTCTCGAACGGGTGGGACATTATTGTTTATTCCTGGCTCGGCATGCTGATATTCTTTGCCAAGGCTGTAATTCCGCCTGTCACATTCGGGGAACTTGGCATTAGGGAAAGCGCCTCGGTATTCTTTGCCGTAAAGCTTGGCCTGACTTCAGCCGTGGGCTTTAACGCCGCTATATTTCTTTTCTTCATAAATGTGCTCCTGCCTTCAATTCCCGGAGCGGCTCTGCTTTTAAGATCCAAAGCTCCCGGAAAGAAAGAGCCGAAAGATAATCCGCCTGCTTTAGATGAGACTGTTAAGAACGAGGCAGGGGATTAACCCTTCTAAGCTTTTTTTACCTTCAGTCTCAGGTTAGATCCTTTCCAGTCAAAAGGAATTGTAAGCGAGCTCAGGAGCGTTGCTATTATAAGCAGGGGATGGAATAAGGACAGAAGAAGGAATATCTTCGTCTTAAATTTAATTCCCAGAACTCTGAAGCCGTAGCTTATCACGAAATAGTCGGATACTATTTTAAGCAGTCCCAGAGAAATTAACGCAACAGGAGAAACTCCGGCAAAATAGAATAAAGGGGAGAGCACAATAAAAAGGTAATAGAGGAATACTACAGCTCCCGCCAGCTTGATCTTCGTCGGATAGAATGCTCCCTGAGTGCCCCAGCGCAGGCGCTGATGCCAGACTCCCTTAACGGTCCTTGGGGGAACGGACTTTACAATTGTATCTTTACCTGTTGCGAATGAGGTTTTATAATTGCCTTTTTTTACAAGGTTCTGAAGCAGAAGGTTATCGTCGCCTGAAACATAACCTGAGCTTTTGCCGAAACCTCCGATCTCGTTAAAAACTTTTCTTCTGTATGCAAGGTTAGGAGCCGAACACATTAACGGGAGTCCTGCCCCCATTGCTCCTGCCGAGACAACAGCCTGCGAGAGGAAGTCGAGGGTGTGGAGTTCATGGAACAAGGTATAGTCATCAGGCTCAAAAACCGTAAGTGCCGTAACAAGTGCCACGCCGTCCGTAAAGTGGCTTATCATATTAGTTAACCAGCCGGGTGAGTGAATGCAGTCGGCATCGGTTGTAACAATGATCTCAGAATCCGTGGCCGAAATCCCTTTCATGAGGGCGTGTTTTTTAGGCGCAACGCCTTTGGGGAGTTCCTGAATGTTTAAGAGCCTGAAGTTATCGTGCGTTGAAGCAAAATCATTCATAATAATTTCAGTTGAATCGGTGGAGCGGTCATTGATCATCACAACAGTAAACTTTTCTTTGGGGTAAGTCTGGCCTGCGAGTGACTCCAGGGTCTTAAGGATATTTTCTTCTTCGTTTCTTGCCGGGACATAAACAGCAACTGTCGGCAGTTCACTTTCCTCCTTAAGGGGAAGCTTTTTAAGCCTGGAGATTCCGTATCTTACCCATAGCGTAAATGTCAGATAAAAAAGCGCAAGAAAAAGAAATATGGAACCGATTATCATAAGACTTACCAGCTTAATTATTAAGAAATGTTTTTCTGTCCCAGGCTAAATAATGGGAATAAACTTACAAAAATATGCTGAAATAAAAAATCCTCCCTTTATATCAGGTTTATTGTTAAATTAACGTCACGAATATATAAATCATTAGAAATAATTATTTAACTCATAAATAAGCCGGTTTTATGTTTCTCCTTATGGATATACTGATTTATTTGCTTCTGGCAGGGCTTTTTGTCTATGCCGCTATCGGATTCCTTGTGACTTTCGGGATTAACCGTACCTCGGGTAAAAAGACCAAAAGGCACGATAAAGAACCGTTTGTTTCTGTCATTGTTGCAGCAAGAAATGAAGAGGACAATATACCGGACTTGCTGGAGTGCCTTTCAGGGCAGTCGTATAAAAATTATGAAGTGATTATTGTTGACGACAACTCAACTGATTCGACAAAGAGTCTGGCTGAAGAAATAATCTGCAGGGAAAAAGACAGCAAAGAAGAGTTTCCGGAAATCAGGGTTATTCCGGCAAGAGAAAACATACACAACTGGGGCCCTAAGAAAAACGCACTGCACACTGGGATTGAGCTGAGTAAAGGTGAAATTATTCTGACTACGGATGCCGACTGCAGGCCTTCAGGAGACTGGGTTGCTGAGATCGTTTCATTTTACGGCGAGGGCATAGGATGCGTTGCCGGATATACAAGACTGGAATCTTCAAAAAAAGGATTTCTAGAAAAGCTGAAAAGCCTGGAAAGCCTTGCAATGGCCATAATTGCCATGTCGTTTATAGGACTGAAGAAACCCTACATTGCAGGCGGCGGCAACTTCTCTTATAGAAAGGACCTCTACAATAAACTTGGAGGCTTCGGTGACGCTGCCGTAATTGCTGCCGGCGACGATGACCTCTTTGTGCAGAAGGCTTCAAAGGTCACAAAAGTGGCCTATGCAACTTCAAAAGGTTCCATAGTAAAATCCATACTTAAGAATGATAATTACATAAACAGGAAGAAAAGGCATATAGCCATAACGAAACACTATTCGTACGATTTATTGGCTCTGGGCGCCCTGGTATTTTCTTTCATTGCCATACTGTTCATGGCAATCGCCTTTTCTATAGTTACAATGAATATGCCTATGTTTAAGATTTCCATGGTTGTTTTCATGCTGAAGGTCTTAATCGATATTTTTGTGCTCGACCTGGGCTCAAGGCAGCTTCACGATAAGTATAACCTCTTTGAAGTTCTTCTTACGGAGCTCCTTGTATTCCCTTATACCATAGTTCTTCAGCCCTTTTCTCTCATTGGCAAGATTAAATGGAAAGACAGAAGCTTATGCACCTTTATGACCCTCCTTTAATAATAAAAAAAGCGCTTCCATTTTTTCACTGGAATACGGCTGACGGACGCATTCTATTGACCTTTGATGACGGTCCGAACCCGGATACCACAGAAATTATACTTTCCGGGCTGAACCGCCATAAGATTAAATCCTTATTCTTTCTGGTCGGCAATAATGTTTCACGGTACGGATCTCTTTTCAGTGAAATTTTAAGCGAAGGCCACGAAATAGGAAATCATACCTATAACCACAGGAAACTCTCCTTTGCAGACGAGGGTGATGTAGTAGAGGAAATTGAGAGTACGAACAGGATAGTTTATGAAACCTCCGGCAGGCATTTGAAATTCTTCCGCCCCCCATACGGGAAGTTCGACTTCAGGACACACAGGATTGCAAAAGACAACGGTCTTAACATGGTTCTCTGGTCACTTCTGACATACGACTTCCAGAATAACCTGAGCGTCGTAAGACGGGGGATAAGAAAAAGTCTTAAGAAAAATTCAATTGTTGTACTTCACGACAATACTAAAAGTAAAGGAGTCCTTAAGGATTCAATTGATCTTATTGCAGAAGAGGCTTCAAGGAAAAACTTCACTTTCGGAACGTCAGAAACATGCCTTAAGAGAATATGATGTGCCGTTAAAAAGACAGACAAATATGACTGATTTTACTTCAATTATAGCGCAAATATTAGTACATTTACAAAAAAATTTCACGGTCACTTTATAAATAAAAATATTAACTTCGTTAACATCTCCGGGATTTTTAATAGATGTTTGAAACTATTTTCTTAATTGCGGTCGGACTTTATTTTCTGCAGTCGTTTCTCCTTTTGGCCGGGGCAGGCAAAAGATTTAAAAAGATTCCGGAAGGTGAGCTCCCTACGGTCAGTGTAATAGTTGCAGCAAGAAACGAAGAGGACAATATTGAGAGGTGCCTTAAGTCTTTAGATGGGCTTTCATATCCTGAGGGCAAACTTGAGATAATTATTGTAGATGACAACTCTACAGACAATACACGCTCTATTGTAGAAAATTTCATTTCTGGCAATGACAAGTTCAGGTGTATTTCAACCAGCCACAGGGTGGACCACCTTAAGGGAAAGACCAACGCCCTGGCTAATGCCCTCGAAATTGCCTCAGGCGAAGTAATTATGACTACTGACGCCGACTGCGAGGTTAAGCCCGAATGGGTAAGGGCGATTGCTTCATACTACGAAAAAGATGTGGCTATGGTCTGCGGCTACACGACACAGACGGCTGAAAGCCAGTTTACCGGAATGCAGATGCTCGACTTCATGTACCTGCTTACAGTTGCCGCGGGATCAATGAACCTGAACTTTCCGCTTAGCTGCATCGGCAACAACATGTCTTACAGAAAGTCAGCCTATAAGGAAATCGGAGGCTATGAGGCTCTGCCATTCAGCGTGACCGAGGATTTTAATCTTCTTAAAGCTATGTTCCACCTGGGCAAATATAAAATCATCTATCCTCTTGAACCCCTGGCTTTAGTGGAATCAAAGCCCTGTGAAAACTTCAAATCGCTCTTCTGGCAGAAAAAAAGGTGGGGCGTAGGCGGCCTGGACAGCGATATGAGGGGTTTTGTAGTTATGGCAAGCGGATACCTGGCAAATCTGGCAACATTATTAACACCATTTTTTTTCAGTGCCACCAGTTTTTATCTTGCGGTTTTCAAGATCAGTACCGATTTTTTTGTTTTATACCCGGTGTTAAAAAAGTTTAACCTCGCGCGCAAGCTCAGGTATTTCGTGAGCTTTGAAATTTACTTTATCATATATGTGCTCTTGCTTCCTGTTTTAGTTCTATCAAGTAAAAAAGTAGTCTGGAAAGGCAGGGATTATTAAAATGCTACTACTGTGCAATTATTATGTCACATACAAGTGCAACTCATCGTGTGAGTTCTGTCATTTTGCCGATCATGAGAAATTCAGTACTTTTCCGGAGGCATCCTTAAGCGACTTTGAGGAGAATGTCACTCAGCTTGCCAGTCTCGGCGTGAAATTTATTGACCTTACGGGCGGCGAGCCGCTCTTGAATAAAAATATTGCGGAAATGTCAAAGTTTGCACGAAGCCTTAAGATGCAGACCAGTATAACGACAAATACCTTGCTATATCCGAAATTTGCAGATAAATTAGCCGGAAGCGTTAACCTTCTGCATTTTTCCATGGATTCTCCGGATGAGGAAGAACACGACAGGATCAGGCGCGTAAAATGTTTTAAGTTTATTTTTAAGAGCATTGAAATTGCAAAGTCGCTTGGCGAATACCCTGATATTCTCTTTACTGCAACCAATGAGAACTACAGGAAGCTGCCGCGCATGTATGAGATTACGCAGAAGTACGGCCTTGTTCTTATTATTAATCCCGTATTCTCGTATTTCGGCAATCCGGGCTTAAGTGAAGAGGCAATTGAATATCTGGAGGAATTTATAAAAGGGAAGCTGGATGTTTACATGAACAGGGCTTTCCTGAAGCTTAGAAAAGACGGCGGCAATGATATAAGTAAACCCAGGTGCAAGGCCGTATCACGCGTCATTGTTATTTCACCTGATAACAAGATTATTCTGCCTTGTTATCATTTTGCAAATAAGTCTGTTCCAATTGACCGTCCGATTAAGGAAATCAGGCAGTCGGAAGAGTTGAAAAGATACATAGAAATGGAAGGCAGATTTCCTTTCTGCCAGGGGTGCACGGTAAACTGCTATTTCGAACCGTCATTTGCATTCCCGACAGATTTATATTCCATACAAAGTTTAGGGTCAACCCTGAAGTACAGCTACAATAAACTAATTGTTCAAAAAATTAAAAAGAATTTCCGGAAATAAAAACAGTGATTATGAGGATAGTTTCAATTATAACAGCTTTGTTCTTATTTAATGTCCTGGTATTCTCTCAGACAGAAGTTAAACTGTTCCCTGATAAATTGAACGTTCAGCCCTTTACGGCAAATGCACTTGAGCCAAGAATGGGCGTGTTGTTTCATGTTAACAATAACGAACTGAGGCTTGACATAGGCAATTCCATGGATCTCGTAAGAATTTCGCCTGAGGAGAGTACAAATTATTCCATCGGGGCCGACTTCTTTACCTATACCCTGTTAAGAGGGGAGAAGGATTTCCATTTCCCTGTAGATGCCGTGGATTACCTCTTCGGCATAAATGCTGCTTACAGGAAAACAGTGGGAAATGATGAATACGGACTCCGCTTCCGCTTAAGCCACATTAGCGCGCACTTTGTGGACGGCCACTATGACTTTAAGAACCTGATCTGGCGCAACGAGCAGAACCCGAGAGTCTACAGCCGGGAATTTCTGGAGTTTATGCCCTTTTACAGGATGGATAACTTGAGACTGTACGGCGGCCTGACTTACATTTTCCATATTGATCCAACTTACCTGGGAAGATATAATTTTCAGGCGGGCTTTGATTATTTCCTGAAAGATAAGATATTTAACTATATTACTCCTTTTGCGGCTTATGACATAAAGCTCGTTAAGGTCAGGAAGTACTCTGCTGAGAATACTTTTAACGCAGGGATAAAAGTCGGATACGCTCATGGAAGAGGCTTCAGCCTCTACTACTCATATTTTTCGGGAATGAGCATGCACGGTGAATACTTTGATTTTCACAAGAACTATAATGCCATTGGATTTAATCTGGATTTATAAAAATGTCGGAAGAATTTCGTGATCCTTATTTTTCCTTGAACGTTGAAAGGGAAGAAAGGAAAGAAAAAAATAAAATTGCCGTTCACCTGTTATTGTTTATAGTAACATTTATTACTACTACAATGGCGGGAATGGAATGGATTTCGGGCAGCGCGGGTCCTTATGAATTCTCGAGCCTCAGGATAGGTCTGCCTTATTCGATTTCAATTTTATTCATTCTGGCCTCTCACGAATTCGGGCATTACTTTGCAGCCAGGTTTCATAATGTAAAGGCGACGCTCCCGTACTTTATTCCCTTGCCTTCATTCTCGGGCGTATTCTTAAATTTCGGCACTATGGGCGCCGTAATAAGGACTAAAACTGCCGTGCCTGACAATAAGGCGATGTTTGATATCGGTGTTGCAGGACCTATTGCCGGGTTTGTTGCAAGTTTAATTGTTCTCATCTACGGCTTTACACACCTGCCCGGAGTGGGCTACATTCTGGCAATCCATCCCGATTATTTCACTACGGCTTATGGATCTGCGGGCTTAAACCTGAAGTTCGGCGATACTCTGATGTTCTCATTTTTACGGCATATACTTACCAACAGCAGCCAGTTTGTGCCTCCCATGAGTGAAATTTACCACTATCCGTATCTCTGTGTGGGATGGTTCGGGCTTTTTGTCACTTCCATGAATATGATCCCTGTTGGACAGCTGGACGGGGGACACATAATTTACAGCATGCTGGGCGTGGATAAGCATAAAATATTAAGCTGGACTTCCCTCGTTGTGCTTCTAATCCTGGGTCTGCTGGGACTTTCTGAGGAACTGTTCAATTTCAACTTCGGCATCGGATGGACGGGGTGGCTCGTATGGGGCATTGTGCTTTTCTTTATCATAAGGGTAAAACATCCTCCGGTACTTTATTTTCATAAACTTGACAGGACTAGAATGCTCATTGGATTTATCAGCATTGTGATCCTCATCCTGTCTTTTTCTCCATCGCCAATTTCTATTGCAGGTTCTTAATTTAGAACTTGAATTATTTTAACTTTAAACTTAAACTAAGCCAATGAAAAATTATATTATCCTCTTTTGCCTGGCACTTTTCTTCGGCTGCGAAAAGATTCCATCCGGAGTAGTTGAGAATACTGAAAGCAGCTTTCAGGTGCTTGATGTTTCTGCCCCGATAGGATTTTCCTATTCGAGTGCCGATTCCTCCTTTATGGTAGCCCTGAGGCTCAGTTCCGGAAGTGACGTGCAGAGCCTCTGGGCTGATCTTTATTCTCCGGATAACAAGCAGCTGAACAATAGCCCTATTACGCTCAGTGATAACGGCCTTGCTGCAAATGGTGACTCTCAGAAGGGGGACAACGTATTCTCAGGCAGAATATCCTTTTCAAGGAATTATTCAAACGGCAGATACAGAATTGACTATTTTGTCCTGACCCGGGACGGTATTTCGAGAAAGGTTGCTGAAAGCAGTCTGACCTACGACAATAAGCAGACAGATTATCCTCCCGTTCTTTCGAACCTTGTTATGCCCGACAGTGTGAATGCAGCAGATATGTTCATATTTACCGTCAGGGTTTCAGATCCAAACGGCCTAAGTGACATAAAGAGGGTTTCCTTTAAGTTCATCCGCAAGGAGGATAATTCAGTCTCCGGCTCTGCTGACATGTGGGATGACGGCAACCTGCAGTTTCATGGCGATTCGGTGGCAAACGACGGGATCTATTCGTTTAAGAATTCCTTTACTGCTGAAACAGCAGGCAAGACCAGGGAATTTATTTTCCAGGCCGCAGATAAAAGTGACTCGCTAAGCAATATTCTTACACATAATATTTATGTTAAATGAAAATTAAAAACGTACTTCCAGCAGCTTTCTTCCTTATTCTTTTTTTCTCGGCTTCACAGTTTGCACAGGTGCGTCCTGAATCCTACAGCTTGAGTAAGGGAAGATTAGGGAAAACTTCATCTTCAACACCTCTTAGCAACAGCATAAGCGACATAATTACCGTGGGCGATACCGTTTGGGTTGGAACCAGCCGCGGCTTAAGCCGCTCGACTGACAAAGGTGAGAACTGGACAAATTACTACGGAACGGATGCTTTCGGGAGCGAAAGCATTTCAGCTATCGCTTATTCCAACGGCGTCATATGGGCTGCAACTGCCCACAGCGTTGAATTGGACGGGCAGATGCACAGTCAGGGCACCGGCCTCAGGTACTCTGCTGATAACGGCAAAACCTGGAACTCAATTCCTCAGCCCGTGGACGAGCCGGGAGACTCAGTCATTCAGTACGGCATTAACAGGCTTAGGGCACTTCCGGTTACAGTTACAGTCGATAACCTCAGCTACGACATCGCGCTTACACCCGGCACAGTATGGATCTCATCTTACGCCGGGGGCCTCAGGAAAAGCACCGATATGGGAAAGACATGGCAGAGGGTAGTTTTGCCTCCGGACAGACTGAACTCAATTAAACCGACCGATACACTGAACTTTGCCCTGCAGCCCGTGGCCGGAAAATTCGGCGCTGAGAGCAACTTAAACCACCGGGTTTTCTCTGTAATTGCAGACGCAAATAATAACCTATACGTCGGTACCGCAGGCGGAATAAATAAGTCAACCGACGGAGGCATCAGCTGGCAGAAATTTACGCACCAGAACGAGAATAACCCCATAAGCGGCAACTTTGTGGTCGCTTTGGGCTACAATCCTGAAACCCGGTCCCTCTGGGGCGCCACATGGAAAGCCGAAGAGGCTTCTGAATTCTATGCCGTAAGCTACACTACTGACCAGGGGGCAACCTGGCAAACAGCCCTCGAAGACGAACAGGTGCATAACTTCGGCTTCAAGGGGCAGGATGTAATTGCCACCTCAGATAACGGCGCCTTCAGATCCTCTGATATGGGGCGCAGCTGGATCGCTCCGGGTCCAATTGTGGATAAGGAATCGAATATCTCGCTCCAGCCAACAGCATTTTATGCCGCCGCTTCAGAGGGAAACTACGTTTGGCTCGGGACTGAAAACGGGCTCGTGAGACTTAATGAGACGGGCGGAATGTGGCAGGGCGACTGGAAAGTATACTTTGCAGCACAGCCGCTGGCCTCAGCAGATGAGTCCTACGCGTTCCCGAATCCGTTTTCTCCTGACGTGGAAAGACTGACTATTAAATATTCCACCGGGGGAAAATCTGAAAGCGTAACGATCAGAATTTTTGACTATGGGATGAACCTGGTCAGGACAGTTATTCAGAATGCTGAAAGAGGCTCTCTTAGTAATGCCTCTGACGGGCAGACTAACTCGGTCATCGATTACTGGGACGGCCGCGATGAAACCGGAAAGATTGTTCCAAACGGGGTTTATTTCTACAGAATCGACCGCGGATCGGGCGGCGACCCTCTCTTCGGAAAGGTAATTGTCTTATTATAACAGATTTTATAAATATAATTTTTGAGGCACTATTGAAAAAGTCCATTGCAGCAGCTGTATTCTTCTTTCTTACGGCTTCATCACTGTTTCCCCAGGCTGGCTTTAGCGCAATCAGCAGCATGCCGGGGTCTTTCAGCCGTCTGGGCTTTGGCGCAAGAGGAATAGGAATGGGAAATGCCATGTCTTCAATTGTTGAAGGCAACCTTGTCTCATACTATAATCCTGCCCTGTCTGCTTTCCAGCAGGATAATTCCTTTTCGGCATCATACTCTTTCTTAAGCCTGGACAGGACTTTAAACTTCCTGAATTTTACAAAGCATTTTCAGCTTAAATCAAGACCGGAGGATCCGGACCGTGACATTAGAACGCCGGGCCTGAGCCTGGGCCTTATAAATGCGGGTGTAACGAAAATTGACGGACGCGACAACCAGGGAATTAAAACAGGGGACCTGTCCACTTCTGAAAACCAGTTTTTCATAAGTTTTTCAAACAGGTTTTCAAGAAAACTGGCTGTAGGACTAGCGGTTAAATTTTACTACTACAAGCTATATGAAAAAGTTACCTCAAGTGGATTCGGCCTCGACCTGGGAGCACTTTACACCTTAAGTGAAAGGGTGAACCTTTCACTAGTTTTGTCGGATCTTAACAGCAAGTATAAGTGGGACACCGCACCTGTAAGGCAGGAGAACGGCAAGGTGACAGAAGACAAGTTCCCCATTGGGAAGAAAATCGGCTTAAGCTACAGGATTCCGGAATATAAAATTATTGCTTCTGCCGAATTTGAAGGCTACGGACACGGAGCCAATTACTTAAGGTTCGGTGCTGAATATAATATCTATGAAATGCTCTTCTTAAGAGGAGGAGTGGATAAATTAAACCTGAGCACAAAGGATTATCCCGCAAGGCCTAGCCTCGGATTCTCTTATTTTAAGAAGCTCACGGGCTTTACGGCAGGAGTTGATTATGCATTTGTCCTGGAACCATATTCACCTTCAGGAAGTCACATATTAGGCATAAATGTCAACTTCTGATTCATTTTCTACAGGTCATGAATTGTTTGCTTATTGCTTTAACAAGAGCTAATTTTGTAAGGAACTTTTGGTATAATATGAAAAAATTAATTTTATTTGTTTTTATTTTATCGTCATATATTTCTGCACAGACAGCAGGCAAAAGCGGCCTGTCGTTTCTGAAGCTCGGTTTCGGAGCAAGGAACGTTGCAATGGGCGACCTGGGTGTGGTAAACTCCGGGGGGGATGTATCTTCGCTTAACTATAATCCAGCCATGCTGGCCCGCTATACTTCGCCGGAAATATTATTCACGCACAACCAGTGGATTGAGGACACGAGGAGTGAATACCTTGGCGTAAGCTACAGGCTCTTCGGTCTCCCGTGGGCCGTTGGCGTCAATACAACAACAATTGGTGGTATTGAGGTCAGGACACGACCCGGCGAGGCAGAAGGAACATTCAACGCAAATTATTTTTCAGGAAGCCTCTCTACAGGCTTTGGAATTGCGAGGAATGCCGCCCTGGGTATTACGTTAAAGTATCTCTATGAAGGACTCCTTTCCGATGAATCCAACGGCCTCGGCTTTGACTTCGGCGCAGCCTATCAGTCACCGATTGACGGGCTGACATTCGGCTTGGCCTTCAGGAACATAGGCACTATGAACGGCCTCAGAAAGGAATCAACAAAGCTTCCCTCCGACTTCCGTTTAGGAGCAGGCTACGGCGATATACTTAACGACCTGAACGCAAGCTACACCGTGGGAGCCGAAGTGCAGAAGTATCTCGTGTCGAAAGACACGCACATTAACTTCGGAGGCGAGTTCCTCTATAGCGATGTGATCGCCCTTAGAGCCGGCTATCAGACAGGATTTGAATCCAAAGGCTTAACAGCCGGTCTCGGCATAAAATGGTATAACATATCTTTCGATTACGCTTATACCCCGTTTCTGCTCAGTCTGGGATCAGCCCACACTATTTCTTTAAAATTTAAATTCTAAAAAACCATGATTGAATATTCTCCATTTAAGACTTCAAACATTTCCCAGCATGAATGGGATGAGTTCATTGAAACGACCGATAACGGTACAATTTTTCATACAAGAAAATTTTTATCCTATCACCCTGAAGGACGTTTCCAGGATGCATCTATAGTTGTTAAAAGGAAAAATAACCTCTTCTCCGTTCTCCCGGCTGTTATAATTGAGCGCGAGGGTAAGAAAATCCTGTCCTCACATGGAGGAGCCTCCTACGGAAGCTTTGCATACCGCTCGGACCTGAATTTTCAGGATGCGCATGATCTTGTGGATATTCTGCTCGATCATGCAAAAAAACTTAAATGCGACAGAATACAGGTAACGCCTCCTCCAATTATCTATCAGTCGAAGCTCAGTAACTATATAGACTTTGCCCTGGTAAGAAACGGGTTCTCGTACCTCAAAAGGGAGGTATCAAGTGTCGTTCAGCTTGACACGCCAAAGGAAGAACTCCTTTCCACATACCGCCCTGAGGCAAGAACTGCCCTTAAGAAGGCTATTAAGCAGGGTGTTGAGATTGTTGAATGTGAACGCTTTGAAGAGTATTATGAAATCCTCAAGAAGAACCTCAAGATGAGGCACGGCGTAAGCCCCACACACACGCTTGATGAGCTCCTTAAGCTTAAATATATGTTCCCGACAAAGGTAAGGCTCTGGGGCGCCTTTGTGGGTGAAAAACTTATTGCGGGCGTCTGCAACTTCAGCGCTAACTCCAAGGTTGTCCTTGCATTCTATATAAGCCACGACGAGGATTATCAGGAGTACCGTGCAGTTAATCTTCTTTTCTATGAAATCATGAAGAAATACCAGGACGAGGGCTTTAAGTACCTCGACTTCGGCATCTTTACGGTTAACATGGAGCCCAACTGGGGCCTGGGCCGCTTTAAGGAAAATTTCGGCTCTAGAGGCATATTCAGGGATTACTTCTATAAGGACCTGAAATAGTCCCGTGACAGGGCACAGTATGCACAGGATATTACACATCGCTCCAATGAATTATGCGGGAGTTCCTTACAGCTTTTATGATATGCATCTTAAATGCGGTGATTACTCCCGTATTGTTACATTCCATAAAAATGAGCGCGATTTCCCTGAAGACATTTGCCTTAACTGGCCCTTGCCGCGCTTTAAGGCGGCCTCAGTCTGGAGAAGAAAAAAGGTGGCCCAAAGGGAAGCCTCTTTGACTCATGAAGCACCGGAGTTTAAGCCTAAAAACTTCCTCGAAAGCTTTTATTTTTCTTTTAATGATTCCCTGAGAAAACGTCCCGTTCAGGAACTGATAGAAAAATACCGCTTAAATGAGTTTGAGATAATTCATTATGATGCCGGGCTTGACTTCTTCCGCGACAGTTCACAGGCGAAAAAATGGAAAAGGGAAGGCAAAAAGATCGTCTGCTGCTATTACGGCAGCGATCTAAGAACCCGGGGCCTGATTAAAGATTTAGACCTGATCTCAGATCTTAACATCACTTCAGAATTCGACCACCTGGCTTTGAAAAAAGATCTCCAGTACGTTTTCTATCCTTATGATCCTTCCGAGCTGCCTGAGAAAAAGAGCATGGAAAATGAGGCGGTAACCATAGTTCATTCCCCCACAAACCGGAAGTACAAGGGGACCGAGCTTATTTTGTCTGTAATTGAGAAGATAAAAAAAGAAAAGAATATCAGATTTCTTCTTCTTGAGAACATGCCTAGGGACGAGGTTCTTGAGATAAAAAGCAAGTCTGATATCTCAATCGATCAGGTGGGGGGCACCATGGGTGGAACGGGCTACGGGAAAGCCGGCATTGAAACAATAGGTATCGGACTGCCTACAATTACCAACATGACTAAAGAATACGAAGAGTGGCTTCCTGAGAATCCTTTTGTCGTTGCTAACGATGGCCATGCGCTTTACAACAAGCTTTGTGAGCTTATTGAATCGGAAGAGTTGAGGAAAACGCTTGCTCAGAAGGGGAAAGAGTGGCTTAGGAAATACCACAGCTATGAAAGCGTAAACAAAAGGCTTTACGAGCTCTATAAAGAAAAAAATATTGTTTAAAAATTTAACTGATAAAAACAGAAATGAGTCTATTTAAGTCAACTGCCTGGTATACTTTGGGGAATCTTTTTGCGCGTTCGCTGGGTTTTATACTGCTTCCGTTTTATTCCAATTTAATTCCGGCAGAAGATTTCGGGCGCTATGCGCTTTTAATGTCGGCCTATGCTGTAATGAGTGCCGTCTACCAGGGAGGACTTTTCCCGGGATTTTCGAAGTACTTCCTGGAAACTGAGGATGAAAATAAAAGAAAAAAGATATTTACTTCCTGCTTTTTACTGATACTTTTTATAAGCCTGGTTATTACAGTTCTTGCCTCTATATTCAGTCAGAATGTTTCTTCTTTAATACTGGGTAACAGAGCCTACGGGCGCCTTGTTGTTCTGACAGCCTGGATGCTTTTTACAGATACAATATTTCTTACGGTTCTTCACCTGCTTAAGACAAGGGAGGAATCGAAACAGGTTATTTATTACACATCGCTTTCAGCCCTGTTCAATCTTGTCTTAAACCTTTTCTTTGTTTTTTACTTAAGGCGCGGCGTGGAGGGTATTTTCCTTGCACAGCTCTTCTCAGGCGGTGTAATTGTAGTAATTATGACGGGCGTATTAAAGAACAACTTCAGAATGGCTTCGGATAGTCCTGTCCTGAAGAGTATTTTAATCTTTTCTTTTCCTCTTCTTCTGGCCGGGATCCTTTCGACCTTTGTTGATGTTGCAGACAGATTCATACTGGACCATTTTCTGGATAAAAAGATGGTCGGCATATACAGCTTTTCATACAGAATTGCCATGATCATGAACATATTTGTTATCTCTTTCAGGACAGCCTGGACCCCGTACTCGCTGAGGCTTTTAAGGCATGAGGAGAAAAATTACGGCATTTTATTCGGACACAGCTTTACAAGGCTTATTGCAATCAGCCTCCTGATTTTCCTTGCGGTCTCCTTATTTATTAAGGACCTCTTCAGTTTTCATATTGCCGGCGGAAGCCTCTTTAACGCACAATATGCACCCGGAATAGTAATCATTCCTTTTATACTTCTGGGCTACGGCTTCTCGGGACTTATTTCATTCTACTCGGTCTACCCATATCAGTCGGGTAAAAGTTATCATTTCTTAGTAAGCGATCTTTTGGCATTTATAGTAAACGTGGTGCTGAATTTTATTCTCATACCAAAATCCGGCATCATGGGAGCAGGCATGGCAACTTTGATAAGCTTTTTTGCCGGGTTTATTTATCTTTACTTTGTTTCAAAGCCTGTTAAAATTGTCTATGAGACAAAAGAGCTCCTGTCGCTCCTGCTTTATGCGGCAGCATTTTTCTTTTTAGGCCGTCTTGCAGATAACTTCTGGATGAACCTGGTGCTTGTAGTAGGTTTTACAATTGTAATTCAGAGAACATTGAACCTTATGAAGAAACTCCGGACACAATAGGGTTTTGCTTTAAGAGACAAGCCTGATGAGTTCAGGCTCCAGGCGCGACCAGTTATAATGATCCTCAGCCATTTTGCGGGCGTTTTCTGAGTGCTCAATTAAAAGGCCTGGGTTCCGGATATATTCAGAAATTCTTGAAGCCGCTTCGTCTGTATCTGTTGGATTTACCAGGAATCCGAACTTTGAGACATTCAGTTCCTCCCGGACAGGCTTTATATCTGAATATACGACAGGCTTTCCGCATGCCATGTACTCAAAAATCTTAATTGGAAGCGAATTTCTGTAGACGAAAGAATAATTTCTGAGGTCCAGGCATATGTCGGCCCCCTTAAGCTTGTCTGAAATCTCCTCATATTTTCCCCATGGAACGATTTCAATCTTTATGCTTTTCTCATTCCGGATTTTATCCATAAAGATTGTCTCTTCAGCGGGGTATTCGAATTTCCCTATAATTCTTAAGGCTACGTTTATTCCGGGGTTTTTAAGGGCCGTTTTCCTTGCCACCTCCAGCACATTTAATATTCCTCTTTCAAAGGATATCACGCCGGCATAGGCCAGTGTGAGGTTTTCCCCGTCGAAGGGGGGGCTTGAGTAATGGAAAAAGTCCAGCACAGGGTAGTAGCCGATAACTGTTTTTTCCTTGAAAGGGGCGATCCACCTATAGCGTTTGAGTTTATTTTTTTCGCCAAGAATGAGCCTGTCGGCCAGGTTTGAGGCATAAATATTAAAAAGGTAAAGCATTGCGTAGCTTATAAGCCTTTTCAGGCCATTTTGCTTTAGCGCAACATTTTCCGGGTACCATTCGGTAATATCAGAAATTATCCTTATCTTCTTCTGTTGGGTCTTTTTGTACTGTGATGCTGCAATAATGGTCAGGGGTTCAGAGCAGATAATTACGTCGGGCTCCAAAGAGACGAGAAAGCGTTTTAAGTTGAATATCTTTTCTTTTTTATTTAAGTTATTCCCCTTAAAGCCGGCAATATGTATGTTGTTTTCGATATAGTCCGCTTCAAGTAAAGATGAGACGATAGCTACAGAAAATCCGGACTTTTCAAGAGTCCTTCCGATTTTATGAAAAATTCTCTCGTCTTTTGGCGGATGGCCTGAAGTAAGTATGACGGCTTTTTTGTTCATGGCCAAAGATAATAAATTTTAAATATTATATAAACGTTTAATGTCTCAACTAAGAATTTTAATTTCCCGTCCGGACCGGATTGGAGATGTTGTTTTGTCGACCCCTATTCCAAGGGAAATTAAAAAGAAACATCCGGGGAGCTATGTTGCACTTCTCTTGAAACCTTATACAAGAGATATTTACGTGAACAATCCCTACGTGGATGAGATCATAATTTATGATCCGGATGACCGGAAGGACCAGTTCTGGAACAGGGTCAGACAAATCCGCTCCTACAACTTTACACATGCCGTTATGCTCCTTCCGAATGAAAAGATAAATTACCTTCTCTTCTTTGCCGGAATTAAGACAAGAATCGGGGTAGGGCATAAACTATATCAGTTTCTGACATTTACAAAGTATGTTGACCGGAAGAAATATATCCCTTTGCGCCATGAGGCGGATTACTGCATGGACACGGTAAGGAAGATCGGCATTGAGACAGACAATCTGGCTACAGAAATTCACTTATCGAAAGAGGAAGTCCACAGGGTTTTCCTTCTCAGGAAGCAGTTTGCCCCTGAAGGGGAGTTTCTCATTGGGATTCATTCTTCAAGCGGGAACTCGGCTCCAAACTGGAGACCCGGGGAATACCGCAATCTGCTGCTCAAATTAAAGAAACTTGGTAACATGAAAATCGCCGTGACGGATAACTTTATCCCGGAAGAACTGAGGGATATTCCTGATGTCCTCTATCCGAATGTTGAGCGGAACCTGAGGGATTCAATTGTGAACTTTGCAACCCTCGACCTTTTAATTTCTGCCAGCACGGGTCCCATGCACCTGTGTGCTGCACTGAAGGTGAGGACACTCTCGCTATTCTGCCCCTTGACTGCGTGTTCACCTAAGCTCTGGGGCCCGAAAGGGAACAAGGCCCATATTATGCTGCCGAGCGGGAATTACTGCGACAATTCGTGCAGTTCTGACCCGAAGAAATGCACATTTGAGGGCTCACACGGCATCAGCAGCGATAAGGTCTATTCCGAGGTAATGAATATACTATCTGTTGAAAATATGGTTCCGATTTCTCCGGATTTCTGAATCCTTTGCTGTTTTTATTAATCTAACTGATAAAAAGAATTTAACTTTTAAGAAGGAAACCTTATGAAGCGTAAAATAGGAATACTGGTTGTTATAATTGCTGCACTTTACAGTGCTGTTGCATTTTACCACCCGGCCCCTGAGGAAGTAAAATGGACTAATTTCGACAAGGGTCTGGAAGCCAGCAAGTCGCAGAATAAGAAGATGGTCATTGATGTTTATACCGACTGGTGCGGATGGTGCAAGAAGATGGATGCCGCGACCTATAAGAATTCTGAAGTGGCAAAATACATGCATGATAACTTCATAGCGGTAAAATTAAATGCAGAATCGCCTGCAAAAGTAGGTTTTATGGGACAAAACTACACGGAGCAGCAGCTGGCACAGGGTTTTGGTGTAACCGGTTATCCGTCCACAATATTCTTTGACGAAAAGCAGCAGCCTATTACCGTTGTTCCCGGATATCTGGATGGTAAGCAGTTCTTAAATATACTAAAGTTTATTAACGAAGGGGCTTATAAGACTCAGAAGTTTGAAGATTATATGAAGGGGAAATAAAATTCAAAAAGGGCAGAGAAGATCTTTTTTCTCTGCCCTTTTTTATATCATTACACACCAAAAGAGTTGCCGCATCCGCAGGATTTGACGGCATTCGGATTGTTAAAAACAAATCCTCTGCCGTTTAACCCGTCTGAAAAATCCAGCTCTGTACCCATGAGGTAAAAGAGACTTTTCCCGTCCACAAACAGCTTTACTCCATTGGATTCAACTACTTTGTCGCCTTCACGCGGGGCAGAATCAAATCCCAGGGCATACGTAAGCCCTGAGCATCCGCCGCCCTTGACGCCGACTCTAAGACCATATTCCTCAGGAATACTGTTTTCCTGCATTACCTGCCTTATCTGTCCTGCAGCTTTAATTGTAACCTTTATCTCAGTAGATTCAACGGTTGGGTTTGCCATAGCTCATCATTTCCTTTCACTTAAAAGAAATTATTAAGAAATAAAACAGGAAAAATCCCTGAAAATTATGCGTTTTCTTTTTTCTCTTCCGCAGGTTTAGCCTCTTCTTTCTTTATCTCTTCGGCCTTCGGCTCTTCCTTAGGAACATAGTTTAATTTCCAGGTATTTTCACTCAGCTTAAATAGAATCCCGTCTTTTTCAAGCATCCCTATAAGCTCTGATGTAGTTTCTTCAACATCCTTATAAGATAATTTAACCGATTTTCTTTCAAAAAAGTTCTTTACACCGTACTGAAGGTCTCTTAAAAATACGTTTGACTTGTTGAAGAAGGGGTATTTCTCCTTCATGAAGCTGAAGAACTGCTCCAGATTTGCCTTAAGATAACCGAATGAATTATCCTTATTCATATTGAACCTCAATTGTTTGATTCTTAAAAAATAATATTTATCTCAAAGGTTTCTTTCCCTTTGGCTTTTAACAGCCTCAAGAAACCTTTTAATTGTATAATCAATTTCTTCTTCTGTTGTAAAACGCCCCAAGCCGAACCTGATGGAAGCTTTTAGAAGATCTGGACTAAGCCCCAGTGCCTTTAAGACGTGGCTTCCTTCAGCGCTTCCGGAAGAGCAGGCAGACCCTGTCGATAAGGCGAGATCCCTTAAATCACCTAACAATCTGTCAATATTAACGTTTTTAATGCTTATATTCAAATTATTAGGAAGTCTTTTTTCAGGGTGCCCGTTAAGGTAAACTCCCTCCAGGCTCTCAAATATTCCGGCCTCAAGCCTGTTGCGGAGTGCGGCAATTCTTTCTACCTCGGACGACATCAGTTCTTCTGAGAGTTCAAGAGATTTTGCAAAACCCACAATTGCCGGAGTGTTCAGTGTGCCCGGTCTCAAGTCCTTTTCCTGTCCTCCGCCCTGGAAGAGGGGAGTAATCTTAATTTTTGGCGATTTCCGCCTTATATAGAGCGCGCCAATGCCCTTGGGACCATGATTTTTGTGTGCGCTGAAGGAAATTAGATCGATATGGACTTTTTTTAGATCGATCTCCAGTTTCCCTATGGCCTGGGCGGCATCGGTGTGGAAAAGAACCCCTTTTTTATGGCAGATTTCCCCGATTTCCTCAACCGGGTAGATTGTGCCTATTTCATTGTTTGCCGTCATTATGGAAACAAGAAATGTATCCTCAGAAATACTTTCTTCAAGCTCATTTAGATCTAATAGCCCGCTGCGGTCAACAGGAAGATATGTAACATTAAATCCTGAGGCTTCCAGATGGCGCATGACGTTCAGTACAGAGGGGTGCTCAACCTTAGTTGTTACAATGCTGTGCTTTTTATTATGAGGCGAAAGTGCCACTCCCTTTATTGCAAGATTATTGCTTTCAGTTGTGCCGCTCGTAAAAACTATTTCTCCCGTTTCAGCACCCAAGAATCCGGCAACTTTTTCCCTTGAGACTTCCACGGCTGACGAGGCGGCCCACCCGAAGGGATGCCCCTGGCTTGAGGGGTTGCCGTAATGCTCCTTAAGGTAGGGCAGCATTGCTTCAATAACCCTCTCATCAGGCCTTGTGGTTGAGTGATTATCGAGATAAACGGGGATTGTCATTTTACTATTTCGTACTTTCCGCCTGTTCATAATATGAAAAAGGCGAATCAGGAATGATTCGCCTTTTTCAAAAACTAACTAAACATTAAATTTTACATGCCCAGAATCGTAACGCAGCTCTTGGCAAAGTCTACTATCGGTGTAAAGTAGACACCGAAGATAACTATCGGTGCAAGCATTACAAGTATCATTACAAAGCTTAAAGGTGAGAGCTTAAGTGAAACCGGCTCTCCGGTCGGTTTCGAGAGGAACATCTCCTTTAAGACCCGGATGTAATAGTATAATGAAACGACTGTATTAAGAAGAGCAATAACTGCTACGGCTATCATGTTGGCGTCAACAAGAGCTATGAAAAGGTAAAGCTTTCCGATAAATCCTGCCGAAGGGGGAAGCCCTATCAATGAAACCAGGAACATACCGAAAGTTACTCCAAGGAAAGGCATCGAGTAGCCAAGACCCTTGTAGTCTTCCAGATTCTCGCTTCCGATCTTGTTGGCAATAATCATTACGATAAAGAATGCGCCAAGGTTCATAAAAGCATAGATCCCGAAATAAACGAGCATTGCAATTAAGCCCTGGTTTGAAAGTACCGCAATCGTCAGTAACAGATACCCTGCATGTGCGATGCTTGAGTAGGCGAGCATTCTTTTTAGGTTATTCTGCCACAAGGCCGTAAAGTTTCCGAGCGTCATGGTCAGAATTGAAATTACAATCAAGAGTTCCTTCCACGGGAAGACCGGCAAAAGCATCCAGTGTCCTGAAGGCGCAACTGAAGAGACGAAAGTGACCTTAATAAATCTTACAAGAAGAGCAAATCCTGCAGCCTTGCTGGCAACGGACAGGAATGCTGTAACTGTAATAGGTGCTCCTTCGTAAACATCAGGTGTCCAGAAGTGGAACGGGGCGGTGGATATTTTGTATCCGATGCCTGCAAATATCAGTATGCCGGCAAATCCCAGGGGAAGAAGATTTGTCTCAGGCGACTTCAGAAGAGCGTTAATTTCATAAAGGTTTGTGCTTCCGGTCATTCCATAGACAATGGAAATACCAAAGAGCATAAGTCCTGAAGAAACAGCTCCGTAGATGAGATACTTTAAGGCTGCCTCGCTGTTGCGGTCCCTGAGCTTTGTAAAGCCTGCGAGCACATAGGATGAAAGTGACATCAGCTCGAGCGACAGATAGATCAGAATAAGGTCTGTTGCCGAGATCATCAGAAACATTCCAAGAACCATTCCGAGAATCAGCGTGTAGTATTCGCCTTGCCTTGAGGTGCTTTTTTTGATCTCCTCCGAGTCGAAAGAGAACAATATAACAAGCACAGTTGAGACAATCACAAGCAGTTTGAAGAAGGCTCCGAATGAGTCAACCGTGACCATCCCGAAGCTTTTCGCCTGCCCCCCGGACAGGGAGAACACTGCGCCGGAGAATGTCATCTGGTTCATGACGCAGAAGCCTGCCACGATCATACCTGCAATTGACAAATAAGGAAGCAACTTTTTATTATTCCCGAGTATCAGATCAGCAAGCACTACCAAGAGCAGGAATGCAGAAACCGCAATTTCAGGAACCAGGTAAAATAGATTATTATAAATGGTGTTAAATTCCATGGTCATCAGTTATATTTGATTAAAATTTTCCTAACATAGAAAACTGAGCCGGCATCTTATTCATAAAGTCTACCAGACTGTTTACAGAAGTATTCATTATGTTAATCATGCCTGAAGGATAAATACCAAGCAGGAAGATTACGATTGTCAATGGTATAAACATTAAATATTCACGTACCGTAAGGTCAGTGAGCATGTTCCATTTTTCGTTGAACTTGCCCAGGAATACTCTCTGCAGTGCCCAGAGCATGTAGCCTGCGCCGAGCAGAATGCCGAGCGTGGAGAACATGGTAATTGTTCTTATGCTGTCCTGACTGAAGCTTCCAAGGAAGACGAATGATTCTGAAATAAATCCGCTCATCGAGGGAAGGCCTATTGCAGCAAAGAATGCTATTGTTACAAAGAACGTATAAACAGGCATCTTAAGAGCCAGGCCGCCGAAGTCGTCGAGACCTCTTGTATGTGTACGGTCGTAAACAACGCCTACAATCAAGAAGAGCATTGCAGTTATTGTACCGTGGTTGAACATCTGGAAGATTGCTCCGTTTAAGCCCACCGTCGTAAGTGATGCCATGCCGAGAAGGACATAGCCCATATGGGAAACAGATGAATAAGCAATCATTTTCTTGAAATCTTTCTGAGCCAGAGCGCAGAGGGCGCCGTAGATGATGTTAATCATGCCGAATAGTGCTATGAACCAGGCCAACTGACGTGTGATTTCAGGGAATATCGGATAGCTGATTCTTATAATGCCGTAGGTTCCCATCTTAAGAAGAACGCCTGCCAGAATGACGCTGATCGGTGTCGGTGCCTCAACGTGGGCATCGGGCAGCCATGTATGGAAGGGGAACATAGGTATTTTAATTGCAAAGCCGACAAACAGTGCTATGTAGGCTACAAATCTCAGGTTGTGAGGATTAAAAGGAGAAAGAATACCGGTTGCGGTATAATTCTTCGGATCCATTAAAGAAAGCAGATTAAATGTAAATGCGCTTGTTCCGTTGGGCAGCATTTCCTTTGCACTGAAGTAGAGGCCGATCATAACTAAAAGCATGAAGACCGAGCCGACCAGAGTGTAGATAAAGAACTTAATAGCTGCATATTCTTTTCTCGGACCGCCCCAGATGCCGATGAGGAAGTACATCGGAAGAAGCATGAGTTCCCAGAAAACGTAGAACAGGAAGAAGTCGAGGGAAACAAATACTCCCA
The DNA here is from genome assembly GCA_036261625.1 of Ignavibacteriales bacterium. GTDB lineage: Bacteria > Bacteroidota > Ignavibacteria > Ignavibacteriales > SURF-24 > JAAXKN01. The sequence continues at coordinate 35,756 of DATAKL010000065.1, read as the reverse complement.
TCATACCTGTATCAAGCAGGAGGAAGAGGGCAAAGAACCCTTTAACGGACTTTGAAATGTTCCAGCTCGACAGAGTGGCAATAAAAGAGATCAAAGCAGTTAAAAGTACCATTGGGGCGCTGATTCCGTCAATGCCGAGGAAATAGTCTACTTTTACTGTGCCCAGCCAGGACAGGCCTGAAATTTCAATCCATCTGAACTTTTCAATAAACTGAAAAGAATTCTGCTGGAAGACACCTGCCAGTGAATAGTTATAGCTGTGAAGTATAATGCCTGCGAGCACCACCTGAAGACCGGTAATTACCGCAGTCAACACTTTGATCAGTTTTTCCTGTTTTCCCGGAAGCATTAAAATAATTAACATTCCGAGAACGGGAAGGAAAGTGATAAATGACAAAATTGGGAAATATGCCATGATGAACTTTAACCTCTAATATTTTTAATTACAAAAGCGTTCTATTATTTGCCAGTTGTTAGAAACCAAAAGGCCTGAAAATAAACAATAATATTATTACTGAGAAAACCACAAAGACAACATAAGTCTGAACTTTACCTGTCTGGAACCGCCTGAAGAATAAACCGATAAAGCCGCTTAAGTATGCAGCGCCGTTAACCATTCCGTCAACAATGTATTTATCGAATAAGCCGCCGATGTTTGAAAGTCCCCGTGTAAGAGTGGCCGTGCCGTTTACAATTCCGTCCACAACCTTGCTGTCGAACCATGCCAGTGCACGGCTGAGGGCCAGGGTGCCTCCGATAAATGTTGCTCCGTAGAGCTCGTCGATGTACCACTTGTTAAGAGAGAACCTGTAAAGAGGGCCTAACTTTTCGGCTAGCTTATCAGCGTCGATTTTCTTCCACTGATACATTGCAAATGCCAGAAGAATTCCGAGGCCGCCAAGAATAATTGAAAGACCCATGGCAGGGTAGTGAGCCTGGTGCATTGCATGCATGTAATGTTCTGAATGTGTAACAGTTTCTGTTTCTGCTGCTTCAGCAGTCTTAGTCTCTTCAACAGCGCCGGCTTCCTTAACTTCAGTTTTCATAAAGTCAAATCTCTGCTGCTGAGGCACTACAGTAGCCGGAGTCTTAACCCACTTGCTAAGGAACCATCCCGATGAAGGATTCATTGGGTTTGTTCCGTACCAGAAGAAAACCGATAAGGTAGCCAGTACAACAAGGGGCAATGCCATCACAAAAGGTGATTCATGTGCATGGTCATATTTATGCTCATCTCTGGGAGTTCCGTGGAATGTTATAATTACAAGGCGGAACATATAGAATGCCGTCATCAGTGCAACCAGGAAGGCTACAGCAGGAATTATCCAGTGCCCGGTGAGGAGACCGAAGGCGTATGTCCCTGCCAGGAGGCCATCCTTGCTCAGAAAACCTGAGGTAAAAGGAACACCGGAAATGGCAAGCGTAGCAGTTAAGAAAGTTGCATATGTAATTGGAAGCTTTTTCCTTAAGCCGCCCATCTTCCTGATGTCCTGTTCGTGGTGCATTGCATGAATAACAGAGCCTGAGCCTAAGAACAGACATGCCTTAAAGAAAGCGTGTGTTACAAGGTGGAAGAACGCATACTGGTATGCTCCTACACCCATTGCCATAATCATGTAGCCGAGCTGGCTTACAGTTGAATAGGCGAGCACTTTTTTAATATCGTTCTGTGTAAGGGCTATTGTGGCAGCAATAAATGATGTTACCATACCGATTATTGCAATTGTAAGCATTGCATCGGCTGTAAGCATTACAAATATTCTTGCCACCAGGTAAACGCCTGCGGCAACCATTGTTGCAGCGTGTATAAGTGCTGAAACCGGTGTCGGGCCTTCCATTGCATCCGGCAGCCAGACGTGAAGAGGGAACTGGGCTGACTTTCCGACTGCACCCATGAAGATCAGTATGCCAGCTGCTGTAAGCCATGCAGGGCTGTTAAAGGGGAGGTGGCCTGCTGCAATCTGAGCATAGATTGTATCAAAAGTAAATGTATGATAGTTTGTAAAGAGAATCATAATACCGATGAACATGCCGGTATCGCCGACTCTGTTTACAAGAAAAGCCTTCTTGCTTGCATCTGAAGCAGATTTCTTCTCGAACCAGAAGCCGATAAGCAGGTAGGATGAAAGGCCTACAAGTTCCCAGAAGATGTACATCATAAGAATATTATGTGTAAGGACGATTCCAAGCATGGAGAAGGTGAATATTCCCAGGTATGCATAATAGCGGGAATATCTGGAGTCGCCTTTCATGTATTCTATTGAGAACAGATGTACCAAAAAGCTGATCAGAGTTACAACAAACAGCATTATGGCTGTAAGGTTGTCGATCTTTATACCCAGATCCATATTGATGTTCCCCAAGAGGGGGACATTAGGAAGACTGATCCATGTAAGCTGGCTTATGAGGTCCTTTCCCACATAATAGGAGAGTTTGCCGAAACCTACATAAATCGAAAGGCACAGGGCTGAAAACATTATGAAAGTTTCAAGCCAGTGTGATCCGGGGATCTTTTTACCAAGGAATATTAAGGCTGCAAATCCTAAAAGGGGCAGGAATAATATTACCAACGAAATATTTAATAATGATGCTTCAGTCATAGAGCTATTCTTTTAGTTTGTCAATTTCATCCACATTTACAGTGGTGAAAGTTTTGTAAATGTTTAATACAATGGCTAATGCTATTGCAGCCTCGGCGGCCGCAAGTACTATAACAAAAAGTGCTACCACCTGTCCATTCAGACCGAAATTACCATACCTTGAGAATGCCACAAAGTTAATATTGGCTGAATTAAGGATCAGTTCTAATCCCATCAGTACCATAACGGCATTCTTGCGTGTGACGATGCCGAAAATTCCTAATGAGAATAAAATAGCACTAATTACTAAAAAATGGGTTAATCCAACTTGAACCAATTTAAGGCTCCGGAATCTTATTTTGAAATAACGTTTATAAAACTTTGTTAATATTAAGCTGACTGAAAAATATTACTTTCAGCCGGCCTTTTCTTCTTTTCTTGCAATTGTTGCCGCGCCAATTAAAGCGATCAGCAGAAGAATTCCCAGCAGTTCAAATATCAGCACATAATCTGTAAGGAGAACACGTCCAAGGGCATAAGCCGTCGTCTGGGCAGGGTACTGCGCCAACTGTGACTTCCAGTTTGTGCCGGCAAAGATTTTAATTAAAACTCCTGCCATCAAAGCCGCACCGAGTATGGCCGGAACAATCTGAAGCGTGCCGGTTTTGATCTGAATGCTGGTAATTTTATTTGTTAACATGACGCCGAAGAGAATTAAAACCAGAATACCGCCAACGTAAACCATCAGCTGTACAACGGCAATAAAGTCGGCTCCAAGCAGCACGTATAAGCCCGCAACGCCGAAGAAGGTAAAGAGCAGACTGAAGGCTGAATAGACTATGTTTCTGGCAGTTACAACCACAAAGGCCGAGACCAAAGTGATAGCTGCAAACAGATAGAATACTATATCATAGATGTTCATATTGATAATTTCACCGTTTTATTGTTTGTTTTCTGTATCTGTTTTAGGTGCCTCTGCTGCAGCCGGAGCAGGGGCCGGTTTTGCAGCCGCCTTGGGAGCTGCAGCGGCAGCTGCTTTCTGTGCTGCTTTTTCTGCTTCCATTTTTGCAAAATTCTCTTTCTTCTGACTTACTTCATCTTCAGTAAGAGTTGAGAACTGATACAAAAGATTTGACCTTTCGTATTCCGAAAATTCATAAACATCTGTCATCTTTATGCATTCGGTAGGGCAGGGATACGTGCAGAGCGAGCAGAAGCAGCACTTTGCAATATCTATATCGAATTTGGTAACCCAAAGAGCTTTTTTCTTGCCGTTTGAAGTTTTACCTAAATCCTCAGTCGGCATTCCCTTTACTGTTTCAATGGAAATACAGCTTACCGGGCATGCCCTGGCACACTGGTCACAGCCGATACAGTCATCAATATTAACATAAAGTCTGTTACGTGCCCTGTCGGGAAGTTGAACTTTAACTTCCGGATATTGAATAGTTACGGAAGGAACAAACAGGTGCTTCAGTGTGATTATCATTCCCACTAAAACTGTAGATATTGCTTCCCAGGTATTTTTAAGATATTGTTTCATATATTAAAGTAAAGTTATTAGACCTACTATGATCAAATTGACAAAAGCATAAGGAATTAAATATTTCCAGCAGACAGTCATCAGCTGGTCGACCCTAAGGCGCGGGAGTGTCCATCTGAGCCACATCTGTACGAGCACAAAGAACATTCCTTTTACCGTAAACCAGAAGAACTGCTCCAGTGGAACCAGCCAGGAGATGTGAAGCGTGTTTCCAAGATATCCGAAAGGCGACTGATAGCCGCCGAAGAACAGCGTTGCAACGATTGCAGAGACTGCAAACATATTTGCGTATTCGGCAAGGAAAAACATTGCGAATTTCATTCCTGAATACTCGGTGTGGAAACCTGCTACGAGCTCACTTTCTGCCTCAGGAATATCAAACGGGGTTCTGTTTACCTCAGCCAGAGTGCTAATATAAATGATAACAAATCCAACTATCATAAAAGGGATGAGCAGAAGCTTCGAAAAACCGAGGCCTGCACCGCCTAAAATGTTCCAGTTCCAGAAATAAGCCGTCTGCTGTTCGCTGATCTTGCTCAGGCTCAAAGTGCCGGTAACAAGAACAAGTGAAAGAACTACAAGAGCTGTCGGGATTTCATAGCTTATTATCTGAGCCGCGCTTCTCATGGCGCCCAGAAGGGAGTATTTGTTATTTGAAGCCCAGCCGCCCATGAGAATTCCTGCTACAACAATACTTGAAATAGCCAGAATGAAAAACATTCCAAGGTCGATATTTGAGCCTATGTAAGCTCCCGAAAAGGGTATTGCAGCAAAAGCAGCATAACTGCCTGCAAATACGAGCACGGGAGCCAGATTAAAGAGTTTTTTATCGGCATCTGTAGCCGTAATGTCTTCTTTCTGAATGAGTTTCAGAATATCAGCAACCGTCTGCAGAAGTCCGCGGTAACCTGTACGGTTAGGTCCGAGTCTGTCCTGCATGAATGCCGAAACTTTTCTTTCAAGAAGAACTGCCGCCAGAGCGAATGGCAGAATAAATACGAATAGGGGAAGAGCTGCAGCAATTACAGCAGCAACGTATTCATTACCGATTAGATTGTTTAATAGATTATACATTATCTGTCCACCTCTCCCAGAACTATATCTATACTACCTAAAATTGCTATTATATCAGCAACAAGATGGCCCTTGCACAATTCTCCCAGGACTGCCAGGTTAACAAAGGATGGACCTCTGACCTTCAGCCTGAACGGGTTGGCTGATCCGTCACTGACGATGAAATAACCTAATTCTCCCTTCGGATTTTCAACCCGGGCGTATACGCTGCCTACAGGAGGTTTAATTCTCTTTGGTATGGCCGACTGAATGTCTCCGTCGGGGAGCTGGTCTAAAGCCTGTTCAATAATCTTAACGCTTTCCTCCATCTCACGGATTCGCACATAGTAGCGGTCCCAGCAGTCGCCCGTAGTGCCTTTTTCGCCGCGGCCGACGGGAATTTCAAAATCAAATCTGTCGTAAACAGAATACGGGTCGTTTTTCCTTAAGTCCCATTTCATTCCGCTTGCCCGCAGGTTAGGTCCCGTTATGCCGTAGTTAACGGCTGTATCGAGAGGAAGGACCCCTACGTTAGCCGTGCGTTCAATAAATATCTTATTGAAAGAAAGGAGATTGTTGAACTCTACCAGGCTGCCCTTGAAATACTTCAGGAACTCCCTTGTCATCGGCACAAAATCCGGGTGCAGGTCGTGTGACAAGCCGCCAACCCAGTTATAATTGTAAAGAAGACGGGCACCGCAGGTCATCTCAAAGAGAGTGAGTATCTTTTCGCGGTCGCGGAAGCCGTAGAGGAAGGGTGTAAAGGCACCAATATCAACGCCGTATGTTCCTACTGCAACCAGGTGGGAAGCAATTCTCTGCAGCTCTCCCATGATGACCCTGATGTAATCAACTCTCTCAGGGACCTGGATACCAAGTAATCTTTCAACTGCCACAGCATAGCCGAAGCTGTTATACATTGAAGCCAGGTAGTCGAGTCTGTCCGTATAGGGAACAACCTGATTATAGTTCATGGCTTCAGCGTGCTTTTCGAAGCAGCGGTGTAAATATCCAATATGGGGTTTTACATTGACGACAAGTTCGCCGTCAAGTTCAACTTCAAGTCTCAGCACGCCGTGAGTAGAAGGGTGCTGAGGCCCCATGTTTAATACCATTTCTTCAGTTTTTAATGCCATTTTTTATTCGCTAAATCATTAACAATTGTTTTTGCCGGAATTTGTTTATTTTTTGGCCGGATTAAATCAGTAGGGGATTTTCATTCCCTGATAGAATTCCGGATTCTTGTAATCTTTTCTCAAAGGATATCCTGCATCCCAGTCGTATGGCATTAAGATCCGTCTGAGATCCGGGTGGTGCAGGAATTTAATGCCGAACATGTCATAGGCTTCTCTTTCATGCCAGTCGGCACATCTCCATACACTCTCAACAGATTCAACTTCAGGGTTATCCCTTGGAGTAGAAACCTTAAGCGTGACTTTATGGCCGAGTTCCAAAGATTCCAGGTGGTAGTAAACACTCAGTGTACCGCCATTAATGGTCTGTGAGCCGTCTGCATCGGTGGTCTTTTCACCGTTGGCATCGTCAACTCCTGATAAAACCATTAAGGAATCAAACTTAAGCCCTTCGGTATCCCTCAGGTAAAATGATACCTTGTGAATTGCCTTGGGATCAACCATTATGATCGGTTCCATGGGCTGATTGAGGATTTCAAATACATCCTCTGGAAATTCCTGTTTCAGGACGTTAAAAATTTCTTCTCTAGTTTTCATGCGGTTTTCTTAACCAGTGATTCGTTTCTGATTTTTTCCTGTAATTTTAACAGGCCTTCTAAGAGTGCCTCAGGCCTTGGCGGGCAGCCGGGGACGTAAACGTCAACCGGTATAACTCTGTCAATTCCCTTTAATACATGGTAGCCGTGTTCCCAGTACGGGCCGCCGCTATTTGAGCAGCTTCCCATGGAAATTATATATTTGGGATCGGGCATCTGCTCGTAAAGACGCTTTATGCGAGTTGCCATCTTCAGAGTCACTGTGCCTGAAATAATAATTGCGTCAGCCTGACGGGGTGTAGCTCTCGGTATAACGCCAAAGCGGTCGAAATCGTAATGTGAAGCTGAAGTTGCCATCATTTCAATTGCACAGCAGGCAAGACCAAATCCGAGCTGCCAGACAGAAGACAAACGTGCCCAGTTTAACAAGTCCTCTGTCTTTGTAATGACAATATTACTGTCTGAAAATTCCTGATCTAATAAACTTTTCATGATTTTATTCTTTTTATGATATTTTCCCAAATAAAAGCGTTGACTACCGGACCTGCTGGTCCTCAAGAACTGCAGCAGTTTCCTCAGTTCTCTCGGCTTCCTGAAGGAGTCCATCTTTGCTATAGGTTTGCTTTTTCAAAACCGGAGGATGAATAACAGGGCGGGCCCACTCGAGATCTCCTTTACGCCATTCATACGCCATACCCAAACCAAGTACTAATAAAAATATTGCCCCTACCAGGAAACCCGGAAGCCCGAATTGTCTGTAGGATAAAGCCCATGGGAAGAGGAGTACAACTTCCACGTCAAAAATTAAAAATATCAGGGCTACAACGTAAAACCTGATATTAAATTTGATCCATGGAGATCCTTCAGGATTTTCTCCGCATTCGTATGTCAGGAGTTTTTCCTTTGTGGGTCTGGAAGGACGAATAAACTTTGAAAACAGTACGGCTACTATAACAAAAAATATAGCCAACAATAAAAAGATAAAGATTTTGCCAAATTCGGTAAGCATAGTATTTTTTTATAAATTTTTCCCCAAAAATACTATTTGATGCAGGTAATGTCAAGTGAATTAAACTTACGCGGTGTGTTCTTACCCTTAAAGTTTAAATAAATCTTCGCAGAGGGGAGTAATTTGGAAATTGAGGTTAAATCGAAATAAAACCAGACGGCACCTCCGGTATTATCCGGAGGTGTAACTACTCTGCCATTGAATGGAAATAAATAACAGTTCCTCTTCCTAACGAGGAGTTAATGTAGAGCGTTTTGGGGTTTCCGCTCCCGGTTTTCTCTAAAATAACTTCCTTAGTCTTGTCAATAAAATGAGAAACCGATGAAGTAAGACCAGCTATTACCTGTGCAACGGAATTCTCCTTGTCGGCATTCAAAATATTGACTTCTCTCAGGGGAAGATTTGTAACTTCGTCAATTTTTTCTTTCCTGTCGTTATAAACTTCAATTGTAATTATCTTGTCTCTGTTTGCCTTTGTGAAGTCATGAAAAAAGACGACCCATTCATTCTCCGGAATTACCTCTCGTGTCATAAGCTTAACCTTTTCATTATGTCTTTATATTTAAAATATTTCAGAAGCCAAGAATTTCAAGAGAATTATTAGTGCTTTATGCGAAAAAGGCTGTTAAAACCTATGTGTTTTCAATTTTTCTTACAATCTCCTCGCAGTACCAGTGTGTCAGGAGGCTGTCGGCAGGGGGAACCCTTGAGAATTCCTTATTTTTGACCACTTCTAGAAAATGCCGGATCATTTCTTCAAAACCACGTCTGAACAAAACTGTATCCCAGTCGTTGAATTTTACCTTCTTTTCTTCATTATTGCTGTACAGTGTCTTCGTCGTCAGGTTCTTTACAACGTGCTTTTGCCCATCTTTCATCACTTCCAGCACCTCTTCGGTAATGCCGCTGTCGTGATTCATTATGCCTGTGGCCGTATAGTCCAAGGCACTGAAGCGGACCGATACGTGCAGGAGCTTACCCTCCTTCATATAATGGTCTACTGTAATGTCCCTCGAGAGTTCAGGGCTTAAGAACCTTATGGTATCGACAACATGAATAAAGTCATCAAAGATAAACCTCCTTGTATCCTCAGGGAGCATAAAACGGTTTTTCTGCATTATGGTAATACCCGGGGCTTCCTGACTTTTTAGAGACGAATACATCGGGGCAAAACGCCTGTTAAAACCTGTAAAAAGGCATACGCCTTTTTTCTCTGCCAGATTTACCAGTTCTTCAGCCTTGCTGTAATGGTAGCTAAGAGGCTTATCAACAAAAACAGGGACCTTACGCCTTATGAGTTTTTCAACTATCCCAAAATGAGATTCAGTTGATGAGTGGACAAAAGCAGCATCCAGGTCATGTTTAAGAAGGTCATCGACAGACTCTACGGCTCCTTCAACGCGGTACTTTTCAGAAAGCGATTTTAACGTTTCCGGGTTGCGCGTGCAGAGAAGAGGAGTCACTTCCTTTTTGTTTAGTATAACGGGCAGGTATGCCTTCTGTGCTATGTTTCCAAGTCCAATAATTCCAATTTTCATCATTTTATAAATTTAGAGGTTATTAAAATCTGTTTTGTTGAATTTTCTGTGCAGCGGCTTATCCTCATACGGGTCAGGAGACTTCACTTTAAGCTCTTCCTTTGTGTAGCCGGATGCAATATTTTTGATCAGAACTTTTTTATCCGACTCATTTACCTCATAGTAAATTCTCCATGTGCGGTAAGCAAGTACGAAGCTGCCAAAACCGGCTTCCGTTGCTGAAACAATCCTTATTCTTTTTCTTGAGTTGTCAAAAGGCTTAAATTCAAGCTGCAGTTTTGAGAACCCGAATAGGTTTATGCCTGAGGTATCTTTCAGCCATGACATCTGCATTCGGGCAAGCTCCGTATACTCAACAGAAAACATTTCCTCAAGGCCTGAGGTAACCCACCCGGTTCTGCTTTCCGGGAATGAATCAGAATACGGGAGGTACGGCTTTATATCGACGACGGGGGAGCCGTCCAGAATATCGGAATTGGTAATAAATACCTTCAGGCCGTCCACCCTTTTAAGCTTTACGCAGCTTAGGCCTATGGGATTGGGCCTGTGGGGAGATCTGGTTGCAAAAACGCCTATTTTTTTTCTTGAGTGCCTTGGCGGCTGAACCAAAGGACGCCAGTTCGGGTTCAGGTGAAAAAGATAGATTACCCAGATCCTGTCAAACCCTTCGAGGTCTTTTAAGGCCTGTTCAAAATTCAGATGAGGCTCCAGTTCAATTACCGACTCAGTGTCATCTGAGAGTACTCCCTGGCGGGGAGTCTCATAGCGGTACTTTTTTTCTGAACGGAGAATGCCGATCGGTTTTAAGTTAAACTCTTCCAAATCTTATCTTTTCCTGCCTGAAATCCTGGCTCTTTCGTACTGCACAGGCCATGGGATCTCGGCTCCAAGCCTCGAGGCAGCATGGAGGGGCCAGTACGGATTCCTCAGGAGTTCTCTTGCTATAATAACCGCATCGGCTTTCCCGGAGGCTACAATTTCTTCTGCCTGCTCGGGGTCAGTAATCATGCCTACGGCACCGGTCATAATACCGGTTTCTTTTTTAACTTCCTCCGAAAAGGGGACCTGATAGCCCGGAGCGGCTGGAATTTTAACGTTCGGTATTATTGCTCCCGAGGAGCAGTCGATGAGATCTATCCCTATTTCCTTGAGTTTTCTGGCAAACTCTACTGACTGCTTTATGTCCCAGCCGCCTTCAGTCCAGTCGGTAGCTGAAATCCTGACAAACACCGGTTTATCCATAGGCCAGAGGTTTCTTACTTCACGGGCAATCATCAGAGGGAATCTCATTCTGTTTTCGAGGCTGCCTCCGAACTCGTCATTTCTTTTATTGCTCAGAGGGGACAAGAACTCATGCAGAAGATAGCCATGAGCAAAGTGGAGCTCTGCAACCTCGAAGCCCGCCTGAAGGCTGAATTGGGCCGCCTGAACGAACTGCTGAAGAACAGTTTCAATTTCATTTTTATCCATTTCTTTCGGAACGGGGTAGTTAGTATCAAAAGGAACGGCCGAAGGTGCCAGCGTCTGCCAGCCCCCTGCAGTTTCCGGGAGTGGTCCGCCGCCGGCAAAAGGGGAGGCTGTGGAAGCTTTTCTTCCTGCATGAGCTATTTGCACGCCTGGAATGGATCCCTGGTTTTTAATAAACTCTGTAACAGGCTTAAGTGCCTCAGCATGTTTTTCCGACCATATTCCAAGGTCTCCGGGTGAAATCCGGCCTTCAGGTGAAACAGAAGTTGCCTCTGATATTACGAGGGCTGAACCTCCTACGGCACGGCTGCCCAGGTGAACCAGGTGCCATGTGTCTGCAAGGCCGTCCTTACTGGAATACTGGCACATGGGGGAGACAAATATTCTGTTTTTGAACCTCAAGTCTCTTATTCTTAAAGGAGTAAAAAGTTTGCTTTCCATAAAGTATAGCCCTCAATTTTTAGAGTACTTAAATATACTCCAATTAGAAAAAGAATACTACCTTTTGCCAAAAAGCTTTTTAACTTTCTTAAAAATTCCTTTGCCCAGAAAAATGTTTGCGTTTGCAAGAATAGTTTTCAGAACCATGAGAATATCCCTGTCGCCGGCCCAATGCCTTCTTACAATTTCAGGGTCTATGTCTCTAATGAGCTGATTGAGTGCAAAGGCAGCAACTGTAACGTCATCAAGGTAGCCTAAAGGCCCAAAGAAAGCCTCAGGAATTAAATCTATGGGGGAAATAAAGTAAGCTATGGCCGCCCCGATTTTTAACTTATTTGCAATCGGCACCTCGGGATCCATGGTGATTTTATAGAGAAGATAAAACATATCCGGAGCAATGAGTATGAATTCACTCCATTTCTGATTCTGCCCGGCCTTGCTGTTGAACCAGTCTTTTACATGCCTTCTGAGCCTTAAATAAAAATCTATTTCTTTAGTTTCCATCTTTTTGGTTTTAGTTATAAATATCTGATTCCAAAAGATAAAAATATTACCATGAACAAATCAGTGACAAATTTATTCAATTTCCGTTTTTATAGCGGTTTGTAAAGAAGCATAAATTGGAAGGGGTGATGCTACTCGCTTGGTCTCATTGCACTGACGCGCCTTATGGTATCTCTGAACTCCTGTGGTTCTGTATCCTTTTTCAGATAGCCTGTAGCTCCGGCCTTAAATATATTCCATAGGTATGAGTCATCGGAAACTGAGCTTAGGACAATCACAGGAGTAAAAGGGGAGATAGAACGCAAATCATCGAGGGTTTCAATGGGGCCTCTGCCAATCAGGTCCACATCCATAATCACCACGTCAAAAATCTCCTTGAGCACAATCTCAAACATTTCAATGTCTGTAGTGGCAACACGGCTAATATTCATATCCTGTTCATTATAGAGGAGGCTTAGAAATCCTTTTTTCACAATCCCGGAACTTGTTGCCAATAAGATGTTAATCATAACTTCTTCTTTCACATAGTTTCATCACTGTTAGAGACTGGACAAATAAAAGTGCCAGTATCATCCGCACAAACAAGCAAGGCGCTGAAAAAAAATAGACAAAGACTGCCGGACTGCTTATTAATTATATTAAACAAGTTTTTTGTATGATTATTAAGTCATTTATGAATGCCTGCTCCGTGTACTTTGCTTTATCAGATCCGTATTCTACAGCCTTTTCAGCACCATAATTGTAAGATCATCGGTCTTTGGTGTTCCGCTCAAAAAGCTGTTAAGTTCAGTTTTAACGGACTCAACAACCTGCCGGCTGGTCATTGACTTAAAATTCTTTCCTAGTCTGAATATTCTGTCTGTTTCAAATGCCTCATCATTTATGGATGCCTCGCTTAGGCCGTCGGTATAAATGAAGAGCACGTCGCCCTGTTTCATCTCAACAAAGCTGCTGCCGTAAACAGAGCCGCACATAACTCCCATGGGTATACCGTTGGGTGCAAGTTCCATGGAGTTTTCGCTGCTGAATAAAATGGGAGGGCAGTGGCCGGCGTTTGTAAGTTCAACTTTCCCGTCGTCAAAGGCATCTGCAAGAATGAGCGTTGCAAACTGGGATGAGGCTGTGCTTTCGCAGAGCTGCCTGTTGACCCTTTCCATTATCTCGTTCGACTTAAGGTTTAAGCCGATCAGGCTGTGGAACATTGCATGAAGATGCGTCATAAGCATACTGGCTGCTACACCCTTGCCGGAAACGTCCCCCATGATGAGATAATGATGGTCGCTGTTTTCATCGGGAGTAATTATATCGCAGTAGTCGCCGCTTACAAAGCCTGCAGGTTCATAATGATAGGATATGTCCCATCCCGGCACTTTAAGATCCATCTGGGGCAGGAGCTTTCTCTGAATTTTCATGGCAAGTTTCAGATCCTCCTCCAGGCTCCGCTGCTGTTCCGGGTTCATGTCGTCCAGACAAAATCTTATTGTAGGATCCGATTCAAGAGCCTCTGTTTCAATAGGCCCCCCGCATATTTCGCAGGTTCCGAATGTGCCCTCATTTATTCGCATTAATGCGGCTTCAACATCCTCCAGAAGATTTACCATCTCGGAGGCCGAGACGTACTTTTGTGTAAGGGCCACAAGCCTGTTTTTCCTGTCGAGTAACTTTCCTCTGATATCATTTAAGTCATCCTGTCTCATTGTATTATCCTGTGAGTTCAAGTTATTCCATGCTTTTTGTTTGATATAAAATTTCAAATAAACTGTTAAATAGCAACAGAAATCTAATTCCTTGGTTAAAAGGGATTTATAATGAACTACTAAAATAATTGTTCTGCCCTCAGGGTGCCGCTGGTAATAATAGTTAGTCAACTGCATTGACAATCTCGGGAATTTTTTCAAAGTTTCCGTATGCAATTTCAGCATAATATTAATGACAGAAAGGAACAAGTTAACAGCGTATTTGACAAATTGAGGTGGTATTATGACTATAAAACAGGAAATTCTTAAGATGATCTGCGATTTTATCGATGCCTACGGTAAAGAGCCCACAACGATCCATATGACAAAATCCAAAACTGACCAGCTGCGTTTTGAGGAAGCATTTCCGCCCGAAAAGGAGCCGCATGAAGTATACGAGGAAAAACTCTTCGGCCTGATCCCGGCCTGGGATGCAGAAGAATTCAAAGTTGAATAAAGCCGCCCGGGAAAAAGTTTTTACCTGAATGGTTTTCTTTGCACTTGTTAGATTGAAATCAGCTCTTTTCCTGCAGGTTACAATTCTTTGCTGCTGGAGTTTTCATAAAAAGAAATTACTCTTCTATGAAAATCTAATGCCGCTGAAATTTCTGTCGGCAGGAACATGTTTTCTGCCGGCAGCCGAATATATCCATCCTATTCAAGATTATCCCCCGGAATCTGAAATTTAAGCTGTTTTGAACTTTTTCCATAATTTGCTATCTTTCTTTTTTACACCTTGGTGGGGAAACTTGGATATTCTGACTGCTCAGATTGATAATAATAAAATATCCTTTTACGTCAGGGATGTTGACCGGGTCCTTAACGCTGTTGAGATTACAGAACTGCCAGAAGGTCCCGACATATTGCTCGGAGTCATTAACTTCCACGGCGAAGTACTCCCGGTTTTGGACATCAGGCGGAAGTTTTCGCTCCCTGAGAAAGAAGTTGAGCCGGAGGATAAAATTATCATACTCCAAAACCAAAACCGCCGCTTTGCTGTGCATGTGGACAGGGTTCTTGAAACCTTCAGCGTGCCGGATAATATGATCAAAAGCCTTAATTCATCCTGGCCGGAATTGGACTATAAAAGCAGGATTTTCGATACGGCTGGGGATCTGGTCATCATTCATGAGGCGGGGGATTTCTTTCTAAGCATTGACATCTATGAGCTTGATGAAATCATAAGAAAACTTTCAGGCAAAGGCTAAACCGGCTTTAATATGCATCTGAATGATCTGCTTAAATATATAAACGATTTTCTCGGGATATACTATCCTGTTGAACGGGCCCATGAGCTTGAAAGGATCATAAACCTGGCTGCCCGGGAAAGCAACTTCAGGAAAACTGACGAGTTCGTGGATTTTCTCTTCAGCGTCCCGCAGTCTGAGAGAATAAATCTTCTGGCAAAATATCTTACAATCGGGGAAACGTATTTCTTCCGTGAAATTGCAACCTTTGAGGCCCTGAAGCCGGAGATAATTAATTTTGTAAATAAGAACGGACGGCTTGACATCTGGAGTGCCGGATGCTGTACGGGTGAGGAACCTTATTCAATTGCCATAATGCTTAAGGAACTCTTTCCTGAGAGGCATTTACGCCTTAATATTACGGCTACCGACATTAACTACGATTTTCTCAAGCGGGCCTCCGAAGGCCTTTTCAGCAACTGGTCATTCCGCGGAGTATCCGATTCATTAAAGAAAAAGTATTTTTTTGCGGAAGGTAACAAGTTCAGGATAAGTGATGAAATAAAGGCCATGGTCAGTTTCAGCTTTCTGAACCTGGCCGGGGGCAGCTATCACTTACCTCATCACACCGGTAAGTTCGATATTATCTTCTGCCGAAATGTTCTTATGTATTTCAGCGAAGATCTTAGGATAAAAGCCGTAAACGGCTTTTATGAACTGCTGTATGAAGGCGGATTCCTGGCCCTTGGGCTTGCTGAAATTTCGAGCAATTACACCAGGCAGTTTGCAAGAATAAATTTTGAGAATACAGTCCTCTTCCAGAAAAAAAAGATACTCATAAAGCATGCCTCCAGTGCCGGAGAAGTTAGCTTCAGAAAATCTGAAAAGTCAAAAAAGGAAGAAGAAACAAAGCCGGGGAAAAGTAAAAAATCTGGCACTCCTGAAATAAACCCGATTCATTTGAAATCTGAGAAGAAGGCAGACGGGAAAACCCTTCTTTCAGAAAGTGTTCCGAGTGAAGAAGCCAGATATCTTTTTGAGTCGGGTGAATATGAAAAGGCAATAAATATTCTTTTGTCAACTCTGTCCATTCCCCCTGAGGCGGGCCATAGCCTC
This sequence comes from Ignavibacteriales bacterium, assembly GCA_036261625.1. Classification (GTDB taxonomy): domain Bacteria; phylum Bacteroidota; class Ignavibacteria; order Ignavibacteriales; family SURF-24; genus JAAXKN01. Next base: position 19,854 of record DATAKL010000065.1, on the reverse strand, counting down.
GGCAAAAGAGCTGAGGCATTTGAGATCCTTATAAGGGCCCTTACTTCTGCCGGCGATACGGACCTGGCAATTGACTGGTGCCGAAAGGGAATTGAGGAAAATAAGCTAAGTGCAAGGTTTTATATTCTTCTGGCTAACCTTCTTAATCTTGCGGGGGATATTACCGGGGCAATTGAAGAATTAAAGAAAGCCGTTTTTCTTGAGCCGGAGAATTTCATTGCCAACTTCTACCTGGCAAATGTCTACAGGAAGAATAATGAAACAGAACTTGCACGAAGGCATCTCAAACAAGCCTTAAACATACTGGGCACTTTCGATCCTGAGGAAGTGCTTGCCGAGACTGAAGGTATTACGGCAGGCAGAATGAAGGAAGTAGTTGAAAGGCAGCTTAGAACTATAAGTAATAAATAATTTGTCCAATTATAATGCTAAACAGAAACAGAAAAAACAGCATAAGCCATGAGAACTTAAGCCAGATATTAGAAAGGCTTAAGAAGGCCTCAGAATTGTCTAAGGCCCCGGCTGTACTAAGCCGTACGGAGAAAAAAGCAATACTTCACAGGAGGGCTGGAAAACTTTCTCAAAAGATATCTGAAGAAGAGACAAAAAACGATCTCGAGGTAATCGAGTTTACACTTGGAGGTGAGACCTATGCTGTTGAAACAGTTTTCCTCAAGGAAGTCTTTCATATGAGGGAAATTACACCCATGCCTCTTACGCCGGCTTTTGTCAAAGGGATAATCAACCTGAGGGGAAATATTATATCCGTCCTGGATTTAAGAGTGATTTTTGGACTTAACGGGGGAAATATTTCCAATTACGACAGGGTCATAATACTTCAGGACAGGGATATGACTTTCGGCATTCTGGCCGATGAAATCAGAGGAATAAAAAGGCTTTCGCTTGAAAACAGCTCCCAAAGCCTTGCTGATCTTAGTGCCGAAAGAGAGAAATACCTGAAGGCCGTTACAAGTTCGAGGGTAGTCGTTCTGGACGGGGGAAAATTGTTAAACGACAGATCACTTATTGTTAACGACGAACAAACTACAAAATCTTAAACTCAGGAGCATGAAATGCAGTGGTTTTTGAATCTTTCAATCAGAATAAAATTATATCTGGCCTTCGGGGTAATCTTCCTTGTCTTACTGGTTGTGGCGGTAATTTCTGCCGCTAAGATGTCCTCCTTAAGGCAGAACCAGCAGCGCCTGGCCGAGGTGGAATATAATATCGCAATTGATGCAATTGAAGTCAGAAGTAATCTGAACAGGCTCAGGGTTAAAATGCAGCAGGTTTTTATGCCTGAATACGCTGATCAAAGGGCTAATTCTGTTTCAGAAGCAAGAAACATGGTGCAGGTGGTGGAGACTTACTTTAACCGTTTGCTTTCCTATAACCTATCCCAGTTTGAAGACAGAAATGAAGTAGTTGATATGAAAGGCGATTACGATAAGCTTAAAGAGGGAATAGAGCATCAGATTCAGCTCACGGGCCAGGGGCGCACCAGCGAGGCAGCTCTCTACGGAAGAGAAAATCTTTCTCCCCTATACGAAGGGATCCGTTCAGACGCAATAAGCCTTTCAGAAAGGAGCAACAACAGAGTCAGTGAGCACGTGGCAGAGGTTAATGCGGCCTTTGAGAGCTATATTACACAGCTTGTTATTATTGCCGTAGTGCTTCTTCTGATACTATTCTTCGTTGTCTATTACCTGGATAGAATCATTGCAAGGCCCGTACAGAGGCTTGATGAATACTCGGATAAGATTTCAGTAGGAGATGTGGATTTTACAATGCCTGAATTGGAAAGAAAAGATGAAATCGGCTCGCTTTGGGATACTTTCAGCAGAATGACCGTCTACCTGAAGGAAATTACTTCCATATCCAACAATATTGCCTCCGGAAATCTGAACGTCAAGGCACGCCCCAGATCAGAACGCGACGTGCTTTCGAATTCCCTTAACGTAATGATTTCGAACCTATATAAGGTTACAAGCGACCTTAAGGAAACTGCAAACGTTCTTAACACCTCCACTTCTGAAATTCTTGCCGGGGTTGCAGAGCTTGCCTCCAGCTCCTCTGAAATAGCAAGCGCAATAGGTGAAACTACATCCACTGTAGAGGAGGTGCGCAAGACTTCCGAAAACTCAAATGCCAAGAGCCGCGACGTCCTGGACATTGCAAGCCGTGCAACCGATTATTCGGAATCGGGGCAGAAATCCACAGAGGAAACACGCGAGGGGATCGATAAAATCGGCAGCCAGATGGTTATTATTGCTGAAAATATAATAAGGCTTTCCGAGCACAGCAAAGCCATTGCCGACATAATACTTGCTGTTAACGATATTGCTGAACAGACTAATCTTCTTGCTGTTAACGCTTCCATTGAAGCCGTCAGGGCAGGCGAGCACGGCAAGGCTTTTGCCGTAGTGGCTCAGGAGATAAAAAGCCTCGCCGAACAATCCAAACAGTCCACTGCCCAGGTACGTTCAGCCCTTAACGACATACAGAACGCCATTAACTCTGCCGTTCTGGCAACCGAACAGGGAGAGAAGATTGTCGATACGGGAATTAAACTTGCTGGCCAGTCGGGTGAATCGATACAGAAACTCGTTGAGACCATTAATGTAGCCAAGGATGCGGCTTTTCAGACTTCGGTTACAAGTCACGAGCAGGTGGTAGGCATGGAACAGATTACACTTGCAATGGAAAATATCAAGGTTGCCAGCACACAGAACGTTACCACCACAAGACAGCTGGAGAGCTCGGCGCGCGACCTTCAGACTCTGAGCTCCAGGCTTAAAGAGCTGGTTACAATTTTTAAGATGGGCTGATTAGTCGGCACTCGGACTGAAGGATTAAAACTGAAGGATTAAACAAGAAAGCAGGATTTTGTATAAATAATGGATCAGGAATTCTTAAAAAGGCTTCTTGCTACATTCAGGATTGAATCTGAAGAGCATGTAAGCAGCATGTCTGCAAGACTGATTAAGCTGGAAAGCATTAAGGACAAAAAGGAAATAGAAGATCTGACAGAAGATCTCTACCGTGAAGCCCACAGCCTCAAGGGCGCCGCAAGAGCTGTCGGTATAATGGAAATTGAAGCCGTCTGCCGCACTTTGGAGACCGTTTTCTCTACATTAAAGAAGGGAAGCGTTCAGCCTTCACGAGAAGTTTTTGATCTTCTGCACAGAATGATAAATCTTATCCACAGCTTTACAGTGGGATATTCTGAGGAAGATAAGATATCTGCATTCGGTGATTACGACTCTATTGTAGAGAAGCTTAACACAATTTTTGAAAATCAGCCCAATGCTCCTCAGATTGAGGAATCACCGCTATCCGAACAGGCAGTCTCAAAAGCCAGGATGTCAGCTGCTGAAGCCAACACCTCTAAGGATGACTCCGGGAGCCCTGTGCAGCCGGAGGAGACCGTAAGGATACCGGCCTGGCAGCTGGATTCTCTTCTTCTGAAGGTGGAGGACCTGCTTTCGGTAAAAATTTCCTTCGATCACATGCTTGAAAATCTGAACGAACTCAGTCTCAGGATAGCCGACTGGAAAAAAGACTGGAACAAAATACGGCTTAGTTATGGGATTAGCCGTTCAGAAGGAAAAAAAGCTCTAAAAGGCGAGGAGCTTTTAAGCGGGTTCATTGAAAAAAATTCCGGCAACATGGCTTTCCTGGAAGAAAAACTTAACTCAATTTCCAGGATCGGCCGCACTTCGGCATATGAACTTAATTCAAAATTCAGGACTGTCTCCGATGAGATCAGGAACACACTGATGTTTCCTGCATCCTATATTCTTGAGGCTTTCCCGAAGATTGTCCGCGATCTCTCGGCTGAACTGGGAAGGGAAGTCAGGCTTGAACTCTCCGGAAGGGATGTAAAGGTAGACAGGAGGATTTTAGATGAGCTTAAAGAGCCTCTTATTCATCTTATCAGGAACGCTGTTGATCACGGAGTTGAACCTCCAGCCGAAAGAATAGAAAATGGCAAGGCGGCCGAGGGGAGAATTTTTATCGGTGTTGCCGGCATCGGGGGGAGCTTAGTTGAGATAACAGTAAGCGATGATGGGAAAGGAATAGCTACTGAAAGCTTAAAGGATGCTGCCTTAAGGCGCGGAATTATCTCTCAGGCTCAGGCTGACCAGATGGATGATGCTCAGGCCATGGATCTGATTTTTATGTCTGAGGTCTCCTCGAGCCCTGTGATTACGGATATTTCAGGAAGAGGGCTAGGTATGCCTATTGTAAAAGAAAAGGTAAATAAGCTCGGGGGCTCCTTACACGTCCATACCACCCCGGGTAAAGGAACCACCTTCCGCCTCAGTCTGCCTGTTACACTTACGACTTTGAGGGGGGTTATTGTAAAGGTCTCTGAGCAGCTTTTTGTTGTCCCCTCAGGATTTGTCGAACAGATTAGCAGAATAAAAACCTCTGAAATTAAAACGGCCGAAAGCAGGGAAACCGTATTACATAACAATATGCCTGTTTCCCTTATCTATCTGCAGGACCTCCTGGGTCTTAGACGCAGGCAGGAGAAAAACAGGCCTGAGCACCTGACTGCACTCATAGTTTCAGTTTCCGGCAGAACTGCGGCCCTGGCTATTGACAGCCTTATAGATGAAGGCGAGGTGCTCTTTAAGCCTTTTAACAAACAGCTCCAGAAGGTCAGAAACCTTAGCGGTGCCACCATATTGGGAAGCGGCAGGCTTGCAGTTATTCTGAATCCGGATGAACTTATGGATTCAATCCAGGCGGGCAGCATGAGCACCTCCTTTGAAGCTGCGGCAATGGAACGCGGCCCCGGCAGCATACTCGTTGCAGATGATTCGATTACTTCAAGGATTCTCCTGAAGGATATACTGGAATCTGCCGGTTATAATGTTACTCTGGCAGTTGACGGAGTTGATGCTCTTGCCAGAATAAAAACAGGCAGTTTCGACCTCATTGTAACCGACGTGGAGATGCCGCGGATGAACGGGTTCGATCTTACCAGATCGATAAGACAGGATGATAAACTTAAAAGTACACCTGTGGTTCTTATTACGGCACTTTCAAGCCCTGAGGATAAAACGCGCGGCATAGATTCAGGAGCAGATGCCTATGTGGTCAAAAGCAGTTTCGATCAGAGCAACCTGCTTGAAGTAATTCAGAGACTTATTTAATTGTGAGCTTAAAATGATAAATGTGCTCATTGCAGATGATTCTCCGGTAATTCTGATGACTTTGGAGAATATTCTCTCAGGCGACCCTTCTATAAGGGTAGTTGCTACAGCAAGAAACGGCCAGGAGGCCGTCAGTCTGGCTTCAAGTAAAAAGCCCGACGTCATTACAATGGACATAAATATGCCCGTCATGGACGGACTTGAAGCCGTGCGTGAGATAATGCAGACAAATCCTGCGCCTGTCATTATCATCAGCGGCGTTATGGATGCTAACGATCCGAAGGATACCTTTAAGGCGCTGGAGGCCGGTGCTGTTACAATTATGAACAAACCACGTGCCCTGGGCTCCAGGGAGTCCTTAATTTATGCCAGAGAACTCATTCAGCAGGTTAAGCTTCTTTCTGAAATAAGGGTAATAAAAAGATTTTCCAGGCCGAAAGGAGTCCATAACCACCAGACAGAATTTAATACAATGCCCGAGTCTCTTCAGGCGTCAAAAAATTTGCCGCAATCAAAAGCACTGCGACCTGAAGTTATTGCAATTGCAGCCTCCACGGGCGGTCCCCTGATTATACAGAAAATTCTATCCTCGCTTCCTGCGGGTTTCAGCATTCCAATTGTTATTATTCAGCATATTGTAGCAGGCTTCACGCTTGACTTTGCAAGGTGGCTTGGAGAGACTTCACGCATTCCGATCGTAATACCTGAAAATACCGAAGAGATCATTCCTGGCAGATGCTATATTGCCCCCGATGCCTGGCATCTGAAGATCAGAAAAAGACATTTTATTTATGTCCAGGAGAAAAAGCACAACATATGTCCCTCAGCCTCAGTGCTCTTCGAATCTGTTGCCGAGGAGTATGGTGCCAATGCAGTCGGTGTTATTCTGACAGGAATGGGATCTGACGGGGCAGAGGAGCTCAGGCTGATGAAGCAGGCCGGTGCTGTTACAATAGCTCAGGATAAGAATTCCTCGGTCATCTACGGCATGCCGGGTAAGGCAGTCAGCCTGGGCGCTGCTACGCTGATCCTGAACCCTGAGGAAATCATTAAGTTCCTTTCGGGTCTTGCACGTACAGAAGTCAAGCCTGAAGGATTTTAGAACCCTGGATCAAATCCACGTAAAAAGTTGTATAACCATTTGGCCGGATAAATTTACAGCTGTATAATTTAGACGGATAGACTGTTCCATTTAAATGGATTTATTTTTAACTTAAAAAAAATGGAATCAGAAGAATACGGTTCTGCCTTTTTAAGGGCAGAATCATTTTCCCGGAAACATTAAGTGGAGTCAAATGCCTGAAAAGATATTAATAGCTGAAGACAGCATTACCCAGCTTGAAAATCTTAAATACATTCTGCAGAAAGAATCTTACGAAGTTATTGCAGTCCAGGACGGCATGAGCGCTTTCAAGGCTGCAGTGGATAATAAACCGTCCCTTATAATTTCTGACATTATTATGCCCCGGATGGATGGGTATGAACTATGCCGCAGACTTAAGGGACACAGCCAGTTGCGGGATATACCGGTAATTCTCCTGACAAATCTTACAGACCCGCATGAGGTCATTAAGGGTCTGCAGGCCGGAGCAGACAATTTCCTGACCAAACCCTACAAAGGGGAATTCCTCCTTTCAAAGATTAAGTACATACTTGAAAACAAACATCTAAGGCGGAATTCAGCTCCTTCAGACGATGGCGTTAAGGTTAAATTCGACGGAGAGCAGTATCTTATAAACTCCTCGCGCACGCAGATAATTGACCTCCTTTTGTCCACTTTCGAAAATGCCGTGCAAAAGAACGGGGAACTGCAGCAGGTTAATGACCAGCTCTTAAGCGTTCAGCAGGAACTCAAAAGAAAAAACCTTGAGCTTGAACGCTCCAACCGTGACCTTGAACTTTTTGCCTACGTTGCTTCGCACGACCTGCAGGAGCCGGTCCGGAATGTCAGCAACTATACCACACTTCTTGAAAGGCGCTACAGGAATGCATTTGACGAAAAAGGGCAGCAGATGCTAGCCTTTATAACAGAGGGTTCCAGAAGGATGCAGGACCTTATTCAGGACCTTCTGAGCTACTCAAGACTCTCGAATGTGGAGAATAAGTTTGAAATGGTCGATCTCAATGAGGTTGTCTCCGATTCCTTTAAGAACCTTAAAGCTGCCATTGATGAGTCAAATGCCGTAATAAAAACCGACCGCCTTCCTGCTGTAAAGGCCGTCAGAGCCCAGATGCTGCAGCTGTTTCAGAACCTCCTGAGCAACGCCATTAAATACCGCAATCCGGCCAAAATGCCTGAAATTGAGATCGGCTGTTATAAGATGGGAAGCAAAATCGTTTTTTTCATTAAAGATAACGGTATTGGGATAGAAAAAGAATATTTTGATAGAATTTTTGTTATATTTCAGAGACTGCATGACAGAGGAAGTTATCCCGGGACCGGGATAGGCCTGACGATCTGTAAAAAAATAATAGAACGCCATGGCGGCAGAATGTGGGTCGAATCTGAAATTGGCAAAGGTTCTGCCTTCTTCTTTACACTCCCTTCGGGATAAGAATTTCGACTCCTATAAATTTTTAATGGGGAATTCAATGCCGGCGGAAAATCAGCTCGAAATATTGCTTGTTGATGATAATAAGGCGGACATATGGATGATCGATGATTTCATCCGTGAACGCAATCACGACGTGAAGCTTACAGTCTTAAGGGACGGACAGGAAGCTGTCTTATATCTCGGCAAGGAAGGGGACTTCAGTGAGGCACCCGATCCTTCACTTATTGTACTGGACCTTAATATGCCCAGACTTAACGGCAAAGAGGTGCTTGCCAAAATCAGCTGCAACAGCAGATTCCGCCAGGTACCTGTTGTTGTTCTTACTTCCTCATCCAACCCACGGGATGAGGAGGAATGCAGGAGCCTAGGGGCAGATTATTATTTTACAAAACCCGCCTCACTGGAAGATTACGACTTTATTGTCTCAAGTTTTGTAAGAATTGCCAGGGGAAGGGAGAAAAGACCATCCGTTAATACAAATTAGACTTGGTTAATATCGCCTCAGACCGGGTTATTCCCGAAAAGTCATTTTAGAAATCTTGATTTGTTATACTGTTGCAATTATATAAATAATTTTATTTCTTAATAGTACTTAAAGAGACACTAACTTCAGGAGATTATCTGAGAATGGAAACAATAAGTGCTCTTATGATCGAAGACAGCCTGGGCGACGGGCATTATATAAGCCAGATCATCCAGGAGGAGGAAAAGATCAAAATAACCGTTGAACAGACTTTTCGCCTTTCTACGGGTCTGGATAAGCTGAACAAGAATAAGTATGATGTGATTCTCCTGGACCTTTCACTTCCTGACAGCACAGGGCTGGCTACACTTACGCGCCTGCTTCAGGAAGCAAAAAATATACCGGTTGTAGTTATGACCGGCCTTGAGGATGAGGAACTGGCTCTTAAGGCAGTCAAACTTGGGGCTCAGGATTACCTCATAAAATATCAGATCGACTGCCGCACACTTGTCCGTTCGATCTGCTACGCAATTGCAAGACAGAATACTTCAAAGATTTCTGAGGAGACGTGCCTCTGAAGAAATTTTACATTCTTGAAGAGTATTAAAACCTTGATAAAGAAAAAAGCCCCGCCTTTTTATGGCGGAGCTTCTGATTCTTACTGCAAACTAAACAGCCTCTGCATTACTATAAACTGCCTGTTTATATGTAGCTGCACTTCTGTCTCCTTAGCCGTAAGAACCTGATAAGAAGTACGTTTTCATGCCTATTATACCTCTTAGATTCTCCAGCATCAACGACTAAAAATCCCCATACCGGAATTGTCTCTTAATTGAATTTTCCCATCTTTAAAATCATTTATTATCTCCGATAATATGTAATGTTTATTTTTTCTGAAAAAGATAAATGACTATTCGAACAAATAATCGAACGGAATAATGGCAGGAATATCAAAATCCGACACTGAAATCCTAAGGGATCTGTTTGATAATATACCTATCGGAGTATTTATAACTACTCCCGGCGGGAAAATCTTAAAGGCAAACGAGGCGCTTATTAAAATGATGGGCTACGATTCCTTTGAGGATTTCTCAGGAATAAATCTGGAGGACGAGGCTTCTCTTAACCACGGGTACTCCAGAAAACACTTCCGTGAACTCATGGAGAAAAATGGCGAAGTAATTGGCCTGGAAAATGCCTGGCTCAAAAAGAATGGCGAGCTCATTTATCTGCGAGAAAATGCAAGAATTATTAAAGATGACAATGGCGGGATCCTTTACCAGGGGACAGTTGAGGATATTACTGAAAGAAAGAACATGGAAAAAAGCCTCCTTGAAAAAGAGGTCCGCTTCCGCACCTCAATTGAAAATATGCTCGACTGCTTTGCAATTTTCGAACCGAAGAGAAAAGAAAACGGAATAATTGAGGACTTTATTTATGAATATATCAACGAAGCCGGATGTATATTCAGCAATAAAGCCCGCCAGGAGCTGCTGGGCACAAGACTTTTTGAAAATTATCCGGAGCTTTTGGAAGCCGGCTTATTCCGTGAATACTGTCATGCGGCAGATACAGGAATGCCTTTTGAAAAGGATTTCTTTCCAATTGGAGGCAGCTCTTTGCCCCATAGCAGGCATTACTTTGATATAAGAATTGTAAAGCTTGGAAGCGGCATTGCCGTTACCTGGCGCGATGTGACTGAAAAAATGCAGGCTGAAACGACGCTGCGTCTTAGCGAATCACGCTACAGGACACTGGCAAGTAACTTCCCCAACGGTGCTGTTATTCTTTTTGACCACAATCTGAGATATCTGCTCGCTGAAGGAAAGGAGATAGAAAATGCCGGCTTCAGCAGGGAAGAGATCGAGGGTAAAAGCATTTATGAAACCTTCAATGAACGAATCTGCGCAATGCTTGTCCCCCATTGCAACGCCGCCCTAAGGGGAGAAAGCAATATGTTTGAACTCGGCGGAGCCCAGAACAACTTTTATCTGGTCTACACTCTGCCGATCAAAGATGAATTGGGCACGGTTACAGCCGGTATGGCCATGTTCCAGAATATTACACACATGAAAAAATTTGAAAAGGAACTTAAGGAATTAAACGATAGTAAGGATAAGTTCTTCTCAATCATTTCACACGACCTTAAGAACCCCTTCAGTTCACTGCTCGGGTTTTCAGAATTCCTGGCAAGCGATTTTGACCAGTTTTCACCAGAAGAGATAAGGACCTTTGCGAAGAATATCAATAAATCTGCAAAAAGCGTTTTTGACCTGCTTGAAAACCTGCTCCAGTGGTCCAGGCTTCAGACCGGCGGTATGGAATATTCTCCTGTAAAATTCAACCTGAAGGAGCTCACAGAGGACATTTTCAATATCTATGAAATCAGTGCTGTCAGAAAGAATATTACACTGAATATTGATTCTCCTGAGAAGGTTGAAATTTATGCCGATAAGAATATGATTGATGCCGTCATTAGAAATCTCGTTTCAAATGCAATTAAATTTACACAGCCCGGCGGAAAGGTGCTTATCAGGGTTGAAAACAGCCAATCAAAAGCAGTTGTTTCTGTTTCTGATACCGGCGTGGGTATTAGCCCTGAAAATCAGAAGAAGCTTTTTGCCATCGGGGAAAAGGTTACTACTCCTGGTACGAGCAATGAAAGGGGAACAGGGCTGGGACTCATACTCAGCAAAGAATTTGTTGATAAAAACAACGGTACTCTTGAAGTAATAAGCGAACCTGGAAAAGGATCTGAGTTCCGCCTCAGTCTGCCTGAATTCAGATATGAAATAGAACTTAAATTCTGAAAAACAATTATCTTCAAAAGCATCTTTGCTAAGGTTACAAGGGAAAAGGGCCTTTTCTCATTAAAAATGGGATTGACTATTGTTGTCCGATTGCTAAATTTCCAATATATAACATCTCACTTCTACATCTTGTCTTTATACCTTTCAATTAAAATATGGAGGGAGCGATGTCTGAGGAACTTAAAACTACTGAGGAACTGCTTCTGGAATGCAATAAGCTGGCTCATTATCTGGGAGCTCATCCGTTCTGCTATCAGGATGAGAAACTGGTTGCTGCCAACAGGAGACCTGATCCTATTTCTACAAGCCACGTCGAGTGGACGCCCGGCACACGTAAGATCATGACAAACATTAAATATTATACAGAACTATTCCCATATTATGAATGGGAGGCAAAGGAGGTTTCGGACGTGTATATGGATGAGGCAATACGTGTCTTATTCCAGCGCATTAAGGCTGATGCCGTAGTGAAGGCGAAGAGTGAAATACCGGAATCGGTCCTGAACCAGATTGCTGCCGACAAGGTGGAGCATATTCTTGAAGAAGGATAATACCACTTCACATGGCTGCCGGGCAAAATGATTCCGGCAGCCAGAGCCTCTTCCGTCTTAAATTCAATTCTATACAACTGCCGGTGTCCTCTTGGGGGGATCCTCTGCAACAATTTCCTGCCGGGCACTTCTCTAACTTTACATTAAGTGATAAATAAATGAAATAGATTAAGAGTAAAATAAAACTTATTATTAAAACTAAGGGGGCTGGCTTAAGCTAAGCAGAGTTATGGGTTTGGAACTCTTAAAATCTAAAAGGGGGCGTAATGGCTGAAGCTATAGGTCCTGTTAAAACAACATTTACCCAAAAGGTTAAAATACTCCAGGATTACTCTTTCCTGGTTGCCGACATATTTAAGCTCTCGCCGACGGTAAGAAAAAACTGGGCTTCTGTTTTGTCTGAAATGTATTTAATAGGCACAAGGGCGGTGTTTCTGGTTCTCTCGGGAGGACTCTTTACAGGGATAATACTTGCCATAGAAACCGGGCATAACCTGGAGAAGTTCGGCGCCACACTGATGATAAGCCGCACGGTTTCATACGGTATGATAAGGGAACTGGGCCCTGCAATTACAGGCCTTCTTCTTGCTGCCAGGACAGGTGCTAAGAACACCAGTGAAATCGGGACCATGCAGCTGAGCGAGCAGATTGATGCCCTGAGGGCATTTGGCCTCAACCCGGTTGTAAAACTAGTAATCCCCAGGGTAACTGCAGCTCTTATTATGTTTCTTCCTCTTACAATGATTGCCGATATGGCGGGCATTTTAGGAGGAATGGCCATTACAAACCTGACATTCCATATTGATCTGGCTTATTTCTGGAATACTGCCATAAATATTCTTGAATTCAAGGATATCTTTGTCGGGACTTGCAAGCCGGTCTTTTTCTCATTTTTTATATCAAGCATAAGCTGTTTTTACGGGCTTTTGACCAGAGAAAGCACTGCAAACCTCGGGAAGAATGCTATTAACTCCGTGGTTACCTCTTCAATGGTGGTGTTAGTAGTGGACTTCATTTTCACAAAAGTCATCTGGGAAATAATGTGAAATGATAGAACTTAAAAATATATCAGTTAAAATAAACGGCAAAGTTCTTCTGGATGATGTTTCACTGAAGGTTGACCGTGCAGCAACGCACGTTATACTCGGCCCCAGCGGAGCAGGCAAAAGCACAATCCTGAAGGTAATTCTGGGCCTGCTGCCGGTAGGTCATGGGCAGATAATCATCGATGGTGAAGATATTTCATCACTGCCTGAGAAAGAGGCTATTGAGGCCAGAAGGCAGATGGGCATGGTCTTCCAGGGAAATGCCCTCTTTGATTCACTTACAGTAAGGGATAATGCCGCCTACTTCCTTCAGGATTCAGGAAAGTTTACAAGGAAGCAAATAAATGAAAAGGTAGAAAGAGTCCTCGCCTTTGTAAACCTGGACGGGACTGAGGATCTATATCCCGGTCAGCTTAGCGGCGGCATGAAAAAACGCCTGGCTGTAGCACGGGCACTCCTGACCAGACCCGGCATTATTCTCTACGATGAGCCCACTACAGGCCTGGATCCCATTAATTCAAAAGCTGTCCTTAACCTTATACAGAAACTTAAAAGTTCCGGAACAACTTCCGTCGTTGTTACGCACATAATTAACGACGCCATAATGCTGGGCGACACACTGACTATTATAGAAAATGGCAAAATTATTGAAACCGGGACAATTAAAAGAATACTGCAGTCTGAGAATAAATTTGTCAGGGATTTCTTTTATGAAATTTATCAGGATTCGTCTTTGTTAAACGAAATAGAAGCCAGAAAACAATGAACAGACAAAACCCTACAGGATTGAAAGTGGGCCTTACGGTACTTGCCGGGTTGACAGTGCTTTTCATTTTTGCACTCTTAGTCGGCAGCAATGAATTCCTCTTCTCCAGAACATTTACATTGTATATAAATCTGAGTAATACTGCGGGGCTTGTTGACGGGGCACCTGTTACACTGGCAGGCTATAAGGTAGGTGACGTAAAGGCAATTGATTTTGTTACGGTCAATAATGAGCCCGTCATTCGTGTAACGCTGCGTATTAAAAAGGAATATCAGCCTCAGATACGCTCCGATTCAAAGGTAAGAGTTACAAGTATCGGAATCCTGGGCGATAAATTTGTCGATATTTCAATTGGAAGCCCCAGTGCAAAACTGCTGACGGAATACTCATTCCTGGATGTTGAACCTACGTTCTCGCTGGAAAACCTGACAAAAAATCTTGCCCCTAACGTCGATAAGTTTAATTCTATTATGGATAACCTTAAGGCAGTGACCGACTCAATATCAAAGGGGAAGGGGACTCTTGGTGAACTAATAAATACACGCTCTGCCATTGAAGGGCTAAACAGCGCTATAGGGAAAATAGATCTTGCACTCAACGCTCTTGAAAATAAAAAAGGAACCCTGAACAGGCTCCTCTATGATACTGCTTTATACCATGGAATTGCTTCAACAGCCATGAGCCTGAAGAAAATAAGCGAAGGGCTGAACCAGGGGCGGGGCTCACTGGGGAAAATGATCGCAAGCGATTCTCTTTACTTAAGCCTGAGTAAATCCTCACATCAGTTAAATCAGTTTATGCAGAAGGCCCAGCAGGACAGTACGGTATTGGGCGGCCTTGTTGGCGACAGGAAACTCTATAAGGATATCAATACTCTGATTACGGAATTAAATTCGCTTATTATGGACATCAGGCAGCACCCGGAAAAGTATGTGAAAGTGTCGGTGTTTTGACTGATATGTTTCTCTGGGTGTTTTACGAATGGAAGGAATTACTACCCCCGAAGTTACAATTCCGGAGCTTAGTTTTCCTGCATTTCAATTTCCATTTTTATTTGTTTCTATCCTTTTGGGAATTGAAAAATAAAACGTTGTACCTTTATTTAATTCTGACTCCACCCGGATTTTTCCCTGATGTCTTTCAACAATTTTTTTACAGACGGCCAGGCCTATTCCTGTACCCGGATATTTGTCGCTCGAGTGCAGGCGCTGGAAAATAATAAAAACGCGCTCATGGAATTCAGGGGCGATCCCTATACCGTTATCTTTTACAAGAAATATCCATTCATTATCTTTTTCTTCGGCGCTAATGTGGATTTCGGGAGTCTTTCCGGCTCTGAACTTAATCGAGTTGCTTAAAAGGTTCTGAAAAAGCTGCACCATTTGAGTCTCATCGGCATGAATTACAGGAAGATCGTTATATGTTATTATGGCTCCTGATTCCTCAATGCTTATTTGAAGATTATCCATAACACTCGATAAAACCTCCATGCAGTCAACAGGCTCAAAAGGTTTTCCGCGCGTGCTTACGCGTGAATACTGCAGAAGGTCATTTATAAGGTGCTGCATCCTTTTTGCGCCGTCTGTAATGAAATTTAGGAAGTCATCTGCACTTTCATCAAGTTTTCCCTTGTAGCGCTTCTCAAGCAGCTCAGCATAGCTGTGCATCATTCGCAGCGGCTCCTGAAGGTCGTGCGAGGCAACATAGGCGAACTGTTCTAATTCTGAATTCGATCTTTCAAGGTCCTTTAGAGTTTTCTCAAGCCTCTGCTGGAAAAGTTTTCTCTCAGTAACATCCATCAGTGTTCCGAAAATCTTTGTTTTTTTGCCCTCGTTATCGAAAACCGGCTTATTAATACTGAACAGGTGCTTGGTTTTGTTACCGGAAGTTATAACTCTGTATTCAAGCTCAGAGGTCCCGGTTCGCTCTACGGTGCCCCGGGCGATAAAGCTTTTCAGGCGCTGGCGGTCCTCAGGGTGTACATGCTGCATCCATTCTTCAAAGGAAAGGGCTGGTTTCTGCACATCGATTTCAAAGATTCTGTATATTTCCTCAGACCATTCCACCTTGCCGTTTGACATATCGAAGTAGAAACTCCCCAGGTGAGCCAATCTCTGGGCTTCGAGGAGCTTGGCTTCGCTTTCTTTGAGCGCTTGTTCGTACTGCTTGCGGACAGAAATATCCTCTATCGTGCTGATAAAGAACCTGAAATGTGCACCGGCATCGTAGGCTCTGGATTTTGTATTCAGGCACCAGAGCAGATGGCCGTTCTTCTGTATGAATCGTTTTTCTATGGAATACGATTCAATTTCTCCGTTTTGCAGCTTACGGAAGAAAGGGAGTTCCTTTTCAAGGTCCTCTGCATAGGTAATATCAAAGAAGGTGCGGGAATATAACTCCTCGTGCGAATAGCCCAGGATATCGCAATATCTCCGGTTAAGCCTTAAGTATCTGAGATTTTCCCCAATATGTCCGGTGCCGATGTATGACTGTTCGAAAGTGCTGCGGAAGAGAACTTCACTTTCATTAAGCCTCGTATTTGCTTTTTTCCTTTGTACCTGAAGATAAGCGATTGTAAAGATAGTTATAATATAGAGTGATGCATTAAAAATTGTTGTGCCCGGATCAAAGGGATCATAAGACATAAAAAACTTAATGGTTATAAATATGGTGTCAAGGCCTGCTACCGAGAGTATATAAAGTACCGTAATGTCCTGTGCAGAGAGCACAAGAAGGGGGATTATGTATAATAACCAGATGCTGTGTCCGAAGAAAGTATGAATGTCCACAACAAATATGGTTAAAATAAAGACAAAATTAACAAATATCGTTAAAAAGTAAGCTTTATCCTTCATAACCGGGTAAATTTAGTTCAGCATTAGTTTAATTTCCGGCGTTTTTCCCTCCACTTATTCTACAGAACATGCTTCTGTTTTAAATTTAACACTGAAATTGGGTCAATAACAGGGAATAATTGCTCCGGGAGAATTTTATGCAGGGGAAGTTTTCCGTAGAACAACATTCCGGGAAAATGCCTTTAACAGACTGTCTTAACAGACTGTCTTTTCTAAAAGACACCATGAGTCCAATTAATTGTACAGGCAATTTTTAATCAATAGTCAAATCTAAGGGTTTTGAGGGATAAAAAAAGGGCACGGAAGTTGCGCAATAAATAACAGAAAATAAAATGCGTATTTGTCTGGAGGGATGCGCAAAGAAACGGTTTATAACTTTCATAAATTGAATACTTTTCAACTAAGTTATTACTATAGCAGTTTTTAGGAGAGTCGTCATGAAAACAAAACACCTTATATTGGCATTATCACTGTTTACAGCAATAAACCTGAATGCGCAACAGATTGATGCCGGAATTTCTTTTGGAAGGGGAGGGCTGAACAGTTTTTACATGTCCATCGGTAATTATTTCCGGGTTCCGGAAAGGGAAGTAGTAGTTGTCCGTGAAAGAAGGATCCCTGATGAAGAAATTCCGGTTGTGTTTTATATTGCTCAAAGGGCCGGGGTATCATACCGCGACGTAATTGGATGCCGGCAGAGAGGCATGTCGTGGATGGATGTGACGTATCACTATAATCTTAGGCCGGATATCTTCTTCCCCGGCAGGCTGCAGGGACCTCCATACGGAAAAGCCTGGGGGCACCGCAAAAAAGAAAGAGCTATATACAGGGATTATGAGATCGTAAACGCAGTAAATTCACGTTTTATGTCAGATTATCATCACTGCCCGCCTGCCGAAATAAACAGGCTCAGGGGGCAGGGCAACTCATACGTCCAGATTAATGACAGATATGTTGAAAAAAGAGATCATGGACGCGGACGAGGCGATGAATACCGTGGAAACGGTCATGGCGATGGGAATGGAAAGGGTCATGGTCGTGGGCACGGAAAGCACTAAATATTATAGTCTAATTCAAAATGTCTAAAGTTAAACATTAAATAATCATTGTAAGTATTATAAAATCTTCACCTTCCGGCTGTTGCTCCACAACCTTCAGCCGGAAATATGAGCCTTGAAGGTCTTCCCCTTACCTTCAAGGTTCTTTTATTTTGAGGTTGCTTTGCGTTCTTTCAACTAAAGATTTCCACGACCCTCCATTCAGGAAACTTTCGTCCATATTGTTTACCATTTTTATAAAACGATTAATCGGGACGGCCATTGTCAGTGTATCTGCAGGCACGTAGGGCCTGGCTGATATATCAAACATTCCAAGAATGCACCTTGGGTTTTCTGATTTAAGCTCCCTGAGTGCATGCTGGACAATTGCAGTGCAGCCTGATCCCATGGGAGAGATAACACCGTTTATATCCGCAGTGTCGTAGTTTGCCAGTGTAAAAAGGGCTGAAAGTATGTCAGGTTTTGCGAAGAAAATTACGGCCGAGGGCTCATCTGTTTCACTCAGCTTGTCCCATCTCTTAAATACAAGGTAGGAGCCAGGTGCAACAAAAGGAGGCTGTGTTTTAAGCATTGCTTCTACAAGGCCGGGTGATTTTTTATAGCGCTCGCCTTGAAGTTTGCCTTCAATGCCGCATGAAAGAAAATATTCAAAATCCTTGCGCAGTTTCTGGCTGAAGCCGGTGTAGCGTTTGCCGCCCAGGCAGCCAGGAGAAGAGTGTGTATAAACGAATGTATATCCGCGTCTTACCCGGATCAGATTTCCGATAAGGCATCGTGATTCATTTCTGGATTCTTCAAGATCCTTATCAGTAACCTCATCGGTGTAGTAAAAGGTAACAGGCAGATCAGCTTTTAAGAAATATCTTTCCCACTGATTAATAAAATGATCCTTGAAATTCAGGTCCATTTTTAACTCCTGCTTTATATGGGATAATCACCGTTAAACTAACAGGAAACCATTAAAAAGGCAAAAGAAAATTTCAGGAGTTTTTGTTATCAGATTGCAAGAAAAAGCAAATAGTATATTAGTCCTGAAATAACAGAAATAAAAAGTGCATCAAAGAGCAGGTGTTTCAGTTTTTCGCGTTGCATAAATTCTCCTTCTTATACATATATATATGGTGACGGAAGGCGAATTCGGAAAATATTTTGAAAAAAAATGAATAAAACTCGATTTTTTTTTCTAATTATTTATTTTTATCAAATATCATGCATAATTTAAGGCAGTAACACAGGAATGCATGAGAACTTAAGTCCAGGAATAAAGCTAGTTCTTCACAATATATTCTCCCACCTCAGGCGTGCCGTTCCTCAATTGGGCCATTTCAATATTTTTTTTGTATGAATCATAGAGCATATCATCAGAAAGGAGTTTTCCTACAACCAGGGAGAGCTTCTTAATATCTTTTTCATAGATGCCGAGCCTGTTCCTGACCAGAAATTCGACGTTCCCTTTCTCCTGTTCCCATATATAGTCGTTTACAACGGGCACTTTCCTTGTCATAAGGATCTCCATGAAGGTGGATGCTCCGCACTTTGTTATTACAACGTCCGAGGCGTTCAGCAAATTATAGACAAAACTTATATATCCATATACCTTTAGATTTTCGAGATTTCTTTTATCTTTTAGCTCCAGAGCAAAATCATAAAGGTTTTTATTTTTCCCGCAGACGATGGCAATATTTACTCCGGAGAGCGCTTCGGTGAGGATTTTCAGTATCAGTTCACCCTTTGGTATGCCGTCGCCCCCGCCCATAATCAGCAGCAGTTTTTTATCCGGTTCAAATCCGAGTCTTTTTCTAAGTGACGGAATCTCTTCAACGGGCATCGGGGTGGAATACTTCTCATCCAGTATGAAAGGATAGACGTGCACCTTTCCGGGCGGAATTTTTTTTCTGACGGCATAGTTTTTAAGCCGCTCGCTGAAGACGATCATGTTCTGCTTCTTTTCAAGGAACCATATAGGATGTGCAATAAAGGGATCGGTAACAACAGTTATAACGGGAATTTCAAGATTCTCTTCGACAAGGATATCGTAAACCGGTTTAATCAGGAAAAAGTGGAAGATGACGATCTTGCACGGTTTCTCACTAAGTATCTTCTCTTTCAGGTAAGGTTTAATTCTTTCAGATACCAGGAGTGAATTGTACTTTGCGATACCTTTGATTTTGTTAAGAGCATAGAGAAGTTCGTAATACCATTTGGCTTTACTCTGCAGAATACGGTATCCGTCTTCAACTATAAATCGTGCGTACGATGGAGCCTCAGCCAGTCCGTCTATGAGCACAGGTTCGATTTTATCGGGGTATTTATTTTGAATGTAGTTCGAGACCGATCTGGCAGGGGCCAAATGCCCGCCGCCGGTTTTAAGATAGATCATCAGGTATTTACATTTATGTTTATCGTGTTCCATTTTCCGGGGATCAAAATTGTTTTTAATTTTTGTTACTACTCAGCAAAAAGTTAATTAATACCAAAAAAATCGGTTGAAATTGTAAGTTCCTTGTTTTATGGTATAAACAGAGGAACAATTTCTAAGATAACCAATGAGAATGACAGAAAAAGAAATCCTGACTGTTTATGAA
>DATAKL010000022.1:0-13548 GCA_036261625.1 Ignavibacteriales bacterium | reverse complement strand
ATCCCAGGGGTTCAGTCGCCCGCCTCAGGCGGGCTTCCTCACCCCGGGCTAAAGACAATGCGCCCCTTATCGGGGCTTAATGACTGCGCTATTCCAGATGCTCTGTTTTCACGAAGTTTTATGAATCGTTAAGTTGACGCGCAAAGCCCGAGGCGGGCACGCGTGCGACGTTTCCGCCTGCAGCGGATGAAATCATAATATCCGTAGGGGCGCACGGCGGTGCGCCCGGACGGTTTTTATTACGAATATGTTTATGGTATGTGAAGTATCAATGATTATTGTGGAATTACAAATTTCGATTAGTATTTGATTGTTTTCTCCCGTTAGGGCGCACCGCCGTGCGCCCCACAAAACGGCTATTTTACCTTTATAACCATAATTGTCATGTCGTCTGCAAGAGGGGTGTCGTTGGCCCAGTGGCGGCTTGCATTGCATATGTGATCTATGATCTCCTGCGCGGGTTTGTCTGAAACTGCCTTAAATGCCTCCACTGCCCTGTCCATTCCAAATGTCTCTTTTTGGCCGTTGAACATTTCGGGAAGGCCGTCGCTCATTATAAGAATTACATCGCCTTTGCATAAAGAAGCCGTCATCTTTTGGTACGGGAAATCGCTGAACGCGCCAAGGGGCATTCCCTTCAGCAGCAGCTCCTCAACTTCCCCCGTTTCTTTCCTGTATATCTGCATGGGCGGCATGCCGGCAGATACATATTCAAGGCTATAGTCTTTTATTCTTACAAGCGACATGCACATTGTAAGCATATAAAGGTTCATCTGTTTTATTGAGCGGTTGAGTGAATGCATTATTTCAATAAGATCACCTTCCCTGGCCAGCGTATTGAAAAGTCCCTTTGCAAGGATCACCATATTCCCGGCCTTCAGACCATGTCCCGTAGCATCGCCAATTACGGCGGTGAGTGTGCCGTCTTCCGAGAGGTGGAAGTCGTAATAGTCGCCTCCAACCTCGGCTGCGGTTTTCATATAGCAGGCAATTTCGAGGTTGCCCGGTTGGGGTACATTCTTCGGCAGAAGCGAAATCTGCAGGTCGCGTGCACTTTCAAGCTCTTTAGTCTTCCTCATGTTCTCGGCTTCCATTACGCGGCGTTCAATTTCAAGGGAGGCCTGAATTCTCTCCTGTTCAATTGCCCTGTCGGAGAGTTCCTTCACCTTAACGAGCTGCTCTTCTAATCCCTTGTTGATATAAGAGAAATTATAAGAAAGGTAGAGCGACATAGAAATAACAAAAGCGAGCATTCCGTACACATAAACCTGCTGAATGCCGAGCAGATCCGCTATAGAGAAATCCAGCAGCAGCTGCAGAATAATAAAAATGCTCATTACAATAAAGCCGGGAAGAATTATCCAGGTGCCTCTCTGCTTTATTTTGTCCTTCTTTACTCCGGCGTACACGCCTTCAATAAGGGTTAAGCCGAACTGGGAAAAGATGAAGTATGAAGTAACGCCGGGTGAAATATTCAAAAATCCCGAAATGGAAATTGCTATATAAATTCCGAGGTAGACGCGCCATCTTTTGGGAAGGCTGCCGTAGCTTACAGAAAAGAGTGTAAGCATGCCGAAGAATATGGATGTTGCAGCTGATATCACATTAAGTCTCTGAAGAAACACAATCATACCGGGGTCATCCAGCATGAAGCGCTCGTAGTTAAAATAAGTAAGTCCCGCAAACCCTAAGAGGCATATGGCATAATAGAGGTTCTGTTTCTGGCGCCTGTAGAAAAAGTATAGAAAGAGGTGCAGGAATGAAAGAACGAGCGGAATGAGCGTAAAGACCATCTGGTGGATTGTGTGCGGGCGGAGCGCATCGGTTGAATTGAATGCAGATTTCAGATCCATTAGAAGGATTGAAAAGCCGGGATCGAAGCCCTGATTGCGCTCAACGGCGGCATCCAGGTTTGTGTACTTTACTGCAATCACCTGATCGGCTTTGGCATCGAATGTAAACTCATCCCAGTTTTTATTATTCACCGGAGTATAGCCCGGTTGACTTGTGCCCGCTTTGCCGTACGACTTAAGAAGCCGTCCGTTATAATAGATTTCGGAAGCGCCCAGCTGTGTCACTTTCATTCCGAAGGTTTTATTCCACAGTGCACTATCCACATGCAGGCGTGTTCTGAACCAGCCAGTGTTTCTCCAGTTAATCCCCATAAAATCATCAGTGGAGAAGTTGGAAGAAGCCGTTTGCCAGAGGCTGTCGTTAAATTCAGGTTTTGCCCATTCAGGGTTATCGCCCTCGTGGTATTTCCAGTTATTAACAAGTTTAATGCTGCCGTAGCTGCCCTGAAGCAAATCCGGCTTAACATTTCTGTGCTGCAGGTATTTCCCCCAGTTATCAATTATCATTGTAACGGCGGTATCTTCTGCAACTGTAAGTAAGGAGTTATCCAGAATCCACCCGTCGGTCTTGAGGGCCTCGGAGTTCCAGCTGCCGAGAGTAAACTTAAACTCCAGGTGTTCGCCCTCGTTAAAAGAAAGGGTTTTAGACCAGGTGGAATCGTTCCTGCGTTCGAGCTTTACGCCGCGGGCATTCCAATTGCCGAGGGTTTTATTATTTCCCGTAAGGTAAACGTTATCGGAAGGCCGGAGTGGTAGTTTTGAGATTACGGAAAAATTCACAAATTTCTTCTGCCCGGAGAACCGGCTGCATCCTGCCGATCCTGCAGCGATAAAAGTGATGAGGAGAAATATGAAATTTATAATTTTGTTTTTAGGTTCAAACATAGTTCAGATCCTCAATTTTCGGGCAAAAAGGGGAGATATTTCTTTTCGAAAGATAAACAATAATCGTTCGACGTTCAACGTTCGACGTTCGACGTTCAACGTTCAACGTTCGACGTGCAACGTCGCCAGAGGCGGGCACGCGTTCAACTTTTTAGGAGCGTTGGAGCAGTGGTAGATACTACTACTGTGGTAGTTTTTGGGTTCATGGGAAAAATTTATTTTGATATATTTTTTTTCAAAGCTCCCTTATTGTTCTCAGAGGGAGAGGGTGCGGGCTGAATTTTTCTGGAATTCAGCGCCGATAATTTGGCTGCTTTCCATTCGGAGTAATGGAGGTTTACGATCAGCTGACGGGCCACAGTGTAGCCGGGGGGTCTGTTTTCCTTAATGACATTGCATTCAATAAGGTTTTTAAGTCTCTTTGCAACGTTGGATTTATCCTGCCCCAGGTAATTAGCGATGGTGGCGATGGAGACAGTTCTTTCAGTAGGGTTAATACTCTCTACGATTCTTACAATTGCTATAAGTAGTTCCTTATGCTTAGCGGGGCATTTAAGCCTGAGGACGGCATCAAGGAAGTTGTTTGAGATAGTTGTGGAGTTAGGCATGATGAAATTATGAATTATGAATTATGAATTATGAATTATGAATTATGAATTATGAATTAAAAAGTGAGGAAAAGGTTCAACGTCCGACGTCCGACGTCAAACGGGAAGATACGAAACCTCGAGTTGGTTGTTTAATTTTTGAATTGGGATTAAATTGAATTAATTTGATGTGTGACATCTGCTTCTTTGGGAATCTCCGCATTAAAAAACCGTTCTGCTGCTGATGCATTCAAGTTTTTCGGCAAACCTTTCAGCCGGGCGATATTCCTGATAATTTTCTTATAAAACATTCGTTCCCCGTGGCAGTAGTAATCCACATAATCCAGCGCGCTGAGGTAATCGCTGAAGACGTCGAGTTTCCAGGCCTCCTTTTTAACCCAGTAGGGGGTGCATTCAGAGCACCAGGGTTCAAAGAAGAGGGTGCCCTTATAGAAAGCAAGCAGACGGGCATCGCCCGGGCAGTTGCGGCAATGGGTCTTAAACTTCTTCTGGTCGAAAATGGCGATAAGGCGCATGAACTCCTGGCGGAGAAGGGGCAAATCGCCCTCAGGGTTCCTGTAATCGAGCACGAGCTTCACGTAGTACGGATCGGAAAGGACAACCAGTTCAGCAGATTGTCCGGCATGTTTCCGGCCATCAGAGATAATCATTTTTCCCTCCCAGATTAAATGATAATATGTAAAGAAGGCAAATAATTAAGTGTTAAGTGTTAAATTTTAAGTTTTAAGTTGAAAGAAGAACAAAGAGGTAAAGGTTTGCCGTGCTATTCAGCTCCGAATAGATTGGTAAATATTATTGAAAGATTTTGAACAGGACCATGTGACGGGATCATTGTAATAGCCTTAATAATATTGCAGATAAAAGAAAAGTGAACCGAAGTACTGGGAGCAATATTGCAAATAGTTTTGGAAATGTCAAAGCATTTACGGGGTACGGGGAGCATCTTTTAGCATTTCAGAAAAATGCTGTGATTTGGGGCAACAAGGGCAATTAAAAATTAAAAATGAAAAATTAAAAAGCGAGGGCAGGAGGAATTTTAATAGTAAGGGCGGAAGGAAATTAATAATTCAGTTTGATCAAATTTAAGAATTACTTAATTTTGGCAGAATTTTCCAAATAATGATATGCACATGGAATTAAAGGGTTTAGTTAAATATAAATCAGTAACTGGAACACGAAAGATATTATCCATTCTATTCATCAGCTTATTAATGCTTTTCTCCGGCGGCTGCAGTCAAAACAGGGGCATAGTTCCCAAAGCTGAAAAAGGAATAATAGATTTAAGTTCCTGGGATTTTGAAAAAGACGGCATAGCCGCGTTAAACGGGCAATGGGAATTTTACTGGAATCAGATAATAAAGCCAGAAGAGTTTCAATCGGCCGGGGATTCAAATCTTCATTACTTTGAACTTCCTTCCCAGTGGAATGGAATTAAGAATACGGAGCTGAAAGATCTTCCTCCTATGGGCAAGGCCACATACAGGCTGAAGGTTAAACTTCCGCATAATGATTCAAAGCAGGTAAGGACCCTGTGCTTAAAACTTCAGGACATTCACTCTTCTTACAGGCTCTGGCTGAATGGCAGGCTATATCTAGAAAAGGGGAAATTTTCTGAAGTACCCGGAAAGTCAGTTCCTGCCTCAGGGCGCGAGCTGGTAAGTTTCGAGGACAGCTCGGCTACGCTGGAAATAGTA
This sequence comes from Ignavibacteriales bacterium, assembly GCA_036261625.1. Lineage (GTDB taxonomy): Bacteria > Bacteroidota > Ignavibacteria > Ignavibacteriales > SURF-24 > JAAXKN01. Next base: position 8,508 of record DATAKL010000022.1, on the reverse strand, counting down.
ATAAACGCGGTAAATTATTTTGATATAAACGAGTCGGGGATTGACGAGGAAATATTTCTGGGGACAGAGCACAGTATAATTCTTGAGTCGCAGATGAAGAACTTTTTCTACCTGGTGAGTTTCGGTATCCTTCTTATTATGGGGCTATATCATTTCCTGCTTTTTATTATCAGACGAAAAGAAAGGGAGTACCTGTACTTTTCAATTATTTGTCTGCTGCTTGCCGTACAGACAATCTGCGAGGGTGATAAATACATTTTTTACATACTGCCGGGGCTTTCCGTATCATTTTACCTGAAGATATGGCTTGCCTCCATTTCTGTGGTTGCCGTTCTGCTCAGGTTTTTCCGGATAATTTTCCCTCAGGAACTGAATAAAAAAGCCGTAAACTTTTTTACTGTGGTATTCATAATTCAGGTTGCGTTTATTTTTACCTTTCCTATTGAATACTATATGCCATATATGTACAAGACATTTTATTTTGCATTAATTGGCGTAGGGTATCTTTTTTACGGGCTTTTACTGGCTCTTCTGAGAAGAAGGAAGCACTCCGCGTTAGTATTTGCCGGAATGCTGCTGCCTTTGCTGGCCGGAGCAAACGATCTTTTATACGGGCTGGCAATTATTTATACGGGCTACTACGGCTCTGTAGGGTTCGTATTATTGATATTTTCACAATCCTACTTCCTGTCCTTAAGATATAATGAATCATACGTGGAGGTGGAAAACTTATCGAGAGAACTTGAGCATACAAACCGAAGCCTCGATAACAAAGTAGAGGAAAGGACGCGGGAGCTGAAAGCAGTAAACGCCGAGCTTTCAAAAACGGTTGCAATAAAGAATAAATTCTTTTCCATAATAGCGCACGACATGAAAAACCTTTTCCAGTCGATGCTTGGTTATTCGGATCTGATTATTCTGACATCCGAAGAGAATGAGCAGCCGGAGATAAACGAGGGGGCGCTGGTAATAAGGGACATAACAAAGAAAGCATATAATCTAATGGAAAATCTTTTAGAATGGTCGCTTGCCGAAACGGGGAACATTCAGATGCAGAAGGAGCCGTTGAATGTCAGGGCTCTGATAACTGAAAACACCGAGCTTTTGGATGCCTACAGCAGGTCAAAAAACGTCTGTCTGAAGGTGCGGGCGGACGAGAGCATGCGGATTGATGCTGACAGAAGGATGTTAAATACAGTTTTAAGAAATCTGATTTCAAATGCAATTAAATATTCTTACAGTGGTTCTAATGTAACAATAAGTGCTGAAGAGGAAAACAGAAGGCTAATAATACGTGTAAGAGATGAAGGGCTTGGCATTGAAAAGGAGAAGCTGGGTAAGATTTTTCTGGCTGAAACAGTACAAAGCACACCGGGAACAAACAAAGAAAAAGGGACGGGTCTGGGGCTGCTTCTGGTAAAGGAATTTGTACAGCAGCATAAAGGCACGATATCGGTTTCAAGTGAAGTCGGGAAAGGCACCACTTTTGAGATAAATCTGCCGGTTTCATGACTCGGGCTGCATCATAAATAATGTAACGCTGAGGGTAGGAAAAATGATTCTTTGCCTTATTTGAAACCTTTTGGGATTTGTTTGTATTTGTTTAATTTTGAATTATTAAAACGTATAATATTGTGCTATACAATCAATAATATTAAGGCTAATAATGAATGCCGGTAAAACGATTCAGATATTCCTTCCCGATGGCAATCCCAGAAGTGTAAAAATAGCAGAAATAACGAGCCGGACGGTTCAGGCAATTCTAATACCAAGAACAAAGCTGGATTTTATTTTTGAAAGAGAAGAACTGAATAATGTTGGAGTTTACCTTCTCAGCGGAAATCCCGATGAAGACATAAAACCTCTTCTATACATTGGCGAGGCCGAAGACTGCAAAGTTCGCCTCAAACAGCATAATGCGGCAAAAGATTTTTGGAATTACGCCATTGCAATTATTTCAAAAACTCATTATTTCACAAAAACGCACATTAAATTTCTTGAATCTTTTATGTATCAGGAAGCCTCAAGAATAAACCGGTACAAAATAGAAAATAGTACTATTCCAACCATGCCTTACGTATCGGAGCCGATGAAGGCTGATCTGATGGATAATTTTGATACGATTAAAATTTTGGTTTCCACGCTTGGTTTTCCTGTATTTGATGAAATGAAAACAACTCAGAAAACCGATTTACTTTACTGCAAAGGAAGAGATGCTCAAGCCACTGGACAGCTTACCGATGAGGGCTTTCTTGTCTTTGCGGGATCAAAATGCAACCTTAAGGAATCAAATACTGCACAGGCTTGGATAACAAACATGCGTAAAAGGTTACTTGCAGAAAAAGTGCTGGACATTAAAGGGAGTGTATTTGAATTTACATCAGATCACCTATTCGATTCTCCCAGTGCAGCAGCTGCCGCTGTTTTAGCCAGAAGTGCGAATGGCTGGACGGAATGGAAATATAAGAATGGAAAGAATCTGGATGAAATAAAAAGGAAAATATAGCCATGACCGGGAGTTCCTTTACTGGTGAGAGCAACAATTATCCAAACATCTAATCCAGAATTACTTAATGCTGCCGAAACATATTTCCGGCAGCATTAATAAAAGAACAACATTATTTTAAGCTTTATTACTCACTTAGAGCTGCTCTGATCTTAGACAGCTTCTTCTGATTAATCTTGTGATTGTCATAAAGATGCCAAACAAGTTCATTAAGTTCTTCTGCCTTGGCTTTTCTTTCGAGCTTACTTTTACTGGCAACAATATCTTCCAATCGTTTTGTAATCATACGTTTTATACCGGTAGAACTACGTTCACCGTTGCTATAAACCTCGATATAAACTTCCGAGTAATCCAAATTTGGAAAGTCTTCTTCTACAATTTTTGAAATTTGCTTCCCCTCTTGAGCTAAGCGCCTCATTTTGTTTGATTCAGATTTAGAAATAGCCATCTTTTACTCCATTATAAGTGATAATTATTATGTTTTGTTTTCTATAATAGATAACTTATAGATCGCTTTGAAAGAGAATAAATTTCATTTTGTCAGTTCATTTGCAATCAGCTCGGCCTGCTTCAGGACTGTTTCGGTTGCAAGCTTTTCCATATCGGGCGGGTAACCGTACTGCCTAAGGGTTCTTTTTACGATTACCTTCAATCTTGCCTTGACGCTTTCCTTGATTGTCCAGTCTATTGAGGCATTCTGCCTGACTTTTTCGTACAATACTACCGCTAGCTCACGGAGCTTATCTTTCTGCATTACCTCGCGGGCACTTTCATTGTCCGCAATGGCGGTGTAAAAGGCGTATTCGTATGAGGTCATCCCCATCTCCAGAGGCTCTTTGTCCATCTTCTGGATCTCTTTTCCCAGCCTGATCAGCTCTTCAATCACCTCGGCAGCCGTGAGAATTTTGTTGTGATATTTTAAAATTGAGCTTTCCAGCATTTCCATAAGTGTCCTGCTCTGGACCAGGTTTGTCTTTGTGCGCGACTTTATTTCATCATTAAGGAGTTTCCTTAATACTTCAAGTGCAATGTTCTTGTGCTCCATGTTCTTTACTTCCAGAAGGAATTCCTCTGAAAGTATTGAAATGTCGGGCTTCTTAATTCCCGCGGCATCAAAGAGATCCACTACTTTATCTGAAACGAGTGCCTTGTCAATTACCTGCCTTATTGCAGATTCAATCTCTTCGTTTGTCCTGCCAGTGCCGCCAGAATCGAACTTTGCAAGCCTTGCCTTCACTGCCTGGAAGAATGCTACTTCATCTTTTACATCAATTGCATCCTCATGAGGTATTGCAATTGCAAAGGCCCTGGATAAAGATGTAACCTCATCCATAAAGCGCTTCTTCCCGTTCTCAAGGCTTAATATATGCTCCTCTGCTGCAAGGATTATGTTAAGCTTTGTGCTTGTATCTGCGGGGAAATATTCTTCATAAACAATCCCCTTGTCCTTATGGAGATAAGGGACGGATGGATCATTTACCATTGACAGGAATTCTTCTGAATATGCTCTTTCGGGTTTCTCACAGAACATCTGGGAAACAACTTCCAGCTTTTCAAGCATTAGCTGAACCGCTTTCTCCTGTGCGACAGCCGGATCGCCCTTGCCTCCGCTTTCGGAATAGAAAGAGAGTGCCTTCTTAAGGTCCGATGCTATTCCGAGGTAATCTACAATGAGTCCCCCCGGCTTATCCTTATAAACCCTGTTAACCCTGGCAATTGCCTGCATGAGGTTATGCCCTTTCATAGGCTTATCAATATAAAGTGTATGCAGGGGCGGTACGTCAAATCCAGTAAGCCACATGTCGCGCACAATCACAAGCTTAAGCTCATCTGCGGGGTCTTTCATCCTGTCAGCCAGAGTGCGCCTCTGCTCCTTTGTGGTTAGGTGAACTGTAAGATTGGGTTCGTCTGATGAGGCGACCGTCATAACTACCTTTATAACGCCTTTTCTTAAGTCTTCGCTGTGCCAGTCGGGACGTATATTAACAATCTCCTTATAGAGTTCTGTTGCAATTCGTCTTGACATGGTAACGATCATTCCCTTGCCCTCAAAGACCTCCTGGCGCTGCTCAAAATGGGTCACAATATCAAGTGCAATCTGTTTAATGCGCTGCGGGCTTCCGACCAGAGCTTCCAGCTGTGTCCATTTTGCCTTTGCCTCCTGTGAAGCCGTCAGATCATCTTTTGAGAGATCATCATCCAGCTCGGCAACCAGTTTCTTTCCTTCTTCGCTAAGGGTGATCTTGGCAAGCCTTCCCTCATAAAAAATCCTTACCGTTGCCCCGTCATCCACTGCCTGGGCTATGTCATAAACATCAACATAGTTACCGAATACGGCAGGAGTATTCACGTCTGTGTTTTCAATAGGGGTTCCGGTAAAACCAAGATATGTAGCATTCGGAAGGGCATCTCTCATATATTTGGCAAAGCCATAGACAACCTTTTTACCAATTATATTCCCCTTTTCATCCTTATCATCTATCGTTTTAGCCTTAAAACCGTACTGGGTGCGGTGGGCTTCATCGGCAATTACGACAATATTCTTCCTATCAGAAAGCATTTCATAGACGTTGCCGTTATCGGGTTGGAACTTCTGTATTGTAGTAAAGATTACCCCGCCTGAGGCAACCTTAAGGAGTTCCTTCAGGTGATCTCGGTTCTCAGCCTGGACAGGTTCCTGCCTAAGGAGCTGTTTTGATGAAGCAAACGTATCGAAGAGCTGGTCATCAAGGTCGTTCCTGTCCGTAATTACTACAATTGTCGGATTATCGAGCAAGAGGACGATCTTGCCCGTAAAGAAGACCATGGACAAAGATTTTCCGCTTCCCTGGGTATGCCATATGACGCCGCCTTTCCTGTTCCCCTTTTCAGATGAAGCAGCAATCGTAGTCTGGACCGCCTTATTTACAGCGTAGTACTGATGATAGGCAGCCATGATTTTTATGGTTTCGATTGTGGTGACTTTTGTTTCAGGATCTTCTTTTTTAGTCTTTTCAAAAACAATAAAGTGCCGCACGAGGTCAAGGAAAGTCTTTTTATTAAGCATTCCCTTAATAAGCGTTTCCAACTGGCTTACAAGGTGAGATGCTTCCTTTTTCCCGTCGGAGCTTTTCCACGACATAAAGCGGCTTAAGCCCGAGGATATTGTACCCGCTTTTGCCTCAAGACCATCTGAAATAACCATAAAAGCGTTATAAGTAAAAAGCTGAGGGATAGTCTGCTTATAAGTCTGGAGTTGGTTAAAAGCGGTTTTAATTGTAGCATTTTCATCAACGGCGTTTTTGAGCTCAATTACTACTAAAGGGATGCCGTTTACAAAAAGGACAATATCAGGACGCTTGTTTACAGTTCCGTTTACAGAGTTATTGGCAATTACCGTAAACTGATTAGCGGCAAGGAATTCATTATTCTCAGGATGATCATAATCAATAAGCCGGACTAAGTCCCCCCGGCTGGAGCCGTTGTTCTGATAAGAGACATTAATCCCTTCAGTCAGCATTCTGTGGAAAGTTTCATTATTAGCCATAAGCTCAGGAGAGCTTAACCTCTGGATCTGTTTAACGGCATCTTCTATGGCACCAACGGGAATTTTAGAGTTTATTCTGTTTACCGCATTTTTCAGGCGTTCAAGAAGAATCACATCTTCTAATGCTTCTCTTTCAGGGCAGTTACTATCTTGAGTGATAAAAAAGGCAGAAATATGCTTATATCCCAACTTTTTAAACTGCTCTACAGCCATTTTTTCTATATTATACTCTGCTAACTTGCTCATGATATTTTTTCTGCCGATGATTAAAGGCAGGCATTGTTCCTTCCAAAACATCTACTATACATTTATTAATTTCTTTATTTTCAATACTTCCCGAATTATATGAAAATTTATTCTGCATTTTCTTGTCTATGTTGACATGAATAATTTGTTCGGCATCAGCTACAACTGCCAAATTAGGATTGTGTGTGACCATTACTATCTGTCTTCTTTTTTTTGCATTTTTAATAAATGGGACTAAAATGTTGGCTACACTATTATTATCCAAATTGTCTTCTGGCTGATCTAGTATAAGTGGGCTTTCATCTTTATCCAAAAGTAAATAAAATACAAGTAATAATGCACCTTTTTCTCCAGGGCTTAAACTTTCAATAGTCTTATCTCCTAATTTTAGATTATAATTGTATCCTAAATAATCCAAAGAAAATATAAAATTAAAAAAATTCTCAATATCTTGAATTTGGTCATCAATAAATCTTTGCTCATTATTTTGTCTACTACGCTTGTCAAATTTTAGGAACTCAATTATTTCTTTAATTAACATTTCCATATCGTTTATATTATTGGTATCCTTAGAATGCAAACACCTTCTTAACATAGAACTGCCATCCGATTGGCCATGAAAAGAGCCCTTGACTGACTGATTAATAAAGTTAAAAAACTTAAATTCAAAATCCGGATTTATAGTAAGTGAAGCATCTATAACTATTTCATAATCTTTAAGCAAATCTTTATTGATATTTATAATTTCATCTATTCTTTTCTTTACTGTTGTGTAGATTGATATAATAGTTTCTTTCTTTTTGTATATTTCTTTAACCGTTGATATAATTTCTTCGTATTGTTTTGATATTTCATTTTCTAGGTTGTTTTCAATAAATTCTTTTTCTTTTTCTAACCATTTTAAAGTACCGAATTTCGCTTCATCGCCTTCAATATTTCTTTTTTGTTTTTTCCACATATCAACATCGGCTAAATATTTTTGATAGTTTTTTTGAGGCACATCTAATTTATTCTGCTCTTCTTCATATTTTTTCTTTTTGTCGCTCAATATTTTTGTTAAATTAATTTCCCCACCCGCTATTTCTTGCTTAATTTCGCCTAATTCATATCTTAATTTATTGATATCATTTTCCTTTTTGGATATAAGTAAATCTAAGGAGTTATAATTATGCTTAATCGTCAAAATATCATCAATATTAATTTTGTAATCCTCAAACAAGCGGATTTTGTGTTTCGTCTTAATTAATTCAAGTTCAGAAATGGATAAGGTTATTTCTTCCTTAATTCTTTTAATGTCATCAACTTCGTTTATTATGGAGATTTTTTCTAATCTTTTTTGTTCAATCTTCTCTGCAATTTCGGTAATTTCCTTTTTTAACTGATTAATATTACGTAATGTTATCTTACTTGTCTCTGCAATAATAGGATCAGCTGTCGGGTCCTCGATTTTGGCAGGCTCTTTTAGCGCATTTAATTCTTGTTCCTTTTGTAATATAGTATTGTTAATCTCTTGAGCATATTTTGTGTTTCTTTTTGTTTCTAATTTTATAATTTCTTTGGATTTTTCAATTAATTGTTCTTTAAATAATGCTATTTCCTTATCAACAATATTCTTTTTCCAATCAATTAATTCCTGAAAATTATTAAACTCTCGCTTCTCTTCTTCTTTAAGATGTTGAAATACTACATTTTCAATCTCTTTTTTAAATGAATTTGCTGTACTAGTTTCGTTACAAAGATTTTCAAAGTACCCCTGCGGCAGATATTTCACTTTTTCAATGAGGCCTTCTTTCTCGTTAAATTTTTTATTAAGCGAATAATATGGTTGGGTTATATTATCTTCCCATATCAATGATGCTTCGAAATTTTGCGCAATTCTACCATCCCTAAATTTACCATCTTTTAGAAAAGAGAAATATTCATGATTTTTATAGTTTGCACAAAGTGCTATTATATCAGCAATAGCGCTTTTACCGCTGCCCTTATTCCCAATAATTGCAATTAATTCTTTATTAAATTCCAAAGAGATATTATCAAACCAAATTCCATGTTTGTTAGTGTACCCATTTACTTGTTTAATAATTATTTTTTGTTACTACTCAGTAGAAAATTAGAAATTTAGAAGGGGTTTACCCTGGAAAGCAGATAAGAGTGCATCAAAGACATTAAAGCCCTGCTTTCTGGCTGAAGAGATGTAGCCTCTGATGCGGCAGAAGAAGTCGGCTCCTTC
>DATAKL010000045.1:0-125374 GCA_036261625.1 Ignavibacteriales bacterium | reverse complement strand
TCAGTCGCCCGCCTCAGGCGGGCTTCCTCACCCCGGGCTAAAGACAATGCGCCCCTTATCGGGGCTTAATGACTGCGCTATTCCAGATGCTCTGTTTTCACGAAGTTTTATGAATCGTTAAGTTGACGCGTGAAGCCTGAGTCGGGTCCCGTATCCTGGGCTACTGAGGTTACGTCCTTCTTCGAAGGACTAAATATTCGCATAATTTAAAATGCTCAGATTTCATTGGATTATTAATTATTGAGTGCCGGTAAAAGAACAGTGTTAATTTGCATATACGACTTGAGCGGGGGTTTGGGGAAATAAAAAAGGCGGGTTTTGAAGGGGGGACCCGCCTTTTATTCGCTTATTTCTCTTAAGAGAGAGAAAACTTAAGTACTCGTCTTAGACTGAAGCAACCCTTTTCTTGTATTCAGCAAGTGCCTCATCAAGTCTCTGCTTTGCTGTCGTATCGCCGGGAACGTTGTGTGAAGGATGGATAAAGAGCTTCACACCGCGGTCGGCAAGAATTTCAGCACAAGTGGTGATTGTCATCCATACAGTTGTAACGAAAGCCATTGTTGAAACAGGGCCAATCTTATCCTGGTGGTTCTTCAGTGTGACAGATGCATCTTCAATCGGGGCACATGAGTCTACAACGATATCAGCAATATCGAATATTGTTTTGCCTGATGAGTGTCTGGTCTGTTTACCCTTTGCAGCAGCAGCGCTTCCGTAGACGATAAGCTTCATGCCGCGTTTTTTAGCTTCCAGGGCGACATCTATATTAACGTTATTTATGCCTGAGTGGGAGAATATCCACATGCAGTCGTCGGGATGGAAGTTGTAGCCTTTCATGATTTCAACTCCGTAGCCTTCAACTCTTTCGAGGAACACAAACTGATGGACGCCCATTTCGCCGACTATACGTGTAAAGAATGTAAGGGGAAGTTCAACCATAGGATGGAAGCCTACAAAGCCTCCTATTCTGGGATACATTTCTTCAATCGGAAGGGTTGCGTGACCGCAGCCGAAAGTGTGGACCCAGTGCCCTTTTTCAATTGTATCGGCCATAGCCTCTGCAGCCTTAGTGATATTTTCCATCTGTGTGGTCTCAATCTTTTCCATTACGCCTCTTGCGTTATCTAACCACTGCTTTGCAAGTAACATTTCTTATCTCCTGATATACTTTTTAAGATTTATGCGTTAAAAATCAATTTCCGGTTTTTTGGGAATTAACACCTGAAATTTATGTCAATAGACTGAAAACCGGCAGGAATAATTTTCTTTAAAAAACTTATTGACATTTTATAGTTAAATAGTTAAAACCTTTTCATTGCCAGGTGTCCGGCTCCGATCAGTCCGGCATTTGAGCCGAGCTGCGAGCCCACGATTTTGACCTGTTTCATAAAAAGAGGCTGAGCCCACCGTGAGGTTTCCTCCTTTATTTCATCCAGGAACTGCTGGGCAGGGCCGAAGAGAGATCCTCCGAAGATGATTATCTCCGGGTTAAAAAGGCTGATCAGGTTGGCTGTAGCCATACCCCAGTATTTGCGGCACTGCCGGAGCACTTTTTGGGCAACCGGGTCCTTCATGCGGTAGGCTTCAAAAATGTCGTTAAGCGTAATTTCCTCCGGGTCCTTCTGGGCTAAGACACCCTGGAAGTCTTTTTTCTTCTCAAGCATGGTTTTAACAGAATGAAGTATGCCGCTTGCCGAGGCCAGAAATTCAAGGCTTCCGCGCAGTTTATATTCCGGGACAAAGGAATCATTAACAGTAAGCCAGCCCGCGGCTCCCACGCCGTCGTTAAAGCCGTGCAGGACGTTGCCATCGACCAGGATTCCGGCACCGATGCCTTTACCGATTGAAAGGTAGATTGCGTTTTTTGACTTCTGTGCCGCCCCGAGCCACATTTCGCCTAAGATATAGCACGTGCGGGTATTTGCGATTTTCACGTTAACACCGTGCTCAATCAGGAAAAATTTCATGTCCTGCTTTAAGGGGTAATCTTCCCAGCCTTCTATGTTCGGAGCCCAGACGCAGCCGGTCTTGGAGTTATATATTCCGGGCACGGAAATGCCGGCCGACTTAATCTGAATCGGCTTGTTTTTATAAAGGTTCAGAATCTTTGAAATCTGATTTTTTATAAGGCGGCTAACTTCTGCTCCTTTTAAGCCTTCGATGCTGAATGATTCCTTGAAGAGGACTTTGCCGGAATTGCCCAGCGCTGCACTTGTCAGGCCGGTGGATAACAAATTAATTGCAATTACTGCCACTTCTAACTCCCTGTTTTTACTGTAACTGTTTTTTCCCCCCGGGCAAAATATTATTTAAACCTGAAAAAAGGCAAGGGAAAATTAACATTTATTTCATTAACTTGTTCAGTCCAAAAATAGTCTTCATTTCCGAACTACAGGTTGAGAAAATGAAAAAAGGAAAGCTTCCACTTCACGTTAAAATATTTATAGGGCTTGCCGCAGGACTTATCTCCGGGCTCTTCTGCAATATTTTCTTCAACGGGAGTCCTGAGATCCAGTGGGCGGTTTCAAACATCTCATATCCCCTGGGGCAGGTTTTCCTAAGACTGATCTTTATGATCATCATCCCCCTGATATTTACAGCAATTGTACTTGGGGTAGCCGATTTCAGCGACGTGCATAAGATAGGGCGCGTGGGCATCAAGTCGCTTTTCTTTACAGTAATTATAACGGCTCTTTCAGTAGTAATAGGCATAGTGCTTGTGAACCTGGTAAGGCCGGGATCGGGGATTTCAGGGGCAAACCGCGATGCCCTCATGCAGACCCTGAGCAATAACCAGGCAGTCTCAGGTATTGTCACTTCGGCCAGAGAGTCCAAAACATTCCTTCAGATACTGGTTGATATAATTCCGCGCAACCCTTTCCAGGAATTTGTAAGCGCATTCGATCCCAACTACCAGGGCGGGGGACTTCTGTCCATCATGTTCTTCGCGCTTCTGTTCGGCATTGCAATGACGCGCTGCAGGGCTGAGCGCATGGAATACCTGAGAAAAACGATGCAGGGGATCTACGACGTTGTAATGAAGATAATTGACTTTGCAATGAAGCTTGCACCATATGGTGTTGCGGCACTCATTTTTTCAACCGCCTCGCAGCTCGGATTCCAGATTATTGCGCTATTGCTTAAGTACGTGCTTGTTGTTTTGGGCGCCCTTACAATTCATCTGTTGTTTACGTACGGCTTTATAATAAAGTACGCTGCAAAGAAGAGTCCTGTGCATTTCTTTAAGAATATAACTGAAGTCCTGGTAACGGCATTTTCCACGAGTTCATCAAACGCAACGCTTCCGACCTCAATAAGGGTTGCCGTAGACAAGCTGAAGCTGGATAAGGATATTACCAACTTTGTTCTTACCGTGGGTTCCACGGCAAACCAGAACGGGACGGCGCTTTATGAAGGGATTACGGTTTTATTTTTAGCGCAGTTTTACGGAATTGACCTGGGGCTTTCGCAGCAGATACTGGTTGTGCTCTTGTCCATACTGGCAGGCGTTGGAACAGCCGGCGTTCCCGGAGGCTCGCTCCCTATGGTTGTAATGGTGCTTCAGACCGTGGGCATTCCGGCCGAAGGAATAGGAATTATTTTAGGCGTGGACCGACTGCTTGACATGTCGAGAACGGTGGTTAATGTAACGGGTGACATTGTTCTTGCCAGCTGGGTGGACAATTCAGAAGGAAATGCAGTTGTCCGGCAAACCGATGCGGCCTGAATAAAAAGAGGTGTGCCTGCAGAAAGAGGGGAAAACTGCCTTCTCTTTGCCGGCAGGGCACACTCTCAGAGGGTTAAAAAACTTTTTCGAAAAGAACTTTCTCAGTTTTGGAGACAGTTCTGCGGGGCTTCATCCTGATTTTCCTTTCTTCTAATGTTTATCTTACGACAAACAATTTTTTATTTCAGGAACACAGGAATAAGCGTAATATAAATACCTGCAATAATGGCTGTTGTGATAACCCCGCAGATGTTGGCCCCAATTGCCTCGGGAAGAATAAGAGCTTCGGGGTTGACCTCGTTGACCGATTTCTGAGCCACCTTGGCCGTTGTCGGTACGCAGCTTACGCCCGCGATGCCGATAACAGGATTGAACTTCCCTCTGGTGATAAAATACATTATGTAGCCACCTATTATGCCTCCGATTCCTGAGAGCAGAAGGGCCAGTATGCCGAGGACAAGGAGGATCAGGACCTTGGGATTGAGTATCAGATGAGCCTCGCAGAGGACTCCTAGCAAAAACCCAAGGAAAAATGTCGAGCCGTAGAGAAGAGGTCCGCCGATAAAATCGATAAAGTGCTTAAGGCCCGATTCTCTTACAGCAACGCCCAGGAAAAGCGACACAAACAGGGGCGCGGCCACGGGAAAAAGGAGGCAGAGAACAGTATTTACCACTGCGGCAAAGGCCATTTTTTCGCCCGAGGTAACGGTGCGCGAGGGCTTTTTAGGGGGCATTTTTATACCCCTCAGCTTTTTTGGCACCATGAGCTTTATAAGATACGGGTAGCCTCCGTATGTAAGTCCCAGATAAAGGTATGCCACAACCGTAATCGGCACAAAAAGTTCTTTTGAAAGGCTAAGGGAAGTAAAAAGCACCATGGGCCCATCTGCACCTCCTACCATGGCAATAGAGGCGGCGTCATTCAGACTTAGGCCCAGTGCTTTAGCGATTGGAATTGTTGCGAATGTGCCCAGCTCGGCGCACATTGCAAGAAACATACTTAGAAAAGGTCTGGCCAGTAGGAATCCCACGTCAAGGAGAACTCCGATACCCATAAAGACGAAGCACGCAATAAGTCCGTTGCTGAAGGTAAGTGTATATATAGGCTGAAGAAAATCTATCTGCAGAACATCCATGAGTGTCTTTGGATCCGTAATAAGTGGATCGACGAAAAGATTTCCCTGACGGCCGTCACTGAAGAAGAGCACACCGGCGTTTATGGCCGACATGCCGAGACCCATAGGTATCATTAAGAGGGGCTCGAGAACTTCTTTTTTACCGAGATAAACAAGCAGCATGCCGAGGAGTATGAGTCCAACTCTTGCAATCAGTATCTTAGGATCCGAGGCTGCAAGTGTGGCTATGCCCTGAAAAAGATTTAAAATATTCTGAATTCCCATAAAATTTCCCTTAAGCTCTGAAGTTTGGCCTTTGTAAGGCTTCTCTTTGCTGTTTTAATTTTTCTTAAATATCCTAATCGAGACAAATATTATTTTAATCATGAATGCGACAAAAAAGGATATAACCATTGCAACTGCATACATGTACAAGGTCTGCATTATTACTGTGTTCATTTCTTACGCCTCATTAGTTTCCGATTTCCATTAAAATGTCGCCTTCCAGAACGGAATCTTTTTCGTTTACTTTAATCAGTCTGACGAAGCCTTCCTTGTCGGAATTGATGTTGTTTTCCATTTTCATTGCCTCAAGTGTAAGGAGCCTGTCGCCGATCTTAACAAAGTCTCCTTCCTTAATGTGTATCTTAAGCACAATGCCGGGCAGGGGGCACTTGATTGTGCCGGTGCCTTTAGGTGTGGATGGGCTGCTTGTGCGTGCGACCGATTTATGTGTGTCGGTTGAAGGCTCCATCCTGGAGCGCACTAAAGTGGGTGTCTTTGTAGTCTGCAGTTTCTGCTGGACTTCCACGTGATACGTAGTGCCGTTTACTATTACCTCAGCAATGCTGTCCTCGATATTTACGATATCGACTTCATAGTTATGGTCTTTAACCTTAAAGCTGAACTTTCTCATTTACATGCCGCAATTTGTTCTGTTAAAGTTTTATTACTTATTATCTGGGCCACTGGCGCAGCCCGTAAATCTTAGAGCTCCACGGGGAATAAGGTCTCATGACCCTCTGCATGGTAAGGACCATCTTTTCATAGTCGTGCAGGTCCTGCAGGTAGAGGTGGAGGGCCAGTCCAATTACCGCGTAAACCTCTCCTTCTACACCGAGGCTGTTAGCTTCCTTCTGAAGGAACTGCATTTCTTCCATTTGATCGTGCTGCTTGAGAGCCGATTGTCCGTTGTTTCCGGAGAAAAAATTCTTAAAAATGTTTAGCATATCTCCTCTACAATGGTAAGTTAGAATGTTTCTTGGGAGGATTAACGTCCTTCTTAGTTGAAAGCGACTGCAGTGCGCGTATAATACGGAATCTTGTATTGCGCGGTTCAATAACGTCGTCTATATAGCCGTACTTGGCCGCGACGTAAGGGGAGGCAAACTTATCTCTGTATTCCTCTTCTTTCCGTCTTAAGAATTCGACGCGCGCATTTTCGTCTGTTATCTCCTGGAGTTCCCTGTTGTGGAGGATTTCAATTGCGCCCTTGGGGCCCATGACGGCAATTTCAGCCGTTGGCCATGCGTAGTTAATGTCGCCTCTTAAGTGCTTGGAGCTCATGACGTCGTATGCTCCGCCGTAGGCTTTTCTTAAGATTACAGTTACCTTGGGCACCGTGGCCTCGCCGTAGGCGAAGAGGAGCTTTGCGCCGTGAATTATTATGCCGCCGTATTCCTGTGCTGTTCCGGGTAAAAATCCGGGCACGTCTACAAGTGTTACGATAGGAATATTGAATGCATCGCAGAACCTCACAAAGCGCGCTGCCTTCCTGGAGGCATTTATGTCGAGGACTCCGGCCAGATAGTTGGGCTGGTTTGCAACAATGCCCACGGACATGCCGTTAAAGCGGGCAAAGCCGACTATGATATTTGGTGCAAAGTGGCGCTGGACTTCAACAAACTCGTTATAATCGACAATTAAATGGATTACGTCTTTTATGTCGTAAGGCTTGTTCGCGCTGTCGGGGACAATTGTATTTAGAGAATCTTCAATTCTGTCTATCGGATCGTCGCAGGGGTTAAGAGGGGGATCCTCAAGGTTATTCTGCGGCATATAGCTTAAGAGTTTTCTTATAAGAAGGATTCCTTCCTGCTCATCATCGGCAACAAAGTGTGTAACGCCCGATTTACTGCCGTGCACGGCGGCGCCTCCTAATTCTTCTTCTGAGACGGTTTCGCCGGTAACGGTTTTAACAACCTTGGGGCCGGTAACAAACATGTAGCTTGTACCCTGAGTCATTATTGTAAAATCTGTAAGGGCGGGTGAGTATACGGCTCCTCCTGCGCAGGGGCCGAATATGGCTGAAATCTGAGGGATTACGCCGGAGGCCAATATGTTGCGTTCGAAGATCTCGGCATAACCGCCCAGGCTTTTTACGCCTTCCTGAATTCTTGCGCCTCCGGAATCGTTGATGCCTATTAAGGGAGCCCCGACCTTCATTGCCTTATCCATCACCTTGCAGATTTTCATTGCATACATTTCGGAAAGGCTTCCGCCGAAGACGGTAAAATCCTGCGAGAAAACATAGACCAGGCGTCCGTCTATTGTGCCGTATCCTGTTACCACGCCGTCGGAGAGGTAATCCTGCCCCTTAAGTCCGAAATCGATGCATCTGTGAGAGACGAACATGTCAAACTCTTCAAAACTGCCTTCATCCAGAAGCATATCAATTCTTTCGCGTGCTGTAAATTTGCCCTTCCGGTGCTGCGACTCGATGCGCTTTTCGCCTCCGCCCAAACGGGCTTTATCCCGCATCTGAGTCAGTTCCTGAAGTTTTTCCTCGATTGCCATATTATCTCCTTCAGATTTATATTAAGTCTAATGGGTCTTATTATCCTTTAATATTATGCCAGCTATTCTTTATGAATAGCCGGCTTAGTAAGCTTCTTAATCCTTATGTTCGCAGAGTTCCGTCAGTACGCCGAGCGTTGACTTCGGGTGGAGGAACGCTATATTGAGCCCTTCGGCGCCTTTGCGCGGAGCCTTATCGATAAGCTGAACGCCCTTTGCCTCAACCTCACCAAGCATATCCTGAAGGCCTTCAACTGCAAAAGCCAGGTGATGAATGCCTTCACCCTTTTTCTCAATGAATTTTGCTACAGGGCTTTCTTCAGATGTAGCCTCCAGGAGCTCAAGTTTTGTCTGTCCCACCTGGAAGAATGCGGTCCTGACCTTCTGATCGGATACTTCTTCAATGCCGTAGCACTTAAGTCCAAGTACATTTTCGTAGTACTTAATTGCTTCTGTCAGGTTTTTAACGGCAATGCCTATATGTTCAATATGTGTCGGATTCATTTTTTATTATTCCTTAAAAGACTTTTATACTACAACGTTTTCTTTATATTCGCCGAAGACTGCACGCATGGTGTTGCAGATTTCTCCTATGCCCGCGTAAGCCCTTACGGCATCAAGTATGTAAGGCATGAGGTTAGCTTCCGTCTGTGAGGCTTTCTTCAGGGCCAGGAGTTTTTCCTCAACGAGGCTGTTATTTCTTTCCGAGCGGACTTTATTTAAGAACTTAACCTGTTCTTCCTGTGCTCTCATATCTATCTTAAGAAGTCCCGTCGGTTCTTCTTCTTTTATCTGGAATTTATTTACCCCTACAACAATTCTTTCTCCCGATTCCATTTCCTTGGTGAACTGATATGATGCCTTCTGGATTTCGCTCTGGACGTAGCCCGTTTCAATGGCTTCAATTACGCCGCCCATGGCGTCAATCTTGTTAATATATTCTTCGGCTTCCTTTTCAATCTGGTCTGTCAGGGCTTCAACGTAATAGCTTCCGGCCAGGGGGTCGATTGTATTTGCAACGCCGCTTTCGTTTGCCACGATCTGCTGAGTGCGGAGTGCTATCATTACGGATTCCTGTGTGGGAAGAGCCAAGGCCTCGTCGCGTGAATTTGTATGCAGGCTCTGTGTTCCCCCCAGGACTGCAGCCAGCGTCTGTATGGTTACTCTTACAATATTGTTATTAACCTGCTGTGCTGTAAGTGTCGACCCCGCGGTCTGCGTGTGGAAGCGGAGCATCATGGATTTTGCCTTCTTTGCATGGAAGCGTTCTTTCATGATTTTAGCCCAGAGTCTTCTTGCGGCGCGGTACTTTGCAACTTCCTCCAGGAGGTCGTTATGGGCGTTAAAGAAGAAGGAAAGCTGTCCTGCAAAGTCATCTACGTCGAGACCCGCCTTAACTGCAGCATCGACGTATGCAATGCCGTCGGCAAGAGTAAAGCCTACTTCCTGTGCTGCCGTAGAGCCGGCCTCCCTGATGTGGTAACCTGAGATGGAAATGGTATTCCATTTAGGCACCTCTTTGGAGCAGAATTCAAAGATATTCGTAATCAGGCGCATGGAAGGCTTGGGAGGGAATATGTAGGTTCCTCTTGCAATATATTCTTTTAATATGTCGTTCTGAATTGTTCCGCTTATCTTATCGCGCGAGACACCCTGTTTTTCGGCTACAGCTATATACATAGCCAGAAGCACCGAGGCAGGAGCGTTAATTGTCATTGATGTGGAAACCTTGTCGAGCGGAATTTTGTCAAAAAGTATTTCCATATCGGCAAGTGTATCGATTGCCACGCCGACCTTACCAACTTCACCGTAAGCCATCGGGTCGTCGCTGTCGTAACCGATCTGTGTGGGCAGATCGAATGCAACAGAAAGACCCGATTGGCCCTGGGAGAGAAGATATCTGTAGCGTTCGTTAGATTCCTTTGCCGTACCGAATCCGGCGTACTGCCTCATCGTCCAGAAGCGGCCTCTGTACATCGTAGGCTGGACGCCGCGCGTAAAGGGGTACTGACCGGGGAAACCGATCTTTTCGGTATAGGCGTCGTTTTCATTATCTAATGGTGTATATAACGGCTTAACTGAATTAAATGAAGCCGTTGTAAAGTTCTTAAGTCTTTCAGGAAATTTATCTGTTGTTTTCTTGTAAACTTTTTCTTCCCATTCCTTGTAGGCATTCTGTACTTTTGCCCTGAGGTTCTCGTTATTTTGCATATTTTTCCTCTCCGAATTTAGTAGCGGTAATATAAAAGCAACTTGCGTGCCTTAATTTTTGCAGTTCTTAATTAATGTTAAAATGCCGATTAAAGTGCAATTTAATGACATTCCGAACCCTCAATAAAGCAAAAAAAGAGGCCATTCTCAAATTTTAGAATAAAATGTACTTATTGTGAAAATAAATAATATAATCGTATATTCGGACATTAAGTATTGTGAATATATGTGTTTTATTGGGAAATAGTATCTTCCCGGAAGAGCCCGGAATAATTTTTATTTTATTTTTCAGGGATTACTTCTATTTTAAGAGATATCTATAGTAATGAATTTTTCAGGGGTTAAATGTGAAAGTTCTGGTTGTAGAGGATAATGTATCGGGTAAGCTTCTTTTATACAAGATTCTGAGAAGGGAGGGGTACGAGGTTTTCTCCTCCAACAATGGGGCCGAAGCCGTGGAGCTCTTAAAGAAGGAGGCTTTTGATGCGGTCTTAACAGACTGGATGATGCCTCAGCTGGACGGAATAGAGCTTCTTCAGTACATCCGTAAAAACATAAGGCCTGTTCCTGTGCTGATAATGATTACGGCTCTGGATTCCAGGCAGGCCAGAGAAAAGGCATTGGACGCCGGAGCTGATGATTACATTACGAAGCCTTTCCACGTCCATGAAATAAGGGAGCGCCTTGAGAACTGTATTATGAGGCGGAAGTCGGAATTTGAAGCTGCCCCTGAGGCAAAAGAAAGCAGGATCCCGAAAAGGCCTCCTTTCCCGGCCCTCGGCATTGCTGCCAGCACGGGCGGTCCTTTCACGGTTACAGATCTTTTCACGGCTTTAAGACCCCTTACTGAGGCTGCTGTTTTTGTAGTGCTTCACGGCCCTGCCTGGATGCTGAGGTCATTTTCCGAAAGGCTGCAGGGCAGAACGCGCATGCAGGTCCTGCTGGCAGAAGACAAAATGCCCGTTCAGAAGGGAAAAGTTTACATTGCGCCCGGTGACGTGCACATGATAATTGACGCTTCCCTTATGGAAATAAGGCTCTGGGACGGTCCCCCTGAAAATTTTGTGCGCCCTTCGGCAGACCCCCTTTTCAGGGCTATTGCAAGCGCATTCGGGAAAAACTCTGCTGCTCTGATACTTACCGGTATGGGGCACGACGGCAGCATTGGCGCAGGCTACATCGCGGCTGCAGGAGGTGTGGTAATAGCACAGGACCCATCGGGGGCAATTGCACCTTCAATGCCGCAGAGCGTAATTGACCTGAGAATTGCGGGCTTTGTCTCTCCGCTGGAGAAAATCCCTTCGGTATTGGAGGAAACCATGCGGAAGCTCTGCCAGTCAATGGATAAAGATTAGCAAAGCGGATTCTCTCCGGGCATTACGCATTATTCCACTGCCCTTCTGAAGCAAAAGAATTATATTAAATCCATAACAACGTTTTGAAATATGGAGGGAAATATATGAAAGTATTCAGTGCTACTGTTTTGTTTATTCTTTTATCAGGAATCCTCTTCTCCCAGCAGAACGACTGGACGCCTCAGGTTCAATTTGAAAAGCTGACAGCCCGGGGGCTCCATAATGAGGCACTAGTCTATCCGGGAGATTCTACAATAGACGTAACCTACTACGGGCTGAACTTAAACCTGACCTATCAGCCCAAATACCTTAAAGGAGCTGTCACTGTTGGTCTGAGAAGTGCCGCTGCCTCATTTAGCAGTTTCTTTCTGGACCTGCAGCCCTCGATGACAGTGGATTCAGTTGCTATGAATGGGGCTAGGCTGGCCTTTACCCATACAGCCGGCAAGCTTCAAATAACTCTTCCAAAAATCTATAACCAGGGGGAGAATATAAGCGTAACGGTCTATTATCAGGGACTGCCAGGCTCAAGCGGATTCGGGAGTTTTATTTTCAGTACACACGACCAGACTAACATGTACCCGATCATCTGGAGCCTTTCGGAGCCTTATGGTGCTAGCGACTGGTTCCCGTGCAAGGATACTCCGGGCGACAAGGCGGATTCTTCCGACGTCATTGTAACAGCACCCAAATTCTTTACAGTGGCTTCAAACGGAACACTTCAAAGCGAGGTAAATAACAATGACGGCACAAAGACAACACACTGGAAAAACCACTACCCGATTGCACAGTACCTTATCTCGATAGCTATGACAAATTACTACCTGTATACGAACTATTTCAAATATTCGCCGGCAGATTCAATGATCGTGACGCATTATATTTTCCCGGAAAGTAATACTCCGGCTAATATTGCTTTACTAAATAAAACCGTGGATATGCTCAGAATATTCTCAAATAAATATGAGCTTTACCCATTTATTAAAGAAAAGTACGGTCACGCCCAGTTCGGCTGGGGCGGCGGAATGGAACATCAGACAATTACGTCACTGGTTAATTTCAGCCAAAGCCTGGTCTCGCATGAACTGTCCCACCAGTGGTTCGGCGACAAGGTTACCTGCCGGGACTGGAATGACATTTGGCTCAATGAAGGCTTTGCTACTTTCTCAGAAGCTGTTTATTATGAAAATTCAATGGGCAGGACTGCTTATAACAATAATATTCAGGGGGATATGGATGCAGCTAAAAATGCGCAGGGATCAGTCTATGTAACTGATATCAGCTCTGTAGGAAGCATTTTCGATTACAGCAGGTCATACGCCAAGGGCGGAACAGTACTTCATATGCTAAGAGGCATTACAGGCGATAGCACATTCTTCCATATTTTAAGAACTTACCTCGATAACCCGAAGCTTGCCTATGGAACAGCCGTTACGGCCGATTTTCAGGCTGTGGCCGAGAAGGTTTACGGGCAGAGCCTGGATTACTTCTTTAAGGAATGGATATACGGTTCAGGATATCCAAGCTACACTTATAACTGGATAAGTTCCGTTCAGAATAATCAGAACCAGCTCGAGGTTAACATAAAGCAGGACCAGAGTAAAGGCATGCCGGTATTTACAATGCCGATACAGCTGAAGGTTTCGACCACGGCCGGGGATACACTCCTTACAGTAATGAATAATCAGGCCGATCAGACTTTCCTTATAGCACTTAAGGCTCAGCCCATGGCAGTTACGTTCGATCCGGATAACTGGATATTAAAAGATGTTTCAGGCCCGACTGCTGTTTCTAATATGATTGAGGCCTCGAGATACGGTCTGGATCAGAACTACCCGAACCCCTTTAACCCGGGCACAAAGATCAGGTTTCATGTAGGAGCCTCCAAAGGAGGCGCTCTGCAGAATGTAAGCATTAAAATTTTTGATCTTCTGGGGCGTGAGGCGGCTGTAGTATTTAGCGGAGAGGAAGCTCCGGGCAATTATGAAGTGGAATTCCTTCCCGGCAATTACAATCTCTCTTCAGGCACCTACTACTACCAGCTGAAGGCAGGGGATTATCTTGAAACAAGAAAAATGTTATTCTTAAAGTAACTCCGGGGCTGTGCAGAAGCAGAGAGTTTTTTCTGCTTCTGCATTTACAAAATAAATTGCATATTGCAGTTAGTTCCTAAAGGCCGAAATTGCCGGGGACCGCACAGGGCACAGGAAGTACACAAAGGACAATTCATGAAATTCCATAGGGTATTTATACTTCTTTTTGTTTTATCAGGCAGCCTTTTTTCTCAGAACAGCTGGAAGACTCAGGCAGATTTTGAGAAGCTTACAGCCCGGGGGCTCCATAAAGAGACTACGGCTTATCCGGGGGATTCTACCATAGACGTCACCTACTACGGACTGAACTTAAATTTGACCTTTCAGCCAAATTATTTAAAGGGAGCCTTAACTGTTGGCTTAAGACCGGCTATGGCTTCATTAAGCAGTTTTTTTCTGGACCTGCAGCCCTCGATGACAGTAGATTCAGTTACTTTGAATGGTGCAATGCTGAATTTTATGCACTCCGGCAGCAGGCTTCAAATAACACTCCCAAGAGCTTATGACAAAGGGGAAAATGCCAGTCCGACAGTTTACTACCAGGGACTTCCAGGTTCAAGCGGATTCGGAAGTTTTATCTTTTCCACTCATGGCGCCTCATATCCCGTAATATGGAGTCTTTCAGAACCATATGGAGCAAGCGACTGGTTCCCATGCAAGGATACTCCGGGAGACAAGGCTGATTCCTCAGATGTAACCGTAACAGCTCCCAGGTTTTTTACAGTGGCTTCAAACGGAACACTTCAAAGCGAGTTAAATAATACTGACGATACAAAAACAACGCACTGGAAAAACCACTACCCGATTGCCCAGTATCTTATCTCCATAGCCATGACAAATTATGACCTCTATACAAATTACTTTAAGTATTCGCCAAAAGACTCCATGATAGTCACACACTACGTATATCCTGAACAGAATACTCCTGAAAACAGGGCCCTTATGGATAAAACTGCAGATATGCTGAGGATATTTTCAAATAAGTACGAGCTTTACCCATTTATTAAGGAAAAGTACGGTCACGCCCAGTTCGGCTGGGAAGGCGGCATGGAGCACCAGACAATAACCTCACTGGTTAATTTTGATGAGGATCTGGTATCCCACGAGCTGGCTCATCAGTGGTTCGGCGACAAGGTTACCTGCCGCGACTGGAATGACATATGGCTCAACGAAGGCTTCGCAACTTATTCTGAAGCTGTATATTTTGAAAACTCCAGAGGAAAGGCAGCCTATGAGTCAGATATTCAGGGTTTAATGAACGCAGCCAAAAATGCACAGGGATCGATCTATGTAACGGATATCAGTTCTGAACAAAACATTTTCGATTACAGCAGGACTTACGCCAAGGCAGCTACTGTACTTCACATGCTAAGAGGCATTGTTGGCGACAGCACCTTCTTTCGCATACTAAGAACATATCTGGATGCCCCGAAGCTTGCCTATGGGACAGCCGTTACGGCTGACTTTCAGGCTGCGGCCGAGAAAGTCTACGGGCAGAGCCTCGACTACTTCTTTAAGGAGTGGATCTACGGTGCAGGATATCCGGTCTACAGCTACAGCTGGAAAAGCAGTCCCCTGGGAAATGGGGAATATCAGATCCAGCTGAACATAAGTCAGGATCAGACAAAAGGTACACCCGTTTTCACAATGCCTCTGCAGATCAGGTTTAGTACAAAATCTGACGGTGACACTTTGCTTACGGTGTTTAATAATCAGAACAACCAGAATTTTGTCCTCACCGTAAAGGGAGAGCCGCAGAGGCTTTATTTTGACCCCAACGCCTGGATATTAAAGGATATGGGGAGCACTTCCGGGGATATTGTTCCGGTGTACACTTACAGGCTCGATCAGAACTATCCGAATCCTTTTAATCCGGGTACAACGATCAGGTTTCATGTGGGTCCGGCAAAAAGAGAGGGGGCGCTGCAGGATGCAAGTATTACCATTTTCGACCTGCTTGGAAGGCAGGTGGCGGTAATCTTCAGTGAAAAGCAGATCGTTCCGGGCGATTATGAGGTAGTCTTCCACCCCTCGAAGTACAACATCACCTCAGGCACCTACTATTACCAGCTTGAAGCAGGGGGATATCTGCAGACGAAGAAAATGCTCTATATAAAATAAAATTGCCGGGCTGAAGCTTAAGAAGATTCATGCCATCTGAAGTATATAGCTTTTCACCCGCATAAAAGGGTATCCTTCCCTGAACCAATCCGGAAAATACTTTGTTTTATTCTCATCGTTTTGAAGTTAAAGATTAGGGTATTATTTTTGGGACAGTTTTAAAGGATACAGGGTATTAAAAAAGCTCTTTAAAATCCGATAATACCTTACGGGACTTTTGTTTTTGAAGCTTTATCCTTTTGGATTTATTTGTTAAGTTACAGCTCATAAAAACAAAAAGAATAAAATGAAAACATTATTCAGCCTTCTGACCTTAACTGTAACGCTATTTTCAAATTCAATTAATTTTGGTGCATCTGTGTATACTGCCGGTAAAAAGGAAAAAGATATACTGACTCTCGAAGAGTCAAAAAAAATAATTCAGTCGGACCTGAACCATTACTATTCGGATAAAAAACTGGGTTCCTTCGTTGAAAACGGGAAAACTTACTTCAGGCTATTTGCCCCGACTGCAGACGGCGTAACGCTGGTCACTTTTACTAAACCCGGGGATAAAAATCCCAAATCCTACGAAATGAAAAGCGACACCATGGGTGTCTGGGAAGCTGTACTTAAGGGTGAGCAGTACGGACTTTTCTACGGCTTTAAGACCATCCGCCAGGGGCAGAACCATCAGGATTTGATCTGCCTCGACCCGTATGCAAAGGCGGTTGCAACGTATAATACCTATATGAATCCCCGGCTGGCCATAGTGGTTAAAGACGGAAACTACGACTGGGAGGGCGACAGGCCTGTTGAACGCGACTGGCGCGACCTTATAATCTATGAGATGCACCTGAGGGATATGACGGCTCACCCCTCCTCAGGAGCCAGTGAACCGGGCACCTATAAAGGACTTATCGAAAAGGGAATTAAGGGTGGGCTTAATTACATAAAGGATCTTGGCGTCAATTCCGTTGAGCTTCTTCCTGCACAGGAGTTTGCAAACATTGAAATCCCATACAGGGATTCAATGGCAGGACGCTTTAATACCTGGAACCCGTATGGACGCAACCACTGGGGCTATATGACTGCCAGCTTCTTTGCCCCTGAGGCTTACTTTACGGAAACAGAATTTAAGTGGAACAGCTGGACTGGTAGTGAAGCCAAACAGGTAAGTCAGTTTAAGGATATGGTAAAGGCTTTCCATAAAGAGGGGATTGCCGTAATTATGGACGTGGTCTATAACCATATCTCGGAATATGAACTGGGCAACCTGAAGGAGATCGACTCGAAGTACTATTTCAGGTTTGACGACAGGGGGAACTACAGGGCTGAAAGCGGCTGCGGAAACGACTTTAAGACCGAACGCCCGATGGCAAGACGCATGATAATTGAAAGCATCCTTTACTGGATGAAGGAATACCACGTTGACGGCTTCCGCTTCGATCTTGGAAAAATGATCGACTGGGAGACTGTGGAGGAAATTATAAGGGAAGCCAGGAAAGTAAATCCAAACGTTGTAATTGTTTCAGAACCCTGGGGCGGGGGATACGACCCGGCAGGTTTTTCCTTAAGAGGCTGGGGAAGCTGGAATGACCAGATAAGAAACGGCGTTAAGGGCGAAAACCCCTTGAACGGCCAGGGCTGGATATTCGGCAAATGGTACGGCAACAACAACATGACAAGAATTAAATCTTACATAAACGGAACTCTCGTGCGCGACAGCCTGGGACTCTTCCAGAAAAAAGAGCATTCTGTAAATTACCTCGAAAGTCACGACGGCTACACGCTGGGAGATTTTATCAGAATAGGCACAAAGGAAGTTGACACTAACCAGATTATAAAAGATGTCGATCAGAACGCAAAACTGAGCCCATTGCAGCTGAAGCTGAATAAGCTTGGGGCACTGTTCCTGTTTACCTCTCAGGGAATGACGATGATTTCAGAAGGGCAGGAATTTGCCCGCAGCAAGGTAATACCATTAAATGTTAAAGAACCAGACAACGAAAGAGGCCGTATTGATCATAACAGCTACAATAAAGACAATGAAACGAACTATATAAATTTCAAGCATGCCGACATGAATAAGGAACTTGTTGATTATTATAAGGGGCTTATTAAATTAAGGAATACATACTCTGCATTCAGAAGGGCGGCATATGAAGATGTAAGCTTTATGGAAGCGCCGGGCAAGGCTTTCAGCTTCGGCTTTAAGAACTCATTCGAAGGGAACGACTTTATAGTTCTTTTTAACGCTGAGAATTCAGGGGACGTAAAGTTTACACTTCCCGAAGGGGATTACGATGTGCTGGTTAATGCCGATAAGGCAGGAATAGAAAAGCTCGGAACAGTTTCAAAGGAAGTTAAGCTGAGTCCTAAAACGGGGTTAGTTCTGAAAAAACAAAAATAGGAATGTTGACATGAGCAGGAAATTCTACTTTGCACCTGTTTTTCTGTTTGTTTTAAGTTCTTTTTTATTTGCTCAAGAGGCGGATACATCCGCGGCCAGGAGCGATACATCGATAGTGCTCCTGAAGTCTGTGGATTCTACGATAGTTACGGATGTAAGGTATGCAACGGCGAATAATTTTACGGGGAAGGTGCTTTATCCGACCGCAAATGTGTATTTAAGAAAAGCTCCGGCAGAAAAGCTCCACGAGGCTGAAAGGGAGCTTATGAGTAAATACAATCTCAGGTTTAAGGTTTTTGACGGCTACCGCCCCTTGTCGGTTCAGAAGAAGCTCTGGGAGATAATGCCGGACTCCAGATACGTAGCCAATCCCAAAAACGGCTCCAGGCATAACCGTGGGGCTGCAGTGGACCTGACGCTAATAGATTCCACGGGGCGCGAGCTTCAAATGGGAACACCCTATGATGATTTTACAGAGAAAGCCCACAGCGATTACAAGGACCTTCCTGAAAATATCCTTAAGAACAGGGAGATCCTAAGGGACATAATGGTAAAGTACGGTTTTGAGCCATTAAGCACAGAGTGGTGGCACTTCGATTATTCCGGCTGGCAAAATTATTCAATTCTGGATGAAGAGATCAGGTAAACAGGGCTTTTTTAAGAGACTTTTCGATTGCGGTTTTGAAGTTCGTGAGGTCTACGGGCTTCTGAAAGATGTATTCCACCCGGAGCTCGCGGTATTCTTCAAATATATGCTTGTTAACGTCACTGCTTAGGACAATTACGGGCGGCTTTCCTTTTATATCCATATCATTAAGATTCTTAACCATATCGTACCCGCTCATCAGCGGCATGTCGTGATCTGTAATTACAAGGGCCGGCGTTTTCTTTTGAATAGCTTCAAGAGCCTCCTGCCCGTTTCCGGCTACATCAATTATGTAATTCGGTACAATGTTTTTTAATATCTTCTGATATAAAAGGCGGTCGGTTTTATTATCATCAACCAGAAGTATATTTGCCGCAGCAGCAGGGAGCGTAAAATGGAATTCGGAGCCGTGGCCGAACTCGCTTTCAACGTGTATTTCACCGCCGTGCTTTTCAATTATTTCACGCACGATTGAAAGCCCGAGTCCTGAACCCTTTTCACCCTTTGTGCCTTCAAGCGTGAACTTGGAGTCGACATGGAACAGTTTCCCTAAGTCCTCTTTTTTAATTCCTACACCTGTATCCTTAACAATAAAGAGGTAATGAGTAAACCCGTCCGAAGGGCGGCATGAAACGCTGATGCTGCCGCCAGTATTGGTAAACTTTATTGAGTTTGAAATAAGGTTATTAAATACCTGAAGCAGCAGGTTCTGATCGGCATGGACATATACTTCATGCTCAAGCATCGACTCCAGGCGGATTCCTTTCTGAAGTGCAGTGCCTGCCATAATTGTAATGGATTTGTGGATAACCTCATTTATACTAAGTCTTTCAGGCTCAAACTTCATTCTTCCTGTCTGCAGCCTCGTCCAGTCCAGAAGCGAATTGACTAAGGCGAGCATGTTTTTAGATGAATCCTGAATGAAGGTAACGTACTGCCTTTTCTGAGCTTCGCTTAAGTCCTCATCGGACAAAAGAAGATCTGTAAAGCCGAGTATTGAACTGAACGGGGTTCTCAAGTCGTGTGAAATTATGGAAATGAACTTGTCCTTTGTATCGTTCGATTCCCTTAAGGCCCCGGTAACTTTCTCAAGGTCCTCGGAGGCTTTCTTGTAAAGCGAGATATTGCTTACGAGTCCGAATATCCTCTGCGGGCGCCCGGAAGTGTCGCGCTGAACCTTTATTTTATTTCTCACCCATGTAATGTTGCCTGAGCGGTTAATAATTCTGAACTCAATTTCATCCGACTGACGAACGGGGTCTTTTAAGAGGCTTTTGAGTTTCCGGTTAACCGTCTTAAGGTCGTCGGGGTAGGTTAACTTAAACCAGAGCTTTGAATCAGAAAGGAATTCCTCCTGCGTGTAACCCGTAACCTTCTCGATGGAGGAAGTATAGAACACGGGTCTCATATTCTGATCTATTCTTTCGGCGGTCCAGAGGAAGTCGTCGATATTTTCCGTAATGCTTCTGTATCTTTCCTCCGAATCCCTGAGTGCCTGCTGAGTTCTTTTACGTTCTGTTACGTCGCGGCAGACAGAGACGATATGAATTTTATTTTCAGCCTCATAAGAAGTAACCGAGACCTCGGCATAGAAAACCGATCCGTCCTTATGCCGCGCCATGAATTCATAGCGGCCGGGTGCAGTTTTCTTATTTTCGCGTGCCTTAATAAACTTTGCCACCCTGGGGATATCCTCATTGGCTACAATGTCGAGGGAATCTTTTCCAATCAGTTCGCCCGCGTTCAGGTAGCCGAATATTCTGGCAAAGGATTCATTAACAAGGATGAATTTGCGCTCAGCCTCCACGGAAATTCCGTCCTGCGAGGCTTCATAGACTGAGCGGACCATAAGGAACTCTTTTTCAGCCTGCTTCTGTTCGGTAATATCGGTGAATATGCAGTTAAGATAGCGCGTCAGGCCGTTAAGATCCGCAATTGGCGAGAAATTGGCCAGTGTAATGATCTTTTCCCCATGTCTTGTAATAAGGCTAAGTTCACTTGTGCGTGCCTCCAGGAGGCTTGAGAGCTTAAGCCCCACTTCGGAAAGAGATCCGGGATAGACAAGGTCGCGGATATTTTTCTGCAGAAGCTCGCCTTCAGCATAGTCGAAGACCTTAAGGAAGGCGGGGTTGACGTACATGATATTGCCCTCTGTATCCAGATTGCAGATAAACTCATTTGCATTTATTACTATATTTCTGAATCGTTCCTCTGAAATTCTGAGTTCCTTTTCAACCCTCATCCTTTCCGTAACAGATGAGCAGAGGAATATATAGGTTTGACTTCCTTCACTGCCGGCCGAGCTTACCTTTACTGAAACATATTCTTCTCTTCTATCCTTTGCGGCAGCCTTAAGTTCAGTTTCGTAAGACGAACTGAGCAGGATCTCTTTTTTAACCTGAAGGAAATTTTCCCTATTAAATGAGCTGAATATTCTTCCTATGAACTGCCTGAATATCTCGCTTTTGCAGTAGCCGAAAAGTTTTTCAGCGGATCTGTTCCAGAAGATTATTTTCCCTTCGGTATCTGTTGTAATGACCGCATCGGTTACACTTTCAGTTATAAACTGGTACTGTTTGAGTTCGGCTATTTCATACTGGTGCCGTATGGTTTCATTTTCCCCGGCTGTAATATCCTTAAGGAAAATAAATATCATTCCCGGAATACCGGCCGAAGAGAAGGGGATAAAGGTTGCCTGGAATGTAAATGTCTGTCCGCCGGCTTCAAGAGAAACTTTCTCAACAATATTTTCTTTGCTAGCGGTCAGTCCGTTCAGTATTGAAGAGGTTCTTTGCTTAAACAGCGGGTAGAGCACATCTTCTATGCCCGTATTTATAAGTCCCTCTTTGGGAAATATTTTCTCTGCAAGTTCGTTTAAGTAGAAGTACTTTATCTTTAAGTCATATCCCGCAATAAAACAGCCGTCGCCTGAGTGTCTGAGAATTCCGTTAAAAAGGCTGTCGCCGAAATTTATATTGTCAAATGATTTTGCTTCAAGCCTCAGGTCCTCTATGAGCAGCATGCCTCCCTGGAATGTGCCGGTCTCATCGAAAGTGGAAGATCCCTTAACAAAGACTGATATTTCACTTCCGTCTAAAGCACGTGAAGTTTTAATTTTCTTTTCAAAGAATTGCCCTTCTTCCAAAGCCTTAATTTCAACGGAAAGATCGAGCGCTTCAGGGATACCCGACTGGAATAGGTTTTTATTCCGGAGTCCGGTTCCCATGCTGTCCGTAACGCCGAAATAAAAGAAGTTTTTGTTTACATATGTCACGTCCCATGAGGGTGAAAATATAAGAATGCCTGCCGGAGCTTCTTCAAGGAAACTTAATATTTGTTCCGGGGATGACGGTTTTTGTAAATCCTGAGACATATGTCCTTTGCTGGAAATAATTGGCTGAAATATAAATAATGAAACTGAAATATGAAAATCCGTATTCAGGGACAGCTTCAGAACCCGGGAGGGAGGTTTCAACTCTTCTTAATTGCAGAAGAAATTAATTTTCCTTATAATTGTCCAATCTTTAAGTCCATAGTTTGCCAACAATTATTGAAAACAATCATAATGAAAAAAATACTGTTCTTCCTTGTTTTATCTGCATGTAATTCCCTTTCAGCACAGAATTCATACAAGGGGCCTGTGATAGATACGCACTGCCACGTTTCAATTGCCGGCGAGAGGGTGACCTCGGGCAGCAGGAGTGCAGACATCCCGGTGTTAAGCAAAATCTATTCGGACAGCAAATTTGAGAAAGCGGGACTTATTGTATTTGCAAGGAAAGGGCAGATTGAAAAGACAATGGCCAAAAATGACAGTCTGATCGATTTCTGCAGGAAAAATCCCAAATACTATCCTATCTGTTCGGTACATCCGGATGACGGAGAGGCTGCAGTTAAGGAAATTGAAAGAGTATATAAAAGAGGGGTCAGGTTCTTAAAATTCCACAGCGCGGCGCAGAACTTCGACCCTTCATCCGAATCCGCAAGAACGGTTTTTCAGAAGGCTTCGGACCTCAGGATGACGATGCTCTTTGACGGCTGGAATCCTTTGGATGCAAAT
This sequence comes from Ignavibacteriales bacterium, assembly GCA_036261625.1. Classification (GTDB taxonomy): domain Bacteria; phylum Bacteroidota; class Ignavibacteria; order Ignavibacteriales; family SURF-24; genus JAAXKN01. Next base: position 102,858 of record DATAKL010000045.1, on the reverse strand, counting down.
CTTGTGGGGAAACTGATAAGCGTTGCTGTTTCAATGCCCGATGGAAGGTTTATAATAGCGCACATGGGAGGGCCTAATTTCAATCAGCTGCTTCTGCTTACCGTTTATGAGAATCAGCCGTGGTATAAGAAAAACATTTGGGTCGACATCTCGGCTCTTTCAATGTTATATGAGGACAGCCCTTACATTGAGCAGATAAAATGGACGATAAGAAAAATCGGAACCGACAGGGTGCTTTTCGGTTCTGATTATCCGTATATGCCCGTTGAAGATGCAATAAAATCTGTCGAAAAGCTGGCGCTTAGTCCTGATGAAATGAATGCCGTAATGTACGGCAACGCCCGCGAACTGTTAAGAATGTCTGAGGAGGTTTCATTAGGCAAATAATACGGCACAAGGAGATATGGGACTATATGACAATTGTTCCGGAAATTTGTAAATTAGCCTCAGTTGATAAAAAGAGCCGGAGAATATGAAAGTTTTAAGCTGCTACCTTGGTTTCCTGTCAATAGTTTTTTTAGCATTCCTTCAGGGGTGTACATCTTATCAGCTGCAGAATGCCGAAGTCTACGGTGTGCCCAGCCGTAATCCGGTTAAAATTACTGAAAACCGTGAGCCGTTGTCGTTTATGGCAAGCCCCTGGTTTTCGATGAACAAGAACAAGCCCCTTTCGGCGTACATAGAAGGTCATTCCGACGTTAATTCCAAAGGCGTCTATGAGTTAAATCCCGTACCGGGGGAGGATTATTTTATAGAGCCTGAGGATGTTAACAGATACCATTACTCGGGCAATAATTTTCTCTGGCACATTCCTGAGGCACAGGGGGGAGTGGACCTGGATCTGGCTCTTACAAAGCACTTCTGCGTTTACGGCGGATTTAATTTTGCGCAGATGAACCAGCGTGACCTGCTTGGCAAGAGATTCGGGGTGGGCTTTTTTTCACAATCAGAAAATTCTGCCGTGAGATTCGATATAAGCATGAGATACCAGGATTTTATGTACGACGTGGAATACCTGAAAATAGAAAATCACGACGGACAAAGGCGTGTCTATGTAATACGTGATGAAAACATTGATACACAAAGCAACCTTGACTTTTCGCTTACGCTGCACTCGCTGCATAAGCCTGTGAACTACTTCCTGACACTCAACTTCGGCAATCAGAATTATTTTTCCTTTACCCCGAGCGAGGCAATCCTTCAGGAGCTTGATCACAGCGTTACTTATGCCGGTTTCGGCGCGGGTCTCTTTATGAACCTGTCAAAGGATATCAGAATAATTGCCGGGGCAAGATATACCATCTACAATGAGGAGCACGGCACGACATCCATGCCCGATTTTTTCATTCAGCAGGATTTTTCGCTTTTCTGATTTTTTATTTCCCCGGGGATCTTTCAGCGCCCTTTTCCTGCATGAGCGCTGCTGCTCTGCAATCCGCCTGACTTTTCAGCCTCAAAGTTGGTCCTGCATACAATATCCCACAGATTCTGGCTTACCCCGAAGCCTTTTGCCGCATCCATGTAGTGATGCCTCATATGATGCTTTTTAATTAAAAGGAACAGGCCGTTTTTTATTCCGAAGTGATGAATTGCGTAGTGAGTCATATCATAGAAGAGATATCCCGCCAGAAAGCCTGAGAAAAAGGGATAAACAAACCTGGGACCCAGTATGTAGTAGAACATCCAGTAAAACAGGAGCGCCAGCGGGATGCTGACCGAGGGAGGCATGACGAGCCTTCTTGAATCTTTCGGATAAGCGTGGTGCACGCCGTGAAAAATATAATGCATTTTCCGGCCTATTCTGTTATCCGGCTCAAAGTGGAAGATGAACCTGTGAAGCATGTATTCTGTAAATGTCCAGACGAAAAGTCCCAATAGAAAAAGAAGAATTATGCTTTCATATTTAACAGCCGGGTTTCTGTAGGAATAGAAAAGCAGGTACAGAATGAACGGAAGATACATAATTACGGGTACAGAAGGGTGAACGCGGCTTAAGGCTTCCATAAAATTGTTTTCAAACATTCTGGGAGTTATATCTTCATTTGAAATATATTTCTTTTCCATACCGGTTTCCTCCGGGAAGCAGGTTTTAAATATTGTCAGAGTGTACATTAATAGTATATAAATAAAGGATATAAAAGATGAAAGAAAATTTTAAGGCAGTAAGAAATACTTACCGCGGAATTACTTATCTTTCCTTCTGAAAGTATTCTGCGGACAAAAAATATTAAGATGGGAAATCCGACGTTAATTAAATCGCGTTCACAAAAAGGCACGGTGATACTTGCTTTTATTGCATTCATTTCGCTTGGACTGCCCGACGGGCTGATCGGGGTAGCCTGGCCTTCGATGAGGGAGAGTTTCTCGCGCCCGCTGGACTCTCTTGGAATGCTTCTCGTTGCATCAATGGCGGGCTATCTTCTTTCGAGTTTCTACAGCGGGAAGGTGACTTCACGTCTTGGAGTGGGATGGCTTCTTTCTTTTAGCTGTCTCGTTACGGGGGCATCTCTTTTGGGCTATACACTTGCTCCTTACTGGTGGATGATGATTCCTCTGGCTGTTACGGCGGGACTTGGGGCGGGGGCAATTGACGGAGGCATTAACACCTATGTGGCCGGTAATTTCGGCGAGCACCTGATGCAGTATGTTCACGCAAGCTACGGTATTGGCATAACCATGGGTCCTGTAATCATGACCTCAGGAATCAGTTACTTTTCCTCCTGGCGCCTGGGCTACGTTGCCGTAGGAAGCATGCAGATACTTCTTGCAGCCTCATTTGCCCTGACTGTCTCCATGTGGAAGAAGGAAAGAGGTGCCGAGGAAAGAGGTGCCGAGGAAAGAGGCATTGAGGAAAGGGAGAAAGTGTTATCGGATTACAAAACGCCCATCATTGAAACGCTCAGGCATATGGACGTATGGATCAGCATACTTCTATTCTTCATTTATGCGGGAATTGAGGCTACGATCGGGAGCTGGGCTTATACATTACTTACAGCCTCGCGCGGCATTTCATCCGAAGCTGCAGGATTTATTGTAGGCAGCTACTGGGCTACATTTACCATTGGACGGATACTTGCAGGAATTTTTACAAAACGTTTCAGAATGCATTCTCTTATAAGAGTGAGCCTTATGGGAGCCTTCATGGGGGCTGTGCTTCTTTTATGGAATCCGTTTAAGGCTGTAAGTCTTATAGGGGTGGTGTTTATTGGTTTTGCCATAGCCCCTATATTTCCCGGGATGGTATCGCTTACACACAGGCGTGTGGGGGCCAGGTTTGCGGCAAATACGATAGGCATGCAGATAAGTTCTGCGGGTCTGGGGGTTGCCGTAATACCGGGCCTGACTGGAGTTCTTGCGCAGAGGACATCATTGGAAGTTATTCCCGCATTAATATTATTCTGGATTATCTCGTTGTTTATTTTGTACTCGTTATCCATCAGGAGGGAGAAAACTCCATGAATAGCCACTATCTTCAGCTCGTGGATTGGGGCTCCTCTCTCTCATTTGGGCTTTAGCCCCAGACTATCTCCGGAGGATCTGTGGCTAAAGCCACGGGTTTGTTTGATCATTATTCCACGACCTGAAGGTCGTGGCTAGTCATCTGAGAAAAGCCGGCTAAAGCCGGTTTCAATTGAATAGCCATGAGCTTTAGTTTTGTGTTTATAGATTTTTTATGAATTGCCACGAGCTTTAGATTGGGGTTTGTAAATCTTTTATGAATAGCCACTATCTTCAGCTCGTGGATTGGGGATCCTCTCTCTCATTTGGGCTTTAGCCCCAGATCATCTCCGGAGGATCTGTGGCTAAAGCCGGGAGTTGTTGTGAGCATTTTCCCACGGCCTGAAGGCCGTGGCTATTCAGTCGTGGCTAGTCAGTCGTGAGCTATGCACAGGAAAAATCAGGTTTATTTTGATGCTCTTTTGTAATAATTCATTGTGAATATATTGCTGTGGACCACGGTCTTCACGTAATCAAATTTCAGCTCGCGCCCTATTGAGCCGAATAAAGGAATACCATCGCCAAGAATAACGGGGATTGCGGATATGATCAGGTGATCAATAAGATCTTCCTTTAAGAAATTCTGGATTGTTTGGCCGCCGTCGACGTAGAAATTGTTAAAGCCTCTTTCTTCCAGTTTACAAAGCACGGTTTTGGGGTATCCTTTTATTATTTCCGCTTTGCCTTGAAGCTCCCGGGGGATCTCTTTAAGACTGTGGCTCAGGACAAAAACCGGTTTTGTGTACAGCCAAGTTCCTAAGGAAAGGACTTTTTCAAATGTGCTTCTTCCCATAATTACAGCGTCAATTGTGTTCATGAACTCACTGAAACCCCAGTCGCTTGCATCAGGGTTCGGGATATCAGTGAGCCACTCGATGTCGCCGTCTTTTTTCGCGATGAAGCCATCCAGGCTCTGGGCTATGTAAACATAGGTGGACATTTAGTATTCCAAGAAATTTTCATCAACAAGGGGGCTGTCAGGAAGTGGTTCCTGACAGCCATCCTGACATCCTTAAGAATTTGTTTTTGGGCCGGCCGTGCGGACCTCTTCGGAGACAAACTGCGAAAACTGCTGGAAATTCTCCTCAAACATGCGCGCAAGCCTCTGCGCCATAGCGTCGTACCTGTTCTTATCTTTCCATGTATTCTTCTGAACTAATATCTCGTCGGGAACACCGGGGCACCTAACGGGAACTTCAAGTCCGAATACGGGGTCGGTGCAGGTTTCAATATTATCCAGCTCTCCATTTAAGACGGCATTGAGCATTGCGCGCGTGTAGCGGATCTTCATTCGTTCGCCCTCCCCGTAAGGGCCTCCTGTCCATCCCGTATTAAGAAGCCAGCATTTAACATCGTGCTTTTGTATCTTCTCTCCCAGAAACCTTGCATAGACCGAAGGGTGCAGCACCATGAAAGGCGCTCCGAAGCAGGTGCTGAAAGTTGCCTTTGGTTCAGTTACCCCTTTTTCAGTTCCTGCCACTTTTGCCGTGTAGCCCGAAAGGAAATGATACATAGCCTGGCTGAAAGACAATTTTGAGACGGGCGGGAGGACTCCGAATGCGTCTGCCGTCAGCATAATAAGATTCTTCGGGTGCCCTCCCATGCCTTCGGGCTCAATATTTTTGATGAATGTAAGCGGGTAGGCAGCGCGTGTATTTTCAGTAAGGCTGTCGTCATCAAGGTCGAGCAGCCGTGTGTTGGCATCTATCGTAACATTCTCAAGCACGGTGCCGAAGCGGCGTGTAACTTCAAAGATCTCCGGCTCGGCTTCCTCCGAGAGGCGAATCATCTTGGCATAGCAGCCCCCTTCGAAATTAAACACGCCATCATCGCTCCAGCCGTGCTCGTCATCGCCGATAAGCTTCCGTTCGGGGTCTGCTGAAAGCGTGGTCTTACCCGTGCCCGATAGCCCGAATAAAATCGCCACGTCGCCTTCATGTCCCACATTTGCCGAGCAGTGCATTGACATTACCCCTTTAAGGGGAAGCAGGTAATTCAAGGCAGTGAAAATGGATTTTTTAATTTCACCGGCATAGCTTGTTCCGCCTATTAAGACCAGCTTTTCTTCAAAGCTGATAATGATGAATACCTCGGAATTGGTCGAGTCCTGCTTAGGCTCCGCGTGGAAGTTGGGCATATCGATTACCGTAAACTCCGGGTTATGCTCTTCGAGCTCTTCCGGGCTTTTGGCCCTGATGAACATGTTGCGCGCAAAAAGGCTGTGCCATGCCGACTCTGTAATTACCCTTAAATGCATCCTGTACTTCGGGTCAGCTCCTGCATAACAGTCCTGAATATAAATGTCCTTATTCTGTATGTAGGCCTTCATGCGGTTATAAAGATGTGTAAACCTGCTCTTATCCATAGGGCTGTTTACTTTGCCCCACCATACATTCTTCTCACTGGAGGGTTCCTTTACAATAAACTTGTCGTTCGGGCTGCGTCCAGTGTGCTGGCCGGTTCTGACTACCAGAGGGCCGAAGTGCGAGAGGTTTCCTTCGCGCCTGTACAAAGAGCGTTCGATGAGCTGAGCGGTAGAGAGATTATAGAAGACATCGTTGATGTTTCTGATCCCCAGTTTATCTAACTGACTGATAATTTTATCTTTTGGTATCATTATTTTTCCTGAAGAAATAAATGTGCTTATTTTTTATGATATACTAAATCGGGCGAAAATGCAAGAAAAGAAGTCAGGGTGTCTTGTTTTTTTTGGGATAAATACCGATGGAAAAAGAGAATTCAGTCCTGGTAAAGCTCTTGCACTTTAAGTAAATAAAGTTCAAATTTTAAATAATTCCGTTCCCATTATTATCCATATCTTTAAGCAGGAAGAATTATGATTTTCCCGATTGGCGACGACAATACCGACCGAACAATATTTCCGTCAATGAATTACCTGATTATTTTAGTGAATATTCTCGTTTTTGTATTTCTGCAGGGGTTCGGCTCAAACATTAAGTTTACATATACATATTCCACGGTTCCGGCGGAAATTATTACGGGTAAGGATATTGTTACCGGAGACCGCGAAATGGAGGATACTGAAACGGGTGAAAGGGTGGAGGTGCCGGGACTTCAGAAGACGCCTATAAATGTTTATCTTACAATTTTTACATCCATGTTCATGCATGGCGGCATTGCGCATATTTTCGGCAATATGATATTCCTCTGGGTTTTCGGCGATAACATTGAAAACAAGCTGGGGCATTTCCGATACCTTATTTTTTATCTCGTCTGCGGGGTCATATCATCTCTTTCGCAGGTATTTGCCACCGTTGCCTTTAACGGCAACCCGTACATTCCCACCCTTGGCGCCTCAGGTGCAATTTCAGGGGTTCTCGGGGGCTATATGCTCCTTTACCCCAGAAGGCGCGTGCGCGTGGTATTGTTTTATATACTTACAATAGTTCCTGCCATTGTGGCAATAGGTCTGTGGTTCGTTTTCCAGCTTATAGCCGGTCTCGGGGGCCTTGGCTCTCCGGAGAGCGGGGGAGTGGCTTATGCGGCACACGTGGGCGGTTTTATAGCAGGCTTTATTTTAATTAAGATCTTTGCTCTTGGGCGTCCTTAAACGGACATATTGACCAGTGAGCCTGTAAGGTCTTTTACCGGCTGATGAAATGAATTGAAAAGCCTTTCCTGTCTGGTTTCGATTGGCGTGGGCTGAAGCTTTCTCAGGTGTTCCATGGGAATGGTTAGAACGTAGCCCGTTGCAGGAACGTCCAATTTCCCTTCCAGGGATGAATTCTCCCGAAAGCCAGCTTCACGCATCATCTCCGGGAACTCCTGCCTTATGGCATCCTGAAAGACTTCCCTGAAGGACTTAAAGCGGCTTATGTAGTTTACCGGCTTTGGACTTTCGGGATAACGCCTGTCCACAATCCTTGGGCCCGCACTTGGTGCAGCAGCCGAAAAAGAAAAGTTAACACTTCCAGTCAAAGCTTTTTACCCCATGAAGTTAAGTTCCCTGTAATATCACAATTGCACAATAAAAGAGCAACAAAAAACTAAACTATCTTGCAGATTTCCTTCAATATCCTGTCCGTTGCGCCCAGATTCTCATTTACAAACATGGAGGATATTCCGCCCATTTTACGCCTTAAGAGGTCATCCTTCAGAAGAGTCCTCATCCAGCGGTAGGCCTCTTTTTTATTTCTTAAGACTTTTGAAGCCCCGATCTTGACTAACTTCTGTGCCTCCTGGGAGTTTTCGATCCTGGGACCGAAAAGTACAGGAATGCCGTATACGGCGGGCTCAAGAACGTTATGGATTCCCTGCTTAAAGCTTCCTCCCACGTATGCAAGATCGGCATAGTAGTAAAGTGTAAGGAGTATTCCGATTGAATCCACAATAATAATTCTTTCACCTTTATATTCATTGAGATAAGAGAATCTGATTGAAGTGCACTTGCCCCGGAGCTCTTCTTCGAGTTTTTCCAGGTGCTGAACCGTCGGCTCATGCGGAACAACGATCATAACAACATTTTCGTCGTATTTTGCAATCTTAAGGAACGCCGGCAGGAGAACTTCCTCGTCGGCTTCCCAGGAGCTTCCTGCAACAAAAACCTTTTTGCCTTCAAAAAATCCGTCCTTAAATAACTTCTTTTCCTTTGCAGCAACGCTCTTCTGGTATACGCGGTCGTAGCGGGTATCGCCTGCAGTTTCAAGCTGCCCGTTTTTAATGTCGAAGCTGCGGAAGCTCTCCAGGTCGGCTTTTGAGACGGTGAATATCTTTTGGATATTTTTATAAAGCGACTTATGGAAACTGATGGAAACAGGGAGCTTGCGGCTGGAATTCTCTCTCATCGTGGCGTCAATTATAAAGCATGGAATGTTGCGGGCTTTAAGCTGCCAGATGAAGTTCGGCCATATATCGTAGCGCATCATGATGGCAAGGTCGGGATGAACGATGTCCAGGAATCTTTTTGCCAAAGCCGGGGTATCGAAAGGCATATAGGAAACGACGTCGGCGTACGGGTAATTCTTTGAATTTTCATAGCCCGAAGGGGAAAAGAAAGTTGCAATAACGTTTACGTCTTTTTCAGATTTGAGCTTCTGTATAACGGGTTTTGCCTGTTCAAATTCGCCCATGGAGGAGGAGTGGAACCAGACTATAGGTTTTTTCTTATCCAGCTGCACGAATGCGAGTATAAGGTTTTCGAAAAGCCTTTGTCTGTCCTTAATTCCTTTTTTTATCTTGGCGTTAAAGAGTCCTGCAAGCTGAAAAACCAGATATAAAAAAGGGAGAATAATAATATTATAAATGAGATACCAAATTTTCGTCATGACAAGTCTAAGATTCTTTTTACGTTATCGAGCACAATTTCAGGAGTAATTTCCATCATACACTTAAAATGCCCCATGGGGCACTTCTCGCGTCCAATGTGGGAACATGGTCTGCAAGATAACGAATTGTTTTCTAAAATTAAATTTTTATTCTTATAAGGCGTAAAGCCGAATTCTTTTACGGTAGAGCCGAAAATGGCAAGTACAGGGGTACCCGAAGCGCAGGCAGTATGCATTAGGCCGGAGTCGTTGCAGACAGTGAGACGGCATTGTTTCATAAGGGACGCCGTCTGGAAGAGATTGTCGTTGTTACTCATGTCTATTGATCCCGGCATTTCCATGGAAAGCCTGCGGCAGATGTCGCGGTCGGATTTTCCTCCCAGGAGTATGACGTTAAAACCCTCATTTTTGATCATTTTCCCAAGGCTCGCAAAATATTCCGGCGGCCACATTTTTGTAAAATGCCGGGATCCGGGGCAGAAGGCTATATAGTTATCTTCAGCTTTAATGCCCGCGGCCTCATTTTCAGGCAGAAAAAGGTCCAGTCCCTCCTGATCCAGAGAAAAACCGGGAATTGAGGAAGCGTAGCGCACAGGGATCTGAGGGGCATCATGAAGCCTGTTAATTTTGAATTTCACCAGGAGGAATTTATCAAACGACCTTTTACGGAACCTGTAGACTGGAGCGCCTGTAATTTTTACAATTTTGCGGCTTCTTAGGTTATTCTGAAGATCAACCACCATATCATAGTTCTTACTTTTAAGCTTTTCGAAAAGTACACTATTGTCGTCTTTTTTGTAGAAGAGGAGATCATTCAGATAGGGGTTAAACTTCAGGACGTCGGCATATTCACTTCTTAAAAGAAAGTCAATCTTCCTTTCCGGGTAGAGGTTTTTCAAGCTGCGGAGGAGGGGTGTTGCAAGAAGAATGTCTCCCAGAGAGCTAAGTCTGATGATTAAAATATTTTCAGCATGGCCTATTGTCACAAAAACGTCCTAAACTATACAAAATTCAGAGACAAATTTACTTAAATAACCGCACTTGTTCCAATTAAAGTTTATTGTAGTTTTCCTCAGACTTGTTTATTTTTGGGAAAATAATTTAAAAAATAAGGATTGAATAAAATGACTACTTTACCGCCGCCTTCAGTAAAACCGTTCCCGGAAGATTCGCTGGAAAAGCAGGTTTATAATATAGTGGAAAAGTACAAGGAAAACATTCCAATTATGAACGACAGGAATCGTCTTGGCTACAACCTGTTCAAATATATGACGGGAGAAGGAGACAGCCCGGAGATCCTGGTAAAATCCACAAAAATCAAGATAGTCGGGATGACAAAAGAAGAACTTGCAGAGAAGCTCACCAAAGAGTTAAAGTCTGTTAAAAAGTAAGAATTGATTTTTTTCAGGCATTCCCCCTCCCATAAAAGAGAGGGGGATAAGGCATAGTTAAACCTCAGGAATTTGGACCGCAGGGATATTTATCTCCTCTTCCGCAATAAATTTTTCAACCATCAGAACGTCTTCCTTATTGCCGATGTAAATCGGTGTTCTCTGGTGCAGACTTTCGGGCTGTATTTCCAGAATCCTCTTATGACCGTTTGAAGCCATGCCGCCTGCTGCTTCAACAATAAAAGCCATCGGGTTGCATTCATAAAGGAGTCTGAGTTTACCGTTCGGGCTGCGGCTGTCGGAAGGGTACATGAAGATGCCGCCGTAGAGGAGGTTGCGGTGTATATCTGCAACCATGGAGCCTATATAGCGCGTGGAGTATGGTCTTCTTGTTTCCTCATCTTCTTCCTGGAGGTATTTTATGTACTTTTTAAGGCCCGGGTGCCAGTACTTGTAATTTCCCTCGTTGATTGAGTAGATCTTTGATTTCTCAGGAATCCGGATATTGTTGTAAGATAAAAGGAACTCTCCCAAAGCCGGGTCGAGTGTAAAGCCGTAGACTCCGTGGCCTGTAGTATAGACTAAAATAGTGCTGGATCCGTATAAAATATATCCTGCCGCCACCTGCTGAACCCCCGGTTGCAGGCAGTCTTCGAGTGTCCCGTCGCTTCCATGGTTAGGAGTAACTCTTTTCAGGATTGAGAATATTGTACCCACGCTAACGTTGGCGTCTATGTTTGAAGATCCGTCCAGTGGGTCAAAAAGCAGTACATACTTTCCCTTAACGAAATCCTTAGGGATAGGGATAATATCCTCCTCTTCCTCTGAAGCCATAACGCAGAGATGACCGCCATGATCCATGGCCTTAAAGAGCATTTCGTGGGAGAATATATCAAGTTTACGGACACTCTCCCCCTGCACATTGGTGTCCCCCGTGTAGCCGATAATATCAACAAGTCCCGCCTTATTGACCTCGAGCGAGATGACCTTTGCTGCCAGAACCAGGTCTGAAAGCAGTGCTGTAAGTTCTCCTGTTGCATCAGGGTGTTTTTGTTCTTCCTCGAGAATATGCCTTTGTATGGTCATCAGTCTCTTTGCCGCCATAGTTTATTCCTCCTTTTTTTTGTTTCGGGTGAGAGTTACGCGGTTTTTGTGATCTCCTGATCTTTATACTGCAGCTGATAGAGCTTGTAGTATATGCCGCGCTTTGCGAGCAGTTCCTGGTGCGTACCTATTTCCCTGACCTCACCCTTATGCATTACAATTATCTGATCGGCGTTCTGGATTGTAGAAAGCCTGTGCGCAATAACTATAGCAGTCCGGTCTACTAATAGTTTTTCTATAGCCCTCTGGATGAGAATCTCGGTTTCTGTATCGACACTGGAAGTCGCTTCATCTAAGATAAGTATTTGCGGATTATAAGCAAGGGCTCTTGCAAAGGACAGGAGCTGTTTTTGTCCCACGCTCAATGTGGCTCCTTTTTCCTTTACCTCCTCGTCGTATCCCCGTGGGAGCTGGCTGATGAACTTATGGGCTCCGACGCTTTTAGCCGCATCTATGATTTTTTCCGTAGTTATTTCTGGGTTATTGAGACTGATATTGGATTTAATTGTGCCTGAGAAGAGGAAGACGTCCTGCAGCACAATGGAAATAAACTTTCTGAGTTCACGCTTGTCTATATCTTTAATATCGATGCCGTCGAGGCATATACTCCCCTTATTGATGTCGTAGAAGCGTGTAAGTATGTTAATAAGGCTTGTTTTCCCGGCTCCTGTTGCCCCTACAATTGCCACGGTCTGTCCGGGGATAATGCTGAAAGACACGTCCTTTAAGACGTAGTCCTCGTCGTTATATGCAAACCAGACGTTCCTGAATTCAATTTTGCCTTCCACTTTCTTAAGCTCCACGGGGTCTTCGGGGCTTTTGACGAATGTGTTGTTATCCAGAAGCTTAAAGACGCGTTCGCTGGAAGCCATGGCGGTCTGCATGATGTTGTATTTATCCGAAAGGTCCCTGATCGGGCGGAAGAACTGGTCGATTAACTGAATGAATGCAAAAAGGACGCCTATGGTCATTGTCTTATGAATAATTTCTCCACCGCCGTACCAGATAATAAGAGCAAGTGCAATTGAGCTTAAAAATTCAACTGCCGGGTAGAAGACAGCATAATAGAAAATTGAATCTATGTTTACTTTTTTAAAGTCGGCATTAATTGCAGAAAATCTTTTCTGCTCTTCAGATTCCTTGTTGAATATCTGCACCACGTTCATGCCAGTAACGTGCTCCTGCATATAGGAGTTCAGGCGTGCCAGGTGGAAGCGCACATCGCGGTATGAATCCCTTACTTTCCGTCTGAAGAGGAATGTTCCGTAAATTAAAAACGGGAAAACGGAAAGTGTAACGAGTGAAAGCTTCCAGTCCATGAAGAACATGAACCCCAGTATCCAGAGCACTATAAAAACGTCGCTGAAGACGTTAATGATTCCGGAGGAGAACATTTCGTTTAAGGATTCAATATCGTTTGTAACCCTCGTTACAATTCTTCCAATCGGGGTCTTGTCGAAATACTTCAGGGCAAGCTTTTCCACGTGGGCAAACAGCTTTACTCTTATGTCGAAAATTATCTTCTGTCCCATGAACTGTGTGTAATAGGTAAGATAGTATTGCATTATGGCCTGGAACACTAGTGTTCCTATCATAGCCATAGTAACCATCATCAGTCCGTGGTAATCACTGCTTTTAATATTATCGTCAATTGCAACCTTTGTAAGCACGGCTCTTAAAGGGCCCAAAGCTGCCACAATAATATTAAGAATAATGGCAAACACCATATACTTCTTGTACGGCTTTACGTAGCCGAGAAGGCGTTTCATCAGCTTGGAATCGTACGCCTTGCCTAAGACTTCATCATCTGCTTTATAATCCTGTGCCATAAACCTTTATAATTTCTTTTTGCTTTAGCTCAATTCTTCCAGTTCTTTTTCAAGGAGCTGCTTATAGTGCAGTCCTGCATAAATTCCCTGTTTGCGGACGAGTTCCTCGTGGGTGCCCTGTTCAGCGATTTTCCCTTCGCTTAAGACGAAGATAACGTCTGCATCCTTAACCGTTGATATGCGGTGACTTATAATTATACTTGTCCTTTCCCTCATAAAATTCTTGAGGTTCCGTAATATTGCTTCCTCAGTCCTTGTGTCCACGGCCGAGAAAGAGTCGTCAAGAATCAGTATTGCCGGGTCAATTGCAAGAGCCCTTGCAAGGCAGGTCCTCTGCTTCTGTCCTCCGGAGAGCGTAATGCCTCTTTCGCCCAAAATGGTTTCGTATCCGTGCGGAAAAGACTCCACGTCTTTGGTAAGCTGTGCAATTTCAGCTGAGGACTCAACTACCTTCATATCAGTTTCCTTAAGTCCGTAGGCGATGTTATTTGCCAGTGTGTCTGAGAAGAGGAAAGTCTCCTGCGGCACAAGTCCGATATTTATTCTTAAGGTCTTAAGAGGAATTTCCTTAATATTCTTTCCGTCAATTAAGACCTCGCCCCGTGTTACATCATAAAGCCTCGGGATCAGGTTTACCAGTGTGGTTTTGCCTGAACCCGTCTGCCCGATAATGGCAGCGGTCGTTCCGGAAGGTATCTTAAGGTTGATGTCCTTAAAGACGTATGGGAGCTCATCCGAATAGCGGAAGCTCACGTTCTTAAATTCAACTGTGCCTTTTACATCCTTAATTGAGTAATCTGTGTGGCTGCCCTCCTGGATTTCATATTTTTCAGAAAGCATTTTGTTTAAGCGTTTCATGCTGGCCGAGGCCTGCTGAATGAGGTTTACGACCCAGCCTATTGCAATCATAGGCCATATGAGGAGCCCCAGATAAATTACGAATGCCGAGATCTCGCCAAGGTTCATTGTACCGTTAATCACCTGAATGCCGCCAAGCCAGATTACAAGAATAATTGAAACACCTGTAACAAGATAGAGCACCGGCTGGAACATCGATTCAATTTTAACCATGTCCATATTTTTGTCCAGGTAATCTCGGCTTAAGGTCTCATACTCATTAATCTCGTTATTCTCCCTAACGTAGGATTTTATTACGCGTATGCCCGAGAAGCTTTCCTGCGCTTTGGTTGTAAGCTCGGAGAACTTTTCCTGTATATAGGTGTACTTAACATGTATTTTCTTCCCCAGTTTGTAGACAAGATAAGACAAAACAGGCAAAGGCAGAAGTGAATAAATGGTAAGCGTGGTGCTGAGTGAGAGCATTATTACAATTACCATAACGAGGCGCACGAATGTATCGATGGAATACATAACAGCAGGACCCACAAAGGTTCTAACCGCATTAAGGTCGTTTGTGGCGTGCGCCATTATATTGCCGGTGGAATTATTCTGGAAGTACCGGAGGGCAAGCCTCTGAATATGGCCCCAGAAATCCTGCCTGAGGTCGTATTCAATCTCGCGCGAGACGACAATGATGGTCTCGCGGATTAAGAACCTGAATACACCGCTTAAGAAAGAGGTTCCAATAATAAGAAGCCCGTAGCGGACGAGCACTGAATATTCCACACTTTTCTGCAGGGCGTTAATGCTGTCCTTTAAGAATAAGGGAACATACACTGTGCCCAGGTTTGAGAGTAAAATAAACAAAACTCCCATCAGGAGCTTAAACTTATATTTCAAGAAGTATTTTTTTAACGCTAAAAGACTTTTCATAAACTCTTATAATAACTCTGCTTTAATATTCTAAACTACTAAAGAAGCCCAAAAGTTGCTCAAAATTTGTACTAATTTTAACAGCCATGGAATTTTTTAATTTAAGATTTAAGGCTTAAAATAGAAAGACCATAAAACAAAAAAATCCCGGCTTTCTTCGGGGATGAAGAAAGCGGGATTTATGACTTACCAAAGCAGTTTTAATCAATAACTTCAAAACCTGTGTACTTCTGCAGAGGCTTGGGCACAATTACCTTGCCCTCAGGGGTCTGATAGTTCTCCAGAAGAGAAACCATAAGGCGGCTTGTAGCAAGGCCCGATCCGTTGAGAGTATGAACGAATTCCGGCTTTTTGGTCGTTTCGTTGCGGAAGCGGATATTTGCGCGTCTTGCCTGGAAGTTCTCGAAGTTGCTGCATGAGGAGGCCTCGAGCCACCTGTTCTCAGCAGGCGACCAGGTTTCGATGTCGTAGCACTTGGCAGCCGAGAAGCTGAGATCCCCGGTGCAGAGCATAAGTATCCTGTAAGGTATATTAAGCGCCTGAAGTATGTCTTCGGCATCACGGACCAGATTCTCCAGTTCATCGTAGGAGTTTTCAGGCCTTGTGAACTTAACCATTTCCACCTTATTGAACTGGTGGACTCTTAAGAAGCCCTTAGATTCCTTGCCGTATGAACCGGCCTCACGCCTGAAGCATGCCGAATAAGCGCAGTATTTAATAGGGAGCTCTTTTTCTTCAATAATTTCGCCTCTTAAGAGGTTTGTAACAGGCACTTCAGCCGTGGGAATAGGGTAGAGCCCGTCTTTATCAATTGAATACATATCCTCTTCCATCTTGGGAAGCTGTCCTGTACCCTTCATTGAGTCTTCGTTCACGAGAAAAGGGGGGAAGACTTCTTTATATCCGTGTTCGTGAATGTGCTTATCGAGCATGAAGTTAATAAGGGCGCGTTCCAAAGTTGCGCCTTTACCCATATAGACCGGGAAGCCCGAGCCAGAGATCTTGGCGCCGCGTTCAAAGTCCAGAATCTTAAGCTTTTTGCCTAGCTCGATGTGATCCATAAGTTTTTCTTCCGTTTCGAAAGAAAATCCTTCCGGAAGCCAGCGTCTTACTTCCACGTTATCGGCAGAGGATTTGCCCACGGGTACCGAGGCATTCGGCATATTGGGTATATACATCAGTATATCGTTTAAGTCTTTTTCAACCTGTCTTAGCTGGTCGTCGAGCTCAGTAATCTCATCGGAGACTCTTTTCATTTCAGCCATAACGGACGAGGTATCCTGCCCGGCTTTTTTCATCTGCGGGATCTGGCTTGATGCCTGGTTGCGTTTAGCCTTTAGTTCATCGGCCTTAAGCACGAGTTCGCGTCTCTGCGTGTCAAGGGCGAGGAGTTCATCAACCCGGGCAGTTTCGTTTTTATTTTCAATTCCTTTCTTTACAAGGTCGGGATTTTCCCGAATGAATTTAAGGTCTAACATATTTGCCTTCTGTTATTTTACTACAATATTATAAATTTTATTTTTCACATAGATTTCCTTAACGACAGTCTTACCGTCTATGTGCTTTTTAACCGCGTCGGCAGAAAAAGCGAGAGCTTTAACCGATTCCTGGTCATTTTCGGCCGGGACTTCAATTGTTGCCCTGAGTTTTCCGTTTACCTGGACTGCAACGGTTACACGGTCCACAGTCAATGCCTCAGGATCTACGGCATACCAGTTTGCATGCTCAAAAACAGATCCTTTTTTACCTATCATGTGCCAGCACTCTTCACCAAGGTGAGGCGCAACAGGAGCCAGCAGGCATGCAAAGCGTTCGAGCACGTAGCTCTGAAGTGCGGGCCTGCAGGCCTCGAGGTTCTTTGAAAGCTCATTGATAAGTTCCATCAAAGATGCAACGGCAGTATTGAAACGGAAGTTATTTATCTCCTCGTCGTACTTGCTGATAGTCTGATTTATTTTTCTATAAACGCTCTTTTCCTCTTCGGAGAGACTCCGTACGTCGAACTTATCGGGAGCAGGGTTATTTATTACGCTGTTTTCAAATCTCAGGAAAATGTCGTATGATCTCTGGACGAAGCGGTCGACGCCGGTAATGCCGGTGTCGCTCCAGTCGCCGCCAGCTTCATAGGGACCCATGAACATGAGGTAAAGACGGAAGACGTCGCTTCCGTACTTGCTGATAAAGACATCCGGGTTAACGACATTGCCTTTGGACTTAGACATCTTGGCGCCCTGATTTGTAATGGTGCCCTGATGGATAAGGTTTGAAAAAGGCTCGTCGCTATGCGCCATCCCCAAGTCTCTTAAGAACTTGTGAATGAATCTTGAATAAAGGAGGTGCATCGTTGCATGCTCGGCTCCGCCGACGTACATGTCCACCGGTGTCCAGCTGTCAGAGAGTTTCTTATTGAACATCCTGTCGTGCTCATGAGGATCGAGGTAGCGGAAGTAATACCAGCTTGAATCGACAAATGTATCCATTGTGTCGGGATCCCTCTGAGCCTCTCCGCCGCACTTAGGGCATGTGACGTTCATGAATTCCTTGTTTGTTGTAAGGGGTGATTTTCCTGAAGTAGAGAATTCCACGTTATATGGAAGTTCAACGGGAAGATCTTTTTCTTCAACTAAAACCTCGCCGCACTTTTCGCAGTGGATTACGGGTATTGGTGTTCCCCAGTATCTCTGGCGTGAGATTAACCAGTCTCTTAATCTGTAATTGGTCTTTCTTTTTCCCTTACCTTCTTGTTCGAGGAAGTCTGAAAGGGCGTCAATTCCCTTATCTGACTGAATGCCTGAGAAGCTGCCGGAATTTATCATTTTGCCAACTTCCGTATAGGCTTCATTTAACGGATCTTCTTCCTTAGTGCCGGGCGCGAGTATTACCTTGCGTATAGGAAGGTTAAACTTTGAGGCAAACTCAAAATCGCGTTCGTCGTGGCCCGGAACGGCCATAACGCATCCGGTGCCGTAGGTTGCCAGGACATAATCGGCAACCCATATCGGTATCTTCTCACCATTTACGGGGTTAATTGCATAAGAGCCCGTGGGAACGCCTGTTTTTTCCTTTGTGGTTGAAGTCCTGTCGATCTCAGAAAGCGACTTAACAGAATCGAGGTAGGCATGAACCTGTTCTTTATATTCAGGCTTTGTCAGTTTCTCCACCAAAGGCTGCTCGGGAGCAAGCACTACGTATGTTACGCCGAAAAGCGTGTCGGGGCGCGTTGTAAAGACCGTAATGTCCTCTTCATGGCCTTCTATCTTGAATTTAACTTCCGTACCCGTGCTTTTGCCGATCCAGTTTCGCTGCATGAGCTTTGTCTTCTCGGGCCAGTTTATTTTATCAAGGCCTGATAAGAGTTCCTCGGCGTAGTCTGTGATCTTAAAGAACCACTGAGTAAGGTTTTTGTGTATGACCGTTGTGCCGCAGCGTTCGCACGATCCGTCGGCCAGGACCTGCTCATTTGCAAGCACGGTCTGGCAGCTGGGGCACCAGTTGACGGGGGCATTTTTCCTGTAGGCCAGCCCTTTTTTATAAAGCTGAATAAAAAGCCACTGGTTCCACTTATAATATTCCGGCACGCAGGTCATCAGTTCTGAATCCCAGTCGTACATATTTCCCATATTTTTAAGCTGCACGCGAATGTCTTCGATATTTTTCATCGTGCTGTCGTATGGGTGTATTCCGGTTTTGATGGCGTAGTTCTCGGCCGGGAGGCCGAATGCGTCGTAGCCTATAGGCTCGAAGACGTTAAAGCCCTTAAGTTTTTTATATCTTGCCCACGAATCCGTGGGGCCGTAGTTATACCAGTGTCCGCAGTGCAGTTTTGCACCCGAAGGGTAAATAAACATTACCAGGCAGTAAAGCTTGTTTTCTTTCTTAGAAAGGTTGGTTTTATATATCTTATTTTCTTCCCAATAAGACTGCCATTTCTTTTCAACTTCAGAAAAAGGGTATCTCATAGCTGTGTATTAAATGTTTTGTGAAAAATTAAGATTAAAATTATCGAAAAAGGAGCGGTTTATCAAGGCAAAGGGGGAGTTTGACATAATTATAGATATATTAATTGCAAAAAATCACCTCCGGATGGGGAAAACTGCCTTTTGAAACGTCAAAAGTCCATTATCCCGGCCTAAAAGGGGGCATTCCCCCCATGGGGGCGCAATTATTTTCCGCCTTTTGTGGCAGAGGTCGAATTTTTAGCTTATTTTTAGCATTAATGCTAAGGTATGCATTCTTCAAACTAAAAGGAGGTCACATTCAATGAAAGCAAGTCAACTCTTCTTACCTCTGATGCTGGTGTTTATGGCTGTAATCAGCTCAGCCCTTCACGCCGGATTCAAGAAAGGGGAAACCTATCATGGTTTCAAACTTTTGGAAAAACGTTTTGTCAAGGAAGTCAACGCCGAGTGCCTGTATTTTGAGCACGTAAAGTCAGGCGCAAGGCTTCTTAAGATTGCGGCCGATGACCCGAACAAGACTTTCGGCATAGGCTTTAAGACCGTTCCCAACTCAGACTGCGGAACGCCGCACATAATTGAACACTCGGTTTTGAACGGTTCCAGGAACTATCCCGTCAAAAGCCCGTTTGACGTCCTGTCGAAGGGATCTCTTAAAACATTCCTTAATGCATTTACAGGAAGCGACAGGACATTTTACCCCTTTGCCAGCATGAACGACAAGGATTACTTTAACCTCATGCACATATACCTGGATGCGGTCTTTAATCCGCTTATATATTCAGACCCCAGGATACTCAAGCAGGAAGGCTGGCACTATGAGCTTGAAAGCCCCGATGCCCCGGTTGTCTATAAGGGCGTGGTTTATAATGAAATGAAGGGTGCATACTCGGACCCCGAGCGCGAATTGGGCTACCAGGCAAATAAAGTTCTTTTCCCCGATAACGGCTACAGGTTTTCATCGGGCGGATATCCTTCGGCAATACCAAAACTTACATACGAGGATTTCCTGGCTTTCCATAAAAAGCATTATCATCCTGTCAACAGCCATATCCTTTTATACGGCAATGCCGACCTGGATAAAGAGCTGGAGGTAATTGACTCCGAATACCTCTCAAAATTTGAAAAGGAAGGAGGACGCCCTGAGATTCCTCTCCAGAAGCCTTTTGATAAAATGAAGGATTTAACGGCAAACTACTCAATAGGTGAAAACGACAAGACAGAAGGCCAGACATACCTTTCCTTAAGCTTTGTTGCAGGACTTAATTCAGACCAGGCGCTTGTAATGGCGCTTAACGCCCTGGCGGAAATTCTTGTTAACCAGGAGGCCGCCCCCATTCGCCTTGCTCTTCAGAAGGCCGGAATAGGAAAAGAAGTTGGAGCCTATACGGATGACATTCAGCAGAACGTCTTCCAGATCGTGGTCCAGAATGCCAATGAGCAGGATAAGGATAAGTTCCGCGACATAGTTCTGGGGGCACTTCGTGAGACAGCTGAAAAAGGGCTGGATAAGAAGGTGGTGGAAGGAACATTAAACCGCATGGAATTCCAGCTGAGAGAAGGAAACGACGCTCAGAAGGGACTCACATATCTTTTCCAGGCTCTCCCGGGCTGGTTCTTTGCTGATGACCCGTTCTTAAGCCTTGAATACGAAAAACCTTTGGCTGAGCTTAAAACCTCTCTTACAGGAAGATACCTTGAAAACATTATTCAGAAATATTTAATTGACAATCCGCATTCACTTCTTCTTACACTTGTACCCAAGCCGGGACTTGAAAAAGAGAACACGGCAAAGATGAATGAGGAACTCGCAGAGTACAAGAAGTCCCTTTCACCTGAAAAGATAAATGCACTTGTACAGGAGACAAAGGACCTCGTAGCCTATCAGAAGCGCGAGGATACGCCTGAGGCTCTTGCTACAATGCCTTTGCTTGAAAGAAAAGACATTAACCCCAAGGCTGAATTCTACACGGTTGAGGAGAAGAAGGTTGCCGGAGTGCCTGTCTTAAGCCATGAGGAATTCTCAAATAAGGTTGATTATCTCAGGTTCATGTTTGACATGCGCGTGCTTCCCGGTGATCTCCTTCCGTATGCGGGTCTTCTGACTGAAGTCCTGGGAAGTGAAAATACCGATAATTACTCCTACGGAGATCTCGATCTGGCTTTGAACACCCACACCGGCGGCTTCAGGAGCTTCATTATAAATTATCTTGAGGACAGGGATGACAACAAGATGATGCCGAAGTTTGTAGTTGATTCGAAAGCCATGAACACAAAGACCGGCAAGCTTTTTGAACTGGCCTCCGAAATAGTAAATCACACACGCTACAAAGACACCGAGCGCCTGAAGGATATACTCGTGCGCTATCAGTCGCGCCTCGAATCTCAGATAAAGCAGGATGGAAGAAGCTTTGCATATATGCGCCTTCAGTCATACTTTACAAAGGCCGGAGGTTTCAGGGAAGCTACAGGCGGCTTTGAGTACTACTGGTTCATTTCTGACCTGGCAAAGAACTTCGACAAGAAGGCGAAAGAGATTAGTGAAAACCTGGCTAAAACTGCAGCGCTTTTATTCACTAAAGACAACATGATTGTAACTCTGACTGCTGCAAAGGAAGACTATGCAAATGCTGCTGAAGGGATTGAGAAGTTCATAAAGACTCTTCCTGAAGGAAAAAATGAATACAAGACATGGACATTCGACCAGGGCAAAAAGAATGAGGGCTTTACCTCGGCATCCAAGGTGCAGTTTGTTCTTCAGGGATATGATTTCAAAAAGCTCGGATACTCATGGAACGGAAAGATGAGAGTGCTTGATCAGGTACTTTCAACAGATTATCTGCACAAGCGCTTAAGAGTAATTGGCGGCGCCTACGGCGGATATTCTAACTTCTCTCCTGAAGGCGGCGTTCTCCTGGCTTCATACCGCGATCCGAACCTGAAGGAAACTCTGGACAATTACATGGGAGCTCCGGAATATCTGGACAAGTTTGAGGCCGACGAAAAGGAAATGACACGCTTTATTATAGGCACTGTTTCAAGAATGGATATGCCTTACACGCCCTCGCAGAAGGGAAACATAGCAGTTAAATATTTCCTTGAAAAGACTAAGCCTGAGGATCTGCAGAAAGAGCGCGATGAGGTTCTTTCAACGACCGCCCAGGACATACGTGGGATGAAGAAACTGGTCTCCGACGTTGTTTCGCAGAAGACATACTGCGTGTATGGAAACGAGGAAAAGCTGAAATCTCAGAAGGATCTTTTCGGAAGTCTTGAAAACATCAACCGTCAGTAATCTTAAAGCGTACTAGTTTACTTTTCATGCCCTGGAGGTTTTAAGAAGCCTTCAGGGCTCTTTTATTAAATAACTTTGGATAAAATGAAATACGATATTACAGTTACACTTGGCCCTGCTTCAAATAGCGAGGAAGTCTGGCGTGAAATGATTTCTTCAGGCGTTACATCCTTCCGTCTTAACACATCTCACATGGAAGCGGGCGAAGTGGAGGACATGGTAAAAAGAATTGCAGCCTTCACGTCAAAGGAAAATACTGAGTTGCCAATTGTATTGGATCTTCAGGGAAGTAAGTGGCGCATTGGGTTAGTTGAGGCGCATGAGATGAAAGAAGGGGAGACGGTAGAGCTTACGCTTTCAGAGAGATCAGAAAATAAAAATGAACTTCCCGTTCCTCACGAAGATTTCTTTAAGGCGGCTCTTTCTTCAGGAAAAGAAATAGTGCTTAATGACAGAAAAGTGGTTCTGAGTGTTGAAGCTGTCGGTATTAATTCAATAACAGCGCGCGTGGAAAAAGGAGGTCCTGTTTCATCCAGGAAGGGGATAACATTTTCAGATTCACACTTCAGAAGTGAGAGCTTAAAGAAGAAGGATAGTGAGATCATTAAGCGCATGAAGACTTACAATGTGCGCTATACGGTTTCTTACGTTAAGGATGCCGAAGAAATGAAACGCTACCGCGGGCTGATAGGGGATGGGGTGTATATAATTGCAAAGCTGGAAAGGGGTGAGTCCTTGCGTGATGCATTAAGGATAAAGGATTACGCTAATGAACTATGGTTATGCCGGGGTGATCTGGGAGCGGAGCTGGGCTTAAGAAAGATGGCTGAGGCTGCAGCTGAGTTCTCCGGTAGAGTTAAAGACATACCTTGTCCCGTAATTCTGGCCGGTCAGGTTTTAGAGCACATGACAAATTTCCCGGAGCCCACGCGCTCGGAAGTAAGTTATATTTATGAAGCGCTTGAGAAGGGTTTTAGCGGAATAGTCTTATCTGATGAAACCGCCGTAGGAAACTACCCCATGGAAGCATGCCGGACGGCGGCGATGTTCAGGTGAAGTCAATTAAAAATTAAAAATTAAAAAGTAAGGGCAGAGGAAATAGAAAGCTAAGATCGCAATAAGGCACAATTCCCGTCACAAAATCAAAAATTTTAAGAAATTTTTCATTATTTTTCCGAAAACGGCCTGCGTCACCATATTATATTTATATAGGGTAAAGTTTTTGTTCATATAATTCCGGTCCCAAACACCATTTAAGTATTAAAATGGAGGAGAAATGAACACTCGTCTGCTGAAATTAATTGTATTCTCGATTCTCTTTTCCGCAAGCATACAGGCACAGTGGGTTGAAGTGCCCTTTAAAGGATACAATATTCAGGACCTGGCTGCTAAAGACAGCCTTCTTTATGCAATTGCCTATGACGGCTTCTACAGTTCCAAAGACAACGGAGCGACATGGGACAGCCTGGGCAAGTTTACCGATATGCCGCCTCAGAAAATCCTATTCCTGAATGATACCATATTTGTCTATTCGCATTGGAGTGTTCTGGCAAAAGCATCAGGAGAAGACAAGCCGTGTGTATTCCGCTCTGATGACGGGGGTCACACCTGGAAGGCAGTTTTATCAAGTTTCATCGGTGCAGGCTCCATGACTATCATCGGGAGAACTCTTTTCTGCACGGTTGAGCCAAAACTTCTTCTTAAAAGCACCGACTATGGCGAAACGTGGGACACTCTTTCTTTAGCTCAACCCGCTCCGGACCATGTGGATTATCTGTTCTCATATAATGAGAAGCTGTATGCCGCACAGTTTTATGACGGTCTCTATGCGTCCTCTAATGACGGAGCGAACTGGAAAGACATTTCTTCGGGTCTTCAGCCGCTGGGCTTCCACGATATGTTCTCCAACAGCAAATATATTTTTCTTGAAAAAGACACCATTTTATACCGTTCTTCAGATAACGGGGAAAGCTGGGAAACTCTTCAGATCCCTCTGGAGCCGCAGCTCTTTGTTTACAGTGCTATAGCCACCGACAGCCTGATTTTTCTTTCCGGATTCAGTAAAGGGACGTATGATGCAAAAGTATACGCCGGAACTGTATACAGTAACCGTTGGAAGGACATTTCAGCAGGGCTGCCCAATGGAACAAGTTATGGGCCTAAAGCACTCGCTGTAAAAGGTAACTGGGCATTCCTTGCAGCCGGCAATTTACTCCTGAAATATGATATGTCGCATCTGCTCGCAGTTGAAAATAAGCCTGCACTGATAAATAATTACAGACTCAGCCAGAACTACCCGAACCCATTTAACCCGGCAACAACAATAAGCTATACAATTCCCAAAGCATCACACGTGGAACTGAAAGTTTATGACATGCTTGGCCGTGAGGTGCAGACGCTTGTAAATAAAGAACTGAGTGCAGGAACATATAAGGCAGAGTTCAACGCATCCCGTCTTCCGAGCGGAATGTACATTTATTCCATTCAGGCAGGGGAGTTCAGGGATTCTAAAAAATTACTTTTGGTTAAATAGTCCCCTGGCCGGATTAAATACCAGTCTGCAGAAAGATAGAACTACTCCAATGGGATTGTAAAGTAAACAGTGGTGCCATGGCCTGGTTCAGATTCAATGCTGATTTTGCCGCCATGGCGCTCAACTATCTTTTTGCAGAGGGCCAGGCCTATGCCGGTGCCGGGATATTTATCGCGGTCGTGATGCAGCCTCTGAAATATCAAGAAAACCTTCTCGAAATATGCAGGCTCTATTCCTATCCCGTTATCCTTAATACTGAAGACCTGTTCACTGCCTTTTGTGTGTGCCTTAATCTCAATTACAGGCTTTTCTTCGCCCCTGAACTTTATTGAGTTTGAGATGATGTTCAGGAAGAGCTGCCGCATTTGAACAGGATCGGCCTTGATTACAGGGAGGTCTTTATATATTATTGAAGCGTCACTTTCTTCAATTGCAAACTGAAGGTTTTGTATTGCATCTTCGACAATGGCGTTCATATCAGTAGGGATGAAAGCCTCTCCTCTTGTAGTTACACGTGAGAAGGTGAGAAGGTCGCTGATGAGCTGGTGCATTCTCCTTGCTCCATCCACAATGTAGTACATAAAATCGCCTGCGTCGCCATCCAGGCGCTCCTTATACCTGGAATAAAGGAGGCTTGTATAGCTGGATACCATTCTCAATGGTTCCTGAAGGTCATGAGAGGCAACGTAGGCGAACTGTTCCAGCTCACGGTTCGAAACCTCGAGTTCGTGTTCCAGAACCTTTTGTTTATGAATATCGGTACAGGTGCCCAGCCATTTGATGACTTCACCTTTGTCGTTCATCTGTGGAACTGCTCTTACAAGAAACCATCTGTATTCGCCGTCATAGCGCCTGATGCGGCTTGTAATCTCATAAAATGAATTTGTTTCCCGTGATTCCAGCCATGTCCGTATTATATTTTCCTTATCGCCGGGATGGACCTGATTAATCCACCCCGAGATTAAGACGTCTTCATCAGTTAAGCCTGTATAATCCTTCCATTGCTTATTTACATAAGTTACATTACCGTCTTTATCAGCAGTCCAGACTATCTGGGGCATTGCTTCAGCCAGTTGTCTGTAGCTTTCCTCATATTTTTCAGCTTCTTCCTTTGCGCGTTTTAGTTCTTCCATGGCAAGAACGCGCCCTGTAATTACCTCCGAAAAAATAATCAAGCCTCCCACCTGACCAGTTGTCTCATACCAGGGATGGATTTCCCATCTCACCCAGTCAGTGCGCCCGTCGAGCCTGGGGAACGGGTCAGCCTCGCATTTTTCAATTACACCGTTAAGGCATCTTTTATGAATTTCCTTCCAGCGCTCGGGGATTTCCGGAAAAATTTCATAATGGCTGCGGCCTGTAAGATCCTGCTCTTCAAGGTTATAATCCGCCACGTAGCGTTTACTGGCAATGATATACCTCATGTCGTGGTCCAGCATTGCAATTGCAGCCGGACTGTGTTCAATAAAAAGCCTTAAGAGTTTCTGGTTTCTCTTAATATTTTCAGCCTGCTCGAGGAGGATTTCATCTTTCCTGCTGAATTCTGTTATGTCCTGGTTGAGTATGATTGTCCAGAGCAGGTTATTGTTTTCATCGCGTATAGGGACAGCTGAGTTCAGGATGATCTTAAACGAGCCGTCGAAGCACTTAATTTTAAGTTTGTCATTAAGGACAGTTTCGCCATTCTTAAGCACCCGGGAGGCAGCCCAGTCCTCGGGCTTAAGTTTTTCGCCTGTTTCTTTCCACCAGGCATCATATTCGGTATAGTCTTTTATTCCCACATAGCGTACCCCCTGCCAGATAGATCTGGCAACGGGGTTTCCGTAAACGATTGCGCCTGAGGGGTTCGTCAGCCAGATTCCGACGGGGAGGTTTTCAAGAATTGTGCGCATTTGGGATTCCATATCCAAAAGGGAAGAAATCTCCTGGCGCATTACAGCATTTGTTTTTCCGAGCTCGGAATTTATATCTGTGAGGTTACTTGCATATTTTTTCTCTTCCGTAACGTCATCGAAAGTAACAAGAACCTGATAAGGGAGTATTTCTTCGTCATGATACAATGGTTCCGCCGTAATTTTAATCCAGCGGTAGTTTTTTTCGGCGGAATTTCTAACTCCCATTATTACATTGCTGACTTTTCTGTTTTCTTTTAAGGCTGTCATCGCAGGATGAGTGTTTCCGGGGAAAACTGATCCGTCCTCGTGGATCGTTTCCCAGACTGAGTCCATTGAAGTAATGCCGTAAATCTTATTCTCAGTAAGGCCTAGAATTTCCAGAGCAGCAGGGTTGGCAGAAATTATTTTGCCGTCAGAATCGTGGAAGACCACCCCCTGTGTCATTTTATTAAACAGGGCGCTAAAGCTCTCCGCGGATTGAAGGGAAATACTTCCCGTATTTTTCATATGCAATCTGTCCCTTTGAATGCTCTTAAATCAATAAAGATGCTGATAAAAAGTTAACGCATTTTTCCCTCAGGTTCAACAGCCCGGAAAATGTCCGGAATAAGACATTAGGGTTTTCAAGTTGAGGATTGAAGATAATAAGGTACAAAATATTTAATGACAGAAAAAGACGGAAATAATAAATGTAAAGGAATGAGCAACTTTTTACAGTCAAAATGAACCGGTACAAATACTGATGCGGGTTTGAAAGATTTCAGCCGCTTGCTATGCCGGCATATCACATTTGCGTCTTAATGCAGGAGATGGAAGGAAACTTCAGAAATCTTAAGAAAAATAAAATATTTTTCCGAAAACGCCCGGCGTCACCATATTATATATGTGTAAGGTCTGTTTTTATGTGAGATCTGTCTTTTTTCATGGTGAAAAATGGAGAATATGGCTGATTTTACTCCGGGTGATCTTTGTCCTTTGAGACTAAATTATGTATTTTATGAGCAGTTAAATTAATTCTTTTAAGGAACCGCGACATAATGGATTTTTTTGAAATTGGCACTTTTCACTATCTGAATAACAGGCTCTACTGCGAACATAAGGCAGTAGAGGAAATTATCGAAGAAGTAGGCACACCAGCTTACATATACAGCAAAAAGCACTTCGTAGACCAGTTTAAGACGTTCGACGAGGCTTTTAAGGACGTAAATCATTCAATTTTCTACGCCGCCAAGGCTAATTTTAACCTGAACGTACTGAAAACCTTTGCCGATTCAGGCGCAGGCATTGACGTCAACTCGGCCGGTGAACTCTACCGCGCTAAGAAAATAGGCGTCGATCCCTCAAAAATAATTCTTTCAGGCGTCGGCAAAACAGCCTCGGAAATTAAACTGGCGCTTGAACATGAAATTAAACTCATTAAGGCAGAGTCCTTCGAGGAACTGCTCTTAATAAATAAAGTTGCCGCCGAGGCAAACGCTGTGGCTCACGTGGCCTTAAGGATTAATCCGAACGTCGATCCCAAGACCCACCCTTATATTTCAACGGGTCTTGCCGAGAACAAATTCGGCATCGATGCCGCTGAGGCAGAAAAAGTATACCTGGAAGGCTTAAAGCTCGAAAACGTTATGCTTACAGGCTTGGATATGCACATAGGCTCGCAGATTACCACAATTGCCCCGTACGCCGAGGCAATAAGTAAAATGGCAGAGCTTTTCAAAACAATTAAAGCAAAGGGCGTTCCACTCCGGCACTTCGACGTTGGAGGCGGCATGGGCGTACGCTATAATAATGAAAATATTTTCTCCCCACAGGAACTGGCCTCGGCTGTTAAGGATACCTTAAAGGACCTTAACTGCGAGATTATGTTCGAGCCGGGAAGATATCTGACTGCTAACGGAGGCATTCTCGTTACTGAAGTGCTCTATACTAAGAAAAACAGGGATAAGAATTTTATTATTGTCGATGCCTCAATGACAGAGCTTATAAGGCCCAGCCTCTACAGCGCTTACCACCACGTGCAGCCTCTGAGGCTTTCTTCACGCAAGGATGTCCAGGCAGATATTGTAGGACCCGTCTGCGAAAGCGGCGACTTCCTGGCTAAAAACAGGACAATTGAGGAATGCTCTCAGGGCGAACGACTTGCTGTAATGACCACGGGCGCATATGGAATGGTAATGTCTTCCAACTATAACGGCAGAAGACGCCCTCCGGAAGTTTTAGTCGACGGCGATAAGTTTAATGTCATACGCAGCCGCGAAACTTTTGAGCATTTGCTGTGGGATGAGGAGCTGGTGAAGTAACGTGCGACGTTCAACGTGCGACGTTCAACGTTCAACGTGCGACGTTAAGAAGTAAGATGAGGAGTTCGGTAAATTTTTTTGAGGGGTAGTTTATTAAAATGCATAGAAGAAATTTTATAAAGACTGTTACTGCTGCTTCGGCAGTTTCAATGCTGCCTTATAAACTGTTTGCGGAAGATAAGACTAAAAAAACGGGGGATATTCCCTTAATTAAACCCCCGCGCCTTAAGGCCGGAGATACAATAGGTCTTATTACTCCGGGCAGCTTTATAACGGAAGATGAGCTTAAGGAATCGGTTAAGAATCTGGAAGACTTAGGATTCAAGGTTGTCTATACGGATAACGTTACAGCAAGATACGGATACCTGGGTGGAAAAGACGAAGTGAGGGCAGAGGAAGTAAACCTCATGTTCAAAAGACAGGACGTTCAGGGAATTGTATGTACAAGAGGCGGCTACGGGTGCTCGAGGATCCTTCCTTATCTTGATTATGACTTAATAAGAAATAACCCGAAGGTACTCGTTGGCTACAGCGATATTACATCGCTCCTTTATGGAATTACAGCCAGGACAAATATGGTGACATTCCACGGACCGGTGGGGATTTCTACTTTCAACGATTTTTCTTTATTTTATTTTAAGAATACACTCATGGATCCGTCGGAAGAGCTCAGGTTCTTTAATGCAAAGGATGAAAAACCCGATGACAAAAGCCGCCAGGTCGTCCCGATCCGTGGAGGCAAGGCACGAGGGCGTCTTGCAGGAGGCAACCTTTCAATTGTGGTTTCTCTGATCGGTACGCCTTATGACATAGATACAGAAGGGAAAATTGTTTTCTTAGAAGAAGTTGGGGAAGAGCCTTACAGGGTGGACAGAATGCTGACACAGATGATTGAAGCGGGAAAATTTGATAAGGCTTCTGGAATTGCTCTCGGCGTCTTTGAAAAATGCGAGGCAAAGGATGAGGACCCCTCCTTCCCGAAATCCCTTACGCTGCAGGAGGTACTGATGGACAGGCTTTTCAGCCTGAAAATTCCCGTGATCTACGGGCTTTCATTCGGTCACATTACAAACAAGTTTACGCTGCCTCTGGGTGTCATGGCAGAGCTGGATGTGGATAACCAGAACCTGACGCTGCTTGAAAATGCTGTAGTTTAGCTTTCTTTCCGGTCCGGAATAGTCTGTTCAAAATAAATGAAAGGGTTACTATGAAAAAGTTATTTCTCCCCGTGCTTCTTTTGTTTCCCGTATTTTTCGGCGGCTGCCTTGTAGGCAACAGGATTGTTTATAATATTGTACCCAATAAAGGCGGAAGCGGCACAGCTGCCGTTTATTATATGAATATCAGAAGCGATGCTGCAGACGACCGGCAGTTTCAGGAGGACCAGAAACTCCTTTTTGACTATATGCTTAAAAGCAGGGAATTCCTGAAGGAAAGAAGGGATAAAGGACAGGATATTATTTCCAGAAATCTCTATCTGGAAAATGGACACCTTAACGGAAAGGCTGTATACAAGTTCGATAAGCTCACGGACGTTGAAAAAACACTTTCTTACGAGGACGGATTTTATTTCCTTACTCTTGCACTCGACGACAGCGTGATCACAACAAACGGCGAGATAATAAAATCTTCAAACTATAAAAGAATTCTCTGGGATGACAGGGTCGATACGCTTAAATTTGCTATCTCAATTGAACCCGCTCAGGGTACAGAGACAAAAGACCTTGCTCCCTATTATAAGGGCCAATAAAAGTTATTATAAAGCCTCCCCTGCCGTCTTGGGCGGGGGGGCTGAAAAAAAGAGCCTGGAAGATAATTATGTTTGCTGAGATCGTTTTTCCGCTTCCATTCAGGAACGTGTTTACATATTCGGTTCCCCCGGAACTCATCCCCCTGGCCAGGACCGGCGTAAGAGCCGTAGTGCCCTTCGGTAAAAGAATTCTTACCGGCTTCATCATCAACATAACAGACACGACAACAGTAAAAGATAAAGTTAAACCCATTCAGGATATACTGGATGCAAATCCAATCTTCACGCAGGGATCACTTAAATTCTACGAATGGATTTCAGACTATTACCTGAGCTCGCTTGGTGAAGCACTCAGAAATTCTGTGCCTTACGGACTTGATGTGGAGTCGAAGAAAAAAATCGTAAGCGATAAACTCTATTGCCAGAAGCTCCTCTCTGAAGAGAAAGACCGCTCCTCTCTTAAAAGCACAATTCTTAAAATTCTTTCAGAACAGGAAACAGTAACACTGAACTTCCTGCAGAAGGAAGTAAAAAAGAAAAACATATATTCACTTCTCCGCACGCTTGAAAAACAGGGTGCCGTAACTGTCCTGGACGAGCTTGAAAAGGCCAAGGTATCTGTTAAAAAAGTAAAGTTCGTAAAGCTTCTGCTTTCCATTGATGAAACCTATGAAGCTTTCCCTGAAATCGAAAAGCGTTCACCCAAGCAGCTTGTAATACTGATGGAACTCCTCTCGGCCAGAGGGGAAGCGATATCTCTGGCTGACATTCTGAAGAAGACAAATACTTCCAAGAGTTCCGTGGACTCGCTCGTGGAAAAAGGGCTCCTGGAAATTTTCGACAAGGAAGTCGAGCGCAATTACTCCGAAAGCTACTCGGAAAAGCACCAGGAGCTTACCCTTACAGATGCGCAGGAAAAGATCAGGCAGGAGGTTGCCTGCGACATTAAGGAAGAGAAGTTCCAGACCTTCCTTCTTCACGGCGTAACAGGAAGCGGTAAGACGCAAGTTTATATCGAGATGGCAAAGGCAGCTCATGAAATCGGGAAAAACGTTCTTATTCTTGTGCCTGAAATCTCACTGACCCCTCAGATTACTTCACGCCTGTACAACAATTTCGGAGATAAGGTAGCCGTAGTCCACAGCCGCATGTCCTTAGGTGAAAGGTATGACACCTGGCGCGGCATAATTGCAGGAAAGTATTCGGTTGTAGTCGGAGCGCGCTCGGCTCTTTTTGCGCCTCTGGACAACATAGGTCTTATTGTAGTGGATGAAGAGCACGATTCGAGCTACAAGAACCACGAGAATGTTCCGAAGTACCAGGCGCGCGATGCAGCTGTAATAAAAGGGAGGCTTTCAGGCTGCCCCGTCGTACTTGGGTCGGCCACACCTTCGGTTGAAAGCATGTACAATGCAAAGCTCGGCAAATACAGGCTTCTTGAATTAAAAGAAAGGGTTGATGATGCAAAGCTTCCTGAAATAAGGCTTGTCAACGTGTCGGTTGAAAGAAAGAAAAAGCAGATGGAAAATGTTTTTTCAAAGCCTCTCTTAAGTGAAATTGAAAAAAGAATCCGGAAAAAAGAAGGCGTAATAATCCTGCAGAACCGCAGGGGATTTGCAACGCAGGTATATTGCGAGGACTGCGGAGAGGTGGAAACCTGCGAAAACTGCTCGGTGCCTCTGGTATTCCACATTAACCGCAACATCCTGCAGTGTCATTACTGCGGGTACTTTAAGCCTGTTCCGAATGCGTGCACACACTGCGGATCGTTGAAAATTAAGTATTACGGCACAGGCACACAGAGGGTGGAAGACGAGATTGCATATTATTTTCCTGATGCCAGAATAGAAAGAATAGATTCAGATTCAATCGGCAAAAAAGGCGCCCTGGGCTTTATACTGAATAATTTCAGGAAAGGGGAAATTGATATTCTGGTCGGAACCCAGATGGTATCAAAAGGACTCGACTTTTCAAACGTTACGCTTGTCGGTGTTGTGGCGGCAGAGACGAGCCTGTGGCTGCCGGACTTCAGGGCCGATGAAAGGACATTCCAGCTTTTAACACAGGTATCGGGGCGCGCCGGCAGGAGCAAGACCGAAGGCGAAGTTGTAATACAGACGCAGAACGACAAGCATTTTGTGCTTCAGAAGGTGGTTGAGAACGATTACCACTCCTTCTACGAAAGGGAAATTGAAGTGCGCGAGAAAATGGATTATCCGCCCTTCAGCCGACTGTGCCTTATTGAAGCGCGCGATGAAAGCGAGGAGAATGCCCGCGGTGCAATAAACGACTTTTATGAGCATCTGCAGAACTTCCGCAACGGCCTTAAGATCACGCCCCCCTCGGAGGCAATGATTGCAAAGCTTAAGAATAACTACAGGTTCCACATCTTAATTAAGAGCGACAAGAAGACAGATCCCGGCGGGGCAATCTTAAGAAATGCTGTCCTTAGGTCGTTTATTTCTTTTAATCAAAAATCGCGCTTCAGGAATATCAGGCTTTTCTTCGATATTGATCCCCAGAGCGTAGTATAAAAAAATACCCTGAAAGCCTTTTTCATCTTTCAGGGTACAAGATCTGATTCCTTTTCGGGCTACATATTAAGGAAGCTTAAGGCCGGCACTGCGCTTGCAATTCCGAATGCAATAAAGCTCCAGACGATCCAGATGCCGAAAACCACGGCAAAGTATTTGCCCATGGATTTAGAATGAAACATTTTAGAAAGACCTACGCTTGTTACTGCGAGTCCCCAAATGCCGAACAGGTCCAGTTTATACATCAGCAGTCCAGCAAAAGTACTCTTATCCATATTCATAAATGCGCCCAGGCTTGTGCCCATCATGAATCTCCTCAGGAAGAGTGAGGCCAGTATCATTGCTATAAGTCCCACAATGGAGATATAGTACGACAGTCCGTTTGCAGAAAGCGCCGACATATAGGTTCCTTCTCCTTTAAGGACAAAGCGGCTGAAGAGGAAATAAATTCCTGTTACAATAAAGAAAGTGATAAAAACAGCAAAGACAGTGGATATGGCCTGCAGGACAGTTCCTATGCCGCCGGAGCCGAATTGCTCCATTCTTTCGCGGTTCTTGTCTAACTGTTCGTCTGCTGCCTCACGAGTCAGCTGCCCTTTTTCAACCATCTGATTAAAGGTCTTTTCAAGCTGCGCCATCTGTTTCTGCTGTACTTCGTACCTGATATCGGGGTTGTTCATAATAATAACATTTGCAATAATTGCAAAGATTATCATCAGGCTAACAGGCAGAAGCCAGTCTATGACGCGGGGTGGAAACTTAGACATCTGTTCATAGGTCTGAGCGGGACTTAAAAAAACGCCAGCCAGTTTATCGGAATGACTGGGTTCTTCCTGAAAAGATTCTGAAGTCTGTTCAGGAATTACAGGTTCAGGGTTGTGAATATCATCCATGATTCTCCTCTCTCCCGGTTGTTAAAAAAAATTACAGATTGACGAAAGCGTATAAAAGGATAAATTATCTGGCATAATTTAATGAAAAATTATTAAAAGTAAATAGCCCGGGTCCACAAAATGCCCGGGCAGAGCGTTCACTTCTGCGGAAAATCAGTTAAATCTGTTCATTATTATTCCGGAGAGTCCATGAAAAAATACGATAAGGGCTGTAAGAAGCCCTGCCCAGCTTTGGCCGATTGTGCGCCCCTGGATGGCTGTCTCTGAGAATCTGTAGATAACGAAGACTGAAATCAGAACAATGCCGAGTGTAAGATTGCCAGCCTTGTAGAAGAGGCTGAGTTCACGCTCTCCGGGCTGAAAATGGCGTGATCTTAGATACATGGGCAGAAAAGCCAGAAGAGCAAGTGAGGCAAGCCCTTTCATTCCGAAGAGAAGGATCAGGGTGACAGCAATTGCGCCTACAGCAGCTTCATAAAAATACCTGATGAGCATTTTTAAGTCCTCCTTTCCCGTGTGTATTGTTCGTAGTAAAATGTAGGTTTTGTGTAATAAATTGTCAAGCACAATAAGGGGATTATGGCAGGATGCCTGCGTGCCGGCAGGCCCGGAAAAATTGTTTTCTTGCCTCGTAACGCTTAAAAAGCTATGTTTAAGATTACAAAAAGCCAGTCTTAAAACTTAGGGAGAATATGAAAACAATTATTGAACCTTTTAAGATCAAATCTGTAGAACCGATCAGATTTACTTCTAAAGAGGAAAGGACCTCTATCCTGGAAAAAGCCGGATATAACCCTTTCTTAATCCATGCCGAAGATGTTATAATTGACCTTTTAACCGACAGCGGCACCTCTGCCATGAGCGCCAGACAGTGGGCGGGCATTATGGACGGCGATGAGTCCTACGCCGGAGCCAAAAGCTTCTTCCGCTTTGAATCGGCCGTCAGGAAAATTACAGGAATGAAACATATTATCCCTACTCATCAGGGCAGGGCAGCTGAAAAGATACTTTTCTCTGTTACCGGAGGCAAGGGCAAGTATTTCCCGAACAATACACACTTCGATACTACAAGGGCTAACGTGGAGTTCTCAGGCGCCGAGGCCGTGGATCTTCTTAACGAGGTTGGCAAACATCCTGAAATAAGAGCAGACTTTAAGGGCAATATGGACATTGAGGCCCTGGAAAAGTTCATTCAGGAAAAGGGGAGTGAAAATATCCCTTTATGCATGATTACCGTAACCAATAATTCGGGCGGAGGCCAGCCGGTATCGATGCAGAACATCAGGGAGACCAAGGCTGTATGTAAGAAATACGGCATACCGCTTTTTCTGGATGCATGCCGTTTTGCTGAAAATGCTTATTTTATAAAGAAAAGGGAAAAAGGGTATCAGGATAAGACGGTTCTTGAAATTGTGCAGGAAATGTTCTCCTATGCCGACGGATGCACCATGAGCGCAAAGAAAGACGCACTGGTAAACATAGGCGGATGGCTGGCAATGAATGACGACACGCTTGCAATGAACTGCAGAAACCTTCTTATTGTTACTGAGGGTTTCCCGACATACGGCGGACTTGCAGGACGCGACCTGGAGGCAATAGCTCAGGGACTAGAAGAAGTGGTGGATGAAAACTACCTGCAGTACAGGCTTAGAAGCGTTGAATACCTGGGGGAAAAACTCCTCTCCGCTGGTGTGCCGATGATTGAGCCGCCCGGAGGACATGCAATTTATCTGGATGCAAAAAGATTTCTGCCGGATGTCGCTCAGCATGAGTTTCCTGGCCAGTCGGTCGTCTGCGAACTTTACATCGAAGGCGGCATAAGGGCAGTTGAAATAGGAAGCGTCATGTTCGGCAAGTATGACAGCCAAGGCAGGCTTATTCCTCCTCCCATGGAGCTCGTGCGCCTTGCAATACCAAGAAGAGTTTATACACAGAGCCATATCGACTATGTGGCCGAGGTTGTAATTGAGGTTTTTAAGAACAGGCAGTGCCTTAAAGGCTATAAGATTACTTATGAGGCTCCGATGTTAAGGCATTTTACAGCGAGATTTGAAAAACTATAAAAAAGATGTATGGAAGTTAAAAAACTATATTCGTTTACAAATAACAGGCAGCTCTGGAGAATCCTTCTTTCGGAATCGAATAAGCTCGTAGTGGAAGACCGCGATACCGAAAAAAGAGAGGCTTTCTTCAGCTGCCTGGAAGCCTCTACGGGAAGTGAGATATTCAGAAACTTCCAGCTGGAGGAAAAATTCTGGGTCGGCATAGAAGCAATTTATAAAGACATAATCTATTTCCACAAGTTCGCCAAGCCCGATATGCCGGGCCACAAGGAAATTATTGCCTTCGATATTGCGCAGGAGAAAATTCTCTGGCATTCGGATAGTCTCTCCTTCCTGTTTGTTCATGACGACAGGGTCTTCGCATTTAAACAGAAGTTCGAAGGCTGGGAATTCTTCAGCCTCGACTTTAGAACAGGCGAAGAAATTGAAGAGCTCGGAGGCGATGCCCGGAGGGTAAACGCCATAAGGGACTCGATAGACGAAATGGAGAAATACCGGGGCTATCTTTTCCCGGAGACATTTCAGGAAGATAAAATTGAAGACATTGAAATAAAGCAGATAATTAAACAAATTATTGAAGGCCGGGATGTGGCAGGAAACGTTGAATATATAAAATACGGCGGCCTGCTTATGTTTACATTCCATGCAAGGGTATTTGATCATAGCCTGGTCAACCGATTTCTGTGCGCTGAGGCGGCAACAGGAAAAATTGTTTTTGAGGATGTGCTGAATGCAAATGCAAATGCGTTTGTCCCCGATTCATTTTTTATGAAGGATAACCTTGTTTTTCTCTTGAAGGAAAAAAAGGAACTTGTAGTCTGCTCAGTTGAATAATAAAGGGATGGTCTTAAATGGAATTGTCTCTGGAAGAGAAACGAA
Source organism: Ignavibacteriales bacterium (assembly GCA_036261625.1). Lineage (GTDB taxonomy): Bacteria > Bacteroidota > Ignavibacteria > Ignavibacteriales > SURF-24 > JAAXKN01. The sequence goes on along the minus strand of DATAKL010000045.1, from coordinate 65,880 downwards.
TACTCTTAAATGCCGCGCGTGAGTCCATAAGGAGCTACTTTACCGGAGGCGGATATCAGAAGGCCGATTATGAACTTCACCCGGTCTTTAAGGAGCATGCCGGGGCTTTTGTGACGCTCACAAAGGACAAGGCACTGCGCGGGTGCATCGGATATATTACAGCCGATGAGCCTCTTTTCCTGACGGTCTGTGATGCGGCCCGGAAAGCCGCCTTTACCGACCCGAGGTTTGACCCGCTAAGGGGGGAGGAACTGGATAAGGTTGAACTAGAAATTTCTGTTCTTTCTCCTCCTTTTAAGATGAATAGTTACGATGAAATTGTACTTGGAAAGCATGGAGTTATTCTGGAAGATTTAGGAAGAAGAGCGCTTCTTCTGCCCCAGGTTCCCATTGAACACCGCATGAATAAGGATGAGTACCTCTCGGCACTTTGTGAAAAGGCAGGGCTGCCGTCAAACCTCTGGCAGAAGAGAAACTTAAATATGCTGCTCTTTACGGCAAGTGTATTTTCTGAAGAGGAAGCGGGAGGTTAAATATATGGAAAAGGTAAGACCGCCTGCTGTTGCAGGCATGTTTTATCCATCGGATGAAAGAAAGCTAAAAGATGAAGTCAGAGCCCTGCTGGATGCGGCAAAGGGAGAGGAAGTTCCCTCCGGCAATATAAAAGCCATAGTGGTTCCGCATGCAGGTTACATCTATTCCGGCAGGACGGCAGCATACGCCTATAACCTGATACGGAATAAAAATTATGAGACAGTTGTTGTAATTTCTCCAAGTCACAGGGAGTATTTCCCGGGGGTTTCCGTCTACAGCGGAGAGGCATACAAAACACCCCTTGGCCTTATTCCGGTAAACACGAAAATGAGAGAGGACGTTACGCGCGATGCCAGGCTCATTTTTCAGGGACTTGAGGGGCACCGCCAGGAGCATGCACTCGAGGTTCAGCTTCCATTTCTGCAGATGGTGCTGAAGGATTTTAACATACTGCCTATTGTCATCGGCGACCAGAAGGAGCAGTTCTTAAATGAGCTCTCGGACCGTCTCTCGAAAGTAGTAAACGATAAGACGCTCATTGTTGCCAGTTCGGACCTGTCGCACTTTCACACGAAAAAAGAGGCTGAACGCCTGGATTCTGTAGTGGAAAAAAGGATCAGTCAGTTCGACTACAAAACCCTTCTCAGGGATCTTAACAGTAACAGCTGTGAAGCCTGCGGCGGCGGGCCTATTGTTGCTGCAATGAGGACTGCAGAGCTTTTGAACTTCAGGAATGCAAAGGTTCTTAACCGCTCTGATTCCGGCGACGTGACAGGCGATAATTCAGAAGTTGTGGGCTATCTTTCGGCTGTAATTTATGAGTGACATTGCCATAATAGGAGCCGGAAAGGCGGCCTCATCTCTTGCAAATGCCCTGATGAAGAAAAATGAAAACATCGCCTGCATTGTAAGCCGAAGCCGCAAATCTGCCCGCGAACTTTCAGGAAAGTTCGGCATCAGGCATTATTCGGATTCACTTGCGGAAATTCCGAAGTGGGTTCACCTCATCTTTATTGCCGTACCCGACAGGTCCATTTTACGAATTGCCGAAGAACTTGCCATGCTTAATCTGGATTTTGAAGATACTCTTTTCTGCCATCTTTCAGGGTCTCAGAATATTTCACTTCTTCAGCCTTTGAATGAAAAAGGGGCTCTGACGGCATCGCTTCACATTATGCAGTCCTTCCCGTCGAGGAATTTTGTTGAGCTGAGGGGTGCATATGCTGCAGTGGAATCGGATTCCACTGAGGCGCAGGAGGCCCTTTTTAAGCTTGCTGAGAAGATGGAGATGCGCCCTTTTTTAATAGGCTCCCAGGACAAAATATTTTATCATATTGCAGGCGTCTTCGCTTCAAACTTTCTTATTGCAAATCTTTATCACGCCCAGCAGGCATTCAATAAAAGCAGGATTGAAGGGGTGGATTTCTTTTCACTGATAAAGCCTATTGTAAAATCCACACTTGAGCATGCCGATAAAGACGGCGTAATCCGGGCGCTTTCAGGACCAGTGGAACGTAACGAAGTAGAAATAGTTAAAAACCATCTGTCTGTATTAAAAAAAGCTTCAGAGGAAAACAATGAGATGGGAAACATATACCTGAATTACATCTGCCAGTCGCTGAGCCTGCTTGAAATAGCAAAGATAAAAAACCCGTCGGAGCACGTAAGTTACGATAAGCTGAGGGATCTTTTAATCAGTAAGCTTAAGGAAGCGGTGGGGAAGGTATGAATTATGAATTATGAATTATGAATTATGAATTATGAATTATGAATTATGAATTATGAATTATGAATTATGAATTATGAATTATGAGGCAGGTGGATTCTTTGGAGCATCATAATTCCGTTGAAACCCAAAATAAAAAAAGCCGTAAAGAAACTTTACGGCTTTTTTGTCTGGTCGTTAAAAGCTTATTTGAATCTTCTGTCGTTTGGAACCAGGTTGTAAATGTATGTTACATCGAAATAAGACGGAATGCCCGGGTTACCGCCGCCAATAGCGAATAAAATCTTTGAATAATGCTGGTCCTGGTCGTAAGCAAAAATGTAATTTGTTAAACCTGTGACCGGTACCGGAACTTCCTGCTTCCAGCTGCTCGTCTTTAACGGGGCTGAAACGGTGTCTGACAGATTTGCTGAACTTCCGACAAAGAAGTAAGTATTTCTTGCCGTTCCCGTAAGAATTTTGTACGTGGGAGTGGAAGTGGAAAAGAAGTAAAGATCCACCTTGTCCGTGACAGAAGTACTATAAGGAGTTCCGGTTGAAAGCTGCAGCCCGCTGGGCTGGCTTGCGTTGGTTCCGAAAGTTTCCCAGATTCTCACAGGTCCGAAAGTAACAACTGACAACGGGAGTTTCACTTTTAAGGTTGTCTTCTCTCCGGCCTTAACGGTTGCCGAGATTGTAGTGTCACGCAGTCCCTGGAATTTAAGAGTAATTGAGTAATTACCGGCATCCAGACCTGTAATGCTGTCGGGGGTAACTTTATTTGTATTTGTGGTGCCGTTCCATATCTGAGCACCTGGAAGGTCGGAGGTTACATAGATGCTGCCTTTCTGAGCTGCCGGTTCAGGGTTTGTGCTGGTGTCGCTGCCGCATGAATAAAATATTACTGAAGTGAGCAGTATAATGATAAAAAGAAAATACTTTTTCATTTAATTTCGTCTCCTTACTTTTTAGCTAAATTAAAATTAAACTTTGAACCGTCTGCAGTCATTGTAAATGTGCCAGAGAACTTTTTCATATCGTCTGAAACTTTACCGGCATATTTGCCCATGAATCTGCTGTGCAGAAGATCCTTCATAGTTAATCTCTTTGTTGCGGGGTCAAATGTTCCGTTGACCTGCTGATTGATTACCTGGCGGTAATTAATGGTAATATTACCCTTAAAATCGTTTCCGTTCTGTTCAGTAATTTTAAGAGTTGTGGGGCGCTGGTCGAAAGTGCCTCTCCAGGTGCCCTTAAGGTCCGCTGCCTGCGACTGCTGAGCGGCTTTTGCTGTAGTGGTGTCAGCTTTCTTTGCTGTATCTTTAACTGCTGTTGTATCAGCCTGTTTTTGTTGCGGCTGCTGCTGTTCCTGTTTTTTCTGGCATCCTGCTGAGAAGAGCAGTGTAAACAGTAGAACAACGAGAGTTAATGAATATTTATTCTGCACAATACCTCCGTTGATTATTATTATTTCAGCAAATTTGTTTTGGATAAATATAATTCGAATTTTAAGAAATTTCCAGAAAGTTTCAAGTTTCCGGGAACAAAAATGTGTCTGTTTCTCTATAATTTAGCAAACGGAAAGTAGGATGCAAGCAAAAACAGGAAAGCGGCAGATTAAAATAAGTCAAAAAAATCTTTATTTTTTCATATATTTATGTAATGTAAAATTTGGAGGACAGAGCTATCGAAAAGCAAAATAAAACCCAGAATGATGTAGTTGAGAAAATCGTTTCTCTGGCTAAAAGAAGAGGATTTGTATTCCAGTCGAGTGAGATCTACGGCGGGCTTAACGGCTGCTGGGACTACGGTCCGCTTGGAGTAGAACTCCTTAAAAATATAAAGGAAGAATGGTGGAAGTTCATGACCTACAGGAAAAACATTGAAGGTATTGATGCCGCCATACTAATGCATCCCAGAGTTTGGGAAGCCTCGGGCCATGTGGCCAATTTTACCGATCCTATGATCGACTGCAAGCAGTGCAAGGCACGTTTCCGCCTGGACACGCTGGCCGAGCTTATTTCAGATAAGAAGAAAGAAAAGGCAATAAAGGCCCTGCATGAAGTAGTTGTAAACAGTCCCGATGAGACCGAAAGGCTTAATAAGATGACAGAAGGGAAGTTTACCGATGAGGCCTCGATGAACGAAGCCTTTGATGCAGTTTTAGAGGACAAGGAGCTGGGCATGAAGCTTCTTTCGCTTCTTAACTGCCCGCAGTGCGGCAATGCAGGCACATTTACTGCGGCAAGACAGTTTAATCTGATGTTTAAGACGTTTATCGGTCCCCTCGAGGATTCAAGCGCCGTAGTGTTCTTAAGGCCTGAGACAGCGCAGGGTATTTTTGTAAATTTTCTGAACGTTCAGAATTCCAGCCGTCAGAAGCTCCCATTCGGCATTGCGCAGATAGGCAAGGCGTTCAGAAATGAAATCAATACAAAGAATTTCCTTTTCCGCACGCGTGAATTTGAGCAGATGGAAATGCAGTTTTTTATCAAGCCTTCGGAAGACGACAAGTGGTACGAATACTGGAAAGAGCAGAGAATAGAATGGTTTAAGGCCCTTGGTATGACTCCCGATAAGCTCAGGTTCCACGATCATCCGCAGGACAAGCTGGCACATTACGCCAAGAAGGCTACTGATATTGAGTATCTCTTCCCGTTCGGATGGGGTGAAATTGAGGGTATTCATAACAGAAAGGACTGGGACCTCAGCCAGCACCAGAAATTCTCAAATAAATCTCTTCAGTATTTTGATGAGGAAACAAAGGAAAAGTTTGTTCCTTTTGTTATTGAGACCTCAGCCGGAGCAAGCCGCTCTTTCATGGCATTCTTAATTGATGCATACTATGAAGAGGAAGTCAATGGCGAGCAGAGGTCCGTTCTCAGATTCCACCCGCGCCTGGCTCCTATAAAGGCTGCTGTTCTGCCCCTTGTAAACAAGGACGGGATGCCTGAGATAGCACAGAAAATTGACCGCGACCTGAGGCCTTTTCTCCGGGTGTTTTATGATGATAAAGGCGCCATCGGCCGCAGGTACAGAAGAATGGATGAGGTTGGAACCCCGTACTGCATTACGGTTGACACACAGACCCTGGAAGACAAGACGGTTACAGTCAGGGAAAGGGATTCCATGCAGCAGGAGAGAGTTGCCATAGACGATCTGCTTTCTTATTTCCAGAAAAAACTGGTCAACAGCACTCTGGATTTTTAATGTAAGAAGGTAATTTTGACTTTCATATTAGTAAAGACCAAAGTAATATATTATAAATGTCTTTACTAATATGGAGGGATGAATGAAAATTTCCAGTGTTCTTTTATTTTTTGCGGTGCTTTTGGTCTCAGGCCTATTCTTTATGCAAGGCTGCTCAAGCAACGATTCCGGTACAAGTCCGGTTACCCCGGGCGGCGGCCCTGCAGCCCCGACGAATGTAAATGTGGTCTTGTCGGCAATTTCAGGCGGGGGGAGCAATGCCAGAATTTCCTGGACTAAATCCACGGATAATTCTTCCGGAGACTTTGCAGGATATCAGGTTGTTACAAATAAAGTCGATACTACGGGCAAAGTACTGGGCCTGGCGGATTCAGCACTTGTGGTAAAATCCGACAGCTCTTTTCATATCGTCAATCTGGATCCTTCGCGCAGTACAAGATATCAGACGAAAGTATATTCTGTACTGGGCGACGGCACAAGAAGCCAGGCGGCTACGTCTGTCATCTATGCCGGGGTTTATGAGTTTACGAACCAGACTATTGACGAATTCAGTTCAACCTCAAATTCTGCAAAAAGCGGCTTTGGATTTGATCCGTACCTGGGTCTGGGCACACAACTGGCTTACAGCTCGGATAATGCAGCTAAAATAGATCTGAATATGAGAATGGACACCGATGGAGCGCTCAAATTCTTTTCTCCATCTTCACCGAAAGCGCCATTAACGAACGGACATGATACGAAGCTCTCACTGATCGGGATCGGACAGGCTGCCTACGATAAGGCCGAAGGACTGGCTGAGCCGACACTCAGTGAAATTGCGGTTACCCCTGACAACGTTTATCTAATTAAGACTCAGGCGGGTAATTACGTGAAAATCTGGGTTAAAAGCGTTGCCAAGGCTTCCGGTAATAACTTTAATACCGCTACTTTCGACTATAAGCTGCAGCCTTTTGCGGGTTTAAGAGTCCTGAAAAGATAACTTTTATTATTAAGCTAAAACCCGGTTTTCCCCATAAACCGGGTTTTTTTTATGGAGACACTTTGAAACAGGCAGTTATAATTCTTTTTATCCTTTTACTTTCAGGAAAGGCTTTCTCACAGCAGCAGCAGGGGGATTTTGAAGCGCGGGTGCAGAAAGGGATTCATGAGATTTATGACATCAAATTTAATGATGCCGAGAGAACTTTTAAGGAAATCATTGCCGACTACCCCAACCAGCCCGCCGGAAAGTTCTTCCTTGCAATGATCGACTGGTGGAAGATACTCCTCGACCTGGATAACGAGAGCATGGACGACATGTTCTTTGCCAAACTGGAGGATGTGATCTTTCAGTGCGATCAGATACTGGATAAAGACCCGGAGAACGTGGACGCCCTGTTCTTCAAGGGGGGAGCCATCGGCTTCCGCGGGCGCCTGAGGGCCATGAGGGAAAGCTGGATTAAGGCTGCCGACGACGGGCGCGAAGCACTTCCGATAGTAAGCCGCGCATATAAACTGAACCCTGAGAATGTGGACGTACAGCTGGGCTTCGGCATTTACGACTATTATGCCTCGGTTATTCCTGTAAAATACCCTATGGTAAAACCCCTTATGATGTTCTTCCCTTCGGGGGATAAGGACAAGGGGATTAAGGAACTGACTAACGTTGCCTTGAACGGAAAATACGCCAGAACTGAAGCGAGATATTTTCTTATGCAGCTTTATTTCCAGTTTGAGGGAAACTACCAGAAGGCTGAGGAATTTGCGCGCATGCTGACAAGAGAATATCCGGATAACCCTCTTTTTGAGCGTTACTTCGGGAGAATTAACGTCAGGCGCGGAAATCTCTATACTGCCGACAGCATATTCACGGATGTGTACAGAAAAGTAAAAAGGGGGGCACCGGGCTATAACCTCCAGGCAGACAGGGAGGCTTCTTATTACCTCGGCTATTACAGGCGCAGCATGGGGCAGACAGATTCGGCGATAGTATATTTTCAGGAATGTGAAAACGTTTCCAGGAAGCTCGATAAAGATGAGGCCTCGGGATTCCTTGTCAATTCGCTGCTTTACTTAGGGAACCTCTACGACCAGAAAGGGGACAGGGACAAGGCAGTTAAATACTATAAAGAAGTGCTGGATGTAAAGGAATTCGGGCAGTCGCATAAGCTTGCCGAAGGGTACATGCAGAAGCCTTTTCAGAAATAAAAAAAGCCGCTTCATAAAAAGCGGCCTCTAAGAGCAAATCAAAAATACTTCTTAATAGCTGAAAGTTATTCCTATGCGGTGAATGGAATCTATGAAGCCGTAGGATGAATAGGAATAGTCGAAGTTGTATCCTGCTATTAAAGCCCCCACGCCGATATTGAAACCTGCCAGTCCGGTAGATGTATCGAGTTTCATTTCACTGCGTTTTTCGTTGTCGTAGCCGAGGCGGAGCCTTAAGACGCGGCTTAAATTAAATTCAGCGCCCAGTGAAAATACCTTAAGCTTATCTGAAACCGACTGGTTTTCATTCAGCTTATTAAAGCTGAGGGCAAGAGTAAGAGGAATATGTTCCATTTTTTTGGAAACCCCGAATCTTAAGTCAACCGGGAGGCTTTCCCTGTGCGAGTCGTAATACGGCTTGATCTGACTTCCCAGGTTCAGGGCCGAAAGTCCGAAGACGATCTGCTGATTAGGAAATAAGTACTGAAGTCCCAGGTCGGCTCCCAGAGCCGATGAGGAAACTTCGGCAATAGAAGAATAGATAAACTTCACATTTACGCCGTAGTAGAAGTTTTGATCGAGGGCGTTGGCGTATCCGAGAGTGAAGGCCACGTCGCCGGCGCTGAATTCCCCCAGTTTATTCTTAAACTCATCAGCCCGTGTAAATGTGCCGTAGTTTATATAATTAACTCCTAAAGCAAACCGTCCGGCATTCTCAAAATCCTTTGATATAGCCAGGCCGCCAAGATTGACATCCAGGAAATAGTTCACGTAAGAGATGGAAACAGGGGTTTCCTTAAGTGAGTTGATTCCCGCGGGGTTATAAAATATAACGTTCGGATCATCTGTATTGGTAACAAAGCTTCCTGCCAGTGCTGCAGCCCTGGGGTTTAAGTCAAGCCGCAGAAAATCGTAAGCCGACTGTGCAGTAGTGAGCTTGCTTACAAAGAATAAAACCAAAGTCAGCAGCAGAAAAATCCGGTAAAACTTCATTAATTTCCTCAAAATTGATACGGTATTTTAAGTATATTTGTAAATAATGGCAAGGCAAATGTGGAAAAGGGGTGTGATTAGTTTCACAAAAGGTTTAATGAAACAAAAAAGCATGAAAATATGTTTAATATTTTGAAATTAAACGTGTTTTTAGTAATGTTCCACATCACTAAACGCTAATAAACATTTATAACATAGAGAAGTAAAATGAATACCTTAAAAACAGTTTTTTTCATGACCCTAATGATGGTGCTTTTCCTCTTCGTAGGGGGCTTGCTGGGAGGAGAACGGGGGATTATGATAGCTTTTATCTTTTCACTGGTGATGAATTTCGGTTCATACTGGTTTTCTGACAAGATAGTGCTTACGATGTACGGCGCAAAACAGGTGACGGAAAGTGAATTTCCCGCTCTTTACAGGATTGTAGGGACATTGGCCGAAAGTGCAAAGCTCCCGATGCCTAAAGTTTATGTAATGGAAAACCCAACTCCCAACGCATTTGCAACGGGCAGGAACCCCGAGCATGCTGCTGTTGCAGTTACCACGGGAATTCTTCAGATGCTGAGTGATGAGGAGCTTTCAGGCGTCATTGGCCACGAGCTTTCGCACGTAAAGCACCGCGACATACTTATCGGAACCATAGTAGCCACGCTTGTAGGAACCATAACATTTGTTGCGCGCATGGCAGGCTGGGCTTTGATGTTCGGCGGCGGCGGGCGCGACCGCGACCGTGACGGGGAAGGGATAGGTTCAATATTCCTTCTGATTATCTCACCCATAGTTGCAATGCTGATACAGCTCGCAATTTCAAGGTCGAGGGAGTACCTGGCAGACGAAGGGGGAGCAGAGATTTCAGGAAAGCCTTTAATGCTGGCCTCAGCCTTAAACAAGCTTAACGTATACAACGAAAGGATGCCGATGCTGAATGCGCAGCCATCCTCGGCGCATCTGTTTATAGTAAGTCCTCTATCAGGCAAATCTTTCCTGAAGGTATTTTCAACGCATCCTCCCATTGAGGAGAGGATAAAGAGGCTTCAGGCCATAGCGGCTAGACAGGCATAAAATTTCATTAACCACATCAATTTCAGCAGACCCGCCCCAATGGCGGGTTTGCAGTTTTATTCCACCTGAAGCTTCAGCCCTCCATCCAAAGGAATTCAAAATCCAATGAAATGTAAGCATCTATTATTACGCAATTACTAAGCCCGACTCAGTCGGGCGAAACCTCAGTAGCCCAGGGTTGCAAATCCGCCTTGGCGGATGCAGAAACCCTGGGTAAAAGATCCCCACCACGCACCCCGGAGCTCCTTTAGGAGCGACACATAAATCAGGAAGAATCATAAATCAGGATCGAATGATGAATTGTGCCCCGTTTCACACACCCAAATTCCCAGCGGAATTAAATTAATGCGTATCCAGATCCAATTATCACAAAGAAGGGTTTCATATGTCAAACACATACAGCCAGATCTACATCCACCTTGTATTTGCAGTTAAGTTAAGAGAGTTTCTGCTAAAGCCTTCTTTTTCTGATCTTCTTGAGAAATACATCACGGGAATTGTAAAAAATAAAGGCTCCAAGCTGCTGGCCATAAAGGCAATGGCCGATCATATGCATCTATTCATATCAATTAAACCGGACACCTCTATTTCTGAGCTGGTAAGAGATATAAAGGCATGCTCCTCAGTATACATTAAGAATAAGTTTAATTACAGTCTCTTCTCCTGGCAGACAGGCTATGGTGCATTCTCATACTCCAAGAGTCAGTCTAAAGAGGTAATTAGATACATTCTTAATCAGGAGGAACACCATAAGAATCACTCCTTCAAAGAGGAATATATGAAGATCCTCGTGGACTTTGGTGTGGATTATGATGAAAAATACCTCTTTACATGGATTTCTGAGGAGGAGAGTACTTCATCATCCAGGGAAAGATAAATTTACCACAAGAGAAATCTGACCGTTTGTGATATTGACCAATTCATATTGTGGACCAATGCCGGGTGTGCGATTAGGTGTCGCCCCTGGCCGGGGCTCTGTGGGTTTTGGGGGGATCTATTAACCCAGGGTGTCTGCATCCCCTTACGGGGATTTGATACCCTGGGCTACTGAGGTTACGTCCTTCTTCGAAGGACTTGTAAACTGCGTAATTCCAGATTCTCACCTTTCACTGAATTATTAAATTGGAGCTTGTAGCGGGATGAAATAAAAAACCCGCCTTTAAGGCGGGTTTTTTATTTCATTATTCCTGCTCCAATTATTCCGATTTCATATCGCGCGTCATGAGGTCTGTAGTGGCCTTGACGGGATCTTTGTCCTCGAATAAGACCGAATAAACCTCGTTTACAATGGGTGTAGAGACTTTGTGAACTTCTGCCAGGTTCTTGACCGAGCGGCACGTCTCAACGCCTTCGGCTACCATGGTCATAGATTTTAATACCTGTTTTAACGTCTTTCCTTCACCTATCTTTTCACCCACAAAACGGTTGCGGCTGTGGCGGCTCATGCATGTTACAATCAGGTCTCCCATTCCGGAAAGTCCTGCAAAGGTCTCTGGCTTTGCGCCCATTGCAGTCCCGAGGCGTGAGATTTCGGCAATGCCGCGCGTCATAATGGCGGCTTTGGTATTATCCCCGAACTTGGCGCCGTCGATAATGCCTGCGCCTATTGCAATTACGTTCTTCACCGCGCCGCCAAGCTCCACGCCCAGGATATCTGTAGATGAATAAACTCGGAAATATGAGACTATAAAGGCTTCCTGTATGCTTTTGGATGTGGCCTCCGACTTTGACGCCGCAACCACTGCTGTGGGAATGCGGCGGCTTACCTCCTCGGCATGAGAGGGGCCTGAAAGGACTCCTATCTGGTCTTCCGACAGATGCGGTATCTCGTCTTTTAACATCTGAGACATCGTAAGAAGCGACTTGTTTTCAATTCCCTTGGCCACGCTTACAAGAATCGAGTTTTTTATCTGCGGGTAATCGATCTTCTTTACCACACTCCGTAAGAACTGAGAGGGAACGGCCAGGACTGTCATGTGATTACCCTCTACGGCCTCATCCAGGCTGTGTGTTATTCTCATTTCATCCGGAAGCTGTATGCCCGGCAGGTAGAGCTTGTTTTCCCTCAATTTATCCAGCGTTTTTGCGTACTGGCGGTCGTATTCCCACAAGGAAACCTTATGCCCGTTGTAATGAAGCAGTACGGCCAAAGTTGTTCCCCAGCCGCCTGCACCTAAGACTGAAATATTCATATTCTCTTAAATTTTATTGTTATAGTTACAAGGTTTTCAATAAAACCCGGCTTAAATAAATCCGCAAATGAAAAATATCCTTTTTTATGAAAAATGTAAAATGAGCAAAAAATTGTGAGGGTATATAAAAAATAAGAGAGAAAGTCCGCAAACAAAATAGTGCGTCCATTCTCTCTTAAAAATAAATTCCGGCAATTTTTAAGCTTTTTTCCTGCCTGACAAAGATATTCTGTTTTCTTTTCCGCTGAAGATTCTGCCCAGGTTTGCGCGGTGTGTATAGATTATGAGCAGACAGATTCCGACTGAGAACGGGAGTACCACGTTATATCCCTGTATTTGAGCGTGGAATATGTTTTCGCGGATAAACAAAATCAACGGTACCGAGGCGGCGCCTAAGATAGATCCGAGCGATATGTACTTTGAAATCATCACTACAATTACAAATACCCCGATTGCAAAGAGCATATCCACTGTAATTATTGACATAAGCATGCCGAGGGCCGTTGCAATTCCTTTACCGCCCCTGAAGCCGGCAAAGATTGTCCAGATGTGTCCTATTACTGCTGCAACTCCGGCAATGATCTGAACTAAGGTAAAGTCGTCAAAAGGCGTAGCATTTTCGAACGGGAAGTCGCCGTAATGCAGTCTGGCTACAAAGACAACTGCAAGAGCGCCCTTGAAGGCGTCGAGCAGTATGACCAGAATTCCGTACTTCCAGCCTAAAACCCTGTAAACATTGGTTCCGCCGGCATTTCCGCTGCCGTAATTCCTGATGTCGATCCCTTTGACTAATTTTCCGACTATTATACTGGTAGGTATTGATCCGATCAGATACGATAATAATATAATTGTTGCTAAGAGATACATATTGAAATACTTAAAAATGGTTTACTTCTAAAAAAAATTATTAATAACGGGCTATAATATCAATATAAAATTTAATTATAGCTACTCTTAAATGAGGAAATTTTCATTATAGTTCAAAAAACCGGAATTTAATGTGTTCCGGGGCACTAAATTTACAAAACTTGCGACAGCTTTTCAAACAGCTCAAAATCAGGTCTGGTTGTAACCTTGAAATTGAGAAGAGATCCTTCCACAATTTTTACCTTAAACCCGGCTCTTGTTACGAGCATGGATTCATCAGTCCCGTAAAAATTTTCCTTGTAGGCATCCTCAAGCGCACGTCTTAAAATATGGTACTTAAAGACCTGCGGTGTCTGAGCGTAAAATACATCACGTCTGTCGAGGAAGGAGGAAACAAATTCCTCTCCTGTAAGAGCTTTCTCTCCCTTAAGGAGCGTATCGCGTGCGCTGATGCATACGAGCACGCTGTGGAATTCTTCTGCCTGTTTTATGGCTTCAGTTAAGATACTCTGGCTTAAAAGGGGCCTGGCGGCATCGTGGACCGCAATAAGGTCCTCTTTTGATGCCGTAATAGAAGTAATGGCATTAAAGACGGAGTCCTGTCTTTCTTTTCCGCCGTTTACAATGTTTTTTAACTTTGTAAGCTGGTACTTCTCTGCAAGCTTTCCGATTGTTTCAAAATATTCCGGCTGTGCAGCAACCACTATTTCATCTATTGAATCCGACTTCTGAAAAACCTCCAGCGTATAGGCTATGAGTTCCCTGCCGCGGACTAGCTGGTACTGCTTTGGAACATCACATCCGAAACGCTTTCCCTGCCCTCCGGCAGGTATTACTGCAATTCTTCTCATACAATCAGCATTGCGTCGCCGTAACTTAAGAATCTGTAGTTTTCCTTGAGTGCCTTCTTGTATGCCTTCATTAAAAGGTCATAGTCTGCAAATGCAGCGGCAAGCATAATAAGTGTAGATTCAGGCGCATGGAAATTGGTTATAAGTCTCTGAACTATCTTAAAGTCGTAAGGCGGAAAGATAAATTTATCTGTCCAGCCGTGGTTCGGTTTTACGAAACCCTCAGCCGTAACGCTGCTTTCGAGTGCGCGTGTGGAGCTTGTGCCGGTTACGAAAACTTTGTGTTTGTTCTGTATAGCCTTGTTGATTGTTTCTGCCGACTGTGTTGAAATTTCGAAATATTCGGAATCCATTTTGTGTTTTGTCAGGTCCTCCACCTCAACGGGGCGGAATGTGCCGAGTCCGATATGGAGCACAACGGGAGCAATTTTAATTCCTTTTTTCTTTATTTTATCCAGGAGCTCTTCAGTAAAATGGAGCCCTGCCGTGGGGGCTGCAACCGCACCGTCTACCTTGGCATAAACGGTCTGATAGTTTTCCTTATCCTCGGGAACGGGATCTCTTTTTATATACGGGGGCAGGGGAGTAAGTCCGATCTTTTCAACAGCCTTGAACACGTTGCCCGGCTGGTTGAAGCGGACCGTACGGCCGCGGGAAGTAGTATTATCAATTACTTCGCACCAGAGTTTGTCGTTAAAATAGATTCTGTTTCCTATTCTTACCTTTCTGGCAGGATCTACAATAACATCCCAGATGCATTCTTCCTTGTTAAGTTCCCTTAATAAAAAGACCTCGATCTTGGCATTTGTTCTTTCCTTCTTGCCATATAAACGTGCCTGAATAACTTTAGTTTCATTTACAACCAGGACGTCTCCTTTTTCCATATAATCGATTATATTGCTGAAGGCCTTGGATTCAATTGTCTGATGCTCTCTGTCGAGCACCATCATTTTTGCACTGTCCCTGGGTTCAACGGGAAATTTGGCTATTTGAGTCTTAGGTAAGTTGTAATTAAAGTCCGATAGTTTCATTTGGTCTCCTTACTATCATGAATAAAGCCAATTTAATAGCGGAGCCGCAGCCCCGGCATTAACCGGGGTAATACGGCTCCATCTGATCATTTATTTTTTCTTGTTTGTCTTCTTTGCAGCTGTCTTAACGTTTCCTTTTCCAGCCTTTTTTGCTGCGGCTTTCTTAGGAGCGGCTTTTACAGCAGCCTTAGCTGTTGCCTTTACGGCAGGCTTTGAAGCTGTTTTCTTAGCAACAGGCTTCTTAGCAGCAGCCTTCTTAGCAAGCGGCTTTGCAGTTTTCTTCGGAGCTGCCTTCAGGGCTGCAGGCTTTGCAGCGGGGGCTGTCTTAGCCTGATTGTCCTTCAGTGCTGCTCTTGCTGCTGCAAGGCGTGCAATTGGAACTCTGAACGGTGAGCAGCTTACATAGTTAAGTCCTGCCCTGTGGCAGAATTCAACTGAAGCAGGCTCTCCGCCGTGTTCGCCGCAGATACCGACCTTAAGGTCAGGTCTGACGCTTCTGCCTTTCTGGGTACCGATTTCAACGAGCTGGCCAACGCCGTTTACGTCAATTGAGATGAAAGGATCGACCGGAAGGATTTCCTTCTCAACGTAGAGAGGGAGGAACTTGCCGGCGTCATCTCTTGAAAGACCGAAAGTGGTCTGTGTAAGGTCGTTGGTACCGAAGCTGAAGAACTGTGCGCGTTCGGCTATCTTGTCGGCTGTGAGGGCAGCTCTCGGGAGCTCGATCATTGTTCCGACCAGATAATCAACCTTAACGCCTTTTTCCTTCATTACTTCAGAAGCTACTCTTCTTACGATATCTTCCTGGAGCTTGAGTTCTTCAACTGTGCTTACAAGAGGAATCATAATTTCAGGTTTAACTTTAACCTTCTTCTTTGCGACGTTGCAGGCAGCTTCAAAGATTGCCCTTGCCTGCATTTCGGTAATTTCAGGATAGCTGATGCCTAAGCGGCAGCCTCTGAAACCGAGCATCGGGTTGAATTCATGCAGTGAGTCGATCTTGTCTTTTACTCTCTGAACCGGAACCTTCAGTGCATTTGCAACTTCCTTAATCTCATTTTCTTCGTGAGGCAGGAATTCGTGCAAAGGAGGATCGAGTGTTCTGATAGTAGTAGGTCTTCCTCCCATTGCAAGGAAGAGTCCTTCGAAGTCGTCTCTCTGGTAAGGAAGAAGTTTTGCCAAAGCAGCTTTTCTTTCTTCCTGAGTTTCAGCCAGGATCATTTCTCTTACAGAAAGGATTCTGTTTTCGCCGAAGAACATGTGTTCTGTGCGGCAGAGACCGATACCTTCGGCTCCGAAAGCAATTGCATTCTGTGCCTGATCGGGCTGATCTGCATTGGTTCTGATGCCGAGGCGTCTTACCTTGTCGGCCCATGACATAAGGTCGTTGTATGTCTTGAATACAGCTGAATCCTGCGGTTTCATTGTCTTTGTGATAAGAACCTGAACAACCTCTGAAGGTTTGGTTTCAAGTTTACCGACAATTACTTCGCCTGTTGAGCCGTCGATTGAAATGTATTCGCCTCTTTTGATCACAACGTCCTTGCCTGTAACCTTAATGGTTCCGGCAGAGTAGTTGATCAGGAGGTTACCGCATCCGGCAACACAAACCTTACCCATCTGGCGTGCAACGAGTGCAGCGTGAGAAGTCATACCGCCTCTTGCAGTTAAGATACCAACGGCAGCATTCATACCCTTGATATCCTCAGGAGAGGTTTCAATTCTGACGAGAACGACTTTTTCACCCTTGGCTGCTTCTTCTTCAGCTTCTTCGGCCGAGAAGACAACCTTGCCAGAGGCAGCGCCAGGACCTGCGTTCAAGCCTTTTGCAATAAGTCTGCCTTCATCAACAGCTTTTTTCTTTTCCTTTGAGTCGAATATAGGTCTTAAGAGCTGGTTGAGCTGTTCAGGTTCAATTCTCATTAAAGCTTCTTCGCGTGAGATGAGTCTTTCGCGAACCATTTCGTGAGCGATTCTGATGGCAGCAAAGCCGGTTCTCTTTCCAACGCGGCACTGGAGCATCCAGAGTTTGCCCTGCTGAATTGTGAACTCGATATCCATCATATCCTTGTAGTGCTTTTCGAGTTTCTTTCGGATGTCGTCGAGCTGCTTATAGATTTTTGCGTTATCTTCCTTCAGCTTTGCAATCGGAAGAGGAGTTCTTACGCCGGCAACGACGTCTTCGCCCTGGGCGTTGAAGAGGTATTCGCCGTAGAACATGTTTTCGCCAGAGGCAGCATCTCTTGTAAATGCAACGCCTGTACCTGAATCTTCGCCCATGTTTCCGAATACCATCGACTGAACGTTAACTGCAGTACCCCAGCTGGCGGGTATGTCGTTAAGCTTTCTGTAAACGATAGCTCTGTCGTTCATCCATGAACCGAATACAGCACCAATTGCACCCCAGAGCTGTGTCATAGGATCATCGGGGAAGCTGTGGCCGGTCTTCTTAAGGATTTCAGCTTTGAATTCCTTAACCAGTTCCTTCAGGTGTTCGGCAGTAAGGTCTGTATCCTTTGTAATGCCGTTTTCATGTTTCTTCCTGTCTAAGATTACTTCGAACGGGTCGATTTCATGTTTTTCGACAGGTTTCAGGCCGAGTACTACGTCGCCATACATCTGAACGAATCTTCTGTATGAGTCGTAAGCAAATCTCGGGTTGTTTGTCTTGGCAATGAGGCCTTCAACAGTAACGTCGTTGAGGCCGAGGTTTAATATGGTATCCATCATGCCGGGCATTGAAGCTCTGGCGCCGCTTCTTACAGAAACAAGAAGGGGGTTCTTTGGATCGCCGAATTTTGCACCCATTTCTTTTTCAACTTTTTTGAGTGCATCGAGTACCGACTTCTGAAGTTCAGAAGGGTACTTGTTGTTGTTGTCGTAGTAATAGGTACATACCTCAGTAGTGATTGTAAAGCCGGCAGGCACAGGCAGGCCTATGTTAACCATTTCGGCCAGGTTTGCACCTTTTCCGCCGAGCAGGTTTTTCATGTCTGCTCTTCCTTCAGCTTTTCCGGCACCAAAGAAATAAACATACTTTGGGGACTTAGCCATTAATTTTCCTCCATTATTAATTAAAATTGCATAATCTATTGACCATTTAAGTCAGATTATATTAGTACAGTTGTTATACAACACCGCCCCGGGTCTTTTTCTTTCCCTGAACCCACGGGGCATTTTTAGGAATTCTGTACTGTAATTTCTCTACAGCACAAGTAAGAAAAAATCAAAAAAAATAAATTAACCGAAACAGTTAATTTAAACCGCAATTATAATTTTACAAACTTTATTGTTAAACTTCTATTTTATTCAGCAGGAATTCTTCAAATTCTGCCCTGTTTTCAATGTCCATCTCAATTTTAAGGTAGTAAATATCTATGTCGTCGAGCTCTTTAGAGAAACGGGAAAGCTTCACGGCATCCTTCTGTGTTGTAATGACAGATTGGGAATTAGTTGCATAGAAAGCCTTCCTTATATCCTGAATATCCCTTAGGGTATAATCCTTATGGTCCCTGAATATGAGCTGGTTTTCAGTATCGATACTAGCCTGCCTGAGCACATTAAGAAAAGACAGGGGGTTTGCGATACCGCTTATGACAAGGCTCTTCTGCCCCGTGAAGTCCTGCACGTCGTAGTAGCTGCGGCTTTTTACATCAAAGAAGCCCGCAGTTCTGTAGAACGCATAGAACACTTTTTTCTTTTCGAAATAGAGCCTCAGCTGCGGCGGAAGGAACCCGATGCCGGAAAACTTCCTGTTAACAATTACCGCATCGGCTCGCCTGACGGCCGAAAACGGCTCCCGCATGAGTCCCACAGGCAGAAGGTTCTGATCCATGCCTCCGGATTTAAGAAGAAAGCTGTTGTCGAAAACCAGTATGTTCAGATCGCGATCTATCCATCTGTGCTGGAATGCGTCATCGAGTACAATGACCTCGACATCCGTATCCTCGATCAAGCGGCGCGCTCCCTGGACCCTCTTCTCGCTTACGGCAGCAGGCACGCTGCATTCCATTGCCGTCAGATATATCTCGTCGCCGCAGGCGCTGACCTCTGTCTGTATTTCACTGCCTTCGGAGACCAGGCGGTAGCCTTTGGAGCGTCTGCCGTATCCGCGGCTGAGGACGCCTACTTTTTTGCCTGCCTTCTTGAGTATATCTGTTACCAAAATTACAGCGGGAGTTTTGCCCGAGCCCCCGACGGTAATATTTCCGATGGAGATTACCTTTGCATCTACTTTCTCCGACTTATAAATCCCCCGGTCGAAGAGATAATTTCTCAGCCATATGACCCACCTGTAAAGCGGTGAAAGAGGGAATAATATAATTCTTAGTAAAAGCATCAGAACTTGCCTGCTTCTTTCTGTAAATCGTTTAGCTTAACTTCACATTCAACAATGAGCCTTGAGGTTTCCTCGTAGCTCAGACTGCTGTCAATAAATATCGGGTCTGAAAAAACAAGGTTCACACTTGTGAAAAGTTTCGGGACTTCAAACTTGTCCCAGCTCCTTAAAACTCTTTTTTCCTTAATGCCCACGCCCAAAAGAACAAGGGGTATATTGGCTTTCTTTGCCACTACAACCGCTCCGGCCTTCAGTTTTTGGCGCGGGCCTTTGGGTCCGTCGGGTGTTATTGCAACCGGGCGGCCGCCTGAAGCAGCCTGAAGGAGAATCTCCATTGCCTGGCTTCCCCCGTCGTTGCTGGAGCCTCTTACGACGTTGTAGTTCCACTTAGAGAGCACTTTCTCCAGGAGAGTGCCGTCCTTGCTTTTGCTGACAAGTGCCGAAAAATTCATGTCTCTGTTTATATACCAGGGAATAAGCATTGAACCGTGCCAGAATGCAACTACAAAGTTCTTATTTTCTTTTAACAGGCAGTCGAACTGCTCCCGGTTTTTGCAGGTTATCTTCAGGCTTTTTAAGAGCAATGAAATTCCTGTAAAAAGAAAATAATTGCCTAAGAATCTCAGTGTGTCCTGCCAAAGTTTTTTCGGCTTCATAAATGATGCTTTCCTCTGTGACCCGGAATTTCCATGAACTGCATCAGTTCAAATATTCCAGAACAATTCCGGCTGATCTTTTAGATACGCCCGTAGTTCCAAGTTTTTCTTCAAGAGCCTTTAATCTGTCTTGCATTGCCCTGAGTCTTTCTGAGTCGGATAAGACAGAAGCGCAGGCCGAATAAATCTTCTCCTGGTTAACGTCCTTCTGAATGAGCTCTTCGACAATCTTTTCGCCCGCAATTATATTTACAAGACTTATCTTATCTATTTCTATCAGGCTCCGGCCGATAAGATAGGTAACAGGGCTCGTTGCATAAACAACTACCATCGGCAGTTCAAATAGCGCCGCCTCAAGCGTGGAAGTCCCGGATTTAATAATTCCGAAGCCGGCATATCTGAAAAGGTCATATGTATGATCCTTTACCACGCTGAAGCTCGTGCCGGGGGCAAGTTCTCTGAAGATCGACTCGTCAATATTTGAAGAACACGCCACAACGGCCTGAAGATTAAATTTTTCTGAAACTTTCCGGGCCGCAAGAATCACTTCCGGGAAAATGCGCCTGATCTCCTGAATGCGGCTGCCAGGAAGAATGAGCAAAATTTCCTTGCTCAAATCAAGATCAAAGCGCCGGAAGAGTTCTTCCTTAGTTAGATAGTTATACCTCTCAATTTGTTCCAGGAGCGGATGCCCGACGTATTCAACGTCGATTCCTTCATCCTTAAAGAACTTCTCCTCGAAAGGTAGTATTACTATCATCTTATCCACTACTTTCTTAATCTTCTTAAGCCTTCCTTTTCCCCAGGCCCAGACCTGAGGTGAAATGTAGTAGATAACCCTGAGCCCTAATGCCTTAAATTTTTTTGCGATGCTCAGGTTAAAGCCTGGATAATCTATAAGAACAACAGTTGTAATATTTTTTCTTTTTACTTCTTCAATTAAACGCGCCTGGACTTTTTTAATAAACGGGATATGCCTTACGACCTCTGCAAATCCTAAGAAAGCCATCTGTTTTATATGAAAAAGAATTTCCATTCCTTCGGCTTCCATGCGGGGTCCGCCGATGCCGGAGACGGAAACTTCCGGATCGAGCATTTTAATTTCTCTTAAAAGAGAAGCCCCGTGCATATCGCCGGAGGCCTCGCCTGCCACGACGAGCAAATTTTTCGTCAAAATCTTCTCACTAACCAGATTATAATAACTGTCAAGGACACTATGCTGAAGGCCTGAAGGGT
The DNA here is from genome assembly GCA_036261625.1 of Ignavibacteriales bacterium. GTDB lineage: Bacteria > Bacteroidota > Ignavibacteria > Ignavibacteriales > SURF-24 > JAAXKN01. The sequence goes on along the minus strand of DATAKL010000045.1, from coordinate 45,017 downwards.
CCGCCTTTCCGACTTAAGGCCTGCCGCTATGTTATACTTCGGCTGAGTGAGGTTGTTATTCTGATAAGCTGTCACTCTCGGTAAAAAACGGGGTACATTTGCATAATATTCTTCGTACTCCTTACCGAATGCTTTCCTGAGGTATCCTTCCTCTTCGTTTATGATAAACTTGTACTGCAGGTAGAAGAATATGAAGGCCGCAATCTGCAAATACGGGAAGAGCGCCATGGACATAATGCCGATACCCATATAGAGAAGGATGTTCCCGACATAAAGCGGATTTCTTGTATGGCCAAAAGGCCCGCTTATAACAAGATAGGTGCCGCCCACGGATCCTGTAGTTCTGGTTTCGCTGCCTGCGTAGCTGACGCCCCAGAGACGGATCAATTCGCCTGAAGCAGCAACGATAAAGCCCAGAATAATGCTGTAAACGTTAGGTGCTCCGAAAAGTATCATAAGAATTAGAAACGGAATCGGGGTGTAACTTCTGTATTTAAAAATTTTTGCCTGAATGCTGCTCATATTTACTTCTTTTAATCCTGTTTAATTTATGAATAAATTATCCCTGCCTGAAGACTTCCAATCTTTTCAGTTCGGCCTGGTATTTTTTCTTTAACCGCTTTTTACCTTTCAGCTCCTCCAGCTTTTTTCTGACGTCGTTAAAGCTTCGGAAGGGGAAATATGTAATTCTGTTTATTTCGCAATAGCGCAAAAGCGAAGCCTTTGCAAAAATGAAATCGCAGTACTGCACGGGACACTTATCGGAATACCCGTCGCCGATGTAGACAATAAAGTCCTCATCAGCCGATTTCGAGAGTATGTGATTTCTCTTGCAGTTGCCGCAGAAGCGGCAGTGCTCATCGCCATAGGGGAAGAGGGGTGTAAGTTTCCCTTCGTTTAATTCGGCCCTGTTGCAGTAGACTTCAAGGTGCCCCAGGCCTTCGCGCTCTAAAATTCTTTTTATATAGATATCGAACCCGTCGCTTAAGACGCTGATTTCAAAACGGTTTTCCCTGCAATATTCCACGAAGTCAGGGAATGTGGAATCTATTTCAATTTCACCGAGGAACTCCAGGAACTTCTCAAAGTCCAGAGTCTTTATTGTATCGAACATTTGGTACCACGACTCAGGCGAGGTTATTTTCTCCTCCATCCAGTCCTGCACAATGCGGCGTATTACAACGGGGTCGCCGAATGTCTGTACAAAAGCCTCTCCCACGTCACGCGTTGTAATGGTGCCGTCAAAATCTATGAATATCTTAAAAACTCTGTCTTTCTTTGTATCCAAAATACTTATTCCTGGTCCTGTCTGAAACTTTATCTTACAGAAACTTTATCTTACAATTATCATTTTCTTAACGTCTACAAAATCGCCGGCCTTCATCCTGTAGAAATAAACCCCGCCGGGGAGTTTGCCGTAGCTACCCACGGCGCTAAAGGAAAGTGAGTGTTCGCCTTTGGGCTGAAACCCGTTTACCGGGACGGTAACGGTCTCGATCTTATCGGAATAAATTTCAATAAGTACATTGCTGTCTTCGGGCAGATAGTACCGGATCAGAGTCGAATCGGAAAACGGATTCGGGAAATTCTGAGCCAAAGCATAGCTCTGTGGATCAAAGGTAAAGTAATTAAGTTTGACGGCTCCCGACTTCACTTCGTCGCCGTCCTGGTCCACCTGAACGAGCCTGTAATAGACCTCGGAGCCTGAAGGGAGTTTTTCAGAAAACTCATATGTACTGAGTCCCTTCTGGTTTTTAGCCTTAATGAACTTTACTCTTTTCCATGATGTATCCGTTCCGATTGAGCGTTCGATATAAAAGCCTTTATTAAGCCATTCGTTATTGGTCTGCCAGGAGGCTCTGACGAGGTTATTGCTGACGGATGCACTGAAGCCAAGAATGTCCGCGGCGTACTTGCCGTTATTCATGATTCTCTGGGCCAGTATGCCGTTCTGTCCCATTCTGTTTTCCTTAAAGACAGCAACCGTAGCTTTGCCTTTAGCGGGCAGAAGGTTAAGGTAGCTTTTCTCGGAGTTGTTATTTGAAGCCAGGGGCACTCCGAGAGAATCCCACAATCTCTTCCCGTCCCGATTAAATCTCTGGGCCAGTATGTTTCCTCTTTGAGTTTTGCTTCTTTTATCGAGCCAGGCGACAATTGTGCCGTGAGCGCGGTCGCCGGTTATTCTCTGGCTCATCTGGCTGCCTTTCATTTTGATAACCGGCAGGCCGTCATGTGCCCACTGGGGCTGTCCTTTGAGGTTATATTTCTGGATATAAATATCCTTGTCGCCAAGAGATTCATTGACCCAGGTGAGGGTAACCGAGGAGTCGGTGCAGAAAGGCTGGGGGTTGGTCTGGTCGCCCGTGCGTCCTGTAATTCTTTCGCCGTTTTTGTTCCAGAGTATTTTGCCGTCAATTGAAACCATCTGGTGTAGTATGTCGCGGCCGGACTTCTTAATTTCCCAGGCTGCATAAACTGCAGACTCTCCCACCGGCTCGGCAGTGTAATTGATAACGCTTTCGTTCGAGGTGGAAACAAGAACGGGGCGCCCCATCCAGGTTGTTTTTCCTGATGAATTCATGTGCTGGGCATAAAGGCGTGCCTTAGACTCATTGGATTCAATCCAGAATATGTATGCGCCGCCCCTGTTGTCGGGTACGATTTGGGGGCGGGATTTGATTGCCGTTGATTTTGAAACAACGATGCCGTTCTGCCTGAAAGAAGCCTTCCCTGAATAGTTTAATTTCTGAACGCAGATGTTATAGTCTGCAGGAGTGCTGTAGTCCCTGTAGACGTAAGCAATATAAGTATTTGCCTCCTTGTCGCCTGAGGCTGAAAGCTCGAGGCTGCCGGCTTCCTGGTCTGTAATTCTGATGCCGGATTCTCCCCAGAGGAGATCACCCCTGGAGGATACCCTCTGGGCATAGATTTCGCCAGGCTTTCCGTCAGAAAGATCCTTAAAGAATACTACTGCGCTTCCGGAGATTGAACCTGCAGCAACAGGCAGCGATCTGGAAGCCGTGTTCATGCTGACAGGCTTGCCGTCTGTTCTGAAGCTGACCAGGCCGTCATCATTAAAATGCTGAAAGAATACGTTCGTGTGTGCGGAGTCAGTTTTGTCTTCCCAGAATACAAAACCCCCGCCTGCCTCATCAGAAGCGGTAGTGATATTGTAGGGGTTTTTTGTATTTGAGACCAATATCCTGTTAACCTGCGGGTTGCTGTTCCACTGAGCCTTGAGGCTTCCATGAGAAATGACAAAAGAGGAAAGTATCACTCCCAGAGCGGCAATTTTCCTTGTCTTCTTAAAGAACGTATCGTCTGAAATCTTATTATCCGTTTTCTTACCTGTTGATAATCGCATCAAAATCCTCATTAAAACGTACACTTACCAGCTTGGAAATACCTTCTTCCTGTATAGTAACGCCGTACATGGTCTCGGCAGCTTCCATGGTCCTCTTATTGTGTGTAACAATAATGAACTGTGTGCTTGAGCTGAACTCCTTTATAATGCGTGTAAATCTGTCCACGTTTGCGTCATCCAAAGGAGCGTCGACCTCATCTAAAATACAGAACGGGCTAGGCTTTACGAGATAGATCGAGAACAGAAGAGCCGTAGCCGTAAGGGTTTTTTCTCCTCCCGAGAGGAGTTCAATTCCGGTAGGACGCTTGCCTTTTGGTTTTGCTATAATTTCAATTTTGCTTTCCAGGGGATCGACGCCTTCTTCCAGTTTCAGGTCGGCCTCGTCGCCCGGGTTGAAGAGCGTACGGAATATTTTTATAAAGTTTTCCCTGATCATTGTAAATGTATCGAGGAAGAGCGTCTGTGCCGTAACGTTGATCTCTTCAATGGTTTTGATCAGGTCTTTTTCCGATTCCACCAGATCATTTCTCTGCTTGTGGAGGAAGTCGAGTCTTTCTTTTTCCTCTTCGTATTCCGAATAGGCCAGGAGGTTAATCGGGCCTAAGCCTTTTAACTGCTGCTTATACTGCTGGACCTCGGATGTTCTTTCCTGGAAATTAAACGTATCCAGGTCGTCGAACTCCCTTAGTTCAAGCGTAATGGAGTAGTTTTCCTTTATGTTAGAAAACAGGTTATCGATCTTGAGCGTGATCTCATTGATCTTTATGTCGCTTGAGTGTATCTCATCTGAGACACGGTCGCGTTCCTTTCTGATTTCAAGGAGTTTTTTCTCGAGCTCCATGGCCTGCGATTTAATCTGGCGCAGGTTGTTGTCAATTTCGGTTTCCACGGCAACCAGTTTTCTTTTATCTGCCTCCAGGTCGTCTAAGTCCAGCTGCCTGTCCTCGATTACCTCCGTAAGTGAAACCATTTCCTCTTCGGTGGAGGTAATATCAAATTCTCTTTTCTGTATCGATTTCTTTATATTTTCCTTGGAGGCCAGGGCGCGCTCGCTGGAGTTTTCCAGGTTCTTCTTTTCGCCCAGGAGTCTTTCAAGCTCAAGTTTCAGCTGGTTCTGCTGTGTAATTGCGCTGTTATAAGCTGCCTCGGAAGCCTTAAGTTCTTCTTCAAGGAGGGCCAGAGATTCCTCTGCCTGTTTTTTCTGAGCAGTTTCTTCTTCCAGAATAAGGTTCAGGTTTGAGATCTCGCTGTCTATCTGGTTTGATGTTCGCGCCAGGTCGTTTATTTCAAGACGGGCCTTTTCAATTTCATCCGAAGCCTTCTTCTTTTCAAACTCAAACTGGGCAATCTGTTTTTCTACGTTTGCCAGGTCATTTACAATAATGCGGTTCTGATCCGAAAGGTCCTTGAGGTCAATTTCCTCGACCTTAAGCTCGGTTTCCTTTATCTTTTCTCTCAGCTGAATTAAGCTGGCCTCATATTTGGGGAATTCCCCTTTAAGGTTCTCGAGCATCTGCTTGCGGCCAAAGAGTGTATCGTCAAGCTTCGGGGCACTTCCTGCGTCAATAAGTCCGTTATTGTTCAGGAAGTCGCCGTTTAAGGTGGCAAAGTTAAATTCGGGGAATTTTCTGCTTAATTCGAAAGCACTTTCCAGGTCCTTTGTAACGGCGGTCATAAAAAGTAGCTTTTTGAAAAAGGGCTTCCACTTTTCGTCTGTCTCGATGAAGTTTTCGGCCCAGCCGATAAAGGAGGCTTCCTTTTCAAGCTTTTTGATATTCTTGCGAACCGAGTAGTCCTGGAGCTTTTTAATGAAGGTTTTCTTTGTTCCGGAATTAAATCCGAGGACATAGAAAGAAGCCTTTCCGAAGTTATTCTCCCTCAGATACTCAACAGCCTTCTCGAGGTCCTGGAAGGATTCAACGAGGAGGTTATTGAGCACATTTTTCAGGGATGCTTCCATAGCGAAGCGGTAGTTTTCATCTGCGTTACCCACGTCGGCAAGGAAAGTCTTTTCTTTTTCAGTCCACCCTTCGTTTTCAATTAAAACCTTTGCGCCCTTGGAGACGCCCTCGAGGTTATTGATAAGGCTCTGAAGGAAGTCAATTTTGTCCTTAAGGCTGTTGAGAGTGCTGCGCTGCTCGTGTTCTTTACCTTTTAATGCGGTCAGCTCTTTTTCGAGGTCCTCTTTTTCAGTCTGTTTCCGGGCGTAGAGCTCCTCAGCCGCGGCAAGTTTTTTCTCAGCTTCCGACTTTTCCTGTTCAAGCTCTTCCAAAAATCCTACCGTTTTGGCCAGTGTATTTGTAATTGAAAGGATCTTGCCATTGAGCTTTTCAATTGCAGACTCGGTATTATCGAGGTTTTTCTTAAGGTTCTTGAGCTGATGTTCCTTTTCTGTAATATCCTTAAACTTATTTAGGTTTTCTTCACGCTGGGTCTTCAGTTCGGATTTTTTATCTTCCAGGAGCTGGCGTTTCTCCTGAAGCATCTCCTTGTTTTCCTCGATTCCTTTTTCCTTCTGGCCGATGGCATTTTTGGTCTGAACGATCTTGTTGCCGTTTTCAAAAATGAGGTCGTCTGTGTCTTCGTCCTGGAAGTGGAGTTCTTCTAATTCCTGGCGGTAGCGCGTGAGGTTCTTCTCGAGAGATTTTTTTCTTTCCTCGGCCACCGAGATAGAGTTCTGTACGCTGTGTATCTTGTCGGTCTGTGCCGAGATGTCGCGTCTTTTAATCTTGAGGTCGCTTTCAATTGCGTTAATGTCATTTCTGAAGATGACGAGTTCGTCTTCAAGCTTTCTTGCCTCGGATTCAATCTGGACCTTGCGTCTGAAGGCTTCTTCCTTCTGTTCTTTGTAGGAGATACGTTTCATGTTCCAGAGGGCGTATTCCCTCTGTGCAAGGTCGAGTTCCTGTTCTCTTAAGACGGAGGATAACTTATTATATTTATCGGCTTTCTTTGCCTGGCGTTCAAGCGAGGCCACCTGTTTTTCAACCTCGGCCACAATATCATTAACGCGCGTAAGGTCTTTTCTTACCTCTTCGAGTTTTTTGAGGGCAAGTCGGCGCCTGAGCTTGTACTTATTGACGCCGGCAGCCTCCTCGAACATGTTTCTTCTTTCGTCAGCCTTATTGCTCAGAATGGTTTCAACCATTTTAAGTTCGATTACCGAGTAGGCATTTGTGCCCATACCGGTATCCATGAAGAGGTTGGTGATATCCTTAAGGCGGCACACGTTGCGGTTTAAGAGGTACTCGCTTTCACCGGAACGGAAAATTCTTCTTGTAATTGTCAGTTCGGAATACTCTGTTGGAAGGATGCCCTTGTCATTGATCAAAGTCAGTGAAACCTCGGCCATTCCCATCGGCTTTTTATTCTGGGTGCCGTTGAAGATGACATTTTCCATCTTGTCGCTTCTTAAGGTGCTGCTTTTCTGTTCTCCAAGGCTCCAGCGTATGGCATCCACTATATTGGTTTTGCCGCAGCCGTTGGGCCCAACAATGGAAGTAACACCCTTGTTGAAGTTTACAACGGTCCTGTTGGCAAAAGACTTAAATCCGAAGATCTCTAACTTTGATAAATACAACTAAAACATTACTCCGTCTGTTATTACATAACCTTATATTGTTTGTAAGCATTTATGATAAAATAAATGCTTGACTGGCTTAACTGGAAATACAGCAGAACGCAGAAGGTGAACAGAAGAATCAGAGCTATGCTGTACATATAGACTGTTGAAGCCCTCAGGTCGAAAATGACATAGATGCCTTTCATCAGTCTGTAGAAAATCCAGACAGTAAAGGCTGCAAGAGCGATGAAAAGATAAAAGGTCATTACGTTTGCACTGAGCACCTTATAAAGAACAAGTCCAAGCGGCAAGAGCACAACCAGCGGCAGAAACGACCAGACCACCATGAAGTATATGCTGGAGAAGAAAACCTTATTTCTGTTGAATAAAGAAGTGATCTTTATAACAATGGAGATTGTAATAAAAAATACAATTGAGATGATTGTCAGCCATATGAGTGCAAAAGCCGGGTTCCAGGCCAGGTAAGACAAAAACCAGCTGAGCCTGGGGCTTCCAAAGGCCAGGACAATTTTCTCCAGGAGCACGTTGGTCCTGAAGAAGTAAAGCACGTTTGAAAGCAGCAGAGCCGATCCGATAGAAAGCACCAGCATTAAAGCCGTGGACTGCATGCCCGACATGAGGCGCATGTCGCGTATATCGGCAAAAAAGTTGTAAGGTCTTAAAAGAGCGCGTGTGGCATCCTCCCTGAACTTGCGCCTCGTATTGATAAGGAAGCCGAGTATGAGGACAAGCACCACGCCCGAGATAATAAACACAATGGGTAAATCATCCTTCTGTGAACCCTGCGGTATTGTAACCTCATCGTCATTGTGCAGCTTTGAATAGACCACTTTCTCGCTGAAGCGCCCGGGCTGTCTGAATTCGTCCAGGATTCCGATCCTGTAGATGTTCTCAGGGTCAAATCCAGCGGTAAATGAGGTATAATCGCCCCTGTAGTCAAAAATTGAATTTATAAAGAATCCGGGTGTCTTTTCCCGGGATGTAAAATCTATCAGGTCGCTGAAAAACTTTGCCTGTGCCTCAAATGAATAGGGATTTAAATAACCGTTGGTGCTGCCGTTAAAGGTGGCATAAGCAGCGGAACTGATGAAGACTTTTCCCTTGCCGAGTCTCGACTGCAGCTCCTGATACTTTCCGGTATAATCATACATCGGTTTATTCAGGAGTTCCACGCCGTAGAGGTCAACTCCCGGAATGGGGGAGATGTTAAAGCCTGCAAAGGAGGCATAAAGCATTCTGTTTGTAAAATGGCCTGCATAGCCGGCAAGTGAGCCTATAAGGGAAGTCTGCGCAGGGGAATCAGGCAAGTAAGAGCTTCCAAGGCCGAAAGCGGCTACGCTTGAATACTGCTTGTAGCTGTTTAAGAACTGTGTAAAATAAATTCTGAGTCTGTCCTGGAAAGCACTGTTATCAGCAATTTCATCGGGAACTGAATTTACCGGCAGTTCAACAAAGGCCAGAAGCCCAAGCTCCTGGCAAACCTTCAGATAGTAGGGGTTCGGAAGCTCCTTGGCAAAGCGTACGGCATTAAAGCCCATGGCCTTAATTGCCATCATATCGCTTCTCATTCTTTCGAAACGGACCAGATTGCCGTAGCCCGGGTAAACGGCATAATAAGTTGTGCCCTTAAGGCTGTAAGGAGCGTTATTAAGGAGCAGGGAACTGTTTGATGATCTGAGTGAATAAAAAGCGACCGGTTTTTCAATCTCATCTAAAATCTGTGAGCCCTTTATAAGCTCAATGCGAAGCCTGTATGATCTTGGCACCTCAGGCGTCCAGAGGCTGACGTTTGTAAGGCTGTAAGAGGAGCTGAAGGATTTTTCCTTCTGAGCACTCAGGTCAAAAACAGTGCTTGTGGAGCTGAAGACTTCTTCGCCGCCCTTGGTAAGGAGTCTTACCCTCATGGCATAATCGGCGCCTGCTGCGGCAGAAGAAGAGAGTGAATCGGGCTTAATGCTGTTGCCTTCTGAAGAAAAATTCTCCAGCCTGGCATTTACACTGAGTGAAACGCCGCCCGAGGCTGAAACGTTGTAAAGAAAATCTGAGGATGCAACCTGCTGAAGTGGAGATGTTTCAATATAGATGTCCCTGAAAATTCCGCCCACATTTTCCGGAAACATAAATCTCTGGTTAAAAGGGATTGTGGACTCTGAGAGCTGATGTGTGACTCTGACGGTCAGGACATTATTTTTATCGATTTTTATTATGTTCCGCGGGAGTTCAACCTTGAATGGGAATTCCCCGCCCGCATGTTTATAGATTACAAAGTTGTTGAGGGTTATTTCGGCCGAGTAGTTCAGGCCTAGAAAAACCAGTTCCAGGCGGCGGCCTTTTACCTGGCGGCCTTCAAGTGTTATATCTTTCTCAAAAGTAAGTTCATCCACGCCCCGGAAGTTCGAAGGAACGGAAATGCGTGATGCATCATCCCGGTTGTTTTTTGTATATGCGAGCCAGGTCCCGTCCAGGCTTATTACATTTCTCGTATGGGAAACGTTAAGGAAGAGGGAATCCTGTCTTAAAAAATCAAACCTGGGGAGCTCTTTTATTCTAATTTGTCCTAAAAGGATATTAGTAAAGGCGAGCCAAAATAGTACCGGAATTATAATTTTTCTATGCTTCATTTTTTCCAGAAAAAATGATTCCAAAATAAAAGACACTTAAAATACAAAAAACAGGGGGGGAAATCAATATAAAAGGCATTCCCTTGAGGTTTGGGAATGCCTTCTGTTTGAAAAGAAAGAGCTTATAAAACAATAACTTATCTGTTTTTCAGCTCGCCGGAAGGATGCCGGATTGTTTATGTTTGCAAATATTTTCCTTGCACCAAATAAAAAACCTGCCGGGCTTTGGTTAAGCCTTCCTCAAAAAGGCAGTAAGTTTTTTTGTCTCAGGCCGAGAGGATAATGCTTGTAAAAGAATCCGCCTTAAGGCAGGCTCCGCCTACGAGGGCGCCGTCGATATCCTTCTGTGAAAGCAAGGAAAGTGCATTTTCAGGTTTAACGCTTCCGCCGTACTGAATTGTGACACCCTCGGCTGCCAGATCTGAATAAAGTTCCCTCAGGAGGTTCCGGATAAAAGCATGTACATCCTGTGCCTGTTCGGGGGTTGCGGTTTTGCCGGTGCCGATAGCCCAGACAGGTTCATAAGCTATGATCACCTTCTTCAGATCCTCTTCAGAGATGCCGTTAAGTCCTGCTCTGACCTGTGAGCTGATGACGGATTCTGTAGTTCCCTTTTCTCTCTCATCAAGTGTTTCGCCCACGCAGAATATAGGGTCAAGTCCGCTTGAGAGGGCCTTTTTAATCTTTTTATTGATCAGTTCGTCGGATTCCTTAAAGATTGTCCTTCTTTCAGAATGCCCGAGAATTACATACCGGCAGCCTGCGCTTTTGAGCATTTCAGCAGAAATTTCGCCCGTATAGGCTCCGTTTTCCTCAAAATACATATTCTGTGCGCCGAGCTGGATAAGAGAATCCTTTATCAAGGTTTTAGCCGTATCGAGTGAAGTAAAAGGAGGGCAAATGATTACATCGGCCTTAAGGTCCGCTCCCGAGAGGCTTTTTTTAAGTTCTGAGATCAGTTTTACTGAGGCCGGAATATCGTTATACATTTTCCAGTTTCCGGCAATTACTTTTTTACGCATTTATTCCTCTATATTATAGTTGTGTCAAATAACACTCACACCTTCTTAAACGGGCCTGATCCTTTTTTCTTTTAATTAGCCCGGGGCAAAAGAAAAAAGAAGGCTCTTAGTTTACCGCTTCGACGCGTCTGATGCCCGGGACCTCACGTATGAGGGCACGTTCAACACCGGCGCGCAGAGTCATCTGAGACATAGGGCAATGGCCGCAGGCCCCGGTAAGCTTAACCTCAACAATACCTTCAGTGGTAACGCGCACGAGCTCCACGTCGCCTCCGTCAGCCTGAAGATAAGGCCTGATGGTATCCAACGCTTTTAATACTTTTTCTTCCATTACATTCCCCATGTTATTAGCTCCTCTGAATGGTTATTTTTCGTCTCCGAGAATGATATCCACCTTCTTTGATGCCCGATTTATCAGTTCGATGCTCACCTGTGCGGCCAGGTTGCGCGAGATCTCCTGAATTACCCTGGCGTATTCCGTATCAGGAAGTTCACTGACGATCGGTTTTCCGGTATCTCCGCCGATTCTGATTCTGGGGTCAATCGGAATTCCTCCTAAAAACGGCACATTATACTGCTCAGCCATCTTCTGCCCGCCGCCGAGACCGAATATGTCATACTTATTGCCGGTATCGGGCGCTATAAAATAACTCATATTTTCCACAATACCAAGCACCGGCACGTTTACCCTGTGGAACATCATGAGGCCTTTTCTGGCATCAATAAGGGATACTTCCTGCGGTGTAGTGACAATGACGGCTCCTGTAAGGGGGATTGTCTGCACCAGTGTCAGCTGTATGTCGCCGGTTCCCGGAGGCAGATCGAAGATAAGATAATCAAGTTCTCCCCAGTTGACGTCCGACATGAACTGTTTAACAGCGCCTGAAGCCATGGGACCCCTCCAGATTACAGGAGCCCCGTCGTCGAGCATAAAGCCTATCGACATGACCTTGACGCCCAGGCGTTCTAAAGGCAGCATCTGCTGTGTCTGCGGGTCCTGGTAAATCCTGGGTCTTTCAGTAATTCCAAACATGAGAGGGATACTCGGCCCGTAGATATCTGCATCCAGAAGGCCTACCTTTGCTCCGTCTTTTGCCAGGGCTACGGCAAGGTTGACTGCAACGGTGCTTTTGCCGACGCCCCCTTTACCGCTTGCCACGGCAATAGTGTTTTTAACTCCGGGCAGAACAGATTCCTTTTTGCTGTCCTGGTGCTGTCTTACCCTGCTTGTCATGTTAATATTTACACTGCCTAAAGAGGGGATGTCGTTTTTCAGGGCCTCAATGCAGTCACTTTTTATTTTTTCTTTCAGCGGGCAGGCCGGAGTCGTAAGCTCCACGTCGAAAGAGAGATTACTGTCATCTATATTAATATTTTTAACCATTCCAAGTGTAACAATATCCCTGTGCAGATCTGGATCATATACCTTTCCGAGGGATTTTAGAACAGATTCTTGTGATAATTTGGACAAATTTTCCTCCATTGAAAAAAATGATCTGTAAAATTAAGAAAATTTTTTGGAATTCAGAAGGTCTGAACTCTGAATTTGAGTATCAGATAAAAGATTTACAGCTTAAATCCATTGCAGATCTTTTAAAACATTACAAAAAAAAAGATAAGAGATCACTTAGTCAATTCAAAAAACATGGGTTAAGACGGCTGAAGAGGCTGCCGGGAAGAAGAAGGATAATCATGGCAAAATTTTTGTTTCTTTGCTGTGAACCGGATCACAATGCATTTGAGACTTGGGTTGTTTGCCTTGATATTTGCCGAATATCTTTATTACTTAATTTTAGAGGTCATTTTGTCCCTGAAACGATTAAAGCGCCAGTATTTCAGGCAGTTACCGTGCATAAATGAGGGTCAAAAAAGGAAAAGAGAGGATCAAGTCTTAAAACGGGGTGGAAAGGGGGACGATTTTTACTGTTTAACAAAGATCATCGGGAACTAAAAGAGTATACCTTTCAATTAAGGTATAAGGGGGCATATGTGTTCCCCGCGATCGGCAGGATAAAAGTTTTTGTAAGATTTTTCCGTTCCTTCCCCGCCTGCACAGAGCAGATTAGTTTTCAATGTTGCTCCAGGTGCTGAATTTCCTCTCCAAAGTCTCAGTTTAATTTTAATTCGGTAAGTGACCCAATTTTAGTATGTAAGTTCTGCCCTTCTTTTAAGCAGCTGAAAATTACTGTTTAGATCAGATGTTTATGCAAAGCAGAGATTAACAAGGCAAGACGAAACCTAAGTTAAGAAACCGAAATGGAATGCTGCCATGACAAACGTTAGCGATGATAAGCTGGCTATGCTCAGATCAATAAGGAGTATTATCGAGGATAATATTCAGTCGGTTAAAAATATTCCCAACTGGACCGAAGCGCTTGAAAGGTATGACGGTCTTTTAGCTAAGATAGCGGAAATAAGGACTGAGCTGTCAAATCTGAAGGACAATAAGTCCATCAGAATAAACTCCTCGCGCGGAGGACTGATTAAAAGTATTCTGAAGGTATCTAATTCCCTGAAGTGCTATATACTCAACCTGAATGAAAACGACCTTATTGATGAGCTCCTGAGCAAGGTTACCCTTACGGAACCGGAACTCAATAACATGTTCTGTACGGAGCTCCTCATCAAGGGCAAGGCTATTTTTATATATGCCACAAAGCATTCAGGGGGGCTTTATTATTATGGGGTTACAGACGAGACCTTAAAGCAGCTCGAAGAAAGCATAAAGGAGTACTGGAAGGCCCTGAACCTGGAGGAACTTACAGAAGCCGAGATCTTTGTAAGGGAAAAGCAGCTGGAGATGAGACTTAACCGGGCGCTGAATCTCTTCAGGTATGAAATTAATGAGCTCATAGATCTGGTGAAATTTACAAACCCGGGCTTTTTCTATGATATTAAGATGCGTATACTTTTGCTGAACCTGGGGATTGTGGATGACGATATCAAGGTAATTCTTCCCTATCCGTCTATGAATTAGATAACTGCCTTTGCCTTCTGCTGTGGGGCAGATGTGCAATATAGATGGTGACGAGTATAATAAGATATAAATATCCATTTAAACTGTTCTTATCTAATCAGAGGAGTGTGTTATGAGTCTTAGAAGTTTACTTGCGGCACTTGGCATTAGTTCAGAAAACGCTTCAGCCGGTCCATTTAATGTAAGTAAGATCAGAAAGGATTTTCCGATACTTGAGTTAACAATTAAAGGGAAGAAACTCATATATCTGGATAATGCTGCAACGACACAGAAGCCGGAAATGGTTATAAGGGCAATTCAGGATTATTATCATAAATTAAATTCAAATATTAACAGGGGAGTGCATTACTTAAGCGAGCATGCGACCCTGGCATATGAGAATGCGAGAAGAAAAGTAAGGGATTATATAAATGCCCGGGCTTCGCACGAGATAATATTCCTAAGGGGCGCAACCGAAGCAGTAAATCTTGTGGCCTACTCTTACGGCAGGATGCATGTAAAAGAAGGTGATGAGGTTTTAATTACAGCCATGGAGCATCATGCAAATATCGTTCCCTGGCAGGTCCTCTGCAAAGAGAAAAATGCCTCGCTCAGGGTTATACCGATGAACAGCAGGGGGGAGCTGATCTTAGATGAGCTCGAGAGCCTGATTAACGAAAGGACAAAAATTGTTTCCGTAGTGCAGGTTTCAAATTCTCTCGGGACCATAAACCCTGTTAAGACAATAATTGCAAAGGCCCATGCAAAGGGGGTGCCGGTTTTAATCGACGGCTCGCAGGCCATTCCGCACGGGAAAGTAGATGTTCAGGATCTCGACTGCGACTTTTATGTATTCTCCGGCCACAAGCTCTACGGCCCCACAGGCATTGGGGTGCTCTATGCAAAGTCGCACCTGCTTGAGGAGATGGAGCCGTATCAGACCGGCGGGGACATGATTAAGCTCGTAACATTTGAGAATACAACCTACAATGACGTTCCTTACAAGTTTGAGGCAGGCACTCAGAACATTGAGGGCGCAATAGGTCTTGGTGCTGCTATTGACTATCTCAGCTCAATTCCTTTTGAAGCCGCAGTGCGCCATGAGCACGAGCTGCTCTATTATGCCGAAAATAAAATCCTGGAGCTTCCGGGAATTGAGATAATAGGACGGGCTGAAAATAAGGCTCCCGTAATTTCGCTTGTCATGGAAGGGCTGCATCCCCACGATATCGGCACTCTGCTTGATGCAGAGGGGATTGCCATACGCACAGGACACCACTGCACGCAGCCCGTAATGCAGTTCTTCAAGGTTCCGGCAACGGCAAGAATTTCCATTGCATTCTACAACACAAGAGAGGAAATTGACCAGCTGGTACTGAGTCTTGAAAAAATAATAAAATTCAAGCAGACCGGAAGCCATGAAAACCTCCAGAGTGAAAGGATAAACGAGATCTACCAGGAAACTATAATGGAGCACGACCGTAACCCCAGAAATTTCAACGTCTGTTTTGAGTGCAATCATCAGGATGAGGGCTTTAATCCCTTCTGCGGAGATCACATCGTGCTTTATCTGAATGTTGAGGGAAATATGATCAAAGACATTAGCTTCCAGGGAGAGCTTTGCGCAATATCCAAATCCTCTGCCTCAATAATGACCGATATGCTGAAGGGTAAGAGCCTCAAGGAAGCAGAAGCATTGTTTAATAAGTTTCACAAAGCTTTCAGTTCGCCGGACAGCAGCCAAATAAAAGCTGCAAATCTGGGGGACCTGGCAATATATTCAAGCATACAGCATTCACCGGCAAGAATGAAATGCGCTTATCTGCCCTGGCAGACAATGACAAACCTGATAAGCCAAATTGAAACATTGACAACCGAGCAGCATAACTATGAAGTATAATGGAGAAGCAGGAAGAAAGTAGCAGGAAGTATGTAGCAGGAAGTAAGTAGCAGGAAGTATGTAGCAGGAAGTATGTAGCAGGAAGTAGGCAGGAAGAAGCAGGAAATGTCGGATGTAAAGACACGATATGATGTGAATGAGGCATGATAAGATTATAAAGGAGAGAAAAGATGGATGTGAAGGATAGTGTTCTGGAACTCGTCGGCAGTACGCCGCTGGTGAGAATAAAGAAGCTCAGCAAAGGCTTAAAGCCGCAGATACTGGCAAAAGTGGAATTCTTTAACCCGGGCGGCAGCATTAAAGACCGCATCGGTCTTGCTCTTATAGAGGATGCAGAGGCAAGGGGTATAATTAGTCCCGGAGGCACGGTTGTAGAGGCAACGAGCGGCAATACGGGAATAGGGCTTGCCCTTGCTGCAACGGTCAAAGGATACAAGTCCATATTTGTTATGACCGACAAGGTCTGCTGTGAAAAGTCGAATTACCTGAAGGCCCTGGGAGCAGAAGTAATCATAGTGCGCGACGGCTACGAGAGGGATGATCCCAACCATTATGTCAATGTTGCAAAAAGGATCGCCCGGACGACTCCAAACGCCATCTATATAAATCAGTATTCAAACACTGCCAATCCCGAGACTCACTACAGGACAACAGGCCCAGAGATCTGGCGTCAGACCGAAGGCAGAGTCACGCATTTTGTTGCGGCCGTTGGCACCGGCGGCACAATAAGCGGGGTGGGAAAATTCCTGAAGGAAAAAAATCCGGAGATAAAAATTATTGCTGCCGACCCTGTAGGCTCAATCTTCAAGGACTATTTTGATCACGGAATGAGAACCGGCAGCGCTCCTTACCTGGTGGAAGCCATAGGGCAGAATTACATTCCGGAAAATGTGAAATTCCAGTACATAGATGAAGTATTCAACGTTACAGACCACGATTCGTTTGAGGCCGCCCGCAGGCTCACGCGTCAGGAGGGAATATTCTGCGGCGGAAGCACAGGAACTATTTTCCATACGGTACTGAAAATTGCCGAAAAGCTGGATGAAAATGCCGTAATTGTGTTCCCCGTTTGTGACACAGGTGAAAGATATCTTACAAAATTCCACAATGACGACTGGCTGAAGGAAAAACTGAATTCGGTTCAGGATCGTGAGACGGCTCTTTCAGGAATCTGATGAAATCAGGAAAGGATAATGATGAAGCAGCTATAACAGGATAATATGAATATATACTAAGAGGATAGTCATGAAAGGCATAAGGCAAACGATAATCTTGACGCAATCGATAGTCCTGCTTGCAGTATTTTTCCTTCCCTTGAAGTTAAATGCCCAGCTTAACGGGAATAAAACAATTGATCCCTACGGAAGCGGGCCTGATAACTACAGGACTTTCAGCGAAGCCATACAGGCGCTGAACAATGAGGGAACCACCAGGGGGGTAACATTCCTGATCGCATCCGGAACTTATAATGAGCCAAAACCTCTTAGAATAGATATCTCAAACAATAAACCCACACAGGATTACCGGGTAATATTTAAGCCCGCTCCCGGCGCCACAGTGCAGCTGAATGTTCTGGGGCAGGATACCTCACTCTTTGCAGTCAGAATAGGCCGCCCCGGGGAATCAACAGACTATGTTACAATTGACGGCTCCAACTCTGGTGCTACAAGGGATATGACAATTATTGCTGCAGATCCCAAATACGGCACACAGCCTGTTGATATTTACGGCGACAACATAACAATTAAAAACTGTATCATACAGGCCAAAGGAAGGGGAAATATATGGACTGATGAGGACATGGGCATCATACTCAGGAACTCGGCCCCGACGGCCAACTACTGTCTGATTGAAAACAACAAGGTGTCTTCAATAAATGCAATTATACTGGGCAAGGATACCTTAAACGTGCAGACGGGCAACGTCATACGCGGCAATGAGGTGCATTTTTACCATAAAGGGATTTACGCCTATAAGACCTCGGACGTTGTAATTGAAGGCAACGAGATAATAGGAGATCTGCTGAATCAGTATCAGCTCCTTCTGGTCTTTGGAATTCACGTCGGCACACCCCAGGGCAATTCAATGAAAATCTTTGTCAACAGGAATAATATCCATAACCTTGGTACAAACTCGGGTACAACAGGAGCAAAGCGTGTCAGGGGAATTCATACTTACGGGCCGGGCGAGTTTTTAATCAACGGCAACAGGATCCATGAGCTTTTTAACGCAACGAAAGACACAACTAACTTCCAGCCCTCGGTCTTCGGCATACAGCTTGAAGGGGGAAATGTCACTTCATTATACAGGATTTACAATAATGCGATCTACGGCTTTAAGGATGCTGATAACATTAATGGACGCATGGGGACAATTCTAACCACCGGAATTGACGTGCCTACGGCAGGATCGGTTGAAGTTTACAACAATACCGTTTATATAGAAGAAACCGAAAGGGACTATCATGAAACTCAGTGCATTTATATAGGCCCCATGACCCCGGGCAGCATGATAGACCTGAAGAACAATATCTTTTACAACGGAAACTCAAGTCCAAACGCCAGGAGCTGGGCAGTTTACAGAACCTCAGCCATGAAAGGCAGCATGGTCAGCGACTTTAATCTTTTCTATGCGGACGGCGTTCAGAACTCTTTCCTTGCATTTAGCGGCAAAGAAATCAGGTCTACAATTAAGGACTGGAAAAGTTCCACATCCTGGGACCTGCATTCGATAAGCATGGACCCGGGCTTCAGCTCTCCTTCGGAAGTTTCAATTTTACCCGGGAAGTGGGTTGTAAACGGGCAGGGAAGGCCGAACCTTTTAGTTTACGAGGACATAGACGGCAACTACCGTTCCAACAGAATTGACGGCGGAGGCTGTGACATCGGGGCTTTTGAATATACCCCCGTGGGCTTTGCTGCAACTACTATGCAGGGAACAATAGGAATTGACACCACTGTCTTTACAGGTGTCGACGGGAAAAAAGTTGCAGAGATTGTCTGGTCGGGCACTCAGCTTCCCGATCAGGTTGAACTCATCTATACGCCTGGCCAGAGAGCCACGGTCAATTCCGGAGGCCTGTCCAATAAGGGAATAGACAACATGTATTCCTTCAACTTCCCGGGCAATGCGGGCTCCGGCTGGACAGCCGATGTAAGACTGTACTATAATGAGGAAACCGAGATCAGGGATTATATTGAACAGGAGCTTGTTGTAAACAAAAGACCGGTCTCAGGAGACGGCATGTGGGATGTTGAGGCTTCAGCTATTGACCAGGTACTGCACTGTGCAAAGTTCAGGACGAACGCTCTGGGCACTTATACACTTGTAGACAAGAATCTGAGTCCCTTGCCGGTAGAAAAAAGTACCGCAGCGAAATTCAGCTATGCACTTGAGCAGAACTATCCCAATCCTTTCAATCCTGAGACAAAGATTAAGTTTTCTCTCAGTGAAGAAGGGAAAGTCCGCCTCACACTTTTTAACAGTATTGGCCAGGCTGTAAAAGTTTTGCTCGATGAGATGAAGACAAAAGGCAGCCATGAAGTAATTTTAAGTGCAGGGGAGCTGCCGAGCGGCGTTTATTTCTACCGGCTTGAGAGCCGAGGCTTCAGGGATACAAAGAAACTTGTTATTATGAAGTAAAACATTTTATGAATGAATTTGAAAATAACAAAGATATATGCCATGAATTAAAGATGTGATTGGAAAATAGAGGAATGCTGCTTTTATTGGGGGAAGCAGCATTCCTCAGTATTAAGTATGCTCTGCCTACAATGCGCTCTGCTCTCATTATCCGGTTTTGCAGACTCAGCGCTGAAAAGATGATGAAAAATGTGAAGATTTGATGAGGCATGCTTTTGGAAGCGACATTTTAAGATGCTTAAGGATGATAACACAGAGGCTGGGGCAATATGAACTTCTTATTTATATTTGCAATAACTTTGATATTTACTGTTTTTACTACTCCGTTTCTGATACGGTATTTAACAAAAATAAAAGTTGTTGATCTTCCTGGAAACAGGAGAATTCACACGACTATTATACCCCGTATGGGGGGGCTGCTCATATACCTGTCGGCTGCCATTACAGTGGTAATTCTTTCAGATGAGCTCGACTCAATTAGAATGCTTCTGGTGGCGGCAAACATTATACTGATGGTCGGTTTCTTTGACGACATACTAGGGCTCAGTTATACGGTTAAGATATGGGGACAGTTCCTGGCCTGCGTGCTTGTTTTAATATACCTGAATCAGCATTATGCGGCACTTATATATTTTGACGTTGCCGTTCCGCACCCGTTCGACTACCTGATACTACTCATATTTATTGTCGGAGGGATCAATGCCATTAACTTTATGGATGGAATTGACGGCCTGGTAAGCGGCTTCTCAATTCTTGTTTTTTCAGTTATACTTGCACTATCCGTGCTTTACGATTCCGATCTTCTGACATTATTAACCGTAAGCCTGATGGGAAGCCTCTTCGGATTCCTGAAGTATAACAGGTATCCGGCGAAGATTTTTCTTGGGGATACGGGTTCACTCATACTGGGGTTTTTCCTCATAACGGCTTCTCTTTTAATTTCAGTTAAAATAAACGACGGTATATTGGACCTGACACTTCCGGCCATTCTGCTTGCGGTGCCTCTTACGGATGCCATAAGGGTAATCATAAGCAGAATGCTCAGAAAGAAAAGCCCTTTCCTGCCCGATAAAACGCACCTGCACCATCTGCTGCTTGAGGTTACGGGTTCACAGAAGCTTACTGTTGCAATAATCATGGCATATGCGGTTATCTTTGTTCTCATCTCGGTACTGTATCTTGCAGGTCCGCACATGCTTCCAATGCTGTTTTTTGTTTTCTATGTTGTGCTGCTGCTGTTTGCCGAGCCTTTAATAAAGTTTCTGAGTGTGAACTGGCGGCTTCTGTACACCTCTAAATTCTGGAATGTTTTGTGGAATAAGAACATTGAGACTATTCAGAAGAGTTTTATATATCTGACTTCGCTGGCTTTATTGCTAATTTTAATTGTATCCATTCCCGGGCGCAATTCAGTGGAAAGCAATATACTCTGGGCGCTTCTGATTACAGGGGTTGCATTTTTCTTTATCTCGACCAGGAATAAAAACATTTACAAGGGTGTGGATGACATTTTTATATTCATGAACGTGGCAGCTTTCTTCACTATCATAAATCTCAACCACACGCTTCAAAGCGAGATATTTGCGGGCAATCTGAGTCTTAATCTTATTTCAGAGGTAAGCTATTACATACTTACCCTTATAATTGTCATTTTCCTGATTGCCGACGGCACTGTATTTCCGCTGAAGAAATTCAAGGTAAGCGATGTGGATTACGCGCTTTTAATATTTATCTTTCTGACGTTCTTTGTCGATTATCTCATCCCTTCTCATATAGACAAGGGGATCAAGCTTTTTCTGCTGGAGGCCATGGTAATATATTTATGGTACAAGCTGGCAGTTTCCTTCAAGGAGGAGATAAGAAATCACCTGTTCTACATGTCCTTTGCCCTCTCATTCGCAATAGTAATAAGGCTTCTGGTGTTCTAAGAGGCTAACAGGATGACATCGTTCATGCAATCTTAGAATTTAGAATAACCCATATAAGAAACCGCCAATAGCGGTTTTCTGTCTGTAGCCCAAGTTATCAAACCTGCCCTGGCCTTACTCGCCAACTTAACAATTCAAAAAACTTCGAGAAAACAGAGCATCTTAAATTACGCAGTCATTAAGCCCCGATGAGGGGCGCTTTGTCTTTAGCCCGGGGTAAAGAAGCCCCCGGACGGGGGCGACTGAACCCCTGGGTAATTAATCCCCCAAACACCAAAGAGAGCCCCGATGAGGGGCGACTTGTTCATCCCGTTTAAATACAAATCGCCCCTCATCGGGGCTCTATGATTATGGGGTGATCCTGTTCCCGGGGGTTCCCGCACCCGCCAAAGGCGGGTTTGGTCACCCCGGGCTAAAGACAATGCGCCCCTCATCGGGGCTTGCCAAATGTGCTATTCTTGATGTTCAAATATCTTTGGGAATTTCTGTCATAAGTTTACGCCTGAGGCCTCAGGCGGGCTTATTAACTGCGCCGGTCTGAATGCCCTCCATTCACGAACTATTGAGTTGTTACTAAGTCATTGTACCACGATATCTGGCTTTGGGAGTTGAGGCCTTCGTTTTCATATGAGTAGATCCAGCACTTTGCCTCACTGTTTACTTCTGTTGTTTCATCTGAGGAAACAATGCCGATCAGGGAGCCTGAGACAAAACCGTTAAAGGCGATATATTTGCCGTCAGGCGACCAGGAAGGATACTTCTCATCGGAATCCCCCTTTGTGATCTGATGAAGCCCGGCTCCTCCGTCAATATTCAACTTCCAAATATGTCCGTTGAGTACAAAGGCCACATGTTTACCGTCGGGGCTTACTGAAGGCATTAAGGGCTCATGTAAGCCCTGATCTATCCTGGTAGTGGTTGTAAGTTCTTTGTCGGTGATAAATATGCCCTCTGAAAATGGAGTCTGAGGCTTGAAGGTTGAATTATAAGAGCCTGACATGACAAGTCTTCCGTCAGGAGTCCATGACGGGTGGAACATGCCCCGGAATTCCGCAAGCTTTGTTCCGTCTATTTTATAAACAAACGTTCCCACAAGAGTTCCGGGTGCACCCATATTAATATTTGAAAATGCGATATATTTCATGTCTTTGGAAGCCTGCGGGGTGAGGAGCATGAGACTGCTGGTAAAAAATTTATCCTGTTTGGAGGCGTCGGCGCTGGCAATCATAATGTCGCCGTATCCGGAAACAAAGAGTATCCTTCCGTCAGGCATCCATGTGGGATAAGTTCCGTCCATGAGTCTCACATCCTTGCGTGTTGAAAAGTCGAACTTATGAATTCCGTCGAGGACCCCCTCGTAGAGGATTTCTCCCGAGCCGGCTTTCTGCTGCTGATCATCAGGATTAACTGATGAAGAATCATTTTTACTGCATCCGGAAAGGGCAAGGGCGGCTGAAATAAGAAATACTGAAAAAATTGAAGCTGCGGGCCAAAATGATTTTTTCATATCATGAACTCCACGTTTGAAAGTTGAAATATTATTCTTAAATCCGGATAACTGGAGGTTTTCATCCCGAAATCTAAGCTTTGAGCAGATTAAATTCAATATTACGGGGTTTTGTTCCTTTTATTGCCGTTCAGAGGCCCAATGGGCCGTATAACCGCCTTTTTGTCCGCCCGGCACTATTTTGAAACCGGAGCTATGACTCGTCCGTCTCAAGAGGTATAAAAAAGGTTATTATGCAAAAAGCACAAAAGAGGAAACATGAAAAACTCTAAATTCTATATTATTGCCTTAATGTCTGTTTCACTCATATCACTGGAGATAGTCTGGACGAGGATATTTTCAGCAGAATTTTATTACACATTTGCATTTTTGATTTTGTCTCTTTCTGTTTTAGGCCTGGGCCTCGGGGCGCTTGCTCTCAGGCTTTTTGAAAGGGCCTTCAAAAACAGGAATGCAGCGGGATTTCTTCTGCTTGCAGTGTCAATGCTGGCGCTATTAGGCCCTTCAATAGTGCTTAACATCAAGCTCGACTTCTCAAAGCTTTTTGTGAGCAGTGAAATGATATGGAAATTTGTTCTTACAGTACTCCTTCTAAGCTCCAGCTTCTTCTTCGGAGGCATTGCACTGGCAAAACTCTTCCGCGATAACTACAGCGATATGCCGAGGCTTTATATGGCTGACCTTATCGGGGCAGGCCTGGGAGCTCTGCTTGCAATTGTGCTTATGAATACGTTCAGCACCCCATGGGCATCATTCTTAATCTGCCTGCCTCTTATTATAGCTTCTTTTCTTGCGCTCGAGAGATGGTACAGGTATTTCAACATAGTGCCTTTGACTTTGATGTTTATAATGATCAGCTACTCGCATACGCTCCTTAATCCCCCCAGGAAGGAAAGGGCTCCTGTTGTTTACCAGTACTGGGATTCGATGGCGAAAATTAAAATCTACAACTACGGCAAGGATGCGCGCGGCATTAATATAGACAATATGGCAAACACGCCGGTGCACCATTTCGACGGCAACTGGAACCGGCCAGACTCGATGAGGTTCGACTTCGGGCTTTTCAGCCTGAAGAATTTCATTAAATGCAAGGACAGCTGCACGGTCTTGTCCCTTGGCGCAGGCGGCGGCGGCGAAGTGCTGCAGGCACTGCAGGAAGGAGCAAAAGAAATACACGCCGTTGAGGTAAACCCGAAGATCAACAGCATGCTTTTTGACGGGGAGCTCAGCAAGTTTTCCGGAAATATCTACAGGGATCCGCGCGTAAGGGTAATAACAGAAGACGGAAGAACATATGTAAGAAGGTTCAGAGGTAAGTTTGATCTTATTACCTCTTTCAGCTCGAACACATTTGCAGCCCTTGCATCGGGGTCTTTTGCGCTTGCTGAAAATTATCTTTTTACGACTGAGGCTTTTGAGGATTACTACAGAGCGCTTTCACCCAGGGGTATTTTCTACATGGAGCACCAGATGTATATGCCTAAGGTTGTTGGCGAGGTAATTCAGGCGCTGGATAATCTGGGGGTTAAAGACCCCAGGGCACACATTGCAGTCTACGACCTGCCGAAACATCACAGGAACCTTTTTATACTTTCAAAAGCGCCCCTTACGAGAGCTTTTATCGATACGGCTGTTGTAAAATTTACTAAGGAGACCAGTCCTTATATCCGCCTTTTATATCCTGCCTCCGATTCTGTAAAAGGAAATCTTATTAACCGTATCGTCCTGAACGGCTGGGAGGCTGAGGCTGACTCATCCCGGATTGATATATCTCCATGCAGCGACAACAGGCCCTACATTGCACAGATGGGCTTGTGGAAAAATGTGGAATTAAGCAAGCTGAAGGATATTACGCCTTATGAATTCAGGGGCTTCCCCATTTCGAAGCTGGTAATCTTAACTATACTTCTTATAATCTGTCTGCTTGTTATTCCTTTAATGCTTCTGCCTTATCTGAAGAAAACCGGGAAGCTCAGGGCGGCGCCATGGCTTTACTTCTTTGCCATAGGTGCGGGCTTTATGATTGTTGAAGTTGTTTTAATACAGAGATACACGCTTTTTATAGGTGCATCATCATACAGCTTTGTAGTTATTCTTTTAACCCTGCTTTTAAGCTCCGGCATTGGAAGCAGGTTTTCCTCACGCTTTAATGACCGCCTGCCTTTCCTGGGAATTATGCTTCTACTTATTCTGGAGATAATTCTCTTCAGGCCCTTTACAGGACTTCTGACAGGCCTGAGTCTTGTGCCCAGGATTATGGTCTCCATGGTCTTAATAGCCCCGTTGGGATTTTTTATGGGAATGCCCTTCCCGAAGGCAGCACAGAAGGTTGGGGAGCTCATCGACTGGGGATTTGCCGTAAACGGCGCGGCCTCTGTCATAGGTTCAACGGTAATTATTTTAATTACAATAAACTTCGGTTTTAATGCGGCACTTTTACTGGGTGTGCTGTTTTATTTTTCGGCTTATCTTCTGATGAACAGGGTAAAAAGCTGGTAAAAGAAAGTTTTGCCTGAAAAGGGCACCAAAAGTCTCCAGCATACATACCCTCAATCCCTGAACCTCTCTTTCCCTTTTCCAAAAAGGGGGGAGAGGTTTTTTTTATTTGGGGTCTTGGAAAAAGGATAAATATTTAATAATTTATTTTGTGACATTTTTCAAGTTACGGTGTCCCGCTTTTCGGGAAGAATAGGGAAACCGGTGAAAATCCGGTGCTGCCCCGCAACTGTAATAGGCCAGAACACACAGCAATATGCCACTGTTTTTCTGATTTTGAAAAGCCCCTTTTCAAAGTCTTTAACCGGGAAGGTGCTGCGTGTGGCCCAAGCCAGGAGACCTGCCGTAATAAACTAATTAATCTGCCTTCGTGGGCCAAGGTGAGATAATGATCAACTATGTTAACATATCTTTAGCACTGCCGTACTACATGGTTTCTTTTCTCTTTCCACGCAAGGTTACAACTTTTACTGCATTACATGAAAGGAGTAACTCTTATGCACAAGACAACTGTTAAATTTTTTCTGACATTCACATTTTCACTCCTGCTTCTACAGCAGGTTCTGAAGGCCTCCGATAAGCCTGATTCCCTTAAAACCTACAAATTGAACGAGGTGGTTGTTACGGCCAGCAGGACCGTGACGCCGATAGCTGAAACTGCAAGCTCAATTACGGTTATAGGGGAAGACGATATTAAACGGGGCGACAAGGTATCCCTTCCTGAGGTCTTAAGCAACGTGCCGGGCTTAAGCGTAGTGCGCCAGGGAGGTCCGGGCGGCCTGTCCAGCGTATTTATAAGAGGAGCCAACCCGGAGCAGACGCTCTTCTTAATTGACGGCGTGGCTGTTAACGATCCGAGCTCACTCAGCAACTCTTACGATATCTCGAACCTCCCGGTGGATAATATTGAGAGGGTGGAGGTTTTAAGAGGTCCTCAGAGCACACTCTACGGATCGGAAGCCATGGCAGGTGTAATAAGCATTTTTACAAAGAGGGGATCGGGGAAGCCCAAATATTCCCTTTCCCTGGAAGGGGGCTCCTACGCAACCTACAAGGCTAACGGCTCTTTATCGGGGAGCGTAAGCTTTCTGGACTACAGCTTTGGGTATTCGAGGTATGATACAAAAGGATTTTCACAGGCCGATGAAACCTTCGGCAACAGCGAAAAGGACGGGAACCTGAATAATTCGTATTTCTCGCGCATAGGCATGAAGTTTACAGACAGGTTTACAATGGACCTGATGTTTAACTATACAAAAGCCAAAACCGGTTTGGATCAGAATGAAAAGATGGGCGATGACCCTAACTTTACCTATAACCTGGAGGAGAGCATTTTCAGAACTTCAGGCAGCCTTACATCCTTTGAAGGGAAACTTAAACAGAACCTCTCGGCTTCCGTTATGAGGCACGTAAGCCATGCCGTGGATCTTCCGGATGCCGTAAGGCCAGGTACTTCATCACTGGCTTTCTTTAACGGTACAAAGATAAAACTCGACTTTCAGAATGAACTGAAGCTCTATGAAAAAAATACTTTGGTATTCGGACTGGAAAGCGATTTTGAGAAGGCAAACACGGATTACAGTTCCACCTCCGAGTGGGGCCCGTTCTCATCTTCTTTCAAAAGCCGGATGTTAAATACCTCGGGAGCTTACTTAGAAGATCAGGTAAATATGAATGATGCCCTTTTTGCCAGCCTCGGCGTAAGATACGATTACCATGAAAAGTTCGGATCTGTTGTAACTTACCGCCTGGCTCCGGCTTACCTTATAAGGCAGACGGGAACGAAACTCAAAGCCACCTACGGAACGGGCTTTAAGTCTCCTTCTCTTTATTACCTTTATGACCCCACCTTCGGCAACCCGGACTTGAAGCCGGAGAAAAGCAAGGGCTATGACATGGGGTTTGAGCAGTACCTCTTCAGCAATAAAATTACCGCGGGGCTTACATATTTTAATAACAAATATTCCGACATGATCGGTTATGACAATTCATTTAAGACAATTAATATAGCCCGTGCCGAAGCCAAAGGGTGGGAACTGTTCCTTAGTGTATCCTCAATCTATAATTTTAATTTCAGCTTAAATTACACCTATACCGACAGCAGGGATAAGAGTCCTGAGAGCACGGAAAAAGACATGCAGCTTTTAAGGCGCCCCAAAAACAAGTTCGGCCTGAATATAGATTATACTATTAAGGCTGCAAAGCTGAACCTGGAAGTATTAAATGTCGGCCGGCGCGAGGACAAGGATTTTACTACATTTATGAGAGTGCCTCTCGAAAGCTACACGCTTATTAACCTTGCGGCTTCTTATGAAATAAGCTCCCTGGTGAAAGTTTACGGCCGCATTGACAACCTCCTTAACAAGAAGTATGAAGAGGTTCTCTTCTACGGCACGCCGGGCTTGTCGGCGTACTTAGGAATGAAATTAAACTTTGAATAATACGGTTTTTATATGTGCCGGTTCAGGAAGGGTTTTATTCAGGTCTATTCCGTCCAGGGGCAAGCTCAGGCTTGCCGAACCGGGAATTCGAAATCCGGTTTTGCAGACTTTTCCCCGGGGGATTTAACCCTTCTTGACCAGGCCATTTCAACTATTCTTTTTAGTGTCCTTCTGAATGAATACCCTGCGGCCTTTGAAGAACGCATAAATCCGGCATCTTCTGTCAGGTCTGGATTCGGATTTATTTCGAGCACAAAGAGTTCATTGTTTTTGGAAAGCCGCATATCGACCCTCGCATAATCGCGGGCTCCAAGGGCCGTAAAGGCCCTTAAGGCAAGTTCTTTTGCCTTTAGCTCCACTTCAGAAGGCAGTACTGAAGGGCAAATGGCTCTTGCCATATGGTAGGCTTCATGATATGGGTCCCACTTAGCCTGATAGCTGACAATGTTGTTCAGATGAGATGGCATATTGGAAAAATCTATTTCGCTTATAGGCAGAACTCTGGGGCTGCGGTCGCCCATAACTGCCACGTTAAGCTCCCGTCCGTCTATATATTCCTCCACCAAAGCCTTCTGTTTGAAGCTGTTAACTATGAATTTGACGCGTTCATAAAGCTGAGCCTCATTGCTTACGACCGATTCATCCTCAATTCCAAGGCTTGCATCTTCCTGCGAAGGTTTTACAATCAACGGGAATTTAAGTCCCAGTTCCTTTGATTCCTCTTCGTGTGAGACCACGCGGAACTTAGGTGTATTTATTCCCATGGAAGCCAGTATGCTTTTAGCCATAATTTTCCTCTGGCAGATAGCAAGTGCCATAGGTGGTGCGCCAGTATAAGGAATATCCATCATCTGCAGCAGGCAGGCAAAATTCATTTCAAGAGTCGGTTTATCGTTGTAGTATTCAACCATATTGAATACAACATCGGGGCGGTTCAATCTGTAGTCCTTCAGGAAAGCATTATAATCGTCGAAAATATTCAGGCTGTAGGCATCAAAGCCTGCCTCGCAAAGAGCACGGGTAATTGAGGTATAGCCGTCGAGGGGGCTGGAATGTTCAATATCGAAGTACGGCTCAAAATTCAGCTCTGCAGAGGCCGGGACGGCTGTTTTTTCATAATGGGCCAGATCGGCATGAGAAATATTGTATACTACAGCTACTTTCATGATTCCCCAATAATTTGGAACGGAATATAAAAAAATACCTTATCCCATGCAAAGCATTTGAATAAAAGTATTTGGCATATTTGAAAAATAATTTTAACTTAAAATTACAATCAGACTTCCACGCCAGCCCTGGAAGGAAAGACAAAGAACAAAGTTCCTTATTATCCGTTATTAATTTTGGTATTTCCCGGTACAGGATAATTCTATAATTTCACAGGGTGTTTTACGAATTCAATAAATAAAATTTATTTTAACCGTCAATTCAAATTATTTTCTCAATTATAAAGATGAGTTTTTATCCTCAGCCAAATAAATACTATTGCGGACCATTCGCACTTAAATATGCTCTTGTGATGCTCGGAATCTTCAAGAATGAGAATTCCATTGCAAAATCTGCCGGCAGCACCTGGTGGGCAGGAACCGATGAAATAGGGCTTGCAAGGGCAGCCAAAAAATTCCACTGTCATATGCATTACTTCCGTTCGGAAGATCCCATGGATGCCCTTGAACTTCTGGACAGGGAGCTGAATAAAGGGCTTCCCTGCATACTGAGCGTCAATAACTGGGGGCACTGGCTTACCGTGGTCGGCTATCAGAAAGACAGGTATATAATTGTGGACAGCGGACTTGAAAGGGTTATTGCCATACTGAGCCCGAAGCAGCTCTTAAGAAAGTGGAAGTATGTTGATGAAGAAGGCTGCCCGAGCTACGACGGCTACTCCCTTCTGCCGCAGTTCAAGGTGGCAACTAAGGCGCTTTTTACGCTTGAAAAAGCACGGCATGTAATGTATAAAAAGAACGAAAATCTTGCTAAGAAGTGGGATACCTATTTTAACGATCTTATTAATATTTGCCGCCCCAGAACGCCGAATTCGTATAATGCGATCTCAGTAAATGAGTTCCTGCGCAGGCACAGGAATACACTTATAAAGAAGGTGGCCTTCTGGCACGGGACACCGAACCATAAGGAACTGGAAAGGATTCTGCAGAATTTCCAGTTCGTGGCCGAGGTCTACGACCTGGTGATCTATCATGAGGACGAGAAAAGGGCTCTTGTCGATTTTACCTCTCTTCTAATGATGTATGCCTGCGGAAAGTACGGCATGGAGGCAATTTATTAGTATGCTGGCAAACGATTTGCATGTCGATGTTGCCTCCGGTGCAGTTATAGGGTTGCCCCCGGAGAGGGTGAGCCTCAATGGCTTAGAGAGATTACAACCAGCCCGCCTCCATTCTCTTTGAACTGCTGAATGTTTGCCGAACGGATGAGTTAGAAAAGGTATCAAAAATAATAAAGTAAGACGCCCGTAGCGGCGTCTTACTTTATTATTTCTTTTACCGTTTCACTGGATGAAAGCTTCAGGAGCACGTCGGGTTTAATCCAGTGTCCTCCCTCGAAAGAAATAACCTGGTACTGAATTCCGTGAGCCTGGAGCCTCATTTCATCCATGCTGTAATAGGCCGGTTTCAGGTATTCATCGCCGGTTCCATAGACGAGTGAAAGCTTGGCTTTTCTGTACATCGGGTTTTCCAGGTTGATCTCCGGCGGCAGGTGTCCTCCCCAGAGAATAAGGTCATCAATATCAATTTTCCCGTTATTGAACCAACGTGAAGCCGTAGCAGTACCCTGTGAAAAGCCCAGAAGGAAGACCTCTACGGAATCTCTCGGGACCGTAGAGAAAATTTCGTTATAAACGGCATTCAGGTAGCTGATATAGTCGCCGATCTCATTAAGCCTGTCCTCGCTGGTCATCCAGGAGGCTCCGATCTTGCCGCTTGTTCCGCTTAAGTAAAAACGGGACAGTCCTTCAGGGGCAACAATAAGGCGCGAGCCGTCGTTAAGCTTGGAGAAATGCTTCAGGAAATGGGAAGCCAGCTGGCCGTATCCATGACATACAAACCATACCTGATTAATCTGACCGGTTACTTCACCTAAAACAAAGTATCTGGCAGTCTTGTTTACTCTTATGCTGCATTCCGTCATATAGGTACCCTGAATAAACGTTATTGAAAAAGGTTATTGAATATTTTTAATTAGCAGTAAGGTAAAAACCGACTACAACGTACTATTTTATTCTGAAATTTTCTATAAAGTCATATTAAATCAGACGTAGCCCCACTTTCTTTTATTTTCCTCAATTTCCTCAGGTGTAGGATTTTCTTTAATCGGTTTGGGAGTGGTGGTAAAATCCTGTGAGGGATGTTCCTTAAAGATATTGGCGTTAATTTCGATATCCTCCTTAAAGATCTCCGGGACCTCGGAATCCTCAAAGATTGCTCCCCAGGGGCATTCAGGTTCACATGCAGAACAGTTGATGCATTCGTCAGGGTGAATAAAAAGTTGTCTGCGGAAATTTGAATCTTCTACCGTCAGACCATAAATGCAATCCACCGGGCAGACTTTTACACAGGCTGTATCCTGACAGTCGGCGCATAGTCGTGTTATTACCCAGGGCATAAATTTCCTCCTATAGACCTGCTGATATTATTTTCTTTTTCTGTATTCTATTTATTATTGTGACAAATATCAAGGGCGAAGTTTGCGCTAGAGGTCCTAAAAAGAGGCATTTATTTGGTGTTGGAAAGGGTAAAGGTTGGAGTTCCGAAGTTTGAACATAAAGTGATTTATGGTGTTAGAGTTACCGGGTCATTTTTTATTTGGTATTTGCAAAGGGTGAAGCCAAGTCGCTAAGCCTGAAATAAGTTACTGCAAAGACAAATAATAACATATAGGACAAATCTGTACTTTAGATAAAAAAATATCCAAAATCAAAGCTTGTACCCCCTTATTGTTGACTTTTATAAAATAAAAACAGTGCCAGATCGAAAATATTTCATTTTTTTTTTAGAATAATTTTCCGCAAACGCTCTTTGTCACCATATATAATAAAAGAGAGAAATCTTAAGACTTATATAGCATAAAATTTTTGTGAAAAACCTCAGAAAGGAATTGATAATGTTCAAAACAGAATTTTCCTCCGCTGCAGTAAGACTAAGAAAACAGCTTGTGATTCAATGCCTGCTTGGTATCCTGTTATTCACATCATTTTCCTCATGCAGAAAATCCAATCCTCTTACATCAGAAGAAATTACTCCGGGCAGGCGTGATTACTTCTGGCATGTCGACACGCTTAACATGCCTATGAATTTCCTCTACTCCGTCTGGGGCTCATCACCAGAGGATGTCTGGGCAGTAGGCGCTGGCGGGGATTTTGATGACAGACTACAGCACTTTGACGGTAATAAATGGACTGCATATAAAAAAGAGATGATAACCTGCTCGGGAAACACTTTATTTGGCTTTTCCCCAAATGATGTCTGGATGGGAGGTGGAGATGGCGAAATCTGGCACTTTGATGGCAGCAAATGGGGCCGCAATTACAAGTATGAAGTAGATGGGGCTGTACTTGTATTTATTAAAAGCATCCATGGTACGAATTCCAATGATGTATATGCCAGCGGGACCATATTCTATAAAGGTTCGGCTTTTGAACCTGACTCCCATAAAGGATTTGTTCTTCACTATGATGGGTATACTTGGACAGAGGTCTGCAAAGGAAATTTCAACTCCCAATTTCTTCAAATCAGGAAGGAAAAAGATAAGATATATGTATATTCTTTAACATTCGACCAGTTCAACGGAGATAACGACATAATTACCTACTATGAACTAAATGGCAGTATGCTTAAGAAGATATATTCAAACACGAGGGGAAATATGAATATGGGTTGTATGTCTACGATCGGCAGCAAAGTGTATTTCCTTGAGGGAAAGAATATCTGCAGCTATTTCAACGGCAAACCTCTTAGCCTTCTTTCCGTAACCAATGAAAATTTTGGCAATGGCTTCACTGGAAGGAGTGAAAGCGACATATTCATCAGGATGAATGACGGGCTGGCACATTATAATGGAAAAGACATATTGTACCTTTGTTATCCCCCACAAAATGCAATTCTGGCAAATGAGCCGATGATTTTTGAGAAAGATGTGTTTAACTGCCTTTTTGATCCGACCAGCGGCAAAAATATGATGCTCCATGGGAAGTTAATAAATAAATAATAAAATAAAAGGAGACAGAAAGTATCCCGATCATCCACTGGGTAAAATGGCTTCAGGTCAGATCTCCGACATGCCGGCAGTTGAAATCGGGAACCCTGGACTTAAGCACCTGGGCAGTACTACTGAAGGCTTCACCTGTTCGAACTACCCCAATCCGTTTAACCCTTCAGCAAGGTTTACCTTTTCTATCCCCGGTGACGGATTTACAGAGCTTAAGATCTATAACTCCCTGGGGCAGGAGGTAAAGACGCTCGTTTCGGACTACCTTGCTAAAGGGAAATATACATTTGAATGGAATGCAGGAAGCTATTCAAGCGGCATTTACTACTACTTCTTAAAATCAGGAAGCAATATAACTACTTCAAAGGTTATTCTTTTGAAGTAATTTAATCTAATTATGTTAGGAAAGGCAGGGGCTCTACAATGGGCTTCTGCCTTTTTCTTTTCCTGGCTTACCGAATTGACTAAATTTATACATTGTAAAGTTATTGCAGTTTATAAAAACAGATTCTAATTGCTTTCAATTTCCAGAGGTTAAAAGCCGAGGTCAGGCGGGCTGGGATATTCCTTGCTAATTCTGGAGTATAAGCCTATCTTTTATAGATAAGGGTCTCTGTTTGAACTATTGGGTAGATTATGGATAATGTAACGTTGGAATTGATAATAATTCTAATATTAATTATTGCCAACGGTCTTTTTGCAATGTCGGAAATTGCTGTGGTTTCCTCCAGGAAGTCGAGGCTTGAGAACCTGGCCCGGAAAGGGAACCAGAAGTCCAAAACAGCGCTCGATCTGGCAAATTCCCCGAGCAAGTTCTTATCTACAGTCCAGGTGGGGGTTACAACAATAAGCGTTATCACAGGTGCCGTAAGCGGGGCCACACTGGGTAAAAGACTGGCCGATGTCTTAAGCACAATCCCTTTTCTTAAAGAATATGCCGACATACTGGGCTATACGCTTGTTGTAGCTGCAATTACTTATATTACACTTGTCGTAGGTGAACTTGTTCCGAAGAGGATCGGGATGAATAATCCTGAAAAAGTTGCCCTTAAAGTCTCAGGACTGATGAAAATGCTCTCAAAGATCGGAACCCCGCTGGTGGCCATACTCAGCTATTCGACAGATTCTGTGCTGAAATTTCTCAAAATCAGGCCCCCATCGGAACCGAACGTTACAGAAGAGGAAATCAGGATGCTCATCCGCCAGGGCAATAAAGCCGGCGTAATTGAGAAAGCAGAGCAGGACATACTCGAATCGGTCTTCCGTCTGGGGGATAAAAGAGTTGAAGCTATAATGACCCCCAGAACTAAAATCGTATGGCTTGACATTAACGCTCCCAGTGATGAAAACAAGAAAATTATACTTGAATCGCACTTTTCACATTTTCCGGTCTGCGATGAAAATCTGGACAACATTAAAGGGGTAATAAGTATAAAAAACCTTTATTACTTTCACGTACAGGGAAAACAGTACGATATTCATACGCACCTTTCAGAGCCGCTCTTTATTCCCGAGGGTACAAGAGCCCTTAAGCTCCTGGAGCGCTTTAAGGAAGCGGGAAAGTATATAGCAATTGTGATTGATGAATACGGGGGCGTTGAGGGCCTCATTACGATAACGGATCTCGTTGAGGAGGTCCTGGGGGAACTCTCGAGGCAGAATGAGACGGAGCCTTATGCAAAAAGAAGGGAAGACGGCTCCTGGCTTGTAGACGGAATGATCCCGATAGACGAATTCAAGAGGATCTTCAGGCTGGAATTTCTGCCCGGTGAGGAAGAGGATGATTTCCAGACGCTCGGAGGGTTTATTTTCCTCAAAATGGAAAAAGTGCCCGGCGAGGGGGACAAACTTGATGCCGCAGGGCTAAATTTTGAAATTCTTGATATGGACCATAACAGAATTGACAAAGTCCTCGTAACAAACGCAAAAAAGCCTTAAGAAACCCTTATTTTTGCTGGTTTGGCAAATTCTTATTGTTATATTGTATTTATATGTAAACTCTTTTATTAAAATCTTTGTTCAGATAGGATGGAATTACCCTCCAAAAATAATATATTTTGAAACTATTTAATTTTCATGTTGTTATAATACCGGAAACTTAATTGGAAGGATTATGAAAAAACTTCAGATCTTGCTGCTTCTGTTAATTATTAACACAGGCAGTTTTATCTCTGCACAGAATGTTACCGAGGCCGGGGCCGTAAAAAAGGATCAGGCTTCCACAGTCACTAATTCCGAAGGAAAACTGGCCCCTGAAAGCTATTTCGGAAAGGAAGACCACCTGATTATGGTGCTCCTTTCAAGGTACCATTATAAGAAGACAGACATCAACGATTCTTTATCTTCGGTCATTCTTGACCGTTATATAAAAACTCTTGACTATAACCGGCTTTATTTCCTGGCTTCCGACATTGCAGGATTTGAAAAGTACCGCTATGAGATAGATGACGACCTCAACAAAGGACAGCTGGAGCCTGCCTACGACATTTATAACGTTTTTATTCAGCGCATGAAGGATCGTCAGGCCTACATACATACAGCACTCCAGAAGGAATTTGATTTTACAAAGGACGAAAGCTACACCCCCGAGAGGAAGGACGCCCCATGGGCCAGGGACCAGAGCGAACTTGACGAACTCTGGAGAAAAAGGCTTAAGGATGAGGCCCTGCGTGAAAAGTTAAAGGGGAAGGACTGGGCAAAAATTTCCGAGACACTCGGCAAGCGCTACAGCAACATGGAAAAAAGAATGCTGCAGCTAAAGAGTGAAGACGTATTCCAGCTTTTCATGAACCAGTTCACAGAGTCGATCGATCCCCATACGAATTATCTTTCGCCGATGACTTCAGAGAATTTCAACATGCAGATGAGCCTTTCACTCGAGGGCATTGGTGCATCTCTGACCAGCGAGGATGAATACACCAAGGTGATGGAAGTCATCCCCGGCGGTCCCGCCTATAAGAGCAAACTCCTCAAGGTAAACGACAAGATCGTCGGTGTGGCGCAGGGTGAAGAAGGCGAGATGGTGGACGTAATAAACAAGAGTCTGGATGACGTCGTTAAGCTGATTCGCGGACCCAAGGGCACGCTTGTACGTCTTCAGGTACTGCCGGCCGACGGCGGAGTTAACGCCAAGCCTAAGGAAATCAAGCTCGTGCGCGACAAGGTCAAACTTGAAGAGCAGGCGGCCAAAAAAGACGTTATTACCGTAAATCGCGACGGGGCTCCCTACAAGATCGGTGTTATTACGCTTCCGGCATTCTATTTCGACTATAAGGCACAGGCCCGCGGTGAAAAAGACTACAAGAGCACGACCAGGGACGTCAAAAAGCTTCTTGCGGAACTCAAGGATGAAAAAGTTGACGGTGTGGTCTTAGACCTCCGCAACAACGGCGGCGGATCACTCCAGGAGGCAATTGATCTTACGGGGCTCTTTATAAAGGACGGCCCGGTCGTCCAGGTGCGCAATGCCGACGGCTCGGTTGAAGTGGGAACAGACCACGACGACAATATCTTCTACGACGGTCCCCTGGCGGTGCTTGTAAACCGCTCGAGCGCTTCGGCCTCGGAAATCTTTGCCGGAGCAATTCAGGACTATAAGCGCGGCGTAATTATTGGCCAGGGAACCTACGGAAAGGGAACCGTTCAGAATCTGATCGATCTTAACCGCTTCCCCAAGGATCCGGGTATAAAATACGGCCAGCTTAAGGTTACAATTGCAAAATTCTACCGCATCAACGGCGGAAGCACACAAAGAAAGGGCGTTATTCCCGATATTAAGTTCCCTTCAATGGTCGATACTTCCGATTACGGAGAAAGCTCTGAGCCGAGTGCTCTTCCGTGGGACAGCATATCGCCCACACATTATGATCTTTATACAAAACTCGGCGGCATTATTCCTGAACTCAACAAGCTTCATGATGAAAGGATGAAAAAAGATCCTGTCTTCAGCAACCTGGTCGAAGAGATTCAGGAAGCCAAAAAAGAGCGCGACGAGAAGACTGTTTCCTTAAATGAAGCAAAACGCAAGAAGGAGCAGGATGAGCAGGAAGTAAGAAAATTAAATAGCATCAATGAACGCCGCCAGGCCGAAGGGCTGAAGCTCCTGAAAAAAGGGGAAGTGGAGCCCCAGGATGAAAAGATCACCGACCCACTTCTTAAGGAAACGGCCAATATAGTTACGGATATGTTCTTTCTTACTGCCAAAAAGTAACTTCACAGCACAGTTAAAAGGCGGCCGCCTTTGGCGGCCGCCTTTTTTGCATATTCCTGCCTTAGTTTGCCTCTGTGCGGAAAAATTTTTATTTCTCTTTGCATGCAGTTGAAATATTGAAATAAAAATTCTTATTTTTACGGACATTATATCTGAATCAGTTACCTGAAAAAATCTCAGGAAATATTTTATCCTCCGTTTCCAGGCTCCAAATTGATTTTGATATTCTATGAATATAGCATTATCTTATTCATTAAAATTTCTATTTTAGGCATTCAAACCCGCGCGCACACAATCTCTGAGGATGTCTGTACAATAACAGTTTTTACAGGAGGAAAATTAATGGGTTGGTTTACCAGTGCATTTAACTCTTCGCTAGGGAAAAAGTATGTTATGGCAATAACAGGTTTTTTCCTTCTCATCTATTTGGTTATTCATCTTTTCGGCAACAGCTTCCTTTATTTCGGACCGGCAGCTTTTAACACCTATGTGGAAGCGCTTACCGAATCGGGCTTAAAGCCGGTGATCAGAGTAATTGAAGTTGTACTTCTGCTTGGATTCTTGTTTCACATTTATAACGGCGTAAGGCTTCAGATCGGAAACTGGAGAGCACGTCCCCAGAGATATGCCGTAAGGCCCGAGGATCCGCAGGCAACGCTGGCCTCCAGAACAATGTGGATTTCAGCCAGTGTTATTTTCTTTTTCCTCGTCATTCACATTCAGCAGTTCTGGTATGTATATCACTATGCAAGAACCGGGAACATGCACATGTATGACCTGGTTGTAAACGCTTTTACAAACCCGGTATTTGCCGTGATTTATCTGGTTTCCGTATTTCTGCTTTTCTTCCATTTATATCACGGTTTTCAGAGCGCTTTCCAGAGCCTGGGATGGAATCACCTAAAATACAGAACCCTTATTGTCGTCGTCGGGAAAATTTACGCAGTGGTTATCGGCCTTGGGTTCGCTTCTTTTCCGATCTACTTTTATTTCATGGGAGGTAAATAATGGCTACACTGGATTCCAAAGTACCGGCCGGGAAACTTCAGGAGAAGTGGACCAACTACAAGTTTAACTTAAAACTGGTCAATCCGGCCAACAAAAGAAAGTACGACATAATTGTTGTAGGCACCGGACTCGCGGGCGCATCTGCCGCAGCCAGTTTAGCAGAACTGGGCTACAATGTAAAATCCTTCTGCTATCAGGACAGTCCCCGCCGCGCGCACTCTATTGCCGCACAGGGAGGCATAAATGCCGCAAAAAATTACCAGAATGACGGCGACAGCATCTTCCGCCTTTTCTATGATACCATTAAAGGCGGCGACTACCGCGCACGCGAGGCAAACGTGTACCGCCTTGCCGAGGTAAGCAACAATATCATCGACCAGTGCGTGGCTCAGGGCGTGCCGTTTGCAAGGGAATACGGCGGACTTTTAGACAACCGCTCCTTCGGAGGAGCACAGGTCTCCAGAACATTCTACGCCAGGGGCCAAACAGGGCAGCAGCTTTTGCTCGGCGCCTACAGCGCTCTTAACCGCCAGATAGGCCTCG
Organism: Ignavibacteriales bacterium; assembly: GCA_036261625.1. Taxonomy (GTDB): domain Bacteria; phylum Bacteroidota; class Ignavibacteria; order Ignavibacteriales; family SURF-24; genus JAAXKN01. The sequence goes on along the minus strand of DATAKL010000045.1, from coordinate 6,570 downwards.
GCAAAATCAAAATGTATCCAAGACGCGAGATGCTCGACCTGGTTGTTGTAGACGGTCAGGCAAGAGGCATCGTTGTACGCAACCTCATAACAGGCGAAATTGAAAAATATTCGGCCCACGCTGTCATTCTGGCTACAGGCGGCTACGGAAACACATATTTCCTTTCCACAAACGCCATGAATTCAAACGGCACGGCCATCTGGCGCGCTCATAAAAAAGGCGCCATGTTTGCAAACCCCTGCTTTACACAGATACATCCTACATGTATTCCTGTGCACGGTGATTACCAGTCCAAGCTTACACTCATGAGCGAAAGCTTGAGAAACGACGGCCGCGTATGGGTCCCTAAGAAAGCAGGCGACAAGCGTCCCGCCAACCAGATACCCGAAGATGAACGCGATTACTTCCTGGAGAGAAAATATCCCTCCTTCGGTAACCTCGTTCCCAGAGATGTGGCCAGCAGAAACTCCAAGGAGCAGTGCGACGAGGGTAAGGGCGTAGGCGATACAGGACTTGCAGTTTACCTCGACTTTGCAGACGCTATAAAGCGCCTGGGCAAAAAATCAATTGAAGAAAAATACGGCAACCTCTTCCAGATGTATCAGATGATTACTGATGAGAATCCGTATGAAGTGCCGATGAGAATCTATCCGGCAATCCACTACACGATGGGCGGGCTCTGGGTAGATTACAACCTGATGAGCACAATCCCGGGATGCTTTGTCCTGGGAGAGGCCAACTTCTCAGACCACGGCGCAAACCGCCTGGGCGCAAGCGCTCTTATGCAGGGACTTGCCGACGGATACTTTGTCATTCCTTATACAATAGGCGACTATCTGGCTTCAAACAAGTTCCAGGCTGTTTCAACAGACCACGCTGAATTTGCAAAGGATGAAAAGGCAGTTAAGGATATGACCGAAAAGCTGCTTTCAATCAAGGGTAATAAGACGGTTGACGAGATCCACCGCGAGCTCGGCAAGGTAATGTGGAACAACGTAGGAATGGCAAGAAACGCCAAGGGACTTAATGAAGCTATTAAACAGATAAGAGAGCTTCGTGAGGACTTCTGGAAAAATGTCAACGTAACGGGCTCTGCAGGCGACTTAAACCAGACGCTTGAACGTGCCGGCCGCGTGGCAGATTTTCTGGAAATAGGCGAGCTTATAGCAACAGACGCTCTTCACAGGAATGAATCCTGCGGAGGACATTTCCGCGAGGAATACCAGACTGAAGAAAACGAAGCAAGACGCGATGACGAGAACTTTACTTACGTTGCCGCCTGGGAGTTCAATGAGGTCGGAAAATGGACTTTGAATAAAGAGCCTCTTGTATTTGAGAATGTGAAATTAACGCAGAGGAGCTATAAATAATATGAGCAAGAATCTAAACTTAACACTCAAGATCTGGCGTCAGCCCAACAGAACTACCGTTGGCAGATTCGTAACTTATAAGGTAACAAATATCTCCACGGACTCCTCTTTCCTTGAAATGCTCGACGTGCTAAACGAGGACCTGCAGAGAAAGAACGAGGACCCTGTTACATTTGACCACGACTGCCGCGAGGGTATCTGCGGAGCCTGCGGTCTCGTTATCAACGGACGGCCGCACGGACCTGTAAAGGGTACAACCACATGTCAGCTCCATATGCGTAATTTTGACGACGGCGACACCATTACTATAGAACCCTGGAGGGCAAAGGCTTTCCCGGTTATTAAGGACCTTATGGTGGACCGCTCGGCTTTTGAAAAAGTTCAGCAGGCCGGAGGCTTCATATCTGTAAATACAGGCGGAGTTCCCGACGCAAATACCATACTTGTATCCAAAGAACTGGCAAATATTGCCATGGATGCCGCCGCATGCATAGGCTGCGGAGCCTGTGTTGCCGCGTGCAAGAATGCCTCTGCCATGCTCTTCGTCTCAGCCAAGGTTTCTCACCTCGGGCACCTGCCGCAGGGCAAAACCGAAAGGTTTGAAAGGGTGGAAGCAATGGTTAAGGTAATGGACGAGATGGGATTCGGAAGCTGTACGAACACATACGCATGCGAAGCCGAATGCCCGAAGGAAATCTCGGTAAGGCACATTGCGGTAATGAATCGTGAGTACTTTGCCTCAAAGCTTAAATCAATAAATAAGAACGGACAGGATATAGATTAAGGCCCTTCTGAACGTTTTTAAGCTGAAGAAATCTTAAAAAATCCCGGCTTTTCAGCCGGGATTTTTTTTATCTCTGCTGCCCGTGTCTGCAATTTATCCTAAGGCTGCTCTTTTACTTTGAGTTTTAAATTTATATCTTAATATCCGGATTTCAAATTATAACGCAAATATTCGATAATGAAATGAGGGGATTTAAATATGAGGGGACATCACTATTTAAGGAACAGCAACAGGTTAATATCATGTTTGAAAAAGAAATTAAAGTTATTTACGACTTCAGCATAAATGAAGTCAGGCAGCTCGGTTCTTTTTTTACTTATGAGGAGCTGACTTCGGTCGATCTTCATCCGGCAATCTTAAAGTACGTTTCGGCTGAACTGGATTACCTGATCTACGAGGACCGGTACCGCCTGCTCAGCAACTCGAATTTTGATTATTCCGGAGGCAGGATTGCCGAATATTTTGCTCTCATCGGAGAGGAAATCAAGAGATCGAAAAAATTCGCATTTGACTATGCCGACAATCTCATACTGCAGGCAATAGCCTTTAACGTCAACTTTCTTGCGCAGCCCAACTGGGCTCTTACGAAGCTGATTTTTGAAAAGGAAAATGAGATTAAGACTGCCGAGTTAAGGCAGATCATAAATTATATATATTTCAATGATTATCTCAAGGCAATCATTGAAAAGTATCTTCAGAAGAAAAATCTCCAGATCATAAGCCGCCAGGAGTTTGAAACAATATTAGATAAAATTGACCGGGAGCTCCTGGCCTCCGACCCTTCGAAGGTTTTTAACCTGGTGCTGCGTGCAATAGGAGAGTTCTTTAACATAGGCAGCGTTCTTAAAAGCAGGATACCCTTATATCCCTTTAAGCTTTACCTGAAGGAAAAGAAACTTCAGCCGTATGCTGTAAAGCTGGAGAACGCCTTCAGAGGAGAGGCTAAACAGTCGTGTGATATTGTGGAACTGCAGAATGTGCTGTTTGCACCGGAAGTAAAAAGGCCCATTGAGCAGAAACCAGTAGAGAAGAAGCCTTCAGAGAAGAAGCCCCTGGTGCCGAAGAACTTTGTGCCGAGGCCCTGGGAGAAAATGCCTCCGGCAGAAAAGCCGTCTGAGCAGAAGCCTTTAGAGCAGAAACCTTTTGAGCAGAAACCGGCTGCAGAGAAACAGGACGGGCAGAAACCTTTTGAACCTAAACCGGAAATTGAGAAGCCCCCGGCTTTCCAGAAGCCTGAAGTGCAGAACAGGGAAAACTATCTGGACAGGATTATGAGGCAGGAAAGGCCGGCCACATTCTTCAGTTTCGGGCAGAGCGCCGGGGAGGAGCCGGAAAATAATCCGCCTGCAGCTGAGGCTTCGGAGGAGAAGGGAAAACCTGAAGAGATAAAAGAAATTCCAAAGGCTGAAGAAATCCCTTCAGCTGAAGAGATCCCTTCAGAAGAAGAAATCCCTCAGGTTAAAGAAGATGACGAAACTGCCCCTGAAGAGACAGCGGAAGAGGAAAGTGTCGTTCTGGAACTTCCGGAAGAGGAAAACGCTCCGTCTGAACTGGAATTTGAGGCGGTGGAGGAAACAGAAGCGTTACCAAAGGATAATGAAGCTGAGCCTGCTGTTTCAGAGAATATTGCTCCTGAACCTTCTGCTGAATCTGAACCCGCAGCTGCTGTTGAGGATAAAACTGTTCAAACGGATGAAGCTGAGGAAAGTGAAGCTGATGAGCTTTTTGCCGGAATAAACATTGACGATATAGATATTGATATTGCCGGTGATCACGAAGAAAAGCACAGCCTGGAAAGCACTTCGGGCTTTTTCTCCAGGTTCAAAAGAAAAGGCAAGGGCGTAAAAGAAAATAAGCAGACGGACGACTTCAGCATAGGGAATATTAAGATTGATGATACGGGCATCATCATTGAAGATGAAACGCCTGAGCAGATAAAGGAAACTGAAGAAGAGGCCGAAGACAGCGATCCGGTCGGTACCTTCAGCCGCATATTTATTGTAATATCGGAAGTGTTCTCAAAAAGAGAGCAGCAGAAAATTATTTCTGAGATATTCAGTAATAGGGCTGAAAAGTTTGCCGGGGCTTTTTATAATATAATAACAGAGGCTCACGACGCCCTTCAGGCAGAAGGCCTCATCGAGATGGTCCTGAAATACAACGGAATAGATCCCGCGGATAAATGGGCCAGGGTATTTAAGAAAAACATTTTACAATATTTCAATCAAGACTAAAACATGTTTATAGACTACGCAGAAATTGAAGTTAAAGCAGGCCACGGCGGAAGCGGGCAGATTTCATTCAGAAGGGAAAAGTATGTTCCCAAAGGAGGCCCCTCGGGCGGAGACGGAGGAAAAGGCGGCGACGTTGTTATCCGTGCCCATCATAACCTTCATACACTGCTCGATTTCAGGTATAAAAGGCACTACAGCGCTGAAAACGGGGATAAAGGCGGCAACTCACTTAAAGACGGCAAAAACGGCAGTAACGTTATAATACAGGTCCCCGTTGGAACAATAATAAAGGACAGGGAATCGGGAAATGTTCTGGCGGATCTGGACCATGACGGCAAGAGTGTTGTAATTGCAAAGGGGGGAATTGGAGGACGCGGCAACAGCAAGTTTGCAACTCCAACCAACCAGACACCGCGCCATGCCGAAGGAGGCAGACCCGGGGAGGAGAAATCCATCGCTCTCGAGCTTAAGCTTATTGCCGACGTGGGACTGGTAGGATTCCCTAATGCAGGCAAATCGACTCTTATATCGGTCATTTCTGCGGCGAAACCGAAGATTGCAGACTATCCATTTACCACGCTTGAGCCTAACCTGGGCATAGTGCAGTACAAGGATTACCAGAGTTTTGTGGTAGCCGACATACCCGGAATAATTGAAGGCGCCCACACGGGCAAAGGGCTCGGCATCAAATTTTTAAGACACATCGAACGGACGGGCATTCTTCTGTTTTTAATAGAGGTCACTTCTGAAAACTACCAGAAGGATTACGACACGCTGGTAAATGAACTTGCAGGCTACAGCGAAGTGCTCTTAAACAAAAAAAGAATAGTTGCCTTCTCCAAAGCCGATCTTCTGGAGGAAAGCGAGCTGAAGAAATTAAAGAAGAAAAAGCTGAAGCGTTACGACGGCACTCCTTTGGTATTTTCTTCTGCCTCGGGATACGGACTTGAGGAATTAAAAGACAAACTATGGTCAGAGCTCAGTCAGTGAAAATAAAACTCTATCCTCTGAAGCTGCTTTTCCTTTTTATTCTGACGGCTGCAGTTGCTCTGGTGAGTCTATTGACCGGTTCGGTTTCAGTATCACTAAAGGATTTATACAGTCTTTTTACCGGCGGCGTAGGGGCCGGCAGCCTGGTGCGTCAGGTGATTTATGATGTCAGGCTTCCGAGGGTGCTTCTTGCAGTTGCCGTAGGAGGAGGGCTTTCGGTTTCAGGGAGTGTTTACCAGGCGATCTTAATGAACCCATTGGCCGAGCCTTACATACTGGGCATTTCGAGCGGGGCGGCATTCGGCGCGGTTTTGTCGTTCCTTCTGGGCCTGGGGTTTTTAGGTACACAGGCACTGGCATTCGGCGGGGCTGTAAGTGTAATAGTTCTGGTTTTCCTTTTAGGCAAGAGGTTCGGCGAACTGGAGCCCAATGTAATGCTTCTTTCGGGCGTTATGGTAGGGGCTTTTTTCTCGGCCTCAATTTTAATGATGACGACTTTCCTAAGGGATTCGCTCAGAAATGCGGTTTTCTGGCTCATGGGGCAGCTTTCTCTGGCAGAGCCCAATTCGGTTATGGTCATCTTTCCGGTTACAGTTGTTGTATCTGTTATACTTTCGCTTAACGCCCAGAAATTCAACGTTCTTGCCCTGGGATCGGAGACAGCCAGCCATTTGGGGATAAACACATCATTACTTAAAAATTTTACTTATATTGTTACAAGTCTCATGGTGGGGATGCTGGTTTCCGTAAGCGGGATAATAGGATTTGTGGGACTTCTGGTTCCTCACATGTGCAGGATGGTATTCGGGGCGGATAACAGGATTGTTATACCGGCATCATTTTTTGTTGGGGCGGCCTATCTTTTAATTGCAGACACACTTGCCCGGGTTGTAATTTCCCCGGCCGAAGTGCCTGTAGGAGCCATAACGGCATTTATCGGTGCGCCGATATTTGTGTATTTGCTGAGGAAGAGGTTCAGGTAAGGTTCAACGTTCAACGTTCAACGTTCAACGTTCAACGTTTTGACCCGCCAAAGGCGGGTTTCTCAAATTGAATAGCCACGACCTTCAGAGACTGTGTGAAAATAGGCATAGAAAATCTGGTAAAATATGATTATGATATGCTCATGACCTATGAATAAGGATTAAGAGACTATGGCACACGAGAGATTCAAAAAACCCGTAATAGAAAG
>DATAKL010000043.1:0-49274 GCA_036261625.1 Ignavibacteriales bacterium | reverse complement strand
CTTTCTATTACGGGTTTTTTGAATCTCTCGTGTGCCATAGTCTCTTAATCCTTATTCATAGGTCATGAGCATATCATAATCATATTTTACCAGATTTTCTATGCCTATTTTCACACAGTCTCTGAAGGTCGTGGCTATTCATAAGAGAGAATTACTCCTCTCGATCATCATTTATATAAATATACCAAAAATCCTGCTTCCTTGCAGGGACCACAACCTACTTTTTATCGCCGCGATGGATATTAAAGAATACAGTTGCCAGCGGATAATTGCTGATGTTTATTGCATGCAGCACCGGTCCGCCAAGGGCTCTTCTCATCCAGATATCCACATGAACGGTATCCTGCTTGCCGCCCTCTTCGTAAATCATTTCTCCGCTGCCCGGAGTGGCAAAACTAAACTGAACCACTTTTTTATCTGAGAAGAAGTTCTGCAGAAGGTCGGATGCCTGTATATTTGAAATGTCCCTGTATAGTGAATCCTGCAGGCGCAGTGTAACCGGTGAACTTAAAAGATCATCCACTGCCTTGGGATTACTTGAACGGAAAGCACTTTCAATTCTGTCTAAGTCCAGCTGAACGCTGCTCGGGATAAAAAAGCCCTGAGCATGAATTATGACAGGAAAAAACAAAAACAAAAGGAAGGGAAATAACTTTTTCATTTTTTTTACCTCCATTGTAATGAATCGTGTTATAATTTAGACCATATATAATAATAAATAGTTTAATCCAGAATGCAAATGCAAAGATGAATCATGAACTGCTTTTCTTCGAGCCATTAATAAAATTATCAGCGGTGGCCTATTTACAATTTTGCCAAATGGCACTATTGAAGAAGCATCATTTTACGCGTCTGCATGAGGCATCCTGCCTTGAGTGTATAATAATATATTCCGCTGCTTAAACCCGCAGCATCAAAATGTGCCGAGTGGAGCCCTTCCTTAAGCTCGCCAGCAAACAGGCAGGATACTTCTCTTCCAAGCAGATCATAGACTTTCAGTTCAGCAAATGATTTTTCTGGAATTGAAAAAAGTATTTCTGTCGAGGGATTAAAAGGGTTAGGATAATTCTGCTGAAGAGAGAATCCGTTTCCAGGAGCAGAATCTTTGGTCCTTACTTCAGAGGCAGTTTTGGGAAAAAAGTACGCCAGCATCTCATCCAGCGTTGAGCGCCATGTACCCCAGGTGTGCCCCTGAGGCAGTTCAGTCCACTTATATTCATAGCCTTTACTATCCAGAATTTGTTTAAGTCTGTTCATGTCATAGCTGAACCAAAAATCATATGTGGCCCTGACGGAAAAGAATTTTACCGGAAGGAGGCTCAGCTGACTTAATGTGTTTAACGCTTCATAGTTATTTACATTAAATGCGCCGGTAAAGATTCCGCATTTGCCGAATACACTGGAATTGAAGCATGCAGTAAGGAGTGAAATATTAGCGCCCGATGAAACTCCTGCAATCACACGTGATGAGGAGGTTCTTTCAGTTCTGTAATCTGAATCGATAAAACTTACGAGTTCCTCTGAAACAAACTTCCTGAAATTCTGCCTGTTCTTAGAAGTATAGTCATCGGCTCTGTCGTAATACTGTAAAAACACGGCAATTACAGGCTCAATTTTTGCACTGTCGATGAGGTTATCAAGAACATTTAGCGCACGGCCGTAGTCTATATAATCAAAGCCGTCATGCAGATAAATAACCGGATAGTGCTTCTCTAAATTATAGCTGTATTCTTCGGGAAGATAGACTTTTAGCCTGTAGGTTCTCTTTGCATAAGTGCTGTATAAGCTTTTCTCATTCAGGCTTCCATGGGGAATACTGCTTTTATATTCAATTTCCCATGGCTGGACATAGCCCGGCATAGCCAGTTCGGAATTAAAGCCGAACCCGCCTGAGACCTTATGCGGGTTTTCAGGATCCTGAATTTCGCTTCCGTTATCCGGTTTAAGTTTATATTCTACTCTGGCATCCTGTTCGAATTTTTGGGCAAAGTAGAAAAAATCTGTGCCCGGAATATGCTTCATCGGCGATTTTGCAGGTGTCCAGCTGTTGAAATCTCCCGTAACAGCAGCATATTGAACATTCCCTCTGTATATAAAATAAGCCGTATCCTGTTCAATGAATGGGATACCTTTACTTCTGGCATAATTCATAAATGAATCAACTGCAGCGGTTTTCTCCTGCGTACTGCCGGAAAGAGAATTGACGTGTGCAATAAATTTCTGAAAACTGCTCTGCGCATTTGTAACTATGGGCAGAAAAAACATCAGCAGGAAGAAAGATTTTGTTTTCATATTTCCCGGGTATTATTGACAGTAAAAGAAATAAAGGGAAATTATAAAAAATATCTCTAAGAAAAAACTTCTCTGTCTGAGGTTATTTGGATAAATGATGCCGGTCCCTCGGGTATAAAGGACCGGCATTAGTTAAGTAGTGTTCAGATTTCTTCAAGCTCTCTTATTTCATCCTGCGAGAGCTTGATATCTTTTGCATTGATGGTTCCTTTTACCTGTTCGGAACTCCTGCCGCCAACGATGGCTGCAGTTACGGCAGGGTTCTTTAAGACCCACGCAATTGCAATTTCCCCGGCACCTGCGCCGTCGTGCCTTTTGCCAATTTCTTTCAGCTTTTCGACAACTGAAAGGTTACGGCTCAGGCGCGGTTCTGTAAAATCCCAGCTTTTTTTACGCCAGTCGTCCTCGGGCAGTCTTTTAATCCTTTCGCGTGTCATTGCGCCGGTTAAAAGTCCCGATGCCATAGGCGAATAAACAATTACTCCTATTCCTTCTTTTTGGCAGTAGGGAAGTATTTCGCTTTCTATATTGCGGTTTAAGAGAGAATAAGGGGGCTGAAGTGAAGTAATGGGAGCGATCTTTTTAATTCTTTCCATCTGCGCAGTATTGAAATTGGATAATCCTATATATCGAACCTTGCCTTCCTGCTTAAGGTCGGCCATTGTCTTCCACGCCTCATCGTTTTCAGCGTCATCCAAATCGCTGGGCCAGTGGATCTGGTAAAGATCAATTGTATCTGTCTTAAGCCTCCTGAGGCTCGCCTCGCATTCTTTGCGTATTGATGCGGCCTTATGGTTCTTGTGCATTTTGCCCTGTTCATCGCCAATAAGGGCGCATTTTGTAAAAACATACGGCTTTTCACCTTTCCAGTCCTTAAGCGCCTGATGAACAACTTCCTCCGAATGCCCCAGGCCGTAGGCAGCAGCCGTATCGATCCAGTTGATTCCGAGTTCAAGTGCTGTATGGATGGCTTCAATGGACTTTCTGTCGTCCTGACTTCCCCAGGCATATTCCCAGCCTGAGCCGCCGATTGCCCATGCGCCAAAGCCGATTGGCGTAATAGACATATCCGAATTGCCGAGCTTTTTCTTTAACATATTCCTCCCCGAATTGTGTGGTGTAAATTAAAAATTAAAAATTAAAAATTAAAAAGGGAAGTGAGATAAATTTTCACTTTATCAGCAGCATTTTAACGGCTCTTTCAAAGTGCCTGGCTCCATCGGCTTTGAAACGGAAGATATAAACCCCGCTCGGATAATTGTCTGCATTCCAGGTGATTTTATAGTTGCCGGCTCTTTTCTTTTTATCAATGAGTGTTGTTACTTTCCGGCCGATTACGTCAAATATCTCAAGTTTCAGAAATGCTTCTTCCGGAAGGGAATAAGCAAGTGTTGTTGAAGGGTTGAACGGATTAGGGTAGTTATTGCTTAAACTGTATTCTTTGGGAACAGCTGTACCGGAAAATATTTCATCAGTCCCGGAAGTACCCCTGAACTTTCCAACTGCAGCGGCAGGTTCAAGCGTATACTCTGTGCTGTTAAAATTCCTGTCGTAAACAATAACTTTTACATCCAGGGCCGTGGAGTCGAAATTAGTCCAGGAGGAAATATCAGCCGAGTAGTAGTTCCCGCTTATTGAGTCGTAATCTATTGGTGAAATTTCCAGCGGGTTCCAGTCCGGGGTGCCGTGCTGTCTGATGAATAACTGTGTCGAGTCATCCAAAACAGGCATTATGTAGGGTTTATAATCAGGACCCAGCAGGCGGTCGCGGGCTGAGAGGAATATTCCGGCATTTTCTCCCTTCTCAAGTCTGCTTTCCGGAACACCCCGGGAGTTTCTAATCTGGATTGAGCTGATCTCGGGTGGATTGGGGTCGGTAAGCCTGAGGTCGTAGGTGCATCTCATAAAGCCCTTTGCCTCATAGCCTTCAATATAATACCTGATATTAGAAAACTCGGAAGTATACTTTTTCGGTTCTGCATCAATAACCTCGAAGTTCCTGAGTGTATCCTGCGCTATAATTTTGCCCTGGTCAAATATTTTATATACTATATTTTCCGTCAGGTTCAGATAAAACTCATCCATCTGGCCGAACAGGTAGGGTATTGTTAAAATTGAATGCGGCGTTTTGTAGTTATTGTTATGATAGCCGTCAGGAAATATGAGCCAGTTCTTCAGTGAGATTGTGCCGCCGGATTTTGTAAGGAAAACGTCCCCTGAAGGGGATTTAGCCACAAAGAGCCCAACGCTGTCGTTATGTACGGAAAATGGGGGAAAGTCCACGGCGCAGCTTACTTCCTTAAGGTCAGGGGCCATATCGTCGGGGGCTGCAAATCTGTTATTGCCAATTGATATTGAGGTTGCCGGTTCGAAGTTATTGTGTATACTCCCGTGTCCCGGCAGATAAACCTTTCCGTTCCATTTTCTTCCATCTGGTTTATAGCTTTTCAGGTAGCTTCCGCCGAAAGTTACAGAATTTCCATCAGAGAGCTTGCTGCCACCTATGAACAATATTTCAGGGCCTGGGATGTCCGGCGGGATATCCAGAGAAACGTTTTCTTCAACGAGGTCTGTATAATTGTTTGTAAGTCTGGTATATCCTTTGACCCCGGCTGCATTAAAGTCAGCCACGCAGACCCGGTTATCCTTTGAAGCAATAACGCCTCCAATATTTATCTTAAATCTGCCGGAGACATCAGAGCATTTAAATGTCCTTCTAAGGGAACTCGAAGTAATAACGTCTTTAACGGCGGAGGAATCGGGGAAAGTGATCTGATAGATCCATGTGGAGTTCTCACCTTCAAAGTCTTCTCCGTTCTTATCTTTAATGCTGAATTCAACGGTATTTACGGCATCTGAGGGTTTAGTGCTTATTGTATCTGAACCCAGAAGCAGCACTTTTTCTCTGGTAATAATCCTGAGTGTATCGCTTTCGGCTGAATAGAGTGCCAGCAGGTCGTACCTTCCGGGAGGGACGATCAGTTCAGCAGTGGGACCCTTCCAGACGGCATCACTGCTTTCATAGGTATGCTTCTGGTCTGTAAGAAAGAACCGGGTTCCCTCCACATCAAAATTCATTACAAGCCGTGATGCCTTTTCGAATGCCCACGGCAGGTGTAAAACGCCCGAGGACGAATGAATAAAAACGTTTCCCGAAAAAGAGAGCGACCCGGTTTCAAGCCTGGGAAGAAGGTCGTTATCGGCTGAAAGTTCAAATATAACTTTACCGGAGGCTCCGGCATCCAGACTGAACTCCTGAGGGATGGCCCGTATGTTTATGCCCGGATTTAAGCCACTGAAAGTAATTTTGTAATTCTGTTTTACTGCGGAGATGTTTTTGACCAGGATTGTGTCAGCCTTCCGCCACGTTCTGTTTTTTAAGTCATCCAAACCGAAACTCAGGTGGCAGGGATAAAAAAGCGTAAAGACCTTTGCGGCCCTAAGGACATCGATCCTGCCTGCTCCCTGCGACATTATTTCCTCGCCGATTCCTGAGGCTGTGGTCATAAGGGCAGACTTGATATCCATGGGACTCCAGCTGCGATGAATGCTTTTCAGAAGCGCACTGGCGCCGGCTGCGTGAGGAGTTGCCATTGAAGTGCCGCTGTTGGATGTGTAGCCTTCAGGGTTATAGTCGCCAAAACATACAGAGGTAATATTGACTCCCGGGGCCAATAGATCAGGCTTAATAAAAGAGTTGCTTTTGTCGGGCCCTTTTGAACTGAAGCCCGCCAGCTCATCAAATTTGTCGGATGCTCCGACTGTAATAGCCAGTTCTGCTGTACCGGGACTGCTGATGGAATTAAATCTTCCCAGGTTTCCCGCAGCAGCACAGCATACGATGCCAAGCCTTACTGCATTATTAACTGCTGTTGAGAGCACATCCTCAGGATATCCTGTTCCGCCAAAGCTCAGGTTTGCAATATCCACCATATCTTCGGGATTGTCATCCATATTAGGATCGGCAGCTATTTCAAGTCCTTTTAATATTACAGATTCAGTGCCGTTGCCCATGCGGTTAAGGACTTTTATGGCCAGGAGCCTTGCCTTTGGGGCTACGCCTTTTAATAGGCCGTCGGCTGCAGCAATACCTGCCACATGACTTCCATGTCCGTTATCATCCATTGGGTCTGTGTCGTCGTAGTAGCAATCGTAGCCGCCGATAACCTTAAAACCATTACCTATACCTCCTCCCAGGGCGGGGTGAAGATAATCAATACCTGAATCCAGTATTCCTATTACAACACTGTCGCCTCCGGTTCCAAACTGCTGCCAGAGGGAATCGGCCTTTATAAGAGGGACACTTTCCTTAAGCAGCGCTGAAACTTCCTTGTCCTCAATAACTCTTTTCACATAAGGAAGGCTGTAGAGTGAGCTCGCCACAGCCTTGGGAAGTGAAACACTTACGCCGTTAAAAACTTTGTAAAATTCATTTTTCACTTCGGGCAGAGCTGAGCTGATGCCGAACTGTCTTGTATAGCTGCCGAAAAGTTTCTGAAGGTCGTTCCGGAAGCGGCTGAAAGTTGAAGCATAGGTGGACTTTGAAAGCCTGATGCCATAAGTAACCGGTTCTGAAAGGAAAAGAGGGGGTTCTTTGAATTCAACTATAACATTCCGGTTTTCCCTGAGGTCCTGGTCGTCAAGACTTATCTTATTGTATTTAGTTCTCAGAAGGCTGTAGAAATGTCCCGGTTCATCCGGGAAAATTATTTTCTGCGGGGAGTTACTTTTATTTAAGGGTTCGCGCTGGAAACTATGCTGGGGCATCAGGCGGCAGCTGAAGAATAAAACCAGCAGAAACATAGCGCAAAAAAGCCTCATTTACACCCCCGCAAGTTTCCTGTCACATAACGGGATAAATCCCGCGTTTTATTGTGCCATAGGTCATCCTATTAAATATTATTATAAAGATTATGCCTATTAAGCAATTCAATAGTAAGTAGGGAAGGGCAATTCGGAGTGCGCTATATTGCAGATCACATCCGGGGGGAAAATCCTGTGATCTGGGGACAAATTTAGGGCTAAAATCTACCACAAGCAGCCCTTTTTGGCATGCGTCAAATTGGAGCAGATGTGTTTTGATGTGCGGGACTTATTTAAAAATTATTTGCGTCAAAGTAATGAAATGCCTAAAATTGCAGTATAATTGGTGTCTGCTAAAAATTTTTCAATAAATTTTCCGAAAACGCATATCGTCACCATATTATATAATAAGAGGTGTTATATTTCTATGCAGTCCTGTCATTTCAGGAAGATAAAGAAACTCTTCTTCCTGAAATGGCAAAAATACTCCTGATGATAGTAATTGCTTTAAATAACGTAACTATTAAGGAAATATAGTAAATGAAACTTATTAAAATTCTTTCCGTTATTCTTCTTTTATCTTCTTTTTGCTATGGTCAGCAGTGGTTTAGTTTCTATTCTGAGGGACCAGTCTTTTGCCAGGCCATTGAAGGACAATATCTCTGGGTTGGAACAGGAAGGTATTTATCAAAAATAAATACTCTGACCGGAGTGGTAGAAGAGACATATAGTGATTTAATTGTAAACGGTTACTCCGGTGTTACTGCAATTGCCATCGATCAGAAGGGAAATAAATGGATTGGAACCGGTGATGGGATCATAGCTAAATTCGACGGTCAGAATTGGACTTTTTACAACAAAAACTATTCCATGCTGAAGGGTTCAATCCGCTCAATCGCTATAGACCAGCAGGGGAATCCTTGGGTGGGGACAACTGAAGGTATATTACTAGCTAAATTTGACGGCCAGAATTGGACTGTTTACAACAGCAGCCATCCCGATCCGTTAGGACTTGCCACTGTTACCTCAGTTGCTGTAGACCAGCAGGGGAATAAATGGGTCGGAACGGATAGATGTGGATTGCAGAAATTTGACGGGCAGAATTGGACTGTTTACGACAAGAGTAATTCCAACCTACCCGATTTGGATGTTCTCTCAATTGCTGTCGATCAACAGGGAGATAAATGGATTTGTACCGGCCTGGGGCTTGTCAAGTATGACGGGCAGAACTGGACTGTTTCCCCTGGTTTTAATCCTGCCTCAATTGCTATCGATCAGCAGGGGAATAAATGGCTCGGGTCGAATGGAGGAGGAATGGCAAAGTTTGACGGACAAAACTGGACTGTCTACACCACCAGAAATTCCAGCCTGCCGGGTGACTGGGTGCACTCAATTGCTATCGATCAGCAGGGAAATAAATGGCTTGGAACTGATAATGGATTAGCCAAATTTGACGGGCAGAACTGGACTGTTTGCAAAATCATCAACAGTTTGCCGAATCCCGGTGTGATCTCGATTGCTATCGATCAGCAGGGAAATAAATGGGTGGGGACTTTCGCTGGATTAGCTAAGTATGACGGGAAGAATTGGTGCGTTTATGATACCAGCAATTCCAGACTTCCTGGTTTCATTGTCCCTTCAATTGCTATAGACCAGCAGGGGAATGCATGGGTAGGAGCAAATGAAGGTTTAGCCAAAATTGAAGGACAAAACTGGACTGTCTACACCACCAGCAATTCCAGCCTGCCGGGTGACTGGGTGAACTCAATTGCTATTGACCAGCAAGGGAATAAATGGATCGGTACAAGTGGTGGATTAGCTAAGTTTGACGGGCAGAAATGGACCGTTTTCAACTCCAGCAATTCCGGACTGCCGTATTCCTGGATCTACTCAGTTGTTATTGACCAGCAGGGAAATAAATGGATCGGGGCCGGAGGAGGCTTAGCTAAATTTGACGGGCAAAACTGGACTTTATACACCGATATAAATTCCGGACTGCCAGGCTATATTGTATACTCAGTTGCCATTAATGATAAGGGAAATAAATGGGTTGGAACTGATAATGGATTGGCTAAGTTTGACGGGCAGAACTGGACTACTTACAATACAAACAATTCCGGACTTCCTGGTTCTACTGTTTATTCAATTGCAATTGACGAGTTAGGAAATATATGGGTAGCGATTGATGGAGGTTTAGCCAAATTTGACGGGCAAAACTGGACAGTTTACACCCATGAAAATTCCGGCCTGCCGAATGATATTGTTAGATCAATTATTGTCGATCAGAACGGGAATAAATGGATCGGGACTTATGGAGGATTAGCACTATTCAGAGAAGAAGGTGTAATATTTACAGTAACAGACGTAAAGAAGGATAATTCCTCACTGCCGGAATCTTTCTCACTTTCTCAGAACTACCCTAATCCATTTAATCCTTCTACAACTATAAGCTACTCAATACCAGAAGGCAGGGTGGTAACGTTAAAAGTTTATGACATGCTGGGTAAGGAAGTTACTACTCTTCTGAATGAATTTAAGGAAGCAGGGAATCATTCTCTTCAGTTTAATGCTTCTTCCCTTCCTTCAGGCATTTATATATATACCATTCAGGCTGGGGAGTTCAGAGATTCTAAGAAACTCGTGCTTCTGAAATAAAATGAAATTTCTGTTTGAAAAATATTGCAGGATGAATTAATGAAGCTGTTGAAAACCCTTTTTGAAGCTGACTGCAGAAGTTCAATAAAAACTTTAGCCATTTCTATACTGTTGATTTTGCCTTCCATCTTGTCGGGCCAGGATAGTACGTGGAAGTTTTATGAGTATAAAACAACACTGGCGGACCCCATAAAATTAGATGGCGATACATTGTGGCTCGGCAGCAATATAGGCTTAATTAAACTAAATACTGTCACGTTTTGGGAAGAATTTATTAAGCCTGATACTATTCCGGGTAATGTCAGAGGTTTGGAAATTGATAAGCAGAGAAACTTCTGGATGGGAACAAGCGGGAAAGGATTGTTCAGGTTTGATGGGAAATCATGGACCATTTATAATAAAAATAATTCAGGAATGCCTGACGACGATGTAAATGCACTCTCTCTTGACAGCCAGGGAAACGTTTGGATAGGAACAAATAACGGACTTGTAAAATTTGACGGCAAGGAATGGAAGACATTCAACACCTTAAATTCAGGTTTATTAAAAAATGTAATCCGTGTATTGTGTGTTGATAATTCAGATAACCTATGGGCAGAAGGTAATGGCAAGCTTTATAAATTTGATGGAACCAGCTGGAAAGTTTTCGATGGAGCCAACTGGGGCTATCCAAATTTCAGCATTAAATCAATAAAGGCTGACCCTGATGGAAAGCTATGGATTGACAGGGGTACTCCTGATATAGTATTTACTTTCGATGGAACCACCTGGGGAAACTTTCAGCTGCCTGATTTGGGCACCAATTACTCTGCAGCAGCATTGGACCAGAAGGGGAATTATTTTCTTCATACTTTCGGAGGAAATTTTATTTACAATAATAAGACTTCCCCACGGACAATTCTTTGCGCTTTGGCTCCCCAGGCAACTTCAGCTGCAGCTGATTCGAAAGGAGGAATTTGGGTAACAGATATACTGAAGGATGTACAGTCGGGGCCTACTGCGGGACATCTGGAAAGGATAGGGGCGGATAACTTTGTTATTAATAGATTCAACTTCTCTACATCTTTTTCCGGACGAATTGTAAATGATATTGCTTTGGACCAGAAAGGGAATACCTGGTTTGCCACTAATGAAGGGGTATCTCGCTTTGACGGGAATAAATGGAGCATCTGCCATTACCTTGATCCGGATCCTCGTTTTCAAACGCCTGCACCCGTAACTGCAATTACTGCCGGACGTAAGGGGCAGGTGTGGGCTGGAACCGATTTTGAGGGGCTGTATTTTTATGATGGAACAGTTTGGAAGAACTTTAATAAATCAAATTCAGGTATAAAATCCGATTTTGTAAGAGCCGTTGCTGTTGATCATGATGGATATGTGTGGATAGCTACAGGTAGCGCAGGTCTCATTAAGTATGATGGCAATAACTGGGTGCAGTATTGTCCCTATAACGACATTTACTCGATTGCTGTAGATCCTAAAGGAGTTGTCTGGGTTGGAACAGACGGGGGGCTTTTTAAGTTTGAAGGGAGTAATTCAACTAACTTTAACCTTTCAAATGCAGGACTGCCGGGTAATTATATTTATTCAATTACTTTTGATCAGCAGAATAACATCTGGTTTTTAGCCGGTACAAAAAGCCAATATTATCTGGGCGGGGTAAGCGGTTATGTGAAAGGTTATATGATAAAATATGATGGCCGGAGTTTTTCAAAAATTGAGGTTTCCGGGATTAAGTCTGACCAGCAAATGACTTCTGTTGCAGTGGATGAGAAAGGAGTTGTTTGGGCAGGAAATGAGCTGGGTGTATTTAAATATGACGGGATTAACTGGACACAGTTTAATTCTTCTAATTCTATCCTCAGAAGAGGAGTCATTAGAAAAATTATACCTGATAAACACGGAAATATATGGATCATTTACTACAGGGATGTTCAGTACGATGATGGTATTTACCTCTACAATGAGAACGGGATCGTTTATGAATGGGAAGGGGAAGGGGAAATAAATTCCTACCCGAAGGTATATTCGTTGACGCAAAACTACCCAAATCCTTTTAATCCGGCAACAAACATTTCCTACTCAATTGCTGTAGATCAGAATGTAAAACTCAAAGTTTATGACATGCTGGGTAAAGAAGTCGCAACACTTGTAGATGAGTATAAGTCAGCTGGAGTCCATACGGTGCAGTTCAATGCCTCGCACCTGCCCAGCGGAGTCTACATCTATACCATTCAGGCCGGGGAGTTCTGGGACTCTAAGAAACTGGTGCTCCTCAAATAGGGAAATTAGTAAATAGAAATTAGTATGTAGTAAGTAGGAAGACTGTTTGAAGAAAAACAAAAAGGCAGGAATAAATCCTGCCTATAATCATTGCTCTTGACGTTGGACGTCGGACCCTAAAACTCCTCTTCTCCCATTCCGTTCCCGTTGTCTAACTCGCGCTCGCGCTGCTTGAAGTTATTGATTGTATACCTGATGTTAAGCATTATTATGGGTGATTCCATCTTGAATGTGCTGAAGGAATACAGGCCCAGGCTTTGAGTAGTTGTCTCATGCCTGTGTGTCCCGAACAGGTCCCTTATCTGAAGTGTCAGCGATAACTGCTTGTCCATTAAATCCTTCTTCAATGCCAGGTCGGTCATAAAGCTGCCTTTCTGTTTTTCCTGAAGAGTCACACGGGGGCTTTCGTAATTTCCGTTTAACTGAAGCTGCAATGTGCTGGAGAGCTTTATGTTGTTGCTCATCCTGGTTCTCCAGTTGAAACTTGTTCTTTCAACAGGAAAGCCGTCCAAAGTACTTTTGAGCCTGTAGTCGTAAATGTTCCCCATAAGATCTATGCTCCAGAACTGGAACATGTCGAAACTGGCCATTATTTCAGTGCCGAGTGAGTAATCCTTCCCCACATTGGCAAAGGTTTCAAGGATTACATCATCGGAATATACCGACCTTATTGTTTCAATTCTGCCGTTATTGATCCTGTAATAGCCCTCGGTTGAAAGGGAAACAGGACCTATCAGCGTCTGGAATCCCAATTCATAGGAATCTATCATCTCGGGCTCAAGACCGGGATTTCCCTTGTGAACCGTATTTGCATCAACCCATGTTTCAAAAGGCTCCAGCCACCAGGATCTCGGCCTGTGTATTCTTTTTGAATAGCTGGCAATAAACTGCTGGCCCGATGGAATCCTGTATGAAAAGTGCAGCGCGGGGAAGAAATTCCAGCGGTCTATGTTGAACTCCTGTCCAAGTGTAAGCACCTGTATTTTGCGGTATGTATATTCGCCCCTGATGCCTGCCTGATAGCCGAAACTGCCTATCATATCAGAAAATAGGGAATAGACCGAATATTCATCGCTTCTGGATTTTGTTGAATAAGAGTATCTGGGATCAAAAAGGTACATCCCCGCCTGAGGGCTGAATTGAGAGAACCCCGTGTTCTCGGTTGAAAGCTCGGTTTCGCCTTCAACACCCGATTCAAACTTGGAGAGTTCGCTGAAAGGAAGCGTATAATCTATTTTGGTATTAAATTCACTGCCCGGGCCTCCCTCGGTGGTTCTTTTGCCTTCATTTATATTCTGGCCTATTAAGAGTTCACTTAGGGATATGTCGTTCTGATTTTCAGATTCGTATCTTACGTCGGCATTTATTTCGTGCCCGGTTGAATTAAACTTATGCTGATAGTTCATATTGGCGGCGTAAGAATCGCCAGAGCCCTGGCTTTGGCTTCTGTTAATATAAGCCGAGCCATCGGGTCCTGTGGTATTGTACTCAAAATAATTTGCCAAGCCTCCTTCAGAATTGTTCCTGTTGTGGTACCGGCCGCCTATTCCAAGCACGTCATTATCACTCAGTAAAACGTTAATGCTGCCGCGAAGGTTGTAGCCGTAGCGGTTGTGACTGCCGCTGCTGTTAGTGTTGATGTGTGAAGTGCCCCCCTGAGAATCAAAGATTTTTTCCTCGCTGCTCGTCTGCGTCATGTTTCTTTTTCTGTAATTGAGCCCGAAGACGCTGTTTACCAGCGGGGTCTTATATTCAAAAAGCCCTTCGGCCCCATACTTATCCTTAAGCCCTGCGCTTAAGTTTGTCATTCCTGCAAGTCCCAGGTTCTCATTTTTCTTCAGTACCAGGTTTATTATTCCTGCCACGCCTTCGGGGTCGTATTTAACTGAAGGGTTTGTAATAATTTCTATATTCTGGATTGAGCTTGCCGGTATCTGCTGAAGAGCATCCTGTGCGTCCATGATGGTGGGGCGCCCGTCAATAAGGAGCGTGAAGCTTCCGCTTCCTCTCAAGCTGACGTTGCCTTCAATATCCACACTAACAGACGGGACGTTCTCCAGAATGTCCACCGCGCTTCCTGAAATTGCGGTTGTAAATTTATCCACGTTAATTACTTTCTTATCTATCTGGTACGAGAAGGGAACACGCTGTCCTTCAACGACCACATTCTCCGTCGATAAGGCTTTCTGGTCCAGGAGGATTTCCCCCATATCGAGTTTATTTGAGGATAGCTCAACGTCTCTGATTCTTTTTTTCTCGTAGCCTATGAAGGAAACTGCAATGTTATACTTGCCCGGCCGGACATCCTTAATTTCAAAGTTTCCGTTCAGGTCGGTAACTGCGCCGTTGATCTGTTTGCCGCCCGAGGCCCTGAAGAGTACGACACTTGCATACTCAACCGGCTTGCCGGCTTGGGAATCGATGACTTTGCCTGTAATTGAGCCGCCGCCTGAAGGGCCTTGCCCGTCGCCCCCGCGTCTGCCGGGCTGTGCAAAATTTGAGGTAAATAACGATAGGATAATGATAAACGTAACTGTAACACAGAACTTCATTGTTCACCTTATTTTTCTGAGTTAAAAGATGTACGCTTGGAATAAAAGCGCCGGACAAAAATACCGTATTATCCGGATTTGATGCAAGAACTTAATGGACTTATTCGCGTGAAAAACAATTTAACAATAGTTCGACAAAGGTAAAGTCAAAAAGGTTTAAACGTCCGACGTTCAACGTCAAACATTCAAAAGCCGCCTTTCAGCGGGCTCAAATTGTTTCCTGACTTGACGTTGGACTACTTCCTGAGCGTAAAGAAAAATGTCGTCCCTTTTTCCGGTTCCGATTCCATCCGGATACGGCCCCCGTGGCGCTCAACAATCTTCTTGCAGACCGCAAGTCCAATGCCAGTGCCGGGGTATTTGTCCCTGTCGTTCAAGCGCTGGAAGAGCATAAATATCTTCTCCGAGTATTCGGGCTCAATTCCAATACCGTTATCCTTAATGCTGAAAAGCCAGTCATCACTTTCTTCCTGTGCTTTAATCTCAATTACCGGCTTTATATCTCCGCGGAATTTGATGGCATTGCCAATGAGATTCTGGAAAAGCTGCCTTATCTGTGTGTGGTTTGCTCTTAGGACGGGCAGGGGAGAGGTTTTTATGTCGGCATGACTCGTTTCAATTGCCACTTTAAGGTCCGTTAAAACTTCGGTCATTATAATGTTAAAATCCACTGTCTTAAGTTCCTCTTTGCCGGTTGCCGTACGGGAATAATGCAGAAGGTCCATAATAAGTGTCTGCATTCTCTGCACCCCCTCGGTGATGTAAGTTATATACTGGTCGGCCTTCTGGTCAAGTTTACCCTCATAGCGCCTTGTAAGAAGCTGCGAATAGCTGGCAATCATGCGCAGCGGCTCCTGCAGGTCGTGCGAGGCTATATAGGCAAACTGTTCAAGTTCTGAGTTCGACTGCTCAATGTCCAGCAGAGCCTTAATCAGTTCCTCCTCAATTTTTTTCTGCGAAGTTATATCAAACCTGATTGCCAGGTATCTGGAGAGTTTCCCTTCGCGGTTTGTAAGTGGTACAATCGTGGTATCCACCCAGTAATATGATCCGTCCTTAGCCCGGTTCTTGATCTGTCCTCTCCAAACCCTGCCGCCGGCAATTGTACGGTACATACTTCTGAAGAATTCCTTAGGGTGGAATCCTGAATTTATGATGCGGTGGTTCTGACCGACGAGCTCTTCGGAGCTGTATTTGGATATCTCGCAGAACTTCCTGTTTACGTATGTAATGGTGCCCTTAATGTCGGTAATGGCAACAATTGCCGCTTCATCGAGTGCGTATTTAATGCTTGCCAGCTCGTAGGAAGTATCGCTTAAAGATTCTCTGAGTTCATTTAGTCCGGTGTGCTTTTCGTTAAGGTTATTTAACTCTGAACGCATATTATGTCTTTCTTTCTCAAGTTTTAACTGCCTGGGGCAGGGAATTTGAACTGAAAGTGCCCTCTTTCAATAATGCTCAAATCCGAAGTAAAAATAAAGATACTCTATCCTATTTGCAAGGAAAAAGGAAGTCAATTCAATTAAAAATTAAAAATGAAAAATTAAAAAATAAGGACAGGAAGAAAAGAGCAGGATTGCTAATTTGTAAAGTTTTCTTATATTGCTCTTAACCTGCTTTGTACATTCAAATTATGGTTCTTTTCCCGGGGAAATTATGTTCTTCTGATACATTAATTTCAAAACAAAACGTGGGGCCGAATCATGAAAATTCTGTATTTTGTTTTACTGCTCATATTTACCGCAAGTTTTTCTCAGACTTCAAATGCACAGTTCTGGGATAAGCTGAAAAAACAAACCGAAAAGAAGGTAAAAAGCGAAGGGGAGAAAAGGGTACAGGACAAGGTGAATAAAGGGGTGGATAAAGGCTACGATGAGGCTGAAAAGGGCATTAAGGGAGAAGGGAACGAAAAATCCAAAGATAATGCAAAAAATCCTTCCGCTCAGACGAATGCTAATGTGAACCAGCCTCCTGCAGAAAACAGCATTAAAGCTGAGATTAACTCCAAATACGACTTCATTCCCGGTGAAAAGGTAATTTTCTTCGACGATTTTAATGCCGAGAACATCAGCGACTACCCCGTGCAGTGGAATACTACAGGTTCAGGTGAGGTTGTTACGACCAACCTTGCCCAGGGGCGCTGGTTTTATATAACAAACGGAAATGGTATTACTACTCTGATGGATCCGCTCACATTACCGGAAAATTTTACAATTGAATTTGACCTGATTCCGGTTGCAAATCCTAAAAACAACAAACATATCGACTTTAACTTCTACATTATAGGTACGCCCAAACCGAAGGATCTGAAGTACGGCCTTGCACGCCCTGGCGGCGACGGAGTTAAATTTACCTTTGGATATAATAATTATGTGGCAGCCTACTATTCAGACGGCACGCCGAATCTGAGCGGAGTTGAAAATGAACCGAAATTAAAGGCCGATAGCAAATACAGAATATCGATCTGGAAGCAGAAGGAAAGGCTCCGCCTCTATGTTGATCAGACTAAAGTATTTGATCTTCCGCGCGTAATGCTGAAAAATGTGAAATATAATATGATCCGCTTTGATAATGGTACGCCTATGATCAGTAACATCCGAGTTGCAACAGGACTTCCTGATATGAGGAGCAAACTCCTGACTGAAGGAAAACTTGTAAGCTACGGAATTTACTTTGACGTGAATAAGGATATTGTAAAACCTGAGTCCTACCCTTCAATTAAGGAAATTGCGGCAATATTAAAAGACAACCAGGACGTGAAGATAAAGATTGTGGGGCATACAGATTCTGACGGCGATGATAAACAAAACCTGGATCTCTCAAAACGCCGTTCCGAAGCGGTTAAAACTTCACTCGTTAAGGATTTTAACATTGATGCATCCAGAATTGAAACTGACGGCAAGGGTGAATCTCAACCCGTGGCTTCGAATGACAACGTGACCAATAAAGCCCTCAACCGCAGGGTTGAATTTATAAAACTGTAATCAGGCAGGCTTTGGCAGCCATGAAGTGTTTTATGGCTGCCGGCATATATTGCCTTAATCGCCTTTAGGAAGAAATATCTTTAATAAGGAAATTCCCTAACTGCGATAGCAGTTATCTATCTGTAGAAAATGCACAAAAAAATAAATGAACAGCGTAGCTGTTCTATATTTCCCACGCTAATAGCAAATATGCAGTCCTAAATCAGCATTCACATGGAACCACTGACGTGGTTCATACCTTTCTTTTAAATATTTCTACAAATAGATAGCCGCTAAAGCGGTTAGAAAAGTAGTGATTCTCCGGGCTGAAAATCTAGCCAAATGAATAAATGAGGCAACGAATCATTTTTTAATACACCAGGGGTACATCATTTATGAGTAAACTCGTGAAAACCGTAAATGTTAAGCGATTTAACTCTTTTAAATATATTTTGCTATATTTAACAAACCGAAATAACAATTAATAACTTAACATTTAAAATTTCACATATGAGTACACAGCTCCTTCAGATTTATGGTTAATCTTTAGAACGGTTAATAATTAACCCTCTGCCGGTACAATAGGCAGAAGGGATAACTATGTCTAAATGTTAACTATTTGAAGGAACTCATAATGAGGAATTCTCAGAATTTACCTGCCTTCAGACAGAACCTCCATATGCTGCATTGCCCTATTTGCAAGGGACAAATGTTCCTGAATGAAAGGCAACTTAAGTGCAAAAACGGGCACAGCTATGACCTGTCCAGTGAAGGCTATATAAATCTTGTTCGCCATGCCGTAAAGACAAACTACAGCCGGCAGATGTTTAAGTCCAGAAAAAATATCACACAAAAAGGCTTCTTTAAGCCCCTGGTGGACAGGCTTGGACCTGAAATAATAAAGAGAAAGAATGATTGTAAAAGTCTCACCATACTTGATGCCGGCTGCGGAGAGGGAACTCTCTTTCATCAGTTAAAGGAAAAACTGAGTGCGAATTTTGTTAAAATCAACTCTGCAGGTACTGATATATCAAAAGAGGGAATTAAGCTTGCAAGCAGGGATTACCCTGATACCTTGTGGATGGTGTCAAACCTTGCCGATTTACCCGTGGTGGACAATTCTGCTGACGTAATTATAAATCTCCTTGCTCCAGCAAATTACTCACAGTTCCGGCGCATTCTTGCTCCGGGAGGAATTCTCTTAAAAGTAATTCCGGGAAAAGAATATCTTAAAGAGTTGAGAGAACTGTTTGCGGTAAGCTCTCACAATTGCGATAACATGCCCCCTCCGACACTTTCACTCTTTGAAAAGCATTTCCAGGGCTTTGAGAGCACACATATCCAAAGGAAAATCCATATAGATGAGGAAACTCTTCCGGACCTATTGGAAATGACGCCTTTATTATGGAATATCAGTGACAAAAAGATAAAACTGCATGAGGTCAGGGAAGTAACAATAGATCTGTATTTATTGTCCGGCTGTGTTGAAGGAAAGTAAATTCCTTTCAGGGAAGGTCAGTCCTCTAACCGGAGGACTGACACTCTGAAGCGGTTATTCAGCTCTTGCCGTTTTCTTCCTGTGAATATATGCTTTTACCTTCTGCCCGCCCATTTCGAACAGAATGTACATAATGGGAATAATAAACAGGGTTAATAATGTTGCAGTCGTAAGGCCGCCAATGACAGCACGAGCAAGAGGCGACCAGGTCTCGGAGCCTGAGCCGAACTCAATTGCAAGGGGAACCATGCCTAAAATGGTTGTTAAAGCTGTCATTAAAACAGGCCTGAGCCTTGCAATGCTTCCTTCTTCAACGGCCTCATATAATTCATGTCCGCGTCTTCTTAACTGGTTAATGTAATCCACCATTACAATTCCGTTATTTACAGCAATTCCCACAAGCATTACGAGGCCCACAAGCGCCATTACGCTTATGGATGTGCCAGTAATGAAAAGAAACATGAATACTCCAATTACTGACAATGGAACAGTAAACATGATTATTAGGGGATCTACAAGAGATTCAAACTGAGCTGCCATGATCATATAGACAAGAAGAATGGCTGCAATAAATGCCAGCGTCAGATAGAAAAATGCCTCCTCCTGATCGGCTGCCGTGCCGCCAAGAACGACCTGGAACTCGGATGGGATGGGCGTCTGGCTGATGATCTTATTGATCTCAACCACTGCTTTGGAAAGATCTAATCCTGAAAGATTTGTCCCCACAGAGACAAACCTGTTCTGGTTTTCACGGAATATTGTAGGCTGAGCCTCGGACTGCTCTATAACTGCGATTTCCTTGAGCCTTATCATTTCTCCTGTCGGCATGGCAATGTGTACGTCTTCAAGAGCCTCTTTCTGGTTTCTGAAATTTTTTGCAAACTGTACCCTTATGTCAAACTCATCTCCTTTTTCTCTCAGACGGGCCACAACCTTGCCCTGAATTGCAGTCGAAATATTTTCTGCAACCTGAAAAGTTGAAAGGTGATATGCATTCAGCAGGTTTGTGTTCAGGTGAACCTGCAGCTCCGGGGTGGTTTCCCTGACGTTGGTGCTAACATCCACAAATCCTTTTACCTTCTGCATACGTCCTTTAAGTTCATTTGCAATCTTTAGCGCCCCTTCTGTATCGAAGCCCAGGACTTTTACTTCCACTGCTTTTTCAGTGGTGAAGCCCCCGCCTTCCTGGAAGACGTAAGTAATGCCGGGTATTTTCCCAAGGCGCTCACGCATGAGATCACTGATTTCAAACTGCGTCCTTTTACGCTTCTCGGCGGGCTTTAATTTAATGTAAACCTCTACAGTGCTTGACGTGGTACCGAAGGCAGCAATTCCCTCCCTGGGACCAAACATAATTGAGACGTTCTCAAGCTCCTCCGGTCTTATGATATCCTTTACAATATTTTCCAGCTGATAGGCTATAAGTCTTGTCTTTTCCTTCGGGTTTCCGGAGGGGGCTTCAACTACAAGGCTTATAAAACCCTGGTCGGTCTTCGGCATGAATTCACCACCTATAAAAAAAGCCAGCACAATTGAAAAGATAAACATGACCGTAACAATGCCAAGTACAATTTTCTTATGATAAAGTGACCACCTGAGCCACTTCCTGTATTTAACGCTGAGTATATCAACCATGTATCCCAGCTTATCCTTAAGCCTGCCTGACAATCCCGTTTTTTTCTTTTTTTCTGTGCTTAAAATATTTGATGCCATCATGGGAACAAGGCTTAGTGCAACAATCAGCGAAACCATGAGGCTGAAGGAAATGGTAAGCACCATGTCCTTAAAGAGCTGTCCCGTAATATTCGGGACAAAGAGTACGGGTAAGAATACGGCAACAGTTGTAAGTGTGGAGGCAGTAATTGCCATACCGACTTCACTGGCCCCGGTATCGGCGGCATCATTCCTGTTTTCTCCCATTTCCCTGTGGCGGTATATGTTTTCAAGTACAACAATTGAGTTATCCACAAGCATTCCCACAGCAAGTGCAAGCCCAGCCATGGAGATGATGTTCAGCGTCAGATTTGATGCATAGAGAACTCCGAATGTTGCAAGAATTGAAACCGGCATTGAAACTCCCATTATTACACTGCCCCGGAGGTTTCTTAAGAAAACATAAATCACCAGGAAAGAGAGTATAAAAGCTATTAAGGCCGAATCCCTCAGGTTATTTACGGACCTTGTAATAAAATCGGCCTGAGCGTAAACAGTGCTGAAACGTGTCCCCTCGGGCAGCTGCTTAAGAATGCCCGGAAGTGCGGCATTAATCTGTCTGGTTGTCTGGACCGTATTGGCATCGGACTGTTTGTTAATAATAATCATAATTCCTTCGCCGAAGTTTGCCCTTACCTCTGTTGAAGCCTCCTTAAAGCCGTCTTCAACATTGGCGATGTCCTCAATCAAGACAGGCTCCTGGCCGCGCATTGCAACGGTGGTTTTTCTTATTTCTTCAAGCGTTGTAAATTCGCTCAGGAGTGTGAGCTGAAAGGTTTTCTCCGGGGTCTCTATTGTCCCCCCGGGTTGAATTCCCCTGGCATACTGCAGCGCCTGTGCCGCATCGCCTGGAGAAAGGTTGTACGAAGACAAAAGCGTGGGGTCCATGTTGACGTTGATCTGGCGCTCAAGCCCCCCGAAAGTCTCAACAGATGCAACCCCGGGAATTCTTTCCATGAGGGGTTCAATTTTGTCTTCAGCAAGCCTCCTTAGCTCGGACTGGCCAAGGTACTCTGAGCTGAGGCTTAAAAACATAATGGGGCTCATCGATGGGTCAAAAACAAACACCACAGGGTCACCCGCCTCATCGGGAAGATAATCCCTTATATAATCTATGTTTTTCCTGATATCACTTTCAGCCTCATTCATATTGGTGCCGTACTTGAATTCAAGCGTTATGATGGAGGCCCCGGTAAATGACTGGGAGCTTACCTTTTCAATATTCTTTACGCTTGAAATTGCCTCCTCCAGAGGGCGTGTTAAGGTGTTCTCAATATCCTGCGGCCCTACGCCGCTGTAGTTCGTAATTACACCGGCGAAGGGGAACTGTATGTCGGGGAAGAAATCAATCTTCAGCTGAGTGAAGGCAAAAATGCTGAAACTTAATGCCAGGGCATAGAACATTAGTAATGTTATCTGCCGCCTTATGGAAAATTTTGTTATTATCATAAAACCCTCAGTCTATAATGTTTACCGTCTGGCCTTCCTGAACGACATTGTTCCCGACAATAATAACCTTATCGTTCATCTTAACGCCTTCAGTAATCTGCGCGCGCCCTTCACTTATCAGGCCCACCTTTACTTCTTTCATTCTTGCTTTTTGGCCATTAACTATGAAAAGGAAATATTTTCTTACGGGCTCCTGGGTCCCGGTCTGCTTGTTGATCCTAACTTCAGTCTGGCTTAAAAGTGCGGTCTCAGGAATGATGACTGAATTTGTAATGGAATTGGTGGCAATCATAAACTCTCCGTACATGCCTGACTTAATGCGGCTGTCGGCATCGGTAATTACAATTTCTGCCTCAAGGGTCTTGGAAACTGGATCCACGGCACGGTCAATTACAGTAACTTTCCCTTCGTATTTTCTTTCGGGTATTGAAGGAATTGACACAATTACTTCCTGCCCGGGTTTAATGAAGCTGATATCCCTGCTGGAGACCCTTACTTTCGAGATCATTGTGGAGGGATCAATTATCTGCGCCACCTGCATTCCCGAGGTAAGCATCTGGTTCTGGTCTACAAAGACCGCGGCCACCATGCCGTCAAAAGGAGCCTTTATGATGCTGTTTTCCACCTGTTCTATTGCCTGTTTAAGCTGTGCCTGTGCCGCCTCAAAAGCCGATTGGGCGGCTTTTCTTTGAGCCGTTACCTGTTCAAACTGCTGGGGACTAATGGCGCGCTGGTTAAAGAGCCTCTGCATCCTGGCAAAATTCTGCTCTGTAAGCTCCATCTGCGCCTGGGCATTATTAACATTGGCCTTTGCGGCATCGAGGCCCTGACTTAAAATTGCGTTATACTGCGTGAGTATGGTTTCCCCCTGACCTATCCTGTCGCCGGCTTTTACTTTGAGGTCTGTTATTCTTTCGGAAATCTTACTGTAAAGAATCTGGTCCTTTAGGGCTGAAATTGTGCCCGTCAGACTCAGGTATTTCGCCAGAGATTCCGGCTTAACGTAGTAAACCCTTACCGGCACCTTAATTTCTTCTTTTGTTCCTGTATCTTTTTTGCATCCTGAAATGACTAAGAGTATGAGTAAGGGTAAAATAAACTTTCTCATTTTATGCCTCGAAAAATTATTCCCAAATTGTGTTGAGCTTGCCGATTGATTTCAGGAGCATGAGCTGGATTACATTGTAATTGTATATCCCCTGTAAATACTGCACCCGGCTGGAATTATAGAGAAACTGCGCATTCAGGACGTCGAGCTGGGTTGTCATTCCTTCAGAGTATAATAAATTGGACAGTCTCAGACTTTCCCTCGACTGTTTCAAAGCTTCCTCAAGGCTTTGCAGGTTCTTAAGCGCCTCGTTGAATTTGTAGTAATTCTGTTCCACTTCCAGTGAAAACTGGTTCTGCAGCTGAAGTCTTAAAAGTCCTGCGGCGTCAGTTCTTATTTTCGCCTCCTGGTAATCAATGAGTTTTCTGCCGCCTTCAAACAGCGGCCAGTAAATGGAAAGGGAAATAGCTTTTGATCTTATATAATCCTTCCACATCAGTTTGTCATTGTCTGAATAAGCCTGATACAAGAGGTTGGCCGAAAAAGTCAGAACAGGGGAGAACTCTGCAAGGGCCAACTTTTCCCCGGCGCCTGATGCATCCAGCCTGTGTGAAGCTGCC
Organism: Ignavibacteriales bacterium; assembly: GCA_036261625.1. Classification (GTDB taxonomy): domain Bacteria; phylum Bacteroidota; class Ignavibacteria; order Ignavibacteriales; family SURF-24; genus JAAXKN01. Next base: position 25,398 of record DATAKL010000043.1, on the reverse strand, counting down.
TTAAGTTCAGGGCGGCTTTCGATTAAAATATTTTTGTAGCCCGTTAAATCAGTCCCTTTGAACTTATCCAGGAAATCCTTTTGAGCCATTGAATCGGCCACTACAACAGAATCTTCAAAGGGTATATTCAGCACCATTTTAAGCCTCTGGTAAGATAATAGCCTGTTTGAAGATGCATTTTCAAGCTGCGGCAGGACAGAATAATATTGTGCACGTGCCCTTTGAAGATCGAGCTCGGTTGCTGTGCCGTGGTTATAAAATAGAGTTACCTGCCTGAGGTTTGAATCAGCAAGCTGAACGGCATTTAGAGCAGAGCGCAAGAGTGATTCGGCAAGAATAATACCGTAGTAGGACTCCAGGGCTTCAAGCACAGCATCCTGCTTTTTCCCTTTTAGCTCCTCGCTTAAGGATTTTCTTAAATAGGTCTGGACTTTTAGGCCGAAGAGTCTTGATCCCCCTGTAAAGACCGGGAAAGTAAGATCCATGGAGTGCTGGAATGTGTAGTTTGTGCCCATTGTAAAGCGCTGCCCCATGAATACAATGGTAGGCAGTTCCAGATTTTTTACACCCAGGGCCTGATAGGTAATTGAAGGCAGAAAGTTTGAGTAAGAGCGCCAGACTTCAAGCCTCTGTAGGTCATATTCCAGCATTTTTGATTTCAGTGACAGGTTCCGGTCGAGAGATACCGAGATCACTTTGTCCCAGGTAAGATAAATTATATTTCTCTGTTGGGAGAATAATACGCCCGGGAAAAAAATAATGATGAAAAGATATCTGAACATATAAACTGCTCCATTAAACTTTACCGGTTTTGAGGAAATTGGATCACCCAAAGTCTCTATGAACACTGCTGAAGTTTTCAATGGCTTCTCCATCCGGGGATTAATTCCGGATGGGTATGTCTTATATATTCACATTAAGGGCCAAAAAGATGCCCGGATTATACTTGCAAGGTGTTATTGGATAATAAGATAGGGAATTTATTTGTAATGTGCTATTATTTTTAGAATAAGCATTCAATAAAGTTCGAGGTTTGAAATTCGAAGTTCGAAGTTCAGGGGACAATTTACATCCGCGCGCATTTTACCTGAAATAAAATGGGGAGTACAAGCGACAGGAAGAAAAAAGATTGAAGGTACTTCACCGCCGTCAAAGTCAAGAATAACACCGTGAGTACTGCATTATGGGTTACATATCCTGAAGAGACGGTTCAGGCGGCGGCTATGAAAATGGCCAGGAATAACATAGGCCGTCTGCCGGTTGTGGACAGGAACAACCCAAAGGAGCTTCTTGGCTACTTCGGGCGCTCCTCAGCTACTTCGGGCGCTCCTCAGTTCTTGCCGCCCGTTACAAAAGAAGCAGGGAGGAGTTTGAGCGTGAGGCGGGCTGGCTTAAATACGACTTCAGATCCAATCACAAAAAACAGGTTAAGTGACTTTAAGTTCTATACCTGTCCTGATTATTTCTGAAGCCAAGAGATTCTGCAGAGTAAAATCTTCAGGTCTGAATGTGACAGGTTCGATTCTGGTATCAATGCCCCAGGTCAGTTCTCCTGCTTGAACATTATCCCAAAATCTGTTTCCGCTGAAAGCTGAAGATATGAGTGCAATGTCTATATCGCTGTCTTTACCTGCCGTTCCATTTGCATAGGAGCCAAAGATATAGGCCCTTTCGATATTAAACTTCTCTTTAACGCGCGAGAGGTAACGGTTAACAGTTTCAGTTATTTCTATATTTGAGATTCCAGCCATTTTTTCAGGTCCTCCACTTTTCTTATTCTTTCAGAAGTAAAATCTATTGTTGCCATTTTATAAAGAGTAAACTTTTCATCAGGATAACGCGTATCCATCTGAAACTGATTAAGCTCTTCTAAAAATCTAATATCCTCAGGTGTAACTGCAAGCTTTGAAATCTCAGATAATCGCAAAAGGTTGTGTGTCTTAGGAGGAAACTCATTAGTCTCTTTAACTGCTAAAGCTTTTAGCAGTTTTTCAATTACAAGATGGCATAAAAACAGGCAGAAATGGAAGTTCTTGCCTGAACTAGATATATCCTATGCAGTACTCCAGTCATATTCTGCTGAAGTGCGCCAGTATTCAATCTGTTTATTTTTATCCATAAAAGGCAAATAATTTATAATAAATATAGTTTTTTAACCATGAATTTGCAATAATGGTCTTTAACCGAATAGTTTCTTTAAGCAGATCAGAGACGCCAAGCCGGCTGGCTTAAATACAACTTAAGATCACATCACACTAAGGCCTGATACCTGCTTATTTTAATGCCCTTGTAATTTTGTTCATCCTTTAATATTAATAATTGAAGAAGCCACATGGGAGCAATGATGAGAAAACTGATCGTATCGATGCACATCTCCATAAATGGTCTTATATCCGGGCCGAATGGTGAGATGGATTGGCTGCTGGCCGGAGTTGAGGAATCACTGCCTGGCATTGAAAAATTCTTTCTCTCTGTTGACACTATGATAATGGGGAGGGTGACCTATGAGGGCTTGTCTCAATACTGGCCTCCATTGTCAGACAGATTTGCAGACTGGGTGAATAAAACGCCCAAAATTGTAATCTCAAGGGCTCCATTTGAGGTCAAATGGGGAAAGTGGGAAACCATCCGCCTCATCCATGAAAATGTTAGAGATGAAATAAAAAAAATGAAGCAGGATGCGGGCAGGAATATGGTTATTGTCGGCGGTGCAAACCTGGTACAAAGCTTTACAAACCTGGGCTTAATAGATGAATACAGGCTTGTAGTCGATCATGTGATACTGCCGGGCAGAAATATGTTTCTGGAAAATATAGAAAAGCCGCATAACCTGGAGCTCATAGACATGAAAAGATACGAAAAGGGGACGGTCGTTCTTCATTACCGCGCAAAGAATGACTGATTGAAACTGATTTGGCAGGCCCCTGTGCTCTATCTGCCGCCGCTTAATCTGCCGCTTTTGGCAAACCGTTTACATACTTTGTAAAATCATTTGCCAGTTCAGACTTCAGGAATCATTTCCGGGGTGTCTCAGCCCAGACGGGTAATCCCGGTCTGCCGGATGGCATCGGCTCTGTCAGGTACATCCAGGCTCTTAATTCCTTTTATCTTAGTTACTTATACCAGAACAAAACTACAAGAGTGGATGCCTCTTCAATGAAGGTAATGGCTGAAAAGACCGGACAGTATTGGATCAGCAGCGGGGGCAAGGTGGCGGTTACCAACGAAGCGTTCGGACCTTCAATCTACGGAGCGCCTCACACTTTTACCATGGTCAACCCCCTTACACTTGAACCCGTTTCGCAGACGAGGTACACTGACGAAATTATGGGGTATTATTCAGTAAATACAAATATGGCCGTTTCGGAAACCGGCCTGTGCATTTACTCGGGATTAAGGTTTGATGGTTCATATACAATACGGGGTCCTGGTGTAATGGTTCTTCTCAACCTGAACCCTTTCAGCCTCGTTAAAAAGGATTCGGCGATGCCGGCCTATGGTTTCGCGCAGGAGGAAATGTCGAAACTGACTGATGAAGGGGAATATATTCTTAATGCGGGCCTGCAGATGATGAACCTGAAAAATGGCAAGTTTGTCTGGATGTATTTGACGGATTTGCAGAATGCCACATCAGGCAATGCCTTTCTGCCATCCGGAAAGGAATTTATTGAGATCAACCCCGGCGGCATAGTTTATGTACGGAGGTGCTCCGACTACTCCCTTGTAAGGAGCTTTCCTATTGAATCCGTGATTTATGGTGGAGGACTGGACCCGGTTACGGGGTATCTTGGGGTACAAACCGGCAACTCCAGGTTCAGGATTTATGACACAATGACAGGAAGAGTTATTAAGGAGATTCCGGTTGCCAACGGCAGCCATCTTTATTTTACGAACTCCACTCTCTTCAGCAGTAACGGTTACTATATCAAACTGAATTATAACTGATGAACACGGTATACCATGAATAAAAAAATACTGATCCTAATATCCTTTGTAGTTTTGTTTCAGAATTCGCTTTTCGCCCTGCATTATTTTTCTCTGAGGGGGAAACTTACATACAACTACTTTAATGCCGGGGATTTGAAGTATATGCACGACCATGCAATTATGCTTTTGCGGAATTACAATATTCCGGCCAGGGCACTGCAGTCCTTCCCGCCTTATTACGGTCTGCAGGTTCAGCTGCTCATTCCGGTAAAGGATTCACTGGGAATAAATGCGGGAGTATATTTAGAACAGTTTTCGACCGGAGTCCGAATGGACTACAAGGACTATTCAGGGGAGGAACGCCTGGATCAGATACTGCAGGGCTGGGCACTGGGTCTGATGGGGGAAAAGGACTTTAAGCTGAACAGTTTTATTTCCTGGAATCTTAATTTAGGGATATCGTTTATATCGGCTTCTTTTGAAACCAAAGCACTCGAGCAGCTTTACGACTATCGGAGTGAAGAATCTCTTGAATTCAGTAACTTTACGGTGGGTATTACTCCGGGAGCAGGCTTGTCATTTAACCTTTATAATTTTAACATTAGCGGGACCGTCGGCTATATGTTTTGTCTGCCGTCCACATTTCAATATGAAGGGGAGACGGTTAAAAAAACTGATTCCGGGGATCCGATGATGCCCGGGTTGGACGGGCTCAGACTCTCGGCAGGCTTAGGCTACGGTTTTTAAGGAATAAAAGCCCGGACAATTCTCATCCGGACTTTTTTGTTAACCGGGCTTTTTGTTAACGGATAAGCATCATTTTTCTTTTCTCAATAAAGTTTCCGGCCCTGAGTTCATAAAAGTAAACTCCGCTTGAGATGTTGTCTGCTTTCCAGACTGCATTGTGGATGCCTTCAGCTTTCTCTTCATTTACCAGTGTTGCCACTTCACGCCCGAGTAAGTCAAAGACTTTCAGTGTTACATGCATCGGATAGGGAATTGAATAGCTGATTACAGTGGACGGGTTGAACGGATTAGGATAATTCTGATTAAGCCTGAACTCATTGGGCAATACGGACTCTTTTTCCAGACTTGAAGTTGCAGGGCCAAACAGGCTTTCACAGGCTCCCTGATCGGGTTTTGTTCCGGCAGGACTCGGTCTGGGGTTTCCCATTATGCAGAACGGGGGAGCATAATACATCACTCCTGCAATATTCACCGAATCCGCTCCGGCGCCTATGCTTGGAGATGTCAGGTAGAGAGCATAATTGTCCAAACTTTTATTCATAAATATCGGATCATTGTCAATGTTATTCGCATATGTCCCCGAGAATTGTGTGCCCTTAAAAGCTTCCTTTCCTCCCTGTATATTATTATAATGGAAGATAGGATTTGATGAATTTAAGTAAACCTGGGGGCCCATTTCCCCGGTGTTTCCATAAATAATATTATTTATTAGTATAGCATTGGAATTACTTTCCAAATATAAGCCTCCGCCCTTTTGTCCGGAATTATTGGCAATTGTATTGTTAATGATTATTGGACGGGCGTTATCAGAACAGCTTATGCCTCCACCCATAGGAGTCTGGTTATTTACTATAATGTTATTTGTTATAAGGGGATTTGAATAATTGTAAACTACTATGCCGCCTCCGCCTCCGCCGGTATTATTTCTGTTCTCAGAAATTGTGTTACCAGTAATAACAGGCCTATTGTCAGAAGTATTTGCTGTAATTATGCCTCCGCCGTACAGGCTCGAATTTTTTGATATAGTATTGTAAGAAATTACTGCTTTTGAGGTATATGCACACCCAATGGCGGCGGCAGATGTGGCGCTGTTGTATATAAATGTGCTTTTGGTAATTACGGGCGACGCATTAAGTATTCCTACTCCTGCTCCGCAGGTTGTAGCCTGTTCACCTTCCGAAATGTTATAGGCAAACAGGGAATTGGACACGAGCACCTTGTCGAAGCCGCTAATCAGAACTGCTCCGCCGCTTCTGTCAAGGCTCGAGCGCTCTCCTGTGTTTGCTTTTCCGAACTTAAATGAGCAGTAGACAAGTTTGGAAGTATCGTTTGTATTGGGTGTATTTATGAACCTAATGCCATGCCAGCCTGCCTTCTGATCCATAGCCGTAAATATAACAGGAGAACTTGCTGTCCCTATGGCAAGAATCCTTCCCTGGACGTTCATTTTGTAATGACCCATAAAGATTACTTCCACCCCAGGCTCTATTGTAAGAGATGAATCCTTTGGAATTGTGACTGCGCCATTGATATGATAGGGCGACTTGGCCAGTGTCCAAACGCCGCTTATATCGCCTGAGGCAATTTCTGTACATAATGAAGGATCAAATTGCCAGCTATCAACTGCTGCGTGCACCCAGTCTGTGGTTCCAGATAAGATGTAGATTATATTGCTGTCGACTGCACCAGCAAAAAATACATCTGTAAAGGGCATATTAGCCTTTGTATCCCAAGTGTCCTTTACAGGGTCATAGACTTCTACAGCAGAAATAGAGCTGTTGTCTTTCTGGCCTCCTCCAACGGCATAGATTTTCCCGTTTGCAAGAAACGTTCTGAGGCCGTATCTCGCTGTAGGCATATCGCTTTTTTTTGTCCATGTATCGGTCTTAGGATCATAGGCAAAGACTGTATTATATGTTGTATAATTCAGTCCTCCGCCGAACACATAGATAAGTCCGTTGTATTCCGTTACAGCAACAGCTCCGCCTGAAGAGGGCATAGGAGTTTTTGCAGTCCAGGTGTTTGTTTTGGGATCATATGCTTCGCAGCTGCGTTCAGTGTAATTGCCGCCGATGTTATAGATTATCCCGTCAACCACGGCTGCACTTGCACCTATTCGCGGGCCCAGCATGTCTGCCTTCTTAGTCCATGTATCGGTTTTAGGGTCGTAGGCTTCAACTACTTTTGTAGAAGTAGGATAACCTCCTCCCATAACGTAAATTATATCATTTACAACTGCAGTTGAAAGAAAACCTCTTGCAGTTGGGAGCGGTGTCTTTATTGTCCAGGAGTTTGTTGCAGGATCATAAACCTGATTTAATGATACATTCACAATGGAAATTCCAGTCATTCCTCCCAAAACAAAAATCTTATTATCAACTACGCTGGCAGAAGCGCTGCCAACTGGTGTAGGTATTGGGGCTTTTTTTGTCCACGCCCCGTACTGAGCCATGATACTTGAAGAAATAAAGATCAGGGAAATTATCACAAAGAAAAACTTCCCGAAACTGCTTTTCGTTCCCGATGAACGGGATCTGGGTAAAAGTGACATACTGCCTCCTTTAGTTTAATGTTGTTGTTAGATCCGGTCGCATCTTGAAGTCTTAATGGAAGCGGCTTTTTGTGAGCGGCTTAAGTGAAGTTGTACTTTTTATCTTACTATGTCACTTATCCAAAAAGAGTGCCATAAATGGAGAGTGTATAAATGCTTCTTTTTAAGCATTTTATAGGTTTATTAATTAGAAATGCATGTGAAAAAATTCGTCAATTTTGACGAAGAGTTAAATGGTATTATCAGCCTGGTTTTACAATTTTTAGTTTTCCCATTTTGTAGCGCATGGAGTGTTCTGAAATCTTCAGCATCTCTGCAGCCTTCGACTGGTTCAAGCCGCATTTATTCAGGGCGGCTCTTATAAGGTCCTCTTCGCAGGCCTCAAGGCTCTCACTTAAGGATTTCCCGGGCTGGAGGCCAGTGTAGTCTTTTTTCAGCTTTTGCATTTCTTTATGAAACTCAGGCGGCAATATTTTCCTGTCTATGGTCTTCTGCTTCTGGGGAACAAGTGTCACCAGTCTTTCCACAAAGTTCTCCAGTTCGCGGATATTGCCCGCCCATTTGCGCTGTTTCATAAAGTCCAGCACTTCCTCCGAAAGCGCTTCGGCATCCTTGTTTTGCCCACAGGAAAATTTTTTTAGGAAGCAGTCAGCAAGCAGGGGAATATCTTCAGTCCGGTCGTTTAAGGAGGGAACAAAGATCGGGTATACATTCAGGCGGTAGAAAAGGTCTTCCCTGAACTTGTTTTCCGCGACAAGTTTCTTCAGGGATACACTGGAGGCAGTAATAATACGCACGTCAACTTTTCTTACATTATTACTTCCAACAGGGCGGATCTCTTCATCCTGCAGAACCCTCAGGAGCTTGGACTGCATTTCAAAGGGAAGGTTATTTATTTCATCCATAAAAAGTGTTCCGCCGTGGGCTTCTTCAAATAACCCTTTACGGTCCATTACAGCTCCGGTAAATGAGCCCTTAATGTGTCCGAAAAGCTCGCTTTCGACCAGGTTTGGCTGAATTGCCCCGCAGTCAATAGCTACAAACTTCCTGCTGCTTCTTGAGCTTAACTTATGAACCGCTCTTGCCACGAGTTCCTTGCCGGTTCCGCTTTCACCCTCCAAAAGTATTTTTACATCACATCGGGCTGCAGCCTCTATTGCCTGAAGAAGCTCTATGAATCTGGGACTTTTTCCGTAAAGCCCAAGCAAAGAATATTTATTTAAGAGAACTTCCTTTGGAAGCTGTGCTGAAAAATAGCGTTCGATATCCTGCGTGCAGTGCAGGAACGGGGAGGTGACGGCGGAAAACAGTTCCATAAGGATAAGATCATTTTCGGTGAATACGGTACCTTTTTCGTTTTTTAAGAGCAGTATGGTTCCGATTATGGTATTCTCTATTCTTAAGGGGACGCATAAAACCGATCCTACGCAGGTCTTTTCGAATAAGTTTTTCCTGAAACGGTTATCCTGTTTTATATCGGAGCTAAGTAAAGAAGTGTGCTTTATAAGAACCCATCCGCAGATGTTTGTGTGCAGGAAATGGTTCAGTTCGTCGGCCGGGTTCTTCTCTGCATATATGGTTTTTATGGTATCCCGTGTTTTTGGGTTAATCATCATAATCAGGGCAGAATCGGCATTAACAAGGCCGGACGCCCTTTCCACTACAAGCCTCAGAACTTCCTCATAGCCGCTTTGTCGGCCTAGTATTTCTGCCATTTCGACCAATGCGGCCAGTTTCTCCGGGGCAATATTTTCTGCTCTATAACTCATTTTAAAAAGCCTGCCTTTTTCAAATACTCTTGGAAGCGTGCCTCACCCCGCGAACTCTCCCATTCGGGGTCTATATTCATATATATTACCTTTGGATCAGCTGCATTCAAGGATTCTTCAACCCACTGTAATGCCACTTCCTGTTTTCCTGCATGGCTGTAAAGTAATGCAATGTCATATGGAGAGGTATATTTATGTTTATAGCGCTCAGAGAGAATGTCTGCTGCAGTATTAAAGGCTTTATCAACACCGGCCTTATCCATTGCCATAGCAATATCATTCATTCCTGATATGACGAATACTTGTCGGCATACCTCCACAGCTTCTTCTTTCCTGTTCATAAAGGAGAGTGTGCGCCAAAAATACAACATGGCATGCAGAAAAGGCGGTTTCCTTTCAAGGAATTGTGAAAGTACTTTATAAGTATTTTCATAAGGTTCTGTGTAGAAATGAGTATAAATAAGAGAAGTCTTTGAATATTCTGAAAGGGGGTCAATGGCATAGGCCTTTTCAGCATATTTTTTTGCCAGATCAAATTGTCTAAGTGTAGAAAATATGATGCTGTAATTTGTAAGGCCGTTAACACTGTTCGGGTTTAGTTCAAGACAATGCTCCTCGGCCTTTAAACCCTCCGATTTTTTCCACTCATAAACAGCTTTTAATAAACCCAGAAGATCATAACCTTCACTGAGGTTATCATCTATTTCCAAAATTCTGTAGACACATTTTCTAAATTCCTCAATTACTTCGGATGTGCGCTTAAGACCAAAAATTGTTTTACCGAAAAGAACATATGCCAGACCGTAATAGGCAAGGGCATAATCAGGGTCCAATTTCAGTGCCTCACTGTATAATTCAATACTCCTGTCGAACAGGGCCGGGTCAACCTGATTGAAAGTGTAAGAGCCTTTTTGACAAAGGTTGTATGCTTCTATATTATCAGTATAACGCTTCTGAATCTTTACTTTTTCATCTCCTAACAGCTTTACCTTCAGTGCATCCACAATTGCAAAAGTTATTTCATCCTGTATTTTGAACAGGTCATTCATGTCCCTGTCGTACCTTTCCGACCACAGGTGGTATCCATCCAGGACATTAACAAGCTGTGCTGTTATCCTCAGTTTACTTCCTTCCTTTCTTACGCTGCCTTCAAGGACTGCTCTTACATCAAGCTTCCGTCCGATTTTCCGCACATCATAACCCGATCCCTTGAACGCGAAAGCCGATGTTCGGGCAGTCACCTTTAAGTCACTAATACGTGAAAGTGCATTGATCAGTTCTTCTGTCAGTCCGTCACAGAAGTTCTCCTGCTCAGCCTCAGTACTCATATTTACAAACGGCATTACTGCTATTGACTGTGAGGGTCTTGGAGCGGGCAGATGAAATTCAGTACTTTCTTCCTTTCCTGCGATATTCTTCAGATCTTCTAACATATATGACAGATCATCGTACCTGTCCTCTCTTTCCTTGGCAATTGATTTCTCAAGAATTCTAAGCAGCCTTTCAGGAATATCACTCCTGAATTTTCTCGGGTCCTCCGGTTCCTGATTTAAGATCAAGTATATTACGGCCTGTTCATACTCTGCCTTAAAGGGTTGCTCACCCGTAAGCATCTCATAGAGAACTACTCCAAGCGACCATATGTCTGTCCTCAAATCAACCTTCTCTGCCTTAATCTGCTCCGGCGACATATAGTCAATTGTTCCAAACCTCAGGCCTATCCTGGTAAAAAGGGTCTTGTCTTTTCTTTTTGCCAGTCCAAAGTCCAATATCTTAACTGTTCCTTCCTTTGTAATGAATATATTGGCCGGCTTTATGTCCCTGTGTATGATACCGTTTTCGTGAGCTTTCCGGAGACCCACGGCTATCTGGGTGGTTATCTTAATGATTTCATCCATTTCAGGTCTTGAGCGTGAAATCTTATTCTTAAGCGTTTCCCCCTCATAGTAGTCCATAACAATAAATAGTCCTCCATCGGCCATCTCATCGATCTCATGAATGGTGCAGATGTTGTTGTGCTGGAGAGATGAGGCAGTTTCGGCCTCATTGATGAATCTTTTCTTGGATTGCTCATCCTGTATAAAGGATTCAGGAAGAAGTTTGATGGCTACAATGCGTTTTAGTTTCAAATCTTCAGCCTTATAGACTACCCCCATTCCGCCTTCACCCAGTTTCTCGAGGATCTTGTAATGTGAGATAGTTTTATTAAGTATTTCTGTAATCATATATTAAATCCAAGTCTTTTATTCCATTTGATAAAGAGCGGGTTACAGCGTAAGCCGTCCCATTCCGGGTCGCAAAAAATAAATTCCAACTGGGAATCGTTTTCCTCAAGTGCTTTTTCCAGATATAAAAATGATTTATCAAGTTCTCCGGCATGGCTGAAAAGAATTGCAATAACGTAAGGGGAAACATAACGCTGTTTATAGATTTCAGCCATTGTGTCAGCAGCTGCAGAAAAAGAATTATCAATGCCGGCTTTTCCCATTTCAGTGACAATGCCGCCCATACCGATAATTGAAAATGTTTTTTTCAGTACTTCCACGGCCTCCGGCTTTCTGTTTAATAATGAAAGCGTCCGCCACAGGTACCAGAAGCCCCACCAGAAAGGGGGATCCGATTTCTGAAAGTTCTCCAGGCGGTGAATTATTTCTTCGTATTTTCTGTCATAGAACTCAGGGAAAAGGGCGCATAACTCGACATAGTCTGAAAGAGGATCAAGTAATTTTGCTCTTGCTGCCAGCTTCCTGGCCGTGTCCAGGTGTCCGTTATTTACCTGGAGAATGCTGTAATTCTGAAGAGCCATCGTGGAGTTGGGGTTTATTTCAAGGCTGCGCCTGTAAGAACTTTCTGCGGCAGACTGGTCATGGTCCAGACACCCCTGATATAAGGCCAGAAGATAATATGCTTCGCAGAGGTTATCATCAATTTCGAGGGCTTTTTCAATAAACTTTTTCATGGCGGGCTTAGCCTCAGCGCTTCTTTTTATACCGAAAAAGTTCATTGCAAAGTAGCAGCCTGCCAGCCCTATATAAGCCAGTGCATAATTGGGGTCAATTTCCAGGGCCTGATTAAAATATTTAATGGATCTTTCCAATATATTGAGATCCAGTTGGTTGAAAAAGTAGAAACCATGCTGGAAGAAATTGTATGCCTCAATATTGTCTGTATAGCGTTTTAGAATTCTTTCCTTTTCATTTTTCAGAAGCTTAACCTTTAGTACTTCGGCAATTGCAAGCGAAATGTCATCCTGTATCTTAAAGATATCTTTAATTTCGCGGTCATATCTCTGCGACCACAGGTGATAGCCGTCCATAACATTTATCAGCTGTGCCGTAATGCGGAGATTGTTGCCGGACTTTCTGACACTTCCTTCCAGGACCGTTCTTACGTCCAGTTTTCTGCCGATATTTCTAAGGTCCATGCCGCTGCCCTTAAAGGCAAAAGCCGATGTCCGGGCTACTACTTTAAGGTCACTGATATTTGAAAGCGCGTTGATCAGTTCTTCAGTCAGGCCGTCGCAGAAGGAATCCTGCTCTTTATCAGTGCTCATATTGACAAATGGCATTACGGCAATGGAATGGGATGGCTTGGGGGCAGGGAGGTGGAAGCATTCTTCTCTTGCAGCTGCGATATTTATCAGATCCTCGAGAAGAATTGACAGAGTCTCATATCTGTCTTCCTTATCTTTTGCCATTGATTTTTCAAGTATCCGGAGGAGTCTTTCAGGAATATCGCTTCTGAATTTCTCTGCTTTTTCCGGCTCCTGGTTAAGTATCAAATATATTATTGCCTGCTCGTAGTCAGCCTTAAAGGGATGCTCTCCGGTAAGCATTTCATATAGAATAATGCCCAGTGACCATATGTCTGCCCTCAGATCAACTTTTTCACCTTTTATCTGTTCGGGAGACATATAGTCAATTGTACCAAATCTTGATCCAATTCGTGTAAAGAGTGTCTGATCTTTCTTCTTGGCAAGCCCGAAGTCAAGTATTTTTACTGTGCCGTCATTAGTTATAAATATGTTTGCAGGCTTTATATCCCTGTGAATTATCCCATTTTCATGGGCCTTCTTTAAGCCCTCGGCAATCTGAGTTGTAAGTTCTATTATTTCACTTATTTCCAGAGGTCCGCTTGAAATTTTGTTTTTAAGCGTTTCGCCTTCATAATAATCCATTACAATAAACAGCCCGCCGCCGGGGAGTTCATCAATTTCATGAATGGTGCAGATATTGTTATGCTGAAGGGAGGATGCAGTCTGAGCTTCATTAATAAATCTTTTCTTTGATAGTTCGTCCTGAATAAAGGATCCTGGCAGGACTTTAATTGCAACAGTACGCTTCAGCTTCTGATCTTCAGCCTTATAGACCACCCCCATGCCGCCTTCACCCAGCTTCTCGAGAATCTTATAGTGGGAAATTGTCTGTCCAATCATAGTTTCTCCTTCTGCTTTAACTGTTTTGTTTAATGATTAGAGGAAAAACTCAGAAAGGGCGGAAAAGAGGGTGCTAATTTAAATGTCCGTCCATTTACAGAATAGTAATGAACAGTCTTGCCCTTATAAGGTATTATAAATATGAGTTTCCGTCAAGTAATAAGTTTGGTATCGCGTGTGCCTGAAGGCGGGTAAGCAGAAAATCTTTTTTCTTGTCCATTGTACATTTAAGTTGTATTTTTTGCCATCTTTCAAGAATTCAGGTGCGCAAAATATGTCGATATCCAAATTGGCGGCAGTTTTTCTTTTACTTTACAGTGTGGTATCTGGCAGCAGCTTTAGTCCTTCTGACTCAGTTCACACTTGCTCATACTTTATTACATCCGAGCCCTCAAACGCCAGGGTTTTTATCAACGACTCTTTATGCGGCCAGACCCCCCTTAGACTCTTTAACTTCCCGAGACTTTCATTCTCTCTGAGGATAAAAAGCGACAAGGACACAAACTGGGTAATGGCTGTAAAAGCTCAGGAAAGAAATGAAATCAGCATTCATGCATTGCTGGATAAAACATACTCAATTCTCAATGTACATTCTGACCCTGAAGGCGCCAGCATTTTTGTAAACGATTCACTGAGAGGGAAGACTCCTCTGGATGACCTGAGGGTAAACGATGGACTCACCACCGTAAAACTTGTCAGGGAAGGCTGCCTGCAGAAGGAAGAGACCTTCTATATTCCAAAATACAGCCATCACCGCCATGACCTTAATATAAAACTAAAAAGCCCTCTCTCGAGCCTTGATCTGAGCGCATTGGGAAAATACAGTAATATTGTTTTTGAAGGCAAACAGATAAATCAGAAAGTCCCTGCATCAATAGTTATCCCAGCGGGTGAGCACTTCATTTCTGCTGAGGATACGAAGAAAAATGAAAAACTTGCTCTGGATTTTATTTCAGAAGGTGAATTTCATTATACAATCATTACAAAGAAAAAATTCCAGTCGACGCCTCTGGTGCTTTCAATATTTGTGCCCGGACTTGGGCAGGCTTACGACGGATCACTCATAAAAGGACTATCCCTCATGGGCGGATTCTTAGGCCTGGGCGCTGCTGCATATTTGACGGCTGATGATTTCTCGCAAAAAAAAGGGTTATATAACCTCAGGATGGATAAATACCTGGCCTCCGAAAATGAAACCGATGCCCTGGCTAATAAAAAACTTATGATGCAGACCAAAGACGATATGGATAAAGCCTCAGGACCCAAAAATCTGACACTGGGACTTCTTGCCGGCGCTTATATCTATAACCTCATAGACGTGCTTCTGTTCCATTCGGTAAAGGATTTTGCAGATCTAAAGAAGATGCAGGAATTAAACGGATTATCCTGGCAGCTGGGTAAAGATAAAATGTCAGTCGGAATGAAATTTAATTTTTAACGCCCAAAATTATGAAATCTATACTTATACTGATTCTTATTTCTTTTCTGCTTGCAGGCTGCCGGAAGATATCGGATCCCGTTTCTGTTAACCGGTACGACCCCGAATCAGAATACTTTACGGGAAATCCTGCTAAAGGCTTGAATGTTAAGACACTCTCGCGTAGTTCTGTAAAGCTAATCTGGAGAGACTCCAGTTCATTTGAAACCGGATATAAAATAGAAAGAACAGCCCTTAACAGCGGCAAAATAGATACATTCATGCTCAATAAGGATGTGAACTCTTTTATCGCTGAAAATCTGGACATCTCTGAGACATACAAATTCAGAATCGGGGCAACATTGGACAGACCTTATTTCAGTTATACTGACTCTGTGACGATTAAGTACAATCCTTATCCTGAAATGGTAACTTCACCTATTTCCGGACCAGTGCAGTTAAGCGACAACTCAGAAAGATGTATCAGTTTTACTTCTCCTTCTCAGGATAGCGAGCCCGATCAGATTAATATCTATAATATCCACGGCAATGATTTTTCACTGCTCAGAACAAAATCCTTTTTCCGTAAAGGTACAGCCAACTACTTCCTGAGCGGCGACGGCCGTTTTATTGCTTTCAGCAGGTATGATATTTATGGATATTACGACATTGATAACGATAAAATGGTGAGCTTCCAGGATCTGAACGTTCGTAAGATTGCAATAAGCCCTGACAGCCGCAACATTATCATCGACCACTCTGATTCTCTGCTGATCATATGGAATATTGCTGCAAATACAAGGAAATCATTGAATGTTTATAAATATTTTACGTCAGGATTCTCTTCGATTCAAATGAGTCCCGATAACCATTATGCCGCATGCAGTGATTGGGATAAAATTACTATTTTCGACCTCGAGAGTATGAGTCTCTGTTACAGCGCCGGAATTCCTACTAACGGAGAAGTTATGGGCTTTAGTGATAATTCTGAAGTCTTCTTTTTTCATTGCTACAATTACTCTTTTGCACAGCCGTTGTATTTCTATAATCTTAAGAATAAGAAAATATTCTATACAAAAACTCCCGGCTATTATCAATATATGAAGTATATAAGGAACAGTGAATTTATTTTGTGTTATAGCGGCGGCAAGGTCTATTTTTGGAAATTGGAAGACGATATTCCCAAAATTGAAATCCCTGTTTACTTCCCGAAGGAGATTGACGGACGTTTGCTCGGCATTTCAGCTTCATCTGACGGATCTTTTATGCCGGTAAGCTATCAGTATACTGACTTTTTGCCGACATATTTTTTGAGATTTAAGGAGAACTGGCGGACTGTCAAATAGCCAAAGATAATTGGCACATTTCTCTTTCCCGATTTTACTCTGTAGCCATTAGGATTTTTTTCACTTACATTATTAATTGAAACAAAAGTGAAAGAATTCAGATGCCAGTTCAACGAAAGTCGAATGACCCCGGCTTAAGTGAAAAGTACTTCAGCCGGACCAAAAGAATAATTAATAATGACGGGTCTTTTAATATTACCCGCATGGGAACGGGGTTTTCAATCTGGGATATTTATCAGTATCTGGTAAATCTTACGTGGCCTAGATTTATCTCCGCAGTCATGGGATTTTATTTCCTCATAAATTGCTCATATGCTTTTCTCTACTTCATAACCGGCATAGACGGAGTCCATGGCGCAAGGGGAGTAAGTACTTTGGATACGCTGGTAAATCTCTTTTTCTTCAGCGTACAGACCATTTCTACAGTAGGCTACGGAAATAAGGCGCCAAGGGGACTTCCGGCAAATATAATAGTGACATTTGAAACGCTTACCGGACTCCTTGGCTTTGCCCTTGTTACGGGCCTCCTTTACGGAAGATTCTCACGCCCTACGGCAAGAATACTCTACAGCAAAAAGGCTTTAGTTTCTCCTTACCAGGATAAAAAAAGCTTTCAGTTCAGAATTGCCAACCAGAGATCGAACGCTCTGCTTGAAGTCGAAGCAAAGGTTATGGTTGCCTTTGTGGAAAACAATAACGGTACGAGCAAAAGGGAATACTATAACCTTACGCTTGAACGATCATACATCTATTTCTTCCCTTTAAGCTGGACAATCGTTCACCCGATTGATGAGGATAGCCCTTTCTGGAACAAGACCGCTGAGGATCTTCAGAAGCTGGAAACAGAGATCCTTATACTTATAAAAGGCTACGACGACATCTTCAGCCAGTACGTACATTCCAGATTTTCCTACAGGTTTGATGAAATTATCTGGGGCGCCCGCTTTAAGCCTGCGTTCTTTATTGATAATAACGGCGACGTAATAATCGATCTGAGGAATCTTCATAACTATGAAACTGCAGCTGATTAGCCCGGCTTGAATGTTTGCATAAAAAAAGCCCGCAACCTGATAGGGCTCCGGGCTTTGACTTTTATAGCATTTAACTACTTCAGGAGATTAAATATCTATTCTTTACTTCTTAAGTGAATTGATTATGCTGTTTAACTCAGTATAGAATTTGTTTAATGACTCGGGAACATTCTTGTCCGGTGACGGTCCAGGCCAGGTATACCTTACAACCTTACCATCCTTGCTAAGAGTAATGTATGAAGTGAGATTTGCCTTTTCGGAATAGCTGGTCTTCAAAAGTTCAGGAATAAGCCGGTTAATTCTTTTTATCTGCTCTTGGCTCAGTTGTCCCATATCCTTCTGTTTGTTTTCCGGTTTAATAATTCCCTGGAAGCTTTTAACCGCTCCGGTGGAATCTATGGAATAGCCGCTGTTCATTCCGGTAAAGCCGCCGCTTTCACCAATAACAATATTGTGGGAAAGGAGTGTTTCCCCGGAGCCGTTTTGGGACGCCCTGTCGGAAGAGCAGGAACACAACGAAGCAGCAAGTATGAGAGTAATACCGATGAGATGTTTCAATTTCATACCTATTGTTTATTTATAAAAATGCAGTTTTCCGGAAGGGAGTTAAGACTCATTTGAATGATTTGCAGGTGAAAGCTTATCCAAATCAAGTGCCCCCCGGTATAATGGAATAAACAAGAATAAGATAATGCATCTTATATTGCAAGAGAAAATATACAGGAAATAAGGTAATGTAAATATTTAATAAAAGCCATAGCTCTCAGTAAAGCTGCCGCAGAGTGACGGAAAGATGAACCAATGTATGATATTCTTCCAAGCTACTTAATTTCCTGCAGTGCAGCAATTTTGGCTAACTGCATGCGTTTTCTGAGCGCCATCTTTTTTAGTATATTATGCACATGACTTTTTACCGTGAAACTCGATAAATTTAACTGCTGTGCTATTTCCTTATTCGTAAGCCCTTCTGCCACAAAGCCTACGATCTGCCTCTCGCGTGAACTTAAATTCGCCGACTCTAAAAGCGAAGGCATTTCATTGCCGTTTTTCTGCTCTATAATCTGCGAGAAAAGCATATTTGTAAGTCTTTGGGGTAAAACCTTCTCTCCTCTGAATACTGTCTTCAGAGTAGTTAAAAACTCTTCACTTGCCGCATCTTTCAGAATAAAACCCTCCACTCCGCAGCTTACCAGCTGAAGTATATCTTCCTGCTTCGGCATCAGGTTCATGATAACTATTTTTGCTTCCGGTAAGGCCTCTTTCAGAGACCTGACTAATTGCAATCCTTTTTCATTACAATTGCCAAGTTCCAAAAGAACAACCGGCGATACTGCTGCTCCGTCGAGTCCCGCCGGTATGCAGTTTATATTTTCACATTCCGCCAATAACTTAAAGTCCCGCTCCTGCTCAATCATATCTTTAATGCTCTCACGCAGAAGCCAGTTATCTTCAATAACAACTACCGGTATCTTTTTCATAAAATACCTCCCCTTTTATGTAAATACCTGACACCAGCTTAAAACCTGTGTCAGGTTATTCAGAGTGAAAATACCATATTTGAAATTACGTAGCAAGATATAAGTACGTCCCACCAGGACACCGGTGTCCTGTTATGGCTTTGGACCTGTTTTATGGGATAAAAAAATCCCACATCGTGACAAATGTGGGATTTTTATTTCACTCGTGAGAAAGGCTCCGGCATTACTTTACCTCTGAGGCATTAACGAAGGTTCCATCGGAAACTCTTGTAATTGCGCGGCATAGATTTTTGATGATTAAATCCTCGCAATTCTCTGCAGCAGTAAATATTGCCGCATCTCCTTTATCGGAATGGAGCTGGTCAAGCGTAATAGCCGCAAGGGCGCGTGTTTCAGTCTCCAAATTACTGTCATTTATAATTGCTATCAGAGGCTGTATCAGCCGGCTGAAGGATTCTTCAGGGAAAAGCTGCTCAAGCTGCCTGGTGGTTTGAAGGGCAGAAAGCCTCATATTGTACTGCCTGTTCTCAAGTGCCCTGGCAATCATTTCTATCGATGAACTTAAATGGGTCTTCATAAACCTTGTAACATTATGCTGCTTCTGAACTCGTGAAGATGCAGTCTGTGCATTTATGCTTGTGAAAGCAAGAGTTAATGCCGCCAATAGTGATAAAAATGTGTATCTCATTTTTTTATCCTTTCAAAAAATGTTTAGTTAAACATAACTTAAATTGGTTGAACATGATCCGTGTTTTAGTTTGTCAACAGGAAAAACAGGACCAGGCTTTTAATTAAGCACCTACTTATTGGTGCTGTAATATCATAACTCCGTTTTAAGAAAATGGCAATCGCCCAATGGTAGCGGAAATGGATGCATTGTTAGTAGTCCTGAAGTCAGTAAGTTTTCTCGTACTAAAGAACAAGATGGGATTAATACCTTTGGATTAAACGTTTAACCGGTCTTAACTGAACTAAAACATACTGCTTCAGTATGGTATCTTTTTAACATGCATGTAATTCTTCTTGTTGACTGCATCCCTGACAGCGCTTTATTCCTTGACAGGAAAATTCCTCCGTTGAGGGTTCCTGAAAGTTTGCTGACTTTGATAATGAAGTAATTCCAGAGCGGCTGAATTATTGAGTTTACAATTTCCTGCGTGTGAGATATTATGTTATATAACAGATTAAGATATTTTATAATGAGAGCAGCAGTTGTAATAAATAGATCAGCCGGAACAACTTCTTCCGGAGAGGGGATTAAAGAGAAACTGGAAAAGTTATTTTGCATCTATAAAATTGATCCTGAGATCTTTCTTGTTGAAGGACAAGAAGTTAAAAAGCTTATAGAAACTTTAATACCAAGGGATTTTGACGTTATTGTTGTGGCTGGAGGCGATGGAACTTTAAGTTCAGGGGCCGGCGTCCTGGCGGGAAAGAATATCCCGATGGGGATCATTCCTCTTGGGACACTGAACCACTTTGCCAAGGATCTTGGAATTCCGCTGGAAGTGGAAAACTCCGTAAAGGTAATTGCAGAGGGAGAAGCGCAAAAGGTGGATATAGGTGAGGTCAACGGAAAGGTTTTCATCAATAACTCTTCGGTTGGGGTTTACCCCAGGGCAGTGAAATTCCGCGATAAACATATTGAAAGATTCGGCACCGGCAAATGGATGGCAATGATAATAGCCTTTTTTGCTGTTCTTGCCCGCTTTCCGCTCTTTAATATCAGGCTGGAATCCGATGATAATGCTATTTCCAGGAGGACTTCCTTTGTATTTATCGGGAACAACGAATATAAACTGGATGTGTTTAACCTTGGGAAAAGAGTAACATTAACAGGCGGGAAACTAAGCCTTTATACGGCCCACATAAAGGGCCGCTTAAGCCTGCTGAAAATTGCTGTGCTTGCATTGCTTAACCGGCTGGACCAGATGAAGAATTTCGACCTTCAGTTTGTTG
Source organism: Ignavibacteriales bacterium (assembly GCA_036261625.1). Classification (GTDB taxonomy): domain Bacteria; phylum Bacteroidota; class Ignavibacteria; order Ignavibacteriales; family SURF-24; genus JAAXKN01. The sequence continues at coordinate 4,738 of DATAKL010000043.1, read as the reverse complement.
AAAATATCAGACTTGAAACAAAAAGAAAAATTGTGGCGGTCTCGCTGGATGGTGAAGTAATTCACATGGCGCCTCCGCTTCATTATAAAATCCGCCCGATGGAATTGACCGTAATCCTGCCGGCAAAAGGTCAGACGGGCAAATGAGAGTACTAGCCCATATTTCCGATCTGCACTTCGGAAGAGAGGATCCGAAAATTGCTGAGGCACTCAGGGAAGATTTAATTTTCCTAAACCCCAGCCTTATTGTGGCAAGCGGGGATTTCACTCAGAGAGCCAGGGTAAGTCAATTCAGGAAGGCCCGTGCATTTTTAGATTCACTTCCCTTTAAAATAATCGCAATTCCGGGCAACCACGATATTCCGTTGTTTGATCTTTTCAGAAGAATATTTTCCCCGCTTAAAAGATATAAAAAATATATTTCGGAGGATCTGAATCCTTTTTATGCTGACGGGGAAATTGTCGTCTGTGCTCTTAATACCGCACGTTCACTTGCCTGGAAAGAAGGACGTATATCAGTTGATCAGATTTCATACCTCAGCAGCAAGTTATGCTCTTTTCCAAACGACCGCTTTAAGATCGTTGTGACTCATCACCCATTTATCCCTCCGCCCGAAAACCTGTCAATTAAAATCGTTGGCAGATCGGGACTTGCTCTTGATGTAATTGATGAATGCAATGCCGATCTGCTGCTTTCAGGGCATCTTCACCTTGATTACTCAGGCGACGTGAGGGGATTTTATCTCAAAAGAAAACGCTCCGTCATCTCTGTACAGGCCGGGACGGCAATATCTGTCAGAACAAGGAACGAGCCGAATGCTTATAATCTCATAAGTATAATTCATAACAGGATAGATATTCAGGTAAGAACCTGGAACGGACGCGCCTTTACAGATGCACTCCTCACTTCCTATGAAAAAACAGGAAATGAGTGGGTGCATCTGGATAAGACTGAATTTAAATGAAAGCTGTTCCGATTAAATCCCGGAAAAATGTCCTATTTCAATACCGTCATCTTCTTAGCGCTTCTGAATTCACCGGACTGTATAGTATAAATATATACTCCGCTGGGAAGCATTGAAGCATCAAAAGTGGCCTTGTGCACTCCGGCATTTTTGTACTCACTGACAAGAATAGCCACCTCATTGCCCAGCAGATTATATACCTTCAATGTTACACGTCCTGCCTTCAAAACTGAATAACTGATTGAAGTTGACGGATTAAAAGGATTCGGATAATTCTGATCCAGAGAGTATTTCATTTCCGAAGTGCTCAATTTCTTTTCTACGTCCTGAACCTGACTGTTGTCATTAATTACCCAGTCCAGCTTAAATTCCAAATCCTTCGTTTCTCCCGGCTGAAAATATAGAGTAAACAGCTGATAAGGAAACTGGCTGTTGTCTTTGCGTAAGAAATACAATGTGTATCTGCTTGCAAGCCAGTTATCGAATCTGAAATGTCCGGTTGAGTCGGTTTTACCTGGTCTGCTTGTCGAACCTCCATAATAGTCGCCAACTTCTATGTTTGCGGCAGTTTTTCCGGCTGCATCTACTACATAGCCTTTAAGTACGGCAGTTGCTCCAACTGAATCGTTCCTTGCTCCTATAGTAGGGGAGTCATCAAAGTAATACTTGTACTCATCAAAAAAAGTAGTTTTTAAGGTACTGCAGATGGACTGATTCTGCTTCAGGGAGGGGATAAAGGTTTTCGGTCCGTAAATTAAATGGTCCATTTGGGAACCCCCGGGGGAATACAGATACAATGTATCTTCTGTCAAACTAAGATCCAGGCATCCAGTAAGACTGTCCTTTGTTACGACAAGGTAGTTGGATGTGGGTCCATTAGCAGTTCTTTTAGATTTCAAATACATCCAGTCCCTGAAATAAGCCGTGTCTTTTCCACTAACAATAAACCATCCTTTAAGCGAAAGTGAATCATCGGGAGCGTTCCTCATGGTCAGTTCAAGTTTCCAGCCACTGCTGTCAAACAATAGCTCATTGAAGAAACCGATACGAATGGGATTTGCATTTAGTGAATTTGAGCAAATCAGAATGAAAAATACAAAAGAAATACCGGTAAGTACTTTTTTCATAGCTGCACCCACTATTAATGTATTTTAATTAAATATTGTCTGAAATTACTTCAAAACCGTCATTTTCTTTGCGCTTCTGAAATCACCGGACTGTAGAATGTAAATGTAAACTCCGCTTGGCAGCGTGGAGGCATCAAAAGTTGCCTTGTGCACTCCGGCAATCTTAAATTCATTTACAATTGTTGAAATTTCATTCCCCAGAAGGTTGTATACTTTCAGCGTTACATGTCCAGACTTCGCAATTGAATAGCTGATTGAAGTTAAAGGGTTAAAGGGATTCGGGTAATTCTGTGCAAGGGAATTATCCTTTACTATAATTGCCCGCTTTTTCGGCACATCTGTCAGCCAGTCGAGCTTGAACTCAAGGTTTAGAGTATCTCCAGGCTCAAAAAACACATCGAATCTCTTTCCGCCGCCTTCATGGAGAAAAGAAAATGAATAATCTCTGGAGAGCCATTCAAATTGGAAGTGTCCTGTTGAATCGGTCTTGTAGAATGCCCAGCCGGGGGAACGGACGGTATAGCTATAATTTGCTGCCGGGTTATCGCCTGCATCTTTTACAAAACCCTTAATAATGCCTGTGGCTCCATTGCTGTCATTTTCTGACCCGATGGTGGGGGAGTTGTCCAGGTAATAATTGTCGTCATAGGTATGGCAGATGGACTGATTCAGCTTTAGAGGATGCATCCCGTATGTGAAATTATCCCGTTGAAGCTTATCGGGTGAATAAAGTAGAAGTGTTTCGCCCCTTATATCTAAGTTTAACAAACCGTTCAGGCTGTCTTTTGTGAGAACAAGATAGTTGGTATTTTCTGAGCCATGGTATTGAGGGGCTTTAAGGTACTGCCAGTCCTTAAAATAAGCCGTATCCTTTCCGCATACCAGGTACCAGCCTTTCAATGAAAGCGAGTCGCCTTCCATAGTATTCATATTCAGGTTCATTTCAAGTTTCCAGCCTGTGGTATCAAAAACCAGTTCACTGAAGAAATTAGCGCCTATGGGATTTGCCTTAAGGCTGTTTGATAATATGAGAATTGTTATCAGTATGAGAGCGCTAACGCGTAGCCTTTTCATTTTTATCCTCTTTCCACTTTATGACAAAGTTATGCTGCGGAAGGTAGTTCCGCTTCAGTGTAAAAAACGTTCTGTATTTATTAGATTTTTTCTCGTTTTCAAACTGAGGCTGCATCGAAAGCAGCCTGTAGCCGGCGGGCAGCTTTACGCTGTATTCCGCCATGTCGAAAGAGGTTCCCCATTCCTTGGTGGTCGTAAGAATATACTCCATCATGTGCATCGGCGTCTTCTGGTAATATTTTACTTCAACTATGCTTGTATCATGCGATGCTGCATTAACGGCAAATATTATACCTTTGGCTGTTGAAATGCTTGCTATTTTATTGCCGCTCTTAAGATCTTTAACTTCAGCTTTATATGGAAGGGGAAGGGAATCGTTTACTATGTAAGGATAATAGAGATTATGGGATGCCGTAATGCCGGACTTATTTGCAAAATAATATATCCCCGTAAGGATGCATTCATCTTTTTTAACTTCAATCTGTATTTTCTCCCTGAAGAATCTGAGCTCCTGTGAAAAATACTTAACCGGGAGGACAAAGACTGCAAAAAATAACAGAATAAATAAGTGCCGTGTTTTCATCTGTCCCAAAATTTTATTTCAGATGCTGTCCGGAATTCATTTGGAGAAAGCTTTAGTTTCAAAGGCTGAAAACTTTCTCCGAAAGAAATATAAGAATTAAACAGAAAAAAAGCACGGAAATATCAGTAATCTTTTCAGGTTCATTCAGCCGCTTTTAAGAGCCCGAGTCCGCTTCCTATTGTCATCAGGTCCTCGGCAATGCCTACAACCGTATCGTTTATCTTAAATTCCTTGCCGACTTTCTTCCTGAGATAAAAGAACAGGTAGGCCGCTGCCACGGCTCCGGCTGCACCGGTAACCGCGCCGATGGCCATCTGTTTATTTTCCATTGCACAGTATGCAGCTCCGCTTAAGGCCCCCATTGCAGCCCGTCCGGCAAGGAGCGCGGGCTCAATGCGGTCGGGGATGTCGGGCAGCTTATCCACTACTATCTCACCCAGAGCGGCAGTCTTAAGAAACGGGGAGAGCTTGCCTTCTGCAAGGACCTTGAAAGGCGAGTGCATCAGTTTGCGGGTATGATGGCTCTTAAGGATTTCATTTGTAAATACCGGCGCCATAAGGCTCCGCATTCCTGAAACGGCTCCGAGAGCAAAAGATTTTATATATGTTGTATCCATTGTAACCTGAAGATTGTTTTACATCTGAATTCATAAAATGAAATCCGGCGCTTACAATCAATGTAAAAGCAATGTCCCGCCTTTGCAGCCCAAATGGGCTTGCAATGTGATTATAATCACATTGCAAAAATTAGGATAAGCAGTCCCCGATACTTGCTTCTTATTATTAATTGTGTAATTTAACGGGTACCTTATCTCATTTTCTTCAAAACTGATATTCCATTTTGATTATTTGTTACTACTCAGTAAAAAAGTTAATTAATACCAAAAATATCGGTTGAAATTGTAAGTTCCTTGTTTTATGGTATAAACATAGGGACAATATATAAGATAACCGATGAGAATGACAGAAAAAGAAATCCTATCCGTTTAC
>DATAKL010000058.1:0-189366 GCA_036261625.1 Ignavibacteriales bacterium | reverse complement strand
CACGCTGTTCAGCTTCGAGAGGTTCTGGTCAACCGAGTTCAGCTCTGCTATGTTCGGGTGCGTGTGGCGGTCTGCGTTCAGCGTGTTCAGCTGCGTCTGGATGTTGCCTGTCAGCCCCTGCAGGTAGTTGAACTCGGCGGTGCTTACTGCGCCGGTGCCGAGATTGGCGATGTTGTTAAGACCAAGAGACTGGCGGCCGAGTGCTGCATCGAGGCCCACAGGGGATCCTGACCAGTACCTTGTATCGTAGCTCGAGGGGGAAGATCCTCCGGAGGATGATCCGCCTCCTAAAGAGGAGCTGCTTGAAGATGTACCACTGGGAACAGACATCTGCCCAGGGTAATATTCGTTACCCGTGACATTTACAAATTCAATCTCGACCGTTCTTGCTACGAGGTCATAGCTCATCCTCGGCCAGAAATAGCTTTCGCCATCCAGAATAATATCATCAAGCATATCCCACCCAGAGGCGGGATCGTCATCAGGGACACCGTCTATACCGAGAATATTATCATCAAGATCGAGGACGGCCGGCATAGATGAATGCCTGAGGCCATAAAATTCCAAATAATCCTCGGCTACCTGGGCGGCACAGGCATTTAATGCTTCTTCGGTATTCTGGACTGATGTAGATGCGAGAATCGTTTTGCTGATAGGGTTCTTTGGCTTGATAGGGTTAATATAACCTGGCCTGGTCTTAGATAAGGATGCACTCCCTTCCAAGTATTCCCCGTTCACAGTTACCCAGGACTTTACTTTAATGTCTACGCCGTCGCTTATTTTATCCCATGCGTATTTGTCACTGCCATCAAATATTACTGTATTATTGAGGCTGCGCGTAACGCCATTGTTGCCGATCTGCTTCCTGCTCTGAATAACAAGATTTCCGCTTCGATTAGTGAAAATCCAGCTTTTCATAGAATCTGCCAAAAACTTCAATGCCTCGTAGGGGTCAGTGTCAAATGGATTTTCATCCATTAATTGCACATAAAACTCGAGAGGGATAGGGAAAGTGGAAGATCCTGTTCTATTGACGAGCTGTATTTCGGTCCACTGCTGCTTTGCCAACAGTAAGGAAATGGCAAGGCCATCATAGGCCACAAGAACGTTCCTTCCGCTACTGCTATCATATACTCCTATTTCTGCTCCGTAGAATTGCTTTGAATAGCAGACGATGTCTCCCTCTACATAATTACCATCTGTATCTAATACAATAAAGGAAAGCTCATTGGATACTGATTGTCCGCCCCCATCTTTCGCTATCCAGGAATCAGTGATGAGATAATTGATGGTAGTCCCGTCTGCAGCAGTAACGGATAAAATTTCACCTGGTAAAAAGGTTAGTGGATCACCCGGATACCATGCCTGTGTCTGCCACTGTCTTGTTGCAGGGTCGCCAGGATATGGCTGGTACATGGTATATTCTCCATGGACCACTGATAATCTGTTTTTCTGCCCATTGACGCCATAGATTTTAATTGCATCCACATCTAATGGGGCCGAATCATTCGGGTAATCATAGTAAGGATTCCCAAGCCTCGCCATAAAGTCCACGCTTGTTCTGGATGGCTTTGTTTCCAGAAACTGCAGTGCGCTCAGCTTATCTTTTAAGCTAAGTCTTAAGGTATTGGACAATTTCGGCTTATCCAGCGTCCCGAAATCTGCTATTCCCTCAAAAAGCTTTCTTTGCTGGCCCAGGCTGTTAGGACAATAGATTTCAAAGAGATACTTCTGAACGGATGTGAGATCCTTCTCAAATTTATTATATACTGGGTTGCCCGTTTCCTTCCTTAATTCCAATTCCGCATCATCATAAACTATGAGGCCGGATTCCCCGGGTTTGTCTGACTCAACTCTTTTGTTTACCTGAGGCGGGGTAATAAGGTACTGGCTCCAGTCCTCCCAAGTCCCGTTCGGATATTCCTTAAATCTTATTTTATTCATCCTTTTTGATTCTCCAGATAGGATAATGTTTCTATAACCTGGACTCTAATTTCCCTGTTGCCGATGCGTAGATTAATAGGACGCTTATTAAGGTCTCTTATATTCGCATTTATCTTATTCAGGATGTCGCCATTGTCGTTTACATAAAGGTTTGAAATATTCGGCCTTGAGGCTCCGAGGGATCTTCCGGCGTCGCCAACCATGCCGGCTGCATAGCGCGGAAGAATACCCCCGCCATTTATTATTACATCGTTAGCCCACTTGGCAAAACTTGCACTGCCGTTCATAAGCCTAAGGAGAGGTGATGCGTTCTTTGTGGACTCTTCCGTGATAATGCTTTCACCTTTGCTGATTCTGGCCATAATGCTATCGCTTGTACCTGTACCAGGTCCGTTAATTCCTACAACGCCCCTGGCGAAGCCTGGAAGAGGTGTGGCTACTATACTGGCCACGTTAGCCAGACCGGCCGCAATTACGGTACCCATTAGAATAAAGTTCCATGGTGGTGGAGCTGCAGTAAGTGCCTTATCTGCTGCCTCATAAGTGTTAACTGTCGCACTGGCCACACTGGCCGCTTTCTGGACCGTGTACCAGTCTTTTGCTTTATCCCTGGCCCTTTTATCGGCATCATCTTCCATCTTTTTTTCAGCAGCATCGTACTGCTTGTTGATCCTGTCCTTATCCTTTTGGGATCTGGCATGAGATAAAGCTTTCTCGCGGTCGCTCTTGAGTTTTTCTTTCTGGGTTTCTTTGTAGGAATCAGATTCTCTTTTGGCACTGTTATAGACCATGTCGCCGATCGTCCCGAAGGTTGAGCCCAGATTATCAGCAATACCCTTAATGGCTGCTATCTCCTGCCGTGAGAGGCCTGCCAGCTGGCCAAGCCAGTTATCATAAGCGCCTTTCTTAATCTGCAGGAGTCTGTTCTGATGCTCTTTTTCCCTTATTTCGCTTAAAGCGTCGAACTGCTCTTTGGTAATTTCATTGTTCCGGAGCTGTTCCTTAAGATCGTCCTGGTCTTGTGAGGCTTTCTGATTTTCATCGAATACATCCAGTGCATAGCCGTCGTTCTGGTTTATGTTTAACCGGTCGCGTCCTGCAGCAATGCCCTTATTAGTTTTCTCGTCTCTTCTTGCCTTTGCGCGTTCACCGGTCTTGATCTCCCAGTCTATGGCGTTTAGGTCCTTTTGTGCATCGTTCCATTCCTTTGAGCCCTTAGTGTAAAGGTTCCTTACCATCTCGAGGTAGAGCCTCTTTTCCTTCAGGATCTCAAGGTCTGACTGTTCGTTATACTTCAGCTCAGCTTCCCGGGTACCCCAGGCGATATCAAGCTCGGTTTTCCTCTGCTCCAGGAGGGCTTTCTTTTTCTTATTGTCCAGGTCGGCCTGTTTGCTGTCATAGTCTGCATTTATCTTATTTTTCTCTGCAGCAATCTCCTTGGCATTATCTTTCTCATACTGGACTTTAAGGAGGGAGTATTTCCTGTTTATGTCCAGAATCTTCTGCTCACGCTCAAGCTCATTCTCGGTGGACTTCTTTGCCTGAGCTTCTTCCTCTTTCATCTTTGCGTCGAGGTCGGCAATGGCAGCTTTCTTTTCCTCGGAAGTAAGCTCCTTGGCTGTTTTTTTATTGCTATTGGTAGGATCTGTCTGCTGTCCTCCGGAAGAACTGCCGGAAGTATTCTGTACTGTGGCATCCTTGCCTGCCTCACTCCAGAGCTTGGCTGACTTTTCCCCGAGTCCGTCGAATGCATTATAGGCTTTCGCAAAACTTTCAGTTGTGCTTTTTAATGCATCGTCGAAACCCTGAACGAATCCGCTTTTAATATCGTCCCAGATCCCGGCGAAGTCACCCACCACAAGTTTTTTCATTATGGAGCCGATCTTCCCGAGTATATTGGAAGCAGTGTTCCACATTATCTGCCAGGGAAGGGTAAGAAGCTGTACTAACCCTGTTACCCAGTTGGAAACGAACGTCCCGAATGCTTTAATATATTCCCAGGCTATGGTAAGAGCGGCCTTTATATAATTCCAGGCCTTTGCCCATCCGATCGTCTTATCTATTACGGTGTAAAGAATGCCTAAAAAAGCAATTACCCCTGCAGTGATCAATACGACGGGGTTTGCATTCATGGCCGCATTTAGGGCCCACTGTACTGCAGTCCAGATCTTCTTTGCATTTATTACGATAGTGTCCCATGCGTACATGGCCGTGAGCGCGATTGTGTCGGCATTTACAGCTGCAGTCAGAATACCCAAGGCAATGGCCACGGCCAGAATTGCCTCTTTATAGCTCCAGAGGAATCCAATGGTCTGTCCAATGGCTGAAGCCCCCTTAACTATAACATCAAATACTTTACCTATTACAGCCCCGGCTTTTTCCAATCCTTCTGCTATTTTGTCACCATTCTCAGATATCCATTTGCCAATGTCGTCAACCTTGCCCTTGATCTTTTCAAATAGTCCCGACTCAGCGAATTTTACCATCGCCTGATCGAGGTTATCGCTTAATGTGGAGAGAAGCCCCTTCAGCGTAAGGGACTGCTTATCCATCATGCCGTTAAAGCGGCCACCTTCACTGGTTGCGCTCTTGAAGGCTCCTATTACCATATCATAAGAGATCTTACCGCCTTCCATATCCTTCTTGAGCTTGGCCATGCTTTCGCCGGTCGTGCGGCTTATCTCCTGCAGGGGGTTAAATCCTGCGTTGATCAGCTGGAGCAGATCCTGTCCCTGGAGTTTCCCTGCAGATGCTACCTGGCCAAATACGAGCGCCAGCTGCTGGAACCTCTGGGCATCCCCGCCGGAGACATCGCCCAGCATCATCATAATGCCGCGTAACTTATCAGCTTCTACACCGAAATTAAGAAGGATCTTCCCTGCCTGCTGGAAATCTGTAAATTCAAGAGGAGTCTTTGCTGCATCCTCCTTCATTTGCTTGATCATCTTATTGGCAGCATCAGCTGAGCCCAGGAGAACTTCAAAGGTAACTTTAGCCTGCTCGGCATCCATAGCAAGAGTGACCGGCTTGCTGAAGAAATCGAATGCTTTTTTGGCAAGCTCCAGCCCCTGGTTCAGCCCGGTAAAGAGCATAGCTCCCTGCGTGGAGAACTTCTCGAAAAGGCTGTCTTTTACCCTTGTGGCCGTGTTATTAAGTTGGTTGAACTTTTTATCCAGCTGGTCAAGGGATATAACACCTTCCTTACCGTCGATCGTTACTTTTATGCCTATTTCGTTCATGATCGTATGCTCTTTATGGTTGGTTGTCTTTTATGGCTGCTATATCGTCCAGTATCTGATTTAATGCTCTTGCCCTGTTGAAATAATCGAATTTATAAGCGGTGCTGACTTTCATTTTCATTATGACCGGATGCTTTGTCGCATCACCGTTTGAAAGTCTTTGAACCAGTGCCTCTATGAAATTAAGAGGCACATCAGGCTCAAAAACATCCGGTCTGTACTTTCTTAAGGATTTATAATCTTTTTCAGCTCTGTTTTCCCGAAGATCGAGGTCGTTAAATCTTTTATCCCAGTAAAGATCAAACTCCCCTCTCCGGTAAAAAAATCCTGGAGAGCTCCGAAGATCTCAGAACGCTTTGCCTTTGCAAAGAACTCGGGAGAGACCTTCTCCTTGCTGTCTTTCTTGGTAAGTGCGATAGAAAGCAGCTTTCTAAGGAGTTCAGCCTGCCCCACTTCGCCAATAATACCTACAAGACCGCTCAGGATCCCGGCCACATCTTTAATGTCAGTAAATGATACATCCAGCTTAAGCTGTCCCATCAGCGCAAGAAGCGATTCCAGCTCTTCAAGAGTAAGTTCTTCGATTATGAATTCTATGTTGTTGATTTTCAAAACTTTCTGATCCATTTGGCACCCTTTTTTTGTTTTTGGTTGGTAATATTAAAGCGGAACAGGCCTTTGGTGACCCTGCTCCGCTTTATGGAAATTTTAATCTGCTAAAGAACTATTAGGCTTTTCTTTTTTGGGTTTTATTTTGGCATCGGAAGAAAGCTGGCCATCCACCTCGGCGACCGGCACCGTTGCCTTGAAAATTTTTCCTGATGCAATTACCTTCTTTGAGGCGATCTCCTTCAGCTCGAAGTCCTTTCCCTCGAGATTGAGGCCTCCGGGAATCTCTATCTGGAAGCCTTCAGGTGTTGGCACTACCTGGCCGCCTCGTGTAGATCCAAAGAATACGACCTCATTTTTAGTAAACTTACCCTCAGCATCTTTCTTTATGGCAAGGGCTCTGAAGGCTACATCACCGAAAGCGGACGATCCTATTACCACTATAGCGATGACCGTCTTTTCGTCGGTAAACTTTTCCTCGGGCTTTTCACCCGGAATCTCGTACTGTACTTTTTTAATTTCAGCATTCATGTTATTCATTTCTCCCTGATTAATATCCGAATTTTAGTGTGCCGCCTTTGATTCCCTTGGTGTCTGCAGCGTCTCCGCCGAAGGTGGCGCCGAAAGACCAGGCGAGCTCCCAGAGATCGAAATCTCTCTGAGCCGTGAGCTTGAGGATCCTTGAGCTGTCGTTGTTGTCATAGTCCATTTTCAAGACCAGGGCGCCGGCTGCAAAATCAAAGGCATCGTAGAAGGTGCTGGAGTTTGCAAACTTAACGAGAACCGAGGGAGAAGCTCCCTTACCCAGGATCTCAACGATCTTTGCTGCAGAGGCATTAAGAAGGTTGATCTCGAGCGTGACGTTAACCTTTGAGACCAGGTCGTAACCCTGAAGCTTTACTTCAGAGCCAATTGACTTGATTGACAGGGACATTGAATCGATATCTGCATTGTCAACCAGAAGGGCAGTCGCCTTGGGGGCTTCCAATGCAAGGAGGTTGAAAGGCCTGAAGAGTGAAGAATCTTCACCTCTGCCGGTAATGCCGGTCACTGTTACTGCAGTGTCGCTGTCCATAGCATCGATCAATGCCTGGTGCGCTGCAGCGCTGAGAGCTCTTTTCATCGTTATTATGGCCGAGCGCTTCTCGTCGGTGTACTTGAATTCGCCTGCTATACCGATGGCATTATTGCCGACAAACTTTATGACGTCGTCTGTCGTGCCGTCTGAAGGATCCTGGGGATTTGTTACGAGCTGGACGTCGCCTTTAAGGTTCATCCACTTAGTGAAGATCTTCTGCATGAGCTGCATGGTGGGCTGAATGGTTTCAGCTTCAACCGTGTGCTGGTACAGATTGGGGAATTCGCCGTTGCGGTAATCCTTAACACTTCTGTAAGGCCCGAACTTGTGCGAAGCCCCGTTCCTTAAGCCGACTGCAATGGCATCGACCGGCGTTGTGGCCAGCGTGCCGCCGTCGCACATGATAAGGGATTTTATTCCGGAAATACTTGCTGACATTTAAGACTCCTGTTTATTTAAGAAAAACTCTTTTTATTTTATTTTGAAACTGCCGCCGGCACCTACATAAAAGTCCAGCTGCCTGTGTATAATGCCATATCCAAACCCTGCCTGTAACCCCCATGAAAACCTATTCCAGAAGGATTCCTCCTTAACTACCGGTTGAAAAACAAGTCTTTCTTTCCAGGTCACTTCCCGCGTGAAATAGCTCCTGGGGTGAACAGGAATTGGAGAAATAAATCGGATCCTTTCCGAGAGCGTGGAATCCTGGAACGTGGTGTCGCTTATCATGATATAATTGAAATTGTTCAGAGTGTCCGGGTTATCCTTCTTTTTATTACCATAGATCATTTTTAACGCATACTCTTTTGCCTCCTGCCACAGACTGTCGATATTAACCTTTTCTTTTACTGGGACGAAGGTTTCTTTCCCGGGTAGAGTGTCTGTCCTCGTGTTGTAAACAACCACGGTATCAGCCTTGAGCGCTTCCTTGTTACCCGGATTTCTCTTTGCAGGCCAAAGGAAATGCCCTGCTGCAGCCGAAGCCGCCACGATAAATATTAAGGCTAATATTTCAGTAAGTTTCATAACTACACTACCTCAAAATGTCCGGGATCGTTAAAGCGGCCGCCCCACCTACATTTAGGTGACAGGCTCTCCCATAAAAGCCCAGCTTGCTCATAGTCCGGATGATGGTCGCCGTTTGTATCTGCAGTGGTAGCCCAAACTGGCTTTGCACCCTGTAGGATGACAATATCAAAAGCCCTGCTCTTGGGATTATTATCATCTACAACGTGCTTACTTTCAAGTGTCCAGGTGACAATCTTTTTGTTCTCAACGGCGGTGATCGGAGCCAAGCCTGCCTGGCGGCGGTAGCCGTTAACTATTTCCAGTGGTTTGCGACCCTGTGACCAATATGCGAGCTGTTCAACTGCCTTCCGGGCCACATTTATGAGGAGATGGTCAATTCTAATATCTTTCAACTTGCGACTTAGCTCAGTATACAGCTGCTGCACATCAGGCCTGAGGTCGTTAGGGTTACGCGTTGCCATTATTCTCAGTCTCCTTTTTAACTTCGCCTGAAGTCTTCATTATTTTAAGCTTAATAAGCCAGTCAGCAACATTGAACCCGAGGATCGCGCTAAGCATGATCAGCCACATCTCGGAAATATCCTGCAGGCGGTTGAGCGTAAGGGATACCCGGATATAGGTATAAATAAAGGTCGCAACTATTGCAGAGCCCAAAAGCCTTCTGCTTGAAGCCTTGCCGTTCTCTTCCGAAAAGAAGCTTTTAAGCCATTCCAGCTGCACTTCTATCCATGAAAATATATTCTTCATTTTGCTTTCTCCTTATACTGGCTGTACTGGAGAAGTTTGTTTATCCCTGAGTTCATTTCGCTCATCTTGTTCTCAAGATTCGACATTCTCATCTCCATTAGCTTGCCGTCAATCAGAGTGTAGGATTTGCTTTTAAGCTCTTCCTGAATTAGGTAACGGACATCATCTTTTGAGACTTTTGCCTCAAGGCGGAGTGTGACAGCGGCGTAGTTGACACCTAACGAGAATACGAGTGTCATAATCCATATTAGATTCTTTTCAAAAAATCCCTGTACTTTTTCCATTAGAGACAACTCCATATTAGAGGTGGAGAAAAATACTTCTCTCCACCCGTTAGCGAATATTAGTCTTTCTTATAAGGGTATATGCACAGTTTCCATATAGTGTTTGTATTCCCCGTGGCGCCCACAACTGAAAGCCTGTAATAGACGTACTTTTTCCCGTTCAGGTTTGCGGTTTTTTGTATCTCCACGTTTGAGCTGTCGGCATAAAGAAGCGTATCAACATTGGCATAAGTGCCTCCGTCAAAGTTCGTACCCTGGATGTAACAGGTGATCTTACGTGTAGCTGTGCTTGTTCCCGTCAGCTGCGCCCCGAATACAACCGGATAAGTCGTAAGAGACTCATTTAAGGCCTCCGGAATGCTGAAGGAATTGGAATTATATGTCTGTGTACCGGCTGTAGCGCCCGAGAAATAGATAACCTTATGTCCATCAGGAAGGACTTTAACAGAAGTGTTTTGTTTTATCTGTGCCTGCAGGCTGCCGAATGCAATAATAACCAGTATGAATGCTAAAGAGAAAATTCCACGTTTCATTTTAATACTCCTTTGTGAGCTTTTTTGTTAAGAAATTATTTATAACACTTATTTTATAAACTTACCTGTACGTCTATCATCAGATTGAGTGTAACCCCTGAAACTTTAATCCCATCGACAATAAACTCCCCGTCCTTCTGCTTGAGGCTTTTTATCCTCAGATTCATGTCACGGATTTCCTTAAGAACCGATTTACCTAAGGCCATGGCCTCGGGTTTAAATTCGCTGTATGGCCTGTGCTGATCTGCGTAGACCATAGATGTAACGGAAACCTGAAAGTCAGCTTTATATGGAGTTGCATTAGCTGAAAGAGTGTAATCCGAATTTTCCCCGGACTCAACTATCACAACCGGCTCCGGCGTTTCTTTCTCCAGGAAGTCCTTAAAATTGATGTAAGGATCCACGGTTGAGTTAAAGCCCTTAGCGGTAAGTGCGTTGCTGATTAAAATTCTGAGCTCGAGTATATCCATTGTCAGTTAACTTTAGGTTTGAAATTTGAGATCTCTTTATCTATCCAGGGCTCCAGCTGCTTTAATGCGATATCAAAAAACTTCAAGCCTTCGGTGCCATGCTGGTAGATCTTCCAGGCTATCTTATAGGCTACGATGTAATTTTCCTCCAGGCGCTGGAACTTGCCTTTTGCCATCCTTCTTTTTGTCGTAACTGAATAGCTTCCGGCCAGTCTTTTCTCATCCACCCAGGCCGCAATCGGCGTAATCTGCGGGAAGTATCTCCTGTGGCCAACTGCAGGGCCGGTCCCCTCGTGAACGAATTCGGCATATTTGGTATTGGAGAAAATTGTTATTATGATCTCCGAGGCTTTCCTCTCTATATCCCCGTCTATGCTTTTCCACAAGGTGGAAGTAACGACCTTATCATTTCCTTTAAGAACATGCTGAACCTGGGCGCGAAGCCTTTCTTTTATCCTTTCCGCAAGTTTATCAAGCTGAGCCCAGATCTGCTTCTGCAGCTCGTCGACTGCATGATTAAGCATCAGGCTCATATAGCGCCCATTGCAAATCTGCCTTTAACTACCGTTCCTGGTACATCTGCAGGATCTGCAGGCACTTCCTGCGGTATAAAAGGAGCCAGAAGATCCATTGCCACCTTTTCAAAATGCTCTGCCAGGCTGTCGGTTTCCTTCTGGCTTAAATTCTCACTCCTGTTTTCATCCCAGCCCTGAACTCTTACAAGTCCGTTCCCTTGGGTCTGGATATTCAATACCTTTACGGCAAAAGACATTGCCAGATTCGCCTCAGCTATCTGGCAATCATCAAAAGTTTCTTTCTCTTTCGGGTCCTGAGAAGTAGCGTAGCCTTCAATCTTAGCATAAAGCTCGGGTGTCAGGAGGCCTTTAATCTTCTTCGAGGCCTTGACCAGGTGGGGCGTAATCTTTTCGACCTTTATGGAATCGGGAAGATTGCCTTCGCTTTTTACCTTTGCTTCTGTTGCTAACATTTAGTGCTATCTCTTCTTTTTCTTTTTATTCATGTACTGCCGATCCGGATTATCTGTTACTACCTCAGCCTCCTCCTCTGCAGTAGAAGAAACCCTGCCGGCGGACGGGTGCTCGTCGTCCGCCTTAAGGGTCTGGGGTGCTGCCGATGGTGCCGGTGGCTGTGATGTTGACTGAAAACTTGGTTTAACCCAATCCGGAAGGGACTTATATTCAGCATCAGGAATAATCTGGCCGGCAGTTATGAGTCTGCCGGCATGAATATTTGCTAAAGCTTTATAGGGCATGTTACTTTCCTATCACGATAGCATCGCTGACTGCATAATTGTAATCCAGCTTTGCAGTGATTGTATATTCAACTACCCTCTTTCTCTCATTGGCAAACTTGCCAACCCTTATGTCACGGCCGATGCCGATATAGAGGTTGACATAGAGAGTGAGGATTATTGTGCCATCAGGAACGAAAGCAACAGGCTCAATGCTGATGCCTTTATACTTCAAGTTCGGTCCGGTGAGCAGGGTCTGAATACCAGCATCAGCTGCAGTGTTGCCTACTTCTGTCTGGTAGTCTTCATAATCATTTACTGACATGAGGAAGCAAAGTCTGTCCTTATTGATCTTCCACTTTGAGGGCATGTTCTTAAGGACAGCGGCCAGCCTGGTCTTCTGGGTGGCTGTGGCTTCACCAAAAGTGGTTTTATGGGTTTTGGTGTCAGCGAGCATGAGGGCGATCCAGCCGTTATTTAATCTCAGGAAGGTGTGGTCCTTCTGAGTAAGGCCGGTTACGTCATCCTTACCGTCAACATCCGCATCTGTGATGGTCTCAGCCAGCGACTCGTCGCCATTGACTGCCATGTCCAGAGTATCGTTACCGAACTGGACCGTGAAGATCTGCTGAAGTTTTGCATCAGCCTGTTCTTTTGTGATATTCTCTTCCAGGAAAGTGAAAGAAATATCATAAGGAAGAACAACTTCCTTTGTTACGAGCTGTCTGCGGCCAATATTGGCGCCCTGGACTGTAGAAGGAGCAACGCCTTCGCCGGGGGCCTGCATGATACGGCTGTCAACACCGACAGTGTCGATATTGTAGGTATTTGCAGTCATCTGAACGACGCTGATCTTCTTTAAGAAAGGAGACTGATCAACAGTAGTATCAATGAACTGCTTAGCGTTTTCAGGGCTAAGCTGTCCGCCTGCCGAGGTGTCGATTATGGCTTTTAAGATTTCTTCTTGTGTCATTTTGGGAATTCCCGTTATTGTTATTAAATACTTTAACTAAAACTGTTATATGAACATGCCTGACTTAGGGGCTCCGCCGTCGCCGGGAACCTGTTGCTGGCTGCCAGGAGTAGACTTCTCGATCTTCTCGACCCTTTCATTCAGTGATTTTTCCAGAGAGGCCTTCTCGCTTTTCAGCGTTTCAACTTCGGTCTTCAGGGCTTCGTTTTCTTTTTTGATCGGAGCGACTGCCTCGTCGATCATCTTCTGAATTTCTTCAGGTTTCATTTCTTCCTCGCTTTTTTTGGATTTATTTTTACAATTATCACTTTTCATTGTCATATCTTTGTTTGGGGCGCTGCATAAAGAGGACACGCAGCACTTGGAGCAGCATCCGGGATCGTCTGTTGCCAATTGGCACGGAGGGCAATCACCGCTTTTATTAGTTGCTGTGCAACAGCAGCATGCAAGACAGGTACTGCAACATCCGGGGTTATCTGCGGCCAGCTGGCATGTTCCGCCAATTCCGCACATCTCATCGACAGTAGCCTTAACCGTCATGAGCTTGTCCATATTTGCCGCCGATATCATCTTTCCGGCTTTCTCAACAGTTACAAACTTGACCAGGGCTACCTGATTTTTAAGTTGGTCGATAGATTCAAGGACGGCGAGCTTTTTGTCCTCGATATCGTCATTTTCATAAATGCTGTAAACCACCCTCTCCAGAGCATAGACAAGAGAATTGACCTCTCTGGACTGCACTTCGCTGTTGAGGTCCTTCTGCACGTTGGCAGTGTTGGTTTTGAAAAGATCCGTGATAAACTTTTTTATTTCGGCAAAGGTCTTCATGACCACTCCTGTTTTGTTTTGTTTTGTAGACTTGTTAACTGTCGCGTCGGTAGTTTCGTCAGGGATCTCCTCAACCTGAGCGATGGCCGCCATAGAAATGCCTGTAATCTCCCCGTCCTTAACCATCTGCCAGGTCTCTTCATTCTCAACTTTGATGCACACCGCCCAGCTGCCTTCTTTCTCAAGAGGAAAAACGGGATCACTGGTTTTAAGTATCCAGCTTTCGGCAATGAACCCTTCGTCTGGCGTAAAGTCGTGGTCCTGATCGACGTTCTTGTTCCTCCCGGACTTCATGAAGCCGTAGGCCATCTTCTCGATAGCTGTCTTGTCGGCAGTGTCGCCCTGGGAGTCGGTTTCATCGGGGGAATAGACTATGCAGTAAACTTTGTGTTCGTCGGAGTCGACTTTTTTGATCTGGACGGTTTTTTGGAGAGTAGGAGCCTGAGTGTTCTGGCTCTTGTAAATGAGAGTCTTCTTATTCGCCCCTTTTCCGCAAAGGGAGATAAAAGTTACATCTGCATCTAAAAGGCGTCTGGTTGCCATTACTTCTACCCGCAATTAATTTATTATTAATTCTTCAGGGGGTAAAGTAATTCTCTCACGGAAGGTAGTAAACCGCAAAAAAGTAGGTAAAGGAAAATATTTTATTAAGGGCTTGACAGAGTTGAAATAGGAAGAAGGACCTCATGAGTCCTTCTTATCCTGATTGTCGTACTCTTCCTGGGTGGCGCCGACTGTAATCGTTCGGCATTTGAAGTGATAAGGAGGAGAAGCCAGAGTCTTCGTAAGATCTCCGGATAACAGATCCTTAGTGCTCTTCCCGGCAACTTGCTCTGTGATCTGGGCCGTCTTAAGCCATGGTGAAACATCCTTTGCCTCCTCCGGAGAGTTGGCGGCCATAAGCTTGTCCCGGATGTCTCTCAGGTGGGACACTGGAAATACACGCCCATTCATATGCTTGCAGATCTCACTGGTCCTGGCATCCATCACGGCTACTATCTTCGCGTATTTGATACCCGCGCGGTCGTAGGCATCCACGCGCCCAAACTCGCGCGCACGCGTGGTAATATGGTCTGAAAGGCCCTCCCAGTACTCCGTGATGTGGCCCTTAAAGCCTTCCGGCTTGTCAAAAAAGTCTTTACAGGCGCTCCTGAGTAGTTTTCCACCCTCGGCACGGGAGAGGCCTTGTTCGAAAATCCCCTTGGCGAATTCGTTCAGGGTTGCATCGAGCTTGCCCGTGATCTGGTTGCTGTAGAACTTCCCGATCCAGTAGGTCTCATTTTCTCTGAGCCATTTTAAGGCATCCTTTGAAGTTTTGTTGAAAGAGAACTCCACGTTTGTGGTCTTGCCATCGATCTTCTTGAAGGCCTGTTTGTATGCCTTCGTCTGGTGATCGGCTACTATTTGCAGGCAGGCCTTGAAAAGAGGCTCCCCGAGTTTTACTTCAAGCGAACTCAGCAGCTGCTTTACATCATCTTCAGTAAGATCCCCTTCTCCTTTCTCCAACTCCTGGAAAGCTTCTTCAATGGCCGCTTCCTTCAGAGATTCCCAAGCATTCTGAAGTAGCACCTTTAAGGTGTTGGCGAGGATCTGGTACTTATCTGCTTTCATAATGATGCAGAGAATGTCGTCGATTTCTTCTATTGCTTCATGCTGCCAGGGCATATTAAAACTCCTCCAGTGCTACGGTTTTACCCGCGAGCTCGTGAGTGCTGTCTGTAAGAAATTGGATTTTCCCATCAGTTACAAAAGAGTGGCATCTTTTGGGAGTATAATTCTCCCCTTCATTCCAACTTACCAGAATGCTCGGCGAAAATGTAGGTTTCTCAAGGTTGCCATTAAATCCCCAGTGAGCGCCATTGCTTGCTTGCGGATGCTGCGGATCTGTGTAAACGACATGACCATGCTTACAACCGGGACAGAAAAACATATATGCCCCCGGCCTGCCGTCAAGTTCTCTTAATATATTTTTCACTTCATAACCTCTTAGTTTACTGATTTTTCAAGAAAGCTCTTTAACACAACAAGGCTCTTTACCAGGTCGGCTCCTTCCTCCTCCGGAGTGGCCTTTTGGGTGCCGGTCTTTTTGTCCGGCTGTATTACCTGCCCGGTACCCGCGTCGCCAAGGAGCGCTTCTGCCTGCTCGTCGTTAAGGCTGAAGAAGATCTTGAGCTGATTCTTTGCCGACTCCCTCGGTATATCGCCTGCCGAGACTGCCTGAACTATCTTTGTGGCCGCCTGGATCTGGATGCCGTTAAGGCTCATGGCCGCAGCATTCTGGGCTACAGAGGCGGGTGTGCCTCCCTGATCGGCGGCGCCTGCAGGAAGCAGGGGCATTTCGTCATCCAGCCCCTCAATCGCCTCTTTGCCGGTATATTCGCGGATCTCATTTTTCTTCCAGGCGCCGATAGTTGACATGGCCGTAAGGAATTCAGCCGCGCTCTTGGCATCCTCGATGTCAAGCTCCTTAAGCTTGATCCTGAACTTGGTTATTCCGAGTCCCTGCTTTATAAGCATTTCATTTAACATAAATTCCATGCGCTGCTGACGCGGCTCAATCAAGAGCTCCATAAAGATCTTCAGGTCGCCGCTTTCAGTGTTGCCGAGCTTGCCTGCCTGAGCTATAGAAAGGAGTGTTTTTGGCACACCATGGGCCGCGATGACGGCATCCCTGTAATCGATGCGCGTCTGGCGGAAGCTTGCCTCTTTAAGATCGGAGTCAAAGGGGGTGACTTTAATCTTTTCAGTAAGGTCCTTGCCGCCTTCCCTCTCGCTTGTAAAGAGCACAAGCGCCTTTCCTGCGTTTTCCTCTCCCTTGTAGTTGTTCCGGAAGAAGTCGGTTATCAGCTGGAGCGTGTCCTTGTTAAAATCGTCCATTACCTCGATCAGGACGTCCGGGCGGCAGTTATTCTTAAATTTGGCCCTTTGGTAGGTTGCGGCCGATACGTCGTTGCTGATGTCGGCCAGGGCACCCAGGTATTCAGGCATTCCGTAGAAGCGATTATTGGGATTATAATTTTTAATGTGGATAAACTCACTTACATAGCCAGTACCGTTGGGTTTCTGTATTTTAGACCCGAATGGCTGAAACTCGGTCTGGCTTGGGGGAATCCACTGGATTACGGTCTGTATTCTGGTAACAGTATCGTACTTAATCAGCATTTCTTTGAAGGGCATATGATATACCTCGGCAATTTCCCCGACGTTGTTTCTTACAACCTCGAGGTACATGTCGCCCGTCATCTCGTAATCCATGGACAGGGCAAGGAGAGTATCGGGAAAAGGTTTTCCGGCATATTTGGAGTGGTTCTCGATAAAATCCTTGAGCCTTTTATACTCCTCGTTTTTCTGCTTGCCTTTCTCATCCTTCGGGTCCACGGCCTCTATGATGTAACCAAGACCCACGGTGCAGGCCGCCTTAACGTTTATACACCTGTCGTGGTAAGGGTTGATGCCGTAAAGTCCTGCAAGATCCTGATATGCAAAGGGAGGATAGAATACCCCCTGAACGTTAAGTGTCTGGACTTCCTGCTGCTGGCTTGCTTTCTGTATTGTGGCCACCCTTACAAGCTCATTATTTTCGGGCCGGTCGTATTTGACGATATAGGCTGTCGTCTTCTGCTTTGCTGAATTTTCGCTCATTTTTTATCCTTCGAATTTATTTTAATAGCTTATCCCGCCGGAGATCCCGCCGGACTTCTTTTTCTGCTGCCTTATCCAGTTCCAGTACACAACAGCATCCCCCTTATTGGGAGAGTGCCCGAGGCGCTTCTTAATGTCTTCCTTGCTTTCAACCACGATCTTACCGTTCCTGGCTTCCCACTTAGGCGTGACCAGGTCGGCAAACAATTCCTCATCGTCCGGAAGGCAGATTACATTATTCCTAAGATCTTCCCTCAGCTGCCAGTACATCTGGCTCCTAAGGTTATTAAACTCCTCTTCCAGCTTGCTCCAATGGGGCTTATCGCTCCCACCCAGGGAGACAACCTTCTGCCCCATTTCCTTCAAAGCGTTTACGGTGCCGGCACCTACTCCGACGCCGTCAATCCCTACCCTGTGGGCCTCGATCTTTTTATCTCTCATACGCTGGTAGACGTCACGCTTGCCCAGCTGATTACTGTCCGGGCACTGGAAGTCTTCGACCTTAAAAAGAACAACTCCCTTACCCTCGGCGATGGCCGCCTTGTCCCCGAATTCACTGTTGGCCACATCAACTCCGAGCGCCCGATCACCTTCCACTTTAGACTCAACAACAAAAACTTTTCCTTTCAGGTCTTCATCCTCATACTTTTCTCTGCGGTCTCTTGCTGCATAACACCATTCCAGGCGGATTAAGCTGTCCATGCTCTGAGCGGGAGATATCCCCCGGGCGCGGGACATATACAAGGGGTTTTCCGGAGAGTGGTATTTCTCCAACATCCTTTTAAGGCCCTCCCGGCTCTGCGCACCAGGTATGAAGTTCGGGTTGTTCGTAACAACATTCGGGTGATCTTTGCCCGAGATCCTGACCGGGACCACATTACCCAGAGAGCAGAATTTATGTAAGTTATCCAGCTGATGATCAGGGTTGCCGAAAGCAAGAATAAGGTTATGCTCGGCAACAGAGGTATTCTGGAAAGCAGCTATAACAGGCTCCGGAATACCCGGGGTCTCCTCCAAAATGATTAGCATGTCCTTAGCGTGAAAGCCCTGCGCCTTGGTGGCACTGTCCTCACTACTTCCCACGCCGGCCACAAAGCCTACGGCCAGCCAGTCGTCTTCCCCCTTCTTCATCCGGAGCTTTAGCTTTAAGAGCTCGCCCCGGCCAAACTTCCCGTGGATCCTTCCGAGTTCGCGCCAGAGGTGCAGCTGGAGCTGCTTTTCCTTCGGGGCCGTGGTCACTACCATACTGCCCGGGAAGCATTCGAGGAACCAACAAACGATATGCGCCCCGATGAAAGTTTTACCGGTACCCGTTCCGGATTCCACGCCCACCCACTTGCTTTCAGCCAGAGACTTCATAATGGTTAAAATGGGATCCTTTGTGCCGTCCCACTTATAGTTTTCATAACCCGGATTAAGACTCCACTGGATGGCCTCCCTTGGGACTTTAAGGCGCTCTACCATATAATCCTCGGGGAATTGCTGGTAATGGAGCCGGCGCTCTTCCTGCTGCGCCCTGCGCTTCCGTCTTTCAAGCTCAGCTTTGGCCCGTATGGAAATATCACTTGCCACTGCCTAACAACACCTTTTCTACCGCTTCGCCCTGGGCGAGCCTTTCCAGCTGCTCATCCGTGAGCGATTCCAGGTTGACGTTCTTTACAATGGCTTCGCTTTTGTCGATAAGCATACCCTTGATCTTGGCCAGAAGCTGCAGTGCCGGGAGCCTCGGCTCGAGCTCCAGCTGGAAGCCGTCCTTAGGCGACATTGATATTTTCTTAACAACGGATCCATCCACGTGGTCTGAGTCATTCAGGATAATCTCAGGGCCGTCCAGGTAGGTTACTGTCTCGCCGTCGATTGTTTTCTCGGCCATCCTTGCTTTGCCTTTCCAGTGCTGGTAATTCTTTATGTCGGCAAAAGCTATGCGGCTCAGCTGAAGTATTACTTCCTTTGTGTTAATGAGCTCGTTTGCGTCGATCTCGGAAAGAAGCTTCTGGTAGTATTCCCAGACTCGGGGATTGTGAAGCAGCCTATACCCATTCCGGCCAGCTGTCTTGCGGCTGGAATTAAAGCCGGCCGCAAGGTAAGCATCCGCATAATTACACTTATCGATATAGAACCTGCAGAAACGCATTTCCTGCGCGGTCACTTCTTTTTCATATGGTTTTCTCTTACCCGGCATTGACTAAATCCTTGTTCCTCTGCTTAAATTGTAAAATTATCTTCTCGATACGCTTGGCCCCGATCGGGGTTCCCCTCAGGCAGCTCCTTTCGGAAAGTTCCTCGTAGATGTCCACGACCCTCATTCCGGATGCTCTAAGCTCTCTGTATTCCTGGTAAAGCAGGTAATCCCTGCAGGCGTGATTGTTAATTACGCCGTTACCCAAAAGGACGCCCAGTACGATCCTTACATTGTCAGGGTCTTTCTTAAACGATTCCTCAAGAAGCTGCTCTAAATTCATTTGCGGGATATATATGGTTTTAATGTTTCTTTGTAAACCGCTTTTTTGTCGGTATTTAATTATTTTTTCTTTTATCAACATTGGCC
Source organism: Ignavibacteriales bacterium (assembly GCA_036261625.1). Lineage (GTDB taxonomy): Bacteria > Bacteroidota > Ignavibacteria > Ignavibacteriales > SURF-24 > JAAXKN01. The sequence goes on along the minus strand of DATAKL010000058.1, from coordinate 170,190 downwards.
TCGTTTCCCCATACTCGTTCTGCAGAAATCTCCATTTCATAGTGCCAAGTACTTGTTGGGCCACAGCTCAGATAATAAAGGAGGTGGCCGGAGGGACCGACCTGGATAAGCGTCACCATCCTTGGAAGCTGATCCTGATCGGTCTTAAGATAAACCGTTTGCCCGAAGTCGAACTCGTTGTCTACTACCATCATGGTTTAGTTCCTGTTAAACTTTACTTCCTGAATAAGCGTAACTCTCTCGATCTCAACTTCAAAGATCCCGAGCTGGCCCTTAACCGGGAAGGGCTCAATCTTCCGGATGTTGCGGAGGAAGAAGCTGTGCGCGTTCGGGTACACGTGACAGAGCGCCCGGCGTTCGTCGGCGCGGGTCATCTTCCGGCAGTCGTAAAGTTCAGCTATACAAAGGGCCATGCCGGCAGGCTCAGCTGTGATCGGAGAGTGTCCCGGGAAGCGGTCGGCATGCGGGCCATAGAGCGCGAGGGCGTCTTTATCCGGCTGAAGACTGCTGCAAATAAGGATTTCGCCCCGGTAGGTTGTAGCCCACTTGCGTGTTTCGATTGTCTTGAATCCGTCCCTGACCAGGTTTGCCCAGGGCTGTTTAAGGGATATAGCTTTTATTTTCATTTCTCTCATTTCCGTTTTAGTTTATAAAATGTGCCGGATCCTTAAACCGGCACACAGTCATTAGCAACCTTCTTGTTTTATCTTCTCATTGAACCACCTCCTCTATTTTTTTATTGAATTGTTGACAAATAAAGCCGCAAGGGCCAGGTTGATCTATCTTAAAATCTCCCCTGTCGGGTTGAAGCTCGTCTAAGAAAATTCTTTCCTTTTTGTCCTTGTTAATAGCAAACTTAAGTTCTCTTTCCAACTTGGCCATTTCCCCAAATGTATCCGGAAAGTCGATTCTTATTTTGTTCCAATATCCCATCCCCCCTTTCGGGCACCCTATGCAGTTATTGTTATTATATAACAGCTTGTACATTGCCGGAAGCTCAATTCCGAGGGATTGAACTATTTCAAGGCAGGACGATTTGTTAAGATTGTTTTCCCTTAAAATATCGTCCACTTCCAATCCAGGTTCATTCTTTAATAACTTCTTAAGGCGGTGATTCTCTTCGATTGTATAGCCGAAAATGTTAATATCATCCGGTAGTTGGTACTGATAGCGGAGATGCTTTTTAAGCATACCTGTACATGGGGCACCCTCGTTGTTTTTAATGAACCTGAACTTTCTAAATACGTCAAAGTGATCTTTGAAATTTGGGTTCTTGAGTACCTGAATCTTTCTGTGGAATACGTCCTGAGCGTCCTATAGGAAGCGCTTGTTGTCCGGATGCTCCCTGCCTGGGTCGCAATTTACAATCTCAATATCACCGTATTTATTGAGCGCTGCCAATGTGGCTGTAAAGGAAGCGGCACCATTCGAAAACCAGGAAACAATTCTCTTTGTTGGCTTTACGAAAAGATTATAATTCCACCTGTTATACTGAACGGACATTAGGCCACCTTCCTCCCCGATCCCTGCCGGGAATAGTGCCAGCCGCAGAGCTTGCAGTAGATTGCCTGCCCTTTCTTTACCATGGTGTCGCTCGGGCATCCTGGTTGAGTGCAATCTTGTTTGATGTAAGTCACCTTTGGTTTGCGTATCCATAAATCTTTCATGAAAACAACTCCATTTGTGAATTGAACTTTCTTTCCGACAATTTCCCCATGAGGATTTCAATTCGAACGATCTGCTTGTCCTTGAAATCAACATAATCCGCTTTTGCGCCGTGAATTATCCGGCATAGAATTCCCTCCTTAGCATTAGGAGGGAAATAAATATGTGTGTATACGTCGTCAGTCATTTTACTTTCCACCCCTCTGTAAATACTCTAAATGTTCCGGATTAACGTGCCTGAGGCTGTCGCGAAATTCCCTTAGGTCCAGATGCTCGCGGATGTGAAGAGCGAGCAGGATAAGGCCGATTATTCCAAAGCCGAAGTAGATGTTCATTGTGCTACCTCCCGTAATTCTGGTGTAGTTCTAAATATTTCGCATTTCGCCCTTTCGACATAATGAATCCTATTGAACCTGTATATTGTTAAATCAACGGTCCTTTCTGCTTTCCTAAGACACTCCTCGGCAGTAGACCCCGTGGCAGTCCGCCAGATGTAGCAATGCTTCCGATAGCATTTATTATTTCTTCCATTGCGGAAGGTAAATTGCAGTCGTACTGTCATCACACCACCTCCGGCATCTGCTGCCAGGTCTGGCCGTCGAGGACATTCCCAGGCATCCTGACGCCGTCCAAATGGCCTCTATATTCTCCCCATTGCTTAAAGAAAAAGGGCACATCTGCCGCTGTGCACTGATCTCTTAAAGATCTTACCCATTCTGGTTGCATCAGCCTTGCTTTCGATCCACTTTCACCGCCGCAGATAACCCAATCGAAAGCGTATATCCTACGACCTCCTTTACATTTAGGGCACCTGTTATGGAAGCCTGACCCAATATTTCCGCTTCCTCTACATACTGGACACTCAATGATAAAATCCTTATGCCCTCTTAGCTCAATTGGCCCGAGCATCGGTTCAATGCTTATACCAAGCTTACAGTTTTTCAAGTAATCCTTAGCCTTTATCAGCAGAGGCAGACGTTCATCTGCTCTTTTCTGATTTTCAACCGTAGTCATTGTAATGAGATTTGCAAGATCCCTGAAGAAGAACGCTTCATTGTCGATCCATACTTTGCGCCCATGTATTTCACTTAACATTCTCTGCATATTCCCTTCGATTAAGGCTTCTCTCCATTCGTTGCTTAGGTACTCGAGCATCCTATCTGGCCGCTTCGTTAATATCTGAAAGGTATGCTGCTTAGCTATCGCCATTACTGCAAAAACCTTGTCTATGAACTCAAATTGCACATCCGGATGAAACAAATCACTTTGGCTGTTTACAAATATCTTCCTTGGCCGCTTCCATTTTATTGGCTGATCAAGGCGTGACTCTATCAACTGCACCTGGTTAAAAGGTTTCGAGTACTGCGGCACGTTCTGTAGCTTTCCCTCACAGAAGGCTTTATGGCGCTTATTGTGGTCCCTTTCGGCGTAGCAGTGAGCACAGCCTTCACTTGCCTTTGTACAGCCGACTACCGGGTTCCAGGTTGCGTCGGTCCAGCTGATCTTTGATTTATCACCCATTGGCGGCCTCCTGCTCTTTCTTTTCTCTCTCGATCTTTCTTAACAGCCTGTCAATCTCAGCCGCATTAAAAGCCCCTGCTTTTGTAAGTTCCTTAACGCGGTTTTCGGGCGTTGGCTTCCACCACGATAAATCGAAAGGCCATAAGCATTGCAGTAAAGTTTGGCCCCGTCTATAGCCCGCAAGAGACATACTCCGTCTTTTACCTGGTATAGAGTAGCAAGCAGCCGCAAAAGCAAGCTCATCCCCCTCGTGTTGGTCGTCATGCTCCGGCGTCCAGCCCTCTTTCTCGATCTGTCTCTGCCGTTCTTCGGCTATAAGTTCAATTCCAGTTTTCATTTAGCACCTTCGTTTTTTAAGATTTTAATAAATTCCGCGATCTCACTTGCAATCGCGAACTCCCAGTTCGTCTTACCTGTGTCGGCCGTGGTGTAGCGCAGCAGGCGCCACCCCTCGAACACAGCCAGGTTATATTTCCGGCAGTCCTCAGCATAGCCAGAGGCCACAGTGTGCCGGCTCTTCTCTTTATTGTCCATGTGAATGCCCTCGTACTCGATGGCAATCTTAAGTTCCGGTATGGCCAGATCGAACCTATATCCCCTTCCCGGAAGGAAACGGTATTCCTTCACCGACTCAACCCCGAGGATCCTGAGCGCCCCCTGGATCTGTCTGGCATAGTCCGGAGGAGGATCCTTCTTTGCTTTCTTCTTTGGCGCCGGCGCGGGTTTTTCTGTCTCTTTTCTCTGCAGCTCCGAGCGGTCTATTCCCATCTTGGCCACTGCTTCCATCGTCCATCCTGAAAAACGGCTCACAGCACCCCCTCAAACAGGTCTGTTTCACACGTTTCACGGGGGGTAGAAACCAGCTGGGGGAGCTCTGCACATATTTGTACTGCCTTTTTCTCCTTCTGGCTCTTATAGGTCTTCTTTTTCCTTAAGGCCATCGGGTTAGTGCAGGTCCGGAAATGGAGGACGTGCTTGCCCGGGCGGAAAGGTACAACCTGGCCGTGACCCAGAAGATATTTATCCGGCATCGTCAGGGATGCGGCGTTTATGGGGGTGAACTTCCCCTGTGTGTTCTGTGCGAAGATTATCTCTTCGTGGCATATTCTGCATTTGCTGTATTGCATGATTTTATTGTCTGTTTTCAGCTATTTGTTTATTTACTTAATTAAAACGGGTCCGCGAAACTGTCTAAAATCTTGGCTGTGGCCTCATCTTCGGCGTGGCGTACTTCCAGTGTCTCAAAATGGTGCAGATGCTTCTGATACCTTAGCGGCACCGTTCCGATCTTTCCCCTGCGCTGCTTTGCAATGATTACCTCGAAATACTCCGACTTATCAACAAGCTGCCCTTCCTTGGTGAAGAACTTATTCTTTTCTTCCTTAAAAGGGTTTAGAGCGTAATAGTCCGGGCGGTAGAGGAACATTACAGTATTTGCGTCCTGCTCAATGTTGCCCGAGTCCCTGAGATCTGAAAGCATCGGCCTTTTGTCCAATCGTTTTTCCACCTCCCTGTTCAGCTGAGCAAATATCACAACCGGCACGCCTGTTGCTTTTGAAAATTCGCGGAAAGCGCCGGTTATTTCACCCAAATCCAGATCGTGACGGCCTTTATTTGAGGTTATTTTTATAAGGCCGAGATAGTCGATAAGGATAATGTCCGCCTTTCCGGTGAGTTTCCAGTGATGGGCGGTAGTTGTTATGGTCTCGGCTGTCTGATACCCGTTGTCATCCACAACAAAGTCCATGTCTGCAAGCTCGATTGCCTTGGAGTTTACGAGTTCCATCTCCTCGTCGGTAAGCTGTCCTGAGTCGATCCTAAGGGAATCTATGCCGGTAGCCTCCGAAAGGTCACGCGACATAAGGCTCTCTGCGTCCATTTCAATCGAGAAGATCCCCACCTTATAGCCCGCCCTGCAGAGATTTCTTTTCAGCTGCAGCATAAAGGCGGTCTTTCCCATTGATGGCCTGGCGCCTATGATTGCGATGTTTTTACGATGGAAGCCTATTATCTTGCGGTCGATGTACTTAAAGCCGGTCGGTATGTACTCACGGGCCTTGCCTGAACGCTGCTCAACAATGCTCTTAACAAGCGACTCAGCGACATCGTAATTATTCCTTGCCTGTGTGTACTTGTAGCAGTGCTCATAGATAAGCTCCGTAATCTGCTTATTCATCTGGACCAGCAGATCCAGCCCCTGGAACTGCCCGCTGACGGAGTCTACCCCTTTTACCAGTTTCCTCAGCTTCTGCTCCGATTTGTCGTCGTGGAAAAGCATGAGTCTTTCCTTAACGTCACGGACCGGAGCAAGGAACGGGTTTGAGAGCTCCCTCTGGTAAAAACTTTTGAATTCCTGGTCGCTCACCTTCTTCGGGGAAATGAACAGGTATTCATAGAGCGTATCAGCTGCGGGAGCTTTCTGCGTTGCCTCGTAGTATCCCATAAAGTGCTTGGCCAGGGTGGCATTCCTCGGATCGTCGAAGAGCTCAGGTGAGAACCCGTTCGAGATGGCAAGAAAGAAATCCTGCTTGTTGTCAAGTATCCCCTTCAGGAGGGAAAGCTCGAGTAAATATTTCTCTTTCGGATCAATCACGGAAATCCTCCAGGTCTATTTTGAAGCAATCAAGCACCGGCTCCTCTTCGGTCTGTTTCTGGGGTGCCCTTTCCACAGCTTCCATGTCGTCTTTCCATCTCCTGTCCCTGAGCCAGTTGTGGGCAAAAGGAATAAACTGAGGATCCTGCCACTGACGGGTTTTCTTATACTTCCTGAGGCCGTCCATGATAAGGCCGAATAAACCTTCGGAGGTATCCGCCTTCAGGTTCTTCCACTGGGCCTCGGCTTTGTCCCTGTTCCGCTTATTCGGATAAGCTGTCCAGAACTGTTCAAATAAAGGTTCTGAAGAGGGCGCGCTGCCTCTTTCTTCTCTATTCTCTTCTATTCTACTCTTCTCTACTCTACTCTCTATGTTTTTTCGGGCGAACTTTTCCGAAATACCCTCATTTTTGCTGTCATTTTTAGAAAGTTCGGGCGAACTTTCTAAAAGTTCGGGCGAACCGCCTTTTTTACCTCTGTATTTTCTAACTCTGGCTTCCTTTCTATCAACCATAACCCTCGCTAAATCTTCCTGGAGATGGTCGTTTGTAATGTGGTTGCCATCGTAATAAAACAGTTCACATTCTTCAACCAGGTAGTTCAAAAATTCAGTGAACTGATCAAGCGAAAGCCCAAGGTCATTTGCGACCGATGCCCGGGTGTATTTCTTGCTGACATCGAGCATACAGTTTTCTGCCTCGGCCACAATGTCGTTAAGAGCCCAGAAGCGCCCCTCTCCTTCCCATCCATACTTAGCCCGGAGCATCTTAAACTTTGGGTGGTTGTGGCTATTTACCATCCGTGAATAATAGGTTAAATTGTTTTTCATAAATTCAATTGCCTGTTAAAAATTGTCTTCCGGAAACCCGTTGAAGAGCTCCTGTTCGATAAATTCCGTTACCTTGTTCTTAATACCGCTCATCCTGCGCGCCTTCTGCTTCGGGGTATCTTCCTTAAAAGGGAGACTTGCCTGCCCGTTCTCCTTCTCCTTAGCAATGGAGAGGATCTCAGGGTCACTGATCTGCCGGCGGTACCTGTAGACCACCTTCCAAAGACAGGTCCTTTGCTTTTCCGTAATCTCCCCACCTGTGCAGGCCAGGGATGACATGTCCTGGGCGAACCTTTTATTCCAGCTTGCCGGCAGGAACCTGCAGCGCCCAAGAGCTATGGCGGCACGTTTTTCCTCTGCAGTCATCGGGGTTTTATCTGTTGCGCTGCTCATTTTCTGGCCTTCCTGGCTTCTTTCTGATCAGCGAGGCGGACCATTTGCATTTCAAGCTTATAAATTCCCATAATTGAGTTTGAGGCTTGTCCATCTCCGGAGTGTACTACTGCAGTTTCTGCAGCCTTGATTTCCGGCTTAACTTTTATAAAATTCTCAAAGAACTCGATCCTTTCCACCGTGGGGATCTCGAGCAGGCCTTTATTGGTATCCAGGACAAAGGTTTTTTCTTTGATTTCATAACCGAAAACCCGATAGTTTTCACCTCTGTATTTGTACAAATTGCCTACCAGTTCAGGCAGAATTTTTTGTAATGGCATTTTTAATACTCCTTTTAAGTGTTAAACTCATTCTTTTTAATTCAATCAGATCCGGATGGTTAAGTAATTCTTTCTTCAGTTCAGGATCCCCGGGCGCCAGTGTGTGTGCGATATAACTGTCGCGTGTAAGGTGGTGGTTGGCCTTCCAGAGCTTCTTCATGGCCGCGCTTAGTTTCTTCGGGTTAAAGTTGCTCCTTACGTTCTCAGCCCTGGTGATAAGCTTAAGATTACCGAGTCTTACGTCCAGAGAGTCACCGTTCTTAAAGCTAAGTATCTTCCCTTTTGGTACCTTCCCATGCTTTTTTTCCCAGATGTGCTTATGCAGCGGCACCCACTTACCCTGGGAAATACGGATCCATTTATATTTCCTGCCATTCCTTTTCTTATGGTCAGAGCGGATAATAATGCATCCGTCATAGAGGGTATTCTTAGGGATGTGGCCTTTCTTGAATTCAGTTGCCGGGCTGAGCCTGGTACCCTTAGGTACCAGGTAAACAGGCTTATGCCCTTTCTTAAATCTTGAATCCAGAATAATCTGCTTATTATTTTTCTTCGAGCGCTTAAGGCCGAGCCTCTTTTTCAGCGACATAAGAGGAGTTGCGCTATTAAGGCCCAGCTCCTTTACCATGGTCTTCCAGGGCATTGTCTCGAAGTTTTCCTTTACGAACCGGATCTGCTCCGGAGTCCAGTTATAAGTCTGTCCCGTCATCAATTCCCCCTCAAAGATGTTAGGTGTCGTGTGGGGGCCCATATGTCGGCTACATCCAAAACAAGCCTGGTACCGTTCATCTGCCGACAATGCAGTGGAGCATCCTCGGGATACTCCACTCTTGCAACCCAAACGTCAGGCTCAATTTCCTTTTCAGCAATACACGGAGCGCAAAACCAGTAACTAAGATGATCTTCCCCGAGCCTTTTAACGCATGTCGCATCTACTTCCAGGGGTTCTCCCACCCTCGGGCCGTACCAATTCCAGCAGACGTTCCAGCTTTTCCGCTGTGATTTTCTTCTTTCCTCGAGTTCCCGCTGCTCTTTTAGCTTATCGAGAGGAATAAAGAAATCGAAACTCAGCTGTTCTATTTGAGCATGGGGATGCATCAGTTCACCACCTCCAGACGTCCATCAGCAAACCGTATCTGCTGCGGAATCAAATCCTTAATCTCGGTACGATGCGTGATAATAAAAGTATTATGTACCCCGGACTGCTGATGCTGATTGTGGATCATATTGACGTAATCAAGCGCCAGGTCCAGATCCAGGGCTCCATCTGCCTCATCAAGGAAAGAGGTTTTTAAATTCCTCCCCTGCTGCCTAACTACCAGGCTTATTGCAAGCCTTAAGGCCGTCTCAATGATTACCTGTTCGCCACCCGATTTGTCGGATATTTCGCAGACTCCATCATCTTCCAGGACGTTAATGTCGAAGACCTCTTTCATCTTCTTTTTATCGGCGGTAGGCTTTGTGGTTTCAAATGCGATCCGGAACTTTTTCTTCTCAAAGCGGGATAAGAGCTCGTTTGCAATAGATGTTATCTGCACGCCTGAGTTCTCCAGTTTTAGAACGGGGATGCCGGTCTTGTCGAATGCGCGGCAGAGGAAAGTACAGTCTTTTACGTCCTGCCGGCAGGCTGAAAGCTTCGGCTCTAACTCCTTAATTTTTAATTCATTAGCCTTTAAGCGCTCGATCCAAGCTTTCACCGTAGCAATCTTCGATTCAATCTCCGGAAGTTGGCTCTTAATATTGTCAAGATGCCAGTTTTGTTTCACGTTAGTTTCTATGGTAACAGCAAGATTTTCTCTTTTCTCGGAGAGTATTCCATCCAGGAAAGGATCCATAGATTTTTTAAGATCTTCCCTTTCCTTTATTAAGCGCTGCAGTGTTTCTTCATGGGTGGCCTTCAACTCCCCAAGGCGGATATCAAACTCGCGTTCCTTGGCCTCGCGCTCCTTCCTGCTCTGTTCCTTCAGGTTGGTAATTTCAAGCGCCAGGGCTTCCTTCTGCTTTCTGTAAGATTCCATTTTGTCGGCATAGGTCTGTTTTACGGTCTCGATATTATTACTGGTCTGGAGAATTAGAATTGAAGTGTTATTAAGGCGCTCGCTTAATAGTTCGATTTGGTGCTCGGCCTCAAGGGCTTCTTTCTCGAGCTTCTCCCAGTCGGCTTCGTTGAGTTTATCAAGATCTTTACGGATAGCGGAAATTACATTCTCAAGATATGCTATCCTGCCCTGGTGGAATTCTATTTGAGCCATTATTGATGTATTTAAGGACTGTTCGTCTGCAGCAATAGCTTTTTCCAGTTCTTCAATAGTCTTTTGTCTTTCCACTCCACGATTTGTCAGCTCACGTATATCATTATCAAGGACTGTAAGCTCCATGCTATTCTTTTCCTTCAGTTCGGGAATAGAAGCGCTTACTTCATATGCCCGGGTTAGCAGCTTGCAGCGTTTCCCAACCTCACCGCAGGGAACCTCAGATAATATAGCGGTGTCTGCTTCAATTCTGCAGATCTCACGCCCGAATGTGGCAATCAGATTTGCTTTTTTATTATTGTATTCGGTAATCGTCCTGCTGATAATATTTATCTCATGTTCCAGCTGCTGCCTATCCTGTTTCTTTTTATTTATCTCGGCAGTTTTGCTATCTCTTTGTCTAAAAAGCTCCAGTACTTCAGCAGTCTTCTCATTCTTTTCCTTCTGCTTCTCTGTGAGATTCTCATTCAGATCCTCTTTGCTTTTGATGTTCTCTGCTATGGTTGCGCGGTTTTCAAGGAGCCTCTTATTGCGGGTAATCAGCTTTTCAGTGTCAGCCTTGTCGCTTTCGAGCTTGAGGAGATCGCGGTTTAATTTGTTTTTGTTTTCGGTGATTTCCTGGAGGGAATCCGCTTCCTCAAACCTCAGGGAGTCGATTGCTTTTAACTTGGAATCGATACGTGCAGAATATTCGCTGTTACGGTCAAAATCCTTAAGGGCATTTGATTTCCGGGCTGTAATCTCTCCGTGTTTTTTATTGTACTCATCGACGGCAGTTTCTATTTCTACCGCCTTTTGGCTTACCTTAGCCTTAACCTCCTCATTTTGCCTGATCTGTACCTCAAGCTGAGCGATCTCAATCTCCAGAGTGCGGATCGTCTCCTGGTACCCGGCGATCTGTTCCTGCTTATTCCTGATGTTTGTTTCATGGCCGGCCTTTTCCTCTTCAAGATCCTTCAACTGCTGTTCAAGACCATCATCCTGGTACTGGCTAAGTGTGGCAATCTCGCTCTCGACTGCAGCAAGATCTGCCTGAGCCTTTGAGAGTTTCTTCTTTGCCTCATCGTTCAGTATTTCGTACTTTTTGAGGTTGAGGAGTTCATGAAAAAGATCGCGGCGCTCACCGGCCTTCAATTGGGCAATGCCCTTGCTTTTCTGACCCGAGAAAACAGAGTTAAAGAAAAGATCCGGAGAGCCTAAGACTTCTTCGAGTACTTCATCGTAAGTAGTATTTTTACCATCATTTAAGGGTATACCGTTCCTAAAGAGATAAGCCTCTGAATTATCCGTAACGGCATCAATGAGGATCCTTGATTCATAAACCATTCCTTCGTGTTCGAATTCGAGTATTCTGTAACTGTCCTTCAGGAAGAAGTGTCTTTTTAAGCTGCCGTTCCTGGATACCATCATTCTATAGGGATGTAGGTTCTCCATAAAAGTTGATTTTCCAGAACCACTTCGCCCTATTAAAGCAATAAGACCAGGGCCAAGCTTTGCAAAATCTACTTCGATTTCATCAAGCCCGACTCCCTTTTTAATGCCGATAGCACCACGCAATTTGAACTTCAATAATTTCATTTAAGCACCTTTTAAATTTTATTGTTGAATTAAGTTTTTAAGCCACTGTTCTCTTTTCTTTAACTCTTCCACCGTCTCATTTTCCATATGCTTTCCGCCCTGGTCGATCCAGAGGCGGTGGTATTTGTACCAGTCCGGCTTAGGGTTCTGCTCGCGCCTGGCATCGCTTGTGGCCAGGTTCTTGGCCAGTCGGTTGATAGTATCCCTGAGCCTTAGCTTTAACTCAAATACGCTCAGGTCCTCACCCTTGGCTGCTTTCTTAAACTTGGCCCCTCCGGAGATCCCGACATTAACCTTAACCATTGTCATGGCTCCTGCATGGGAGGAAAGTATCTGAAATTTTCCCTGGCGGGCCGGAGTGTAATCGTTGCCAAAAAGCCCCATATCTCCGTCACCTTCCCCTGCAGCTTTTTTCCTCTCGGCTTCCTCCAGTGCGTGCTCGCGTTCTTCCTCGATCTCCCTGGCGATCTTAACCATTTCGCGGTCTTCAGGGATGTAGATGAAAGCGTGCTGATCGCCCTCGAGCGTGGAAAGCATCCTGACAAAGCGTCCTGTCATCTGCCTGAAGAAGAGCTCAGCCTTTACATTTGTTGCGTAAACACCAACCCTTAAGCGCGGAATGTCTACTCCCTCGGAGATCATCTTCACGCATACGATCCATGGCTCGCTTCCCTTGGAGAAATTCTCGATCTTCTTGGAGGATCCGGCCTCTTCAGAAACTACTACCTCCGGCATAATTCCGAGAGTATTCTGTATAAGGCATGCAATTTCCTTTGCGTGCTTCTTATCGATGGCGAAAATGAGTCCGCCGGCATCCCTATGATCCATCGAGCGGATCTCCATGAGTTTAGCGTGCGCTTCCTGGATAACTTTCTTAAGCCAGTTACCACCGGCATGCAGTGCGGTCCTTAGGCGTTTTGCAACTAGGTCGGGCTCGATGTTATCCTTGAAGGAATGGTCGAAAGTCTCTTCTCCCACGCGGTAGCGGAAGCGGCCGTCAAAGGCGGGAAAATAAACCGTCCTGCAGACGCCGTCGAGTATAGCCTGCTGATAAGTATAAACGTAGTCGGCCTTGCTGATCTTGTTTTCGTAATTAATGAAAGGAATCGTACAGTCGTCGCTTCTGAATGCTGTTCCTGAGAGTTCCAGACGGAATACTGCCCCATCGAAAGCGATCCTTACCGCATCACCCCAAGTCATCGAGTCGCCGGCATGGTGCACCTCGTCCAGGATAACGATGGTCTTATTGTTTTCAGTAAGCTCCTTATGGATCTCAGGATCCTGCCCGAGCGCTGCGTAAGTAATAACTATACCGTGATAGTCCTCGGCCTCATACTTCTGGCTGTTCTTAAAGTCCGGGTCCAGGTCAATACCAAACTCGGTGGCATCTTTAGCCCACTGTCGCTTTAAGTGATCCGTAGGAACCACGATGCAGATCCTGTGTGCAAGGCCCTCGAAAAGGAACTTATGCGCCACCCTGAGCCCTAACTTTGTTTTTCCGCCCCCGGGTGTGGCCTCGCATAAGTAATCCTTCCTGCCGGTATAGATAGCCATCTTACAGGCGTCAAATGCTTCCTGCTGCCACTTGCGGAGAGATTTATTGAGAGAAAAAGGGACGAGGTTGAAAGGTTTAATATCGCGTCTCATAACCCGACTCCCTTCGCCTTTTCAATTATATCTTTTGCGCGATCAAGAAGAAGTCTGTCAACAGCAGAACATTTTACGCTTAATTCGTACATAACCACAAAAGACTCGCAAGCCCAGAGAAGATCCGGCGCCTGTGCTATCAGCCGGGCGTTTGCTTCGGTGACAGATTCACATATTAGATTGCCGCCATAATGAGTGCAATTGTCAGCGCCAATAGGAGCGTTCTTAACTGGATGAGGCGTAACAACTGTACCGCTCCTGCCAAGTTCCCATGGTCCGGGTGTATGGTTCATAGCCCCGCCTCCTGCTGTATCTCTTCAACCTTTACCTTGACTGAATCCGGAACCTCCTCCCCGATAACTGCAGCATACTCAACGACCTCATCAACGTAGGACCTGCAGCTCATGATCTGTTCGCTGCGGGATTCTCTTTCGACCGGCACGACGTCCCACTCAATCTTTACGTCTTCTCCAAATTGTTTCTTGAGCTCTTCCTCGGTGGTGGCCGTGATGAGCTTCCTGTCGTTCTCGTTTACTTTGATCTTAAGGCGAACTTCGGCATTACCCTGAACGATTGCATCTATTTCATCAGCCGAAAGTTCCTGGGTAGAATCGACCTTTCCCTCGTTAAAGGTACCGCTGATAGAAATCATTGGACGTGCTGCAGTAAGAGGAACTTTGTTAATAAAAATGAAGTATTCACCGGAATCAGTGATTTCTTCATCAAATTGATTCTCCTCTCTGTCATCGTCCGCATGGAGTTCAACAAACTTTATCACGTTAAAGCTCTTCTGCTCGGTCTCTCCCCAGTTCTTATTGTAAATGGAACCTGAATAGTAGCCATGATAGAATACCTTCTGCGCCAGATGAATGTGGCCCAAGGCGTAATAATCGGCCATGGCCAGCTGCAGGGTAAAAGGTGAAACAATAATATCCTGGCTAAGAAGAGTCTGGCCGGAAGAGAGTCTCGTGCCTTGTACGTTGCCATGGAAACCGAATATTTTCGGGACATTGTACTTTATGTGGACGTTGCCTATCATCCGGAGAATTGACTCGAGTACCTGGATATAATCCTCATTGCTACCATCTATCGAATTTACATTCAGGAGAGCAGCCTTTGTGGGATAAGGGAAAAGAGAGATAATATAATCGGGCTCAACTTCAGCCGAAGGCTTGACTAAGTCAACCACTGTATTGTTGCCGATTATTCCAAGTATCGTTGGACTTTCATAAGCGTAAATATTCGATTCCATCTGATGCAACAGAGATATGGATCCGGGTTCATCGTGGCTGTTGTTACCCTTAACGATGAATATAAAATCCACCAGACGTGAAAGGTGGCGCAAATAGGTAATTACCATAGGGACTCCGGAGTTATCCGCATAGGACTGTTTCTTTTCCCATACGTCCCCGCTTATAATGATGGCGTTAACCTTATTAACCTGGCAATAGTCTACCATCTGCCCAAGGGAAGCCTCAAGCTTGCGCTGCTTAATTGGGTCCGAGTCTCCATGCCAGTCTGCTGTGTGAATGAATCTGAATTCTTTCATAATGTATCGCCCTCCTCAGCCTGAAGGTTAAGAAGATATTCAATCGTGGAGATCTGCTTTTCAAGGGTTGAGCGTTCAATGGTGCCGGCATTTACTTCTTTCCCGCCCGGGAGCTTGTAGCCTGTCAGCTTGGCCAGAGCCAGGATCTTCTCGGTCCTTTCCTGCTGGCTTGCATCCCTGAATTCTCCGGCAATGATCTTGTTCATTTCAGTCTGGCTCATTGTGGTTTCCTCTACTACCTGGGCAGTTTCATATGCAGGAGTACTAGGTGAGTGAGACTGTGGCGTAGTGTCTGCCGGAGTCTCCACAAAAGAAGCGGTATCCGGAGCGACCTCCCTTTTCTGCTGCGGATACATTACTTCCAGGAGACCCAGAGCGCGTGCAGCTTCCATTTTCTTTAACTCCGCCTGAGCCTCCGGAGGAAGGCCTTTCAGGAGTTCTCTTTTATCCTCGGTTACACATGGCACCAGGAAAGGCTTTTTAAGCTCTTCAAGTGAAAAAGACTGTGGAAGTTTGGCGAGGGCCTTACTGATTGCCCTTGTAAGACAGTTGCTTTCGGCCAGGGCATCGGCGTGGCGGCGGCGCTTTATAATCTGGGCTTCTGTTTTCTTCTTTGCCTTCTGATCGGCCAGGTCGGCCATATAATCGTATTTCCCTGTTACTGTCCCATCCTTCATGCTTCCGTCGATGGATTTCATTTCCCACTTCATCTGATGGGAGATGTAAACGACAAGACCCTGATCGTCTGTCTGGCGTTCGATAATGCGGGAATCAGTGATCCTGAGGCCGGCCGCCTGCGCAATCTCGTTTAGCTTGGTAAGATGGAGGGCATACTTCCCGCCGTCGGTCGAGTAAATGTCCCTGTTGTTTTTGTACTGGTCTACCTGGGTATCTACCGTAACCAGGGTGACTGAAAGCTTGAGCTCCGGACGTACTCCGAAATTGAGAGTCTCCGGGATGAGAGGAATTGTAAGCGCCTTAATATCCTCATAGAAGGTCTGAAGTTCGGTATTGCTGCCGATGAGCTTATTGTTGATTTTGGATAACACTACAGCCGAGTTGTTTGACATCACTTGCCTCCATTAGTTTAATTTTTGGAATTGACTTTTCACCAAAATTTCATTTATTAAATAAAAAGCCCCTATTGCACCCCTGCATGAAGGGCTCTCATATGCGAAATCTTGTTTAGAGCCGGTGCTACCAACACCGGCTTTGCTGTTTTTAGACAGCTTCTTTCATAATTTCTTTAACCAGTTCTGCTGCTTCTTTCATCGGTTGCATTCCCAGCAACTCGGGGAGCTGAAGGAGATTTATATTCTTATCGATCACCACGGCATGGCTTTTCAGGTTTAGCATATGCGGCTCATACTTTTGTTTCAAAGCCCAGTACTCCTCGTACATAAATCCAAGAAAGCTCAGCTCGTCTTCAAGTACTTCAACTCTCCTCGTGAGCTCCTTCTTCTGTCTCCTGGCCTTCTGCAGGTGCTCAATGTGCCTTTCTCTTAAGATGTCCAGGTGAAGTACTTTCTTTCCTGATAGCGCCGCAGCTTCAATGCGGGCCGCTCTTTCGGCTTCAAGCTTTGCATTTAGGCGGGATACTTCCAGAGTCAGCTTGGCTTTCTCTTCCATATAGTTTACAAGTACTGTTTCAAGGTCGGCCACTTCCTTATCGTGTTCCTGCTGCTTATTATTCATTTCTTTAATAAGCGTTTCATACTCGCTGAGTGTATTTTTAAGTTTGCCGATCTTTACCTGCAGGAAAGTATTATTTTCCCATGAGAGCTTAAGGCGGGTGGATAGCTTGATATTCTCCTCCATTACGGCGGTTTTCCTGCCCAAGAGCATGCGGTAAGAAATAAGCAGGCCTATGAGCGCACCCAGTACGGTAAAGGCCAGAAGCGCTATCGACACGGCCACGTTGCCCTCGTTATAGGCCAGTATGCCCGAGATAGTAATGACAGGTGCAATAACTGCGATTACGGCGATAATTTCTAAGACTTTAAGCAGATTTTTAACGAACTTCTTCATTTTGAGACCCCTTTTTCTGATTGTTAAAGACTATTTATTTTTCAGTTTGTGCTGGTCAAGTATTTTCTGCTGGAATCGGTCTCGGGCCGACATATGGGGCGGCTCGGGTTTTGTCTTTAGGGTGCCGGATTTCCTGAAATCCAGCTGGTCAAGGGCGCTTTTCTGAATCTTAACCCCGCCTTTTTCGCGCGAGATTTCCAGCTCCTTTGATGCAATCTTCTCCCTGATCTTCTTTTCCCCGACGCCTTTGTAGATTGCTGCCTGCTTTATGGTCATGCTTCCCCTGGTCATTGCCTTTACCCTGTTGGGGGTGAACACCTTCTTTAAGGCTTTGGCCAGCATGTCCTCGTTTAAGTATTCCGGGAGTATTTCCCTTAGCACTGCCTTTAATTCTTCTTTGGATTCCATCGTCTGCACCCTGTTCTATCTTTTTTACGATAACTGAACGTTTACTACTTTAAGTGTTAATTCCTCGAACTTCTTGATCATATTTCCGAGAACATTTACATTAGATTTGAGGAGATTATATTCCCTGTCATCAATTACTTTGTCCTTTACAGACTTGTTATATTCAGCCCTCAGATTCTCCAGACGTTCGTGCATCTCCTCGATTTTTTCCCTTATATCCTCTCGGGAGAATTCGAACTTTTCTTCGGGAAACAGAAAATCAAGTATCTGATTTGCTTTTGCGGTAGATATGTCATTCGATTCCGATAGCATGTAGTTGATACTGCGCTCGGTCCAGTTCTCCAGCGGGTAAAGCCTGGATAGTTTCATGGCCATCGTTTTGTGGTCGAAATGACTGTTGTTAATACAGTCGTTTAAGAGTTTCCGGACATCCTCTGTGGAGGTAAGTCCCACGAGTAGATACTTCATAACGTGCCTTCTATTTGTTGTTGGTGATAACAAATTTTGAATCTGAGAGTACAACCGCTGTAAATGATCTATATTATTTTGCATATGTCCCTGATCGTTATAATGTGACCCAGCTGGCGGAGCTGTAATTAATCAGTCTGCCGGTTCAACCGGCGTTTCCTTATCGAACTTGGGTATCCTGAACGGCTCCTTATTCTCAAGATTTTCAGCCAGGACAGTACCGAAGGCCCTTTTCGCAATAACCTTAAAGAGCACGCCGTTATACTTGAATTTGTGGCCCGTTTTGATCTTTTTTAAGGGAACCGTCATTGTATTTCTCCCGATTTATTATTTCCTGAAAGTTTGCTACTTTGAAGTGCCAATTAACTTATTTATTCATTTCGCAAACCTCAGGAGTCAAAAAATGTCAGAACGCTTACATTTCAATATTACTCAGGATCAGCTCAAGGATATCAATCTTAATTTCTTAATTGAAATCCATGGTATGTTAAAAACTGTATTGGATTCACAAATAAACTTAACCGCCGCAATAACTGGGGAATCCAAAGAAGCAGTAAAAGACAAATTCATGGAAAAATTAAATTTATACACCCTGGAATCTACAGCCTCAGTCATAGCTGGTTCCGAGGGTTGATGGTATTCACCTTAATCCAGGATCTTTCTGCAAAGCAACCCAGCATTGGGAAATCTGCTTTTAATTTATTCATGAGCTGTTTGAGCCGTGTCTTCGATGCGGCTTTATTTCCCCTGATCTTGAAATGAATTTGATTCTCTGATAAAGTTTTCATTTTACGCCACCTTCCTTGGGTTCTTGTTTTTTCCTTTTATGATATACCTGCTGCAGTCGCCGAAGTGGGATTCAAGGATTTTAATAAAGGACAGCTTAACGGATTCCCTGCGCATCATTCCCCAAACGGTCTGATATGGTATGTTTGTTTTTGCTGAAAGCTCAGGAAGTGTAAGCCTGTGATCAAAGCAAAAACGGTTAAGGTTAAATTTAATTGTCTTCATAGCGTTTATTGTCTCTTATTTTCTCTTATTCTATTAGCAATATAATCGCTTAAAAATAATTTGTCAAGGAAATAATGAGAGAAATTAAAATAAAATGAGAGATTTTCAAATTTATTATTGAGAGATAATAAGATATGTTTACAGATACTATGAGATGGCCTGAACTAATTGAAACTTTATTAAAAGAATTCCGTGTCTCTACATATGAATTGCAGAATAAATACGGGATTAATAGCGCAACTTTATCAAATATGCGCAAGGGAAAGTCTCAACCTACCCAGAAAGTCATAAAAGATATAGAGAATGCCTTAAAAATAAAGATTGATGATTCAGACCCAGAGAATATTACCTATAAAAAAGTAGAAGAAGCTGCCGATAATAAACCCTCAACTACACCTTTCCCTTTTATTGAAGGCATGGCGACCGTAAATGTGTACGGTTTTGTTCATGCCGGTAATGAGGGCCCTATTTTCAGTGAGGATGTTATAGAAAAGATACAAATTCCCAGAGGTGGATATTCAGATCTCCACGGGATAACAGTAGATGGGGACTCCATGGAGCCCACGATAAACAATAGAGACATTGTAGTGGTTAGCCTGACATCAAAGGCGAGCGACGGGGACGTATGCCTTGTTGCCTATAATGACCACGATTACGTATTAAAAAGAGTGTTTTTCAATAAGGATATCGACCTTATTACGCTCGTATCTGATAACAAAAAATATCCTCCTGCCTTCGTCCCGACCAATAAAATCAAATCAGTTCTCCCGGTTGTATGGCTGGTAAAAGGCCGGAACAGCTTAAGATACCAGGGCTGAGAAAAAAAGTAAAAAAATTAAAATAATTTTCCGAAAACGACGTTCGTCACCATATTAATATATACAGAACATTTTTGATTAATTTTTAAAGTGACATATGACATCGGTATTTATTTCCCCTTGCGATAAGCGCATTTATCTGTTAGTTGTTAATCCAAAAACAAAGAAAATTGCAAAGCTATATACAGGTTACTCGGCAAATCAGCCGGAAGCTCTTAATAAGGTCACGTTTCTGAAAGACTGGCTTATGGAGTGGCTGGAAGAAAACGAAAGGTATATTAGCGCATAAATGCATAGAAGACTAAAGCTTCTTATTTATGAAGTCCAAATTACGGGATGTTGCGATCCTGTTAACAGGAATTTTATGTCTATTTCTCAATAAATGTTCAAAAGGAGCCGTTATGAAATCTTTTATTATTTTTATCGTAATCCTGTTAACAAGCTGCCTAAATGCCCAAGAATCAAATAGCTCTACCCTTCCCAAAACCGAGTTGGAAAAATTCAGTAGCAAACGAGGCGTTTTGTTTGTAAAAGACTTTTATAAAATGGACGAAATATCGGGCAGATATGGGATAATGGAAATCTCAGTAGTTAATGTATATGAGCCAGGGAACGAAAAAACAGGGAAAATGGGGATGAGGATAGAAATTAAGGAGGGCCAAAAAGATAAAACATCTTTATTGGATTATGACGAGGCAGAAAGCTTTCTAAAAGCATGCGAATATTTTGAGAATACAGTCAGGAAATGGCACTCTATTAAAAAAGAATATTCGGAATTCAAATTCTCAACAAAAGATGATTTTGAATTTATCCTGTTTAACGAGGATGATAATTTGTCTTTCGCGGCAACTTCGGGAGATATTTACAGAACTACCTGCTTCCTCGATATTGATAAAATTGGCCAAATAAAAGCCGCCATTCAAAAGGGGTTAGATAAAATTAAGTCACTAAAAGTTTAATTTCATATAGTTTATAGTTATTGCTTAATAAAACCAATCTGGAGGATTTATGATTACCGCCATTCTTCTAACAATTGTTATTTTGTTGTTTTTTTTAATTATAAAAGAATCCAGAAAACGTTCGAAGATGACGCCCGAAGAGTTGAAGGCATACAAGGCAGATATCGATAATAGATTTAAGGCCATGAAAAGTGAAAGTAAACTAAAAGATGCCGGCACGCCTAATCCAGAAATTATTTGTCCACAGTGCCAGACAAAAGGGGATGTATATACTAAGTTAATCAAAGCCAAGAAAGGGATCAGTGGAGCTAAAGCTACTGGTGCAATTCTTACGGGCGGAGTTTCAATCCTGGCTACTGGTTTGTCGAGGAAAGAAAAGTTAACAGAAGCATACTGCAATAAATGTAAAACCATATGGCATTTTTAACCAATTATGAGTTCATGTAATGCCAAAATTACAGGAAGACAGTTTCGGAGACTACAAAGGCCGCGAGGCGCTACAGGCAAAGCTCCGGGTGCTTATTATGGGGCTCAGAGACGCCCAGACGGCCTGGCAAAAAGCGGATATGTTCCGGAAGAGCACGGAGCCTCTTGATGAAGTGACGTTGAAGGAGCAGCTGAAGCAGGACCTCCTCGAGGACTTTTATATAATTGAGATGGTAAAGTTAAAAGGATTATTCAAACCAGGTAAAAACTGATGGAAATAAATACTGTAGAAGAAAGGCAGGAAAAGTTAGGACTTCTGGCCGCGAAGGTGGTGGAGGTCTATGATCAGCTCGAGCGAGCGAGAGAATCTTACAGGAAACAGGGGCTTTCCCAGGAGAAGAGCCGGTCCTGCCTCAGCTGGTATGAAAGGCTTGGCGATAGCTACATTGCCGAGATGGCCGCACTCAGGGGCCTGTTTAACCCCGGGAGGAACTGACATGCAAAATGACCTGCGGTACGAAAAGCCGGCACCCTTCGAGATCCCGGACGACATAATAGACCTGGTAAAAGAAATAGTGGATGCTCACAACGAAAAAAGAATCGTAAGCGTACAGACCAGGCGGCCGGCTGATCCGGGTGATAGACAGCGGAAAATTGAAATCATAATTTTGGATAAAAATAAACAATAGAGGTAAGTTTTATGCAGTTGCAAATTTTCAAGTACGAGGAAGAAGAACAAATGGACAATCTAACAGCCATCGAAATTAATGGGGAAGCATGGTTCGTAGGATCTGAAGTTTGTAGGTTGTTAGATATAAAGAACGCTCCTGATGCAATTAGCAGGTTGGATGATGATGAAAAGCTGCTATCGGATGTGCCGATAGCAGGTCAAATGCGAAAAGTCAATCTTATTTCAGAAAGTGGATTGTATGCTCTGGTTTTCAGAAGCAAAAAGGACTCTGCTAAGAGTTTTAGAAAATGGGTTACAAAAGAGGTTATACCGTCAATTAGAAAGAAAGGTTCTTATGGTATTAACAGACTTGAAACTCCAAACTTCGTAGTAAGATTTAATGATAACTGGGATCGCACAGATAAAGGATATTTTTCAGTGATTAGTGAATTATATATACGACTTTATGGAAGATTTGAACAGGTTGGATATCAGATTCCGAATAAGGCATTTGATGGCAAGGAAATCAGGCCCGATGTTAGCGTAGGTAAAATGTTTGCTCAATACCTAAGAATTCATCATCCTGAATTTGCAAATGACTACAAACCATATTCACATAAGTTCCCGAATGGCTTAGAAGTAGAGGCGAGGCAATATAAGAATGATCTTCTGCCTATATTTATAAAATTTGTTGATGATCACTGGATAATGGATAACGCTCAGCACTATTTCAAACAGCGGGACCTGAAAGCGCTGGATTATCTACCCAAATTACTGGGTGCATAAATAAAAGAATATAATGGCATTTAAATACAAAAGAAAAGGCTCCCCCTTCTACTGGATCGGGTGGTACGACCCTAAAACCAAGAAGAAGGGAAAGCCGATCTGCACGAAGTCGAAAAACGCCCGGGATGCTGATGACTTCGTGAAGCAATTTGAGGACAGCCTGAAGGAAGAAAAGAAAAGCGGAACAATCGAGATCCCGGACTCCAAGCTCTTAACCCGAAGTCAGGCATTCCAGAAATACGTCCAGGACAAAATAAATGTAGGAAAACCTTTCAGCGAGCTGACACTGGATAATTACAGCAATGCTTTTAAGTATCTGGATGCGGCCTGCGGGGATAAGCTGGTCTATGAGTTCTCCAAAAGTGACTATGATACTTTTGCCCAGTACCTCTCAGCTGCAGTGTACAGGGGAAGGAAATTAAGCCAGAATACAAAGGCGGTATATACAAAGTGCGTTTATGCATTCTTCCGCTGGCTGAAGGAGGAAAAGTACCTCCCCGAAAACCCGATGAAGCGCATTGTGGAAACCGGCAAGGAATTCAGGATCATTACCGAGGCCGAGCTCGGGAAGATCCGGCGCTATGCCATGGACACAAAGTTTAACCTGCTCATTGAATTTATGATTATAAGCGCATTCAGGAGCCATGAGGCCCTAAAGCTTAAGTACAGCGATATCGAGGATAACGTAATCAGGGTTAAGCGTAAGGGCGGGAAATACGACTGTATTGTTATTCTGCCGGAAATGCGTACATTATTAGATAAGCTCCCCGGCAGTGAGGACGCAAACGAGCCTGTCTTCCCTCTTAGCTACGACTCTTTGCACCGCTTCTGGGAACGCATGAAGCGTATGAAGAGACTCAGGGATGACATTGTGCCGCACGACTTAAGAAAGTACTGCCTTTCCAAGATGGCAAATAATGGGGTGCCGATAAACTGGGTGCAGGAATACGCCGGGCACAATGACCTTAAAACCACGCAGAAATATTATATCCGGAATGACAAGGATAAGATGCGCGATGAAATAAATAAGAAAGTTACAATTTTAGAGCCCCTGGCAGAAGAAAAAGAAGAAAAATAAAAATATTATTTTAGTGTTTTCAGGGGTGTTTTAAGGGTGTTTTTGCGGGTTTTAAAGTATTCCTATGGCGCAATTTCTGGCACATTATATCGAATTTCTTGCGTTTTTGTTTGTTTTTAGAGGGTCGCAAGTGTCCCAAGCTGAATGTCGCGGGTTCGATCCCCGTCGCTCGCTCTAAAAAGAAAAAAAAGTATTTGCTTTTTGACAATTATAGACTTATATTTAAGTCTCACTTTTTGAAAGACCTTTTACGGGAGCTTAGCTCAGCTGGTTCAGAGCACCTGCCTTACAAGCAGGGGGTCATTGGTTCGAATCCATTAGCTCCCACAAGAAAAAGCCTCAAAACAATCCGTTTTGAGGCTTTTTCTATTCTCCTTCTATGTTACGTTTTATGTTACAAATTGCTGTAACATACGGTTGTAACATATTTGGCGGTTCCCGAGCCGGGCTAAGTCCTACCTCCGCCCAAGTCCCGTCAAAGCCGCCTGAAATATGTTACAATGCTATTTTGTCTTGTCTATGAAGTCCTTTAAATTTATGGCATCTTCCATGCCTATTAAAATTCCATCAAGTTTGGATAACGGTATCGGATTCCAGTTTACTTCAAACTCTTCCTGAAGAAGAGGCTCGATCTCTGCCTCATAAAGAAGTTTATTCTCTGGCGTTGTAGAATACATTACCCGGCCATCCTCCTTGTAGGGTTTCCCGTATTTTCCGGCAATTCTTTTCTGTAGCTGAGTAAATGTATTGAATTTTTCCTTTATAACTTTTACAGAATCCATGTACTGAAACGCCAGCGTAACATCAATGTCCTGATTGAATAACTTCAAGAGGCTTGAATAAATTTTTGTAAGATTTTCAACTTTAATTTTCATAGTATTCCTTTATATATTTTACATTGCACCTAAAGCCGTTATCTGTCCATCTGTAACTGACATTTCAAAAACGGTATCAGTAATATCTCTGAATTGTACAGAGCTATTTACTGCATTAGCAACAAGAACGGATTTACCTCCAACAGTCAACGTGCCTACAATAATCACATTGTCATCCGTCTTCAGGGTATTTGCGGCTGAACGATAGATATTTGTATCGCCGCATATTGTTATGCCGACTGTCTGATTGGCAAAATCCAAACCTGAATCAATATCTATAGCTTTCTTGCAATCAAATCCTATAGAACCGCCTCTTAATATTATAACTGAGTTTGCATCCACATCATAGGCGGTAGACAGGCCGTTATTGGCATGTAGTCTTCCCATAGTAAAAATAGCAGGATCGATAACATTTGTGAAGTCTGCATCAAGAGCTATAGAATACCTATCATCGGAATGATAGAAATTTATAGTCTGGTCGAAAGATGAAATTTCAATTCTTTTCCCCGACTCAGCCGTTCTGATCGTTGGTCCTATTATATCAGCGCCTTTTATAATTCCACCAAGGTTTTTAACGCCCTGATTTGTTAAAACTGAAACTGAAGCAAAGGGAAAAACTAGAGCGCCTACGCCAAAAGAATAGACTGTATTCTCGAGAGAGGTGACATCAGAGAAATAAAAATCGGATCCCGATTTTATAAAAGCCGTATATCTGAACGGAATAAACTTGTTATTTAATAATAAATAGGCCACACCGCCAGAATTATTAAACCAGCTTGCAAAATTAGCACCCGTAAGATCTTCGTTCACATAAATTACGAACGGGGCCTGCTCATTATATGCAGGAAGCGTATCTGCTGTTTTTACTGTGGCGTAGACAGGAACAGGCATTATAAGATCGCCCATTTTCATAACAATGTTGGAGCCGGTTGTAGAAACGCCAGTGATAACGTTGGTGCTGGAAATGCCCGTATAGTAGAACGTGCGAAACCCGGTATCTGTCTCGGCAAGACCTCTGCCGCCGGTTGCTGAAAATCCGGAGTTTGAATTTACCTGAATAGACGTGGGGGTTGTATAAATGGTAGCTCCGAAATATGGAATCTCTGTAGAAAAATGAGTCTGTACTCTGCCGCCGGTTATAATAGCACCGATAGAAGAAAATTCCGGATTTGCACCGCCTTTAAGTTTGTAACCTTTCTTGGAGCCATCCCATCCATAGGATTGTATAATGCCATCATGACTTGCATCTCCCATTGTAAGTGAAGATATAATAGAACCATCTTCAACAAGTAAAAGCTGGGTAGCAATTGCCCTGAAGGATTCAAAATATCCCCAATAGGCATTGTCTGACTTCGTTCCGGAAGGAGCCTGACCCGTGACACTGCCGGGATTTAGAACATAATAATAAAGACCGTTATACTTTACGACATCTCTTTGAATTCCAGTTTCATATTTATATGTTGCCGAAGCGCTGTAATTTCCCATAGGATTTATAAGGTCTGCGGCAGTTGGCTTAACCCATCCTTGGGAGTTATTTACTGTATCACTTCCTATATGACTGGAAGGATACCAAGGACTGACTCCGCCATAGGAACTAACACGGCGAACCCAATAATAAATACTTTCATCTGAAGATGAAGTGACCAGAAGAGGATCACTATTTGATGTTCTATGAGTTGGAACATCCTTGGAAAAATCAACTTCTGTTGCAATCACCATAGTCTGACTTGTCATTGGATTGACAGACCAATTGGATGAGATTGTTATAGAAGTATTGGCTCCTGAAGTTGCAGTGTTGGATACTATGGTGTAATAGGTAGAAGAACCCTTTATATAAATCTTTCTTCCTGCCAAAACATTTAAAGAAATTGCAAGTCCCGTAACAGTAACAGTGTTGTTGGTGGAAGAAACAACCTTAATTACGCCCGGATAGTCCCTCGGCTTTACAATCCATTCATAGAAAACCGTATCAGAAGAATCCTCATTTACAATAGCCCGTACCTTGTTATTTACGCCTGAAAACTGAAGATTCTGAGGTGCCGGTACCGAATAGTCAATTTTCTTCTCAAATGATGAAAAGGGGCTCTTCTGCCCTCTTTGGGTTACTGTCTGAACCTCAAAAATAAATGTGTCCCCGTAAATAAGCTCAAGTGTAACCTTTGAATCCTGGACATAGGCCAGCCCCTCCTTCCTTACCGGGATCTCTCTCTGAACCGTGTAGGATCTGTTCTTTGAAGATACGGTTAAGAAAAAGTGCCTTACTTCTTCCTCAGTGGTTTTAAGTCCCTGAATTATCACTTTTACCAGTTTATAACCCTTCATTCACCTTACTCCGTGTAATAAACTTCTTTTGTTGGATCGTTATTGGCCTTTGCCAGGGTTATGAGCTCGGGCGGATAGGCTGCAGGGGCACTAAGGACCTCATCTACCGAGTAAATGTTCTCATTGCTGAATCCTAAGACTCCCCCGATTAAAGTCTTGACATTTGAATCAAGAAACTTGTCTGAAACTGCCCACATCCTCAGCTGATACTGGTCATAGGCTTTACTGTCTACAATGAGGTCGTCTATGATATAATCCCCTGCATCGAGGCTTATCTTTGAATCCTTCACAAAGAAAGGAAAAGCAATAGTCGAGGGATTTTCAAACCTGTTTGCCGTTGTTTTAGTCTCTGCCTGTATGCCGTCAACAAAGTAAGTATGGATGTAGTTACTCCCCGAGGCTTTTCTTGTGTATGAGATTGTACGCCCAGTTGAAGGGTTTACCAGGGAAAGTTTCACGCTCTTTGCATCAGTAACATAGACGTACTTGTTATCTATAGCGGATAAGGCGATATTGTTTCCTGCATCTGCTTTATGTGAAAGTCTCTGGAAGGTGTCGAGTGAGAATTCACTTAATCCTGCCTTACTGAGAGCATATACTTTGCTACCGTCTGCCTTTGCATCTACAATAGGTTCAACTGGACTTAACGGAAGAGGAGCATAAAGCAAGTGATTGGCTGAATCATAGTAAATCCCCTTTGTAGCGTCAACCGTTGTAAGTGCTACGCTTTCACCGTTGGGTTTACTGAGGTCGCCTGTTCCTCCGGCAATCGAATGAACGCCTACAAAATTAGCGTCTGTCATATCCCCTGCAATGCCTGTCTGACTTCTCCACACTCCGCATGAATTCGCAAGATAAAGAAGTCTCTGGCTTATGGACTGGATCTCTGTGTCGGAGAGAGCTTTAGGGATAATAAATAAAACTCCAGCCTTACCGAATAATGGCCTATAAGTTGAAGAATAATATCCGCAATATAAGGTATAATTGTTAATGTCAAACGATACTGCCGAAATGGTCCTTGATTTAACTTTATTGCCGTTTTTAAATAAATCCATGCTTCTATTCTTTACTCTGCCAGCATAGCATTGAGTCCCTAACCATATATTCATATTTGGTTGAGCTGTATCAAATTCATTCAATGTATTATTCCCAAACCTAAAAATATAATTTACACTGGTATCTCCATCTTTTTGTAAACCGAATAAAATTTTAGCAGACAAAGGAGCATCGGTTATATTATTGCTCCTTAAAGTAACAGCTCCAACATTCGCCTGAATACCAGCATAGTTTATTAGAGATAATATTGTGAACTCAGCATCGATAGATTCCAAGAAAGTTAAATAGCTCCTACTGATTATAGAATATCCATACTGTGTTGGATTAGACGTACTAGCTAAACCGGCAGGACTAAAATTTAAGATAGGAAGGCTTCCCAAATATCCCTGCGTAGGACTTCCATAAATATTCAGGTCATTCCCCAAACCTGAAGTGTCTTTTACTAAGACTTCACGGAGTTCAATATTATCAACGGAACCTATAAAGCTACTGGCATAAAAAGCCAGAGTGTGACTGTTCGGATTAACATGAATAAATTCAAAACTATAAATTCCAGAAGTTGAAAATGAAGTTAATAAAACACCACCAGCACCATCATAAAATTGAATATCGCCAGAAGTGCGATTTACAGTTATTGTTAATTTATATCTTTTGCCTAATTCCAATATATCCGGTGATCTCAAGTCATTATAAGGCGAACCCGGATTTGTGGCTACTCCATTTGCAATTTGCCAACTTCCAAATTTAGTCCACCAATAATCTATGTTAAATTCGCTGGCATCCTTTGGAATCAAATTTTGTCCATAAACAATCTCCATATTAGCCAGAAGTCCTTTCCCTGAAGAAAAGTCTGCCTGAACCAGAGTATTCCTTTTAGTGCTTATCTCAACTTTTTTCATATTAAAACTCCCGTTAAAAATCCTATGAACAATAATATTTTAACCAATAATGGATTTATTCTATAACTTCTCAATGTCTCAAATATCCAGTCATACCAGTCAAGTTTTGAGTCCACTGTTACAGGTTGATCATATTTCCTTCCCCTTAACAGATTTATTATCCCATCACTTAAAAGTGCGAATGTTGAAAGTATAAGGCATATTTCTATGAAGCTGGCATGAGTAAAGCAAGCCCATAAACCTATTATTACTGCATTACGGAAATATCCAAGTGAGTGCCAGCCGTCAGATATTCTCTGTAGTCCTTTTGATTTATCCTCTGTGATGGTGGCATTTCTTCTATAGAAATCAAGTTGCCTGTTTACAAGTCCATCTCTTATTGCAAAGAGTATTGAGAATACGAGTGCGAACATTAAGTGTGTCATTGGTCAATTTCTCCTAGGATGAGTATTCCACCTTCAGCAGTATCACTGTCAATTATTCTGGCAAATCCCGAAGGTGTCGTTGTAAAAGCATTTGTTGTAAACTGAGCATTTGCACCGTTTGTCTGTGCTGTTATCTGCTGAATTTCTCCTGTAGCCTGACATAATATATATTTACCTACATACTGATATATGTCTGCTGTGGTAATTGGAGTAACAACATTAGTCGTTGTAGTCCCGGAAGTAGTAACCGTAAATTCTATGAGTGTATTATTCATAGCCACCGCAAGCTGTTTATCCTTTGCAGGAGATAAGGTCTTAGGGAAAGCCTTAGTTACATACCTGTTAGGCATATTGACTGAAACAGGTCTGTATGAAGCTGTTGCCTGAGTAGCGTTTAATGTTGAAACTCCACCTTCTGCGTTTTCTGTAGATTTCCATGTTCCGGTTGAAGGATCGTAGTTATCTGCCAAGTATTCGGCTACGCAACCTTCTTTAATAATTCTAAAATTAGAAATTGAAAAATTTGCAGTAACGCCGTTATCGGTTAAAACAAGGGCAGTAACTGCCGTGCCTGTAGTAATAAAATAAAAATCATTAGCACCAGCCGATAGTTGTTTGATGGGGGTAACATTAGCCCATGAACTATCTGCTAAATAGACTTTGGGTGCTGTGCCACTATTTAATGTAAGATTGCATTTAACCTTTAGGATGGTTCCGCTTGTAATACTTGTGGCTAAAGTAGAAAGTGCCGTACCCTGCCCGGTGGTGTTTATTGCAGTTAGATTTTCTGAGTCTGAAGAGGAAAAAGTTTCATAAGACAAGGTGGCATGGTTTCCCCAAGTCTGCAATAATTGTCTGCTTCCCCACTTATCATCTGTCCTTATAGAAGCTCCCTGAGAGAGTTCATAGATTCTTGAAGCTGAGAGTGCATAGTTCCATAAACGGGCATTTAGAATTTTAATATTGCCGGGTTGTGGATTAACATATCCAAATGCTAAGTCTGACGTATCATCTGTATTCGCACCGAAAACCGTTGAAGTTTTTGTGGCAACAAGTGTTCCATTCAAATAAGCCTTAACCGTGGTCCCTGTTCTTACAAACACTATATTTAGGATTTGATTTACAGAATATTTTACGTCTATATAATCAGCAGTAGTGCCGTCATACTTACCAAAACGAATAACCTTATTTCCACTAGCATCTGTATTCAAGTATAGATAATGTTGCCATTTTGAGGCTCCCTTGCTTAAAATGGTTGCATTATCGGAATGTTTAAGAATTGACAATGTAATTTGCCAAGTATAGTCTCCTGTTCCAAAATTCAAAGCCGCATTATTTGCTATTATTGATCTATCGTCTTTCCCATCATATAAAACTGCCTTACTTCCTGTGTAAATGGCATTTGTCATTACGTCATTAAGCCCGAAACTGTCAATTGTCATATTGCCTGAAGAATAGAGTGTCGCTATGTCAACTGCTCCACGGTCAAAGTATATGAACCTCCCTGAATTATAGACTGCGATAAATGAATTAGGATTTGCGCTGTTGCCGTCAACAAGCACTATCTTTGTTCCTGCAATACTTTCACTTATTTCAGAAGTAAGTTTTATCCTTGCAAAAGTCTGTCCGTTATATGGGCTTGAAGTGTCTGAAATAGCCTTGGAGTTTTCTGCCAAATCACTTTCAAGCGGGTAACTCTGGAATAAAGTTGAGACTTTTCCTGCACTTCTATAGATAGACCTGTCTGTATCTTTAAGTGCGAAGAGGTAGCCTTCATGGATTACTACTTTGATGAATTTGGAGGTATCTATGGAATTGATAACTTTATTGTCGGTTTCACATAAAATATTTAATCCTAAAGTTGATCCAAGCGCTGTATATCCTTTACCATTTATATAATTTGTATATACATTATAATATTGTTCATATATACCGATATTTATTCCATCAAATACTGCAACTTGGTTTCTTGTTGATATAGAACTTCTTTTACCTCTTAATGCAGGATATTGACCGCCCGTATAATAATTAGAATATATTCTTCCTTCATCTTTAATAAAATCTATTATGGATAAGCTATCTACATGCCCTGTTAAATTCTTATGGGTAACATATAATAGCCCGTTATTAAAATGGATTGAAGTAATAGAGGTATAACCAATCATATAACAACCCGTAGTATCTGTGCCAAAACCAAGATTAAATTGCATCCATAAGGAACCAGTATCATAATTAAATAAAAGCACTTTATCAGTACAAGCTATAGCCACTATGGTTTCCGGAAACTCCTTAGACCCTCCCCTTGTGGAACTGAAAGCCTCATTGTACCAACTTTTACTGCTGTCCCAACGCCAGTCTGAGCTAATTGTGTCCTTCTTCGTGTCATACAGGAATACGTCAACTATGGAGGTTAAACTTACGTTCATATTGACTAAGGACTTTTCGAGTTTGCGAAGTATTACAGTTGTGTCCCCTGCAAGGTGAGGCAGATTGTAGCCGAAGGGTCCGGTAGGCTGCACTCCGTAACCTTTGTAAAGCACTCCCTGGGGAATGTCAGACGGTGTATGCCCCATTGAACTCTGAACTCCCTTGTTGAAATCACAATGAAATGCCCCAATCGGCACCTTTGTTTCGCGGTACTGTACGGGTAGGCTTACAATGCAGCTGGCTCCGAATGTCCCGGAATTCCCCGTCTGAACGTAGTACACATTCCCGCGGTTATTCCACTGGTCAATTGCTACTATGGCGTATATGGCTTTTCCGTTATATTGGGTGGAAAGTTTTGTATGCTCCGGCTGAATCTGCCCGTTTTCGTCCCAGTCCCTATCTGTAAACTGCAGGTAGTCGTAGGTCGTCTGGGTGCCGTTGCCTTTTGTGCTTGGCAGTATGGGGCTTAGCCTTTCCCAGTTTCCGTGTACCACCTTCGGCTGAATTGCTGTATTTGTAAAGAAGTTATTGCTGTCCCAGGCGGTTACAAGGTCGTTTGTCCTCCATATTTCATAGGAGGCGTTTTTCTTGTCAACCGTGTCCTTGAACTTTATCTTTACCATTTTAATGTCAACGCTAACTGTCACGTCCAGATTTGCCAGGGTAAAGCCGGTAAAGTCAACTACGTTTACCGTCTTTTCTGCCGTATAGCCACTGTTCGGCAGCCCGTTAAATCCTACTGCCTGAAGGCGGTATTTGCATATAAGGCGGTCATTTACGTAATCCGTGTAGCTCAGGTCTGTTACAATTGCACCGGCACTTGTAAGCTCAACTCCCGGTATTACTGCAATTGTTTTCCAGTCGGCTTCCCAGTGGTCCTGTCCGTCGCTGCTCTTGTACTTGCTGTTGTCTATCCTCTGAATTATTATAGAGCCTGTCTGCGTGTTTAAGTTTGCCTTCGGAATCTTAATTATTACATTCCCGTCGTTATCGCTTGTTGCTGTAAAGTCTGTCGGGTTACTTGGGGCCGAGCCTGTAGCCGGTACATAATCGTTAAGATAAATCTTCCCGGTGGGGGTTTTTGCCGTCATTGTGGAAATGTTATTCCCTGAGCGGTCAAAAGCTACTACCTTGTATTTCCAGAGCGCTATATCGTCTTTACTGTCCAGCAGGCCGAATATGATGAAGTTTTCTGTTGTCACCTGCTCCTTTGTAACCGTGGCCGTGCGGCTGGCCTGGGCTATATAGGCCCCGTTATTGTCAATTACGTATTTATCGTTCTTATCCAGTACGTATAATTCATAGTGATCTATGTCGTCCGAGGTGCGGTTCCAGTTTACCTGTATCGTTCCTGCCCCGCCGTATACGCTCCTAACCTCCGGCACTCCCGGGGCTGTAACGTCTGTTATTGTTATTGTCGCAGCTGAGGCCTTAATGGAGCTATAGTTATTGTTTGCGTCGTAGCTTATTATGCCGTACTTGTATACCCCGTCCTCAATGTTGCGGTCCACAACTGAAAAGTTAGTTGTAAATCCCTGCATTGTGTCGGTTACAAATACCCAGTTCTCAACGGCAGTTCCGTTCCATTTACCCTTATAAACTTCGTAGCCTGCTATATCCGTTGGAAGGGATATTGTAAAAGCCTTACCCGAAGGGCTGAAGTCCAGCATGCCGTTAAGTGTTACTGTATTGGCCGTGTTGGAAACTGCCTGAAATACCTGCCCGTTTATGGTTACATTCCACCCTTTGTATGCATCCACGGTCCAGCCTTTTGAGGTATCACTTAGTACGGCTCCTGTTGAGGTGTCCCCTTGTGTGGATGCGGCTCCTGCTGTCGCGTTCTCGTTTCCGGGAACGGTTACATCAAGCCTTACATGGGCGGGCTGAATAAGAGCCTTTCCCCCTGCCTGCGGTGTGGCACCTCCCCAGTCTGCTACTGTAATTGTCGTACTTCCGCCTGAAGTCACGGTGTTGGATAAGATAGGCCTTGTTACGCTGTCTGAGCCTGCCACTATTGTAATTGTCTTATCCTTCAGCTCGTTTGCCCCTGCGGTTATTCCTGTTACTACAACCGTCGTTGCTGTAGCGCTAGATATTGCAGGCTCACTTGCATCCGGCACAAGCGCCATTGCAAGAGTAAATAACTGTGTCGAAGGTGCAACCTTGTCAACTGCTATCTGCGGCGTTTCACTGGGAACAGGTGTTGCGGGGAAAAATCCCGAAAGGCTTGTAGAAATGTTCCCGTTTTTATCCTTCAGCTTAAATTTGTACTGTGCATATAATCTCTGGTTACTGGGGGCTGAGAAGTCCTGGAATACTATGTGTCGCTCCCCAGGCTCTATGTTGAATGTCCCGAGGTACCTTCCCGTGGCACTTGCAACACCTCCGGTGGTAGAGGCCGAGTATGCATATACAAGCGCTCCCGTTACGTCCTCATATCCCGATGCCGGGAGCTGAATTTCCCCCTGCCAGCCTCCTATTTTCCCTATAACGGTTTTTGTTATCGTTCCCAGTGTATTGTCCGGTGCCGTAGCGTCAAAGGCCTTAATTGTTGAATTTGCCCCGTCTTTGAAGGTGGTAAAACCGCTCACGTTTCCGGCAAAGTCCGTCGTTCTCACCCTGTAGGCATATTCCACCTTATCCGGCAGATATGTTTCCAGCCCTGAATCTGTAAACTTGTAGTCGTAGCCCGTTCCGGCCTCATAGGAGGTATATTCTTTGTCGGCAATTGTAGTAAAGCTCTCTGCCGTGCCGTTTACAATCCTCTGGCGCTGAATTTCGTAGCCCTTCAGGTCCCCGTTGGAATCTGTTGCCTTGTTCCAGCTGAGCGTTATCTGCCCGTTTGCCCCTGTTTCCATCTTTGGGGTGATCGGTACCGCGTTTGGTATCTCGCCTGCAGACGGGCGATAGGTCTTTTCATAGAAGTCTTTTTTTGTCGTGTAGATCGGGGTTCCAAGTATCTCAGCTCCACCGTTTGTAAATATGCTTACGGGCGTAACCCTGTATAAAAATTTCTGGGTGTCCGGGGTATTAACAAGGTTCGTGGCCGAAAGCTTCAGGTTTGTGTCAGTGAAGCTCTCGGCGTTTATGTAACCGGCTAAAATCCAGGTTATTGTCCCTTCGTCTTTTGTCAGGTTCCTCAATGCTGCGGGGCTTGCGGGGTCGTTTGTAACTCCGCGCTCAATTTTATAGCCTTTCAGGTTTACAGAGTTGCTTATCGGGTAGCTAAGGCTTAGTGTTCCAATTCCCCCAACTATTTTAACCGTCGGCAGAAGTTTTGTTGTTCCTGCATCAGCATTGGCGTTGCCTAAGCCCTGGGTGTCCATTTCAAAAGATACCAGGTTAGGCGTTCCGGCCCTGAATGTGGCCGATGTGATGTAGCGCTGTTTCGCGGCTCCTGAGATCTTGAAGGCTACTATATGGTCGTTAAAATAGGCTTTAGCCTGGTCGTCTGTTGTTACGCCTGCGGGGGCCTGTACGGTGTAGGTTGCAAGTGCCCCTGAAAAAGTCAGGTCGCTTAGCGTAACAAGTCCGTCCGGGCCGTCAAATTCCGGCGCCGTATTGTCTACAAGCGGATCTACTTTGTAGAATAAGGGCTTTGTCGTAGTCTGCTGTTTCCCTGAATCTGAATCTTGGTCCAGCACTTCAAGGTTTCCCGCCTTATCTGCTGCCAGTACCCAGAAGGCATAGTATTTCCCGTTTATGTAATTTCTGAATATGAAGGGGTAAACGTTGTTTGCGTTATGTTTCGGGGTTTTGTCTAATGCTGTTGTTACCGGATAGCTGTCCTTATTCCTCAAAACAAGCACTTTGGGGCTTGCCGCTACATCACTAAGTTTGCTGTAACTGGGCGTATTATCCACGTCCTCAATTACACCTACAAGACTTGCCAGGCTGAAGTCTGCATTGTTTCCTGTACAGGCCAGATCTGTAGCCTGGGCGTATATGTGCAGGCTTTTAACTCCTGATCCGGTGTCTGTAGAGTTATAAATGCTGAGCCCGTAGCCCTTTTCGTGCAGTTGTGTGGATATGTTATTCTCAATAGCCATTTAATTTCTCCGGAATATCTTTTTTGTTAAACTTCTTCCCCTATCCATTCTACGCCGGAAATTGTCACTCCGGTCATTTTTACCGTCTTTGTCCCGTCAGGCGGCAGGTTATCCTGGTCGGTCTGTGCGTTAAAGGCCAGTACCTTCCCGCAGCCAACGTATAGCCAGCCGTTATTAACCGTCTTATCCGGTGCCGAGTTGCCGCTTTTGTCCACGGCTCTTGCCCAGACATGATACCAGTTCAGCTTGTCGCCTGAGAATCTTACCTCGCTAATTATGCTGCTTCCTTCCTGTGTAAATGTCGTGGGGTTAAGGTTCGGTATTACGTCTTTCCCGGGGTATGCCGGTTGCGTGGGCGGGGTCGTATCTGTAAGATTGGCCGCGGCTCTTAAAAAGTACCACTGAAATTCCTTAAAGTCTGCCGGAACCTGATCTATTGCCACGCGGAATATTACGGCGCTCGAATCCATTATAACCTTCGGGTAGCCCGTTGTAATAAAAGTCATACCCGCAACATTGTCGCCTATAAGTTCAGAGGTGAATTCGCTCCACTGCCCGGCTTCTCCGCGCGAAGTGATTATTCTTGCCCTGAAGTAGTAATAAGAGCCAATTGGAAGGTTTTTGAATATGACGTCATTTGCCCCAATAAATGTAAAGTCATCTTTTTTTGCCGCGGGAACCGTTGCCTTTAAGGCTGGTGTGTTAATCTGCGTTTCTGTCGTTCCCGTATAGCCTTCGATCTCAAATTCCTTTGTGTCCTGTTCCAGGCTTATAAGGCTTTCTTTTCTTATAATTACGTTCGTCTTGTGTATTTCTACCTGCCTTATCATTTTCCACCTATTCGTTTAGGAAATTTGCAAGGTCCCCGGCCTTTGTCTCATCCGGAGGAGTGTTATCGTAAAGTTTTGCGAAATCCTTTATCTCTATTATTTCCCAGTCCCCCTGGGGCTGAAAGCGCCTGTTCACGTTCCCCGAGCCGTGATACCTTACTTCATAGTAGCCTGCCTTGGGGTCTGTGAGGCTTATCTCAAAATATCCCTTCTTGTCTGTTACAGCTCTCCACGTCTGTTTTGTCTCGGGGTAAACCAGTGTAACCAGGCACCCGGCATTCGGGCTTCCGTCGCTTTCAAGCTTCGTCCCGGTAATTTTTACCAGGTTATCCCTGTATAAAACGTTTGCCGTCATATTGCGGGATTTGTCGTTGCCATGTCAAAATAATCCTGCCCGTAAACTATCAGCTGCCCGTGAATGCAGGTGTTATTAAGCAGTCCGTCCGGGTCATAAAGATCTATCAGTAGTTTCATTTCCCCGGAGCCGGAGACAATCTTAAAGTTAAGGTCCTGCTCAACCGGTACTCCCTGCTTTGGCACTTTCATGTAATCCCCTTTTTCCGGTGACTGTCCTTTCTGGTAAAACCTAATAAGAGCCTCTCCGCCCTGTAAAATCTTGGGATCTACTTCGGCCCTCGTAAACTTCGCGGAGTAGTAAAGTGTGGTAAGCCATACCTGGCGCGCTTTTTCACTAACGCCTATTGTATATACTATACCCGCTCCTGTAGAAGGGTAGTTGTTCGTCCCGTCCAGGGTTTCAATGTCAAAAGCCGTGGGGCTTGTCCTTCCTGTTATCCTGTAGTCAACGCTGTTAATCGTTATGATTTTTCCTACAATGTTATCCGGCATGGAGGCTATTGTTCTTCCTGATGCAGCCGGGCTCTCAATGGCTTCAATTGTAACTGTCCCGGGCACAGTGGTGTTGTAGCCGAGTGTGCCGGAATAGGTAAAGTGGTTCAGTTCCAGCATAGCCATCGGCCTCTCATCCGGGGCGCGGCCTCCCGAGCCTGAGACTACGGTTGCTGTTACGGCCTTTGCTACTGCCTGCCCGCTCATTAAGGGGCGCACGGCAACGTTGTATTCGGCTGAAATGTTTGTCGGTACCTCAACGGTCCTGCTGTTAAGTATAAACTGCGTGTGTGTTGGGTCCGTAAAGCTTGCTGTCGTGTTCTTTGCCGTGTAAGCAACTTCAAAGTTCTCGGCCAAAGGCCAGCATGTAGCATCTATCATTATTAAAAAGCCTACAAGCGTCATATTTACGGCAATTTTCCCGTCGTCCGGTATGGATGGGTGCTTAATTAGCGTCGGGTTGCTGTAGTTTTGTGTAAGGCCGTACTTCTGGAAACTTCCTGCCTGAAGTTCAACATAATCGTTATATTTAACCCCCTTTTTCCCGCATATCTTTATGAGGTAGTAACGCCCCATGTGAAGTCTAATGGTAGTTTCCATGCGTACTACGTCCAGTCCGTAGTTTGCCAAGGCTTCAATTCTACCGGCGTAGTCGTATTCCGGAATTCCCGGGTCCCCGCTGCAGGGTATAGCTGCTATCTCGTAGCTATCGGCATCAAAGTGAATCCAGGCCGGGTTGTCAGAGGCAATTGTAATGTAGTTCCCGCTTATGTCCTTCCCGTCCCAGCTTGTCCCGTCCTCGTTTATGAGCGTAACTAATGT
Organism: Ignavibacteriales bacterium; assembly: GCA_036261625.1. Classification (GTDB taxonomy): domain Bacteria; phylum Bacteroidota; class Ignavibacteria; order Ignavibacteriales; family SURF-24; genus JAAXKN01. The sequence goes on along the minus strand of DATAKL010000058.1, from coordinate 132,637 downwards.
ATCGCCTCCAGAAGTGGCATTGTTCCCCGTTATCCTGAAGGTCTTTGATACGTTAAAAATGTGTATGTAAAGGTCTTTTAACTGGTCCTTTGTAAATGCCAGGCCCGCGGTTGTAATATGCATTTCGTTAGTTCCGGAGGTAAAGCCTGTTATATTGTCGTAGCCCCATTTCAGTTTAACGTTCAAGTAACTATCCAGTCCGTTCTGGTAGGCAACTGCAATAGAGTTTGCCATTGTGCTGTCAACGGTGCTTTTGGTGGAGGCTATATCTGCAATCCTGAAGTTCTGTATTGCTGCCGGTATATCAGGCTCAGTTAGTACATAGCGCCCCCCAACCTTAAAGTTTTCACTTGCGGTGCCTGTAGTGCCGGCGAAGTTGCTCTGTACGGTAAATATGTTGTCAGTTCTTTTGTCTGTTACTGTAATGATCTCCCCTCCCGAAACGGTAACTTCGGCAATTTTATATTCCCCTTCCAAAGCACTGGCCTTTATTTCCAGCTTGTAGTCGTCGTAAAAGTAAATGCAGTTATCATCAACTGAGGCTGGTGCCGTGCCGTAGAACCACCCCCCGGTACTGAAGGCTTTGCCTGTCAGGGAAGTTCCTGTGTATGCGCTTTCCAGAGTAAGTGATGTGTCACTTTCTACTGTAAGGACCGTATAGGCCGCGCCTTCAACAATAATTCTTCTCCCCGGGCCTAAAACGCTTTTGAACTTCGTCCCTGTCCCTGTTACTGTGGCGCTCCCCTGTGTAAGTGATACGGTTCCTTCCTCGGTGTTTTTTTCCTGGTAGCTTATTACTGCCGTGTATGTGCCGTCAAGTGCCGGCTTACTTAATACTACGTCCTGCAGAAGCGATATGGGCCTCGGGTGATCGCTTTTTACAATTGCCCGTCCTGCCTTAATTTTAAGGCCTCCTGTAATGTCTTTCAATGCCTGCCACTCCGTCCCGTATGTCGTTTCCCCGGTCATTGTAACAATAAGCCCGTAGGTTTTAATCAGTACGTCAAAAAGGGCCCAGGCGTTTTCGTTCTGAAGGTCCTGCATCCTGGTAAATTCCAGGCTCCCCAGTTTCAGGTTTTGTTGGTGTCTTATTCTAGGCATTTTATACGCTCTTGTAAATTGCTAAACAGTCAATTGGTAAAATGAATTTTTCTATTATAGCCTTATAATAGGAAATATTTCCGGTAAAAGAAATAAGCACGGCTTTTCCCAAGTCCTCAGCTGCACTTTCATCCACTCCCGGGTAGGTCGTGTCCAGTATAATTCCGGAAGATTCAAAGTCCTTAAACTCACAACTTACGTAACTTGCCCCCAGTAAGGCCTGAAGATCATCCTTTATCCCGTCCTCGCTCCCGCGCGCCTGCAGGACCTCGTAAACCCTGCCAAGCCTTGTCTGAAGCGCCGTGTCGTTTTCAGAATTGTTAAAGAAAAGCCTGTCCGATTCCAGAAATTTTTTTAAGCCTTTTCCTGTATACACCCCTTCTGATAGGTTGTCTATCGCCAGGCTTAGTTTGGCTAAGGTCTTTGCTAAGGCTCCTGCTATTCCCTTGTAGATCAGGTTATCCTGTACCACAAAGGGAGCCGTGTATTTTATTATTTTGGCTAAAACTACTTCTTCTGTCATGCTGTTGTATACTTCTGGCTTATTGCGCCTGCCTTTACGGCCAGGGGCGTTGTTATTTTAAGCGATATTATTTTTATTAGCTCCAGGCTCCCGGCCTGAATGTCGCCCGCTCCCCCGTTAAGCTTTATTTTTGTTATGTCCGGAATTTCAAGGGTCTTTGTGTCCAGGAATACCTTCAGAACGTCCGAAAATTTAACCCTGGAGCCGAAAGACATTAGCCTGAAGTTGAAGATCTCTGCCATGCGGCTTGCTATGTCGGTAAATATCGGCTCAATGTCGCCTGAGTAAAGGGCCTCGGCTTCTACCTCTGCGGTCTTGTAGGTTACGTTAAGGGCTTTTATAGGCTGCATGGCTTTCTGCCTGGGGTAAATGTACTCCTGAATTGCTGTAAGTTCCCCTGCACTGAAGGTTCCCCCGTTATCCTTTACTACCGTTATGTCAATTCCGCCGGTAAGGGGGTTGTATCTTGCCAGACTCCTTAAAACTGCCCCGTCAGCCTTCTTTGCCAGAGCCTCATAGAAGGCCTGTGTGCCCTGTGAAAGTATATCCGCCTGCAGGAATATCCTTTGCCTGAACTGTTCGTCTGTTTCAGTGTCCTCACCCCCTTCACTGGGAAAAAGGTTTGTTACCGTTACCCCGTCAATTGGGGTTTCAAATTGTTTTAATTCCTGGGCGTTTACTTTTGTCTTACTTCCTTCTAATTCACTTTCAGCTATTACTACGTCCCCCAGAACGTTTGAGTTAACCGGCCTTTGGAGGTCCGGGTTCGCTGTCCCTAAAGTTACTGCCTGTTTTGTCAGGTAGCTTACTCCTGAAATTACGCTTTTTACTTTTGTCCCTTCCGGTATTACTGTCCCTTCGGGGCCGTTAAAGAGCAGTACCGCGCTTGCCTTTGTTGCTGTTTTTCTTACTAAGCCCCTCCTTCCACCTGTATTATCCAGCTTCGCCCCCTGGCTTGTCTCGGGGTAGAGGCCCCTTATGGCCTGCGTCAGGTCGTTCCAGAGCTCAGAGGTTGTATTTGCCGCGGCACTCAGTATGGCGCGCGCCGCTCCGTCTTTGCCGAAAAATTTTACCTTGTCCTGCAGACTTATAAAATCTGCCGTTAAATCCTGAAGTATCTCTTTTGCGGTTTTCAATTGTTTACTCTCAGCATGTTGTTTGTTATTGTCCTGGCCTGAACGAGTACCTCTTTGGCTTTTCTGTCCGATGTGATCTCAATAGAATCTATCCTGCTTAGCCTTGCATCTTCTTCCAGCTCTTCACTAAGTCCTACCATAAGCATGGCGTTTGTTATGTCCTCCGGAAATTCCAGCTTTTGTATGTTACTAAGCCCGAAGTTTTCTTCTAAGGGGTACGCCCCTTTTTTTGTTGAGATCCGGTTATTTACGCCCTGAGTTAAGGTTTCTATCGGCCCCAGTACAAGTAAATCCCCCGTTTCATCTGCCTGAAGGTCGTTGGGCAGGTCGCGCCCTAAAACTTCCAGCCCCTTCTGGCTTCCGTATGTCGGAATTGTGTCGTAAACCTGGCTTAAACTTTCATTATTTACTACAATTTTAAGCTCCCGCCCCGCCTTAATATCTTCCACCTTCACGTCGTTTAATATAAGAATTTCGCCTAAATCTGTAGTGTATTTTTTTGCAATACTTAGCGGGGTTTCAAAGTCTTTTACCGTATGTATCACAATTACTTTTCCCGTCCTGTCAATCCCCTGAATAAAGTCCTCTTTATCCAGCTTCAGGAACTTATAGGCTGCCTGAAACCTTAATACATTCCTTTTTAATTCCTTCAGCTGTTCTATGTAACCCGAGTAGTCGAATGTGTCAAATTCATCCGTCCTTGCGGCCTCGGCCTGCCCCGTAAGGTTATCCAGCAGGCTTATTGCACGTTCTGTTTTTTCAAAAAATTCCATTTTTACCCCAGGTTTTTAATTTCACTTTTAAGTGAATTATAGCCGTTCTGCAGGCTCTTTAACTCGCCCCTTAGCCTGTCGTATTCCTTGTTTGCCCCCAAAGTATAGCTGTTTACCGTGTCCTTTATGTCCTGAACAAGATTGTTTACAAAGCCCAGTGCGTCCAGGGCTCCCAGAAACTTGGTCCCGCCTGCTGCCAGGTAAAGGAGGCTGTTTACCGTTTCATCCATTTTAGACTGTGCCCCGGGTCCTAAAACAGTCTTTAGCCCCTGAAGCAAAGGATCACCATCCATTAAGTCCGCCTTTACCTTGTAAAGGGGTCCTGTAATTGTAAAGTCAAAGCTGTATCTGATCAGTTGCGTATTTTCGGCAGCGTTGCTTCTTACGTCAAAATCCCCTAAAGATATGCTCCCGAACTTGTGCCACATGAAGTCGTAGTAGTTTACCGTTAAAAGCGCTCTCGATGCCTCCACTTCTTTCTGAATTATTTCTTCTTTTAAGGCGTAGCCTTCCAGCTTCATGTCTATTATGCGCTCTTCAAACTGCTTTAGCCTCGTATAACCGTCCAGGAACGTCCCCCCAATAAGCCTCGGCATATCCCCGAATGTCCCCGATATGGAAACCCTCTCCGGGCTGTTCGGGTAGCGGTCAGTAAATACGTCCTCCCCGGTCTGTGTAAGAGCGTTCCGGCCCCTTTTCTTAAAAGAGTAGTTTTGCGGCATTACGGCTAAATATATCGTATCAATCTGCTCGGCCTTGTAGTTATCCTCACCCTTTAACTTCTGTTCCTCAAGGTCTATTTTTATGAGCTCAAAAACTACATACGGTAGCCTGGGTAAATACGCCTTGTTTCTCATTTTACAACCCCCTTAATCTTGATCGGTGCCGCGTTCTGCTGCGTCGTGGCGCTTCCGGCTACTACTATTTTTCCTGTCTCAGCTGTAACCTCAACCTCCCCCGATTTTACAAAGGATTCTATTGCATTTGCAATAGCCTCAGCCTGGGCCTTTGCCTGTTCCTTCGCCTTGTCTATTGAAGCCTGAAGGCTTTTTTTTACCTCGTCCGGGGCATCTTTCGGTACCACCGGTATATTTGCCTGCAGAGCCGCGGCAATTGCCTGTTTTAGTCCTGCCGTGTCCAGCATGTTAATTCTCCTTCAGGAGCTTTTCAGCATCCTGTTTTACTTTCATAAAGTCTGCCATATTAACAGGCGGGGCAATTGTGCTTCCGTTTGTTGTCGGTTGTGTCATTTTAATTATTGCGTCAACAAGGTCTGTCAGGATCTTCTTCATTGTAATTTCTTTTGTAGCGTCTTTACCCGTTATGTGTATCGTTTCCGCCTCAACTACCGCCCCTTTTTTATTCAGTTCTATCCTGTTTTTATACTTATCTAAAATTTTTACCTTCTCAGCGTCTTTTGTATTATCCATTTCCAGGGTGGCAATTACCTCCTTATCGCCGGTGTCTTTCTGTATGATTAGGAATTTTCCGTTAAGTTCTAACTTAACATTTCCTGCATTTTCAGTCCCTTTAACTTTTATGCTGAGGCTCCCTTTGCTTTCTCCCAGTCCTTCTAAATAAAGCGTAAGGTTACCCTCTGCGTCCTCAACTACTTCATATATTCTTTTTTTATTCCGGCGGAGCACGGTTTTCTTCAGCAGGCTTTTTATGTCCTCACCGTCAAGCGTAAGGTTCTTTTCATAGTCTTTCCCCTCGGCGTCCTTTGTCCCGATCTCATGCAAAAGGCTCTGGTAGCTTCCCAGTATTAAAATATTGTTCCTCGAACCGTTTATTGCCGTGTAAACTACCTTGTCCCCTCTTTCTTCTATTTCCCCCGCCTCTCCTATTATGTCCGGTTTTGGAACCTTCCCCGTCCCATCCAGGGTATTCCATTCATCGGTTAAAAACCCCAGGCTTATTGTGTCTATAAGGCTCCCGTTCTGGTCTTTAAGGCAAAAGCGTTTGTCTTTTTTGAAGAATACAAGTGTTCCTATCTCAAAGGTGGCCTGTGAGCTTCCCCGGCTCGGGTCTAAAGAGTATTCAAAGCCTTCAGCGTACATTGTCATTCTTCTTTAATCCTGTTTACCTTGTATAAGTTTCTTTTCTTCAGCCAGTCCGGCACCATGCTTTTGTAATATGCCCCAGCCTCCTGAACTACCTTTACCGGCTGCCCCCGTGTCAGGCCCAAGGTTGTCAGATATGTTCCCGGATATTCAAAGGTATGTGCAACCCTTGATATGTAGTATTCCATTCCAATAGTCGGCTTTTCATTTTGAAATATCTTTTCGGTGTCGTAGTACATTCTGTCCGTGTAATAGAGTTTTCGCCCGATCTTGTAAGTGCTGTTGCCGAGTGCCGTAATCTGTCCACTTTCATAGTCCGGATATAAAAACCAGTCCGCCATTTTATCGCGCTTTGTCATAAGGCTCTTGAAGAAGTTGTCCGAGCCTTCTTCTTTGTACTTCATATTTTTCTTTCTCATTTCAACCGTGTTCAGGTACTTTACCGCACTTCTGTGGCTTCTTATGCCGTAGCGCTTTATAAGGTCGAAATCCATTACCGGATATTGGCAGCCTATAAGCATTCCCCCCGCCTCCGGACTTGCCACAAGGCTCCTTTCGTAGGTCGTTTCAAAGAAGTTGGCAATTTCAAAGTCGTTGGTCCCCAGCTGCTCCTGCGTCCTATACCGGGAGTGGAATTCTATAGCGTCTAGGTCCTCCCAGTAAGTCCAGCCGTCTGAAACCCTTTCAGCATTGTCTAGTTCCTTGAATGAATAAGGCCTCGGCCTTATTGTCATCTTGTTTGCGGGATTCCCGTCTTTTAGGGTGGTAGTTTCAAAGAATATCTCATAATAGTCCGGGTCCATACATGCTATTATGTAGCCCAATACCGTACCTGAATATGTGGTAAGGCTTGTGTTGAATATTGCGTCTGTTTTAAGAAAATTCAGGTCGATAATCCTGTTGTCGTAAATATCTGTCTTGTTAAACAGGCTCTCGGGATCATCCCCTTTCAGGTTAATATATTTATTGAAATATATGGTTGAAGGAGCGTTTTCAAGAATATATCTTATCGGTATCTCCGGGTTTTTATCCAGCCATATCGAGTGCCTGCCCTCTTCATCCATCCCTCTTAGGAGTCCCAGAAACATGGCTCTTACTTCTCCCAATTCGCTGATTACTTTTTTGTCGCTTTGCAGTATCGGCGTGTTTGGTATTTCATCTCTTATAAGGAGTTTCGGGAGCGCCTTGCTGCAGTTGCACGTCCACGTCCGCCCCGTCTGTCCGTTATTTGTAGTCTTGCTTTCAAACGTCTGGTCTATTATGCCGTAGAACGTATGCTCAGGCTCAGACCTGTCTATTTTTACACTGATCCGGCAGTATTTTCTTATCTTACTTTGCAGCAGGTTCATTACGGCGCTTGTAGAAAGAGCCAGGTTTTCATTATTAACCGGCACAAAGCTCACCCTCATTGTTCCTACTGGGCTGTCCAGGCTAACGTCAGTATTTATCCCCTTAACATACCTGCTGGCATCAAAAGAGTTATCCCCGTCATAAATTATCACCTCAGGTCTTATCTGCCTTATTCTTGGCTGGTTTAACGGAATTATCAATTTATTGGTCCCCTGCTTTTCAGGTAGTCTAATTTCTGCTGTGTTTCAGCTCTTTTCTGAATAACTTTTACTGATTGCCCATAGTCATCTTTGTGAACGTGTAGTTCGGCATTAAGAAAAGCCTCCCTGTTGGTTATACTGCCCTCTTTTACAAGCTCCAAAAACATCATTAAAAGCCTCTTGAACTCTTTATCTGCATCTGCTTCGGTCTTTATTTTACCCTGGTTTATCTCTTCTTTTACCTTGTCACTTGCCAGGTTGCTGTAAAGATCCTGCCAGGTGCCGCTTTTGGCAAGTTCATTATTAAGAAATTTTTTGCCTCCCTCCCCCTGAAAATAGCCTAAAAGTCTATTCATCCTCGGGTCGTCTGCCATGCCGCTGCGGACCATTTGAAACTCCATCTGCTCAAAAGCAACTGACATGACTTTTGAAACTGTTTTGAAAGCCTTTTCTGTATTTCCTATGGCAGTATATAGCTTTGTCTGCTCTTTTGTCATATCAAGAACCATATCCTGCCACTTTTTCGCCGTTTCCAGGTTCATTTTCCCTATCTCGGCCATAACATCTTCAGGCCTGCTTATAACACCGTCCTTAATTCCCTGTTTCTCAATTATTTTTCCCAAACGCATTGTTGTATCATTATCACCCGCCATTATCTTATCTTTGGGAATCCATATCTGCCGTGTCTTAGCCTTCTTGTTCTCCCCTTCCCCTTCGTATAAGATATTGCCCTTTTCGTCCGTTTCATTTTCTGTAAAGTACGCCCCGCCATTATTGATCAGGTCCATAATTGCGTTTCTTATGTCGGGGTTGTCTATCCCCTTGCTTCTAAGAAAAGCCCATCCCTTATTGCCAAAGCCTTCGGTTGCCCTTAATACGTCGGGAAGGTTCCTGGGATCTCCCCAAATGCCCCTATCCATACGATCATAGAACTCTTTTATGTCCTGTGTTCCGTAGGCATTATAAAGGAATGCCAGTTGTGCGTCATTACCCGCCCTCCCCAGCTTCTCCAGTTCGCTTAATACCATACCCCCTTTTTGGTCAATTCTGCCATAAGCGCTCTCCCGCCCGAACAGAAGTTCCGGGATTCTTGCAACCGCAAATGCCTGGTCCTGTCTGGCATCCTTGTTTACGCTAAGAAGTTGCTCGGTTAGTGAGTTTATTGAGGTAAGTACGTCAATTATCTTCGCATTGCTGTTTGGTCCATAAAGCTCTCGGGTAAATGCTATTCCCCCACCTACAAAACTGGCGTTATCAGTCCCCCTATTAAACATTTGCGCTGTTCTGGAATACTGCATGAGCCTCACGGGGTCAAGTCCTGTGTTCCTTGCCATTCGGTCAATTGCGTGAATGTCGCCCTCGTTATAGCCTCCTGCGGCTTCGGTATATGCCAGGCTCATCCTCAAAGCCTCTTCGGGCGTCCTCCCCCGGAAATTCCCAACCCTTCCCCCCAGGGCTCTTAACTGCGCCTCCCCGCGGAAGTAGTTTGTAAATCCCCCTACAATTCCGGAGGTTCTGTTGTAGAATGCGTCATAAAAGCCGAGGTCCTGGTCCAGCATCGAGTAGCCTTCAATGTCCGTGGAACCCAGCCCCGAATACCCAAGCGCCTCCTGTACCCTCGGGTCGAAGCCTAAAAGTCCCCTGGCTCCCATTATAGAGCCCCCCAGTATAGGCATGCGCGCTGCCCCTACGTTCTGAGCCCTCATCTGAGCCAGCATAATTCTTCTTTGAATCGCTGCCTGAAGTTCCGTGTTCTCGGCTCCGGCCTCAGTCATCATGTACTGCCCTAACAGGCTTCCGGCTCCCCCTCCTATCATCCCGCCTAACATGGGTGAGCCTGCAATAGCTCCTATCCCTGCTCCTATTCCGGTTCCTAATATGCTCATTAAAGCCGCGTCCTGCTTTGCCTGAAGCTGGTTCCTTAGAACCACTTCATTCATCCTGGCCGTTATCTGCTGCTGGGCGTTATTGGTCCCGCTTGTTATATCAAAGCCTGTCTGGTATTTGGCCTCAATCTGCGCCTCTGTTGTTATGGGGCTAAACAGGTATGCATCCGCGGCCTTATTGATCAGGTTCATTACTCCAAGCGCCGTAAAGAGCTTTTTTGCCATATTCTCAAAGCCGTCTGCGGCCCTTTGCCCCGATTCATTTAGTTTCTGCAGGTTCTCGGCGCTTTCATTTACTTGGTCCCTCATGGCCCTGAACGGCTTCTTTGCCGCTGAAACTTCGTCCTCCCCGGCTCCGGCCTGCCTGAGTTTCTTTACGGCTTCTTTCTCTTCTTCCGATATGTCGTCAATTATGTTGTCAACGGTCTGCTGAATTTCCCGGGAAATCCGCCTTTGATGTGTTTTGTAGATGAGTCCCGTCTGCTGATTACGGGGGGCACCCCCAATCATTTCCTCAATCTCCCCGAAGCGCTCAGTGTAGTTTAACTGCTTCCCGGAAATTATCTCTTCCAGATCCGGCACTCCGGAGGAGGCACCCCCGCCCCAGGAAGGGTTTGGAAACATCTGCTTGGCCTGGGCCCATATACGCGCGCGGTCCTGATCTGTAGCGCCCGAACCGATAGAGTTTATCCCGTTGTCTAAAAACTGCCTGCGCTTCTGGTAGATAATTTCCATTTGGTTCTGGTACTGGCTTTCTGTCAGGCGCGCCTGCTGTTCCTGAAGCTTCTGCTGCCCCTCAATGTCTGCTACTGACATTCCGGGGGATGCCGGAATAAGTTGCGGACTGTCCAGAAAGTTTCCAACCGTCTGCGTCATTTTCTGCTGCAGGTTCATGGCCTTCTGCTCTAAGCGGTCTATCTGGCTTTCTGCACTAAACAGCCCCGAGGAATCAAAGTCCGGCGTTATGTGTATGCCAATTTTATTGTCGTCCATTTAGCTTTTCCAGTTCTCTTTGTTCTGTTTCACGGTTTTCTTTTTCCAGGCGTTCTGTCTCTTCAAGGTCAAAGTCGGGGTTTTTCTCCCTGCCCCTTAGTATTCTTTCGGCCAGCGGGTCATTGGCATATTCTTTATTGTACTTGTCAATTATCCATTCCAGGAAATCTTCATATATCTCTGTCTGCGTGGCGTTAAGGTACCGGGGGTCTGTACGGCTGTAGTTGTATTTTTTCTTCCACCATAAAACTATATCCTTCCTTGCCTTTACTGCCAGCTTGTAGAACTCTTCATCCCTGAGTTGTTCTTTCTCGCTTAGTTCTATTAGCCTTTCAAGATTTTTCCTTTTCTTTCCGAAAAAAGGCAAGCTCCTTTTCCACCTCCTTAAGGAGATTATCCAGGAAAGGCTCCTCTTCCTCAAAAAACGGAAAATCCTTCGGACTAATGCACATTACCTTAAGCCAGCTGTAGGAGTAAAGCTTCGTCTTTTCCTGCTCCATCTGAATGTATTTCAGGTAGTGGCGGTTACTCCTATATCTCCTTAACGCCTGAATCTCCTCTTCGGTAAGCTCTTCCAGAGGTTTTTCTTTGATCTCCTTTTCAATCCTTCTGGCCTCTTCTTCCCCAAAAGCCTCACGGTTTACCTCGATGTGCTTGCTGTATGCCTCCAGCATTATGTTGTCAAATTCCAGCATCTTGTCCAGACCCCCGGAAAGAAAGGCCATTTCGCTTTTTATCCTCTGGTCGTCAAGAATAGAGGACTCCGCCTTAAAAGCGAAGTCCTTCGGTTTTCCTTTATAATCTATGTTTACCTTTATTGTCTGCATAAATTATTTTAGCTCTCCTTTGCTATTTCTTTGTAATACTCCTCGGGGCTGAAGCGCTGGCGGAAAACCATGTTGCCGTTTTTCAAGGCAAGGCTCTGGCTGTTCCAGTTCTCACTTTGTCCTGTAATGTAAACCCCAACAAAGTAATCAACTACCTTGCCCCTTAAACATACTGCATCCGGATCTGCCAGGTCCTCGGCTAAAAATACCTTTGCCGTAAGTTCTCGGAATTCACGTATGTTCTTGAAGGTCGGCATTTTGTCCTTCAGCTTGAAGAATAAAACAGATGAAAACTGTAACTGCCCTAACTGCATGGCTCCAATTACAACTTCCGAAACGCTGTCTTTGCCCCATTCCTGAACGGGGAAGTTCTGGTAGTTTTCACCCCAGCTAAGGCCTGTTCCTCTGGCTATAAGGTTTTCTGTTTTGCCGTCCTTACCTTTCTTGTATAATTCAAATACAAGGCTGCTTCCGGAGTGCCCCCTGGTGTAAAGGTCGTCCCGGTTTACTATGTCCTCACTGTATTTTCCCATTGTAGTACCTCTTTTTTTATTAAATTCTTTTATTTGCCTTTTCTCTGGGGGAGCCGGGCTCCCCCGTTTTAAGCTTTAGTTAGGTATAATTACCTTAACTGTTCCCCCTACAAAGTCCGTACTGTTTACCGGTGCGTACTGCGGGTCTAAGTAGATAGCGTTTCCTATGCGTTCGCTGCGGGAGACTCCGTAGTTCGTGATAAAGCCCTGATCAGAGAAGCTTTTGAGTATTCCAAGAAGGTTTTCCATTTCAGAATTAACCGTACTGTCGTCGGAGCCTACTTTCATACCCTTGTTGATACCTTCATTTACAAAGTCAACTATGCCAACCTGCATAATGAGGTAAGAAGTCTTGTCCTCGGTGTTCCACTCCTTGTCGTGCTTCTGATAGGAGTTTAATCCCTGGGCAATAAAAAATCCGTCGTCTCCGGTCCTTACTACAATTGCTCCGGCGTTAATTAGGGGCTGAAGGGCCGATTCTCTGTTCGATTCACCGTAGAACTTCTCAACCTTAGTTGCTGAGATCGTGTCCCAGGTGAGGTTGTGTTTTACGGAATTTGCAGCCATAAGGCCTGCCAACTGCGGTGCCAGCGAAATGTAAGCGGCTTTATCGTCAAGGCCCATAACGCACAAAATTACGTCTGAACTGTTCAGGGCTTTAAGGCGCTGAATGGGATAGTCCGCGTCTGTAAGTTCCTTATCCAGGTCCCCTTTGGCACAACCTGTAATTACCTGAATGGGGTACTTGATACCTCTGAGCGTGAGTGCCACGGTCTTGAAGATCATGTGTACCGATGAGGTCGGGGTAAGAAGGTTTACAAGTCTTATCCTGGCCTTTGTAAAGTTTGTGAACTCTTCAAAAAGCTGCGGCAGCATACCGCCTAAAAGGTCGTAGTCGCCTCCTGCAATTTCTGTTGCCGCGGGGCTTGTGCCTTTTGTGGCTCCTGTTATGGCCTGCAGATAGGCTTTTGCCATTGTGGTCGGTACTACGCCGGTATAGTCCTTCCTGTCTGCTGTAAGTATGCTCCCGGCGTTAATCCCTGCAATTATATCCTTAACCGTGGCGCTTGCGGTGTCGAATGTTAAAACCTGCTCATTATCCGTGTCCTCGGAAAAGAACCTTGCGTAGTCTGCCGTTGCAAAGGCGCTTGTTGGGTTTACGTCCACGGTGATCTTTTTATTAACCGCGTCAACGGCTGTAATAGTAACTGCCTGCGGGGTGGTTACTGTGTTTGAAACCAGGAAGCCGGTCTGCCCGACAAAAAGCCCCTCAACTTCATCTAAAGAAATTTCTTTGTTTGTTGTACTGGCATTTGCAGATAAAAACTTTGTTGCCTTCGGCGGAATTACTGTAATTGTAAGTGTTGTACTTACGGTGGCTATTTTGAAAGAAATATCGTTGCCGTGGGCTCCGTATTCCTTCGGTGTAATATCAAAGCAGCTTGCAGGTGTACCTGCATTATCCATAATTGTTGCCACCCCGCGCGTCAGCTTTGCAGCGTTAAGGAAGTAGTCTGTTCCGGCACCTCCCGCTTTGGCCTGCTCAAAGGCTTCTGATAACTCCCCGGCGCCGTAGAACTTTTTCACGCTCGGAACGTCTGAGAAGGCCTTAATTACTTCGTAGCCTTTCCCTGCCGTGTAGGGGATGCCTTTTCTGGCCGATCCTATGTGGAGCAGACCGTTAAAAGCCGGTATTGTGTTTGCACCTAAGTTTATTACCTCAGTTGTAAAGTAAACGTCAGGTACGCTGTAGGTTTTCCCGTTAACTGTAATCATCTTACTATTCTCTCCTATATTTGTTGAATTTCTATTTTACTTCTAAGAATGATGTTATCCTGAAATAGTTCGCCGGTTCAATTTTCCTTTTCCTCTTATAAACCCCGTCCCCGTCCCTCTGGCTTCCACTGGCCCCGGAAGATGTATTGCCTTCAATTGTCTCGCCCTTATCCCTGTCCCAGTGCGTTACAAATGCCGTATGGCCCTGCAGACCCGAACCTTTACGCCATACTACTATACTCCCGTCTTTAACCTTCTTCTTTCCCAGAAGTACGTCTATAGCCTTAATGCTTTCCTTAGTCTCAAAGCTCCTGGCTATAGCGCTTCTAATTTTGGGGAATTCTACCCTTGCTTTATCCAGGCAGTAGGAAACAAAAGCCGCGCACCAGGCGTAGCCTTTCCCCAGGCCAACGGATTTCAGGAACATTTCAACTTCAGGTCCGTCGTTGTGGCCCGTTTTTTCCTTTACTCCTACAAAGCTTTGGGCTATTTTTATGTGCTCTGGCACCTTAGCTGCTGGAGATGCAGGCAGCAGCAAGAACGCAAAGGCCAAGTAAAAATATGCTGTACGCAATTGCATTTCCTTCCAGTAATTTTAATGTGTCAACGCGCCTAAAACCAACCTTATCCACTATCCAGACTACGCTTACCGATATTACGAACTTTACCATGCCTACTGAAAAACTGCTGAGCGTTATGGCGTAGGTAAATGTAACCCATAAAAAGAGTACCGATATTAGGGATAAAACTGTTATTATCTTCAGCACGTTTATTGTGTCCTGCGAAATGTTTTTAATCCAGTTAAGCATTTTTCCCCTCTATAAGTTTTTAATTATTTTGTCCCATTCTTCAACGGTCATATCGCGTGAGATCTTCTGGGCGGTGAGATAATGTTCAAGCCTTATTACCTGGAACTTGTTTAAGGCTTTTATCTTCTCAATTTCCCCCAGGTTGAACAGTAAGGCAGGTGCCTTCGGTATTTCCACTGTATTAGCTGCTTCTACCTCCGGCCCTATTTTTTCTGCCTTAACAAGGTTTAATTTTTCCTTAGCCATTTTATTCCTCAATTACTTTAATGTCTCTTAAAATTACGTCTACCTTCTGAACGTCAAGCTTCATCAGATTTTCAATTACAACAGAAAATATTACCGTCGTTCCAACTGCATTTATCCCGTGGATCTCGGGGTTATAATAGTCCCCTTCCACGTTTACAGATACGTCTTTTGCTCCCAGCATCTTTATTACATAAATAAGGAAAGGCTTGTATGCGCGGAATATGTTTGTTACCTTGTCGCGTCTGTCGGGGCTTTCTGTTGTAATGAAGGTGGCTCTTATTACATCAACGTCTATGTCCCCTTTCATCAGGCTTCCCCCGTAACGCGCAAAGTCGTTATTCCAAAACCGGTACTGTGAACTTCCGTTTACGCGCTCAATCATTATGTAGTTCGGGAAAACAGGATCTATAGAAAAGTTCTTCTCTATTTTAATGTCTTTACCCAGCTTTACGTTTACCCCTTTTGCGTCGTAGACGTTATCCAGCATCTTTTCAATTGCCACCCTTACAAGCTCTTTTCCGTCTTTGATCTGTGTTTTTATGCTGGGCTTGGGGGTCCCGTTTGCTCCTGTGCTCAGGGATAACTCCCCTGTCGTGTCGTCCCTTAGAACTGCCTTGTAGTAGTGCTTTGTATCATTAAGGACCTTAATATCAATAAAGCCGATTGCACCCAAGGGAAGGTTATCAAATACCATGAGGCCGTTATAGTTAAAGCCTTCCAGGTTGTTAATCATCCTGAAATACTCAGCTATTTCATCTTCTGTTACGTCGGTCTTACTTCTTTTGAATACATATACCTTCGCACCTTCCGGAGGCATTACAATAGGGTACTGCCAGGATATATCCAGCTCTCCGCCGAATGAGCTTGCCTGTACGGTGAAATCTCTTAATTGGTCCATAAAATACTTTTAGGGTAAACTGTAGAAGTAAAAACTGTTAAATTATACTAAGGTAAGTTTAGGCTTTTGAGGCTTTACTTATTGCCTAATTATTTACATTTTTTGTGTAGCGCTTTCTGAGCTGGTCATAATCCCTCATTACCCCTTCGGATATAATCCTGACAATATTAGGCCTTTCCCTTTCAACGGTTTCTTTCAGTATGTTCATGGGGTCTAGCCCCGGATGAATCCACCCCATACTTTTCTCCGACATTACGCGGAATGTGATGTATTCGGAGTAATCCCTGTCGTTATGGGTAGTGTTAATAAACTTCCCGGTTGAAATCTGTCTTGTAAGGTTTGGGTTCTTCTGGAAGCGTACCATTCCCTGCAGGTGCTTGTTCTCCGGCGTATCTTCCAGCCCCAGGCAGTCCCCCCAGTTGTAAGAGTTCCTTTTAACCTTTATGGGGTTCTGACGCTTCATCAGTTGCGCGTCTTTGTAGGTAAAGGAAAATATTTTCCCCGATTGCTGGCTGCCTTCCAGTCTTATGCCCGAAATCATGCTTGGTGTCATTTTGGAGGCTTTTGCGTAAATCCCTTCAGGCATTGGGTTTTTCAGACTGCCCGGGCTCCCGTGGTGGAATGGTATAATAAGGTAGCGGTTCCCGTCTTTACTTACCCTTACCTTTGGGGAGGTAAAAAGCATTTTTTTCATGTCAAATTCTTTGTAGCCGCGCTCTAAGTAGGTGGCTCTTTTGTCCGTGTGAATTATCGCCCCGTGGAAGGGGTTATCCATGTAGGGGTAGAAAAGCCCTTCCTGAACGCCTAAAGCATACCAGCCTGTAGTATGTTTTAGTTTCCCCGAGGCGGTCTTTATCCATTCACTTGCCATGTGATTGGTGGCAAATTGCACGGCCTCAGCTGTTTGGCTCCCCCTGGGGTCTTTTGTAACTTTTTCTACAAACTCCCGTAGGGCCGATAACGGTATTTCATAGGTTACGGTTTCCAATCTTCAACCCGAATAGTCTTACTGCGCCTTTTTGTAAATTTGCACCCATGCCTTTGTTGAATCTGGTCCTGCAGCTTGTTATATTGCTCTTAAACAATGAGCCTTGTCCGTAAAGGTATTTATCAACTGTATTTTTTGTGGGTTGAATTATGGATGCACTAATCTCATCTATAGCCGCGGCCAACGCCTCCCGGCTTGCCATGTCGCCTGAAGAGTTCCTGAGCTCGGCTAAAATGGGCTGCCAGATCTGCTTCAATGAAGATCTTAAGGAAAAGATAAACCGTTTGTCCTCGGTTCTGGATCCGGAAGATTTCCTGGAGGAATTCTTGTTGTCATTAGTCGGTATGGCGGGTGTAGTGCTTAAGGCCAAACTTGCCGAATCATCTTCCAAATCCCTGTTGTAGGCCACCTCGTAGTACTTGTCAGAAATCCTTTTCAGGGACCTGTCAAACTTCTGCGCTGCCTCAAATGCAGACTTTATCTCCTGCACCTTCGGGGCAACGTTAATAACGTTTTTCATCACGTCATACATATCATGCCCAAGGCCGAATTTGGCATCCAGCATATTGGGCCTCATAAGGAGGAGCTCCTTCGTAACCTTGTCGCTGTCCCCTTTTTTAAGTTTTAACGCTATGTGCTTATAACCCGGTTTTTTGTCCTCGTAAAGGTTATCTGTTTCAACTATTTCATAGCCGTTTTTTTCAATTGCGCCTTTTAATTCGTTTAACTGAGCCGGGCTCTTTATAACAATTGTAGTCCTAAGAATATCTGTAAGTGGCGCATTGAGTTTCCCTTTGGCCTCGTTGCGTTCGAGCTTGTTCAGTATGCTTTTTTTGTCCTTTACGGCAAAAGGGGCATATTTTACGGAAGGCCTTTCAAGCCCGTTTGCAAGGGCCACCATATCCATGTCCGATAAAAACATATCCTTCTGTCCTGAGGCGTGATATATATACTCGTCTGCAATCCGGCTCCAGCGCGTATATTTTTCCATGAGCTCCCGCTGCCGGGCTTCATCCACGGCACTTTCAATTTTCTTTAACGGAGGCTCTGGCTTTGCCTGCTGCGTCTGTTCCGGATTGTGCTGTTCTTTCTTTCCTTCCTGGTTTACTGCCTGAGCCTCGCTTTCTTTTATCCAGTCCAGGCGGCCGGCTTTGTTCTTCGCATAAACAAGCCTCTCCCCTTGCTCATTCTGTTTCGTCTGTCCTTCCTGGAACATATTCATCTGTTCGCCGAACTGCGGTTTATATCCATCCGGAAATTTTCCGGTTGTGAGCGATTTCCCGAATAATATCATTTTTGGCCTCAAAAGTTTAGATTCTGGTCTACATTCACGTTGTCAATAGGGTTTGTGGATACAGCTTCAGCGTAGCGTCTTAATATTCCGACTATGCTTCTAGGAAGTTCCTTTGTGTCTGTCCCCCTGTCCTTCAGCCCTGCATCCCAGATCATATACTGCTGCTGGCATAGAAACTCAACCGTGTAGTATGTACCTTCGGACGGGCAATCCCCCGTCCAGACAATCTCATTATTTACCAAGCTGTAATCCCTTCCCTCTACAAAAACCTTATCCAGAACCCCCACGCTGATGATTTTTTTTACCTCAAATGCATAAAGCCTGTCGCGTACACCTTTCCTTAAAATATCCCTATCGCGTCTTACCTTCCCCTCGACACTGATTACATCCCCCTTGTTAAGGTTGTAAAATGCGTTCTGTTCCGTTCCTTTGTAGCGTCTCGGTATTATGAACTGCGCCCCGCCTTCAAATATCTGTCCCTGCGGACTGTTGGTGTACCGGTGGCTTATGTCGTGCCTGATCCCTATTAGTGTCTCGGGTTCGTTATACCAGTAGCCCAATGTGCATCCGCAGTCAAGCCTGGGCAGGCCGTTATTCTCCCCGACGCAGCTGCACATTCTGCCCTGGTAATATCTCAGTGTGGCCTTAAAACGTTCAATCAGCTGTGTGAAATCTTCTTTTAGTACCGTTAGTGCCATTTTACTTCAGCCCTTTCATACTATTGTCATCTCCACTGTTTTGCCGTATTTCATCATTATGTCGCGCTTGAACTGCTCTTCTTCTTCCTTAAAACCCTGCAGGAGCTTGTCCATGCTGTAGCTCATGGTCGCCGTTACTCCGTCAATACCTTCGGTTCTTGACGGAGTTCTTGCAGCGGGGTCAATAACGGGCATCATCTTTACCAGTGCCCTGCGTGCTACTGCCTGTCTTATCATTTCTTTTTCCATTGGGTCGGTACCGCTGTAAATGAGCCCCGTCTTGTAGCTCACCTGGAACATACCGGGCACTCTTTCAAGGTTTGTCTGCGGTCCGAAGAGCACAAGGCCCAGACCGTTAAGGTTTGACAATAAAAGTGAGTATATCCCCGCCGAATCCCCGCCGGGGGCCGGAAGGAACTCGATTAAGCCCATCATTCTGTCGAATACCAGAAGGTTTTTCGCAATCTCGGCAATGGGGTTATTCCCGTATTTTATCTTAAAGCTTATGAGTTCGTTTATTGGCGGATAGTAAGTCTGGAACTGCCAGAGGTTAGGGGGGAAACGGTCAAAATAATAGTCCCTTTTTTCATCCGTAATCGTGCGTTCCGTAAAGTAAAGCATGGTTGAGGTTTCCAGTTCCCCCTGCGCTGCCATAAGGTAACTCTGGAGGCCTTTTCTATTGTTTAGAATAAAGGTATTTACGGCTGTCTGGAATGACTCGTCCATCTTGGCCTCAGAGGCCAGAATAAAATCAATAAAGTACTGCGTGGGTACTAGTTCGGCCCCCGACGCTGGAAGTGCTGGCATTAGCCTTGCATCTTCCGGCTGGTAGGCCTCGTCGATTAAAGCGTCGGTACTGTCGAAATATAATCTGATATACCCTTCCGGTTCATTTTCGCTTATTGTTATCTCAAGCTTATACTTCCCGTCCAGGTATCTTAACGGCTTGTCTTGTATCGGGTTTCCATCCCTGTCCTGTAGGATATTTCCATTTTCACCCACAATTGTAAGCGTTATGGTTTTATCCTGTGGCAGATCAGCCTGACTGAGCGCTAAGGTTTGAATTACGCCTTTTTTTATATTTTTCATAGTACGACATTTTAATTTTTAGTTGTTAATTCTTCTCTTCTGCGACGCCTTCTGCCTTTTCTTCCGGTTCTGCCTCAGCTTCTCCCGTCTGGGGCTTTGTCTCTGCCTCGGGCTTTGTCTGATTCTTCGACTGGTTCTTAGTTACCGGTTTATTGTTTCCCCCGTTCTTATTTGTGACGGGCTTTGCATCTTTTGCGGGTTTTTCTTCTTTCTTTTCCGGATTATCCGTCTTAACCTGAATTATCGTTAAATCAGGGTGTACAATTTCTGTTCCCTCCGGGACCTCTGCTATTCCTTTTTCATCAAGTACGAGATTTCCCAGGTGGGTTACGATTGTGGTGTTTTTAAGGTATGCGTGCCTGATCTGCATTATTGTTATATCCTGTAATTGTTAAACATCTGTTATTGCTTGATAAAGCTCAGGGGAATTACTTCCCCTGAGTTATGAATGATTTAGCGTTCAGAAAGCTTATTAGGCAAGGCCGGCATTCTTAACAAGAATCATCTTGTTTGAGTTGAACAGGGCCGGTGTGCCGTAAAGCTTCTGCAGCCATCTTACGCTATCGTCGATAACAGCCAGATCCATGCGGACCATCGGGAGCAGCTGCTTGAAGTCAAGCACCTGGTCGAAGTTCCAGTCGAAAATCATGACATAAGTGGTTCCCGGAATATCACTTCCGTCGTCAACCATGTTGGTTTCGCTGGCTTTGATTGTTTTCAAGTAGCGGTAATCCGAAAGTGCCGATGAGCTGGAAAGCTTGCGGTATACCTCGAAGCAGCTGGCTTCGCGTCCTGCAGGGCTTCCGTTGTCGCCTAAAGTGAAGGTTACTTTCTTGTTGGCTGCAACCACGACACTCTTTATTTCAAATCCTGCACCTGCGCCGTATTTGTTGCGGGGCAGAACTACGTAATCGTAGGTAGCTGCATCAAGAAGTGAACCTGCAAGGTCGCCAACTGTAGCCGAAGCTGTCGCGGCGTTCAGCGTAACAGGGGCCTTGTCGTGAGTGGCGGCAAAGGCGGTCTTTAAGCTGTTAAGCTTCGGGTGCGGGTTGTCAAGGTATGTTTCGCCCTTGTGCCTTAAGTGGAGGTCTGTTTCAATCTTTCCGCCACCGTTACCGATCTCAATTGTTCGCGGAACGTCGGCAATAGTGCGGATGGCGTTGTTTCCAACCACATAATATTTGTTCTTTATCAGGCCTGTTGCGTATCCGTCGTTGAACTGCGTGGGAGCCATCCAGGCTTTCATGTTCATGGGATCGCCGTAGTTGCCTTCAATGATGCTGGCGGCCTTCGCAAATGTTTCCGGAGTAATTGGCTTTCCCCTTAAGTCAATGATGTTTTCGGAAGGTCTTTTTACCCTTTTGAGGAACTGGGCAATATAGCCGTTCCACTCGACGCTGACGTTATCGGCATTACCGAAAATCGACTTAATGTCTGCCTCGCGGATCATGGCGATTGTTTTCAGCTTCTGTATAAGGGCCTTGGCCTGAGCCAGCGACTTTACGCTCTGGGCTGCGTTGGGAACTCTTCCGACTGTACCTAAGTACTTCGTGAGCTCGAATTCCCTTTTCAGCTCTTCGTCGTACTCTTCGGGAAGTCCGCCTTCAGTGTAGAAGTTGGCGCTTCCTATGTTCTCAACACTAACCCACTGCTCAACCGTGGAAGAGCCCTTGCTCTTTTTGATTTCCTTGAAGAACTTTGAAGTTTTCTCTTCTTCAATGAGCAGCTTCATTGAATCTTCTATCGATTCAAGTCTGATTGCAGCCAGTCCGGTCTGATCGGTCACGCCGTAGGAGTAACCAGTTTCCAGGGATTTTGCAAGCTCCTGCAGGTCCTGCGTTCCCTCAATTCCGAATGTCAATTCGTTTTCCATTTTTCTTACCTCGTTAATTTATATTTACTTATAAAAGCCTTTATTAGATAATGAAAGTGCCGTGAAAAAATTGTCTTACTTGAACATTTCGGTGGCTTTTGCCTTAACCATGTCCTCATAAACAGGGGCGACGTAGCCGTTTTCAGCTTCAATTACCGCCTGTGTCGGGACCTTACCTTCCTTTGCCAGTTCCGAAAGCACCCTTATTTTCTGACCCTTGGTGAGTTCCTTTTTCTCTTTGTTGTTATCCTCGAACCGGAACTGCTGCAGAAAGTCTGTAGTAAGGCCGCTCTGCTGGGTTTTACCCTTAAGGAGAATGGTTACTCCCTGGGCTGTAAGCTTCTCTGCCTGGGACATGAGGTTCAGGGATTTCTGGAAGCTTTCGTTTCCGCCTGCAATCTGGCTTAAGCCTTCTGCTATTGCCATAATTGATTTTGCAAGAAGATCAACTTTCTGGCCTAATACTTCCTGGTTTTCCAGCATCTTTACGTCCGCAGTCTGTTTTGCTTCGAAATAATCCGTAAGGTTTATTTCTTCGGGTTTGCTTTTTTTCATCGTTTCAATGCTGTTTTCCAGTGATTTCTTCATCTCAACTGCGCTGGCCTCGGTTTTAATATCGCCGGCTTCTTTTACCGAATTGATTGCTTTCTGGAAACTGTCCTTGCTGGAAGCGAAACTCTTAAAGGCCTCTTCGGCAATATTTGCCGATAGCTCGGGCTTGAATTCCTCTGCTTTTTTCTTGGCTTCATCTTCAGACATTCCCTGTTCTAAATAAGCTTTGTAAGCTTCTTCTTTACTCTTGAACATTTTCTTCTCTCCTTTGGAATTATTTTTATTACATTTGTCTATGCTTTCCAGTTGCAGGGCCCCGAATCCGGTTTTATCTTCGGGACTCAGTGCGTATCCCGTTTCCAGGCTTTTTATTATCTGTGCGAATGTCCCCGTGTTTTTGGGTTTTGTCGTAAGAACTACGTTTGTTATTCTGGCCTTGTGGACAATACCGCCTTCCCTTTTCAGGTATTCGCCTTCAATAGACCAACCTACTTTCTGTGGTTTCTCCGGGTGGAGGCGGTTCCACTCCTCAACACTCTTAAGGAGGCCGTAGGCGCTTTTTGACATTTTTGCCTGCGGAGTAAGCTGGTCCTCAGGGATACCTTCAAAGGGGATCAGCCCCCCTTCAAAGAAAAGCCCCCGGGTACTTTTCTTTACCGTATCCGGAAAACCGATTATGTTGTCCGGCTCATGCAGGATCTTAGTATCGTGTTCATACTTAATTTTGCCGAATCCACCGTCGAAGTAATCCAGCTCCAGGCCTTTGGTGATAATATTCTCCCCGTCTGCGTCTTTCTTTTCGGTGGATAGAAGGCCTCCTACCCTGTAGGATTTTGCCCCCGTGCCACTTTTAGCCAGATAGGCCGGTACAAAAAATGTAAATTTATCCTGGTCCATTTCTCTTCAAATTTTATTCTATCGGAAAATTACCACTTGAAGTCTATCCATGATGCCTATTATTTTACAATATCTTACAGCCTGTCAGGTAAACCGGAAGAAATCGGACCGGAAAATTATTTTTTCGGGGACTATTGACTTTTAATTGTAGTAATATATTTTTGTAGTATACAACTAGAGGAAACAATGGCAATACAGACAAATCACAAAAACGTACCCATACCCGAAGATCTTCACCTGAAGTTCAAGGCAGCCACGGCCCAGGAAGGAAAGTCTATTAAGGAGGTCCTTATTCAGTTGATCGAAGATTATCTGAAGAAACATTCGAAGGGAAAATAAAATGATAGCTAATTTCAATGTTAAGGTTTATGGTGGCGTAAGAAGAAAAATAGAAGTAATTGCCTGTCCTACTTCTGTAAATGAAAAGACATTTACTTTTAAGAATGGTAAGCAAACTTCTGATGAAAAAATTGCCGCATGGATTCAGTCTGAACTTACAAAAGCATTAAAAACACTTGCTGAGGAAAGTTAAATGGAGTCTAAAACCAATCACGCCCTTGTAGCTGGTCTTATCCGTCAGGAGTTAAAGACCTTATTTCCGGAAACAAAATTCCAGGTTAAAAGCTATTCTTTTGCCGGGGGTGATCAGGTGGACGTTTACTGGTGTCCCGGGCCCGATTATGCCTCTGTTGTAGCTGCAACTAAAAAGTTTGAACATTCTTCAGGCAATAGCCCCTCGGTGCGTTATGTTGCCTGCAAGCCCCAATAAAAAAATGCATTTTTTTGAAAAAACATTCTTCAAGATGCATTTTTTTCTTGACTTTCCCATTGTAGTTTTGTAGTTTTATAGTAGATAAAATAAGGGAGATAAAAAATGAGTTACCCCGATATGAAACTTGATAGGTCCTTTTATCAGTCAGGCCTTAAAAATAACCCCACATTAAAAACTGAAACCTTCCACGGTCTTTTAATCTGGACTGTTACGGAGCCTAAGCTTGAACTTGCAATCTGGAAGGGTAAGCAGTCTAAGCCTTTTCATCACTACCTTTACAGAACCCAGGAATCAATGGAAGCTGCAATTAAAAAGGCAAAGGAAAGTGAGCTTGCCCATATAGCTTTTAAGGAAAGAATGAAGGCCGAGAATAAAGGCAAGAAGTCAGAACACGCCCACGTTGCCAGCCTGATCCGCGCTGAACTCAAGAAAGCTTTCCCGGGTGTTAAGTTTCAGGTGATAAGCAAGTCATTCTCAGGCGGCGACTCGGTGGACATTAACTGGACAAATGGCGTCACCGTGGACCAAGTTGAAGCAATTGCAAATAAATATCAGGCCGGGCACTTCGACGGTATGGATGATATTTACCGCTATACTGCAAGTGAAACAATGATTACTGAGGACGGAAAACTTGAAAAGCTTCCTACTACAAAATATGTTTCCACTTCCCGCCATATAACAAACGACATTCGCCTCGGTATTGCGCGCAAGATCTGCGAAGAGTACGGCCTCGAATACGAAGGCGATCACGATATAGATATGGTCTTGTGGAGGAAATTTCAGGGTCAGAATCCGATTTACCGGGTTTATAGCAAAGTGGATTTTTCAATAATATCACTGGATGATCTTCTTAAACAAAGCATAGTTGATTTGATATAATAAAAGGGAGACAGGCAATGACTAAGAAACAGATATTAAAAGCATTTCCGCCCACGCATTACATGGTAGCAGAAGTATTCGGCCAGAAGCTTTACGTTTCGCAAAATCTGGACCATGTTGTTACCGACAAAATAGGAGAAGCTGCTATATGGAATCCGGAACTTGAAGCGGTCAAACTGCGTTTTTACAGGGCATGGTCGGGCTGGGATTTTCATTTTGAACCTGTTAACTAATTGGAGGCTTAAAATGCAAATAGCGGATGGCTTATTCCTCAGAACTGCCAGAAAGGATTATGAGTGCAGGGGCTTTCGCTGGAAAGGAGATCAACGTCCCGAAAAGCAGCACCTTGCCGGGGCTTCAAAAAATTGTCTTGGAACTATCCACGCTGGCGATAAATATGTGGAGTGCTACTGGGAAAGTCCTGTTTTCCGGTCAGGGGACCGCTACTGTCTCGAATGTGCTAAAACTCACCTGCAGATTGATTTGATTAAAATATTACCTAAGTAAGGGGTTTATTAGTTATGCTGCTTGATTTTGATAAATACGATAAGATTATAATTTCAACCTCCGGCGGAAAGGATTCTCTTGCCTGCATACTTTACTTTTTAGATCAGGGCATAGACAAAAGCAGGATGGAGCTGTGGCATCAGGCAGTAGACGGCAGACACAATTCTTTCAGGCAGTTCTATGATTGGAAATGTACCGACGGGTATGTTCAGAAGGTGGCCCGGCATCTGGGCCTCTCCCTCAGCTACCAGTGGCGCGCCTTTGGCATGTACGGCGAAATGACACGGGAGAACGCCCTTACTAATGACTGTTACTATGAGGTGGATAATAATATTATCCGCCTCCCTACTACTAAAGGGAAGTTGTCTACCAGGAAAAAATTTCCTGCGAAAACGGCGGACCTCAAAACCCGGTGGTGCAGCGCTTATCTCAAAATAGACGTGGCCCGTAAGGTGATCTCAAACCGTTTCAAGGAAGGTAAGTTCTTGTTTGTTACCGGTGAAAGACGGGAGGAAAGTCCCCAGAGAGCAAGGTATAATGAATATGAACTGCACCCGTCAAATAATAAACTGCGCCTGGTCCACTCCTTCAGGCCGGTTATTGACTGGAAGGAATCAAAGGTGTGGGATATTATTGAAAAGTACGGCATTGTCCCTCACCCGGCCTACTATCTCGGTTTCCCCAGAGTGTCCTGCATGCGCTGTGTGTTCTATAGCCCTAACCACTGGCGCACCCTTCAGGACGTGGACCCCAGCTCTATCCATGAGCTTTCAGAGCTTGAAAAGGAATTCAGTCATACAATAGATAATAAATTCCCCCTGCTCAGCCTTGTACAAAAAGGGAAAACTTTATTATTGCCGGAAAACAGGCAGTATGTTAAATTAGCCCTTTCTGAATATGATTCCGAGGTCAGTACAAATAAATGGATTTTGCCTGCTGGCGCTTTCGGTTCCGGCGGAGGAAGTTTATAATAAAAAAGGAGAACTATAATGAAGGAGAATATTTTAGAAATTCACGAACTGCTTAACGTCGAGGGCGAAAATAATGATTGGAAAACTTATGATGGGTATGAAATCATTACAGACAGACAAAGAATTAAAATTCTCATAGAAAACGATCAGAATTGCTGCGAAAGCTGGGGCTATCTGGCAAGCGAAGATGACTTCACGGATTTTATAGGAGCTGAGCTATACAAGTTAACCGAAACCAATACAGCCTTGAAAACGGTAAAAGTACCGGCCTTTTTAGATGAAGGAGGCGTAATATTCGTTAATATTGAAACCAGTAAAGGCACTCTGCAATTTGCCGTTTATAACGGACACAATGGATATTATGGACATTCGGTAAAGGTTATCTCCGACGACTTAAACATAGATTCCGCATTATAATTCTCAGTTGCAATAAGCAGAATACGGCAGCCACTTACAGACTGCCGTTTGCCGATCTCCTTCCTCCAAGCGGCAGGATGGGTTAAAAGAAATAAAATAACCCGATTACAATATTGGTCGGCCTGAGTTTCCACTCCTGAGTGTCAATAGCTGCCCCTATCCCTACACCTGGCCTAATTCTTTTCCATCCCTGCGGCATAGTTTCTACCGGTACATATTCCGTTATCTTTTCCGTTGTTTTCTTATAGCTCGTAACCGTGTGGCGGAATCGGTTAATAGGTGGGAAATAGTACTCAGTCTTGAGAGCCAAAGTGTCTTTATCCGCAATTATCTGAAGTGAATCCTTAGCTACAACCGCCTTCTTTTCATGCTTCAGACTGTCGGGGCTATTTTCCAGACTGTCCTTTACGCCTGCTAATAATGAATCATCTGCAGGAAGCCAAACCGTATCAACGTCCCCTTTTACTATGTAAGGTTTCGGTACCGGGATCTCTTTTGTAATATATTCAATTTTTGGCGGCATGGGAACAGGTATTTTCTCGGGTTCGGGGCGGTAAAGCTCGCGCGTTAAGAAAAATATTACAGCTGCAACAATAAAAAGTAATGCTATATAAAAAGCCTTCATCTGTGCACCTCTTTCTTAAATTTTTCGTCAATCTGCTGAATTAGCTGTTCAATTTGCGCGGGTACCAGGTACTCCCCGTTATTTCTGCCGATGGTCCTGGCCGTGTACCTCAGCATAAGATAGCCGTTCAGTGCGGCCAGATTGTATTTCTGGCAATCGCTGTTGTAGCCCTTGGGCCTCATGTGCCTTCCCTTCTCAACGATGCCTCCCTCGTACTCAACCGCAATTCTTATCCCTTCTTTTAGGAGGTCCCGCCCCTTAAAACCCAGGATCAGGAAATCAAACCTGTACTTCCTTTTCTTCAGGAACTCATATTCCTTCTGGAAACGGAAGCCGCAGTTAATGAGTGCAGCTGCTATTCTTTCCGCGTAAGTTCCGGCCATGTTACTTTTTCTTCCTCTTTTTCTTTTCCCAGTACTCGTTCTTCAGGTTGTAAACTGTCTTGATGCATACACCTTCACTTTTAGCCAGATCCTTGTTATGCATCTGTGAGTATTCGTCTTTATCAAGTATCCCGAACATACTTATCTTGTAAAGCAGGAACACGGGGAAATGCTTTATTGAGAACCGGTTTCGGATGATTCTGTGAATCTTATACAGGTCACGCACTGAATCGTGTCCGATCTTTGCGGCCAGGTCCTGGAAGAGTTTTTCCAGCTCTTCGCGGTCTGTGTTGTCAAGTTTGGATATGTTGCTAATTTTCACGTCCCCAGTATCCCTTTTGGTCAATCTCCTGATTGGGCAGATATGCGATAATGTTGTCGTAGCCCATATCGATCAGGTGTACATCGGTGCTCGATGTAGAATAAAGGCGGCCATTCATGTAGTTTATTGTGTTCCTGAAGTCAGTATCCTCATTTCCGCTTTCATACTTCTTCTTTATATCTTCATTAAATACCTCAAAAGGGCCGGCAATGTTTTCATACTGTCCGAGTTCCTTTGGGGCGTGCTGTTCCATCAGTGGGTAAAGAACTTCCCAGTAAGGACCTGTAAATCTGTAAAGCTCCTGCCCGTTATCCGTTGCAATCCAAAGGTTAAGCAGGTTTTTAATCTTCTCGTCAATCGTCATTTTCCGCCTCTCCTGTTAATATTTTTTCAAGACTCGTATATCCGTCATAAATATCGTCTATGGCCCTTGCATGATCCAGCATCTCAGGGGTTACTTCAACCTTATTTATAAGCCGGTGCCCTTCAATTTTAAGCCCGTACTTGGCCTGAAATTCTTCCCTTAACGAGTAGGCGTAACTGCTCATCGCATTTCTTTTTTTATAGCCATAATCCGATTTCAGGTTTTTCAATATGTCTTTCTTTGTGTATTCGTTCATGTGCCCGGCTTCTTCCAGTTCATTTAGTTTTTTAAGTAGAGCTGGCCCCGATTTGGGCAGGTGGATAGTACTTTCTGCAGCCTCTCCCTTCATCCTCCTTACATCTTTCTTCAACTCCTGCTCCCACTCACCGTAGCCGTATAATGCCCTTGCCATGTATTCGCCTTCATTCGTCGTTCCATGATAACGGTTTCTGTGATTTCTCTCCTTTTCCATTTTAATGTAGTCCAGAAGCATCTTTGGGAACTGGATCTCTTCCTGTGGGAATATGATTTTACCCCCATCTTTCGTTATATCACCTATTGCCTGGGAGTAATCGTCAATTTTTATATTTCCGTCCATAGTCCTGTACATGGTGGGTATGTTTTTATGCTGCATGGCGCTAAGCACATCATTGCGGTGCATTTCCAGAATGTCTTTGGGAATTCTGTAAATTATTCCTGCACCGGCCCCTTCTTTTAAGAGTTCTTTATACATACCCGGCTTGTCTATGTCCGCTTTTGTCATAAGGCTGCCGTAGTACTGCGCCACGTTCTTGTAATCCATTATTATTGTTTCGGGCTTGTTGCTTTGGTAGAATGTTGTTGTCCTAATTTTACCCGTGGAAGGACTGTAGCCTTCAATTACCGCATAATGCATGTCGTCTTCGCTGTTTCCCCAGTTTACTATTGATCCCACCGGGATTACAGCGTTCTTTCCCGGGATTATGACCGGCTTTTCATTGAGGTCCAGCATGTTCTTAAAGTCAAACTTTTCGGCGTTGTTGAGCCTGTTCTTTAACGATTCGTACTCCTGCTGAAGGCTCTGGAACCTTTTAGATTCCCTGTCGTCAATCTTTGCCATCTGGTTTTTTATGGTATAGAGCTGGTCCAACTGGCTGAAATTCCTCACCCGGTCTTTTTCTTCCTTCAGCTTGTTTAACTTCCCTTCCCGGGCCTTTAATATCCTCTTTGCCTCTTCCGGATTTTCCGCCAGGGCTATCATCATTTCATCATCATCCATTTTCACTTCGTCGTCCCACTGGTCCGATACCCCTTTCATAAAATCTTCAACCATATTCTTTTTGGAAATAATCTTGTCGTGCATGAATGTATCAACAGAGCCCTTTGTCAGGTAATAATGGGTGTTTACAAAATCCAGGTCGTTTCCCTGCCTGATGCCGCGCCCGTTCCCCTGCTCTATCTGCAGCTGGTTCCAGGCTGGCTGAAGGTGATGAATATCCGAGGTCATTTTGTTGAAGTTCAGCCCCTCGCCCATCGTGCTGTAATTGCCTATAATAACCTTATATTGCCCTTCATTATAAGCCTTCGATACTGCCACACGGGCCGCGCTGCCTTTCATGGTTTTGCCGTTAACTATGGCTATTTCCTCCGGCTTTATGCCGGACTCTATAAAACTTCTTCTCAGGTTTTCGTGTAGGTTGGTGTTTATGGCAAAAATGATCTGCTTGCCCCCTGAATGGTATATAGAGGCTACGTCTTCCGTTAACTGCCTTAGCTTCTCTATGTTGTTGTGCCTGGAAACAAAACCGTCGTCAATTTTCTTCCCGAATCTAATATCCGGAATTAAATTCCCCTGCTTATCCTTCCTCGGCTCCTGGGCCTCCTTATACCACTCAAGGTCGCTTGCAATCTTGATCATGTCGGACTGAATTGCAAAATATGTATCGTCGATCGGTGTTTTGCCAGGGTCTCTCCCCGCATTAAGTTCATCGTAGCGTGTGAGGTATTCGTTATTGAAATAATTTTCCGTCTGGTCCAGGTACTTTTCATTTACCAGCCCTTCTTTAACATCGCTTTCCATGCGGTTCTTATCAAACTCAATGCCTATAAACTGCCCATCCTGGTAAATCTTTTTCTTGTATCTTACCGCGTAAAGCCTGAGGCGGCAGTGTTCCATTAAGGCCTTCTGTCCCTCATTAAAGCCTGAAATTGCCTTATTCGGCCTTTCCTTCGGGAATTTTATCCCGGCGCTCTTCGATTCTTCGGGCGAAAGGTCGTCTTTAGTCATATAGTCAGTAAAGCGGAAGAATATCTTCCTCAGCACTTCCGGGCTTTTCCATCCTGCGAACTTTGCCTTCTCTATAATGCGCCCGTCAGGATCTGCCGTCGGGACAACCTCTGTGATTGCGAATTTGTTTATAAATTCATCCATGTTCTTTACGCCCAGATCTTCAAGTTCCTTCTCGGCAAAGGGAAGCATCATGTTGAATACTTCCAGCGGACTGTTGGATATGGGCGTTGCCGTAAGTGAGTAAATGCCTTTCTCCCCGTTCTGTCCCCTGATGATCTTACTGGCAAAGAAGTGATGAAGGGCCCTCTGTGTCATATTTTTGCCGCTAATACCTGCAATTTCTTCCTCCATCGGAACCAGCATGTTTTTTATGTCATGCGCCTCGTCGCGGATCACCATGTCGATGCCCAGGTTATCTAAGTATATGCCTTCCAGGGCGTTTGCGTTCGTCATTGTTTTTGCAAGGTTGGCCATCAGGGTATCAAATTTCTTTTTAACTTTTTTGCTCGCGTGTTCCGGAAGATTAAAGAACTTGCCCGCCAGCTCTTTCATCATGTTGTCCTTAGTCTCGGGGCTGAAGTCTATCGAAGTAAATGTGTCGCGGCTGATTAAAACCATGTCAAAGTCCTCATTTGCCACCCGCTGAAGCTTGAACTCCTTTTCCTCCTTTGAATCCTCAACCCACTTCTTCTCTCCGTCCACCATTTTTTCGGTATATCCCACAACCAGGAAATTTACATCTTTGGTCCACTTCCTTATTTCCTCGGCCCAGTTCAGCAGAACGGATTTAGGCGTTACAATAAGAGGCTTCTTTGACCTGCCCGTTTCCTTGCTCAGAAGGCAGAGTAGTATTCCTTCAAGAGTGTTATGAGTAAGCACAATATCATTTGTTGCGTACAGATGATCAGGACTGTCAACCATAATGCACTGCATTTGGGCTTTACCGATTTTTTTTACCGATTTAATTAGTCGATTTGGCAAATATTTCTTTTTAGGTATATATCTTGAAAGTTTTCGTTTACATCTTACAGGTTCAAATTGCGGTGGTAAACTAATTGTCAAAATATAGACTTTTTGACATAACTTTAATTCGTCACCATTCCGGTATTTCCCTTGTTTGCAATGCTCTTTAACAATGCCTCCAAAACTTTGAATAATAAACTTAACATCTTCTTTAAGTTGTGCACTTACAGTATAAAACTGAATTGTCATTCCATCTTTAGAAATATATCCGTCAGTATCTATTAAGCCTTGCAAAACTGCTAATCTGGTTTCTATGTCATTTATTAGATATTCTTTAGGAATAAATTTATCTTCAGCCTTATGTCCCATTAAGCCATAATATCTAAGAATATCCATAATTTCATTATTACCATTCGCTATAGTCCTGGCAAAACTATATCCAGTAGAGTCCCTTAATTTTT
Source organism: Ignavibacteriales bacterium (assembly GCA_036261625.1). Classification (GTDB taxonomy): domain Bacteria; phylum Bacteroidota; class Ignavibacteria; order Ignavibacteriales; family SURF-24; genus JAAXKN01. The sequence continues at coordinate 101,199 of DATAKL010000058.1, read as the reverse complement.
TATTAAATGAAGTATGATATTTCTCTGCAATTTTTTTGCAGTATTCTATAGTATCTTCATCTTTTTCGTGAATATTGATATGAACAGAATTTGTTATCCCTCCATCTCCTAAAATTAAGCCCATTAAATATGGGTCCAATTTTACATCTTGTTTTTGAAATTGTATTGGTTGAATCATCGGAATTCTATAATGCAGATGTGTTCCATCATTGTTTCTATAGATATTCAGCATTATTTCTTTTAAAGGTAATACTCTAAAAGGCTTTTTTCTTGCTTGTTCATGCTCGGTTCTTACCGCCCATAAATGTTCATCGTTACATACCACCTTGCTTCCGTCAGTAAATTTCACTTCGTATGCATCAAGTTCACCCTGGGGGTATATCCCGGTAATTCTGCTTACTCCCCCTTCGCTGTTTATTATTTCCTGCCCAATATATACGTCTCCCATTTTTACATAACCTTTGGGTGTAAGAATAAGTGCATCCAAAGGCTGAGCTTTGCCTAAACCAACTCCGTGGGCAATCATCCCTTTACCCTGCTCATAAAGCCTGCGTACTGTAGCCCATGTGTGCGCTCCTGCCTTATTGCGCGCATTTATCCAGTTCCCCTCTGCATCCTGTCTTATTCCTTTTTCGTAGTCAAATTTCGAGAGACCTTCAATCGGGCGGTCGTCGTACTTCTTCTGAATGTAGTTGTTATAGGTGCGGTTATAATTGTCAGTAATCTGGCCAATGTCGTCAACGTTTACTATAAATTCCCTGAATATTTGGTCAAAGCCGTTTACTTTTTCAATCTTCCTTACTTCCTGCTCCTTCCTTACGGCAGGCAGAGCAACCCCGTTTACCTTGTTAAGCGCTATAAGCATTATTGGGTTGCTGTCGTTATTAAAGTAGCTTTTCAGCCCCTCGTCCAACTGCTTCTTTTCTTCTTTTTCGTTGTCTTTCTTGTCAACATAAAGGGTATAGATCATCCGGAGCGTTTCATCCTTGAAGGAAAAAAGCCCCGTCTTTTTGTCAAATATAATTTCGTCGACAAACTCCGTCCCCAGCTGCGCCTGAAGAAATGTGTTGAGGTGCTCGATAGGGAAAAGTTTCCCTGCGTCACTTATCTCAACCGGCATGTACTGAAGCTCTTTTGTACCTGCGCGTCTTTTAAGCTCATATATCTGGCCTTCCAGTTTTCTTGCCCTTAAAACAAGCTTTTCCTTTCCCTCCTCGGGTGTATCCTCTTTCTGAAGCCTGTTCTCAGCCTCGGCCTTCATCCTCTCCCAGTTGTCAATCTTTTCATAAACTTCCCCCATGCATATTTCATTTGCGGGGGCATAGTTCCCATTTTCGTCAATAAATATGTCGTCACTGGTAAGAAGCACCCGTTCGACGTCCTCGTCACCGGTATAGGTATTCTTAATCCCTTCTAAGTCCGCCGAAATGTGGTTTTCAAAGAAATAGCTTACAATTGAGTCGAGATCTTTGTCGTCCAGCGTTCCTACTTCAAGGTTTGTATTGTAAACCTTATAGTAAGCTGCGGGGTCGCTGAATATCTGGGCCTGACTACCCTTGTCGTCAAAAGCCCCCGCCACGTAAACAAGCGGCTTTTCGTCGCTTCTCTTAAAATACTTATCCAGTCTTGCGTTGTGTATCGGGTGGCCGTATTCTTTCTTGAAGTTCTCCAGAAGCCCCGAGATCTTCTCCGCCTTTATCTGGGCTTCTGTGGTGGAGAGTTTTCCGTCAAAGAGAGCCTGCCTGAAATCCTTTATTTCAAGGCCTATTATTACGGCGCGCTTTAACATCTCATTTTTGTAATCTCCCTGAACCGTGTGCTTTTCCAGCTCCATATCCAGATACGGTTTTTCCAAAAGCTTTATCTGGTCGCGCGAAAGTTCAACTACACGTGCCGTGTCCTGCCTTAGGGCATCAAACTCGGCATAGTTATTTACTCCCAGCTTTTCCTTAATTTCGTCCGGTACTTCAAGCTCTGCCTTTGTTTCATCTTCAACTCTTTCCCAGCGGTGGTTCTCGTTTAGGCGGTAGGAACGGCCGTTAATTACCTTAATGTCGCCCGGGTGCAATTCCTGCGCCTCGATGGGCTTAATGTCGATTCCTAGGCTTGAATAGTCGTCCGGGTAGTCCTTGAGCATCGAACCTACGGCATCCAGCGCCTCCTTTGTTACCTCTCCTTTCCAGACCGTCTGGCTTTCAAACTGTCCGCGGGTTTTGGTCCCTAAGGCATAGGCGGGGTTATTCTCAAAGTACTTTCCTGAAACAAAGTCGGCATCCAGAATCATTTCGTCATAGAGCTTGCCCATCTCCCCGCTTTTAAACTCCTGCAGGTGGTCTATTACCTCTTCGGGACGCTTGCGGAAGAATACAATATCCGTTGTTACTGCTGCATTTGCATGCTTGAAAGCCCCGTCGGGCAGCCTTATGGCCCCCAGGAACTCGGCTTTCTTGTTTACCTCAAGCCGCCAGCTGTTCCACTGATTATCCATTACGCCGGTCGGAACAATCATTCCCATAATTCCGTCAGGCTTCAGGGCATCGATTCCCCTGTCAACAAAGTACTGCTCATGCTTCGATATATCTTTTTTCTCCGGGTCATGCACCAGGCTTGCGCCTCTCTGCCCGAAAGGGCAGTTTCCTATAACTGCGTCAAAATCCCCGCCTTCGCTTATACGGTTGAATTCCTCAAAGCTCTGGGGCGGACGTATGTCATGCCTGTGCTGGTAAAGTATCTTAGCCACCCTTGCGCTCGTGGGGTCAATTTCAATTCCTGTAACTATCGTATCCGCGGGTGAAAGGCGGATAAAGTTTCCCGTTCCGGCCGATGGCTCTAAAACTCTTCCCCCCTTAAAACCCAGCTTCTGCAGCGCCTCCCACATGAAGCCAATTTCAATCTCTCGCGTGTAGAATTCATTAAGCGATATGTCGTCCAGACTATCCCCCCCAAGGCCTCCGCGGCCTGAATACTTTGCCAGCAGTTGTATATCCTCAGCTGTCATTTCCTCGTCGGTCTTGCTTGCCAGAAGGTCCTTAACTTTCTTGTTTATGTCCTGCCTGGTTTTTATACCTTTAACCTTTTCAGCAGCCGTTTCAATGTCCTCGGCACTAGGGTCGGTTGTTTCTTTTGGTGCTGCATGAACTTTATTGTATAATTCAATTAAGCTTTCTTTGTCCAAATATTTTTTAGGAAGCGGAATAACGTCCCCAGCTCTATAGGAGGTTCCGTTTATTACTTCCTCGCCGTCCAGGGATTCTTCAAGGTTTTCGGCCCCTTTCTTTATAAGTACCGGTATAACATTCCCGTATTCCCGGGCTTCATCTTTATCTGCTGTAAAGACACCCTCGTTTGCTTCATTAAATCCATTCTTCAATACCGATTCATAGTCATCTTCACTTGCCAGGCCGTGATAGTCCACGGCTTTAAGAAATTCCTCTACTGTATCAAACTTTTGTATTTCTTTATTCAATGCAGCCTTTAGGTGTTCCCCTAATTCCGGCTCGGGTTTATTCTGCTGCTGCGTTTCTTCTTTTTTGTCCTTTGTTTTGTCCTCTTCCTTGTCCTGGGCGAAGAGGTCAAATGTTGCGTTTCCGATCTTAATTTTGGGTTTTTTCTTTGTCTCCGGCTTTACCTCCGGAGTATTTGGCGTGTCTTTTGTCCCGGGAGTTGTCTCTTCCTTTTGCTGGAATAAGTCCGGTTCTTCTTTTCTGAATAGTCTTTTTACCAGGGGGTTTTTCTTTGAGGTTCTGTATTCGTACGTCTTGCCGTCTTTTATTACAGTCTGCCCCTCAATTACCGGTATGTCACTAAAAAGGCTTGCCTGTGCTGGAAAGTTTACGCCTTTAGCCTTCAGGAACTGGAACATTCTGCTAAATGCCTTAATCATCTTCCCTTTGCGGGTTTTTAACTTCTTTTTGAATTCCTCCATTGACATTTCGGTAATGGAGTCCAGGAACTTCTGATCGTCATAGTGGGCAAGGTAAGCGTCTCTTGCCCATTCAAGTGAATCAAAACCCAGCATTACCTTATCCTCATCATAGTCATAGATGGGGTTGCCTTTTTCATCCTTATTTTCGGTTACAGGATTCTGCTGGTGCACAATAAAAACTTTCATGCTTTCTTTATCCGGACCTATAAAGCAGTCCACCTTGTCCCCGTCCGCACCCATGTTGTCCGGGCGTTCAATGTAGCCGTAATCGTAAAACATTTCCGTCTGCCAGGGCGTACCGTCGTCGTCAACGCCTTCGCGCGTGGAACCCTTTTTGTTCTCAACTGCAATCTTAAGCCCCTGGAACTCCGTGTGCCCCTGAAGCTTAAAGGTCTTTTCTTCCTTCATCTTGTCGTCCAGATTTTCAACCGATTTGCCTTCCTCAACTTTTTTCTTTTCTTCAGCTGTCAACATGTTCATGCCTCTAGTTTTTCTTTTAGTTCAGTGTTCTCTTTTTCCAGGTGTTCGGTGTAGTCAAAAAGGTTTTCCAGAGCCTTGCATAATTCCAGGTCAAAATCCTCAAATCCTTTATCGTGGCGTTTCGCGTGATCTTCTCTGGTCCTCATTACAATAAGGAAGTCGTTAAGCTTCAGGGCTCCCATACTTCCTATAAGGTGGTCCGGGTCCAGCCCCGGGTATTTGTCCATAAGCCAGGTGAGGAAAGCCTTGCTTTTCCTCACCTTTAACCTATTGCGGAGTAGTTTTAGCATTTACTAATAATGCCTTTTATTAGATAATACATTATATAAAATAAAATGCAAATAGCAAATTAAACTACGCTCACCCATTCAATCTGAAGCTTACCGGCCAGCGCTGTAGTAATGGTTCCGGCGGGGTTAATGAGTGAAAGTGCCAGAACGTCGCCTGCATCCAGGGTAGCCTTGTCTGCGTCAACTGTCAGCTCAATTACGTCGCCTGCGGACTTAGCTAAAGCCAGATCTGCCTTTGTTGCCACAACTGCGTTGGTGTCGTCTGTGTTGATAAGGCTGATTGTCGGGGTGTTGCCGTCGCCAACCTGGACCACATCAATGATGAAACGGGCTCTTGCAATCTGGCACTTTGTCGGTGCAGCAAAAATGTTTTCGGTTACTGTTGTATCAGTGGCACCTGCTGTAACCTTCGGGCTTACGACGTTAAAAGGCATGTTCTGTAAAAGGTCCAGAGCTGCCTTTGCGTCGCCCTGGTTCATAAAGTCAACTTTCTGAACGTCTGCGTCTGTTAGTTTAGCGTACTTCATTGTACTTTTCTCCTATATTGATTTGAAGGAATCATTTAGGACTTTCCTAAATTGATTTTATTTAACTCTTCTTTTATCATTTCCGGGAATATTTTGTAGCGTTCAAAATATTCCATTTGGCCCGAGTATTTCTCATATAGCTTCTTCTGCTTATCCTTATCCGTAAGACGGGCCAGTTCCTTAATATTATGAATGCGGTCCGCGGCCTTAACTATCTTTGCTACTTCATCTTCACTCAGGCGCTTAAAGAACTCATCTTTACTCATGGCCTTATCTTTACTCACGCGGAATACGCTTTCGGCAATATCCTCCCCGAACTTTCCTGCAATTTCTTCCTTTGTTGCCCCTGTGTCCTCAATTGTGTCGTGCAGAAGCGCTGCCGTTCTTACCTTCTCAGCCAGCACGGGATTAACCTCACGCGCCAGACCGTCTGCTAAATGCATTACTGGGATCAGGTGCGCTTCAAAATAAGGCTCCCCGTTGCCGTAAAGCTGCCCCTGGTGCTTATCCTTAGCATACCCTTCGGCTTCCTTATCTATCCTCTGCCAGCGTCTTACCATTGGGTTTTTCTTGCTCTGTAAAAGTTGATTGTTTGTTTTATCTATTCCCTTATAAAATAACCTTTTCCCGAATAAAATAACGCTGTTTTTAGATTTTGTTATATCTTCTTCTTTCTCAAGTTCTGAGTTATCCGGAAATTCCGGATTGTTGGGAAGATTTTTGTCTGTTTCCTGGATTATAGGCATAGCCTCCGGGGGAGTTCTAAACAGCTTCCTGAAGGCCTTAAAAATCGTGTTTTTTATTGATATGCCTAAACTTTTATTAGCTTTGTTTCCCGTACTAAACTGCCCTATTACTTCCTTTTCCTCCGGGCTGAATAAGTCGCCTGCGCTAAATGGGTTCTTAGCGTTTATGATCTTACTCATAAACACTTCCTCAGGCGTTGCGGCTTCCCCGAACATTCCACCACCCTGCACCTCGATCTCAGCTGTATCGTTGTAGCTTTTTATTGCAGCGTTAAGTATTCTGGGGCCTTTCTTGGATAAAATGTTTATAGCTACGTCCTCTTTTGACGGGGGGTTATCAAACATATCCATTTGCCTCAGGAAAGTGTTAAAATCTGTTCCTTTCAGCTCTGCCGTCCTTGCATACCGGCTCTGAAGGTTAACGGCATTATTCACCCTGTCTTTTAAGCTATACCCGTTCTGCAGCGCCATATTCTTGGATAAGGAAGATATACTTTCCTTCAGGTTCCCCGTCAGGCTTTTTACTCCGTCTGTCTGGCTTACAGATAAGGCCTCCTGATCAAGGACGCTGCTGATAAGGACGGTTTCAAAGAGCTCTTTCCCCTGTTCGGTCAGTGTCCCGGCCTTCTGGTTAAAATAGTCTGGAAGTTTCTGCGGCAGTACAATTCCGGAATCCGTAAGGAGCTTCATTACGTCAGCCTGGTTCCTGGCACTCCGGTAAATATCGGTGAAGTTCTCAACTCCGTTTACAATACCGATCAGGCTATTCATTACCTGGGGGCTCTTCTTCAGTATGTCGGAGTACTCCATGCCCTTTTGTACAAAGTCTTTCCCCTTTGTCGTGTCCTGGTTGTACTTACCCAGCTCGGCTTTGGATAACTCCGGAATGTCGTGGTCAATTTTAACAAGGACGGGGTTTTTCATCCCTTCTAAGTCCGCGGGGCTAAATCCGTAGTCCTCTATTTCCGCCTTTAGATCCTGCTGGTACTGTGCCCATTTCTCCGGATTTTCTTCAGCAGCAAGCTTAGCGCTCATAGTCCTATTATTGCCGGAAACAACAAACCCGTCTTTTGTTACTATGATGTTTTGTCCCGCTTCCTTGCTGCTGTTAATGGTCCTGCTGTCCCAGTTCTGGGCAATTCTTCTAACAAACGTCTGCGCGTTTTCGTCGTGCTCATAGTCTCTGTCGTTAACTGAGCGGCCTTCTTCCTGTGGATAACTTTCTGTGGGTAGAAATGTTTTCTCATTGTGGCTTGCCTTTATGTCGTCTAAACTCATAATTGCAAAGTTGGCATTACGCTGCGTGTTGTCTGGCATAATGATCTTTGTAGGTTTCCCGATCTTACCCGTAAAGCTTCCGGTCGGAGTAAATAAGCCCTTTCCGTTTATGCTTTCCAGTTCATCTTTTGTTACCTTCTGCAGGCTTCCCGCGCTGTCAACGTAGGTTATTACTCCCCCGGAAATGTCGTAAATATCAAACTTATCTGCCCCCAGCTGCACCTGCTTGTAAGGTCCGTCAAATACGCCGGAAGTGTGGGTTTTATCCTTGTAGCTAAATTCGGCCTTCAGCTTGTACTTCTGATTATTAAACTGTACCTCTTTTGTAGCAATTAAAGGGTTAGCCGTTACGCTGTAGCCCATTTCTGTCATTATATGGGCGAAGTCCGCGTACTCTGGGCTTCCCAGGGCTTCTTTTATCTTCTCACGGTTCTGGGCGTTTTCTTCTTCAATTCTGGCCTTTTCCTCATCACTCTGCACAGGGCCTGTTTCCTTAACCTTCCGCCAGCGCGATTTATCGTCCTCGGCTTTCTGCCTTACGGCTTCTTTAATAGATTCAAGTTGCCTATCCGGATTATCTTCCTTATCCCTGGAAACCCTCTCAGCCTTAATTTTCCCCGTCGCCCTGTCCCAGGTGAAGCGGAGGCTTCTTTTTTCCCCTTCATCTGCCTGGCGTTCAATCAGGTTTATCTTGGGCTCCAGCTCTTTGTCCATTTCATCAAAGGACTTATAACCCGTTTCCCCGAATTCATTTCTTAGCTGCATCCCCCCGTCTGAAAGGTTGCTTATCTGGTAGGTTTTCCCGCCATAGAAGAACGTCGGGTTATCTGTCCCGTTTACGTTTATGGCTTCTTTTCTGCTTATGGGGTCAAAAGTCTTTGAAACCCGAAGCTCTCCGAATGGGCTTTCAATTCTTTTTTCATAACGGAGGTCGTTTTTCCTATTGTAGCCCCCGGCCTCATTTTCTTCTTTCCACAAGTGCCAGGCTCCCATGTTCTGATAATCCGTTTTTAGCTTTTCTGTGTCCCCGTCAGGCTCACCCTCCATTATCTTTATCTCACGCTCACGCTCGGTCTTTATGCCGTCCAGCTTCGGCACTCTTTTAATTGGGCTGCTCAGCTTATAGAAGAAGTTCCCCTCTGGGCTTTCCACTAAGGCGATTGTGTTGCCTACTTCCTTAACCCTGCCTTTTACTCCGTGGACCTCAATTTCATCCCCTTCCTTCAGGTTCAGGTCGCGCTGAAGCTTCTGCATGTGCTGTTCTTTATGCAGAAGGACTTTTTTATCCCCGAAGTCTATTGCATAAATATTGTCGCTGGCCTCAATTATTTTGCCCTGCCTCCCTTCGTGCTCAATATATTCCCCTTCCTTAAAATCAGAATAGCTTTCATGCTCTTTTTCATTTACAGTGTTCCCCTCACGGTCCCGCCACTCCCTGTTTCCGTTTGGGAGCTCATAAAGATAGATATATCCGTCTCCTGTCTTGTTCGGCTTTCTCGATATGTACTTATGCCCCGGCTTCTCCCCTCCCTTACGGTTCCATGCCGGGCCACTGGTGGGGGCTTCCACTTTCGGCTTTTTGAATATCCCTAGGAGCCCCTTACTCATCTTCTTTTCTTCCTCTTCAAGCGCCTTCTTCATCAGGTAGGAATTAAACAGGTATCTGTCTGCAGATACGGGAAGGTTGCCGCTAAGAAGATATACCTTGTCATTATCAAAGCCAGTTATGGTCCCTTTGTCGGTTGAAAGGCCTTTCCTGATCAGGTTAACCGGTATGGATTTAATGAGGTTTCCTTCACCGTCCCTTGTAACAATGTGAAGGTTCTCAATAGATTTATAAATAAATCCCCCCGTGAAGTCGGGCTCTTTTATCAGATATTTCATTCCTCACCTATGGGCTCTAAAGGAACGGTTTTTCCTGCCAACTCATGCGTACAGTCAGGAAGGAATTCAATCATACCGTTTCTTATGAATGAATGGCAAACTTTAGGTTTTTGTTCCTCCCCTTCGTTCCACCTCGTAAGTATGCTTGGGGCAAAGGTGGGCTTTTCAAAGTCCCCGTTAAATTCCCATTTGGGCCCCGGTCCCTGGGTTGCGTAGGTAGGAAGTGCTATTCTATGTTTGCATGCGGGGCAGAGAAATATCCTGTACCCGTTTTGTCCAGCTCTTATTACATTTGCCATTTATCAACCTATAGGTTTATTCTAAGTTTTCTAAAAATGCCTTATGCTTCTCAGGATCTTCAATAGCAAGCCTCAGCCTCCCTTCCTCGTCAATCCACTCAAACTTTGGGTTGAACTTTATCCAGCGGCAGCGGCAGTTTCCAGTCCATACAACAAAGTTTTTTTGTCTAACTAAGATTGTACCATTAGGCACTTCTACACAATATACCTTCCCTTCATAATCTCTCGTCTGTATATTACTTAGATGGACATATTCAGAGTTTTTCAGGGTAATTATCCAGGTATCGTGATTTATCGTATATGTGCCATTGCGGAATTCCTGTACCTTCCCTTTTGTCTCAGCTAAAGAATAGGAAACCGCATACCCCGCCTTCAGAATTATTCCGGCTAAATCATCCGCCAGTTTTTTACTGGAAGTAAATATAGTCCTGGAAAACGTTTCGGTTTTCTGACCTTTTAATTTTTTATTTCTTTTTATTGTCCCGTCGCCCAGAATGTAAGCATCTAGAAATATTCTGAGGCCTTCACGGGATAAGTTTTTAACCTCTTCAGGTATAAACCTTTCGGGCTGGTTATTGAATTTTTTCAAATAAGAGCAAATATCCCTGTCGTTAAACTGAATGGAGCCCTCTGGGTGCCTTAAATTTATCCCGTATTCCTCCTGCAGATCATAAAGACCAATAAGCATTTGCGCTTTGGATTCTTCCTTATTCTGGCTTATCTTCACTTCCCAGCCGTATTTTTTGCTTTTGCAGCTTCCTTCAGATAGATAATAACCCATAAGGCGGGCAAATAAGCTTTCCTTAAACTCATATCTGCCTATTTTAACGCTTTCTTCCTTCTTGCTGTACTCGGCTTTCTGATAAAACATATATTCCCCGTGAAGCATATTTGCCGGGGTTTTCATCAAAACTGTTTTCTCTTTGGCTGCCTTATTTCTGTTCCTTCTTGCAATAAGCATGTCATGGCCTTCGGTAGCTTCAATACCCTGTAGCTTGTTGTAAAATCTTATCATTCTACCTTTATACATCTTGTCAATGTATGCTATTGGTTGCTGGAACTCTATTTCCCGTGTCTCCATGTTAAGAGTTGCAACCTCAATGCCTTTCTGAAGTTCATCAAACCTTTGCCAGCCCTGATGTGTATATATTTCCGTGTCCCCTGAAAAACAGTGCGGGTGGTATGGGATTGCTGGCATGGCCTTTTCGTGATGAGCGCGTTCCGTCAAGTTGCCCTCGGTGTTACCGGCCTCTTTATCTATCCTTTTCCTTAGTCCAGATCTCCGCCCTATGTTCGTTTTTCCCGCCCATACCTTAGTTTCCCATATCTTAGAAATTGCCTCATAGTCCTTTGCATTAGTATCTGTGTAAGGCATGGGTGGCGTTTTAATTACCTGATAGACCTTATTATGAATATCCCTGTAGCAGTTCGGGCAGGCATCCGGCATGCTGATACCGCGTACCCACTCGCCTTCTTTCATGGCGCAGAGGTAAGCGTTATTAAAAGCCGTGTTGGTTTCGGTTATTGCAACCCTTTTCCAGCTCCTATTTAATTCCCCCGTGTCCTCAAATGTCATTTCCTGAAGCCTCCGCTCAACCCCCGTCCAGCCTTCATGCTGCTGAATAGCCTCAGCCATTGCCTGCCGCACCTTTATTATCGTGTCCTGTGTTGTGTTCGTTATGTTAAGGCCTGCCGTTTCAATGGCCTGCGTCAAGGCCTGGACCTCGGTCTTTGTAAGACGGAACTCTTTGGCAGCCTCAATAATAGATTTAGGCATCCCTGCAAGCTCCGGCATCTTCAGTATTATAGCCTCACGGTCCGATTCTTCCAGGAGCCTCCCGATCACATAGGCCCGGATGAGCCACGTATTAGCCTCGGGAATTTTCCCGTAGAAGTACTCTTTAATCCAGTTATCCAGCTTATCCATTTCATATATGTAATAGTAGTTCTTTCCACTAAGACGCTCTTCCTGCAGAAATCCCTTCATATCCTCGTAGAACTTCTCGGGGCTGAATACTCCTGCAATCTGGCGCTCGATAAAGTCCAACTCCTTCAGGTGATGAATTTTCCCGTCTATGGTCCTCAGTAACGGCATTTTACTCATTCCCCCCCGTTTAGGTAGTCGTTTGCACAATCCAGCACCCGCTCGATCATTTCACGGTTGAAGCCTGTTTTCTTGTGAACATAGTCTACTACCTGTTGTGTTACCTCATCTTCAGGCAATTCGGCAGCAATCGGCTTTTGTGCCTGCTGAGTTTGAATTAAATAAGGTGTTCCGAAGGTGCAATTGTTATAAGTTATATTGGGCTGCATGTCCTTCAGCTCAATTTCCGGCATCCAGGGGAGTTTAATTTTCATTTACACGCTCGGTCAGTTTGTCAATAATCTTCTCAAACTTGCCCTGCATCTTCTCATACTCTTCCTTGCTCAGGAAATACTTTTCATTCTCGGTTTTATTTTTCTCTATGGTCAGCTTTAAGTCTGTTATGCCCTCGGAAAATACCTTATTCAGGCTGGAGCCAAGCTTTTCCATCCCCAGCCTCAGTTCGTCAAACTTTTTGATGTAGTTTTTCTCAATTTCCTCGGACTTTTTTAAGGCGGTTTCAACGTCTTTCCCCATTACATCAATTCTTTCGGTGATCTTTGTAATAGATTCCTGGTGTTCGTCCAAAGTAGCGGAGGCCTGCTTCTGCCTGCTCCACATTACTTTGAAGATGAAAACAATTGTGCCGATTAAGGCGGTGGCTAATATGAATATCAGCACAAGAAGCACGTCTGTATGCGCCCCCATTGAGGTTATTTCCTGTTGTGGCATTTTACTCTAACTCCCCTTGAAGTTCCTCATCCATTTGGGCTGAGTCTTTATATTTACTGATCAGTTGTTTATCTTTGTCCGTGAGCTGCCCTGCCCCGGGAGCTTCCTCTTCGCCCTGCGGCCCTTGTGCTGCCGGATCACTTCCCATTGGGGGCTGCGCCTGTTGCTGCATCGTCTGTTGGTTTTTCAATGTAAGCACCTGAAACAGTTGCTGGTTAGATATGCCCTTCAGGTCGTAAACATTAATGTCGTTAAGCATTAGCGTCTGTTTCGGAACGTCCTGCTCTGCCAGAAGGTCGTTAATGCTTTTTGTTGTGGACAGTTCCTTTGTCTGTATTTCAAGCTTTTTCTGTCTGTCCTCAACCTCAAAGCCCAGGAATTTCATCTTAACGTCAAGCTTGGTCAGTCTCTGGAATATGTTGCGGTTGTAGCGGTCCCCTTCGTTCAGGCTGTCCGCAAGGTGCGTGAGGAATGTTTTTGCCCCCTGGTCCTTGCTCTCCTTAACAAGTCCGTCCGATGGTTCGTCGAAAAGGCTCCTTTTACCTATAGCATCCCCGTAATCCCCCAGGCTTACTTCTCTCGGGTCGGTACCGGATAGCTGGCAATAAATGGAGAAAAGAAGAGTCATAAACTGGTGGTACTCCATTTCACGGTTGGTATTCCTTACTCCCACCCACTTGGCATCAGGCTTCTCGTTTCCTACTCCGTGGAGACTTATCATCGGCATGCGGTTCTGATTCGATGCCCCCGTCTGATAGGCGTACATTATTTTCTTTAGTTTCTCCAGCTGCATGGGAGCCACACCCCCGGTAAAGGCAAAGAATCCCTCGGGCAATTTCGTTGAGAAGTTGCCGGCATTCATCCTTATCCCGTTCATAATCCAGGTGGTAAGCCTTACCGCCTGCTCAACTATGCTGTAGCCCCTTTGTGTTCGCCTGAAGTCACTTCTTACAAAGAAATGGTGTTTCCTCACCCTGTCGCGTGTTACGGCTGCAAAAAGCTGGTTCTGATATACAAGAAGATAGTCCGGATCATCCTGTTGCATGCTCTCCGTAAATGCGGGTTCCCCGTAGAGTTTCTCGTAGTTATTAAGGAGTTCCGTCACGTCGTCGCGATAAATGGCGGTGTCGTACTTTCTGGGCTTAATGATCGGCTTGTATATGATCGGGTCCTGAAGGTGGATTGCCACCGGGTCCCCAAGGCCGTTTACCCTCGTTTCCAGCGTTATGTCGTCCAGGTCGAAGAAATCCTCGTAGGCAGCACCAATGAACTTGCCAAAGTTGGGCTTAGTCTCGTTGGGTGGGAAAAATATCTGGCTGAAGATCTTTGTTTCCCACTCAGATAACAGGGCCTTTTCCTCCTTGCTCGGCTGGTACAGGGGGTTTGTGAAAACAAGCTTAACGCCCCTTTCCACGCCTCCGGTCTGTGCCGGTGGGCTGGCGTACTGCATAAAGTCCAGCCTGCGTTTGTTCTTTATTAGCCTTGCCACTTCGCTTTCCCCGGCACGCCTGAGCACGCCGTAGGGGATGGGGTCTGTTTCCCAGTTTATGTATTTGTGGCCTCCCGCGGTGTCGTAGAGCTGGTTGTCTATCTCCTGCAGTATGCCGTAGATCTCCTGCGCTATTTCATTGTTGACAAGCTGACTCTCCTTAAGGCGTGCAAACTGTTCCTGGTAGGCCGGATTAGCCGATATTTTCTCTATTATGTCGTTTGGCGTAAGTTCTTCCGGCTTTTCCACATTGTTGCTGCTGTTTTCCTCGGGATCTAGTGTTGCGAACATGGTTATCCTTTAATGCTTTTTAAGCGAAATATATATTCCGCTTTTGTAACATATAGCCTTATATTTTACAATAATTTAGAGGTCCCGCAGCCTTGTTATCCTGCCTGATTGGAAATCGACTTGAATCTGGGATGGTATGTCTGTAATGTATTCGTTAAGTGCGTAGTCCTTAAGCTCTGTGAACTCTTCCTCGGAAAGTTCCACCTTATAGCGGTCCTTGAACATCTGAATGTAGGTCTTTGGCCCCCTCGGCATTCTTTTGCGCGTTATCTCGTCCTCAATGATGTAGAACTTTGTTACCAGGTCGTTAAGTATAACATCTTCCTCAAATAAAACGTGTTCTTTGCCTTCGTAGATCATAATTAACCTCCCTGACCGTCTAAAATTGTGAATCTCTCAAACATCATTTTCCGGCCTATATCCTCAAACGGGACTTTCCAGCCTATTTCACATACGGTTTTAAGGCTGTTAATCCCGCCGGTCTGGTTAATTGATATACAGTAAACCTTTTCGGGCACCTTTTTTGTACATAGGCAATTCAGAAGATCGGCCCCGTTCATCCCGTCATTAAGGTCATAGTCCAGGTAAAGAACATTATAGTTTCCGCTGCTCCACATGGCTACTGCCTGCTGATAGGTTCTTGCGTGGTGCGTGTCCCTCGGAAGGTTAAACCATTCCGGAAATTTTTCGTCGTCAACAAATAGGACCTTTCCCTTGCCTTCTTGAATCATCCAGCTATCTCCTATTGATTATATTCGTACATTGCATCAATTTTCTTCTTGTAGTCCGGATCTGTGAGATACCGAAGTATATGCTTATAAGGTTCTTTTCTCCATTTCCCATGATGACCGTCCGGGATCTCTTCCCTGCACCCTCTATGCCAATAGTAGCCGTTTGGAAGTAAAAAGCTGAATATTCCCGATTTTGGCCTTTTAAGGAATTTAATAAGCTTCCGGCCTCTCTGTTTGGTCCTCAGCATGGAGTACCTTTCCCCTTCGGATCTTGTGTATAGAACTATCATCTTCTTTTTATCTCCAATGGATGAGTTCCCCATTTTCTTACTCCCCGTTTATTATTCTTTTAGCTTCGTCAACTATGTTTTTGCCCTTTTCATAATCTTCCTTCAGCATCCCCAAAGCGAATATGAGCCCGTTCTCGATTAACTCATCCTCGGTTGCCTTCGTGTAGTTGTCCTTAATTGCCTGATTCAGCAGGCAGTTCAGATACTTTCTCACGCTGCGTCCTACTGCCTCAGCAGCTGCATCGGCTTTAGTGTTATATGCGTTTACATTTATCTCTGGCATGGCCTTAATACTTACACTGGTTCCTGCAAACAGGCTTCCCGTTCCTGGTCCTTACAATAAAACTCCAGCACCAGGGGCAGAAGCCGAAAAAGTACATTACCTTGCTGTAATAGTACTTAACCTTATTCTTGGCACGTCTTAGTGGTAGGGTATTCATCCGTCCAGCCTTCTCCCTATATGCCTTTCAAATAAGAGATCTTTTATTTGATTTTTTAAGGACTGAGCTTCTTCAGACGCTAATATAGGGGTTAATTTACAGTCCTTTCGTATCATGTTAATAAATCTATAAGATTCCATTACTCTTACATATGTATCTGTCAATTCTCTGATCTTTTTATCAATTTCACTTTCCATTTATTTCCCTCTTTAGTTTAGATGCTGTTTATTAAAATTGTTCATATTTTTTCTGGTAAATCTTTTCCTCTTCCTCGATCCATTTCATAAGGCGCTCCCTTTCCCTGAATGAGGCCATTACAACAATTGTACGGTGTTCTTCGTCGTCAATCCATATAACGTCCCCCGGGCTAATAAGTCCAGACTCTTTCCGGAACTTTTTCCAGTACCGGTAAACTGAACTAAGTAACCTATCCGCGGCTTTCTTCAGGCCCTCAGTAGGTTTAATATTCATACGGTTTTCCCTCCGGTGGTCTAACTAAGGCCATTGTTACGTCGTATTGTGTAGAATCGCTCGGATAATGCCCCCAGGCTCTTACCTGAATAAGGCCATTATTTAACGCTTCTTCCGCCATTTGGATTAAAACATTCCTCATATAGCCCTGCATCATTTCTTTTACATTTCTGCAGCGCGCAATCCTTATATCTTCAATTCTGAAGCTTCTGGAAATCTTAACCGGCGCCTTCGGCTCAAGAATAACTTCACTCCTGAAAGGCATTTCTTCCAATAAATCCAGTTTGCCCCTCATAACCGCATGGGTACCGATAACTGATACCCAGACTAAAAGGAACCCGAACCCGATTAAAGCAGCCATTTATTTCTCCATGTCCTGATTTATTATCTTAGAAATTGTCTCAACGGGTGCGCTATTGCCCCATTCATAGGCTTTATGTTGTTTTTCTTCCAGAACATCAATATCAACCTCATAGAGACTGATAATTTTACCCTGATAAATTATCGTGTTAAGATACCTGGCTCCCGCGGGAATTACTTCACCTTCGTTTATCCTGATCACCTTCTTGCTTTGGGGCAGTACCGGACACAATTTGTTTTCTCTACCCATATCAGTTTATCCTCGTATATCCGTTCTCAAAAGCCAGTGCTGGACTATAGCTCTGGTATCCGTCTGCATAAACTACAAAGTAGCCTCCAACCTTCGGACTGTGTTTTACTAGGTACTCAAAACTTACATGAATAGGAGCGTAGCCTTCTTCTTCCGGTGTTATCGTAGCCCCGGGGTATAGGTCCGGCCCATCTGCAGGTTTCGGGTCAATATCAATTGATTTTATTTTAAGCGCGTGTACCTCTTTATGGCATCTGTAGCACGGCATTTCCCTAGTGTTTTCCGGCATATTTACCTCACTTGTTTTTACTGAAAGGCGGAGGCTTGCCAACTTCCGCCTTTCAAAGCACTTCTTATTAAGATTTAATTTATTTTGCAGATTTACGGTGAATTATGTTATTTCTGGGGCCTTCACATAACCTTTGAGTTAGGAATTACGTAATCCTTCTCCTGGTCATAGTTATTATAATGCGTCAATCTATAGTCGTTAGAAGCCTTGCATATCGGATATTTCAGGTGTGTACCCTCCAATAAGTCGACTGTTTGGTCTTTGACCGGCAATACTTCATAATGACTATAGGATTTTCCTTGTGCCTGGGCCGGAATAAAATGTGAGTCCGTCCTCTGCACTGCTGCCTTTTCATAATTGTTAATTGTTAACCGCTCCACCTCCGGCACGGTTGCTACTGCAGGAGTAATTACCTGAGCCTGCAAGCCTGGAGGCGCGTCCCCCTTATTCAGAACCTTCTGAACGGGAGGCATAAAAGCGGTTAATAAAACAATAAAGGCTAAAGCTAAAAGAAGTTTTAATGTGTTCTTCGATGTCATAGCTTTTATTCCGTTTTATTTGTTGGGAATTTAGTTGATTGTTTTGTTCTCTCCTGCTCACCAAACCCCTGCTGGCTGTCTCTATCCTGATCCATGCTCAGGGTAGATTGGATTTTCCTGCTGACGTAGTTAGCTATATAAGCTAACATGTACATGCAAAGGATGAATATTAGCACCATCATAATGTCTGTCATTACCTGTTATCTCCTGAGCCCTGAATTACACCGCGCTCTTTCCTGTCCCTCAGCTTCTCAATATTCATCCTTGCGACTTCCTCAATATCCAGGCGCCATGCGTAAAGAAACGCGCAATAGCTGTGAAGAATTTTAGAAATATGTTCTTCTTCTTCATACCGGGTAAATAACCCGTGGTGATCCCTGAATACTTTCTTTGCGTGTTCCGCGTAGGCCATTATCGTACGATCTAACATATAATCTGTAACCTTAAACTCTTCCGGTACCTGCACTTCCTTAATCTCAACTTCCAACTCATAGGCCAGGTTAGCTATATACCACAATACATCACCGGCTTCCTTCATGATCCCTTCTCGGCTACCATCTCTGCGTTTGCGGGTTTCTATTGCGGTCATCAGTTCCCCTAATTCACCCACTAAGCCTAAAATCGGGTAAATTACTCCGTGCCCTATAATTGGGTACTGTGCCGTTTCGCGCGCCTGTTCCTGATACTCTTTGAAATTGAAAGCTTTCAATTTTTAATCCTCCCTTATATTAAAAACAATTAGTAATTCCCATTCCTGTAGGCTGCTACAACAACCTTCGGTGCAATCTTGCCGTATTCCATTACCTGTCTTACCTTCTCCTTCCTCGGGGGCCACTGAATTGTGCAATTCCGGCATGTGTAACTCTCGCGCTCGTACTCGAATTCGGGGCCGCAGTTCTCGTGGCACTTATGGGGGTTGTATTTTACTTTCTTCGGCTCCTTTTCCTGGCTGGCTCTTTTAGCCCTCTGTGCGCGGGTTCCCTGTGGGATCTTGATTATTACCTTTTCACCCCGCCTGTGCTTATTCTGTGTCAGGCGATGCTTCGCGCAATAGTCCGTAAATTCCGGGCTGGTCCTCTTACTCCCTTCCTCATGCAGCACTCCGCAGCCTTCATACTTGCAGCGGTAGAACCTTGTCTTAACCTTTGCCGCAACCTTCTTAATTGTGGCCTCACTGAGCCCGTATTGTTCTGCCAGCTGCGGGATGATCTCCTTGTCGATCAATCCCGTGCGGTTCATTTCCCTGAAATCCTGCTTTATGTCCTGTTCAAGTTCCGGTATCATGCTTCGCCCCTTACCGGCATAATAAGCGAAAGGTGATCGTCAACAATAAGTATCGGCTTATGCGCCTCCTTAAGCCTTATTGTTACCTCCGGCTTCTTGTGCGTCATCATTACAAGCTTCATCTTCTCGGGATTGGCGTAGAATTCAAACTCACTGGCCCCTTCAAGTGTCCCCGGAATCTTTTCCTCCCCGATCTCATAGCCTGAGACAATAACGCTATTTCCCTTCATAGTGAACTTTACCTGTTTTCTCTCATTTATGCGGATTAGCCTTGAAAGGACCTCCAGAAGCTTTTCGCGGTCAATGGTGAACATTATGTTGTTGAGCTGCGGTATTACCTTCCTGTAATCGGGATAAACTTTTGTGGAAGATTTTAAGGTTATGAATGTTACGCCCGGTGTTTCAAGCTCGACTGTCTTACTGGCTATTCTGAGCGTAACACGTTCGTCTTTAGCCTCCAGGAGGACCGCCTTTAATATGTCGGAGCTTTCCTTAGTTACAATAGCGTTTACAGTTTCAACCGGGTACTTCTGGGATATGTTTGTAGTGGAAAGAATCATCGTGTCTGTAGCCGTAAGGACCATCTGATTGTCAATGATCTCATAATAAAGTGCGTCAAAGCCCCTCGCGTCGTCTTTTGCCTTTGCCGCTGCAACCTCCACGGTCTGTAGCTTATCCAGGTAGTCCTTTGCTTCCAGTTCAATTTCAAACTGTGCGGGGTCTTTCTCTATATCTGCCGGAAATTCATCCCCGGATAAAATGGGAAGCCTGTACTCGCTTTTCCCGTGTCTAATAACAAGCTTCCCCCCTTCGTTTCTTACATTCAGCATCAAGTCGGGTAATAAGGATAAAAGATCATAGAGCCTTGCCGGTACGCAGTATTCTTTTTCTTCCCCCTGGCCGATTTTGATTGTTGTTTTGGTTGAACTGGTTAGGTTTCCGGTTCTTATGGTAAGTGTGTCTTTTGATTCTTTAAATAGATAGGTTCCAAGTATGTGTACTGCTATGGCACTTCCTAAATTTCTTTTTGTTGCCCTGAGTGCCCGTTCAAGTTCACTTTTCAGTAAAAGCATTTTGTGTTATCTCCCTGTTTTAATTCTTTCGTTTTTCTAACTGCTCCATGTAAATCTTTTCTTCCGGACTGATACCATAACAGAACCCCTTTTCGGGATCTTCATATCCCCTGGGTGCCGTGGTAAACTCAATTACTATCCAAAGAACAAAAACCGCTAAATAAAGGAACATGAATAACATACTTTCCTCCGCGTGTTTTATTGTCTAATATAGCCCGTTAATGGGTAATAACTTAGTACATTTTTTGGATTATGTCAAACAAAATCTAAATTATTTTTTAGTAGTTATAGTTTTCTTTTACGAACCGGGCAAGCTTCTCAATGTTCATTTCATCCAGCTGCAGGCGTTCAGCCAGTATGGGGAGCATTTCACGCTCCGGCATATCGAGCTGTATTAGCTTGTACTTTTCCTGCATGAAGAGTTCGCATAACTGTTTTAGCTTTGTTTCTGTCAGCAGGTTTATGTCCTCATTTACCCCTGCGGCCTCCAAAGCCAATAGGTCGTTTACTACTATTGCTACCGGGTCCGCCACGTCCTTGCTGCCGTTGTCCGGGTGGTCAATTTTGTTATTTTCTAACGTCAGGTGTTCATTCTCCCATATCCACAAGTCAGATAGGCTCATATCCTTTGCGTTATTAAAGCGGAATTTATGGTGATCTTCGCATATTGCCAGGTTATTATTCCATACCTGGGCCCTCAGCTTTTTATACAATCTTACCTGCATCTGGTTACTAAAGAAGAAGGTTTCGGCCCTTACCCCTTTACTTATTACCTCCTGGCGTAGTTTCTCGTTCTGGAAGTGATCACTGTTTATGCTTTGCGTGTTCGGGAAGTTTTTAAGCAACTGCTCATATATTTCCCCAACTACTATGTAATCAATAGGCTTTCCCGGCAAAGGTTCAATTACAATAAGAACGTCAATTACCGGCTTGTAATTGGTGGTAAGTATTTCCTGCTTATCCTCTGTAAATATGGTGTACTTCATGGGGTTTATTACCTCGTTGTAGCCACCGGCAATAACAAAGCGGTCCTTGTTTATGGAGTTATCCGCGGCAAAGCAGCGCACCCTGTTATCCCCCAGGAGTCCCAGAATTTCAACGCTCGTAAACTGGTAGACCTTCCCCTTGGCCTCCTTATTCACCGCTGTCTGGCGGTATGTTACGCGGTTTTTAACGCTCACGTCAATGGCCTCCCGGATCTTGTCAACGTAAGGCTGGTAGAAGTTCTGCGCTGAAGTGCTTTTTATGCACTCATAGATTCTTTTGGCTGATATTGGGTCTGCGTCATAAGCATCCTGGAACATCTCACGCGTTCTCGACGGGTTAAACTCAAAGGTTGAACATTTAATGCCAAAAATAGATTTTACCTTGAAGGACAGTTCGTACCTCTCATTTGTAAGATCGAAATCTGTTGCGTTTGGATAAGACCAGCCAATTACCTTCCCAACCCTGTTAGGGAAGCTTGCCCTTGTGTTGCTGAGCCCCAGTTCATGCAGACCTACGGCCTCTTTATACGTGGCCTTGGTGTCTGCCCTTGATAATTCATCCGAGTAAAACCTTAATATATGTACTCCTTCAGGTGCCTTTTTGGTGCTGTTAAAGCTTAGAAGTCTTATATTTCCCACACCTCTTTGCCTCTGGGGGAATATAATTTCCTTTGCCTTTACATCACCGAAGGTTTCCCTCAAATCCAACCCTGCGTATCTTTCAAACCAGTTATCCCCTGTTCTGGGATCTTTGGTCAGCATAAGCACGTTTTTAACACTGTCGAAAAATGCCCTCTTTGCCTGTGTCTCATCCACCATAGATACATTTACCATGTCAAAGGTCTTTTCCGGCGGATAGCGCAGTAATGAGCCCGTTATCTTTGTAAAGTATTCGTGTGGGTCTCTAAGGCTGGAAATAAAATAGCTCGCATACGATACGTCACCTTCAGCCCAAAGGTTCTTGCCCCCCTTCATGCCTACAAGCAGTACGATTTCATGGTACTCTGTGCTCCACTCGCCCCCCTTATCTCCCCAGGCAGCAAGATAACACTCTTTCTGCTTGGGACTCGGGGTACGGCCTAAGAATTCCCTGTTAAAGGAAAGAATGTCTGCTACCTCCCCAACTTCCCGCCTGAAATCGCTGTTTTTACTCGTTATTATCGCTGCTGGGGTTTGTTTCCAGTCCCTCTTCGTAGGTACTGAATAGTCCTGCAGTTGCGGGGGCAATTGAAGTAACTTTGTTTCTGTATCTGATATATTGTTCATCTGTTAGTACCTCCAGTCCAAAGAAAAATGCATCTAAAATAGTCTTAACCTCCGAAAAGGCCTTAATATCCACCTGGAATTTCATGTATGTATTAAACTGCTCGCGGAGCTCCCCAATAGCCTTAATTCTGAGCATATCGCGTGCGTAGAAGTTTCCGGCATCGGCTATTGTCTTGAAGATCGCTTTTATAATGCTCTCTTTTTCCTTCCCCTTTTCATCGTTGGGCAGCTTAATGTATTTCTCAACCATATCCAGAAGATCTTCTAAGTTCTTTACTACCTCGTCGCTTTTCTCCTTCTGCTCGGACTGTATCTCTTCAAGGTTGGTGATGCAGTATTTTATGCCGGACAAAACTTCGATAACATTATTTACAATAATTTCGCTTTTTTTGATGATCGTAGTGTTAATTGCGCTTTTTGCCAGGTCCCGCCTTCTTTTTTCCTCCCTGCGTGAAATTGTCTTTTTAGGACTTTCCCTCTTAATTACCTCCACGCTCCCTTTGGAGTATTTTCCCTCGAATTTCTTCAGAATTCGTACAATTGGGGTCGTGCTGCACTCATAGTCCTGAGCAAGCTGCCGGACGCTTCGGCCTTCCTCGTAGTGCTTTTTGGCTATTTCCTCTTCATTATAATTTACTTTCATAAACTTTTACCGCTGTTTTTGTCCCGTTTTAAAGTAACAGTAACAGAAGTGTTACTGTTACTGTTACGGGTGTTACTGTTACTGTTATTTTCCCTTCCTCAGCCTTTCTTCGAGTACTTCAAAGGCTTTCATAAATGCGCTTTCTTCGGCTTCGATGCGGATTGAATATTCTTCGGAGCGGCGAATTATAAAATATCCCTTTCCGCTTATTCTGAAGATCCAGAACATTTTCCCGTCTTTCCAGCCATTAACAACCACAACCCGAATTCCCTGCCCGTCAAAGAAATCAAATAGCTTTCTATAGTGAACAGTTACTTTTCCACCCGAAGGATTATCTGAAATCCAGAAATTTACATACTCACTGTTAAAGGCTTCGGGGAGTTCTACGTTAAAATTCCCTATCGTGTGGTATACATAGTCCCCAAACAATTCCCATGCTGTAGGGTAAGATTTAATTATTTCTTCCCAGTCCATATTTATCCCCTGTAATCTTTCCATTTTACTGAATTAAATATTGCCTTATGGTTGCAATACCTGGCAAACTTCCTCTGGTAAGGATCTTTCCTGTTGTAAGGCATAACAAAGGGCTTGGTCCCCAGTGATCGCAAAAGTTCAACCCTGTAAAGGTCCTCTTCAGGTGTTGAATCATATCCGATAAGAACGTAGAACATAACCCTGTCTGGGTGGATATGCTTTTTAAGAATTTCCATGCCGCGCCTTACTGCCCCTTCAAGCTTAACATGGTCAAAGGCAAAGTGAATTCTTTTCCACTGTTTTACCTTCTTCAGGAGCTTCGCCTTATCCTCATCAATAAGCCTTATGTCCAGACCTTGTGAAAAATCAACCTCAATCTTCTCTTTTATCAGTTGCTTACAGATCTTCTCAAAGTGCTCAGGTAGAGATGTAAGGTTATTATCCAGAAGCATTAGCCTCTTCTGGCCGTTCCAGAAGGAATAAATGTCCCCAACTTCCCTTATCTTTCCCTCTTTTTCGTGTACTATGCAGAACGGGCACTTCCGTATGCATCCCCTGGTAGTAAAACCCATTGCATAATCACAATTATAAAGATCGTAGTCCGGGTACTGGTATTCAACTTCATCCGGCAGCCTCGATTGAAGATCATAACCGCTTCCGCCTCTAATTACCTCGCATGAAAACATATAATCCGGCTCAAAACTGGAAGTAAATACCTTGGAGGCATAAATAAGGTCGTACCTCCATAATGGGGAAAAGAAACTTGTTGTGTCCCCTTTGGCCTTATGGTAAGCCGATAACTTCATTAAAGCCAGGTTCGGCTTTTTGCCGTCTACGTCATAAAGGCCGATTTTCATTTTAAGGCCCTTCTTCTTATTCTTGCCAGGTGGCATTTCCTTCTGTTAGCCCTGATCTTCTCTTTTACGGTAAGTTTCCACTTGTACCCTAAGGCCTCGGCAAAATTCCAGTGCGGCAATATCGGTTTAGGTATTGCCAGTTCACTAATCAGCCTGCTCCTAATTACATCAGCTGGCATAGGCTCCGGCGGTAAAATGTGTTCCATTGACATAAGGTTCATAAAATCAAGGCCGGGCATCTTGTTCATATCTGCAATTATAACCGTGTTATCATCAAGCCCCGGGCACTTTACTACGTTTATGCCAGCAAAAATAGCCGGAATATCAAGCTTAGGCGAACCTACAATTAAAACCTGCGGTTTTTTCAGCTCTTCAGCCTGCTTTATTACCTCCTGCAGTTCTTCTTCTGTTATAGGTTTACTGGTACCGAATTCTGGAAATTTCATTTATTAGTTCCTGAATAGGTTATACTGGTTTAATTCATTTTCAATCCTTGCCTGGGCTATTTTGCAGTATTCAGGCTCCCGTTCTATCCCGATAAACTGAAATCCCATTTTAACGGCTGCTTTTCCCGTGCTGCCTGAACCGGCGAAGGGATCTAAAACTATCCCCCCTGGCGGAGCAATAAGCTTTATAAGGTACTGCATCAGGTCTGTTGGTTTTACTGTTGGATGGTTGTTTACAATATCCTCCAACCCTTCAGCTCTGTCCTGCTTGCTTGCCTTAGCACAATAAAAGAATCTTGAAGCCCCCCCCTTATCGCCGTAAGATACCTGAGCTTCCCCGGGCTTTCCTAATTTATGCTCTATAAAGTGGCTTTCCTTTCGCCTGACGTTATTCGAGCCGCTTTTTAGCGTCCCCGTCTGCTCATCCAGAATACTTCCGGCTTCTTCATCCAGAAGCAGATTGGCGGGGAACCGGCCCAACTGCTGCCCTGCAGTCTGGCATGTTTCCTGCTCTTTGCTATCTCCATATTTCCCTTTAGAAATTGCAGAATCAGCACTTCGTGAATGATTGGTTATAACTTCCTCTGTTTCTATCCTGCATCCGTCAATGTTAAGTCCGCCTGTGCCGTATTTCAGCACGTTTTCAGCAATAGTCTTTTCTTCCAGAGGCTTCCTGGCTAAAACAATAGGCTCAACTGCGGGTTTTAATGCTGTTCCCCACCCTTCCCAGGGAGTGCTGCCCTTTGTAACATCCATTATCTTGCGTTCTGCCTTTGCATCCTTGTAACCATTATTTGTAATATCGTGTCCAACGTCCCTGCGGTCAATAACTTCTCTTTCGTTTCCCTGTAATTCATCTATAGCCTTTCCTATATTCAAGCTTTTCGGGAATCCTGAGCCGTATATCCAGCTTATCATATCCCTGATTTCAAATCCTGCGTCCTCAATCCTTACTACGCCCCTGTGATACGTCCGTGTCCCGAAAAAGGAAAGAATGTGTCCGCCAGGTTTTAATACCCTCAAACATTCCTGCCAAATTTCTACCGAAGGAACGTCGTAATCCCATTTCTTTCCCATAAAGGAAAGTCCATAAGGCGGTTCTGTTATTATAGCATCTATGGAGTTATCCGGAAAGCTTCTCATTACCTCCCGGCAATCACCCTGATATATTTTATTTATTTCCACTTATTTCCTGTAAAATTGAATAATTCAAATATTGCTCAATACTCATCTTTAGTTGAAACGCCCTGAGAAATTAGCTCCCCTGCTTTAGTGCGGGGGAGCTTTTCTTATTTTGTCTCAATTTTCCTTGAAGAGGAATAAAACTGTGTCCTCTCCGGGATATTTACCTTATCTTCATTTGGTTCAATATAAGTTTTCCCGTCCAGCCATAGCTTGAACTTCTTAGGATTGCAGTTCAGGGCCTCATAAAGGTCTTTCCCTTTCATCTTGTTTAATTCCAGTTCTACAAGGTTTCCGCCGAAGAACACGTTAACCGGTTTCGGTTTTGGATGCTCTGATGTAAAATACTCTGAACCGTCCGAAATAACGTATGGATATGAATCCTGGTAAAGTAAACGCATATTCCCCAAGATAGAATGGGAGATAGTTACTCGTTTTTCATCAGGGTTAACCCCAAACAGCTCATAGATTTCCTTTCCGGTCATGTAATTCTTTTCAAGTTTGTATTCTTTTCCGTCGCATTTGCAGGTTTTCTTTACTTCTACTGGTTTTTCTTCCTGCTCTCCTGGTTTTATTATTCTGCCGCTCGGTAAATAGAACTGCATATCCCAATGCCGAACTACACTATTAAGCCTGATAGCTATATGCCATTTTTCGCAACTATGGCAGTATTTAGCATATTTTACTATACCTATTACTTCCCCTTTTCGATTCTTTACTTCTGCTTCAGGCATATCTGCGGTGGCATAATCGCTATCTGAAGGTAAATCTATTTTTATGATTGTTCCCCCTCCGTCTGTTGCCTGCCCTTGTTTCCATTCTGGTACTAATGCTGTAAGTAGAGGTTCCGGAATAGGTATTGGTTTAACCGAGGCTAAGGCCTTCGCCATTCTCGCATTATGTCTGCCCCAGGCAATAACCACAAAAGTGAACATTATTAAAGCTGCTGAAATCATTATTATACTCTGCCACTGTGCCATTACTTTCCTCCTGACAAATTTTTATTCATTTTCCCGAATTATTAAATATTAACCCCAGGCCCGCCCATGTGCAGCGGACCTTACAATTAAGTTTTCCCGGTTCTTACTTTACTGCTGTTGTAGCTACCTTTTCCATGATAGCTGCTCTTACGAACTCGCTCCGGCATACCTTAGATGCTTTCAGGGCCTTTGTCAACTTCTGGTCCTCTTTGGCGTTAAGCCTGTAGCCGTGTCTTATTGTCCTGGGAGCTGTTGTTTTTCTTCCTGCATTGGCTCTTTTTCCGCCTCTGTTGTCTTTCACTGTCTCTTTCATAGAACTTCTCCTATTGTTTTTGAGTGTTTTGGGTGTTATATTATAGGCACGGTAAACAGTTTTGTTTATCTCCCATAATTGTAAGGCAGCGCCTCTTCGGTACTGCCTATTTTTATATTCAGGTAGTGCGCCCAGCTGGCGAACTTCCTCAGATTATCAAACTTCCGTCCCTTCAGGTAAAAAGCATACTTCCCGAGCCCCCGTTTTACTATCTTCGTATGGCTTTCCTTCTTCAATTCCTGCACAAGGTTTCTCATTCTGAAGCGGTCCCCTCCGGTGTAGACCTCAATAGTTTTAACCGGGAACTTAGCCTCCAGGTCAAAAGCAGCCACCCGGATAATGTACTTCCCGGGCTTTCCTTCCCCGAATGTGATGCGCGGTACATAGCTCATAATTACCTCTTATTGTGCCTTATTAGTTAATATTTTTTCTATTGGTTCTAATTTCCCGTTTTTCAAAAGGAATTTCCTGTCTGTTGGCCTGTAGGGAATTCTGGCATTTTTACAGTAACCGCTTTTGCCGTTTCTCGGATTATAACCCACGCAATCTTTACCGCACCCGTCGCCGGATTCGTAGCAATCAAAGAACGTAGTGCAGAAGAAAAACCCGCTTCCCTTGTCCTGCTCCATTTCAATTAGCGTATCGCCTTCCTTTGCGTGGTATTCAAGCAGCATATCAAGGCGGTAACATTCCTCCATTGGCCTGCCGTCTATGATGTAAAACTTCGCCTTTCTCATTTCCCGCCCCCATTTAACTTCAACTTCCTGCGCTCCCTGAAATAACGTCTGATTTTGCGGAAGATCTTCTCTGGCAGTGGCATATCATAGTCAGGATAATAGTCCATTAGTTCCGTGTAGGAGATTTTATTATCAACCCAATCCTTAACTTTCCGGCTGAATATTGTCTGTTGCGGATCTTCCTCGCAGATTATCCCTTTTGTTTTCATTTTCCGCCCCATGTTAATGCTCTCTCTTGTATAGGTTATAATCAAGCTCATGAAGTCCGAAAAATAATGCATCCAGAGTGGACCTCCTGAATATCATACCTCTATGCACTATTTTTCTTGTCTTAAAATCTTCAAGACTTGTAACCGTTAAAAGATAGCTTACTTCGCCTGGCCTGTCTGCCTTATCCATGCCTATTTTATCCATTATCTCAGGCGTAAGCCTCATAAGCTCAGTTCTGATATTTCGTCTTTTAATTATCAGCTTTTCCGTATTGGAATAAAGAACAATCCTTCGCTGAGTTATGACGGGTGCTTTATCCTTACTCATTTCCCCTCCTTTAGAAGTTCCGAGTTAGAGTGGATATTGCCAATAATTTCATCAAAATTATAATCACATAGGTCATAAACCTCCTGGTCTGCCTCATCCCTGACTATCCACTTGCCTTCTATTTCATCCCAGGAAACAATCGCACGGGAAGCACTTACAAAGTTAGACTGTCCCAAATAGAGTATATCCCCCTCGTATATCCCGATCCCATGCCCGCCCTCGAAGCCTGTAAACTGCAATTTTATAAATCTTTCCTCGTCGTGCAGCACAAAGAAGATCGGCAGGACTTCATCTGGGAATACTACTACCGGATCGCTGAGTTTGAAAGGCTCACTCATGCGCTTTAATTCTTTGTCAAAAACCTTGAATTTAATTTCGCGGTTCACTTTGCACCCCTCAACACCTTCAGGTGTGCCGGTATTGGCATTTCCTCAAGCACCGGCTCGCCTTTATCGTTTATCCGGATAACCTTGTATTTCTTCCCGTCCTGCATAATAAAGTCGCCTGGCTGAAGTGGAGCAACTTTTACCTCTTTAACGCCCGGGGTGGATAATGCCTCCAGCATCTTTTGTTCGTTATAGGGCACCTTGTTTTCAACCATTTCACGGATATGTGCTGGCATATATCCTAAATCGGCTAATTGGTCAATTGAAGCTTGCATTTTAGTTATTCCTTATATTTGTAAACTGTTTAATTATTCCATTATTGACAGGCAGCCTTCAGTCTCGCACTTCAGCCAGACATGATAGCTCTTTTTATAAGGGTTAGCCCTATAGTAAATCATTCTTTTACAAACTGGGCACTCGATACTTCCCTTTAGAGGCAATTCCCCCTTTTTAACCTTCTCTTTGATGCTGATATGAACAGCAATAGATTCCATTACGATTTTAGATTCTTCTTCTGTTAGTGGCATTTACCCCTCCGATACCTGGTTCAGTTGTAAAAGTTTTTCTTCCCTGAGCTGTACATGCCTTTCATTGTGATGTTTTACACAATACCAGTCTACTTCAAGCGGCTTTGAATAATCTTCGTGATGAGCCTCGATGTTCTCTGTAGCCTGGCAGACCTGGCAGGGTTGTTTTATCAGAATTCCTGACTTAATCGCATTACCTACGATAATATGAGCTTTCCTTTTTTCCCTATTCTTGTCCCAGTACCTTTGCGTTTGTGCCTTCTTCTGCTCTGGGTCCGGTTTATATTTATCATTGTAATTAAGTCTTTTAGCGCGCTCCCTGTTCCTTTCTCTTTCACTCAAAATAAAATCAACCGATTTCATTCTAATGTTGTACTGCTCCTGGGAATCCTTTTTCGTACAGGTTTTGCACTTATTCAGGTGTCCGTCTGCCATTTCAGAATGTTTGTAGAACTCTTCTAAAGGCTTCTCTATTCCGCACTTGAAACATTTCTTACTTTTCATCTATACCTCAGAACGGGAGATCCGAATTGTCGTCGTCAAAACTCGGCCCTGGGGAATTAAAACCCGTCGTTTCAGCCGGAGTTCTTATTGAATCATTGTCGCTGCCGGAATCTTGGGCGTTCTTATTGTCCAGAAGAATGATCTTCTCTGTTACCACGTCGGTGCTGTAGCGTTTAATGCCGTCTTTGTCGGTATAATCCTTCTTAGTTAGCCTCCCTTCAACATAAACCCTTTTTCCCTTCTTCAGTCCGTCCTTGTAGTAGTCCGATAAGCTGAAGGATATGCAGTTATGCCACGTAGTCTCGGAAACCCATTGTCCGTCTTTATCCTTATAGCTATGGTCTGTGGCAATTGAAAAAGAAGTTACTGCCAGGTTATTTGCCGTAAACCTTGTTTCCTGGTCCTTCCCCAGGCGGCCCAAAAGCATTATTCTGTTTAATGATGATGCCATATTTTACTTTTCCTCCAATGGATTGTTTACCGATGGTCTTTGCGGCTGCAGGGGTTGGTTAAATGTCATCTGCTGGAAGTAAAACCTCCCCGTCAGGAGTACTCTCAGCCTTTCTTTCCAGGTAAGTTCCCAGCAACTTGTAACCGTTGTCGTTTCGTCTTTCGATATGTGCGCCGGTAAAGGCCGGTATTCTTTCTGCCCCTTGCCTATAATTATGTGGCTTTGTTCAAATTCGATTGGTTTCATAACTATTTAGCCCCTTCTATTTATTTCGTTAAAACACTCTTTATAGTATTCCCTTAAAATCAGATATTTCTTCTTCCACTTCTTCCAAACTAATTGTTGCCGAACGTTTATTTGCCAGCTTATAAAACTTAACCTGGATTCCTTCGGTAACATTCGGACCCATTCTCTTTATGGCTGATAAAAGCAGAAGCGCTTCAGATTCTTTGTTTGAATCTTGGTATTCGGCTTTTTTAACTATTCTTGACTTCACTCCGTCTGTCTCGATCAGGCCCCATTTGTCCGGAATATCGCCTACTTTCAATAGACCTTTTAGGGTGAAATAATATCGGAAATCGCCCAAACCCTTTTCCGGATATACTCTAAAAGGTTTCCTTCTGTCAGCCCTGAAGTCTGCAAGATTTGCTTTGCACTCAATAAGAGTACTATGCCCGTATTGCCAGCCTATTGCGTCCGGTGTTTCCCCGTAATATGTAGCTGCATTTAGCTCAGTGATTATTACCGAATTGCCCTGACGCCCAAGCCATATCCTGCTTAATTCTACCAGGTTAGAATGAGTTAATCCCTGCTTTGGCTCTTTTTTCCGCCTGGGCTTCTTCACTTTCTTTTCCAAGGACCTATTCATTCCTTCGAGCAGGAAGAAATCTTCATCCTCACTCATACCCCTTATACCCTTTACGCTCATTATTTTAACATTCCTGATTTTACTGCGGGTCCTTCTATCTCCGGCGTTTCCAATTCCAAAATTTTAACCTTCATTTCACATTCCCTGTAGGGGCAGGAAACCATCCTATCGCTTGAGTAATGGCCCCAGTACGGAAAGCCCTTACACATTTCCGGCCTTCTCTCGTAGTTCATGCAATCGCCGGTTTCCTTGTTGAAATGTTTGCAGGTGTACCACTGGACCTCTTCCCGAAGAAGATTTCCACTTACGTCAAAAGCAAAACTCCCTATATACTCTACCATGTGATAAACTTTGTATATATCCCTGTCCAGATAATCCTTTATCAGTTTGCGCCTGTCCTTGTAAAACTTCATAGCCCTTCTCATTTGCCTTATCTCTTCCTGGAATTTGCTTTGAAGTTGCTCTGGAGTATAGCCCAGAGTAAACGCCCTGCAGCAGTGCCCCTTGCATCTCTGAATTTCAATTACCTCGCGCAATTTTCCTCCTTGCTTCCTTCAGCAACCAGGCCGTACTCTCAGCTCCCAATAAGTACCAGATTAGAAGGTAGTTTTTAACGCCTGCAATCATGGCGCCCAAAATGATCAGGAATATTATTACAATTCCGAATATCAGTTGCGGTTCCAATTTGTTTTATCTCCCTGGTTATTATGACTTCTTTATGTAAAACTGAGCGTTGGTCCCAAAAGCTACTACCTTAACCGGTGCATCAATTACCACTGTCTCTGAATACTCGTCTTTGGTAAGATCCGGCGGAATTACGTTAACCGTGGTGTTTCCCTGGCTTTTCACCCTAAAGCGCCATATTCCGTCGTCCTCATACCTGCACTCCAGAATAACCCCATTATCAAAGGCCAGTAAACAGGACTCGTCCCCATAGTGGGAAAATTCCTCAACTATGTCCCCTTCAATTTCAACCAGATCATCAGAACTACCGTATACTTTAATCATTGTTTTTCCTCCCTTGTTTTAGCTGCCGGAGTGTTACCTCCGGCATTGTCCTCATTGTTAATTGTTAATTAAGATTCAACAATTATGCTCAACTGCCCACAGGCAGCGCCATTTGTAATTTCGGCTTCTGTGGCGATAGCGACGGCATAATCATATCCCGCCTCCTTTAGCTCACCCATGATAGCTTCCATTTGTGCTCTCCTTATAACTGATTGGTTTGTGAAATTACACCGCTTAAC
Organism: Ignavibacteriales bacterium; assembly: GCA_036261625.1. Lineage (GTDB taxonomy): Bacteria > Bacteroidota > Ignavibacteria > Ignavibacteriales > SURF-24 > JAAXKN01. The sequence goes on along the minus strand of DATAKL010000058.1, from coordinate 69,044 downwards.
TGGTGCTTTTGTGAAATACAATTTGGGTTTAGTGGCGAAAGTTTAATGAAAAAATATCTTGGGTCGAAATACTTCTGTAAAAGTGATATATCGAAGTCCCTTTTATCTACCAAAGTTAAGTTAACTGTGGTTTTCAGGTTTGATTGCGTTCTTATCTGCCCCAATTCCTCAATGGTCATTTTGTTCCCGTGAGGGATTAAATCGTTTCTACTTTCTTCCCTGAGAGAATGCAAACTTATTTGAAGTGTTATGTTGTCTTTAACCCAGCTAAAGTCGCTTCCTTTGATTCCAATCGTAGAAACATAATGATGAGTATTTGGATAAGTTTTATCTATTACTTCAATGGTTTTTTTAACTTCCTCAATATTCAGGAACGGTTCGCCCATTCTTGTATAGTTTATTTTGTGTTCTTTTGCTTCGCCAAAGTTTTCATTTGGATTATTGCATAACACAAAATTAATTTGTTCTACAATTTCAGTGACAGTTAGTTTTCTCCACTTTTTTAATTGACCTGTTGCGCAGAATTTACACCCAATCGGGCAACCACTCATAACACTAACCCCGATCATCCATCTTTCTTTTCTACTCCCCAAATCTTGGTTAGCCAAAGCATTGGACCTTGAGTTAATGCAATCCTTGGTGTAAAAAGGCAAGAATGTATCTGTAGTCTCCACTGGAAAACCATCTTGAGTACTCAACGCATAAACTTTGCCGTTAGCAAAAGATCTTGATTTTATTATTTTCAATTTGTGGCCCCGCTAAATTAGTTATTTGAATTTTTGTTTTTCTCTGCCTCACCTTCAAGAATTATCTTCAGCACCTTATCGGCATAAGGTTCGTCCATATTGCAGACGTAATATTCATTCTGTTTTACGTTGGCTTCCTCCCGTCCGTCTGCGATTTCCTGAAGAATAATTTCCAGATTGTCCTGGTCCTCCTTGAAAAGATATTTTTCAATATCTTCCCGCTTTATTACCACATAGGCGTTTTTCTTCAGTTCGGGCATCGTGAAGCTTTCAACATATTGCCTGTCCGGGCAGCCTTCGCTGCGGTAAAGTCTTCGAAAATCCTTAACATCAAGCCCTAGGGCCTTTCTGCAAACATTACTGCTTGGGAGTACATTTTCTATTTTCCCGTCAACAAAGCCCCGGGCCCATAGCTTATCAACAATTTCTTTCGGTACCGCCTTTGTATCGCAATTCAATGGATCGCTATGATTCTTTTGAATATATTCCTCTTCAAACAATCCGGCATGCGCCCTATCCCAGCAATAGCCGTGAGCACTTGTTCGCCATAAGGTAAGATACCCGTCGTCCTTATGCGTCCACTTCAGGCTTATGATGTAGAATAATTTATTTTCTTTCATACTGCCTCTTTAACTTCTATTTCTGCCATTTCAAAAACCGGGAATATCTGCAGGTCCTTTACAACTACTGTTTTATGCAGGCCTATTAATCCCCCCAGGGTATAATTGCAACCAATTCCTTTTACGTGTCTGCCTATGCAGTTATAATAAGGATTCCCATCTTTGATCCCCTGATCTAAGAAGTCCTGTAGTGACTGAACATTCCCGCAACTCGGGCAGACAAATTTCCAGTTCTTTCCGTTCTCCCCAAATCTTTCTATTAACTGGGCTTTCCAGTCCTCATACTTCAGGACATTTATTCCTTCAGGGTGCTTGCTAAGATCTGGCTGGTTACATTCCTGGTAGTAATTCATATACCAGTAATTTCTTTTCGATTCCCAGACAGTAATTACTTCCTCGACGGTTTTACCCGTAAAATCAGCATATTGCTTAGCCCTATCCATTATCCATTTGTATTTATCACAATAAGCATGGAAACATTTTTTTTCTTTATCGCAACCCTCTGGATTAAAACATTTACAATCTTTCATTACAGCTTCTTTGAGTTTCTCGATCATCTTACTTTTTCTCCGGCAATTGTTTATGACAACATTCTTCACACAAATAGTGTCCGTCCGTCTGGCAATTGTCCCAATCTATGCCTTTCTTTTCTCTAGGCTCGTAGGCCGGACATACATTCTCAGGATCTCGATTGTAAGGGACTCCCACTGGCTTCTTGTCTGTTGGTTTCGCGCAACGCCTATAGGCAAACAACATAAGCCATTTCCAGAAATTAAATTTCAGTAATTTATCTTTCATTCTGCCCCCGAAATTAACTTTTGTAAATGTTCGAACATCTGGAGGTAAGCTTTTTCCGCGATTACTGGGGCAACTGGATCTATAATTCCAGCAAACGGTTGATATTCTTTCACAATTTGCCAATCTTCCGGAGGTTTACTAAGCAGGTCTCTCGCCTCGGTTACGAGAATTCTATTATCGTAATGGTTTACTATACTTCTATTTTCAAGAATATGGTTTATGCTTAGGCCGAATTTGCCGTAGATAATCATTTCAAGGTTGCCTTCAAGGATTCTGTACCTTTCAAATTCCTCACTGTGTTTTATGGGTCTTGGAATATCACAAAGGTAGGCCTCTGAAGCGTCGTGAAGTAATAGCATGAAGCCCAACTGGGGAGTATACTCCTTGTAAACTCTATGTGCTTCGTTAACCATTCTGACGCAATGCTCAGCTACCGAGTAGAACTCTTTGCAATGCCCGTTGAATCTGCACTGGAGGCTTAAAGAGTGTGCTATATCCTCAATACAGATTGAATCGGAATCTGGATCAAAGACGTTGAATTTTTTGCCGGTGTAAGTTTGGATCCATGTCATTGAATTTAAAACTCCTTATTTGTTATTGGTTCCGGGAGCTGGTTATAAATTTTCCCGTCTATTGCTGGCAGCTCAACTATCTTCCCGTCAATGTCCAACTGCTTCACATATACCTTGGTCCCGGCTTTTTCACATTGATAAATGAGGTTTATTACGTCCACGATGTCCGTTTCCCTTTTCCCAGGGCCAGATTCACAGCCAATAATCACTAAATTAAGCTTTGGCCTCATTTCTTCATTCTCATAGGCCGTGCAATCACAATCTCCGTCGCACGCAAAATAATCAGGACCTAAAGAGCTTCTTCTCAAATCAGTATTACCACAAACAGGACAAGCGGGGTATAGATACTGTTCAATATCCATTTCTCCCAGTAAGGGTTCGCCTGAAATAAAATGTATTGCTGCCGACACCTTCAGGAGGTCCGAAATTCTTTCGTCTGCCCTTTTCTGGTTCTCAACCGTTGTTCCTACCCATAAGTTTTCAAGATCCCTAAAGAAAAATGACTCTTCGCTAATCCATTCCTTGCGCCCGTGAATTTCGCTTAATATCTTTTGCATGGCTCCTTCAATTAGGGCCTCCCTAAATTCGCTGTTGTAATATTCCAGCATTCGTTTGGGTCTTTTGGTAAGGATCAGAAAAGTATGCTGCGGACATAATGCCATTACTGCAAAAACCTGATCTATGAAGTCGAAAGGGATCTTCTCGTGAAACAGGTCCCCCATTGGAGCTACAAAAACCCTCCCTGGCTTTTTCGTGTTAATCGGAGCAAGCAGGCGCTCGGGGTGTGTCATTACCTGGCTGAAAGGTCTGTCCTTCCAGAACCGGTTCGCTATAGCCTCTGCGTAGCAATTAGCACAAGCCTCGGATTTTTTAGTACACCCGTCAACTACTCCCCAACTGTAATCCACGTAGGGAATAGCAGATTTATTAAGCCTTATTTTTGCCATTTTATTTATCCTTCTGTATTGTCCATAAACTTAACAGAAACCCAACTCCCGCCTCCTTATACTCATGCTTGGGTTCAAAGGAATTCAGGCAGTATAAAATCTGCTGAATAGCCATTTTTCTGTCAATTCCCTCCCTGAATACCAGATTGTCAACGGATGCCATTCCAAAGAATATTTTTGAAGCCAGCGCAGTATAGGGGTTATGATGTTTTAAGAATTCCTCCGGTATATCCTCCTTCGGAGGAAGGTGAATTCCCGTTACTTTTACAGGAAAAGGGTTTGTAATTGCTACGGGTTTGGTCCAGTCAGTTTTCATACGGCATAAATCCCTTAAAATTTGGATGAATAGGAAACTTGCGGTAGAACTTTTCGGAATCCTTATTGAATACCCTGCTGTGCTCTTTATCGTTTTTTACCACAAAGGACTTTGTGCGGAGCGATACCTTTGGATTATAACTGAGAAGCTCCCACCTTGTGCTGCCTGTTTTCCAGTCTATTATCTTCCCTTCGTGGAGTAATGCATTTGCAAAGATCCGGTGGGGATATTTATTAAAATCGCTACAATTTTCTCTCATGCCTCTTCCTCCTTAGTATTCATCAGCGTAACGTTGTCGGAATAAATTATGTTCGCTTTCTTGTCCTTAATTGCCTTTACTAAAGCATCCAGAAGGGTTACAATCTCAAATAGGAACCAGACAATTACTGTTACTCCTACATTCACCCAGGTTACATTCTTTCCCTCTATCCAGCTCAGAAGGAATACAACCAGGAATGTCAATACCAAATCTAACATTGGATCTTTCGGCATTTTCTTTTTCATCTTACTTCACCCTCCGTCAATAACTTGAAACTTCCCTCTTTTAATTTTTGGTATAATGTTACTCCCGTCATGGGATCGCATACATAGGGAAGGAATATTCTTAATGCTTCCACCTGCTGAAGATGGATTCTTGTCAATTGGATATGCAGTTCTTCATGCAGCAGTTTCCATGCTATTCGTTTGGCCTGGGCAAAATTACTTTCAAACTGAGCTTTATTAAGCCTTCTGCCTTTGGTTATGATATTGAAAATTGCATTTGCATTGTATTTAGTAACCTCCAGCTTAAAGAAAACCGGCTTCTGTTCTATCATTAGCTGGAATGTCAACGCCTCAACATCCCTCGATTCATTGTAAGCCTTGCTGATATTAACGGCCCCGGCTTCCACAAGCAGCTTTTCAATGTTCTGGACTGATTTTTCTATCGGTACAGTAGTGGAGTAGTTTTTAATATTCATCTTACTTCACCCTCCTGAACTCAACCACCCACACCCAGGGGTTACTCTCCCAGGAGCCTTTGCCGTTTATCTTTTCCCAGAGATCCCGATACCATTGTTTTGGAGTTGGGTAATCTTCATTAAAGGCATCTTTCGGTAGCATGCGAAATGCAAAAGCTCTCTTTTCTTCGGGTAAGTTCTGAATGTGCTCGAGATATTCAGGCTTAACATATTCCGTAATAGGCTGACTTTGATAGCCTTCTTTGAGAATATCCCTTGTCATTATCTCCTGAAGCCTTTCAACCTTTACATTGGTTACTTCCAGCCAGATACGGGAAATAACTTTAGGAAGGAAAATAGAAGGTTTATGCCCATATTTCTCTTTCCCAATCCAGATGCGGCTCTGCCAGAACTCCGTGGGGCGGTTGTTATACCAATCTTCATTTTGGTACTGCTGAAATTCTTCCTCATAAAGGTAAACTGGTAAGCTCAGGGGACAGTCAACAATCCAAAAGCTCTCCCTCACCCAGAGGCGGTCCCCAATCATGTATTTCTTTTCTGCTTTTGTTTTCTGCTCCCAACATGAACCACTTTTACTGTAAAGGACAAAGCCGCTTGAAGGTACGCCTGTAAATTCATAACCCACTTCCATCCCTGAAAAGTTTGGGTTAAGTAATTGGCCTTTTGTGAGAGGTCTCCATTTCACTATCCGTCTTGTCTGGCTCTTACGGCCTTCGAGGATAGCTTTCACCATTTCTGTAGAAAAAAGGATAGGTTTCTCTTTCACTTTCTGTTTATCTCCCTTTTTGTTAATTCGTCTTTACTCTGTAAGTGGTTACTGTTTTATGAGTAAGTGGGTCCAGTTTTTCCCCGAATTCCTCAACTAAATTATCTTTTATCAGAATTTTTACCCTGTCGGGGACAAGGTGCCTGGGTATTCCGGTAGCCTCGCTGAGCTCCCTGTGGCTTGCCAGTCTCAGGCCGCATAGGGCCCTGAATATCTGCTCCTTCTGGGTGCCGCGCTTCAGCTGTACTTCCTTACTGTGGAAACTCTCTATTTTGTTTACCAGTGATGTATTTACTACTGGCCTGGGCTGGTCAAATAATGATGGTTGGTCAGTATAGTTATTCGGCATTGCTTAATTCCTCCCCGTGAATGAATTTCGCGCTCCATTTACCTGTCTCAGGGCTCGGTTCGGTAATAATTTTCAGAATAACTTTGCCGTCTAACAGGATCTCGGAATTTAACATAGTAGCTTTATGGGTAAGCACGTCCTCATAATACCTGTGCTCAAAGCGTTTCTGTATTTCCTCTGAGCTCATTTCATAAATGTTTATGCCCCTTGCAAGGCATATTTCCTTAACTATCCCCTCGGCCTTAACGTGCAGGTTTTTAACAAGGTCATTCACCTTCTTTTTCATCTCTTCGTTGGCTTCTTTCAGCTTCCGGTTCGCTTCAAGGGCAGCCTCAGAAATTACTGCCTTAACCTTAATTTTCGTTTTCATATTGTCTAATATCCCCTGTTATTAGGTAATACAACCTAATACATTATTTTGATTATGTCAAGCGTTATCAGAAATATTTTTAGGAATTTTTTCTTCTGTAACTTCTTTTATTTCCTCGGCTTCCTGCAGGTCTGCCTGTGCCGGAATTTCCGCCTTCACGGGCTCTTTCCTGGTCCCGTCCTCGTTGAAAAGGAATGGATAAATACTGTGTTCTTTCGTTATTATCCTTGTCGTATGCAGCTCCCCTTTGGGTGTCTTGGCTCCCAGGGAAACGTTAAACTTCCCGAACTTCGTGCGGTTTTTCTTTTCTTTTGGCTTTCTCAGGTTTTTGGGTTTTGACATTCTTCTTCCCATATTGTAAGTGTCCTCCTGTAATTATTTTTTTAATCTGTAATCATCCCAACTAAAGGGTAAGATTATTGACATTTCGTTAAGTCTTGAAAAAATCCTTTCATCTAAGTCCCTGAAGGCATCCATTGAAAGGTTTGTTGTTATTATTATACGGCTGGCCTCAAAGTAGGCCTTATTGATTATCATGTAGAGGTTTTCTCTCACGGCATCAGTAAACCTATCTTTTTCCAGTCCGTCTATGCAGAGGCAATCAAAGTCCGTAAGGTAGTGCTTTATCAGGCGCGCCTTGTTCTCATAGTTTGTAGCTGCGTAGTTAAGCTCCGTGAACATTTCATCTGCCAGCATGAAAAGCACCCTTCCCGTCCTTCTGGCCTCGATGTTCTTCAGTGTTGCAATTGCCAGGTGGCTTTTCCCGTTTCCTACGGCTCCGCAAAGCAGAAGGCAATTTTCCCTGTACTTCCCCTTTGCAAAGTTATAACAGGCCTGCCCGTACTCCTTCGGTACCCTGCTTTCGCTGTACTCAAAGTTCTTTAGCGTTACTCCCCTGAACCTTGCCGGAAGCCCTGTAATATGTGTCTCAGACCGGCGTTCCTGGCTTGAACTTTGTTTCTCCATTTCCCTTATTGCCTGAACTGCCTCCAAAGGTTCTGCCTCCTGATCTTCCCCCGTTTTGTGGGGTATAACCTGATCTATTCTCAGTATTTCCGCCATTTTCGCCTCTTCTTCCCTTTTTCAATACCGTTTTAATTTCATTATAATTCGAGCTTATTATGCTGGGGCTCATTTTTTTGTATAACCAGTGATCTTCCTCTATCCCCAGGCACATTTGGAACCATATTCTAAAGTCCCTCAGTGTCTCTTCCCGGGTCCTCTTGGGGCCTTCCTTGTTCTTGGCTTTGTATATCTTCAGTAGGGTACCAATAGCCTGGCGTTCCTTTCCGGGAGCTGTTATTATATAGGGCATATTGCGCGATTTTTCGTATTCTTCGCAGAATATGTCCATTACCTCATTCAAAAAATTGTCTTTCTTCTTTTTCTTACTTTCATGCTCTTCCCCTTCAGGTATATCTATGGCCGCTTCATCGCAAGATGAAGCAACTTCTTCTGTAGTATCTTCTGATAATTCAGTGTTTATTATTATATTATTATTTACTATACTATCCTTTACTATAGTTTCCTTTCCTTTACTTTCCTTTGTATCGTTTTCGGGTACAATTGTATCGGTTTTTGATACATTTGTATCGTTTTCCGGTACTTTTGTATCATCAAGTTTATTCCACCTTCTTCTTATGGCTTCTTTCCTCTTTTCCCTGATTGTGTCTAGGTGATCAATTGACTTGTTTAATCTCCTGCTGAATATAAAATCTTCTTCAAGGGAAAGGAGGTCGTATTCATGTATCAAATCATCCATAAACTTCTCAGCAGCCGAAGTGTCCATTCTAAGCTCATAGGCCAGAGCTCTCATGGAATTCTTATCCTTCCTCATGCAGCCCTTTTGTTCCCTCAGGAACTCAATAATAGCCCAGAATCTTCCGTAACCCTCAAAACCGTAGTCAGCAATAAGCGCTATTATCTTCGGATCACGCCTGGCGTTGCTGTCGTGCTGGAAATATATTGCATCTTCTTTCATTTATTTCCATCGCTCTGGTTGTCTGTACCTTCCCTCAAAGATTTGTATTTATTTTCAAGAAATTTGAAATATAATGTAACCAGCCTGCCCATTTCATCTTCATTAGATAGCAAGTGATTTAGCGTGCTGGCTGCTACTTCCGGCAGGTAAGGAAATTTAAGTTTTGCAAAACCTTCGGCAATCCTGGCAATATCTCCAGAGAAAAACTTTATTCGTAAGGTCCGGCATAAGACGTCAAGCTCGTTTTTCATATGCTTAGTTTCATGCTCATGGCAACTTTCACACAGAGTAATTAAATTTCCGTCTTGCTCGTCCCAAGGCTCATTGTCTGAATATACCCTGTGATGTACGTTAAGCGATTCTTCTGCATTCCCGCAGATCTGGCAGGTCCATTTATCCCTTGCCAATATTTCCAGTCTTTTCTTCTGCCAGCGAGGATATTTCAATTTTTCGATGTAAGTTTTTTTTGTAGTTGTGCTCATACTTCCTTATCTCCCAAAAGATTCTTTTATTTGTAAAATATTGCCTCAGCCAACTTTCCTTAGAGAAGTCATTTCTAAATTTGCTCCGTGCAGCGCTTCAATTAGTTTTTTTGATAAAACCGGGGGAACTGCGTTTCCAATAAACTTCTTTTGCTCCGATTGGTTACCCTTAAGAATATAGTTATCGTCAAACCCTTGAATTTTCAGAAGCTCCGGAACCTTCAGCATCCTCATGTAAATGTCAATTATTCCGTGTTCGGCCATAAACTTTTTTATTTTCTTAGTGTATGGTGAATCAGACTCGAGTATTTCGATGGCTAGTTCGCCGTTTTCCAGCTCGACCAGGTAAGGAGGCTTTTTATCCATTCTGGCGATTAGCGTAAAACACGGGTTTTCAATTGAGCTGCCGGCACTTGCGTACTGCGGATTCATCAGGTAGAAATGCCTTCTGCTGGCCATAATTGTAGGAGAGGGATCTTCTAGAGAGCTTCCAACGTTTGAATAATTGGTGTTCATTATCCATCCCTTTTCAAGGGTCAAAAGGTTTTGTTTTGGGTTCGTTGTTAAGCTGCCAGCCGGTTCGTTGATGCTTTTCCCTTTACTATTCCCATATTGTTCATCTATGAAATGTAGCCTGTCTATGCTCACAAGCCTCTGCTTTGGGGTGGGTAGAACTGCCCCGGAAGGTTCCTGAACTGACTGATTTTTCTTTCCGGATGAATAGTAAAGGTTAATAAAATTTTCGGTCTGGATTATTGCGTGATGGTCTTTCGTTGTTATGGCATTTGCCGGATTTTCCAAATCGTGAACGTGCCCATCACCCCCGTAGTAGGTCATTGTGAAGGCCGATACTTTTGCAATCCTGTCTTTTGTGGTAATAGTGCTGCATGGGGAGTCCAGGCTTATTATGTTCTTGCCCGCTCCATGATATTTTGTCAAATAATCTATGCTTGCCAAAGCCAGCCTGTTCTGAGTAGTTACTACAGGTGCCGGTTCGTCAACGCTTTTGCCCGGATTTGCTCCTGTTACTGAGTCATTACTCAGGTATTTTACAATAAAGGATTCACTGCTGCTACTTCCGAACTTTACCAAACCTTCATAAATTCTTTTTAGTGTGTTTTCCACCAGCGGCTTTTTCCGGTTGAATATGCTTTCTCCCTTATCGCTAAAGTCCAGCACCTCTTTTACTGCTTTCCATTTCTTCAGCCCGTTTCCGCCAGTCTTGGAGTGTGTTGGTCCCGGCCAGGCAATAGGTAATCCTATTCTGGCAAATATGATAAAGAGCCTCTTTCTCGACGTGTGCGCCCCAAAGTCCGCAGAGTCCAGTATTCTATAATCCCACTCGTACCCATAGCTACATATTTTACTTACCCAGTTTATAAAATCCTTTCCTGCGGTTCTCGATTCGGGTATCATTACAGGGTTCCCCTTTTTATCATAGACTGGCTCTCCTGTGTGTTTGTCCGTTTTCTGGCATAATGGTCCCCAACTCAAGAACTCCCGGACATTCTCAATTAGAATGTAGTCGCTCATAAGATATTCAACGTATCTTTCCAGATGGTTGGCTAAAGTCCTGCTGTCTGCATCCCTGGGGCCTCCGCCTTTAGCGTTAGAGAAGTTTGTACATTCGAGGCTGGCCCAGAGAAAAGATCTGTAATTTTCATCGCTTCTGGGCTTTGGCAGATGTGTTACATCAAGTGTTCTTATGTCTTCAACAAAATGCTTTACCTTTTTATGATTGCTGGCATGGCTGGCAATCGCAACCGGATCGTGGTTTACAGCTGCAATAACATAGGCTATTTTCTTTCCCTTGTGTTTTGCCCTTTCAACTCCGCTTGTCGTGCCTCCGGCCCCGCAAAAAAGATCTACTCCCTCAAAAGCCAAATCGAATTCCTCGGTATCATAATTAAACTGAAAGCTTAGTGGTTTTTCTGACATAGATAATTCCTGTTTAATTGCCATTACTCTGATTGTCTGCTATCGTAGCAAGCTCGGCGTTTAATATTGCCTGTTCAATTTGCTTTTCCTCGCGCGATAAATACTCCTTTTCTTTTGGAAACATAGCTTTTACGCATATTTCCTTTTGCTTTTTGCAGTAAGATTCAATCAACTCCCTGACATTATCTACCTGCCCTTTGTTCCCTTTTACGGTTTGAGTTTCTTCGTCGTAATACGGCTGTTTAGTAATAACGCATAATATTTTATCTTCCAGTGTCATATATCACCTATCTCCCAAAATATTTTTAATCAAATAAACTTAATTGAACGCCTTTTATAAAAATTCCCTAAAATCCGTTATTACTCTCAGGTCGGGCAGAATAATTGTTTCATCCATACACTTGCCCTTCCTGTTTACCTTTATTGAGAAACCTTCAATTTCAGGAAGCTTCTGGGTGAATTCCTTTCCTTCCCTCTGTTCCTCATTTATCGTAAGCCCTGAAAAGCCTTGGGCTTTCAGTTTTTCCGGAAGATCCTGCTTGTAGAACTTATCCAATATACTGGCGTAAACAGTAGCTCCATTTTCAACTTTTTCCTTCAACGCTGCTTTATCATGCATTGAAAAGGTAATTGCGTTAAACATCCCCCCTAAGTGTTTCGGCTTTAGTAAAATGGGATTCTGGGTGGTGATAAATACCTTTTCAAAGAAGTCTTTTGCCGTTACAACTGCTATAGAAAGAAACGGCGCAAGTGTAGGCTCTCCGCCCGTGAGCATAATTTCTTTATGCTCCAGTGATAAATCCGAATAGAGCCTTCTTATCTGTGCGTACTCAATTCCCTTACTGTCAACTCTAATATTCCTGGTGATGCAGTATTCGCATTTACGGTTGCATCTGCTGGTTAGCATGTGTTTTAACAATCCCCTTACCTCCCTAAAATGTTTATCTTTGTAGCCCCGGCAGGATTTGGACCTGCATGGAAGAAGTGCCCGTTTGCTCACCTTAATTGCTTTCCACCAGTTTGGGCGCTATGCCGTACGTTGCATGGTATCACGGTTAAAATTAAGGTGCCCTTCCTTAAGCCTTAGCGTCTGTTCTGTTCCGCCACGGGGCTAAAATTCAAGGTCTATTATTGATCTCTTCTACGGTAATTATTCCGTTAACTATGCAGTGTACCAGCAGCTTTCCCCTCGCCTCGGCTTCATTTGTTTCAAACTCTGCCGGACATTCTGGGAAATTCATTCCCAAAGAACAGCACCACTTGTTACCGTCCTTATGGGTATATGTTTTGTTGGCAGGCAACATTTCGCCCAATTCAGACGAAGTATAAGCTTTGCAGTTTTCCTCATGGTAATCGATGTATGATCGGGCATCTAAGTGTCTTGCGCCTTCCTGAAGGCCACCTGCATAGCCAGGAAAATCCCTTCCGCTTCTAAGATCCCAGATTCTTTCACCGCTTTTTTTGTGCTCGTATTCTTCCCAGCAGAATAAACTACGCCTGTTTACTCCTAAGTCCCTTAACTTCATGGCCAGTTCAAGGCTAATTACCTGTGTTTCAGCTTTCATTATGAACTCCTTTTTATTGTATATTTGGTCCTCTTTGTACCCCGGCAGGACTCGAACCTGCAAGGAAAGACCGGAAGCCTTTTACGATTGCTTTTCACTGCTAAACAGATCTATTACACAATCAACCTACTGCCTACTGCGGGCAGCGCGTCTACCAATTTCGCCACGGGGCTTATTTTAACAAATCTTTACCGGTATTCCGGTTAATTTCTCTATTTCTTCCTGGAACTCTCCGGCGTTGCTGTTCCCGTCGGAAAGATGCATGAGTAATATATTCTCTACCTTCTTCAGATCGTTTGCCTTCAGGAACTCCTTCACGTTTTCAAGGCTGAAGTGGCTTTTTAATAGTCTATTCCTTAATGCCTTACTTAATGTTCCAGCCTGTATGTTCTTTTCCAGTATGCTTTTGCTGTAATTACATTCAACCATTATATAATTAAGCTCCGGAAACTTATATTTTATATAGTAGGTGTCCGTTGCAAATAAAAGTTTTCCTATAGCCTCATGCTGAATTAAAAACCCCAGCGGCTCCCTTGCGTCGTGCTGAACGTCGAAGGGAAGCACTGTAAAACCCCCAATCTGAACCTGCTCTAAGGCTTTCAGCTTCTTTACCCTGTGCCCTTCAACCCCCAGGGCTGAAAAAGTCCCCTCGCTCGCATAAACATCAATTCCTGCCTTCATCACGTCTTTTACCGATTTACTATGATCGCCGTGCTCATGACTGCACAAAGCTCCAACTACATTGTCCACTCTGAAATTCAGGCCGTAGATTATCTTCTTTGCCTGAATCCCGCACTCCAGCAAAAGGACCTCACTGCCTGCATAAAGGAGGTAGCAGTTCCCGTGGGAGCTGCTACCCAGTATTCTCAGATCCAGCATAGCTTAGAACCCCGGTCCGTCTAAGGTTGGCTCCGCCTGCGCCTTGCTACGTCCATTCCCCTTACTGGGGGCAGCAGGCTCCGGTTTTGGCTCTTCCTTTACCTCCGGTTTCGGTTCTTCCGGCTTCTTTATGTCCAGCACTTCCTTGTTGGCCTTGTCGCTCAGCTCCGTTGCAACTTCCTCGTAAGGCTCTTCCGGAAGGTCCTCAATGTCCGGGGTGTTACGGAGTGAATCTATCAGTATGCCGCTGTCGTCGGAAGATTCCAATATCTTTTTGCATCCGCGATTGATTACACTTTTTATGCACATTTCGTCTCTGAAGTTATTGTGAGCTTTAGAATCTCCCTTCATGTCCCCCTGGTTCCAGGCTTTCTTTATCTGCTCAATGTTCATAATCTCAACAAAGGGAGGTCTTTCCTTGCGGGTAATTGTAGCATAAGCCCCTAGTATCTTGTCGGGGTTAATGTTTTTTAGTTCCTGCTTGTGCTTCAGTACCTTTTTCAGCCCTGTTATGGTGTCTATCTCGTATTCGAATTCATCACCTTCATAGATCACGTTACCGTAAATATCCAATATCCCGTCCAGCCTTTTTGTTGCAACCTGCGTCCCATGATAGCTGCGCTGCATGGTTAGTTTTTTGCCGCGTACAATGAAGTAACACTGGTGCTTCACTGGGTTAAGACCCTGTATTACCATGTTCAGAAGCGCCTGGGCTATACTGTCCTTTGAGCATACCGTAAGGGCTAGGTTCTTATCCTTATCCACTACCTCCTGAATAATGAGCCAGGCGCTTTTTAAGGCGTTGGCCGCACTGTAGTTGGGGGGGATGTCAATGCTTTTGGCATTTTGCATTTCAGTTATCCTGGCCAGTACATTTTCTGCAATATTCTTCTCCTGCAGGGTTAATGCTTTGTTCTCAGGCACTCCTGGGGCCTGGTTATTGTTCTGCTGCCCCGCGGTATTATTCTGCGGGGGCTGATTGTTTGCTGGCATAATTGCTTATCTCCTTCTTTTATGCAACTTTTAATTCTTTATCATAACTTACAATTAGGTTAATTATCTGGCTTTGCGTGTGTATGATCTCGTTCACACTTTCGCGTCCGTCAATAAAGATCGGGGCTGTTACGCCGTAGTATTCGCAAAGGGAATTTATTATGTCCAGGCCTGCGTTAATCTTTGCCGCGTGGTTGGCATCACTAAAGGGCACTCCGTCAATAAGCGCCTCGCAGCAGTCCTCTATCCCGCCGTTTATGAGAGTGTTGAACAGCTTAAAGCGGACACTGGAAAACCTCTTGTTTATGGAACCTTCCAGCATTTCAACCTTTGTCTTTACGAATAGCTCGGCCAGAAATTCCTCCCCTTCTGTTTTGGCTATTTTGGCTGCAAGGTCGCGCTCCTGCTTGGATAGGTCCTCTATCCTCTTCTGCATGTTCTTGTTTGTCTCTTCCTGTCTGAGTTCGGTTTTTAGCCCGTCAATTTCCTTCTGCAGGTCTTTTTTTCTCTGAAGCTTCCTTTCCAGAAGGTCCTTACTGCCTTCCGAAGCTTCCTCGGTATCTTTTTCCAGGGCTTTTATCTCATTGTTAAGGCTAAAGTATTCATCAGGCAGTTTAGCCGGTTCTTTTTCATCCCTTTCCTTTTCCTTCTGCACTTCCCCGATCTCTTTTTCTTTCTGGGCTATTATCTCCGTTGCCTTCTCTTTTTCCGCGCGAAGGTTTTCCAGACGCGTTTCAACGCTCATTTTCCTTTTTTTCAGTTCCAGACCTTCTTCGTTTATCCTTTTCAGGACCTTAGCTTTCTTGCTGTTGAAGTTATCCAGCATTTCCTGTTTCTTGTTTTCAATTCCCTGGGCCGGAAGTAACTGGCGGCAGGTGGGGCAGGTAAAGTCGTGCTCGTTAGAGAAGTCCAGTATTTCACCCTGTTCTTTTGTCCATTCTTCCCTTTTTGCCTTTATTTCCTTTTCCAGAGCCTCAATGGATTTTTCTAAGGACGTTGTATCTTCCTCCTTAACCCTCTCATACCTTTTTATTTCACTATTTAGCAGGAAAATCTTGTCGTCCAGCTCTCTTGCCTTCTGGAATTTCTTCATTTCAGCTTCCCTTTCCAGACGGTTCATTTTGATAGTCAGGTCCATTACCCTTTTGCTTTTCTCTGTCCTTTCTTTGTCCTGAAGGCTGAGGCCGGTGAGTTCCTTTTCCAACTCGTCTACCTCAAATTCCTTTTCTTCCAGGCTTTTCCGGATCGCCTTAAAATCCATTTCCTGAATGGATTTATTACATTCATCTATTCTTACCGGAATCATCTGTGTGTCCTGGTTATAACCCTTTTTACGGGTTGAAAGGATTTTGCGGAGCGCCTCTATGTCGGTGTCTGCCAGAAGCGCCCTCAGCGGTTCAAGCTCGGGGTTGTAGTTAATTACCTGTTCGTCCTTAACGTCGCCTATTATTGCCATGAGCACCCTGCGCCTTTCCTGCCATTTTATATCACGGTTGAAGTACATGGGGTCGGTGATCATCTTGAAAAGCGGCTCTTCTATGATTGAATCCACCTTTTTCTTGAATTCCGACATTGATACCTTCTGCTCGTTAATGAGGTACTCGGTTGTGTGGCCTGTAAGTTCCTGCTCGGCCTTGCCGCGCGGTTTGGTCCATTTTTCCTTGAAGATCTTCTGAAGAGTGGTCTTTTTCCCGTTAATGCTCATTACTCCGGTAACACTGTGCTCCAGACCGTGAATGGGTGCACCGTTGGAAAGTGTCTTGATTTCAAAGTCCTTCCTGTCCGCGGAATCCTTGTCAAAGCAAAGCCAGCGGAAGGCATCTGAAATTGTGGTTTTCCCGGTGCCGTTTCCGCCTAAAATATTTGTAATTTCGTTGAATTCAAGGTAAAGCTCCCGTATGCCCTTGAAATTCTGAAGATGAAGTGAATCAAGTCTAAGATCTTTCATAATCTGTTTATCTCCCTGTTTTATATCTGTATGTTATCTTCTTCTGCCGGTGTCAAATCATAAAGCGAACTAATTGAAAGTTTTACCCTCTTTATCCAGTCTACCCCGTGGACCTTAACTATACTGGCGAAGTCCTGAATGTCGTGCTTTCTAAGCTTAAAATTCCAGTCCCCCGTCTTGTCGTTCTGAAGTACAAGTATGTGCCTCAGCTCATGCTCTAAGAGTATCTTGCGCGTGTCCTTGTCCAGTGCGTCCCAGAGCTCGGCACTAACTTCAATAAGGTAGTCATGGTTTGTAAAGAATTTGAACTCCGGCCCCGTTTTCTTGCATACGGCAGCTGTAGTTTTCTGTATGTAGGGACTTACCCGCAGGAATTCTATCTTTGCCGGGTGTACGTCCAGCCTCATTTCCCTGATCACTTCCCCTGCAAGGTTTCTCATATCAGCATCAACTTCAAATTCTTTCTTTACCGGCCCCTTTTTCTCTTTTGGGGCGTAGTTTGCTAAGTATTCTACCTGGTTTTCCACGTTTTACTTTCTCCCTTTTTTATTTGAAATTAGTTTGTTTATTCCCTGCAGTTCCGGCTCTGCCATTTTCAGCATGTGGCTTTTTGTCATACATGTTACAGTAAGGTTCGGAATGAACTTGTTCAGGCTTTTTATTTCTGTAGTGGCCTCGTCGCTGCGAACTACCTCGTAGAGCCCCCCGGCGTAGTAAACTACGGAGCCTTTTTCATATCCGAATAAGTCAGTCATTTTTGAAAAGGTCCTTATCAAAGTGAATTCCCTTGTCTTTACTCCCCAGAAGCCTTCCTATCCTATAGCAGGCAAAGCCTGAAATAAAGATGATCATGGCAACGGTAAATATCTGCTGTAGTGTAAGGTCGGTTATCATAACGCTAAGGCCTCCATTTGTATGAGCTCGGCGTTGTTTTCGGGGTAGTAGTTTTCCCTGAGCTTGTTCAGGAAGTTAAGCCTCCGGAGCCTGAAAAAGCTGTCCTCCTGGCTTTTCGGCTCTTCATTCATTGTTTCTTCTATTTTTTTGTCCAGATTTTGAAGCGCTTTTAATTTCTTTTCGGCCTGCATTTTTGTTTCTCCCTTTTATTGTAGACAAGTAATATTTAATTTCCTCTCTAGTTCCGCCTAATTCTTCCATCAGGCTTTTTGTTAAATTCTCTGAAATCATCCGGAAGCATCCCTTTGTTTTCGTCTATAAATTTGTCGAGGTCCTCAACGTCCCATAATGGGGCCATCTGAAATTCGTCGAGTACCACAACCGGAATTAGTTTTGCAAATCTTTTCTTGAAAACCTCTGGCTTTACTCTCAGATAATTAGCTGCCTCAACCTGAGTAAAAAGCCTGGGCCCTATTTTGGCTATTCTGTCGCCGCGTCTTAATCTTCTCTTTTTCGTTCCTTCCGTAGCCATTATGTTCCTCAAAATATTTTCTTGACATTTCATTTTTTTATCACTACCCTATTAAAAAAGCCCTTAGCCTGTAGCCCCTTAGCTATAGGAATCATCTTTGTCGGTGATGGCTTTTTATTGGCCGGTATTGCAGTACCGGCTATTTTATTTATTCAGGCTGCCCTGATTTTTCTCTTTCTTTTTGCCTCAAAACTGTCCAGAATTTTACTTATCCTTATCAGTACATCGGGCCTTACAACCTTTCCGCTAAGTATGCGGCTCAAGTAACCCTGGTCCATTTTGAGCCGCCTTGATAGGTATAGCTGTCTTACTCCCTCCCTTTTCATTCTCATGGATATATGGAAGGGATCTGGTTCAAAAGAATTATTAGTTTTCGGCAGATATTCCGTCGGTTTTACTTGAAGATTTGTCTCGTTTTGCATACATTTTCCTTGTCTTTGTCATAATTATGAGTAAGTCATAATTATGTTATACTTACAAGACAAATATATAATGATTTGTTGATTATGTCAATAGTTGACATAACTTTTTAAATAATATTTTTATGACGGTAATATGTCAATAGTTGGACGGCAGATCGCTAAGGCTCGGGCGGCAAAAGAGATGAACCAATCAGAGTTTGCTCTGGCTCTCGGTTTCAAAAACAAGCAAACCGTGAGCAACTGGGAAAACGGCGTCAGTGAACCCGATACCCTCACCCTGGTAAAAATTTCCGAAGTCTGCGGCGTTACCGTTGATTGGTTGTTGAAAGGTGATAGTCCGGCTTCTAATAATGTGCAGAACGTTGAAAATATGAACTTTTCCAGTGGAACGGGTTCGGTTACGCATAGAGGTCCAACAAATATCAATAGTTCCTCCCCCGATCACAAGGGGTATAATATACAAGATGATCTAATTAGTACAATAGTTAAATTGAATCAGAAAATTTTCGATTTAGAGGCTGAAATAAAGGTTCTAAAAGGGGAAAATCAACGATTAAAAAAAACTAACTAAGAAGGTGTAATTGTATGTATCCTGTTCCCCGTAATGGCAGTTTTTGTGCCTCGGGAGATCTAAGCCTTAACGGGCCCGCTACTGTTCTTAATAACAATCACGGAGTTGAAGCTTCCGTAGTGATCTCTGAGACACTCGAGCATTTTACAAGAGTAATTATTTCCATGTCTGCTAAGGTGGCTGAGTTAGAAAACAAAGCCAAAATAGCCGAACTGGAAAGCAAAGTAACTGAAATGGAAAACAAAATAAGGAAAACTAAGGCGAAATCTAGTAAGAAAAAGCGTTCACCTGTTGCTAAACCGGCTTACAGGGAAAGCGCTTAATGCATTAGGGGGCCTCTTTCTTTGGGCCTGTTTTTTATAAAAACAGGCCCTCTAACTTTTTTTTTAGTTTTGTGCGCTGAATCACCCTGAAGTATTGACTTTTAATTTTTTTGTACTTTAGTTATCTAATACCAGGCGGTAATAGACAACCCGAATAACATAATAGGGGGTTCTATGTGGAAGTTTCTTTTCCCCGTTTTTTTGCTCTTTTATTTGTCTAATAATACCCTTGCAGGGGTAACTGTACTTGTGGAGAATTCCCCCTCTCCGGGGCTGCAGCAGTATATTCAGAATAAGGTGGATAAGGATTCATCTACCTTTAATTATGGACTTGCAGTTTTTGACCACGATACAGTTAAAATTTCCTTTAGTGAATATCAGGGGACCAGGTATGTGAATTTTGTTTTTTACTCTTCCTACATAGTCTTTGAAGAAGTGTCGGTGCCTACTCTTTCTGGGTACACATGGCTTTTCCAGGACAGGAAACTATACAAGCTGGCTAATTATCTCTATTCGTTTTCCTACCACTCCGATAAGAATATGGCTTATTATATGGAGGCGGTTTATTTCTGCCACTGCATTAAAGGGGCGGGAAAGAAGATCAGAGGTGTGTATGACTGCTCTTTTGATGATGGTTTTGTTGACCTGGATATATACCAGCTGGACTATCTTAAAAATTGCTCCGAGCCTGAGTCCAGATCGGTAGAAACCCGGCACAAAAAAGGCAAGATGAAAAAAGAATCCGTACCTGTTCCGCGGGAATGGCAATCTGCTTTTGTTGAATATGGGCGTGAAAGTTATGTCTATGTTAAAGAGGATAAGAATTTTTATGAATACATTGAAGATATAAATAAACATATATAATAAAAGGGAGATAATCAAAATGGAAACCTGGCAGGGTGGCGGCATACCGTTTGGCTATAAGTATAATCACTTCCTGGACGTCCTTGAAGTAAACCCCGATGAAAACAGGGTCCTGCAGGAGATTTTCTCTATGGCTGAAAAGGGCCTCGGCACCAGCTATATTGCTGAGGCGCTTAATGACAAGAAGCTGCTCTCACGAAAAGGGGGCATCTGGGATCATATAAGAATAGGCTATATTCTTTTCCCAACCAGACTTCAATTTTATTCCGGCTTCTTTTCAGACGGCACCAAGGGCAACTGGGAACCTCTTATTTCAAAAGTTCAGGTGAACTCCATATTAAAGAATAAGCCCCGGCAGGCTAAGGCCCCTTCTCAAAGAAAAGCCAAGGCATCTTATCTTCTTACGGACTTGGGTATTGTCAGGTGCGGATACTGCGGGGGCACAATTAAATCGGTTATTGCAAATTCCACTCACGGAGCAAAGAATTATTATTACGCCTGCGCCCTGAAGCACCGCAGCGGAAGCTCTGCCTGCCCAAGTTCAGCCCTCCACCGGCAGGACGCGGTAAATAAGCTCATTTTATTTGACCTTCAGGAAACTCTTCCCCGTGCTAAGGATCTTTATAGCCGGTACGTGGATAAAACAGAGGAAAGTATTATCCTGAAGCTTGGAACCTATAGTAATAAGGTTACAAAGGTTTTGAAAAGCAAGAAGCTGAACGTACAGGAACTAACGAAGCTCCTCCAGGCGCAGAACGATTTAACCCAGAAGTACATTTCCCTTATCGATAATAAGCCTTCTTTCTTCTTCAGCCTGAAGGATATGGAGGTTATGAAGAAATCGGTTTTGGAGAATTTTCAGAGCATTGTTATTTATTCAGACCGTTTGGAACTTAACTATAAGTATCCGGTTAATGATAAGTTTGATTTCAGCAAATCTTTGAAGGTAGATAGATGAGTAATAAGGGAAATGGCGGTATTTTCCCGCGCGGCAAGGTCCTTTACGTCCGGTATTACGATCCCGTGCAGGGTAAGCCTGTAACCGAAAGTACAAAGTTCCCAGATTCAAGGCAGGGCTGGCGCGACGCAAAGAAGTATAAGGATGATAAGGTGTTGCTCCTGCAGAAGGAAAAGAAGTCCTTAAAACATAGCCTCCGCCCCGTGGGAAGTAAAAACACTCTTGAAGATGCATTTAGTCATTTTTTGAAGATGAATACGGGTAAAGATCAGAATACTATTACGGAGTATAATACGTTTTTCTATAACTACTTGGCTGAGGCCTTCCCTTCTTCTTCCCCCTGCAGCGCCCTTACCAAAGCCAGTGTAGAAGATTTCCTTCTGGAGGTCAAGGCCCGAAAGGATAAAAGCCAGAATACAAAGTACGGCATCTGCAAGAATATGAGGAAGTTCCTGGGGTTCCTGTTCGAGTATGCCTACATTAAAGACGTTTTTATGCTTAATAAGGACGTTTTCACGCGCCAGGAAAAGAAGGAAGTAGTTGTATATTCGCCTGAAGATATACAAAAAATTATGCAGGGCTTAGCAGAAAAGTCCCCAAACTTCCGCGTAAGCATTTACCTTCTGGCTTATTCAGGTCTAAGGCCCGTGGATCTTTTTCTTTTGGAGCCCAGAAGGATAAATATTAAAAATGCCACAATGCAGTTTTACAGTAAGAAGTTGCAGGAATGGCGCTCAGTCCCCATTCATTCGGAGCTCTTACCTGTCATAAAGGAAAGGCTTGAAACTCTACCCCCGGGGGAAAAGATTGTCCAATACTTTGAGATGAAGGCGCTCGGCAAGGCCTTCAGGACCTATCTTTCGGATTTAGGTCTGACGGGTAAAGGCTATACGCTCAGGACCTTCCGGAAGTATTTCGAGACTGAGGCCTACGATAACTACGGGGACGCCAGGGCAATTGCCTATATAGCAGGGCATTCCGCTCAGACGGCTGACAAAATATACCGTCAGTTCCGTAATGAAAGGCTAAAAGCAGAACTGGAAAAGTTCTCGATACCGAAGGAAGAAAAAAAGGATTTGTAACATATTTGTAACATAGTCCCTGAAAACTTGTAACATATTTGTAACATATTTAGCCGATTTTAAGATAGTTAAAGAGTGTACTATAAAATAAGAAGGCCAAAAACAAGCGTTTTTGAGCCATAATCCACCCCTAAAAATGCCTTAACCTGCCTTACAAGCAGGGGGTCATTGGTTCGAATCCATTAGCTCCCACACAAAAAAAAGCCTGACTTATGTCAGGCTTTTTTAGCTTTAAAAGAAATTGTGTATTACTTCTTTTCCCTGCCTCCGGTTACAAAATTATCGTTGTCCAGGAGTAATCTTATCTCTGTTTGAGGGCTAAATTATCTTAGCAGGATCATCTTGTTTGCAGTTCTGAATCCGCTGGTTTCCAAAACATAAATTTAATTACCGGAACTTAAGCCCTGAGCATTAAATCTGACTCTGTAAGTTCCGGGATTCTGCATTTTATCGATCAGGGCCGCAATTTCCTTTCCCAACATGTTAAAAACCCCGGATTTTTTCCTTAAGTCCGGGGTTTATAAAGAGGATACTAATAACTGATGCCGACTGTGAAGTTATGCAGGTTGCCGAAGATTCCAAAGGGCTGGAACGCATAGTCGATTCTGAAAGGAACGTTGGATATTGCCTTTCTGAAGCCCAGACCTGCAGAAAAGCCTCTCTGGTCTGAGTGTGTAACGTATCCGCCCCTGAGGAAAAACGTCTTTTCGTAGCTGTATTCAGCAGCGTACTTCAGCTTTTCACCGAAGTCTCTCGGGTGGTTCGATTCAAACATCAGAACCAGATCGTGTCCCTGCAGGTTCTGAAAAGCAAACTGCAATGGGGAAACAGTAAAGCCGAAACTGACTGCAAAAGGAAGCGGAAATGCTTCGTTCTCGTATTTCATTTCACGCGAGACGTTGGAGAGCGTAGCAGCAAAGGTTATTCCCTTGTACTGGAAATCGTAGTATGTTCCGATGTCGATTGCCACTGCCCCAAGCCCGTAGTCTTTTAACTTAATAGAAGATTTTTTGGCATCCATTGAATCCATCTTATCGGTTACCCAGGCACTTCCAAGCTCCTGATTAACATATTTCAGGTTTACGCCGTATGAAAACCTGTCTGAAACCTTCTGCGAAAAACCGAGCCCTAAGGTATATGCCGAAGGTGAAAAAGTACCGGTTTCATCGTAGCCAGCCGAGCTGAGGGATCTGCGTGTTGCAACCAGGTCGCCGTAGTTTACAATGGTACCGCTAAGTGTAACGACGCCGAAATCGAATGCATTAAAGCTTGCGGCAACAGCATTGTATGATATATCGGCAATCCACTGGTGATAGTTCAGGCTCAGGTCAACCTTCCCCGGTATCATGGAAGTAAGAGCGGGGTTCCAGAAAATTCCGTTGGAATTAAAAGTGGAATTTATTCCAGCAGTGCCTCTTCCAATCACCTCTGCCGAGACTGGATTGCTCAGGAACTTCATTCCGACCTGTGCCTTTTTCATAATCTGGGCACTGGAGGGAACGCTAAAGATAAGCAGTCCTATAAGAACCATCAGTTTATCTTTAATCTTAAAATTCATTTTATATCTCCATAAATTGAGTATTATAAACTCTTACCTAATGATAACGAATTTAACAAACTGCGTGTCCAGCGGCTTGCCTGTAATGTCCTTACCGTCTGTAACAGCCAGTATGTATAACCCGCTTGCGACATACTGGTTAAAGTCGGTCTTCTGATCCCAATGGTCGTCAGCAGTACCGTAGTGATCTTTTTCCCATACCAGTTCCCCTGCTTCAGTAAAAATCCTGAGCTTGCATTCTACAGGAAGATTATAGAAAGAGATTTCATTCGGGTCTGCTAATCCTGAGTTAAAAGCCGGTCCGGCAACAGAAGTAAACGGGTTTGGTACAACTCTGACCTGATTGCTTACATTAAGTCCAGGCTTGAAAGGTGAGACAGGAACCTGGCTCATATTGACAAATCTGGAGCTTTCGAGTCTTTCGCCGGGCATGTAGCCTGTGTTGTTCTGAGAGCCGTTATCCACGGCTGTAACAGCGTAGTAATAATCGAGACCTCTTGTTACGTTTGTATCAACAAATGACTGAATACTCCTGTCGTGGGTTGAATAGACGAGATCCCACTTCTCAATGGCGCCTTCATCAAGAGGATCAAAAGTAAGCAAAGATCCTTTCTTTCTGTAAACTCTCCACTCACTCCAGTCATCGGTGTTCGTAACTGCATCCTGGAAATATGTCTGGTCCGGGTAAGACCATGTTACCTTGATCATGTCTGGGCCTGAAGTAACCGAAACATCCGGGGGCGGCGGCGCGGCAGGAAGCTTTAGCCCCTTGTTGATCTGGTTCCAGGCAAAATAAGCCTTATCGAGAGTATTGAAGAGGCTGTCTTTTCCAGGTTCAATAAAGCCGGCATTTTTCTCGGCGTCTGTGATTTTCTTGCTCATCCAGTCGGCGCCAAGCTGCTGAGCCTTGTCGATGCCTATAGAGCCGCAGCCGACGGCATAGACAAAGGTAACCGAGTCGGCCCGGTTGTGAGCCCTGTCGAGCGTAAGATCGTAAGGCCCGTTTACAACAAATCTCATTGCGCCCTGTTCATTCGTATTCGGTCTGAATTTCTGAATGTCATCCGGTGTCGGGAAACGCCCGAGCTGCGGGTTGCGCCCGCTGTATAAAAGGGCATTATCGTCAGCCTTATCCACCCATTTATCCTGCCTGATTGAAGCATAGGACAGTGCAAAGGGCTGAGAGTTATCGTCTGTGGTTACCTCACTGGCACTTTTGCTTGCAAAAAGAAGCGCATAGCCCGGAACTTGCGGTGCATAAAGATACCCGGTTGAAAGATCCGGATCGCCTGAATCGTCTGTAGATCCGTTGCTGTAGGTCTTAGGGCTGAATTTCTGCGAATCCCAGAAGTATGCGACCTTAAGGGAGTCGCGGCTCTGTCCCTGTACAAAATTTGATTTTCTAGAAAACCAGCTGTTCTTGTCGTCATCAGGAATTCCGCCGTAACTGGCCGTAGTCTTATAAGTTCCGAGTCTTGAAGGACCCATGGTAAAAGTTGTGGGCCAGTAAAACCTGACTGTCTGGCTGGGAAGAGTATCCCTGTTGCTGAAAGTTTTATTGGGACCTGTTCTCTTATAGCTTACAACCACCTCTCCTGTAAACTTATGAGTAGCCTTCCAGATGAGGTAATCGTCGTTATCCGGATCGGCAAACGCATATGTAGTAACGTGGCTGCGGAAGCCGTTTTCAAAGACATCTTCCCACTCTACCTTTATATCGGCTTCAAGGTTTTTATCCACGTACCATTCATACGGAGGTGTAATCAGAATCCCATCAACAACAACGTTCGGGGGCCTGTAGCGTCTTATCTGGCGGCCCCAGTCTACCTCGCACAGGTTGACGCACTTGTCTACCCTGGTAGGATGAGTGGAATATTTCTTTTTTCTTCCCAGCGGGTCCGTTACGCCGTTAACAAATACCAAAGGCTGGAACAGGTTTGTCATCATATCAGAACGGAAACGGTCGCGCCCCCAGTTAAAATTAAGTGTCCCGGCGTAATTCCAGCTCGGCTGAACTGAAAGTCCGCCTGCCTCATTCTGGTTCATTCCATATTTTCTCTGGAGAAAGAATGTGTAATTGCCGACATCAATATCCATCTGCGGGGGGTTAAAGACTGGCGGCATGCTCTGTGCCATGGTCTCCCCTGCCAGAATAAGCAAGAGGAAGACAAAGCTGAAAACTGTAAATTTATTCTTCATTTTTCTACCTTATAAATTAAAGATTTACACGGAAGCTTAGGACGACTCTCCTCGGGTTAAGGAAAAGAACGTTTTCCCAGGAGGCTTCAAATATTTTTGCCAGATTGGTAGATTTGTAATCGCCCCACTGTCCCCCGTTATTCAGAATTTCATTTCTATAGGCTGTAGCTTCAGCCAGAGTCATGTTTTCAGTACTTAAGAACTTATTATTGGTCAGGTTTTTAACCATGAGTGAAACTTCAAAGGTGCTGTTGACCAAAGAGAACTCTTTGGACAGCCTGAAATCGATATTCCACCAGTTAACAACGTCAGCCCACTTCTGAAGTTTTGTATCCACCTGGTCACTGTTAAGCAGAAATCGCCCGCCGTCTCTCCATTCAAAAAAGAAATTTGCCAGCCAGCGTCCGAAGAGCATTCCATACTCATCGGGAGTATGCAAATTCAGGTTGACATATGCCCTTGGCTTTGCAATCGGGGTACTCTGTACGGCGTAGCGTAATTTGTTTTCCCGGTACTTGACAAGGTTCTCGTAAACAGTTGAAAAACCGGTATAGCCTTCAGTGGTAATCATATAGTCGTACATTGCGCTGAATGTTACGAAACGGCCGGCGTTTCTTTCCAGACGGAGTTCAACACCTCTTATATCAGAGTACCTGTCGGGATAGTACTTTGTAACCAGGTTATTTTCATAGTAATCCAGGAATACTCTTGGCATAGGCTCGTTTGAGACGTCCTTATAGTAAGCAGTAACATTGGCAAGAAAATCCATGGGGAGTACCTGTTCGTATCCGAACTCATACTGTACCGTTCTGGCCATTATAAGATCCGGTGTAGGAATAACAGTCGACTGTGCATCCAGCTTCATGTTGTAAAGTATGGATGCGGCAGGCCTCTGGTAAAAATGCCCGTAATTGAAGTACATTTTACTGTTTTCAGTTATAGGGAATGAAACGCCAAGTCTCGGTGAGAGTTTAAGCTGAGCTTTGGTCTCAACATCGGGCCACCCGGGAGGATTAGCTAAGAGGCCTCTGAACAAAAGCCACCTTTCATAACTGTTGTAGGAGCCGGGCAGATTGTTGTAAATATCAGTGTAAAGCTTTGTGTAATCCTTGTCTTCAGGGAATCCGGCCTGGTAGCCTTTTCTCATTGGATTGAAGTAATCCATTCTAAGACCGGCATTCATTATTATCCCGTCGAATTCAAGTTTATCCTGGACATACAATCCGAGATCGAGCGGGGAAGCCTTAAAGTATTGCCAGGAATTCGGGGTAAAGGAAAGAACCGACTGGTTCCAGTATCCGGCATAGACGTTTATCTGCTGGAGTCCTGCACTTAAGCCTGCCTGGAACTGATTATGCCTGTCAAACTGCCATGTAAAATCGCCTCTTAACTGGTAGTTGTAGGAATACGAAGAGTCAGCCCACTGGCCGCCGCCGTACATTTTGAACTTTCCCATTCCGTCATCGGCCAGAAGGGTTGTTCCGTTCGGTACGCCTGAGGTAGGCAGGTAGAAAGTATACCATTTCTTTGCAGCCTGGCTGTACATCCTTACGTAATTTTGACTTGAATCGGCATTCATGTCCATCATCATAGGAGTAATATCCTGCCCGGTGTAGCCCATCTGGAAATCGATTGTGAAAAATGAGTTGGGCATCGGAACGTGTGTGAACTTCAGGCCTCCCAGGGCAAAGGTCTGATCAAAGTACTGGAAACGGCTCTTGTTGTAAATAAACGGGAAGCTCGAGCCGCCAATCTGAGCCGCCTGTCTTACGATTGCCGAAGGCGCGTTGTTATTCATATATGCAAAGCTCTGCGATGCATCGTAGCTTACGGTCTGACCGCTTGTATTGCTGTAGATTTTGGCCAGCATACCGTTTACTGAAAGCCTGGATTGGTCGTTAAAGGTTGTAGTCAGTTTCAGCTGTCCGTTCCAGTCCTTATAACTGTCCCGTGGCCCGATTGGGTATACGAACTGAGAATTTTCATACTTGAATGCGGTCATAAAAGCTGTATTGGGGATAATAAAAGGACCCGTAATGGTTCCTTCAATTATGTAGTCAGGTCTTCTTGCAACGCCGAACGCCGGGTGCTGAAGATCCCAGAGGTTTTTCCTCTGCAGTGAATCGAGTGCCTTAAGGTCCCCCTTCTGAGTTTTTGTCCACCCCTTAAAATCCCTGAGGTCTACCGGAATGGTCGGATCGCCTGCCGGAGCTCCGGTGTATGCATACTCTCCTGAGTACATTCTGTATATCCAGGAGCCGCTGCTGAAGGGGTTGGTGCCGAAGAACCTGTACTGTCCTTCGGGCGTATAGTCAGTTTTTATTGCCACGGTAAATCTTTCACGGCTGCCGTCTTTGGTTTTAACATTCAAAAGACCGCTTCTTATGCCGCCGTATTTGGCTTCAAAGCCGCCGGTTACTACCTGAATTTCATTGATCGTCGTAGAATTAAAGCCAAGGTATGAATTCTCACTCCTTGGATCCTTGAGTGAGATGTCATCGAGCCTGATGTCAGTTTCCCTGATTGCTCCGCCTCTGACGGAAAGTCCATAACCGTCAGAGGAGCTTGAAAGCTGAACGCCCTTGAGTTTACCCAGGAATTCATCAACCCTTACTACCGGAAGGCTCTGCAGGGTTTCTGAGGTGATCATCTGCTGTGTTCCGGAAACATCGGCTTTGATGATTTCTTTCTTTGCAGTAACAATAATTTCCTCGGTCTGAATTGAAGCAGGCTCGAGTTCGAAATTGGAGTATATTGTTCTGTCGGGATCAACTCTCACTTCTTTCTGAATGACAGCGGCATAACCAATTATGCTTGCCTTGACGGTATATTCACCGGGAGGAATATTAAGTATTACATAAAATCCTTCACCGTCCGTCCTTGCACCCATCGGGGAGGAAAGTATAGTTTCCTTGCCGTCCTGCATAACGTGCGTAATTACCACGTTTGCAAACCCCAGGGGCTCACCGCTTTTCTTGTCTGTTAATCTTCCTGTTAGTTTGCCTCCGCCGGCATAAACCGCCTGCGAGAACATAACAGCGAGAATAAAAAATTGAAGGCCGGTTTTTAGAAGCTTTTGCACATTCAATATGCTCATTTTCTACACCTCTACTTTTTGAGCTGTTTGCAGTTAATACGAATTGTCCAATATTTATTTGTATTTTTGAGATAGAATGTTGTAAATCAAAAGGTCCCAAAGGCACATTCCATAAGAGAGGTTCAATGCCTAGGAAAGATTTGATAAATAATAAGGCATTACTTTTTGACCTATTCAAGATATCCTTTTAAATGAAAGAAAACAAAACAAATCTCTCGTCGGAGGTAGTTTTCTTTAAAGACTAATGTGAATTATTTAGGCTGGTAAATAATATATACTTGAAGCTGTGAAAGGCTTTTACATGCTGCGGCCCAAACGGACTCCATCAAAAAAGATCAGGATTTCTTAAATTCCGGCTCCTGGACTTTCTTAAGTAAAATGAGGCCGGCAACAAAGAAGGTTCCGATGGCAAGGGCTGCAACGCGTTCATTTGAAAAGTCGGCAACAATCCCGTAAAGAAGAGGCCCAACAACGGCCGAAGACTTGCCGAAAAGCCCGTCGTAGAATCCGAAGAACTCGGCTTCCCTTTCCCTTGGCGTTAGTAAAGCCATCAGACTGCGGCTCGAGGACTGCGAACTTCCGATGGAAAGCCCGGCCAGAAGCCCTACTATGTAAAACTCCCATATTGCAGTGACGAAGAAGGCTCCTGCAATTACCGCAATCCATATGAAAAGTGTTATGCT
The DNA here is from genome assembly GCA_036261625.1 of Ignavibacteriales bacterium. Taxonomy (GTDB): domain Bacteria; phylum Bacteroidota; class Ignavibacteria; order Ignavibacteriales; family SURF-24; genus JAAXKN01. The sequence continues at coordinate 39,632 of DATAKL010000058.1, read as the reverse complement.
AATTGTTTTCTTTGGCCCTATATGATCTGAGATAATTCCGAAGATGAACGATCCTAAAACTGCAGTGCTCTGCACGATGACAAAAAAGTAAATTACCTCGGCATCTGTCATCTTTAGAATATTGGATGCAAATATGGAGGCAAAGGCAATAATTGTCAGAATGGCATCGTTGTAAAGAAAAAAAGCCAGGAGAAATCTTGAGATGGCCGGGTATTTACGCGTGAAGAAAAGAGCCTTAAAGGTAGTGAAACTTTTCTCGAGACCTTTTTTAACCAGATTCTCCCTTTCCTCGAATGAAACCTGCGGCTCACGGAGGAAAAAGAACAGCGGTATCGAAAATACAAGAAAGAACATGGCAGCAACAATAAAGGAGAGCCTTATAAAGAAGTAGTAATCGGGCGAAGTCTGAGAAGGCAGAATCACCATTACAATTAAAAGCACGGCCAAAGCACCCAGGTATCCCATTGCAAAACCGTAGCCTGAGACACGCCCGAAATTTTTCTTTTCAGTTAAATTAGGCAGGAATGCGTCGTAGAAGACAAGTCCCCCTTCAAAACCTATATTGGCCAGAACAAAGAGAACAAACCCCAGGAGCACGTCCCCCTTCTGAACGAAAAACATCAAAGCCGTACAAAGGATTGATATAAGCGTAAAGATGAGGAGAAACCTTTTCCTGTTCCTCGAGGAGTCGGCAATTGCCCCAAGAGGCGGACTAAGTATAGCCGCCAGGACCATCGAAATGCTGACAGCAAGTCCCCAGAGCCATCTTTTGCCGCCTGCAACATAATTCGAGAAGTACTTGGAGAATATAACAGTAACAATAATTACCGAAAAGGCGGTATTTGCAAAGTCAAAGAGTGTCCAGGCAAATATCCGTCCTCTATTCTTCATCCGCCTTGTTTCTTTTGGGTTTCTTCTGTATTGTTTCGTCTATAAGCCCACGGCCGGTCTTGTTAAGGCCGCCTGTTTCCTTCAGGTTGGATAAGACCGTATCCAGTATTCCATTTATGAATTTCCCGCTGTTGGGAGTACTGAAATTCTTTGCGATCTCTATCACCTCATTGATCGTCACCTTAGGAGGAATATCGGGCAGATACATTAGTTCGCACAAGCCCATTCTGAGAAGGATCTTGTCTATGAGAGCAATTCTGTTGAGCTCCCAGTTGTTGACGCGTTCATTAATCTTTTTATCGAGTTCCGTCTGATGGATGAGGGTCTTATTGACCAATATACGGCAGAATTCCTTATCGGTTTCCTCTTCAAGGTCCGCAAGTATGCCTTCAGTAAGAGCCTCAAGACCTTCGTTATTCATTTCAAAAGCGTAAAGGATCTGTAATACTTTTTCTCTAAGAATCCGCCTGTTTATCTTTTTTTTCATTTTCCCACAATTCTTACTTAAAAACACATTTCAAAAACAATTTTATTTCCCTGAGGTCAGTTCACCAAGCCTGCCTGAAAAGTTGGAAGTACCTGTATAGATCTTCCTGATATTGCCTACCTGGCAAAGTCTTTCCTCTGCAATTTTATTTGAAGCCACGTGTGTCGGGACGTGTTCTTTCTTGGAAATATCGATAATCTTCTTAAGAACGTCGTAGATCCCCTCGGCCTGTTTCATTGCCCTGTCCTGCCGGTAGCCTTCGAGTTCGTTGGCCACGTTAATAAGTCCGCCTGCGTTAATAACATAGTCCGGGGCATAAAGTATTCCCTTTTCAAGAAGAGCCTGTCCGTGTCTGGCTTCATCTTCAAGCTGATTGTTAGCGCCGCCGGCAATGATCTGGAACTTAAACCTTGGGAGGGTCTCGTCGTTTATAACAGCGCCCAATGCCGTAGGAGCAAATATATCTGCCTGTATGTCGTAAATTTCCTCAGGCTTTACAACGTGCGCCTTAACGGTCTCAAGGAGTCTTTTCACCTTGGACTCTACGATATCGGTCACATAAATTTCCGCGCCCTCATTGTACAGGTGTTCGCAGAGATAACGCGCCACGTTTCCGGCGCCCTGAACGGCAACTTTACGCCCTCTAAGAGAGTCTGTTCCCCACTTTTCATGTGCGCAGGCCTTAATGCCTACATATACGCCGTAAGCCGTAACAGGCGAAGGATCGCCCGATCCGCCTAAGGCTTTTGAAATTCCTGTAACGTACTTGGTCTCCATGCGCACATACTCCATGTCGCGTACGTCTGTCCCGACGTCCTCGGCCGTAATATAGCGTCCTGCCAGGCCGTCAACAAACTTTCCGAAAGTCCTGAAAAGAACTTCATTTTTCTGTGTTGCAGAATCCCCGATTATAACCGCTTTGCCGCCGCCAAGGTTAAGCCCTGCAACAGAAGCCTTGTATGTCATGCCTCTTGAGAGCCTTAAGACATCTTTCAGTGCGGCTTCGCTAGAGGAATAGTTCCACATGCGGGTTCCCCCAAGTGCAGGTCCCAAAGTCGTGTTATGGATCGCAATAATAGCCCTAAGTCCGGCTTCCTTATTCGTGCAGTAGATAACCTGCTCATGATTAAAAGTTTCCATCATTTCGAAATTAACCATTTAGGACTCCTCAAAAATTGTTAAACTTCCACAATTAAGTTATAGTGCAAACAACCAGAAAAGAAGTAAGGCCAAACTGTCCCTGAACTTATAGAAAACCAGTTTTTCCATGCTGAGCCTGTGCCCAGAGGCAATGCCGTCGGCTTTGACGTTATAAAAATCGCACATTTCCATTGCTCTTTTCAGGTGAAACTGATCGGAAACAATTACTATTTTTTTAAGGCCTCTTTTTTCCACCAGGTTTTCTCTGATATACTCAATCTGCTCTGAAGTGGAAGAGGTTTTCCTTTCGATCCAGATGTTATCAGGATCCACGCCGTAACTGACCAGATACTTATAGGCCACGTCAGCCTCAGTCATCTCGCCGGGAGCGTTGCCTCCGGTTACGAGCAGTTTCCTGACCATTCCGGCATTATAGAGATTATTTGCCTTGCCTATTCTTGAGGCGAATAATGGGCTCGGTCTGTTCTTAGAATAAACTGCCGCTCCCAGGATTACGGCTACATCTGCCCGGGCCCCGTCCTTAAAATACTTTACTGAATTATCCTTGTATTCATTTTCATAAGTAAAGGCCCCAAGAATAAGTACAAAAATAACAAATAGTGAATACAATAACGAACGCAAGTACAAATAATTATTCACCCTGAATATGTTTAGCCATACTGCAGAAGTAAGAAAAAACAGCAGAAACTGAAATATGGAGAACATTAAAGCCACATAAATATTCCCCAGCGGATAACCGAACAAATATTTAAAGGGCAAGGGTAAATTAAATTCTTTTATGAATAAAGTAAATATAAGAGGAATATTCATTACAAGCGCAATGAATAAAAGCCCGTAGAGTTTTCTTATTTCTATTTTCTGCGGGATGGCCAAAATGACTAAAAAACCCACAGCAGGAAGCACGGCGAAGAGGAAATTTAAGAGGTTGCCGGTACTCCTCGGGTTAAATTCCATGATCGAGAGCTTTATGTGAGAATATTTGCTCAGGTAAAGAAATATGAGATCAAAGGCCAAAAGCAGTATAATGGACAGGCTTATCCTTCTTTTAGTCCGGGCAATATTTTTTTGCGCGCCAGTTGGCATTATTTCCCCTCGGAAGGTTTAACTACCACGTTTACTTTCCTGGAGCGTTCGTCTGTAACTGTCTCTGAATGCACGCCGAAAACCCTGTAAATATTATCTTTGGTCAGTATCCTGTCGGTCCTGTCATCCTCAAGAATTCTTCCCTCTTTCATCAGTATTACCCTTGAGCTGTAAAAGCCCGCCAGGTTCAGATCGTGCGACACGCTAAGGACACTTAAGCCTTTTTCCTCATTCAGTTTTTTAATCAGATTAAAAATTGAAAGCTGGTGTTTTATATCCAGGTGGGAATTCGGTTCATCAAGCAGTATAAGCTTCGGATTCTGAACGATTGCCCTCGCTATGAAGGCCCTCTGCGCTTCGCCTCCTGAGACCTCATTGATCCCCTTGTGCTTAAGGTGCTGAATGTCTACCATTTCAATGGCCTCGTTAACCAGACGGCGGTCCTCTTTATTCTCATAACCGAACATGTTCAGGTAAGGCGTACGCCCCATCATTACAATTTCATAAATGGAAAAAGGGAAAATGGTCAGTGATGACTGAGGGACAAAGGCAATTGCCCGGGCCAGAGCCTTCCTGGAAATGTTCCTGTAATTCTCTCCTTCAAGACTGATTTTACCCTGAGAATATTTCAGCAGTCCGGAAATTATTTTCAGGAGTGTGGATTTGCCCGAACCATTCGGGCCCAGAACGGAGATAAATTCACCGCCTTCAATCCTCAGATGGATGTTTTTCAGCTGAAACAGGGGTTCATCCTTTGAAGAACTACTATAGGAAAAGCAAATATTCTTTAATTCGACCAGAGGCATAATGTTTGTAAAAAATCTAGTCCAAATTAAGGAAAAAATGCTCCCTATTCAAGATTATTTAAGTCCCTCATGACCTCTTTTAATTCTTCAAATGAAAACACCGGACGGCGGCAGCTGTAGTTCCGGCAGACGTAGAAACTTATTTTTCCCTCAATTACCCTTTTGCCCTTCTGCAGTGTGAGCTTTGTGGGACTGCCTTCCAGGCGGCAGGAGAGAATGGAGAATGGGAAAAATTCATTGTAAAAACTCTTAATTACCTCTTTCATCTCCAGTTCCGTATTTGTAACGACAGCCACCTCGCGGGGCTTCATAAAATCGTAGTAAACAGCCGAAAGCAGATAGGCAAAGCTTTCAGGGTGTTTTATCAGAAGATCATGCATATGAGAATAATCCAGCCTGGCAATTTCCTGATAGCGCGGCTTGTCCATAAAGACAGAGAGTTTAAGAAGAGCCATAACGGCAGAAGAGTTGCCCGAGGGAACTGCCTGATCGTAGAGCTCTTTTGTTCTTATAATGAGATCACTGGAATCGCTCCCGGCAAAATAAAAGTCGTTTTGTGAAGCGTCGTAGAATTTTTCTATCATTATTTCGGCCAGAGTGTCTGCCCTTTCAAGCCAGACTTCTCCGGCAGTAACCTCATAGAGCGCCATGAAAGCTTCCAGAGTAAAAGAGTAGTCATCAAGAAATCCGGGGCCTTTAAGATTTCCATTCTTAAATGAGTGTGAAAGTTCATTTTCCTTAAAACAGGTATCCCAGATGAACTGAGCATTCTTCCTTGCAGCAATAAGATATTTGTCGTTTCCTGTTACGCCGAAGGCCTCAGCAAAAGCCCTTAGCATGAGAGCGTTCCAGTTAACAAGGATCTTATCATCAAGTCCCGGTTTTATTCTTTTTTGTCTTTGAGCAAAAAGTTTTGAACGGATCTCTTCTTTTATGTTTTCAGCCTGTGAAAGTGAAATACCTAGATCTTCGGCCGCTTCGCTGATTGGTGCATGCCTGGTAAGAATGTTTTTCCCTTCAAAGTTGCCCTTTTTTGAGATGCCGAAAAGTTTTACGGCAGCCTCAAACTCAACACCAGTCAGGAGTTCTTTAAGCTCATCATAACTCCAAAGGAAATGTTTCCCCTCAATGCCCTCCGAATCGGCGTCCTGTGCCGAATAAAAGCCTCCTGAAGGGTCGGTCATTTCGCGCAGCACATAAGAAAGTATATCCTCTGCAATTTTAAGAAAGAACTCATCTTGTCTAAAGCGGTATGCCTCCAGGTAAGTAAGGCATAAAAGAGCATTATCGTAGAGCATTTTTTCAAAATGGGGCACAAGCCATTCATTGTCGGTTGAATATCGGTGAAATCCGCCCCCGATCTGATCGTAAATTCCTCCCTTAGCCATCTTATAGAGTGAGGTTTCAACCATTTCCATGGCCACCTTATTCCCGGTTCTGTAAGCATAGCGGATTAAATACATGAGTGTCATTGCCGCAGGAAACTTTGGTGCCCGCCCGAAACCGCCATACTCCTCGTCGTAATCGTTCAGAATTACGGTAAAAACACTGTTAAAATCGGGGAGTGTAAACATATTCTGGTTTTTCTTAAAGAAGGATGCTTTAGAGAGTGCATCGAGAATTCCACCGGTCTGTTTTTCTATGTCGCTTTTCCTTGTCTTGTAGATTTCCGACAAGGTTGTCAGGATCTGCCTGAACCCCGGTCTGCCGTATCTTTCCTCTGGAGGGAAATATGTGCCTCCGTAGAAAGGAATAAGTTCCGGTGTAAGAAATACAGTAAGAGGCCAGCCCCCCGATCCTGTTGTCAGCTGAACGAAATTCATATAGATGCAGTCTAAATCAGGGCGCTCTTCCCTGTCGACTTTAATATTTATAAAGCGGTCGTTCATCATGCCTGCGATAACATCATTTTCAAATGATTCATGCGCCATTACGTGGCACCAGTGGCATGCGCTGTAGCCGATTGAAAGCAGTATCGGTTTGTCCAGTTCCCGGGCAAACCTGAAGGCTTCCTCACCCCACGGATACCAGTCGACCGGGTTATTCTTATGCTGCTGAAGATAAGGTGAAGTTTCATTCTGCAGGCGGTTCATAGTTCTCCTATTGACTGTCTATCCTGTAAGATACAATTGGGATTTGCATCATTCAAGGCATTTGAAAGGTTTTGAAATAAGAGGGAGAATAACACAGCAATAAAGCCGCTAAAGTTTTATTATATCTGCCGTTAGCCTTCAGGAATGTGAAAAATATTCGGTCATCCCCAATTCAGGAATTTCCGGAATATTCCAATATTGCCAGGGCTGCCTTTCGGCCGCTTAGGACGGCCCCTTCAATTGTAGCAGGAAGATCAGTCTGTGTCCAGTCGCCTGATAGAAAGAGGTTCTTAACCGGTGATCTGGTTCCGGGTCTCTGCTTCAGCACTTCCGGCGCAGGGACGAATGTAGCCCTCTTTTCCTTAATGAGCCTTGTCCTTAGAACGGCATTCCTCTTAAAGTCCGGGAAGAACTCTTCCAGTTCTGAAATTATCAGGTCCTCCAGGTCTTCTTTACTTTTGTCAACTATGGCATCAGCATTGCTAATTACAATTGTAATGTAGTTTCTGCGCTTAAAGACCCACTGCACGGGAGAGTCTATTAGTCCAAAGAATTCCCCGGTAAAAGGACTTTCCTTCATCCATATATTCAGCGACAAAATTGATGAATAGGAGATATTTTCCATCTTCATGCTCTGCACAAATGCTTCAGGGAATATTCTTTGGAAAGCATAATAAGGAACAGCAGAAATAACAAAGTCGAAACCGGTTACCTCCCTGCCTCCCTGGAGAATGATCTTATGGATTTTATTGTCTTTAATTTCAACTTCCTTAACAGCATGTGACATCAAAATGCTCCCGCCATTTTTGCATATAAACCTGGCGGAATCCTCACAAAAAAGTTCACTTAAACCTGTCCTGGGCAGAATAATTGAAGCTGCCTGGTTGCCTTTGAGGAACATCTCTTTAAGAATTGAGGCAAACAATGAAGCCGATGCCCGGCTTATGTCTGTATTAAGAGCCCCCACAGAGAGAATTTCCCAGAAAGCTTTGATTGTCCCCGGGCTCTGGCGCTCTTTCTTAAGCCACTGAAGAATAGTTAAATTCTCATCAGGCCTTGTAAAAATGAGTTTTGAAAACAGCCTAATGATCTCCAGGCGCTCTGAAAAACTTATTGCTTTGTAGGACAAAAGTGCCAGAATAAGGTTTATGGGGTACGGGCTGCCTCCGGTCTTAAGAGGAGTAGGACCCTTTTGCCTGTGGATGAAGTCGACTTTTAGTCTCTCCTGTATGGAAAGTTTATCCGAAGTGCCAATTGTGCGAAGGAAGCTGAGGGTTTCCCTATAGCAGCCCATCATAATATGCTGCCCGTTATCGATTATGTCGCCGTTTTCTCTGAAGGAATAGGCCCGGCCGCCGAGTTTGGGAGAGCTTTCAAAGAGTTCAACCTTAAGACCTGCCTGAGCAAGGTAAACCCCGGCGCTAAGGCCAGAGAGGCCGCCTCCAATTATAACACACTTACTTTGCATCAGTATACAAGGCTGTACTTGGCCCAGACCCCTAGTGCAATACCCACCTTTTCAAGTTTCGTAACCTTAATTTTCCTGTCGTAGACATTATAATGGCTGGCTTCAATTTTCTGGAGAAGTTTATAATAGATATGCTGCATTGCGCGGGCTGCAAACATGGACGGCTTATCCTCAAGGTCCAGGGCGTGATTGGCCTTATCGAAGTAATCCTTTGCCCTCTGGGCCTCGTATTTCATAAGCTGAACGAAGTTCTCGTTATAGACACTCTTTAAGAGGTCCTCTTCAGAGTAGTTGAATTTTAAGAGGTCCTGCTGGGGCAGATAAATGCGTCCGTTCTGAGCGTCGGTCTTAACGTCTCTTAATATATTCGTAAGCTGAAGCGCAAGCCCCAGGTTAACGGCAAAATCCTTTGCAGAGTTATTTTTGTATCCGAAGATTTCTATGCACATAAGACCTACCGTTGAGGCAACCCTGTAGCAGTAGAGTGTAAGATCATCAATTGACATATACCTGTTCTTCTGAAGATCCATTTCCATACCTCTAATGAGCTCAAAGAAAGGTTCAATCGGTATATGAAACTGCTTTATGATATGGGAAAGTTTATTGAAGAACTGGTAGTCTGAACTTTCACTTAAAGACTTTTCCAGTTCAATACGCCACTTGCGGAGTTTTTCATATTTGACTTCTTCAGGCTCATTTCCGCTGTCGACAATATCATCGGTCTGCCTGCAGAAGGCATAAACAGTGTTCATTGCGTCCCTTTTGTCGTTAGGAAGCAGGCTGAATGCATAATAAAAGCTGCTCTTGCTGCTTTTTGCAATCTGCTGTGAAAAATCTGTCATTTATAGCTCAAAAGATTGATTTAATTAAAAGGTTAAAATACTCCAGTTTGCCAAGGCGCGGCCTTTTACCAAGAACGTCATAACCGTTAGCTTCAATTCTGCTTAATATCCTCTCCCCGCCCAGAACGGTCCATTTAATTTCATATTTAAGGGGTTTTGGAAGAAAGCCCGTAAGTTTTTGCCCTTCCCGGAAGAGTTGCCGGGTCCTGTCCACCTGAAGCTTTATCAGTTCTTTAAAGTTAGTATTAATTTTCTTTAACTCAAAATCCTTTTCAGTAACATTGAAGCTTTTCATTTCATCCATTGGAATGTAAATTCTTCCCTTTTGGATGTCAAGACTGACGTCCTGGTAAAAATTAGTCAGCTGCAGCGCTGTGCAGATTTTATCTGAGAGCAGGAAAAACTCACTTTGCCTCATGTCAAAAAGTTCAAGTATGATCCTTCCGACCGGGTTAGCCGAATTTCGGCAGTAGTCCAAAAGTTCACTGAAGGTGGAATATCTTTTTACTCTGACATCCTGTCTGAATGCCTTAAGGAGATCAAAAAAGTACACAGGGGTAAGATTCTTTTCCCTGATAGTACTGCTTAAAGCCTGAAAGAAGATGCCTGCGGCTTTACCCTCGAGGGCATTCTTTAGATCTTCCTCCACCTGGTCCAGAGCTGCTATTCTTTCCTCCGGCTGCAGATTACCCTCATCTGCCAGGTCATCAGCCATTCTGGCATAGTTGTAAATGACAGATACATGCCTTCTTAGCCCTGAAGGAACCAGAAACGATGCTACGGGGAAGTTCTCGTAGTGCGACTCGGCCACTTCAAGCGACTTCTCATATTCTTTCTCTAATTCTTTATTATTCAAGGATTTATACCTGCCTTAATATCATGATAAGGATGTGCTGTTTTGATTCCGACAGTCCACTTAAACTGCCACATAAATTTAGCTTAAGTTTAGCATTAAAACAAAACTCCCATGGTGAAAAATTCCCTTCGCAATTGCAAAACCGGGGTCAGTGACGGCGGTCACAAAGTTTTTTACTCACCGGGAGATAAAGTTGCGCAGGTCACAAATTAGGTTACATTTAAATAAAAGGGATATGCCCCCGCGCAATACGACTAAATTAAGACAAGCTGTTAAATTCAATAAGAGACTGAAATTATGAATCTAAGAGGGATCCTTTTAATTACTATTTATTTACTTCTTCCACCCCTTCTTCTTCTGGCACAGACCGACGAGACAGAGAAAATTGAATACTACCAGATGGAGCCTTATAACGACAGCCTTTTTGTAAAGATACAGGAAGAGGTCTTTATAGATCCCCCCGATCCCAAGGCTGAAATAATTGTGGACCTGAGAGATCAGAACAATCAGACTGTCTCGATAAAAGGGGCACTCTACCCTATCTTATCCTTTACACCCGAGACGCGGGCAAAAATAGTTACATACCCCTTTAAGATAAATCTGCTAGACGACATCAACTTCGCTAGCGTTTTTACGCGTGTAATAAGCAAAATTAAAATGAGCAAAATTCTCGAGCCGCCCAGAAAGAACCAGATTGCCTCGACACTCTTTTACATCAACCCCTACCTCCAGGTCTACGGCTGGGAGCGATTCGGAATACCTTTTAAGGAAGACCTGGGCATTTCGCTAGGCTTCGGAACTCCGTATTCAGCACCGCTGGAGACTAACTTTGCCGAAGCAAATCTGCACCTTCTCGGCTTTTACGGCGGAGCATTTACAAAAATGGAAACCATAATACAGCCCAAATTCTACAGAAACCCGCTCATTGCAGCAACCGGCTACCAGGTGGGCTACGTCATTCCGCTCGGGAATTTCTTTGAATTTAACTACCAGAGAACAGTTTCGGACCTGTCTAGATCCTACATAGAGGAGATAATAAACGGCGACAGTTCAAAACAGCTGAAAATCATGCACGGATCCTATTTCAACTGGGAGTTCAGGTATCCATTCAGAACCCTGGGCAGCAGCCGCGCAAAGCTTTACATTGCGAAATATCAGAACGAGATGCATTTGGGCTACATGGGGCGTGAGTTATCACTGGCCGGCAGCACGTTCGATTTCAGGTTTGATGCCATAGTAAAGACTCAGGACAGGAACCGCCAATATGCCCTTGATATACTGGTGCAGAGGGTGGCCTCCGGCTGGGGCTTTAGTTCTCTGGCTTTGGGGCCAAGCATTGTTCTCTCAAATGACAAGGAAGGGCACTTCGGCTTTGTGACATTTTTCCTCAATGCCCGCCTGAAAGTAGGAACTTCTCTCTAAATAGTTCAGGCATTAACCTGCAACAGCCAGGAAGATGATATATATCAGAAATATAACTGCAAAAACTGCAGCTGCCTTAAGGAGTCCTCCGGCAATTTTACGGGCCTTGCTCTCTGTGGCTGAGGCAGCATACTCTGCTTCAGGCTCATGGCTGCCCTGTTTGCCCCCTTCGGGCAGAATAGTTTCTTTTCTCAGACCATCTTCAAAAACAATGCGGGCCCTGAGGCTTCCGGTTTCATCAAAAACAAGATTCTCGCCGTGTCTTTTGCCTGTGACGAACTCTATTTTTTCCTTCAGCTTTCCGTCTTTGTAAAATATCTGTGTGGCGCCGTGGTCTTTGCCTTCGCTGTAGTTTTTCTCTCCCAGAAGTTCGCCGCTTTCATAATAAAACTTTGAAGGACCGTCGGGAACTCCGTTTTTATAAGACCACTCCCCCTTCAGCATTCCGCTTTTATAGTAAGTGGTCATCTTCCCTTCAACTTTGTCGTCTATGTGGATTTTATCTTCCCTGACGGGACCGGATTTGTAATAAATACGGGCAGGACCGTTTTTTTTGCCTTCGGAGTACCTGACCTCAGTTTTTAATTCCCCGTCGTCGAAATAGTATTTTGCATCCCCGGAAAGCAGGTCATCCTGGTAGAAAAGCTCACTTTTCAGGAGTCCTGTTGGAAAATATGTCTTGGCCGGTCCTTCCTTCTTTCCTGCCTTGTAGTAATAAAACTCCATCAGGCGGCCCTCGGGGTCGTAGATTCTGGATGCCCCGTCGGGAAGACCGTTAGAGTAGTTGGTCTCCTCTCTTATTTTCCCGTTTTCGTAGTAGGTCGTAAAAATGCCTTCATAAACCATTTGATTTTCCGGATATTGTTGGGGGAATATTTTTTTACGATTGTAAAACTTTAGACTTTTAATAAAAAGGAAAAATTTATTTATATTATCGGAAACTTTTTCGAGTATTTAAAAGAAGATATTTTCAATTAGAAAGAAACCTAAAAAAATGGAAAATGAATATCCAAATTTAACTCCGGATAATTTAGAAAAAGAATCTCCATTTGATTACTCCAGCACCTATTATGAAAGCGGGAAAATAAAATGTGAACGTTTTTTTACAGATGACCATATTCTTCTGAAGGAAATTCACTACAGCCCCGCCGGACAGATACGTGAAATAGTTAATTATAAAAAAGACGGCACCACATATCTGCATCAGAAGTTTCAAAATGAAATTGTCAAAAGCGGGCTGGCTTTAACATACTATGAAAGCGGCGCCATACAGAGCCAGAAATACTATGTCGACGGGAAAGTCCACTGGGAAGAAAAAATCTTCGGCCCTGAAGGGCAGCTCCTGGAAATTATCACATATATTAAAGGGGGTAAAACAGGAGTTAATACCATTTTTAACCAGAATGGCGGAAAAATCAGTGAAATAACATACCAGGATAACCAGCCGCAGGGCATATCCAGATTTTATTACGACAACGGGCAGCTGAAGGCCGAAATAAGCTATCTGCAGGGGAAGAAAAACGGCGTCTCCAAGATATACTATCAGAATGGAATACTTAAGGTCATTGAAAATATGAGAGACGACATACGCGACGGGCTGACAAAAACCTTCTATGAGAACGGAGGCTCAAAGGAGGAGTGGTATTTTAATGACGGTGAACTGGACGGGAACTGTAAGTTCTTCTATAAAGGAGGACAACTCTTCGGAACCAAGAACTACGAGCACGGTAAAGAGGAAGGCCTTTCACAGTTTTTCTATAAAAACGGGAAATTAAAGGAGGAAATCAACTATCATGCAGGAAGTAAGACGGGCTTAAGCCGGCTTTATGATGAAAATGGTTTTCTTCAGGTCGAGTACTTGTATCAGGATAATGAAATAATTGAGGAGAAAAGAGTTAATCCTTTTGTCCAGGGTGCCGATAAATTCAATTCACGGAAAGATAATGTAATAAGGAATATAAATTACTTCCTGGTCTTTGCAGTAGTAATTATTGTATTATACCTGCTCTACGCATTTATACTTTATCTCGTATAAATGAGCTTAAAAAACAGGCTCAGGTCTTAAGGGGCTTAGGATTTATTGAACTTTGTTCCTTTCAGAAGAAGATTTGCGCAGAAAGTACTAACCCCGTAATTTTTTACATAGTCGTTTAATGCCTTTTCAAACTTTTTCCTGTCGTTAATATTGAAATCCAGCTCTTTTGAGTAGAGAAGCTGATAGCAGAATTCGTTTGCTGTTATCTCTTTTTTCAGATAACCTTTCATTGAGGAGGAGTCGGGCGCCTGAAGAATAAGATTAACGCCCATAGACTTCTGCCATTCCGCAGGGGTTTTAACCGGTTGTTTCTGAAGGACTTCCATTTTATGCATCTCGCACCAATTATTGATGAGTAATTTTATTGATTTTATTTTTAATATGCAATATGGCGCAGTTAAAATTCCGCAGGGTCACGATCAATCCGATCTTTTTTATACGAATCTTTTCCCCGGGAGCTGAATCCTACTTAAAGACAACAGATTGTAAGAAAAAAAGTCTAAAGAAAGGAACATTATGCCCTCCGGACAGATAGCTTTGTATATTTTTATAGCACTGATGGTCATATTATATATCAGGAAAAGGCTGAAAACCCGACTGCTCAGACAATACAATACTAATGAGATAAAGGAAAAACTCAAGGGCAGGACTCGCGATTTTGTACTCCTGGATGTAAGGACAGATGCCGAACGGGCAGACAGGCACATTAAAGGGTCCCTGCATATTCCTCTTTCGGAGCTAAGTTCAAGAATGGACGAGCTGAAAAAAGTTCAGGACAAGGAAATCATCTGCTACTGCAGGAGCGGAAACAGGAGCAGTACGGCTGCACTTCTGCTGAAGGATGGGGGTTTCAGGTCTGCCAATATGAAAGGGGGAATGTTAGCCTGGAATAACGGCAGATAATGTTTGTGGGAAGAAACGCCGCATTCCATGCTGAATGCGGCCTGGGTAACTGAATAAATCCCGGCGCTCTGAAAAATCAGAACCTTCTGTTCTCCGGCGGGGCATCTGCATTATAATCTCCTGAAGACTCCCCGGTTGAAGAAATATCCTCGGCTCCGGTCTGACGCAGCATATCTTTGGCTCTCCTGATCCAATCCTCGTCATCGCAGTGAATTGAGAGCAGGATTCCTCCTTTGCGGATACGCCCGTCGTAGCGCTTTGCTTCGAATTCAGGAATTCCCATCCCGACAAGTGTCCCGGCAATTCCGCCTAAGGCTCCTACAGCTCCGGCGCCGGCGAGAGCCGTAACTATGGGTCCTGCGGCCAGAAAGGGCCCGATACCCGGAATAGCCAAAGCTCCGATGCCTACAAGCCATCCTAAAGCACCTCCTACTACAAGTCCGGTTCCGGCTCCAGTAGCTGCACCTTCGGGGGCTTTAGTTCCCTTTTCCATTGCAAAATCCTTTGAGCCTTCATTCTCCTGCATGAGAACAGATATGTCTGTATTTCTGAAACCTGCATTTTTCAACGAGTCTACCGCATTTTCGACGGCCATACGGGTATTATAGATACCAAAAACCGCCGTGTTCTTACCAGCCATTTATCCTCCTGAAATTATTAATTGCTACTTTTAATTTACATTAGCCATTTAATCCTGCCCGGTCAAGTTACTTTTATGGTATTGAATAACGGAACATCAGGAAAGAGCACACCTCCGGCTTTCGGCGAAAAGAGTTACCTGGTTTGCCTGGTAAACTGGAAGTTTTTCGGATTATAGCCCTGCCTTTCCAGGATTTTCCATGCCTCGGAAAGTTTTTCATCGCTAAGATGGGGGGTCCGGCTTAAAATCCAGCCGTATTTCCTGTCGGGCGAACCTACTACGGCGTACCTGTAGTCCTTATCCAGCCCAAGAATCCAGTAATCTCCCCAGAAAGGGCGAATTCCAAGTATGCTGAAGAAGCTGACCTCAAGTTTCGCATTTGACGAAGTATCACTGATGCGGGCAACACCTTCGGCGATATTTCTTTTTCCGTCTTCCTCATCACAGCTGTTAACGACACGGACTCTGCCGTCATCCATCAGTGAATATTCAGCCGTTGTATTGCCTGTGCAGCTTTTCTGGAACCTGTTCGGAATTCTGGCAATTTCGTACCATAGACCTGCATAGCGCTTTAGATCTACAAATTTTACGGTTTCAGGCTCATCTGACTTTTTCCCCTGGGCAGAAACTATACCGGCCAGAAGGAAAATTAAAGTAAAAGCTGTCCTCATGGATTTCTCTCCTAAAAGCGTTATTTCTTAGGCTTTAATAAAATTTAGCAGTATAAGCGATAAAATCAAGCTAATTAAAAAATACAAAGGAGTAAATATTCAATAATTAAACTCTTTCTGGATATTATCCTTATTTATGCTGTTATAATTATGATGCTGCTTTATAATATGATGATATTTTTTGAACTGACTTTCATTTCTTAAAAATTACCTGTATTTTTGTCGGTGTAATTTAAGTCATAATATTTATAAAAAAGGGAAGAAAAGCTAAATGAAGAAAAGTTTATTTGTCTTGTTGTTATTTTTGTCAGGTTCGCTGATGGCTCAGAATTTTCAGCTTCATTATGATATGGGAAAGGACAGACACTACTATACTTCTACGGTAGAGATGTTCAAACCCGATGAATACGGATCGACCTACCTGTTTGTTGATATGGATTTTAACCGCGGAGGCAATAAAAGCGCCTCTCTGGCATATATGGAAATTGCCCGTTATGTAAACCTCCCTTTCGTAAAAGGGCTCTCTGGCACGGTCCAGTATAATGACGGACTCATATACAACAAGGATCTGAATATGGATTTCCCGCTTGGCCACGTCTGGCTTTTCGGCTTCAGCTATCCGATAAATCTGGGCTTTGTAACTTTGAACACCGACTTTTTGTACCGCGCAGACTATCTTTCAGAAAGAAAATACAACGCGCAGCTTACAACCGTATGGTTTAAGTCGCTCTTTAACGATAAGATTAACATAACGGGGTTCATGGACATCTGGTCTACAAAGCAGGCAGGGAAAAACCAGATCGTTCTGCTTACGGAACCTCAGTTCTGGTATAATATTTATCATCATCTTGCAGTTGGAAGTGAAGTTGAGATAAGCAACAATTTTATACCTGGCAAGACGAACCTGCAGGTAAATCCAACAATTGCGGCAAAATGGACTTTTTAAATAACTAAAATCCGGGAAATAAAATGTTAAGTCAATTTTTCGAGTTTGAAAAAAACAAAACAGATCTGAAGACGGAAATTCTTGCCGGAGCAACCACATTTCTTGCGGCAATGTACATAATTGTAGTCAACCCTTCCATACTGAGCAAGACCGGTATGCCATTCAGCGCCGTGCTTACGGCAACTATTCTTGTATCTGCCTTCTGCACTATTATGATGGGCATATACGCCAAAAACCCTATTCTTGTGGCTCCAGGCATGGGCTTAAATGCATTCTTTACATTCTCTGTCGTTCTCGGAATGGGACTCAGATGGGAAACTGCACTTGGAGCTGTTTTCTGGGCGGGAGTTGCATTTATGCTGCTTTCAATTTTTAACATACGTACATTCATTGTAAAAGCCATACCGAAGCAGATCCGTTACGCTGTTTCTGCCGGCATAGGGCTTTTTATTACACTGATTGGCTTTGTAAACGCAAAGTTTATTGTTCCCAACCCGGCAACTGCTGTAGGAATAGGACATCTGGATGCCGTTACGCTGACATTCCTTGCGGGACTGCTTTTAACCTCAGTACTGGTCATCAAACGCATTAAGGGTGCTCTTATTTTCGGCATCGTCCTTACAACACTCTTTGCCATACCGATCGGGAGGTTTTACGGCGATGCCTCGGCAATAAATTTCGGCGTGCCGACACTGGTAACCTGGAAAGGGCTTTTTTCTGCACCTGACTTCAGCTTAGTAGGAAAGCTAGACCTTATAGGCTCTCTTCAGTTTGCTATCTGGCCAATCGCCTTTGCATTCCTTTTTACAGACATGTTCGACAGTCTTTCAACATTTGTAGGAGTAGCCGAGGCAGCAGATCTTTTAGATGAGAAGGGTGAACCCAGAAACATCAAGCAGTCGCTTATAGTTGATGCTGTTGCAACCGCAGGCGCCGGTCTTGTTGGCAGCAGCGCCGGCACGGCTTATATCGAATCGGCTACAGGCGTGGAGGAAGGAGGCCGAACCGGAATGACTGCACTTACGGCCGGGTTACTCTTCATCCCCTTTATGTTCATTTCCCCTCTATTATCGATAGTCCCTTCTATTGCAACCTCGCCTGCACTGGTGCTGGTTGGCGTTTTTATGATGAAGCCGGTACTGAAGATTAACTGGTCGCGGTTTGACGACGCAATACCAGCCTTCTTAGCCCTCGTACTCATTCCTTTTACTTATTCCATTACCGAGGGGATAATATGGGGATTTTTATCCTGGACTGTAATAAAACTGGCATTGGGAAAACGCAATGAAGTCTCCCCCATGCTTGTGATTATAGATGTATTTGCAATATTGGCTTTGATACTTGCACAAAAGTAATTTCAAAAACGAACTTTAGAGGGCCTTTTTCGGAGGCCCTTTTTTATAATACTCATCTAAAAAAAGGAGTTAAATGGCAACCCGCGTTATTGACGTAAACGAAAGGCCCCCTTTGGCCGAAAGTATCCCTTTAAGCTTCCAGCACCTGTTTGCAATGTTCGGGGCCTCGGTGCTTGTTCCTATACTTTTTAAGATTAACCCTGCAACGGTTCTGCTGATGAACGGCATAGGCACCATTCTCTATATATTCATTACAAAAGGAAAGATCCCCGCATTTTTAGGGTCGAGCTTTGCATTTATTTCACCGGTGTTTTTAGTCATTGCGGGCAGTAGTTACCAGGCTGCATTAGGCGGATTTATAGCATCCGGCCTGATTTTTATTACTGTAGCTTTAATCTTCAGGTTTCTGGGCACCAGGTGGATTCACGTTGTATTTCCCCCGGCTGCAATGGGGGCAATAGTAGCCATAATAGGTCTTGAGCTCTCCCCGGTTGCGGCTAATATGGCAGGGCTGGTATCCAAAAACAACCTGGCGCTCGATCCAAGGGCAATTACAGTTTCTCTAAGCACGCTTGCAGTTGTAATTCTGGGGTCCATTTTATTCCGGGGGTTCTTAAAGATAATCCCGATTCTCGTAGGCGTGCTTTTCGGCTATGCGCTTTCTCTTGCAATGGGTATGGTTAACTTTTCTGCAATCAGTGAGGCTGCGTGGTTTGAAATGCCAACTTTTTACAAACCTGAATTTAATCTTTCTGCCATAATTGTTATTATTCCTGCTTCTCTTGTTGTAATAGCCGAGCATATAGGGCACCTTATCGTAACAGGAAACATCGTAGGCCGCGATCTGGCAGAGGATCCGGGACTTCACCGCTCGCTAATGGGCGACGGAATCTCGACAACGATTTCAGGATTCTTAGGCTCAGTGCCTACAACTACCTACGGGGAAAATATTGGGGTCCTGGCAATAACAAAAGTCTACAGCGTCTGGGTAATTGGAGGCGCTGCAGTAATATCCATACTGGTCTCATTTTTCGGAAAGTTTTCGGCTGCAATTCAGACCGTTCCCCTTCCTGTTATGGGCGGAATTTCACTCATGCTCTTCGGCGTCATTGCAGCCTCTGGCATCCGTATGCTCGTTGAGGCACAGGTAGACTACAGTAGGCCGAAGAATCTCATCTTAACTGCCTTTGTTCTTATTATTGGCTTAAGCGGCGCACAGATAAAAATCGGATCTGTAACCCTGGCCGGAATGGCGCTTGCCACCGTGAGTTCAATTATTATAAGCCTCACTTTCAGGCTCTTTGAAGTACTGGGGTGGATGAATGAGGAAGAGGAGAAAAAGGTTCAAAGTCCAAAGTTCGCCGTTCGACGTTAAGCGCAAAAGGCAGAAAATTCTGATATATTAACTGATACATAAATATCTTTTACAACTAAGCCGCGGTTTTTAGCCGCGGCTTTTTTGTATTCATTAACATCCCTTTTTAAGCTGCAGAAGCCTGTTTGGGGCTTATAGATAAAATTTATTACCCTATAAATTGGATTGATTTTATATCCAAAAGGGTTTTATTATCGAGTAATAGCACACATCTTCAAAGATCTGTTTCTTATTAACAACTTATGGGGAGGTAATTATGGTAAAGAATAAGATACTTATATCTTTTTTCGTAATCGTTCCCGTTCTTCTCCTTCTATCGTTTCAGAGAGCTTCAGCACAGAGCCTTACAATTAAACTTGAAGGCAGGTCTCCGGCACAGTTAGGCCTAAATGAATCATCCAAAGTATGGCCTGTTTCCTCAGGGCTCCGGGTTGTGGCCGTCGGCAAAAGTGTCTATGTCTCGGCAGACACAACCATGGAAAGAGATTCTACAACAAAGCCGCCTGTAATAACATGGGCACTGACTGCAAAACCAACAGGCTCAACCGCAACGTTGGATTCCACAGGCACTAACGGAAATTCGTTTATGGCAGATGTGAGAGGCCTTTATACGGTAACTGCAACACTGGGCTCAAAGACAGCAACAAAAAACATTTTTGCCAGCGTCTACAAGGGCATTACGCTTACCAAAAACTGCGCACCATGCCACCTTACACCCAGAACTGTTGACAAATTTCCGCAGTGGAGCCAGTCGGCACATGCCACAATGTATAAACGAGGCATAACAGGACAGCTTCACGGCACCTACGGCACAGACTGTGCAAAGTGCCATACCACAGGCTGGGATTCAACACTGAACAACGGCAACTTTGCCTATAGATCCAAGATTACCGGATGGGATACCGCCTGGTATAAACCGGGTACTCTTACCAATAATACGATACAGATAACTCCTGGAGACAGCAGCAGATGGGTAAAGCTTGAGACCCAGTATCCAGGCGTGGACTCAGTGGCCAATATCGGATGCGAGCAGTGCCACGGTCCGGCAACAGATCATGCCGCGGCAGCCGATACATCCAAGATTGCAGTTTCCCTGCAGGGAAGCGTATGCAATGTATGCCACGATCTGCCCCCCGGATATCCGGTCGGCGGCGAATGGAGACAGTCGAAGCACGCTACCATGCCTTTAAGCGGAGCCGAAGCAGGGCGTACATCATGCTATCCGTGCCACAGCGGTTCGGCAATTGTTAAGTTTGCTAAAAACAAAGCAAATCCGGGCTACAATGCACAGGATAATTTCCCCTCCATTGCTTGTGCAAGCTGCCACGATCCTCATCAGAGCACAAACACCACGTTCTCTGTGAGACTCTTGTCGCTCGATTCTCTTGTAAACGGCTACAAGCCGCAGACTCCGACTGGAACAGGATCTATGTGCATGAACTGCCATCACGCACGTGTAAATTCTCAGACAACAGTAACCAATCAGGCCAAGAAATTCTCCGACAGGTTTTATCCTCATTACAGCCCGCAGTCGGATATGTATCTTGGTGCAAACGGTTACGAATACGGTATGAATTTTACAGGTGAAGGCACTCATAAGAATATTATGCCGAACGCCTGCGTATCGTGCCATATGGTGGCTAACCCGGATACTTCGGCCAACAGGTTCGGAGCGGCTAATCATTATATGAGTATGACGGATCAGAACGGCAATGACAGGGTCTATGTCTGCAAGCCTTGCCATCCTTCCGTTAATACATCCTTTGAAGACGTCATTGCTTCAAGCGATTACGATAAGAACGGGAAAATTGAAGGCGTTCAGATTGAAATCCAGGGACTGCTCGACCAGCTGAAGGCCAAACTTCCGACGGATACTACTGGTGAAGTTGTTACCAGAGCAAGCGATTCAATGAAAGTTAAGAACTTCCCCGGCTACCCGAAGATTCTGGGACCGATGTGGGACTACTACTTTGTAAAGAACGACTGGAGCAAGGGCGTTCATAATTCAAAGTACGCCGTTTCACTTCTTCAGGCCTCGCTGCAGCAGCTTACGGGTGTTGAAATGAAGGATAATATAACACCTAAGACCTACTCACTGGCACAGAATTATCCTAACCCGTTCAACCCTGCAACTACAATCGAATTTTCGGTTCCTGAAAACGCAGACGTAACACTCGTGGTTTATGATGCCGTGGGACGCCAGGTCGGAATTCTGCACTCCGGAATTCTCAAGACCGGAAACTACAAGGTTGTCTGGAACCCCGGCAACATCGCCTCGGGAGTTTACTATTACAAGTTGTCTTCGGTTAACTACTCACTCGTAAAGAAAATGGTATTCCTGAAGTAACCCTCCTGTATGGACAGTCTTCTTAAGCCCGGTCTAAACAAAGGCCGGGCTCTTTTTTTTGAGGTAATCTGAATTATGGTGAAGACATTCCGGAAGAATATTATTATTAAATATTCAGGAACTTATTAAAGGTGAATTATTAATTCAGGTGAATATTACGCAGGCTCCCCTGATGCAGGTGGTAACGGAATATCCTCCCTGCACCCGGTGATTTTTCTTTTCCTCATTCTGCCTTTCGGAATCGTAAGCGGATTTGTTTCTGTAGCCATGGCTTATCTGCTGGCTCACGTGGGAATGAGTATCGACCGGATAGCAGAACTGGTGGCGCTCAGCATTGTGCCTCATACATGGAAGTTCCTTTGGGCGCCTGTTGCTGATACAACACTTAATAGGAAGAGCTGGTACATAATAGGAGCCGTAATAACGGCTGTAGGAATATTTACAATCGGTGTGCTTCCCATTGGAAAGGATTCATTCCCTGTCTTCAGTGTTATTATTCTGCTGAGCAATTTTGCCGTAACATTCCTTGCGATGTCGGTTGAAAGCTTAATGGCCTATAACACTCCCCAATCGGAAAAAGGGCGCTCCTCGGGCTGGTTCCAGGCCGGAAATCTGGGTGGTGTGGGTCTCGGCGGAGGCCTTGGGCTCTGGATGGCGCAGGTGCAGCCTTTTCATTGGCTTCCAGGATCAGTGCTTGGAATTTTATGCATTCTCTGCTCCCTGGCTTTGTTTTTTGTGAGGGAACCAGAAGCAGTTTTCCATGAGTCAGGATTCCTTACAAATATAATGGGTACATTAAAGGATCTATGGGATGTTCTTAAGTCCAAAAGCGGCTACCTGGCACTTCTATTATGCTTTCTGCCGGTGGGTACAGGGGCTGCCTCAGGGCTCTGGAGTGCCGTTGCAGGCGACTGGCATGCTTCGGCAGAAACCGTGGAACTCGTTACAGGAATACTGAGCGGTCTGGCCTCGGCTGCCGGATCAATCCTCGGAGGATTTATCTGCGACCGCATGGATAGAAAAATAGCTTACAGCCTCTTTGGACTTATAATGGCTTTATGTGCCGTGGCAATGGCCGCTTTACCGCGTTCTGAGACTGTATTCATCATCTTCACACTCCTTTATGCATTTATTACCGGACTTTCGTATGCCGGGTTTTCAGCTTTTGTGCTCGAGGCAATTGGCCACGGGGCAGCCGCAACAAAATATAACCTTTATGCCGCTTTGTCAAATATGCCTATTGCCTATATGACAGTTGTGGACGGATGGGGCCACACTAAATGGGGAGACACCGGAATGCTTTTAACCGAAGCCGCGGCAGCTGTTATTGCTTTAGTCTTTTTCTTCAGCGTGTATTTTCTGGTCAACAGGCGCAGAGACCAAATAACGGGAACAGCCTGATGTAAATTGATTTTACACTATTTTTTACGGAATATATATGTACGACCTGCTCTGAAAAATAAATTAAACCATTTTTCTTTTGAGCTTGTCCATCTATAGATAAGGTGTCTTATTCTAAACAGGGGAAAATATGAGAAAAGAAAATCATGACTTCCTGAATAAATGCAACGGCATTGGAAAAATAATACCCGGCATAGGAAGCCTTGCAGGATTTGTTATTTTGGCTTTAATTCTTGGCATGCAATCCTTGAACGCTCAGCCACTAAGGCTTTCGCCCGAACCGGGAATAAAGACATTTTCATATGAGGAAAGTACTTTGCAAACGGATATTCCGGTGGAGTTGGCAATTATATCCTCAATGAAAGACCGCGATACAACAATTTCACAGGATACCCTCTCTGCCCCGTTCCCAAAAGAAACCGAGGTAAAGCTGCTTCCGGACAGGATCAGTTTTATGGAAAAGTTTCTCTGGGGCCAAAACGGCTTTCTGCGCAGGGTTCATATTGCAGCTCCCCTTACACCTGAATCCAGGAAAAGTGAACTTGAGCTCAGGCGAACAATGCTTACAACCCATATGATAGGAGGCATTACCACGCTCGGCTTAATGATTGCGGCAAGCTACTTCGGGCAGAAGATCATCGATGGACACAGGAATTTCCGCGATGCGCACCAGGCGCTCGTAAGTGCGACAATTGCCTCATACAGTTTAACTGGACTTTTAGCTATTCTCTCCCCTCCGCCATTAATCAGGCGTGATGAAGAAAGTACAATCACCATACATAAGACACTTGCATGGGTTCATTTTGCAGGCATGGTAATTACTCCCATTTTAGGAAACACAATCGGCGGCAGGCGTCACTTTAATATCAGCAAGGCTCACGTTCACCAGATCTCGGCCTATATAACAACAGCAGTATTTGCATCAGCTATTATTGTAATAACATTTTAATGAAAGGATAATTTTGTACGATGGGTTTAATAAAATATTCATTTATAATGGCTGCCTTTATTATAAACATTTCAGTTTTTGCTCAGACAAAGCGCTTTGAGGCAGATAAAAAACAGTCGGAAATTACGTACAAGCTAGTACACCCGCTTCATGAAATTGAGGCTGTAAGCAAGGATGCCTCGGTCTGGGTGGATTTAGATGAGGCAAACAAAATAATTCAGAGGGCTTTTGTTCAGATACCTGTAACCAGTTTTAACAGCGGAAACTCCAACCGCGATTCACACGCCATGGAAGTAGTGGATGCAATTACTTATCCCGACGTCAGGTTCACCAGTACAAAGATTGTGCGCAATGGCGACAGCCTGAATATAGCAGGCAACCTCACGTTTCATGGTGTAACAAAACCTGTAAACATCGCTGCCTCTGAAGTCTGGTCACAGGATAAGCTTAAAGTCGACGGCAGGTTCGATATCAGTCTTACAGCTTTCAAGATAGACCGTCCATCTTTACTAGGCATTCCTGTCAAGGACGACCTGAAGTTTACTTTTCAGCAGGTATTCAGTCTGAAATAGAAGATAACTTCCCTGTCTCTTTAAAAATATAAAAGCTGCCTTCAAAAGCAGCTTTTTTTTGTGCCCATGGAGCAGGACTCAAACCTTTATAACCGGGCTTAAATTCTGATCTGAACTGAAGCATCTTCAATTTAATTTTTGGTACAGAAGAATATATCTTCATTTTCCGGCAAACCCATATATTCTATTTCTTCTTCGGAAGAAATATCTTTTGCATTAACTACAGTCACATGAAATCCTGCCTCAAGTAATCTGTCAACAAAATCCTTTCCATAACAACGGACATGATCTGCTTGTCCGAATATTCTTTCCCTTTCCATTGGATCAGTAACTGCAGGATCTTCAAATGTTATTTCTGCTTCAATTGGAACCATAATGACTGCCCATCCATCTTTTTTTAAGATCCTGTAGAATTCACTTAAAGCTTTCCTGTCATCCTGCACATGTTCCAGAACATGGCTGCAATAAATAGCGTCAAAACTCCCTTCCGGATATTCTATTTTAGTGATGTCCATTTTTACCGATGCACGCGGATCTGACAAAT
Organism: Ignavibacteriales bacterium; assembly: GCA_036261625.1. GTDB lineage: Bacteria > Bacteroidota > Ignavibacteria > Ignavibacteriales > SURF-24 > JAAXKN01. The sequence continues at coordinate 14,785 of DATAKL010000058.1, read as the reverse complement.
CCGCGGTAATATAACTCCCTTTTCTTAAACTTTTCCTCAAACGCGATATAAAACATCTTTCCGGTGCAATATGCAGAAACTTCCTGGGTTTCTGATCAAACAAATCAGTCCTTTTAGTAAAATATATCCAGACAAGCCTATGCCTTTCCAAAGAACTGCAATTTACACAAACCGAAGCTTCACGGGAGGCCCCGCCATAATTCCTGAATTTTCGGAAAGATCTGTTACATACAGGGCAGTATTTACTTTTGCCCGTGTACAAGATAGTAAATATAACGTCCCTTGATTTGCGTAACGCCTCTTTCAGCCATTCCGGCATAAGTATAAGAATTTTCTTCATTTTCTCACCGTCAACTTTACTCGCCTTAAGGAATTCATTTCTGTTGTAAGTAAAAAGCCACTCCGACACGGTTTATGTGTTCAAGAAGATCGTTATTTGAAATTGCAGAATAAACAGATAGGTCAATTTTATAAGGCAGGTCTAATTCGTCCAGATCATTTAGAATTTTCATAAGAGTGTCTAATTCTAATTTATCTCCTTCAAGAGTCAGATCAATATCGGAACCATTCTTAAAGTTTCCTTTTGCTCTTGAGCCGTACAGAATTGCTTTTTTTACTGAAGCGTATCTGGCAAAAACAGAGTTTATTTTTTCAATTGTTGTCTCGTTTAACCCAAACTTCATTATGAGCCCTGTTCTTTACTTCTTAGATCTCCTAACTTCTGCTCCAACAGAATAAATTCATTCAAGTATTTATTTACTACCAGACTAATTATCTGCCCGGCAGTTTTTTCATCATAAGTATGAGAAGACATGTTCATGCTCTGGATCATCTCAAGCCAGATATCGCCATTTTCAATTAGTCCAAACCTGAAGGCTTCCTTTGAAGCATCTTTGGATCCATAGATAGGCTGGTTTCCCCTGCTCTCCAGAAAATCCTTTAACGTATTCCACGCAAGTTCATGAGTAAATTCAAAAGCCTGGATGAGACCCTGTCCTTCAAGTTTGGTTAGTTCCCTTTCCCTGAATAATTCAACAGCTTTTTTTAACTGTTCCAATGCTTTTATGTAATTACTAAAAAGCTGTATCCATCTGATGTCTTTATTCATTTCAGAGATCTCTCGGATGATTTCTGCTTTTAATTTCAATAAACATAAAGAATTACAAATTTAATAGCAAAAATAAACTCCGGCTTTAAGTATAAATTATCCTTTCCACTAAAGCAAAAAAGCTGCTTCTATTAACTAGAAAGCAGCTTTCATTTTGTGCCCGGAGCAGGACTCGAACCTGTATGGGAGTTCTCCCACTAGACCCTGAACCTAGCGCGTCTACCAATTTCGCCATCCGGGCATTCAGAATTTGTTTAACAAATTTAAGCAAATTTTCTGTTATTTGAAAAAGAAATTTACTTACAATTGAAAATATTTTTAATTGCTAGAACGGTGAAATCGATCCTCCCTGGTGAATGTCGCACTTCCCGGGAAGATTATTCTTGTCTATAATGTCTGTTATTTTCTCCGGACAGTATTCCGTAGCCAGCTTAGGATCCCCCTCTGCCACTGTCTGTGCGCAGAAATCAACCGTTATTACATCCGAAGGCATCTGGAAGTATTTAAGCGGCATATCCACGCTCTTGTAAGTCTCTTCCATAAAGCGCCCCCAGACAGGCGCTGCCGCCTTGGCGCCCTGCCCGTACCAGCCTGTAAAGCTTACACGCCTGTCGTCAAAGCCCACCCATACGCCGGCCACCAGCTGCGGCGTAAAGCCTACAAACCAGGCATCGCCAAAGTCCTGCGTTGTACCTGTCTTTCCGGCAGCAGGCCTGTGGAAAAACCTTCTTACTCCGGCACCTGTTCCGTTATCTACAACAGACTGCATCATGTTCGTTGTAATTGCAGCCGTTGAGGGTGAGAGAGCCTCGGTTATTTTATCGGGATAAAATTTTTCAATTAAAATGCCGTCTTTATCCTTTATTTCCAGAATTGATATCGGGGAAACATTAACGCCGTTATTGTCAATCGTCCCGTAAGCCGAAGTCAGTTCAAGAGGCGAAACCTCCGAGGTGCCGAGTGCAATCGAAGGCACAAGGTCGAGCTTACTGGAAATTCCCATTTTTTTTGCAATGTTCCCGATCTGGCTTAAAGGGGCATGGTCTTCAATTATAAGGCGGGCCGTTATAATGTTCAAGGAATTCCTGAGACCATCTCTCATGGTTGTGTAGCCGCCTGTAGAAAAGTCGCTGTTATGGGGCGACCAGCCGTTATAATCAAACGGCTGATTAAGCAATGGGTATGCCGGGTAAAGCCCGTTTTCAATTGCAGTGGCATAAACTATAGGTTTGAAAGCAGAACCGGGCTGACGTTTAATGCCTGTAACATGGTTAAGCCCATACTGCGCCTTTGGATCAGAACCTCCAACCATGGCCCTGATCTGACCGTTAGAAGGATCAATGGCAACAAAACCTAACTGTATGGTTGTCTCCACTTTTTTAACCGAATCTACAAACCTCTCATCCGATTTTAGACTCGCATAAAGCCTTGCCTTTTCACCGGGGTCCTTAGTGCCGATGTAGCGCGGATTACTTTTAATGGCCTTGTCCAGAAGAGAGTTAAGGACATCCTTGTGTTTTTCCCACTTCCAGCTTTTGTTGAATAAAGGCTGGTATTCTGCCAGATGCTCCTCCACGGCTTTATTTGCCGCAAGCTGCATTCTGGAATCGATTGTAGTATAAATGTTAAGCCCGTCCCTGTAGAGATCATAGCCGTATTTGTCGGAAAGCTTTTCCATCTGGCGCCTGATGTACTCCATAAAATGAGGCGCTATAGTCTGATATGTTTCATACTTCTGGCTTCCTACCGGGATCGGAAGATTCCTGAATTTCTCATAAAACTTCTCATCCAGGTAGCCCGCATCAACCATACTGGCCATTACAAGATTCCGTCTTGCAAGCGCCCGGTCGTAATGTTTTGCAGGGTCGTAATTTACGGATGACTTGAGTAAAGCCACCAAGATGGCAGATTCAGGCACGGTCAGGTCATTTGCGTCCTTATTGAAATAGGCCTTAGCCGCGGTTTCCACGCCGTAGGCTCCGCGTCCGAAATAGGAAATATTCAGGTACATATTAAGAATTTCATCTTTAGTATAAGTCTTCTCAATCTGTATGGCTGTTATCCATTCCCTGATTTTTCTGATTACGGTCTCAAATTTATTTTCATTCTTGCTTTTAAGTTTATAAAGGTTTTTTGCCAGCTGCTGTGTAATTGTAGAAGCTCCTTCGCGCATTGAAAGCGTAAAAACGTCCTTTACCATGGCCTTAAAGAAGCGGTTCACGTCAACTCCCCAGTGTTCGTAGAACTTCCTGTCCTCAGTTGCAATAAGCGCATTCTGAAGGTGTTTGGGGATTGAGTCTAAAGGGACTTCGATTCTGTTTTCAATAAAGAACTGTCCAATCAGCTCGCCGTCAACGCCGTAGACCTTGCTGGCCAGTACAGGCTTCGGGTTTTCAAGTTCCTCAAGTGATGGCAGACCCTTGAAGATGTAGGCGCCGAGGGCCAGAAAGAGTAAAACGGCACCGATTAAGGAAATCCTCAGGATTTTATTTCTATCGTAGCGGGCAGGTTTCTTTTTTTTATCAGTATTTGAAGTTTGTTCCATTTTAATTCCAATCAACTATTGTAAAGCGGCCATTTTTGAACTGGCCATAACAGGGTCTGGAAAGCCAGGAGCCCAGATTAATGTAATATCCGTTTTTGTAGTTTTCGAAAGCTCTTCTATGAGAATGCCCGAAAATAACATAATCGAAGCCTGAATCTATTTTTCCCTTTGCGGCTTCAAACATACCGTCAATTTCGCCATAGTCTTTCTGTGCCGTATAGTCGCGGCTTTTGCGGCTTGTAGCACTTGCAATGGCTATACCCAGATCAGGATGCAGGAGGGAATAGAATCTCTGAACAGTTTTATTTCTGAGTACCAATTTCAGAATTTTATAGCCCAGGTCGTTTTTTACCAGCCCGTCGCCGTGAGCAAGAAAGAATTTTTTGCCTTCAATAGAAGCCTCTACCGGTAATTCATACAATTTGGCGCCGATTTCTGTTCCAAAAAAGTCGCGGTGCGAAAAATCGTGATTGCCAATAATATAATGAATCCTGGTGCCGCTTTCAGAAAGATCCTCCAGTGCGGTCAGTGTTCTGAAAAAGCCTTTCTGGTAAACACGCTTGTACTCGAACCAATAATCAAACAAATCTCCCAGTATATAAAGTTCTCTGGCCTCTTCGGAAGCCTTTTTCAGAAACCTGACAAGAAGCCTTTCTTTCTCCTTTTCGGCCGCTTTCGACTGAAGTCCCAGGTGAACATCCGATATAAATAAATAGCTGTCTTTCAAAAACGCCTTTATAACTGATTATTTGATTTACAAAAATAAGCAAAAACGGGTAAAAATGCCCGTCAAAGCGGAATGGCTTAAATTATAATGTGTTTTTTTACTCTTCTTTCTTAAATGAGGCTAAAAGCCAGCCGTCAGGATCCATTGTAATGCCCTGAACGGGACTGTCCAGCTTCAGATGAAAACTCTGCTGAGAGCTGGTGACATAAAAAGTCCTGCGGATTTCCCTTTCCTGCCCAATGAGCTTAATTTCCACTTCAAGCGGAAATCTGAAGGTCTTCGGGCTGCTTTGTTCCTGCATTATGTTAAGTGTAAGCAGATGAGAGTTGTTTTCTGCGGCTTTATCCGTCCAGCTGTAAAGAATTCTGATATTATCCTCCCCCTCAAAGACCCACTGCTTAAAGAAGTAGGAAAGGTCCTTATGCGACTCGTTCTGGCAGACATTGATAAAATCTCTTGTTGCGGCATTTTTATACTTAAAGGTCTCATAATATTTCTTAAGTGAACTGAAGAACACGCTGTCGCCCAGTTCCCATCTTAGCATATGCAGCACCCAGGCACCCTTATCGTATACCGTGGAGCTGAAGAGGCCGCTTTCAGGATTATAAAGAGTGCCTGAGAAACGGTCGTGAAATTTCTGAAGCATGGTAGAACGATAGGCCGAGACTCCCGATTCATGTTCAGCGTAAAGAGCCTCGCAGTAGCTGGCAAAGCCCTCATTAAGCCAGATATCCTTCCATGTTGCAGGGCTTACGGCGTCGCCAAACCACTGATGGGCCAGTTCATGGATATAAAACTCATTAAAAAACCTCCGCCCGTTCAGGAAGTTCGATCCTATGCCTGTTATTGTCTGATGTTCCATGGCCCCCATCTGCCAGAGGAATTCCGCAACGCCGTACTTTTCCTTTATGAAAGGGTACTCGCCGAAAAGGCCTGAAAAGAACCGGATCATTTCAGGGTGACCACTGAAGTCCGTCTCTGCCATATCCAGGTGCTCAGGGAAAGCAAAATAATCTATATTCATCGTGTCTTTCCGTTCCGAGACGTACTTTTCATCAAAATGCCTGTAATCGGCCGAATATATGCATATCAGGTAGGTCGTAATAGGATAAAATGTTTTCCAGTGATAGGTTCTTCTCTGCCCGACTGTTTTAACATCCATAAGGTGCCCGTTGGAGACGGAAACCTTTGAGCTGTCGTTTGTAATTCGCATATCCATTAGTGCCTTATCGTCGGGCTTGTCGTTGCAGGGATACCATGTAGAGGCGTATATGGGTTCGCTTAATGTGTAAACAACCGGTCTATTGCTGAAGCTGCTGAAATTAAATGAACCGAAGCCGAGACTCTTGGGAGTGCCTTCGTAAACTACCCTGAGGTTAAATGTATCTGCATTAAAGGAGTTCAAAGGAATTGAAAGCCTGGTCTCCTTCTGCTCAAACTCCGTGGGTTTCCCGTTAAGAGTAAGCTGCTTAACCGACATATTTTCATAAAAATTGAGATCCAGCTTTTTAAGCGACCTGTCAAGAAGAACGCCCGTTAGAGTTACATCCCCCTTTATAATTTTCTTTTCAGGGAATAAATCTATATTTATATCGTAATGAGTGACATCGATCTTATTCTGTGCAGGAGTAATATAGCTTTCCATGCTGTCCTGCTGGGACAACCTGTACTGAACATAAAGCTGAAGAAAAGGGGCTCCCGAAAGAAGTGACTTAACAGGTTCGTAATGGATAGTCCAGGAAATGAACAGCAGTGAATTAAAAAAAACAATGGAAGCTACCTGAAATGCCTTCAGTTTTCTTTTTGTCATGACGGATATTTGATAAAAGATTATTGATTATATAACAAAGTTAAGCCTATAATTTAAGTTTGACAAGTTAATTTTTAATCTTCCCCGGTTTATACTGCGGGTACGGTCAGGTTAAATTGTTGTTAAATTTTGATTTAGTTGTTGCTTAAGTCGCGAATTTTTGATTTTTTTATGTATCATTAAAAAGTAATGAGGAATATTATGTTATTTGCAGGTTCCGCGCTTCTGAGGGATACTTTATCAATGATACTGGCAGGCGGGCAGGGTGAACGACTGGCACCGCTGACCGAACCTCGTTCAAAACCCTCGGTACCATTCGGGGGTAAGTACAGAATTATCGATTTCACCCTTTCCAACTGTCTTAATTCAGGCTTAAGAAAAATTTATGTACTTACACAGTATAAGTCAGATTCACTCAACCAGCACCTCTATGAAGCCTGGAGCATATTTAATCCTGAACTGGGTGAATTTATCTATTCAATCCCCCCGCAGAGAAAAATCAGCGGCGACTGGTACACCGGAACGGCAAATGCAATAGAACAGAACATAAATCTGATTGAAGTAAACAACAGCAAATGGGTACTTATCTTATCAGGCGATCACATCTATAAGATGGATTACCTGAAGATGCTGCAGTACCATATAGACAGAAAAAGCGACGTTACAATTGCCAGTATCGACTACCCAAAAGAACAGGCAAGCCGGTTTGGAGTTCTTAATATCAATGCCGACTATAAGGTATCCGGATTTGTGGAAAAGGTCAAAAATCCCCCTGAAATTCCGGACAAGCCGGGCTATTCTTTCGTGAATATGGGAATGTACGTCTTTAACGCCAAGATGCTCATTGACGTATTCCGTGAAATGTCTGACAAGAACCTTCCGAATAACGATTTTGGAAAGCATATACTTCCCTACATGATTAAAGCAGGCTACAGCATATACGCCTATAAATTCCAGGATGAAAACAAAAAAAACGACGTATACTGGAGAGATATCGGAACCATCGACAGCTACTTTGCAGCCAGCATGGACCTTATAAGCGTAAGCCCGGAGTTTAACCTGTATGACACGAGCTGGCCTATAAGAACCCTGCAGCTTCAGCTGCCGCCGGCAAAAACCCTTTCGCACGAAGGTGAACGGGTTGGCCGAAGCCTGAACTCTCTTATCTGCGACGGCACGATTGTCTCCGGAGGACTTGTAGAGCGCTCAATTATAGGCCCGAATGTCAGGGTTAACAGCTATTCTTATATTACGGATTCAATTATTTTCAATAACTGCAACATAGGTCGCCATGCAAGAATAAGGCGCGCAATAATAGATAAAAATGTTAACGTGCCCGAAGGCTTTGAGATCGGTTTCGATCCTGAAGAAGACCGCAAGCGCTTTACGGTTTCAGAGACGGGCATTGTTGTTATACCCAAGAACTCGATCCTTAAAAAATAAGCATTTAAGGTGTTCTTGCCGCAAAGAGGCATAAACCCTTGAACCTAAAATGCGTTGTTTGCGTTTAATCCAATTAATGGTTTCATTAATTGGATTTTTTATGTATAGTAGAGCAGGGAAATTTTCCTGAAGCAAAATATTAAAACTTAAAATGAATACAGAATTAGAAACAAAATTAAATAACCTCCCTACTAGTCCCGGCGTATACCAGTTCCTGAACGACAAGGGGAAGGTAATTTATGTAGGCAAAGCCAAAAACCTGCGTAACCGTGTAAGGTCTTATTTCCATACAAATATAGATTCGGCAAAGACCCGTGCCCTCGTAAGCAAGATTGAAAACCTCGAGCTTATTATGACAGACACCGAGGTTGAGGCCCTCGTGCTTGAAAATAACCTCATCAAAGAACTGACGCCCAGGTACAATATTCTTCTTAAAGACGACAAGACTTTCCCCTACATTGTTGTAACCAATGAACCTTACCCGAGGATATTTCCAACCCGGCAGGTTGTGCGCAACGGAAGTAAGTATTTCGGGCCTTATACGGACGTCAAGAGCATGAAGAACTCGCTCCGCATGATAAACGAGGTATTCAGGATACGCAACTGCAAGTTTTATTTAGATGAGGCCGTAATTGAGGCCAGGAAAGTCAAACTGTGCCTGGAGTACCACATAAAAAAATGCGACGGCCCATGCGAGGGGCTCATCTCGCAGATTGCCTACCGCGAAATGGTAAATGAGGCTGTTAAGGTCTTAAGAGGAAAAACTGACGACCTCATCTCAGAGCTTCAGGAGAAAATGCAGAAGGCTGCCAAAGAGTTCCAGTTCGAAAAGGCGGCTGAACTAAGGGATAAAATTGAACATCTGAGCATCTATTCCTCAAAGCAGAAGGTTGTGGCCTCAGACAAGCTTGACCGCGACGTCATCTGTGTTGCCTATGAGGGCAAAGACGCCGCATGTTCAATATTCAATATAAGAAGCGGAAAACTCGTCGGCAAAAAGCAGCTAAAGCTCTCGGTTGAGGGCTCTGAAGAGACTTCTGAGGTCTATGCCGCTGCAATTAAATTCTATTACAGCGAACTTGTGGAAATTCCGGGAGAGATAATTCTGGAGACTGAACCCTCCGAGGCGGAGTCGCTTATGGAGTGGCTGGAGAAGGCATCTGAAAGAAAAGTAAAGTTTGTTGTGCCCAAGATAAGCAGCGACGTTATGTCACTGATGAAAATGTGCAAGCAGAATGCCATCCTGCAGCTTAAGGAAATTCAGCTGAACAAGATGAAAAAAGAAGGCAACGTGCCTTATGTTCTGGCTGCATTAAAGCGCGACCTGAAGATGAACGTGATACCAAAGAGAATTGAATGCTTTGATATTTCAAACCTCCAGGGCACTGACACGGTTGCAAGCATGGTGGTCTTTGAAGACGGTAAGCCTAAGAAAAGCCGGTACAGAAAGTTCATAATTAAAAATGTTGAGGGACCTAACGACTTTGAGAGCATGCGTGAAGTAATTGAACGCCGCTACAGCCGCCTGAAAGAGGAAAATGAACCCCTGCCTGAACTAATTATGGTTGACGGCGGAAAAGGACAGCTCTCAAGCGCCGTAGAAATTTTAGACGGCCTGGGCCTTAAGGGCTATAACATTATTGGACTTGCCAAGCGCCTTGAAGAGGTGTTCTTTCCCGGAGAATCGGAGGCATGGATAATACCAAAGACCTCTTCCAGCCTTAAGCTTCTTCAGCACGTTCGCGATGAGGCACACCGCTTTGCAATTACATTCCACCGCTTAAGAAGAAGCAAGCGCACCTTTACTTCGGAACTCCTCGAAATTGAAGGCATAGGTCCCGGTACTGCTGAAAAGCTCCTTAAGGAAATGGGAAGTCTGAATGCTGTAAAAGCCGCATCGAAAGAGGATCTGGCTAAGATTGCAGGAAGTGCAAAGGCCGAAGTGGTGTATAGTTACTTCCACAAGGAGGAGTAAGGTTAAGATTTAGGAAAGAGTAAATCTTTGCTTTTTCTTTTCGTTATTAAATTTGTAACTTTCCGTTTGTAATTTTATAAAAGTTCGTGGAAACGTATGAAAAAAATTGTCATCCCCATTTTATTTATTTTAGCAGTTTTCGCCGGCTGCTCCAAAGACGGAAAGTCAAAGCAGTTAACTCCCGGCAGCCTTAAGGAAATGGTCTCCCTTGCCATATCAGGCGACAAGTCTGCCAACGATGCCCTGCAGGGACTCATAGATCCGGGTCTTCCTGTCAATAAGAATTATACTGCATTTGCTGCCGACAGCTTTAAGTCAAACGGCCAGAGATATTATTACATAATGCTTCAGTACGCTAATCCCGTATACAACCGTTTTGCAGTTTATAACAGTAAATTCAACCTGCTGTTACTCGATAAGTCGCTTAACGGGGACATGGCAATGGACTACTTTGTTAAAGACGACAATACCTTTATAAAACTTGCAGAAAGTTTCATTTCAAAAGAGGCACTGAGCTTAAAAAGGCTTTCACTTTACAAAGTCACACCTGATGCGGTTAGGCTTGTCTTCCGTTCATATTATTCACTCAATAAACCTGATGCGTTTTTCTCTCAGGAGTTAGGAACTATTTCCAAAGATTCCATTATAACTGAGATCAGTGTGCCTGAAACCGTTTCAGATGTTAAACAGGATAAGTTTATCTATTCGCCAAAAGAAGAAAGATACCTCAGCCAAAACAATTATTTTGACAATATCATAAAAGAGCAGGTCAAGGACTTTGACTTCCCTGCCACTTTGCCCGAGCTAAAAGACGAAAAATCCGCCAGGGAAATCTCCCGGGCCAAATAACATTTTTTTCTGAAAATTTATATTTTATATTAAGTTATGTACAAGCTACTTATTTTCCTGAAGAAGACCGGGGACGAATCTGTTCTGGTGCGTTTTAATGAAAGCACAATTCCAAAGCTGGAGAGACTTGCAGGTAAAAAAGTAAGCAGTGCAGAAATTGAAGGCGCACTTTTAAGCCCTGAAAAATTTGAGAAGTTTTGTGAAGCCTCTTTTACTGATAAAAGTGAACTGGACAGGCTTTTGCAGACCCCTTTGGGCAAGGAGCTCAATAAGGATCTGGCAGCTTTCGGAAACCATATTTCCGTCTTTTATGCAAACTTTGGAGAATAAAAGTGAACCTTTATTTAGTAAGGCACGGTGCGGCTGAAGACAAAAAGCCGGGCGGGAGGGATTTCGACCGGGAGCTGACTGAAGAAGGCAAAAAGAAAATGTCAGCTGCAGTCAAAGGCTGGAAGACTGTTATCCCCAAATTCGACACACTCATATCCTCCCCTCTTGTAAGGGCGCTTGAAACAGCGGAAATTGTAAGGAAAGGCTACGGCATGAAAGAAGACATTATTCAGGACAGCCGTCTTATGCCGGGCAGCAGAACAGAAGACATTATAGCCCTGGTAAACGAGATGCCGGGAGATGACATTGTTTTATTCGGGCATGAGCCCGACTTTTCGACACACCTTTCAAGGCTTGTATCCAACTCTGGGGCAGAATTTGATTTTAAGAAAGGTGCCGTTGCGAAGATTGTCTTTCAGGGACGGGCCAGGCTTTCGGCAGGCAGGCTTGAGTTTTTAATTCCGGTGAAAGCCTTCGGGGCTTAATAAGGGGTTAAAAACAAAAATCCAGGCAACCGGCTACACAAGCTTCGTACTTACCACTGCTTCCTTCCGGACCTCGTGGGGTTGGGCACTAACTCATTAGCCGGGCCTGGAAACTCTATAAAATCTTTTTACCCGCTAACAGATTCAAGACTACAAATATATTTATTCCGCGTGATAATATCAAGACAGCATGGCCATTATGAGGCCTAAAAAATTCCGATGTACACATTTTCTCTGAAGCCTACGAAAATTTTCCCGCCGTTAATATTGGAATAGACGCCGGTTCCAAGTGCAAAATTCCTGGAAAACCAGTTTATCAGTTCCAGCTCTACAGGTACTCCGAACCTGCCGGTTATTTTATAGTCGTAAGTACTGTTAAGAAAATCTCTCGTTAACATCAGGGGTGTCCTTTCTTTCAGGCTCACATAGCTTATTCCCGCTGATATGTTAAACAGGCAGTTAAAGTTCCCCTTAAATAAAAGTCCAATCGGAAAGATAATAGGAATAATTGCTCTTTTGTTTGAAAAAGCAAAAGCTCTTCCATAAAGAGCTTCAAGTGTCCAGATTTCCCCGGGAGGGTCAGGGCCAAATATGGTAATTTCCGTATTCTTGTTAAACCGTAAGGAAATGAGGTTGTCTCCCGACTTAATTGTACCGCCAAGGCCGAAGAGAAATCCCGTTTTAGAGTTCTGGAATTTAGCACCCGAAAAGCCAAGCCCTGCCTGCAGCCAGCCTGATTCAGTATTTAGTGAGTCAGGTCTGTTTTGAGGCAGAATGAAGTCTGAAGAAAGAAGCAGAAGAAGTACAGGTAAAACAAAAAACTTCATGATGTATCCCCTTAAAAAATAAAAGGAATTACAAAAGGGAAAGTGGAGCTAAGCGGGATCGAACCGCTGGCCTCTTCGTTGCGAACGAAGCGCTCTCCCAGCTGAGCTATAGCCCCATTGTATTTTTAGCCTGTTTTCGCACTTTTTTGTGAGGCAGAGACCCACATTTTGACAGGTTTTGCATTCAATGATACACACTTTAGTACACACTAAAGTAGAACCTTTTTGTTTAAACTCCAAGAATTTTTTTATGAAAAAGCCGGAAAATAAGAAGCTGTGGGCTCATCACTGCCCATTGAAACTTACCTCCCGGCTCTTCCGGTTAAACTTGTTTTGTGATGACTTTCAGCTTTTATACCGGGAATTAGACAAATAAACGGAGGTTTTTAAATGCAATTCGGTGGTTGTCCCTGATTATTGCATTCTTCAAGTAGAATACCATCAGGGGACCAAATATTTCCAAGCTATATGATATTAATTTAATTTTTCCTATTTTCTCAGAACTATTTTAGACTTTCTAGGAATTTTTGGTTTTTTCAACTGTTGAACATTCATTATATCTATATAACATTCAAATGAAAATCACCAATCCAAATTTTGTGTTTCCACAAGTATTAGCAGAATCAAAAGTAAAGACCCTGGAGACAGGAGCCACAAAACCTATAGTTATTATGGGCAGGGATAAAAAGCTTTATACTCTGACAACGTGTGTTGCAAAACCAATTAGGTTCAACAGAATGTCAGAAATTGCTAGTTTATCAGAGCTTTGTGCCTCATTTATTGCTTCTGAGCTTGACTTAAAAGTTCCTTCCCCTGTTATAGTCGAAATAACTGAAGATTTTTGTGAACTTTATAGAGGTGAAGAAACGTTCCAAAGTTTACATAACAGCATCGGTTTAAATTTTGGGACGGTTTATATGGAAGGATGGACTACTTGGAATAATGACGTGCATTTATTGCAGAAATTTCATAAGAATTTGCTTAATATTTTTATTTTTGACATGTTTATAGAAAATGGGGACCGTAGACCTGATAAACCCAATATGTTCACAAATCGTGAAGAAATTTACATTTATGACCATGAAACTTCCTTTAGTTTTTTGCATATGTTTTCATCTGCACTAAATCCGGCCCCTTGGAAGTTGAATTCTGGGGATATGTATACAGCTGATAATCATATTTTATTTCCGTATCTTAAAAATAAGGACTTTGTAAGTGAAGACTTTTTCGAGAAATTCGATAATTTAAATACCGAATTTTGGAGTAAAGCTGAAAGTCTTATTCCCGATGCTTGGAGATGCGATAATTTTGAAAAAATAAAGAACTATTTATCACTCAAAGTTATAAATGCAGATAAATACAAAGATGAAATCAGGAGGTTATTGTCATGAAAACTTATGAATATCAGATATTAAGATATTGCCATGACATTGTAACTGGTGAGTTCATAAATGTTGGTATTGTAGCTTATGACCCCAAAGAAAAGGAACTCAGGGCAAAAATGCTCAGAAGGTATAAGAGACTTTCCGACTTCTTCCATGGCGTTGATGGAAAGAACATTCTCCTAACCCTTCGTTTTATTGAACTGTCATTGAAAAAGCTTAATAATGAAATTAAGGAAAAACTTGATTTTGAAAGTATGACTTCTGTTGAAGCAATTACTAGTTCGGTTTTACCAAAGGATGATTCTGCATTAAAATTTTCCAAAGTCTATAAAGGTTTAACGCTGGATATAGACCATACTTTGGAAGAACTTTACAGTACCTTTATTATGAAATATGAAAGCCATAGTGAAAAGAAATCGCGAACTGATGAAGAAGCTTGGAGAGAAGTTTATAAGAAGTATTTTGATTCAAAAGGTATTACAGAGAAACTTCAACCAAATACGGTTAAAACCCGAAATGATGAATTCCGTTTTGACCTTTCATGGAAAAATGGGAAATGGAATTTCTTTAAGCCACTCTCCTTTGACCTAGTAGAAGATGAAAATATTAAAAGTAAAGTCTATAGATGGGCAGGTATTACTCAGGAACTTTTGACTGCAACTGAGCCATTTAACTTATATTATTTAGCTTTGGAGCCAGAGAAAAGAACTGATGATATTGATGATTTTATCGAAAGAAAATTAAAAATGACAGATAATGGTCATACTGTTAAGATTATAAAAGAAAGCGAGGCTGAAAGCTTTGTTTCGGAACTCAAGCACCTAATGGAAATTCATGAAGGATAAAAGGCTCACTTCGAGCCTTTTCTTTTATTTGCATTTCCCCCTCTCCCAAAAGCTCCCAATCACAAAATATCAACAGCCAATCGCATTGTCATCTTAGAGAACTATCTCTTGGGTAAATATAAAGGTCGATGTGGATTATATCTCTTTAATTCTGAGAAAAGGAGCTGAGTTATGTGAGCTTTCCCCCAAAAACTGGACAAAAAAAGGCAATAATTTAAGACATAAAAATCATTAAATTATTGTTGTCCGGGTCTATGGATGACATGAAACTGCGGGGAGGCAAAAGCTATGGTCAAGAAACGGCAGGTATTTACGAGTCAAATGAAGGCCAGGGTATCGGTAGATGCGATAAGGGAAACTAATACCATTGGTGAACTTTCAAAGAATTTCGGAGTACATCCGACACAGATAGCAAAGTGGAAAAAGTATGTACTTGAGCATATACAGGATCTGTTT
>DATAKL010000035.1:0-9642 GCA_036261625.1 Ignavibacteriales bacterium | reverse complement strand
GGAGATAAAAACGTAACCTTAAAGAATCAGGAGCCTCATTCTTGAATTAAATTAAGATCCCACTTACAATTAAGTGAGATCTTCAAGATGTCCACGATTTTGAGTTTTCACACAGTCTCTGAAGGTCGTGGCTATTCAGTCAGAACAGGGATATTCATCCGCCCAGGTGTTTTTCGATGTAGCTTTGGGCGTTGAACTTTTTGCGGCAGCCGTACTGACTCATGTAACGGATCTTGCCGTAGACTTTCCTTTCACCCCAGCCGCGGTCGTGCACTCCCCCGATTGACCATGCAATTCCGGTGTAGCCGTTGGGATCGCGCCCGTCGAGTGAATATTTATCGTTCAGATATATTGCAATCTTCAATGCTTCCTCGGGTGAGAGGGTCCATTCAAGTATCTTCTTTGCCCAGTACATGCGGAGGTATCCGTGCATTTTGCCTGTAGTAACCATCTCCATTTGGGCGGCGTTCCAGAGACTGTCGTGCGTTTTGGCCTTTTCAAATTCCTCAATAGAATAAATGCACTCCCGGGGATCATTCCTGTGCTCATTCAGCGTCAGCCTGGCCCACTCCGGCAGTCCCTCAAATGAATCGTATTTTTCATTGTAATAGCAGTAATTGTCGGCCAGCTCTTTTCTTACAATCAGCTCTTCTAAGAAAGCCTCTGTAAGACCCGGGTTGGTGACGAAGCTTCCCATATTAAGGGCAACCCTCTGGGAAGATATCTGTCCGAAGTGCAGGTATGGCGAAAGGTTCGACTGCACGTTTACGTTCGGATTGTTTCGATCTTCAGCATAAAGGGCGGCCTTGGTTTCAATAAAAACGTTCAGCATTCTCAAGGCCTCCCCTTCTCCGGGCTTAAGCCAATCCACAGGCTTCACGCTGTAATCCACCTTGAGCGACTTCTCAATTTTATTCCAGTCGGTTTCCTTCTGCACGGGGAAGGTGTTCTCAGGCATTTTCTGCGGCAGCGGGAAATCCTCCAGAAATTCCGCCAGGCGGCGGTTGATCTTCGGGCGGAATGTATAGGCTGCAAACTCCTGCTTATCGGAGGCGATCCAGCAGGGCACAATATTATGGGCATCAACTTCATAGACGTGCACGTCTGTCTTTTCGGCAACTTCGCTTTTCCACTTTCTTTTTATTCTTAAAGGGTCGAAGTCGGTTATGACTGAGGCAACTTTCTTTTCAGAAATGAATTTTACAAGCACGTCACGGGGCTCACCTGTTAAAACATAAAAAGGGATGTTATAAAGCCTGAATTCATTTTCAGCTTCCTGTAACCCTTTAAGCATTAACTGGTACTGCCTGTAAGCCGCATCGAGGAATGAAGGCACAAGGCAGAAGACTACGGCAAAAGGGCGCTTCTGTTTTATGGCCAGCTCCTGCGCAAAGGTGAAGGCCCAGTTATCGTATACTCTCTGGTCGCGGCTCATCCAGTAGATTACCGCGCCGGGTTTATTTATTCCTTCTTTTAGTACTCTTACCCTCTTCAGATTCATATGAGGAGATCCTTCTGATTCAGCAAGGCTAATTTCATTTTATTCCTTTCATATATTTATTAAGCCATTGCTTCCGCATTTCGTCAACTTCTTTTTTATGAGTCCTGAGGAAGTGGTCCCCGTTTTCAATCATGACGAGGCGGAAGGGAATTTTTTCTTTCAGCAGTTTCTCTGAGAGTTTGAGTGAATCCGCAGGCGATACCCTCTCGTCGGCAGTACCGTGCAGCAGAAGCATCGGAGTATTCTTTGGAAGCTTTTCAGGGAAATTTATAATTGAACGCTTAAAGCAGGCCTCTTTGAAGTTCTCAGATTCAAAGCTTCCGAGTGTTCTTTCATAGAGCATTCGCATGAAGCGGTTCTCCCCGGCGCTGCAGTGCAGGTCGGCAATGCCTCCGCTTATTATAGCCGTCTTAAAAATATCCTTTCGTGTAAGCGTGAGGTAAGTCATCATTCCGCCGCGGCTCCAGCCTTCCATTGCCCAGCGGGATTTATCGGCCTGCGGAATTTCATCAGCTAAGGGTATAAGGTTCAGAATGTCGTTAACGTCGCTTCCGCCGAATTCATCACGCCCTTCGCCTCCCATGTTACCCCGGTACTGCGAGGCCAGGACCACATAGCCCCAGCCTGCAAGCTGCCCGAATATGCCGCGGGCGGTAAAGTCGTCTATTGCGCCGTCTTTTCCCAGGCCCCCGCGGTTCCAGATTACACAGGGGAAAGTCCCTTCCTCTTTCGGGTAAGCGATAAAGCCTTTTACCTTAAGGCCGTCTGAAATGTAGGTTATCTTTTCAACCGTGGAATTTTCAACTGCCAAATCCCCCCATCCGCTTTTTATCATGCGCAGCTGTGAGGGGTTCAGATCTATTATTTTTCTCTCAGTAACAGTTTCATTCATTTCTTAGAGAACCGTAATAGTGTAAAAAAATGCTCTAATAAAGAGATACTTAATAGAACGCTTCAGATCAATTCAATTTTACGAGTCCAAAGGTAAATTATTTTTCCGTTGAATTATGTCAGGGAAATAACTCCCTTCCCGAAAAGTTCTGCATGCGAGGGGTGGCAGGTTAAGACAATCACCTGTTTTTCTTCCGAAACCTGCCTAATCGCTTCAACGGCAACCCTCTGGCGCCCGGGATCGAGGTTTACAAGAGGATCATCCATTATGATGAAACCCTTCCGTCCGTTCAGGTAAAAGCCCGCCATGCCGAGCCTGACCGAGAGGGCCAGTATGTCTTTTGTACCCGCTGAAAGAATTTCAAACGGGAGCACGCCTCCGTTGGACTTGACACCCTCGGGCACAATCTCCTTCATGGATACATCTGAATATTTATTTATTGTAAGCTTCTTTAAGAAACTGTTCACTTCTTTTTTAAGAGGCTCAAATGTGTCGCGGTCTATCTCTTCTAAAATACCGCTCAGCTCCTGTTCGATAAGAAGATAACCTTCCCCTTCTTTCTTTGCCCTTTCAAAGCTCTCTTTTGTTTCTGAAGCCACGCTTAAGAGCTCCTCGGCAGAAGTTCCGGGATCGTTCTTCTCATGTTCGGCTTTTTCCACCTTCAGCTCATTCAGCTCGTCTTTCTTCTTTTCGTATAAAGATTTATTGGCTTCGTATTCTTTAATAAAAACAGAAGCTTCCTGAAACTCTTTCGGAAGGGGCTGAAGCTTTTTAATTTCATCATCCAGCTTCATCTCTTCAATCTTCCTTTCTGTAAGAAGGCTGCTTAATTCCTCTTCCGATCCGTATGTGCTCTGATACTGTCTGGTCTGTCTGGACTTTTCTTCAATATCCTTTTCCACGCGTGTGAGCTTTTTGCCAAGCTCTCCACTCTCTTTCAGAACTTCAGATAAAGACCGCCCGGGCTTTTCTTCCTGAAGGCTTAAGTATCTTTCCTGAAGCTGCAAGTAGGGTTCCTCACCAATTTCCTTCTTCAGGTCCTCGGCTAGTCTTTTTGCCTTATCGAACTGCTCTTTATATAAGTCAGCCTTCAGCTTAAATTCTGCCAGGTTTTTAACTGAGAACTTTGCCAGGAGCTCTTCATAACTCATCCGCGAGGCTTCCAGCTTTTCCATTATCTCACTAATGTTTTCATTATCCGAGGAAACAGAAATCTTCAGGTGCCCGGCACTTATACTTACACTTCCGCTGACAGTACTTTCATAAGTTTCGTCTTTTTTAATTTCTAAGTCCCTGGGGCTCTTAAGCCCTTCTGTAAGGCTTAATTTTACTTCCTCACCTGATTCTATTTTAAGCCTCAGCTTCTGGGCTTCGAACTTTATTCTCAGTTCATCCAGACTTCCGGAGGCCTTTTCAAGCTGTTCAAGATCCTGCTTTGTAATTCTCACGAGGCTGTTTACTTTTTCCTTTTCGGCCAGGTAATCATCGAATATCTTTTTTGCCCTTTCGTATTTCTCCCTTAAGGATCTCTGCGCCTCATAGGCTTCAGCCTTCTTTTCCTCTTCTTCAAGAGATTTTTGTTTTGCCAGGAGGTCGTTGCGGTTCTCGGTCAGGTACTGAAGCTCAATATCGGCCCTTGGCCAGAGTTTCTGGACCTCCACGAGCTGGCGTATCTTCTCTGAAGAGAGGGCTTTCCGGAGCATAAGGTTCTGTCTTCTGCCGGCAGCCTCATAGGATGCCTCGTAGCGTGTGACAAAAGCCTCCATGCAGTTTTTCTCCTCTGAGACTCCCCTGGTCTTAAGGATTATTTCATCCAGGCGCTTTTCAAAATCCATTGCCTTATTATAAAGCTCTTCGGCATGCCTCATGCTGTAATAAGCCTTAAGAATCTTTCCAACTTCCTTTTTCCACTCGTTGCCGTAGTCCCTCATTCCCTCTGGTTTACCGAGGCTCCTGTCCCAGTGCGAGAAATACTCCTTCACCTTCTCCCGGGCAAGATCCCTCAATTTAGGAACTGAGACCCCATCCATTCTGAAGCGGGAATTTCTGAGGATATGCTGTATGGATTCCGAAGCCTCGCCTTTAGCCTCCATCTGTTTAATTGTTTCGGCTAAAGAGGCCTGCCTTATTATGAGCACGTTTTCATAGGTGCCGCGGTTAAGTCCCAGAAGGGCGTTCATTTTTTCGGTAATTTCTTCAGAGGAAGTAAAGTATCCTCCTCCCCCCTGAAGGCTTAGCTTTGAGCTTTTTGTAGCCCCCCAGTATTTTTCCAGGCAGTATGTCTGGCCGTCAGAGATAATTTCGAGTGAGACGTGCACCGTATCGCCTCCGCCTATAGGAAGGAAGTCCCCCATAATGGATTTGAATTTTGCGGGTGTAAGAGAGGTATCCACAAAAAGCGCCGACTTAAGGGCGTTTACAAGAGTGCTTTTTCCCGATTCATTATGCCCAAGGATGACATTAAGTCCCTTGTTAAAAACAATCGTCCTGTCGCTTGTGCCTGCAAAGGGGTTCAGCTTAATCCGGCCTATGATCATTTCCTGGCCTCCTCAATAAGCGAGAAAGCAAGCTGAAGGGCAAGTTCATCGCCGCATTTTTCAATTCTGCCGAGCAGGCGGTAAGGAAGCGAATCTTCTGAAAAGCTTTTTTCTATATAATCCTTATCGATGTTCAGTATAACGTCCTGTGTGTCCGATTCTATATATATAAGAGAGTTCTTTATTTCGTTTAAGAGGTCCGGGAGAGTTTCCAGTTCACTGCTGTTGAGGCGGCCTTTCAGTTTCAGCTTCATAAGGGTTGTTTCTTTTGGAAGCGTGAGCGCTTCACTTTTCAGCTTTTCAACATCCGTAATTGAGTAGACCTCTTTTTCCCACGTTTTGAATGTAAAGGTGCCTGTTCTAACCGGTTCATATTTTAAGGAATTATCTTCCATTACTTCAATTATCCATGCGTAGCCTTCGTGCATGCAGTCGAAACCGTCGGGGCAAGGTGTGGAAGGCATAAAGAAAACGGGGTTCATTGTGCCCCGGCTTTTAGGGTACTGCACGTGTGTGTGGCCCAAAAGCCAGAAGGAGACTCCGCTCTGGCGCATTTCATCGGGGGTCATAGGAAAATAATTCTGCTCCATATCGGGCGAAACGCCCTGAACGCTCCCGTGGGCCACGCCTATATTAAGATCATCCCTGGATTTCGGGGCATCCTTAACCCAGCCGATTGCGTTTTCATTAGAGTGCTTTGTTCTGCATGCGCCGGGGTAGAAGGTTACTTTTCTCTCCCCTGCCGTTACGCTCTTAGGCTCGGGCTTATCCAGGAACAGGAGCAGGTGCTCGCTCATTTTTTCACGGAATGCAGCCCATATGGACTCAGGGTCATCTTCAATAAAATCGTGATTTCCGGGAAGCACACAAACCGAAGTGCCCTGGAACTCGTTTAAGGCAAGTGCCGCCTTCCTTACTTCCGCTTTAGATATATTGGTCCTGTCGAACATGTCGCCGGCAATTACAAACAGGTCGCACTTGTTTTCATTAGCCAGGCGGACCATTCTTTTAAGTGTTTCCAGGGGTTCCGCTACCAGGCGGTCCTTCAGATCCTGAGGATAATCCCTCCCCGAGAACTTAAGGCCGATATGAATGTCGGCAGTATGGAAAATTTTCACGCTCATATGTGATTATTACAGTTTTTCTTTTTGCATTAATATTGGATCAATATATCAAAAACAGGGGAAATAAAACAGAACCGGAAGGGGCAATTTACGGAAAATAAGGCTATTCTACAGTGGCATTCGCTTTCCTTTTCAAGGTTTTCAGTTACTCGTATTGCTTATCAGGAAATTATTTCCAAAATTATTCTTTAATACGGCAGCTGCAGCAAAATCCATTTTATATAAATGCAAATTCCGGAGAAGCTACATGTCACATTTGATTCTTTCCCTAAGTTTTACTTTTATCTTCTTATGCAGCACTTTACAAGGAGGCGGTTTGAAACCGACCATCAGTGAGCGCCCATTCGGGAAAACCCCGGGTGGGGAAAACGTATCCCTTTTCACACTCAGCAACAGCAAAGGAATGAAGGCTGAAGTAACAAATTACGGGGGCATAGTTGTAAGTCTTATTGTACCGGACAAGAATAATAACTTTTCTGATGTTGTGCTGGGCTTTAACAATCTGGACGGATATACGCGTGAAGAATATATAAACGACTGCCCGTATTTCGGGGCACTTATTGGGCGCTACGCTAACCGCATTGCATACGGGACTTTTAAGATAGGCTCGGAAGAATACAAGGTCCCGATTAACAACACTCCGGGGGGAATACCCTGCTCCCTGCACGGCGGAATTAAGGGTTTCGACAAAGTGGTCTGGCAGGCCGATACATCCACAGAAAAAGGCCTTCCGCAGTTAAAGCTTCACTATTTAAGCAAGGACGGCGAGGAGAATTATCCGGGAAATCTGGATGTAACGGTTACATACACACTTACAGAAAATAACGAGCTTAAAATTGATTACCTGGCAAAGACAGACAAAGCCACACCTGTAAACCTTACAAACCATTCATATTTTAATCTTAAGGGTGAGGGCTCGGGCGACATACTCGGCCATGAGCTTATGATTAATGCCGACAGGTTTACTCCAGTAAATAAGGGGCTCATACCCACAGGCGAGCTTAAAGAAGTAAAGGATACGCCTTTTGATTTTACATCTGCGCACAAAGTAGGCGAAAGAATAAATGATAAGAATGAGCAGCTGGAGTATGCCAAAGGCTACGATCTGAACTGGGTGCTCGGCACGGGAAGCGGGGAGCTTAAAATGGCGGCAACGGTTTACGAGCCTTCAACGGGGCGTTTCCTGGAAGTTTTGACCACGCAGCCGGGCGTTCAGTTTTATTCGGGCAATTTTCTTAACGGGAAACTGACAGGAAAAAGCGGGAAGCCTTATGAACGCCGGAACGGCATGTGTCTTGAGACGCAGCATTTTCCGGATTCGCCGAATCACCCTGAATTCCCGACGACAATCCTAGAGCCTGGCCAGGAATTCCATTCAACAACAGTTTGCCGTTTCAGCGTGAAATAAAGGATTTGTTATCACAATCGACGCTCTGGCGTCAGTTTAAGTGTGCATAATCCAAAGAAATCTGAGCATTTAGAATTACGCAATTAATAAGCCCGACTCAGTCGGGGACCGCACCCTGGGTACACGATCCCCCACACATTCCTAGCGCCGATAGGTGCGGTATATAAACGCCTCAAATTGGTGGATATAATTCCAATTATCGGATATTCCATAGGAAATCATAATCCCCATTACAATTCACGGGATTTAAAGGGAAAATACCAGAAATGCATCCGAAATGCATCCCCATGAACCCGCAATGTAAAACCGTGTAAAAATTTTAATATGCCGCCGCCTGACGGGGCTGGATGGGTTGTGGGGGGATTCGTTAACCCTGGGCTACTGAGGTTACGTCCGCCTTCGAAAGGCGGACTAGGTATTTAACTTTTCAGCCAGTGGATCCACGCTCATCCAGTTGTCGCCCTCTTTGTTCAAACTGGTGCAATTTTACTCACCCTTTAACTATTTCCTGTTGCGGCTTAAACATTTATTTAGCAAAATATCCGCCTGTCTTTTTGCTGCCTCTGAATTCTATCAGTCCTTTTTCCCGCAGTTGTTTTAATCGTCTTTCTATTGTCTTAAAGGGTACCCCGGACTCTTTGGAAATTACAACAGCATTCCGCCCGGGGTTGCTTCTGATATAGGCCAGTAAAGATTTTAAACCCTCACTTATACCCTCATTTATACCCTCAACTTTCGGCTGCAATACAGATTTACGGCGGAATGAAGCAATAAAGATATCCCCTACAAGTAAAAATTCAGTAGACGGTTCCTTGTCGAGAATAAAGGAAATGCCCCTCCCGAAACGTTCCACAAGGTGGATTCGGTGCAGTACCTCGGCAATGAGTTCGTTCCTGCGCTTGGAAACATTCCTGGTCCTGATTTCTCTGATTGTAAGCCCTCCGAATAAACCGCCGGGATTGCGGATTTCCACCCGATCCGCAAAGACCATTACAGTCACAGATTCAGGGTCAAAATAATCACGATGGCAAAAAGCATTTGTTATGGCTTCACGTAAAGCTTCAGTATCTATCTCGGGGATATCTTTCCTGAACAGGCCTTCCACCTGCATGCCTATATGAATATTTTTGAGTATATATTCCTCGGCAATCCTGATGAGAGAAATAACATCTCCGGAATACTCCTTTCTGTCTATGATCAAGGATGTGTTCATTCCGGCCATAACGGCACACCTGAGCCTGGCATTCCTGAAAAACTTTTCCGGGTCGCGCCCGAAAGTAATAACAGCCGCATTCAGCAACTGATCATTTTCCAGCAGGTTAAGGTTTTCAAGACTGTTTTGAACGCTCGTGTATTTCAGTCCGGCAGAAGAAAGAAATTCTCTCACTTTACTTGTGCTGATATCGGACAGCTTTGCTTTTGTGCAGGGGCGTGTATCCCATCTTAGGGTTTCCGGATTATTGGTGAGTATAAATCTTGAGACCTCGGCAGAGGTCATTTTGCGGTCTTCATCACCAATCCTGAGGTAATATCGTCCATCGGCTGAATACGGAGCATGAAATCCTTCAACTGAAACGTAGATGCAGTTCTTTCCATCAATGCTGACAATTTCTATTTCCGGATAAATCCTGGGCTCTATCTTATCTGAAATTGCTCTTGAAATTTCCCTGATAGTATTTTCACTTACAGATTGCCCTGTAACCGTGCCATCATCTTTAATTCCAAAATAAACTTCACCTCTTTGCTGCCTGTTCAACATGGCCGCTATTGAAACCAGGGCTTCCTTAAGTTCCCCCGTCGTTTTCTTTAATTCTAATATTTCCGATTCCTTAAAATTCATAGCCTGCCATCTTTATCCATTTCTTATAAAATTATTAAGCAATGGTACAATATTACAAGGAATTATTATCAAATGGAATAGCAGGCATTGAGCATACTTGTCTGACGTATCAGAATTTCTTTCAAAAATATTTTCAGATAATATCCGGAAAGAGGTGTAATCAACCTCTTTCCGGATTAATGCGCATGACTGTTCTTGCTCAGTAGTTCAGCCAGTAGGCAAACTTGATGAGGAATATGTTGTCGGGCTCGGCGTTCATGAGATTTCTAAAGTCGCGCCTGAAGGACATGTCGCCCGGATTGTCCTCGTTTAACTTCGACTGCGTCCAGACCAGGTACAG
>DATAKL010000034.1:0-199399 GCA_036261625.1 Ignavibacteriales bacterium | reverse complement strand
TTCCGGCAATCTCCCCTGTGGGCTTACCCCCGCCGTTCGGCTTCATTGAGTTCCACAGGAAGGTGTGATTCCATACCTGAGCGGCATTGTTAAAAAGACCCGTTTTTGACTGATCGCCGGATGTTTTCTTTATTATGGTTTCAAGATCGGCATTCTGAAGGTCTGAGCCTTCAAGCATTTTATTGGCGTTCTGGACGTAAGCATTCTGATGCTTGTCGTGATGGAATTCGAGTGTCTTTGCACTTATATGCGGTTCAAGTGCATCTTTTGCATATGGTAGATCGGGTAACGTTAGAGCCATTTTTTCCTCCTTTTATTTTGGTTTCAGCTTCTCTGCGCTCTGCTTTTCGCCCTGATAAAGCGCCGGATCTGCTGAATGATTCAGAATATATATATGTTAGATCAAAATGAATTACGGATTGTCTTATAAAGGAGGCTAAAAGAAATAAATAGAGTATTTAATCTTTCAACCTGAAAAGAGTATTTCTGATAAATACTAAATTCATGTTTAAAGTAACAGATTTTTTAAATTTCGCAACAAAATAATTCGGGAGGATAGTAAAATATTTATAAATTGAGGCTGTCCCTTACTGAATCCCTTATGGTCTTCCGCTCAATGCCCAGCATGCTGAGTTTTGAGGTATCCATAGATACATCCTTTACTCCTTTAGACTTTAAGACCTCATCCATAGATATGGCCCTTAGAAGCGGCTTACTTATTCCCGCCTCTTCGCAGAGAATGCTTCCCAGGCCGTAGCGCGAGATCCTTTCTTTGCCTCCGAAATTTATTACCTGCGGCGGGATATCTTTCCTTATGAGCGCTTCAATAACAGAGGCGGCATCACTTAAGGAGAGCGGAGTACGATACTGGTCGTAAAAAAGCCTGACAGGTTTCCCTTCTTTAAGACTTTCATACATCTGCTGGAAATGGCATTTTGCATGGCAGAGGCCCATACCGTAAAGAAGCGCGGTCCTTAGTATAATGTAATCCGATGTTTCTGACTTTAAGGCCTCTTCCCCCAGAAGTTTTGTTTCGGCATATAAGGTTACAGGATTTAACGGGGCGTCTTCCTTAAGCATAACGCCGCATCTGCCGTCATAAACCAGATCTGTAGATGTATAGATCATCTTTGCATTAAACTTATGACAAAGTGCGGCAATTACTTTAGTGGCCTCCACGTTAACTGCCAGGACTTTACTCTCGGGCATCCGGGCAGCCTTCTCTGAATTGGAAACGGCAGCCGTATGAACTACTGCATCAGGGCTGAATGCCTGAAATACCTCACTCATGCACCGATGGTCCAGAATATCAACTCTTGCAGAATTAAAACCCTGACAGTTGCCGATGTTTTCGTTATAAAGCGTAAGGATTTCATAATTTCTGCTTAAGACGGCGTTCAGGTACTGCCCCATTAGACCGCTTCCGCCTGTAATAAGCACTTTTAAGGAAGACATATTTTCCCCAGTATGGTTTCTCTCTTTGCCCCGGTAACACCAGGCAGGTTTGACGGGTTTCCTGAAACGGTTTCATTTGCCAGGACTGCAAAACAGATCGCCTCCTTTGCATCTGAGGATATTCCCAGTTCCTCTATATTCCTCAGGGCTACATGTTCTGTGAAGTAGTCCTTCAGGAATTTAACTAAAGCCAGGTTCCTGGCCCCGCCCCCCGAAATAATAAGTTCGTCAATTTTTATCTTCTCGCTTATAAATTTCTCGTAGTTCCTGAAAATGGCGTATGCCGTAAAGTTTGTAATTGTTGAAAGCCAGTCCTCATGAGACACACCGCTGTACTTTTCAAGGAGCTCCTTTAAGAAAGCCTCGCCGTAAAGCTCGCGGCCTGTTGACTTTGGAGGTGTTTTCTCAATGAATGTATCCTTTTCTTTAAGCGCCTCTAAAAGCTCCCGGTTTACCTTCCCCTTAAGAGCCGTTTTTCCGTCCTCGTCGTACTCTTTTCCAAGGAAGCGTTTTGATAGCGTATCTATCATCATGTTGCCGGGACCTGTATCAAAGGCCCTGACCTCAAGCGGCTTTGCTCCTTTCTTAAGTATTGTAAAGTTTGATATTCCTCCCACGTTAAGCAGAGCCCGGTTCTTACTATCTGAAAAAAGCATCAGGTAGTCGAAGTACGGCACCAGAGGCGCCCCCTGCCCGTCAAGGGCAATATCGCCGGGGCGGAAGTCACCAACAGTTATAACTCCGGTCAGCTTTGCCAACGCAGCCGGATCCCCTATCTGAAGCGTAGAACGTACCTCATAGCCGAACATCTTATGTTTTTCAGGCAGGTGGTGTATCGTCTGCCCGTGGCTTCCTATCAGGTCAAGGTTTGCTACCGGAAAACTGTTCTTGTTGCACAGGGCATTTATTGCGTCCGAATAGATCATCGGAATAAGAAAATTAAGCCTGCATATGTCTTCCACATTACTCGTCTCACGGGCTGAATTCTTCAGTATCAGACCCTTTAGGCCCTCGGGGAAAGGGTAGGAAAGGAAGTCTATCTGTCTTAACTTCGTTTTGGTGCCATTGCCCGTAATTTCCACAAGGACTGCATCCACACCGTCTAATGAAGTGCCCGACATTAGCCCTACGGCTAATTTTTTTTCCTTTTTGGATAGTTCTATTAAGTTTTGCATATTCGTTCTTCTATATCGGTTTAGTTTTGAACGTTAGAGATAAAACAATTGTTATTTATAAAAGTTAAAATTATTACATGAAAATAAACCATATTCTTGGCGCACATACATCAATTGCCGGCGGAGTGGATAAGGCCGTTGACCTGGCAGGAAAGCTGAATTTCCAGACAATGCAGATCTTTACTAAAAACGGCAGCCGCTGGTCTGACGGGCGCTTAAATGAACAGACAATTGAAAATTATAAAAATAAACTAAGTAAAACAAAAATATCCCCTGTCGTTGCTCACGACTCTTATCTGATTAATTTTGCTGCAAGCAGCAGCGAGCTCTTAAGTAAGTCTGTTGAAGCATTTATAGATGAACTTGAGCGCTGTGAGTCTCTTGGGATTCCATACCTTAACTTCCATCCCGGGGCTCATACCGGCCGCGGCGTCGAAGACGGCATAAAAACTATAATAGAATCCCTCAATATTGCGCACGAAAGGACAAAGGCCTTTAAGGTTAAAAGCATGCTTGAACTGACTGCAGGCCAGGGCACAACCCTGGGAAGCCGCTTTGAGGAAATAAGAAAAATTATTGACGGAGTTGAGGAAAAAGACAGGATGAAGGTCTGCATCGATACGGCGCACATTTTTGCCGCCGGATACGACTTAAGAAGCGAAGAAGCCTATGAAAAAACCATGAGTGAGTTCGATGCAATCCTTGGGCTCGACCTCTTAAACTGCATTCACATGAACGACTCTAAAAAAGAGTTGGGTAGCCGTGTGGACCGCCATGCCCATATTGGAGAGGGATTTATAGGCCTTGAAGGCTTCAGGAACATCATGAACGATAAGCGTCTTGAAGGTGTCCCTAAAATCCTGGAGACCCCGAAGGATTCCAAAGATCAGCTTGAGGACCTAAAGAACATTGAAACCCTCTTAAGCCTTTGTAATGGCGGTGAAGACGAAGAAGAAAAAAGTAATAAAAAAGCCCGGTCTTAAATAAAAACCGGGCTTGCTGTCATAAAATTGTTTAAGGGCTTTTTTACGGTTCAAGAGGCTCCATTACCATAATGCCAGTCTGTTTCCTGTTCTTCATGAGATAATCCGCAAGAGGCTTATCCGTAATCTGAACCTTACTCCCCACGATCGGGGCATGCATGAAATGAATCCTGCCGTCATCAAGCTTTACTGCAATTCCCACGTGGGCTATATCCATGCCCTCAAGTCCGCTTGTAATTGCAATTAAATACCCGTTTTTAATTTTCCCTTCAACGTTCTTTATGTCTTCTTTCGGGATATAGTAATGCTCTCTTGAGTTGATTTTGGATTCTACGTCCTTAATGGCCTTATAATTTTCATCGTTTTTGCTTATCTGCGCATATTCCCTGCGGTTCTTTGTCATGAAGTTGATTTTCTTGTTATAGGGTTTTCCGCCTATTTGCTTTGTCACATCGCGGACAACGCCTTTACTGTCGTTGTCGAAGATCCAGTCCGAAAAGTAGTGCAGTCTTGAAGGATATCCGTTGAGCTTTCCCTGCCTGTATCTTATTTTGGTCAGTTCCGCCTGATAGTCATCAAATGATGTCTTCCCGCTCTTGATGCATCTTGCAAATACAAGGGCATTCTCCAGGAAAGTTGTGCAGTCGAGTCCCGTAAGATGAACTACGAGCTGTTCTTTCCCCTGGCTCTCAAGCGTATGGGCTTCATAATTGAGCCCCAGGAAGCTTTTCCCGATTTCTGCAATAACATCGTTAATCGGCTTTTTATTTAAGTCTTTTTCAACTGCAAGAGTAAATTTCTCCTGGCAGATTTCCTTGTCTTTGGGTGTATAAACTGTCTGTGAATATGACATTGCTGTAATTAAAACTGTTGCTGTTAAGAGTGTTAGTATTCTCATCATATCGGGAAATCTTCCTCAATTGTTGTTTGTTGATTTGCTTCTTCTATATGTCTAACAAGTTCAAGATTTTCAAAACGAGCATAATCCTTAAAGAACTTCAGGCGGACGTCACCCGTTGGACCGTTTCTCTGTTTTCCTACTATGATCTCGGCAACGCCTTCAAGGCTGTTTCCGTCTGCATCCTGTTTCATGCCGTAATACTCGGGGCGGTGAATGAACATCACAACGTCGGCATCCTGTTCAATTGAACCCGATTCACGAAGATCTGAAAGCATGGGTCTTTTATCGGTTCTCGATTCAACAGCACGGTTAAGCTGTGCAAGGGCAATTACAGGAATATTGAGCTCCTTGGCCAGGGCCTTTAAGGAGCGGGAGATGTGTGAAATTTCCCTTTCACGGCTTTCCATCTTGCTCGATGCATTCATGAGCTGAAGGTAATCTATCATTATAAGGCCCAGTTTCTTCTCGGCCTTAAGTCTTCTGCACTTGGCCCTTATTTCAAGTATCGTCTGGCTTGGCGAGTCGTCAATAAAAATCGGAGCCTCGCTGAGCTTGTGTATGTTGCGGCTCAGCTTGGGACCTTCCTCATTGGGCAGTTTGCCCGTTCTTACCAGGTGGGCGTTAAGCCTTGCCTCGGCGCATATCATACGAATTACCATCTGAATGGTGGCCATTTCAAGGCTGAATATTGCTGTTGGCACCTTGTGGTCGACGGCAGCATTTCTGGCAAGTGAAAGCGCAAAGGCTGTTTTACCCATTGAAGGACGGGCTGCAATAATAATAAGATCCGACTTCTGGAAGCCTCCCAACATGTCGTCCAGCTGGTAGAATCCGGTTGGAACAGCAAACTGCTGGTGCTTCTTGGAATGAATGAGCTCAATATATTCCATCGCCTGGATTACAGCCTTATTCATCTGTGAATAAGACTTTTTCATGTGCGCTTCAGTAATTTCAAATATCTGTCGTTCGGCGCGGTCCAGGAGGTCAAAAGCATCCTCAGAGCCTTCATAGGCGCTCTGGGCAATTTCCATGGAAGCTGTAATAAGACCTCTTAAGATGTGCTTTTCCAGGACGATCTTTGCGTGATATTCAATATTTGCAGCTGAAGAAATATTCTGCGAGAGGCGGCTTAAATATACTGCCCCGCCTGCATCCTCGATCTGCCCTTTTTTCTTTAACTCCTCGTATAATGTCACAGTGTCTATAGGCTCATTTGCCTCAAAGAGCGACTGCATGGCTTCAAAAATCAGTCTGTGCTGCTTTATGTAAAAAGCCTCAGGCGTTAGAAGTTCAATTCCTTTTGGAACAGCCTCTTTTTCTATCATCATGGCGCCAAGGACAGCCATTTCCACCTCAGGAGCCTGAGGAGGTTTTACAGATGCACTCTGAAGAGCAGCGAGATTGACATCCTCTCTTGCAGCACTATCTTTTTTCATCTTGCTCATAGTATTGTTTTTACCCCGCCATCTCGTCGTAAAGTTTTCTGAATTTCTGAACGTCTTCCCATGCAGCCCGTTTCCACTCGGGATTCCTCAGAAGCGCTGCAGGATGATATGTAACCATAACTTTTGCTTTTCCAAACTCGTAAACATTCCCCCTCATCTTTCCCAGCGAGAGCTTCAGGTTAAGCAGCCCCGAGGCAGAGATCAGTCCAAGGCACAAAATCAGTTTCGGCTTAATTATTTCAATCTGCCTGTGAAGATATGGAATGCAGACCTCCATTTCACTCGGCAGGGGATTTCTGTTTCCCGGAGGACGGCATTTAAGAATGTTTGTTATATAAACTTCCTCTCTTGAAAACTTTATTGCTGCAAGTATGTCTGTTAAAAGCTTGCCTGCACGCCCCACAAAGGGCTTTGCCTGAAGGTCCTCTTCAGCCCCCGGAGCCTCTCCGATTACCATAACTTTGGCTTTCGGATTGCCTGAACCGAATACCAGATTTGTGCGGGTCTTCTCAAGCGGGCACTTATGGCATTCCAGCATAAAGTCCCTGAGCTCAGATAAATTCTTTGAGTATTTGAATCCATCCTTACTAAATTCACTTTCCATATTGCCCTCCCCTTCTCCTGTCTGATACTCAGCCACGTAGGTCAACAAATCCAGGTCTATCTTCTCCAGGCGCCTGTTCTCAAACAAGAGAGGCCCGAAGATAGCTTCCTGGTCCTTTAAGGCTTCTATTAGTTTCCCGATGCTTTGCTGAACCAATTTACAAAAGTCCGCTTATTTCTGAAAGGATATAATTAGCTGTTAAGAATTTGCTCATGAGCGGATATTCTTTTACTTTGCCTTCACGTGTTATAATAGTAACCTTATTGGTATCGAATTCAAAGCCTGCCATCTTGTCATTCAGGGAGTTTAAGACTATCATATCCAGGTTCTTTCTGGCGAGCTTGTCCTTTGCATTCTTAAACTCATTGTCTGTTTCAAGTGCGAAGCCAACAACTTTTTTGTCCCCTTTTTTTAGCGCAGCCAGTATGTCATCGGTTTTTGTAAGATCTATCGACTTAAGGTTTTCTTCTTTTTTAATTTTGTTCTGCGCCTTTTTCAAAGGGCGGTAATCTGCAACTGCTGCCGCCATGATGAGCACGTCGCTGAGTTCCATGTTTTCATCCACAGCTTTCTTCATTTCCTTAGCGCTTCTTACGCTTATGCGCTCTATGCCCGGATATGCATCTTCCGAGGTAGGACCCGCAACAAGCTTCACTTTGGCTCCCCTCAGGCTTGCAGCTTTTGCAATCTGGAAGCCCATCTTGCCTGAAGAACGGTTGCCTATAAACCTCACGGGATCGATATCCTCGTATGTAGGGCCTGCTGTAACGAGGAGACTCAGACCTTCAAGATCTTTCCTTATGAAGCCGGATAAAACCATATGGGCTGCATCGACAATCTTTCCCGGCTCTGCCATTCTGCCCCTTCCGCTTAAGCCGCTAGCCAGAAATCCTTCTTCAGCCTCCACAACGAAAGCTATATCTTTTAATTTTTTCAGGTTCTCCTGCGTGACTTTATTGCTGTACATATCCACGTCAGCTGCAGGAACGGCAACAAGTGGGCACCTTAATGCAGCCACTACCGTCGTAAGGGCATTATCGGCAAAACCATGTACAATTTTAGCCAGTGTATTTACCGTAAGAGGGGCAATTATCATCAGGTCGGCCCAGAGGGCATATTCAATGTGCCAGGTCTTAAGGCTCACGCCGTTTTTCTGTGATTCCGGAAAGATGTTTACAATTACCTCATGTCCGGTCAGTGTGGAAAAAGTAAGGGGGGCAATAAATTCAAGAGCGGAAGGAGTCATAATAACTCTTACTTCCGCTCCAAGCTTAATTAACTCTCTGGCCAATAGGCAGGATTTGTAAGCTGCAATCCCGCCCGTAACGCCCAAAATGATCTTTTTACCCGAAAAAATGCTTTCCATTTCTCTCAGGCTTTATAACGGTAATCTATCTTTCCCTTCAGGAGCTCATTAAGCGCATTAAGATGCGGTTTAGGCCTTTTTTCAAATTCCAGAGAAATCTTCAGCTGATCAGGGTTTTCTATGTCTTCACTTTCGTCATCAATACCTTTTGAAGGTATCGTGTTCACCAGGGAATTATATTCAAGTCTGGTTTCTTCGTTTATTCTTCTTCCTTCTTTTGCAGCAACAATAACAGCTTCATAGGTATTGGCTGTTTTTTCATCAAGTTTGCGCAAATCAACAGGCTGTATTCCCATATCAGATTTTCTCCTCTTTATTTATTTTGTTCTTTATTATCTTTTTTACTTCAGAAACTGCTTTTTCCAGCTCATCGTTCACTACAATACAATCAAACTTATCCTTTTGGCTCAGTTCCATTTCGGCGCGGTCAATTCTTTTCTTCAGATCCTCTTCAGTTTCAGTCATCCTGTTCATAAGACGTCTTTTTAACTCCTCCAGGCTTGGAGGCATAATATAAATCAGAGTGGCCCCGGGGTAGAGTCTTTTAATGTTCAGAGCCCCTTTGACGTCCACTTCAAAGAGAACAGAATTTCCCTTCCGGACGTTCTCCTCGACAAAACTTTTTAATGAACCGTAATAATAATCGTAGAACTTCTCCCACTCTATAAATTCATCGTCATGTATCTTCTCGAGGAACTCACTTTCTGAAATGAAGAAGTATTCCACACCATTTGTTTCACTGTCTCTTTTCTTCCTGGTAGTAGCAGAAATTGAAAAGACAATTTCAGGGAACGCTTTTAATATATTTTTTACGATC
Source organism: Ignavibacteriales bacterium (assembly GCA_036261625.1). GTDB lineage: Bacteria > Bacteroidota > Ignavibacteria > Ignavibacteriales > SURF-24 > JAAXKN01. Next base: position 190,653 of record DATAKL010000034.1, on the reverse strand, counting down.
GTAGTCTTTCCGGCCCCGCTTGGAGCGGCAACAACAATAATGCATCCTTTATTATCAGTCAATTAATACCCGGCTTTGAATTACTCAATGTTTTGAATTTGCTCGCGGATTCTTTCCAATTCTTCCTTAATATAAACCGTATAATGAGATATTTCAGTCGATACTGTCTTGCTTCCAATGGTATTGGCTTCGCGGTTTATCTCCTGGCAGAGAAAATTCAGCTTCCGTCCCACCTCGCTGGTCTGTTTCAGGCTTTCCAGGAAAAACTTCGCATGGCTTTGGAGTCTGACGCATTCCTCTGTAATATCGGCTTTGTCGACCAGAATGGCAAGTTCCATCTCCAGGCGGTCGCTGTATGCCGATATGTCACCAAGGAGCTGTTTGGCTCTTTCCTTCAGCTTTTCAAAATTTTCCTGAGCGCTGTTTTTACTGAGTTCTTCAATTTTGGCTACGGTCTGCTGAATATTGCCTATGCGCATGGCCAGGTCCTTGGAGAGTTCCTCGCCTTCTTTGTTCCTCATTGCCAGAAGTTCCGAAATGGAGGCTTCAATTGCCTGGCGCACCAGCTGGAATTCGCTTTCGAGTTCCTCACTCGTATCAGCAGAAAACAAGTCCTGAAATGTCAGAAGCTGTTCTAGAGTGATTTTATCCTTTAATTTTGCCGCCTTTTTCAGCTCTTTTAAGAACCCGACTGCATATTGAACACTTTCTTTATCGAGCGAGGGCTTCTCATTGGCTAGACCGTTCTTTTTTATCTGAAGGTTTAATATGATCTTCCCTCTTTTAATCCTGCTTCTGATGAGCTCTCTTATCTCATATTCCTTGTTCTGTAAATTCCTTGGGAGCTTAAGAGATACCTCCAGGTATCTGCTGTTGACGCTCTTAATTTCAGCCTCTACACTTACACTTTTATTCTGGGCTGTACCTTTCCCAAACCCGGTCATACTGGAAATCATCAAAAATCCTAAAATTTAGTTCAATAAATTAGTTAAAAATCAGAAGTTTAACAACTTATAAATAATCCCTACGGCATAAATCAGCCCCATTTTAAGGCAATAAGCCTCTCTTTAGAAGGCTTCACCGATTCCCAAATGGACTTCGAAGAAATCCCTGAAAAAAGCCCCGCTATCATAAAGATTAAGGAACGCTTTCTTTGAATATGGATCGTACGCCTTAATGCCGAAATCCACCCTTATGGGGGCAAATGAGGAATAATACCTTAAACCCAGCCCCACGGCAACGGCAAGCTTATTAAAACTGAAAGTGTCGTAGCCTGTAAATGTGTTTCCATAATCCATAAAGGCCGCCCCGCCGAAACTTCCGAAAAAGCGGTTTCTGGTTTCAAATGAGCCCTCCATGAGGAAGGTGCCCCCGACCGGAATACTGCGCAGGAAAAGGTTCTGGAAATCTGCCGCTGTAAGAGAGGGCAAAGTAGCCGCCCTTGGTATGAGCTGCCTTGAACGCCAGCCGCGCACAGAGTTGCTGCCTCCTGCCGTAAAGAGCATGTTAAGAGGCACATCGTTCTTTGTGCCCTGGTAAGTCTGCAGATAGCCTACCTTGAACTTTATGCCGAAGGCGTTTACAGCCGAATTGTAGATGTTCGGGAAATAGGAAATTGATGACTGCAGACGGTAGAACTGGCTTCTTACGTTTATGTAACTTGCTCCAAGTCTTTTGAAAATTGACGGCAGAAGATTTCCCTCTTCAACAGTTAAAGATAAATTGTAGCCCTTTGTCGGAAACATCAAATCATTGGTCTTGTTTGCCCCTAAATCAGCTCCGATAATGGATGTAATGTTTCTCGAACTGCGCAGGTTGGCAACAATGGAATCTTCCCTTGCCGGGGTAAGAGGAACGTCGGTCGATTTGGCATTGTCCTGTATTACCTTTCTTACATAATCCTCCAGAAGGTTGTCAACTGTTCTTTCGGCAGTGTAGTATGTAACAAGGGAGTTGAAGTATACAAACTTCGGAAGTTCAAAGTCCAGACTTAATTTCGTTCCGTAAATAAGCGAGCGGTACTGCTTCTGCTTGTTTATGGTAAAATATCCCTCAATTTTGCTTGAGATCCTCCTGTTAAAAAGAAACGGCTGCTCGACTGTTGCTCTTAGGTCGACATAGCCTAAGATGGATGTATCCCTGATTGAGGTTACAAAACCGAAGATCTTGCTGTAATCGATATTGAAAATATCCTGTACGGCAAAACTGCCTCCGAGAGTAAAGGTCCTGGCATTTCCCAGGAAATTCTTCCTGGTGTATGTAGCTCCAAGACCCACGTTAAAAGCACTTTCCTGGTTGTTTATTATTATCTCAGGCGAAAGATCGTTCATCTGTGTAATGTCGCCTGTAATGTGCAGGTTCACAAGGCTTTTGTTTGTATCTGGTACAACGCCGCTTATGAGTACTGAAGAGAAAAGATTTGTACGGTAAAGTCTGACCTGAGCCCTCTGCTTTTCGTCATTGCTGTAGTAGTCGCCCGGAGTAATGCTGACTATTTTTGCTATAAGGCCATCCTCAACGTAACCCTTGCCCGGGCCCTTTTTCTCCACCTCAAGACTGTCAATCCTATAGCGCCTGCCTGTATTGACCCCGATCTTAACGTCCACATAATCGGAGTCGGGATATACATATACATTAGGCCTGGATATATCTGCCATCATGTAGCCGTTATCCCTGAGGAAAGTAATCAAAGGCTTTGTTTCCTGGTCTACCAGCGACTTTGAAAACGTCTTTGCTGAATCCACTGTGTAATCGGCAGAAATCTTCTGCTTGTATTCATAAGGAATTGAATCGAGCCCCTGGTAGCTGTAGTTTCTGACCTTAAAATCGGGTCCTTCGTTTATGTGATAGATCAGTACGGCTTCTTTCTTTTTTCTGTCTATGTGGTACTCATCGGAAAATTTGGCCTTAAAATATCCATTATCCCTATAGAACCTCTCAAGGGCTTTCATATCCTCGGGTATCTTCAGCGAATCGAAATACTCCGGAGGCAGGCCTATGCTGCTGGAGATCTTGTGCAGGAACTTAAAGAACCAGTTTGGCGTGGCCTTTGAGGCAATGACAGTCTCAAGCGTGGAACCCGGGATGGAATTATTCCCCTGAAACTCTACTTTTTCAAGTTCAAACTGTTCAGCATTTTCTTCACCCCCGCCGCCGCCGCCCTGCTGCGCAAAAAGGAAGTTGTTGCCTGAAATGACAATAATGACTGTCAGGAGCAATATCTTGTATTTAGCCATATTAGGTCAGTTTCTGATATTTCCTGTTTTTTTACTAAAAAATATCTTCAAGGTTATAGTCCTTTTCCACTAATTTTAAGTCGGGATAATCCCTCCTGAAATGCCTGATAAAAAAGTCTCTTATTTCCTTGTCGTTAGTATTAGGCGACAGATAAAGAGAAGTAGGCTTTTTCTCGACGCTGAAGAAGTGAGCGTAGTATACCTGCTGCTTGTTAAAATCCACAATGTAGGAGAATATCTCGCCGCCGCCGCTTCCCATAAAGTATGCCTGCGAATCGTAGTAAAGCATTTCATAGTTGGCAGCAGAGAGTTTTATCTTTTTGGTCAGGCTTTCAGTAAACGATCCTTTCAGAAGCGGAGTCTCAAAGGCTTTAACTAGATCGTTGTTTGCCCTCTTAAAGTAGTAGAACTTAATACCCCACTCTTTCTTATCGTTTTTTTCAGTTCCTGCTGCTATTCCAAGTGTGGAATCCTCCTGGAATCTTCCCTCCTCGAAGAAGCTGACCTTTGTTCCGAGTATCTGGCTGACCCTTTCCTCGGCAAATTTTTTATCGAGTTTCTTTGCCGAATCGGCAGAAACAACCGGCACCTGCGGCCTTGGCGCTTCCTTCTTCTCGCATGATGCCAGAATGACTGAAAGAAAAGAAAAAGCAGATATTTTTAAGTATATTTTAATTTTTGATGTCAACTTCAGTCCCCGGTTTTATTACAGAATATATCTCATCAATGTTCTCATTACTTACAGCAACAGAACCGTTTGTCCAGTTAAAGGTAAAAGGCAGATTCTTAAAAATAAAATTCAGCCTTCCGGTACCATGAATTCCTATTGCAGGAAACTTTTTTTTGTCAGACTTTGGGCACCCGCCTGCTTCAAGCTCCCCGTATAAGGTTTCGTATTCCCCTTCTGAAATTATACCCGACTTAAAGGCTTCGGTAATATCTTTGTAGTTAGGGAAATTCAGCCTTAAGAACTTGTGGTACTCCGATGAAGTATCAATTTCGCATATCTGATAATTGCCGGCCGGAGCAATCTGATTTTCCGCTGCAGACCTGCCGTGGCTGCCATTGTTACGTCCGAATACGGCCCTGTAGGACTTTACCAGCACAGTATCCGAATAGAGCTCCAGCCTGTAGTTGCGCCTGTCGACGAGCAGATGAACATTTGTCATATACCTCATGTGCTTTTCTGCAAGGGCTTCCGAAAGAGGTACATCCCTGAGATTCAGAACCATGCCATATAAAATGATTCCTGCAAAAAAGATGACAAGGCTGGCTATAAAAAATAAAATGCTCTTTAACACAAATTATCAAATATAATGTACTAAATAAAATTTAAAAATTAGTGCATGTACTATTTTTATGCGGGTAAAGGGCCTGTTTTTCAGGCCCAAGCTTATAAACATTAAGTATTCGGATAATTAACAAAAGTGAGATAACTGTTTTCTTAGGTTATCACACAAAAAAAACATGGGAAAAAGTGCGGCCTTACTTAAGAGCCGCCTTTTTCCCTTTATAAAGCCTTCTTATTTGCCCGTCTGTGCGGCTTCAACTACTGCAATTGCCGTCATGTTGATTATATCCTCAACTGAAGCGCCTCTTTGGAGTACGTGGACAGGCTTGCTGATTCCCATAAGAACAGGTCCTATCACTTCGGCATTGCCGATCCTTGCCATCAGTTTATAGGCAATATTTCCGGAATTGAGGTCAGGGAACACGAGCACGTTCGGCTTGCCTTTAAGCGTCGAGAACGGGTAATCCATTTCACGTATCTGCGGAACAACCGCAGCATCAGCCTGCATCTCGCCGTCAATCATTATATCGGGCCTCATCTTCCTGACAATCTCTACGGCATGCCTAACCTTAACTGTTTCAGGCATTACTGCGCTGCCGAAATTGCTGAATGAAAGCATTGCAACTCTGGGTTCTATGTCAAACCGCTTAACCGTATCTGCAGTTGAAATTGCAATTTCCGCCAGTTCTTCGGCCGTCGGATTGACGTTTACGGTTGTATCGGCAAAGAAGTACACATCCTTCTTAGTAATAACTATATAGAGACCTGAGGCGACATTAAAGCCTTCCTTTACACCCAGGCACTGAAGAGCAGGCCTGATTGTCTCGGGATAGGATGTGGTAAGCCCGCTTATGAGGGCATCTGCATGTCCTTCCTTAACCATCATTGAACCGAAATAGTTGGGATCCTTCAGAAGATTCTTTGCAAGCCTGAGCGTAACGCCCTTGCGTTCGCGTGCCTTGTAGAATTCATTGACATAGGTCTCTGCAGTTTTTGCCTTAACAGGATCGATGACTGTAATGCCTTCAAGACCGACGCCCAGTTTTTCAAGCTTTCCTTTTATTACTTCTTCATCACCTAAGAGGACGGGCTGTGCAATACCTTCCTCCATTGATTCAACGGCGGCTCTTATTATCTTGTCTTCCTCGCCTTCAGGATAGACAACACGCTTCGGGCTCTTCTGGGCCTTCTGTATCATGGTACGGATAACTTCCCTCGACATTCCGAGGCGTTCTTTGAGCTCATCTTCATATTCCTGCCAGTTTTCAATCTTTACTCTGGCCACTCCGTTTTCAATTGCAGCCTTTGCAACCGCAGGAGCTACTTTCCAGAGCACACGCGGATCGAACGGCTTCGGAATTATGTACTCCCTGCCGAATGAGAAATCCAGGCCGCCATAAGCCTTAATTACCACGTCAGGCACCTTTTCCTTGGCCAGACATGCCAGGGCCTCAACGGCTGCCATTTTCATCTCTTCAGTTATTGCAGTAGCCTTTACGTCCAGAGCGCCACGGAAGATGAACGGGAAACCGAGCACATTGTTCACCTGGTTCGGGTAGTCGCTTCTGCCGGTTGCCATGATGATATCCTTTCTGGCATCGACGGCATCTTCGTATGTAATCTCAGGATCAGGGTTTGCCATAGCAAAAACAATGGGATCACTAGCCATACTCTTAATCATATCTTTGGTAACAACGCCTGCAACAGAAAGCCCCACAAAAACATCAGATCCTTCCATGGCATCCGAAAGAGACTTCTTTTCGGTTTCAACTGCATAGAGCTCTTTATACTTGTTCAGATCTTTTCTGCTTTTGGCGATGACTCCCTTGGAGTCGCACATTGTGATATTTTCTTTCTTTACGCCTGCTCTGACGTAAAGGTTAGCGCATGCAATGGCTGCAGCGCCGGCACCGTTGATAACGAGTTTCAGGTCTTCAAGTTTCTTTCCTGCCAGTTCAGCAGCATTTATGAGCGCCGCGCATGATATGATGGCTGTTCCATGCTGGTCATCATGGAAGACAGGGATATTCATGGTCTTTTTTAATTCTTCTTCGATTTCAAAGCACTCGGGGGCTTTGATATCTTCAAGGTTAATGCCGCCGAAAGTGGGCTCTAAGAGCTGCACGGCTTTAATTACTTCCTTCGGGTCCTTTGTCTTCAGTTCAATGTCAAAGACATCGATATCTGCAAATCTCTTAAAGAGTACCCCTTTTCCTTCCATTACAGGCTTTCCGGCCATCGGTCCTATGTCGCCGAGACCCAGGACCGCGGTTCCGTTTGAAACAACTGCAACCAGGTTTCCCTTTGCAGTATATTTGTAGACATCTTCAGGATTCTGCTCAATATCCAGACAAGGGACTGCCACGCCCGGAGTATAAGCCAGGGAAAGATCCCTTGCAGTTACGCAAGGTTTAGTAGGTACAACCTCAATTTTTCCATGCCTTCCCTGCGAGTGGTACTCCAGGGCCTCCTCCTTTCTAATCTTCATAATACATTCCTCTGAAAATTGAATAAATATTTCTTTGATATGAAATTACAACAGTTTTATGAAAAGATAAATAGTTTACCAAATAAAAAAAGCCGCCTAAAATAAGGCGGCTTGTCTTAAATTACAACTATTCCTAAACTTCCATTATCTCTTTTTCTTTATGCTTAATGATTTCGTCTATCAGATTTGTATGATCGTTGGTGAACTTCTGGATTTCATTTTCAAAATTCTTCAGATCATCTTCTGAAATCTTCTTATCCTTCTGCTCTTTCTTGAGGTGTTCGTTTGCATCGCGGCGCACGTTTCTTATAGCAACCTTTGCATCCTCACCCATCTTCTTTATAATTTTCATCAGATCTTTTCTTCTTTCCTCTGTCAGCATCGGGATCGGTACGCGGATGTTTGTGCCGTCACTTGCAGGATTAAGCCCCAGATCAGCAGTCATAATTGCCTTTTCAATTACCTGAACTGCCGAACGGTCCCACGGTGTAATAGACAGAGTATGGGCATCCAGCACCGAGACGTTTGCCATCTGCTTCAAGGGAGTTAAGGTACCGTAGTAGTCAACCTTTACTCCGTCAAGAAGTGCCGTTGTGGCCTTTCCGGAACGGATCTTTGCAATCTCCGCCCTGAAGGCTTCAATCGATTTATCCATTCTCTGCCTGGCGTCATTAATAGTTGGGTTCATGGTTTCCTCTGTTTGTGTTATTAATTGATTTACTGTTTGTCAAACTAGTTGCCGACAGTTGTGCCGACCGGTTCGCCCATTACTATTTTAAGAAGATTATCCGGCTTATCCATGTTGAACACAATCAAAGGCAGATCGTTTTCCTGACAGAGGCTGATTGCAGTAAGGTCCATTACCTTCAGCCTGTCTTTTAATATATCGAGGTAAGAAATTGTTTCAAACCTGGATGCCTGAGGGTTTTTCTCCGGGTCGGAGTCAAAGATTCCGTCCACCCTGGTTCCCTTTAAGATTGCATCAGCCTCAATTTCAACGGCCCTCAGGGTTGCAGCCGTATCTGTAGAGAAGTAAGGATGGCCGGTTCCGGCACCAAAGATAACTACTCTGCCCTTTTCTAGATGCCTTATGGCACGGCGTCTTATGTAAGGCTCTGCTATCTCTTCCATGTGAATTGCCGTCATAAGCCTTGTATAAATTCCTTTATGTTCCATTGCATTCTGAAGCGCCAGAGAGTTGATTACAGTGGCAAGCATACCCATCTGATCGCCGGTCACGCGGTCAATTCCCTGCTCGCTGGCGCTCAGGCCGCGGTAGATGTTTCCGCCGCCTATAACAATGCCTATCTGAACACCTATGTCGTGTACCTTCTTGATTTCAGTCGAAAAGAAATCCAGGACCGCAGGATCAATTCCGTGTCCTTTCTTTCCCATGAGCGATTCACCGCTAAGTTTTAACAGCAGTCTTTTATATTTAAGCTTTGTCATATTTCTCCGTCAATTTAATAAAAAAAAAGGTCTTATTAAATAAGACCTTTTAAGAAATTATTTCTTTTCGTCGCTGAGGTGATATCTGTGGAAAAGGACCAGCCGCGCTTCAGTGGAGTACTTTTTGTTGTATTCCTTGAAGAGGTCACTGACCGACTTTGTATTATCCTTGATAAATGCCTGTTCGAAGAGGCAGTTTTCCTGGAAGTACTTGTTCAGCCTTCCCTGAGCTATCTTATCGAGTATCTGTTCCGGTTTGCCTTCTTTTCTTGAAAGCTCCTTGTAGATTTCGACTTCCTTGTCTACAACTTCCTTTGGAACTTCTTCCCTGTAGACATAGCCCGGCTTCATGGCTGCAACCTGCATGGCTACATCCTTCATGATGCCAACCATTTCATTCAGGTCGCCCTGACCTATCTTATCTACGCGGACTACAACGCCGAGTTTTGAACCATGATGCACATAATCTACAACAGCGCCGTCAGTTGAAGTTTCAATTGTAAAGCGTGTTACGGTGATCTTCTCGCCGATCTTTCCGATCAGGTTTTCAAGTTCCTGTGCAATTACCTTGCCCTCAGCGTTCATGGCGAGGAGTTCTTCTACTGTAGCCGGTTTGTTCCTGACAATTGTATCAAGAACCAGTTTGGCAAAATTCTGGAAGTCGTCGCTCTTGGCCACAAAGTCAGTTTCGCAGTTAACTTCAACCATTACAGCAGATTTCTTGTCGTCTGAAACGTGTGTGAGCACAAGGCCTTCGTTAGCTGATCTTTCAGCTCTTTTTGCTGCTACGGAAGCTCCTTTTTTTCTAAGGACTTCAATTGCCTTGTCAAAATCGCCGGAGGCTTCGGTAAGGGCTTTTTTGCAGTCCATCATACCGGCACCGGTCTTTTCTCTTAATAATTTGACTTGTTCTGCACTAATTTCCATAATTACCTTTTCTTTAATTCTGTTTCGTTTTTAGGACGTCTTTCACGCCTTTGATCTCTGGCCGGTTTGGATTCTTTTACTGTTTCCTTGGCCTCTACTTCCTCTTCGCCGCGTTCCTTTCTCTGTCTTTCCTTTTCGGCTGCTTCCTGAGCACGGAGTTCTTTGGCTTTGCCAAGACCCTCAATTACTGCATCAGCCATAACCTTTGTGATCAGCTCAATTGTCTTTACTGCATCATCATTGGCAGGAATTACATAATCCACAACATCAGGATCGCAGTTTGTATCCACGATAGCAAAGATCGGGATATTAAGCCTGATGGCTTCCTGTACGGCAATTGACTCTTTCTTGATGTCGACAATAAAGAGTGCGCCCGGCAGTTTTGACATTGTTTCAACGCCATCGAGGACTTTTCTTAATTTATCTTTTTCCCTTGAGAGGAAAAGTCTTTCTTTTTTGGTTATTTTGTCAAAAGTACCGTCGTTTTCCATCTTTTCGATGTTTGTAAGACGTTTGATACTTTTGCGAATAGTTGAGAAGTTTGTAAGCATTCCGCCGAGCCATCTTTCGCTGACCCAGTTCTGTTCTGCTCTTCTGGCTTCATTGGCTATGATGTGCTTTGCCTGTTTCTTGGTACCGACAAACATAACCTTCTTTCCTTCGGATACCAGGCGGGTCATCTGTTCAGCAGCGTCGCCGATTAAGGTTTTTGTCTTCTTTAAGTCTATGATGTGAATCCCGTTCTTCTCCATAAAGATATATGGCTTCATTTTGGGATTCCAGCGGCGGGTCAAATGCCCGAAATGAGCACCTGCCTCGATCAGTTCGGTTAAATCGATGTTTTTCATTTCACTCGTTCCTGTTTTACTTCTACTTTTTTCATCTTCACCTAAATCCCTTTTCATGCGGGACACAGTCGGTAAATCCAAAAGTATGAATGGTTAATAAAATATTTTAATTTACCAGCCTTAAAAAGAGATAATCTCTCAAAAAGATTATCTCTTGGAGAACTGGAATCTTTTTCTTGCTTTGGGTCTGCCGTATTTCTTACGTTCGACCATTCTGGGATCACGGGTCAGATAGCCTTCAGCCTTCAGCGCCGGACGGAAATCAGGATTAATTGCTTCCAAAGCTCTTGCAATACCAAGTCTTACAGCCTGAGCCTGACCTGTTGTACCGCCGCCCTGAACATTGGCAAAAATGTCGTACTTGCCTAATGTGTCTGTAACCTTCAGGGGAGCTAAGATATCATCCCTGTGTGTCTCAAGGGAGAAAGCTGTTTCAAATTCCTTTTCGTTAACGGTAATTTTTCCGTTACCATTTCTTAAAATTACTCTGGCAACTGCGGTTTTTCTACGACCGACGTAAATGTTATCCACCATTAAATAACTCCAATTATAAACTTAATGTCTCTGGTTTCTGAGCTTCATGCGGATGTTTTTCGCCCGCATATACTTTAAGCTTCTTTATTAATTTCTTGCCTAATCTGTTCTTGGGGAGCATTCCCTTGACGGCATGCTGAATGACGAATTCTGGATCCTTCTGAACTAATTCATCAAAGCTTCTGATTTTTCCGCCGCCCGGATATCCTGAATGATGGAAATAGGTCTTCTGAAGTTCCCTTTTTCCTGTCATCCTAACCTGATCGGCATTTACCACAACAACAAAGTCACCTGTATCGGCATTAGGAGTAAAGATTGCCTTTTCCTTGCCTCTGATGACGCGGGCTATTCTGGCTGCCAATCTGCCTAAAACCTGATCTTTGGCATCTACTACGTACCATTTTTTACCGGCATTCTCGGTGCTGATAAATCTGGTCATTTTTTCTTGTTTCACTTAATTCTCCTCCGAATCAACTATTTTTTCCCAATAAAGGTCTTAAAGTTAACTCTATCTTAAAACAAAGTCAAGAAACTAAGGAATATTTTTGCATAAATTCTTTCGTTTTAAGCCTTTTAACCAAATTTTTCCCCTCTTCCAACTCTCCTGTGTGCCCTAAGTCAAGCCTCTTATTTCTTAGTCCCCCCGGTCCTCTGTCTTCCTTCGGTCCTCTTATAATCTGAAGGGATCTCGAAATATTTATTGTCCACAGTCTCCTTCTTTACATTTTTGACCTCAAGGCGGTTGACTTCATTTCCGTTTAAGTCGCGCTGAATGACTAAGAGCGGGAAAAATCCCCCTGCGGTTAATTCCTGGAACCACTTGGGATAACTGCCTGCACCTGTATTCTGGAAGAAGAGAATGTTCCCCAGATCATGCGTATTCCAGAGTTCTATTTCGCCGCTATTGGTCTTCATTATCCACTGATCGGTTTTATGGCCAAGGATATCTTTCTGCTGACCGGTACGGCTTATCTTGCTCTCCAGGTCCTCCCGGCGGCTTAGTTCATTTAATTTATTTGTTATATTCAGAGGTTTTTCCACGTATGTCTTCCTTGAAGGCATCAGGATAAACATCTCATCGTTCTTAAAAATAATCGTTCCCTGCAGAGGCATATTTGTCTCTTTACCGGCATTTTCGCCCATCTCAACCCTGGCCATATTATTCTTTGCGTAGTACTTTACGTCATTGTCCGACTTTTTTCCCTTTAAGGTCATCTCGGCGGTGCCTTCGAACTTTTCATCCTGTGCAAAAAGAGAATTCATACCTGAAACCAGCATGATGAAGCCTAAAGCAAAGAGCATTGCTTTTTTCATGTTATTTTTTTTCATCTTAAAATATTCCTGTAATTTTTCCCATTTAATAAAAATAGATGAAATAAAATAATATTCAATGGTATTATTCAAAACACCTGAAAAGATGTGTCAGAAAAGTGAGCTGCCGAAGCGGAAGGATTTAACCATTGCAAAGAAAACCGGCTGAAACTCCTTAAAGGCCTCGCGCCCCTGCATAATGAGCTTTATTGAATAATCCTCATCATCCCCGGTCCTGATGTATATTGTCTGCGAGACCTGGTTTTCCATTTCCTCGGGATCATTGTAATAGCCGGTGAAGCGGTTAAAATCGTACTTATATTTGTACTGATCGGGATTAAAAATATATTTTTCAACAACCTCAACATGAATGTATGGAGGGGGATTATAGCTGCCCTCCGAGGCCCAGAAGGTAATGCCGTCGAGCTTTTTTTTCCTTTGCTGATCTAGATACACCCAGCCTGAAGGGTACCTGAGAGTAACCCTAAGCGTGGGCTCCTTGTAAACCTGGGCCAGGCCGGTTGAGTCGAAGCCTCCTGAGTTCATATTGTAGTAGCCCCCGTTTTGTCCCCCCCGGGAGGCCTGAGTAAGGGCCTTGTTTTCCGGCGCCTCCTTACCCGTCTTTAGAGTTTCAGTTTCCTTCTGCGCGCTCTTTTTTATATCGGGCAGAGACTCCGGGTTCTTTTTCTCCTCTGCCTTTTCATTCGTAAGTTTTTCATTCGTGAGCGGTTTATCTTCAGCCTGGGCATCCTGCGTGTTTAAGCTTCCGCCTAAAGGCCCTTTAGGCGAGGCCATATCCACATAGTACCCCCCGTAGGAACTGCCGGAACCGGCTTCGGCTATTCTCATTATAATGATAAGCCCAAAGAATACTGCCAGATGCAGCACTGCCGAAACGATCATGCTGTAAAGGCCGCCGAAATGGCGCAGGGGCTTTTCAGTTTCCTCTTTTTCAGCTTCCGGCTTCGGGGTACTATGTTCATTTGAATTTATCATCTTACAATTATACAAAAAATGGCAATGAGTTTCAGTTACATTTGCTTTACACACTAAGGCCGAAGAACAAACACAAAACTTTTAGAGCAGTTTCATCAGCCTTGTTTCAAGGAGGAGCTTTTCAGCGTAAAAGGATTAAGATTTTTTTTTGAGAATTCCGCAAAATTGTTAATTTTAAGGATAAACTTACCATAAACTTGGATTTTAATATGAGATTTCTTGTGACCGGAGGGGCCGGGTTTCTGGGTATAAACCTGATTAGATACCTTCTTGAAAAGAACGAAGAAGTAACTTCTCTTGACATTACCGACTTTAACTACACTGATGTTTCAGGCAGGATAACCGCAGTAAAAGGAGACATAAGGAACAAAGAGGATGTAAAACGGGCAATCGAGACGGTTGATGTTGTTGTCCATACTGCAGCAGCCCTTCCCTTGTACTCAAAAGAGGAAATTTACACGACGGATGTTGAAGGCACAAGGCTCCTGCTTGAGACAGCCTTCAGTTCGGGAGTAAAAAGGTTTATACATATTTCATCTACTGCCGTCTACGGCATACCCGACCACCACCCGATCTACGAGAGCGACCGCCTTCAGGGTGTGGGCCCTTACGGCGAGGCCAAGATACAGGCCGAAGAGGAGTGCCTGAAATTCCGCCAGAAGGGATTCTGTGTACCGGTGCTCCGCCCTAAGTCCTTTATAGGCCCTGAACGCCTGGGCGTTTTTGCGCTCTTATACGACTGGGCTAATAGCGGCAAGGGATTCCCGATGATCGGCAAAGGGAATAACCGCTACCAGCTTCTGGACGTCGAGGACCTTTGCCGTGCCATCTACAGCTGCGCAAAACTTCCCGAAAATGTGGTAAATGATACCTTTAATATAGGAGCCAAAGACTTTACAACGATGAAGGAAGACTACCAGGCCGTACTCGACTTTGCCGGTTTCGGAAAAAAAATTGTTGGTCTTCCCGAAAAACCTGTTATATTTGCACTGAAATTTTTAGAGTTTCTTAAACTTTCCCCGCTCTATAAATGGGTTTATGAGACGGCATCCAGGGATTCCTTTGTTTCTATTGAAAAAGCTGAACGGATACTCGGTTTTCACCCGGAATATTCAAACAAGGATGCCCTAATCAGAAATTATAAATGGTACCTCGAGAATCTGGAAACCTTTAAGGACCAGTCGGGCGTTTCACACAGAGTCCCCTGGAAACAGGGAGTTCTCAAAGTGGCCAAGCAGTTCTTCTAATAAATCTGCAGTAAGTGCCAATTTATCCCCTGTAGAAAAAAGATTTTTCTATTATATTTAGTAAGTAAAAAAAGGAGAAAAAAGAAAAAATGGCAGAGAAAAAAGACTATCTCAAAGAGACAATTCAGCATTACGACATAAAGCAGAACAACGTGGTCCCCGTCGTGGAGGCTATGGAGAAAATGGCTTTCTCAGCTCGCGACCTTAACCGCGCAGCAAGAATATACGATATGATGCTTAAGGAAAAGGACTGTACTGTATTCCTTACGCTCGCAGGAAGCATATTCTCGGCAGGACTTAAGAAAGTTGTTTTTGACCTGGTCAACAACAACATGGTCGATGCTATTGTTTCCACGGGAGCCTTGATTGTGGATCAGGACTTTTTCGAAGCGCTCGGCTTCAAGCATTACATCGGTACCAAATGGGTTAATGACAATGAAATGAGAGATCTGGCAATCGACAGAATTTACGACACATTCATCGATGAAGATGAGTTAAGAGTCTGCGACGAAACAATCGGCAAGATTGCAGATTCACTTGAAAAACGCCCTTATTCCTCGCGCGAATTTATATATGAAATGGGGCGCTACCTGGAAAATAACGGCGGACCCAAGTGCGACGATTCTATAGTCTATACCGCTTACAAGAAAAATGTGCCGATCTTTGTTCCTGCTTTCTCAGACTGCTCTGCAGGTTTCGGATTTGTAATGCATCAGACAAAAAATCCCGACAAGCACGTATCGATCGATTCTGCAAAGGATTTTCTTGAACTGACACAGGTAAAGATCGCTTCAAAGGAAAGCGGTATTTTCATGATCGGCGGCGGCGTTCCGAAGAACTTCACACAGGACATCGTAGTTGCTGCAGACATTCTTAATGAATCTGCTCCAATGCACAAATATGCCGTACAGATCACTGTTGCTGATGAACGCGACGGCGCCCTTTCAGGTTCAACACTCAAAGAAGCCAGCTCATGGGGCAAGGTTGAAACCACATACGAGCAGATGGTTTATGCAGAAGCAACTATTGCAATGCCTTTAATTACAGGCTATGCATATCACAAGGGCTCATGGAAGGAAAGAAAGCCGAAGGAATTTCAGAAGCTTTTCACAAAGCAGCCCCAGCAGGCCTAAGTCCAAAAGACTCTAAAATCAACAAAGGCAGATCACCTTAAAAAGTGATGTGCCTTTTTTATTTCTTACCGTCGAACGTCGAACGTTGAACGTTGAACGTCGAACCTCATTTCAGCAGCATCATCTTCATCGACTTCGTAAACGATCCCGCCTGTATTGTATAAAGGTAAATTCCGCTTGCAACCTGGTGCCCGGAGTTGTCGTGCCCCGTCCAGCTGACCTCGTAATGCCCTGCCTGCTTGTAATCGTTAACCAGTTCAGCAACCTGTTTGCCTGTGACGTCATAAACCGTCACCTTGACGTTTGCAGCCTCCGGAATCTGGTACTTGATTGTAGTTGAAGGGTTGAAAGGATTAGGATAGTTCTGTGCAAGATCAAAACTCTCCGGAGCCTTCTGTGTACTCTCGTCTACAAGAGTAGTTGAAAAATTCCACTGGGCCGAGAACATTCCCCTGCCGTGTGTGGCGGCAAATATTCTGTTATCCGAATCCCTGTAGTCCAGGTCCGCAACTGAAACGTTGGCAAGTCCGTCATTATTCTGCACCCAGCTTCCCCCCCCGTCGGCGCTGGTAAAAACGCCCAGGTCCGTTCCAACTGCAAGGTTTTTGTTGTCCAGCTTGTTTACAAGGATGCAGTTAACGGGAACATTCGGGAGATTGCCCGAGATGTTCGTCCAGCTTGCTCCGTAATCAGTTGTCTTAAAGACCTTCTGCCCGTCGGAGTAGCCTGAAAAAGCGGCATAAGCCGCGGCAGGATCTTTTGAATCAACTGCAATTTTTGTTGTGCTCAAATTTGGGAGCCCCGTACCCTTTGTATTCCAGGTTTTCCCGCCGTCCTGAGTCGAGCCTACGACGCCGTTCGAGCATCCGGCATATATTACATCTGAATTGCCCTTTGCAATAACGACTGTTGAGATCTTTGCGCCGGATGGTCCCGTGCCGTCTCCTGTAAGATCCCCGCTAACGGCAGACCAGTTTGAAGCGCCGTTTGTAGTTTTGTAAACTCTGTATGTACCAGCAACCAGGGTATTCGGGTTATTGGGATCGATTGCAAAAGGAGCTATGAACTGCACCCTGTCGGAAGTTCCGGACCATTCGTCCGTCCCGCTGACGGGAATTCCTGTCATGGCTTTCGTATAATGCTGCCCCCCGTCGGTGGACTTGTAAACTGCCAGGTCGACATATTCCATGTAAATGGTGTTCGGATTATTATAATCCACCTCCACGGCGCCGCCGTCGCCGCTAAGGATCTCATACCAGTCTGTTCCGCCGTCGGATTTGATTGTGCCGTTATCCTGTGCTCCGCCGTAGTACTTGTTCGAGGCTGGGTCCACGGCTCCATAGTAAAACTGTGTTACGAAAAGATTGTTATTAAGGTCCGTCCAGCCTGAGCCCTTGTTTGTGGATTTGAATATACCGCCGTCAGTGCCGAGATAAATATTATTGCTGTTCGAAGGATCTATGGTCATTGCATGGTGATCGGCATGCACATAGGCATAGCCCCCGTAAGTATACCAGTTGGTCTTCTGTGTCCAGGTTTTGCCCCCGTCCTGCGACTTCCAGAAATCCAGCCCGCCGGCATAGACCGTATTCGGATCCTGCGGGTCGACGGCAATTATGTTATCGTACCAGGCCTGGTTGGAAGTGTATGTAGAAGAGCCCGACAGGCTTGGCCCCGGCACCTTCAGGGAGTCCCAGCTTGCGCCGCCGTCTTTTGTTACTCTCATGATACCGGCCGTGTTGTCTGAAAGTTTCATTGCCGAAAGGTAAACCACCTTCGGGTTTGAGGCCGATGCGGCAAGAACAGTTCTGCCGTTTCCGGGTGCAGTAAAAACCTGCTGGAAGCTCTTTCCGGCATCCGCGCTCTCATAGATAACGGCGGTGTTAAAAAGGCCGAAGGCAACATAAATCCTGGAGGGCGTGTCATATGAAATTACAATATCGGTTGCATGGACGTTTGAACTGTTCGGCAGACTCGTTACAACGTTAAACGTATTCCCGCCGTCTGTGGACTTAAAGAGTCCTCTTCTTGTAGCAGCCCAGAGTGTGTTTGTTGTTTTGTCAAATGCAAGCTTGTTGACATAATAAAAATCAGGGCTTAGTGTCGAGGAAAGCCTCGTCCAGGTTTTGCCTGCATCCTGGGATTTGAAAATTCCCTCTCCTCTCAAGGCGTCAATGTTTGCAAAGCCCTCTCCCGTACCGGCATAAATAACATCCGGGTTCGAGGGGTCCATTACCAGGGAGCCTATGGAAAGGTTCTCCATATGATCGTCCAGGGCGAACCAGCTGTTTCCCCCGTTGGTTGTCTTCCAGATTCCGCCTGCTACAGAACCGGCGTAAATTACCGAAGAATTTCGGGGATCGACTATAATACTGCGGATTCTTCCGCCGATGTTGCCCGGGCCCAGCTGTGTCCAGCTTAGTGTGGATGCAGTTTTCTTCAGCTGAAGATTGTTCTTATTTATCTGCTTTAAGGCCCTGGACCTCCACTCCTCGGGAATCTGTCCTGTTGGATATGATCTCTGCTCATAGTACCACTCAAGCATTTTGTCGGCATAACCTGGTCTTGCCTCCTCTTCTTCTTTGCCTTCCCTTTCCTCTTCAATTTTATGTTCCTTAAAGTCCTCGTTCGTCAGAACATGCGGACGGTTAAGGTAAAGAAATGATAAGACAAGCGCTGAAGATAACAGCAAAGAGACAATAACAACTTTATGTTTTTTCATATACGATTTCCAATTCAATTTACCTATCCAAAACTTCCTGAATTATGCAGCTGTTGCCTTCAGAAAGGCTTACTCTTGCTCTGAAGATGCTTCCCTTTGGCAGGCTCATTAGTTCCAGCAGTTTCCTGTTTTTTCCCACAGGCCGGATCTTTCCGTTTTCCTCTATAAAGGCGGGCTTCATCTGATAAACCATTCCTTTAACGATAAGATTTTCATAATCCGTGTCATCCGAGGCTTTTACCATAACCATCAGCTCAAAGTCGCTCTCACCCTTGATTTTTTTATCCATTATCTCGCCAGTAATAACTGAACTGTTTTCCTTTATTGCGGTCGGTAGTCCGGCAACGGATGTCTGCTTGTGCAATGAATCGGATGCCTGCGGGGAAGTCTGAGCCTTCTCCTGCTGTTTTTCATCCTTCAGCTTTCCTCCGTCCGCACCTGTCTTGCTGCTGCTGCAGGCCGAAAAAGCTAAAACGGATATAATTAAAAACACGGCTGGTATTCTGAAGTTCATAATGTCCTTTGTTTTTAGAGGCATAATGTTTTATAAATGGTGAAAGTTCATTAAACCGCCGCAATTTCCTTTATTATTTCCAGAAAACCAAGTGCCAAAATTTTGCTCTTTTGGCGCTTTAAGGCCCCGGACAGATTTTTCCTGCAGGACAAGGAAAAACTAATAATTCACCGCTGTATGTTTATAAACCTCTCCCTTTTTCTTATATTTAGGTAACTTTTAACAAAATCGTGAGGACTCAAAATGGCAAAATTCGACCTGGAAAAAGTTCAGGAGATCTTAAAAAAAATGAACTTTGACGCCTGGCTGTTTTATGATTTCAGAGGATCCAACTCCCTGGCCCATGAAATACTGAACGTTTCCCCGGATGCTCACCTGACACGCAGGTTCTTTTATCTCATTCCCAAAGAAGGCACCCCGGTTAAAATTGTAAACGGAATTGAAGCTTTCCACCTGGATCACCTGCCGGGCAGGAAACTTACCTACTCAAGCCACGCTTCACTGGACAGGCACTTAAAAGACAGCCTCGCGGGACTTAAAACCGTAGCCATGGAGTACTCCCCTATGAATGCCATTCCCTATGTGTCAAAAGTGGATGCCGGGACAATTGAATACCTCAGGACGTTCAATATCGACATTAAAAGCTCCGGCGACCTGATCTCGATGTTCGGGGCCCTGTGGACACCGGAACAGTTCGAAGAAAATAAGACCGCGGCCCGTGCTCTCTATGAGATTGTAAGGCTGGCCTTTAACTTCATAAAGGAAAAAACCGCCTCTCACGCCGCGGTAAATGAATATGATGTACAGCAGTTCATTATGAATGAATTCAAAAAAAGAAACATGGTTACAGATTCCGATGCCATTGTTGCCGTAAACGAAAACAGCGCTAACCCGCACTATGCCCCGGAGGAGAGTGTGCATAAGGATATCCATGAAGGGGACTTCGTGCTCATAGATCTCTGGGCAAAAATGAATACACCGGATGCCGTTATGGCTGATATTACCTGGGTTGGCTTTATGGGCAGTGAGGTGCCTGAAAAGTACACTAAAATATTTAACATTGTAGCCCAAGCGCGCGATGCGGCCTTCAGCCTTGTTGAAAAGCGCTTCGGGGAGGCAAAGGAAGTCCGCGGCTTCGAGGTCGACGACGCGGCCCGCAATGTAATTAAGGATGCAGGCTACGCCGACTATTTTATTCACCGTACCGGGCACTCCATTACTACCGAGACCCACGGCTCGGGAGCGCATATGGATAACTTTGAAACCCGAGATGAAAGACTCCTATTGCCTTCGACCTCTTTTTCAATTGAACCCGGGATTTACCTTACCGGGGACTTCGGCGTCAGAAGCGAAATTGACGTCTATATATCCCCCGAAGGCCGTGTTATCTCCACAGGTGAAGAAAGGCAGCATGAAATTGTCCCGATTCTGAAATAAGATTCCGGAAGCCTCATTCCTCAACTTTTTGGATCCTGCCGGCGCTCTTAAAGAAAAGCCCGGCAGGCCCCTTTTACCCCTTGCCGGGAACTATTCACAAAGAAAATGCGTAATATTCTTAAGATATTTTTGTAATTTTGCAAGGTGATATTTTGATTTTTCCGCCCTCCTTAGAACAAAGGGCAAACAGCAAATTATGAGGATTTAATGCTATCCGGCAAATATTTAGAACTATACAACAGCCTCCGGGAAGGAATTCCTGAAGACAGAATGTTTTCAGACGACTTAAGGACACTCGCCTATGGAACAGACGCCAGTTTCTACAGGCTGGTTCCTAAGCTTGTCGTAAAAGTCGACTCAGAAGAGGAAGTAATTTTAATATTAAAACACTCCAGGCGTTTGGGCCTTTCGGTTACTTTCCGTGCAGCAGGTACAAGCCTTTCCGGGCAGGCAGTCTCAGACAGTGTCCTTGTAGTACTCGGCACAAAGTGGAGAGGCTTCCAGATTAACGCCGACGCCTCGGAAATCCGCCTACAGGTTGGCATTGTGGGAGCCCATGCAAACGTTTTTCTGGCTCCCTATAAAAGAAAAATAGGCCCCGATCCGGCATCCATAAATTCAGCCATGATCGGCGGCATCGCTGCCAATAACGCCAGCGGAATGTGCTGCGGCACCTCA
This sequence comes from Ignavibacteriales bacterium, assembly GCA_036261625.1. Taxonomy (GTDB): domain Bacteria; phylum Bacteroidota; class Ignavibacteria; order Ignavibacteriales; family SURF-24; genus JAAXKN01. The sequence continues at coordinate 169,842 of DATAKL010000034.1, read as the reverse complement.
CAGAACAGCTACAGGACTTTAGCCGGAATGAAAATCATTTTCTTCGACGGCTCCATCCTGGATACAAACGACCCCGAAAGCCGCAGGAAGTTTTCCGAAAGCCACACGGAGATGATCTCTTCCATATGCCGGCTATCAGAGAAAGTAAAGGAAAATGAAGCTCTTTCCGGGCGCATCAGAAATAAGTTTAAGATGAAAAACACCACAGGTTACAGCCTTAACGCCCTGGTGGATTTTGACGACCCGGTCGATATTATTCAGCACCTTATGATAGGCTCAGAGGGAACTCTAGGCTTTATTTCCGAAGTAAACTATTACACTGTTCCCGAACTGCCCAACAAGGCTACGGCACTAATGCTTTTTCCCGATACCGTAACAGCCTGCCGTGCCGTGGAAATCCTGAAGACTTCCAAAGTTGAAGCCGTGGAACTCATGGACCGCGCCTCACTGCGCTCGGTTGAGGATAAGGAAGGAATGCCTCCTTATCTTAAGTCACTTGCGCCTGAAGTGGCTTCACTGCTCGTTGAAACAAGAGCCGGTGACAAAGAGACGCTTTCTGAACAGATAGCTGAAATTACCCATGCCCTTAAGGACCTTCCAAAGGTTATGCCTTTGGAGTTTACACAGGATGAAAAAGAGTTTAAGAAACTCTGGGATATAAGAAAAGGACTCTTCCCTTCTGTGGGCGCAATGAGAAAGATCGGAACTACCGTAATTATTGAAGACGTCTGCTTCCCTGTTGCACGCCTTGCCGAGGCAACAAGTGACCTGCAGGAACTCTTCAAAAAACACGGCTACTACGACGCAATTATTTTCGGCCACGCCCTCGAGGGAAATCTTCACTTCGTCTTCAAACAGGGCTTTAACAGCCAGAAGGAAATCAACCGCTACAAGAACCTGATTGATGATGTTACAAACATGGTGGTCAAAAAATACGACGGGGCCCTTAAAGCTGAACACGGCACGGGGCGGAATATGGCACCCTTTGTGGAGCTCGAATGGGGCCATGAAGCCTTCGGCCTTATGAAGGAAATTAAATCCATTTTCGATCCCGACAATATCATTAACCCGGGCGTAATCTTAAACAGCGACAGCAATGCTCACGTTAAAAACCTTAAACCGCTTCCAAAGGCAAATTCAATTGTTGATAAATGCATCGAGTGCGGATTCTGCGAGATTAACTGCCCTTCAAAGGATCTTACTATTACACCCCGGCAGAGAATTGTAGTCTGGCGTGAAATTGCACGCCTGAAGGAATCGGGCGAGGATCCGGCAAGACGCAAAGCCCTTACTGACCAGTTCCAATACGACGGCGATGAAACCTGCGCCACAGACGGGCTCTGCGCCACTAGCTGCCCCGTAAATATTAATACAGGCAACCTGGTCAAGGAACTCAGGGCTGAAAATGCCTCGCCTGCTGCCAATGGCATTGCCAGCGTGCTTTCAGCCTCAATGGACCAGGTTACTGCAGGAATGAAACTCGGCCTTAATATTGTCAATACACTGCACTCAATCTTAGGCACAAGAGTTATGCAGGGGGCCTCTGACTTACTTAGAAAAGCCTCCCTGGGCAGAATACCCATGTGGAACCCGTATATGCCCAAAGGCGCCGATAAGATCATCCCACAGCACTCAAACGGCTCCCCGCTTAAGGTGGTATACTTCCCGAGCTGCATTAACAGAACCATGGGACAAGCCAAAGAAAGCGAAAATAAGGACTCACTTACTACCAGGACTGTCTCGCTTCTTTTGAAGGCGGGCTATGAAGTAATTTATCCGAAAAATCTTACAAACCTCTGCTGCGGTATGGCATTTGCAAGCAAGGGCTTTAAGACTCAGGGCGACAGAAAATCGGATGAGCTTCTGGAGGCTCTAATGGAGGCTTCCGAAAATGGAAAGCACCCGATCCTTTTCGATATGAGCCCGTGCCTCTACAGAATGAAGGAATACTTAGGCCAGCATATGGATGGCAATGGTCAGCTGAAGATTTATGAGCCTGTGGAATTTATTGACGAATTTCTGACCGGTAAACTGAAGTTCACAAAGACGAAAGAAAAAGTGGCTATACATTCAACTTGCAGCTCAACCAAGATGGGACTTAACGGAAAGCTCAGGAAGGTAGCAGAATTGTGTTCCGAAGAGGTCATTGTTCCACACGGCGTGGGATGCTGCGGATGGGCCGGCGACAGGGGCTTTACTTATCCTGAGCTTAATGCCTCGGCATTAAGAAACCTGAAGGAAGCAGTTCCCTCCGACTGCAGTCACGGCTATTCAACAAGCAGAACCTGCGAAATAGGTCTGTCGTTACATAGCGGCATTAACTATGAATCGATTATTTATCTTGTGGATAAGTGTACCGAACCGTTAGAAAAAAAGCACGACTCTTAAAAAAAATCATGCTTTTTCCCGGAATAAATCATTACAAAACTTATCATAAGCCTGGCCGCTTAAGCCAGGCTTTTATTTTCAATTTTTGACTTAGACTTTATAAACTTCTCCAGTTCCTTCAGCGTTGGAATATATTTCACGTTGTAATACTGCCCTAAAAACTCAGGATTGTTTTCCTTAAAGGCCTGGCCCCCTACAATTATTTCAAGATCGGGAAATTCCTTCTTCACACTTTCAATCAGTTCCGTCAGCCTGATCAGATTAAGATAAAGGCTCATGGATAAGGCCAGAAGGTCGGGTTGTTTTTCTTTTATTAACTTGAAGAGTTCCGATTCCTTGGTATTTGCTCCCAGGCTGAAGGCTTCCCATCCGTATAATTCAAAAACATCTGCAACCATCTTGGCGCCTATCTGGTGAAATTCCTTGGGAACGCAAGCTACTATAACTTTTTTACCTATCTTTTTCGGTGCCGAAACTATGGGGTAAGTATAACTCATAAGACATTCAGTGATTGATGTGGCCATGTGCTCTGTGGCTCCGCAGATCTTATTGTTCTCCCAAAGCTTGCCTACACGCTCTAATGAACGCTGAAAAAGTTTCTCGTATAATTCCTGCGGATTAACCTTACTTTCAATAAGGTGAGCTACTATGGCTGAACACTTCGGTTTGTCCCCCTCCAGAAGACATGAAAGATACTCTAAAAAAATTACTTCGCTTATCATAATACCATCATATTGTTATCAAATTAAATTTTGTTGCTTAAATTACCTGGCTTAACTCCATTTCCTTACTTAAAGTTCATTGAAACTAAAATTAATTTAATTTTCTGATTTTCACAGGAAAAACTAAAAAAATTGTTTCATAATATAAATAACAGCTAAAAAAATATTTTAATTCCCTTTTTCACTGCAAATTAAAATTTAATGCCTCCTGCACCAAATAAACCTTAAAGGGCAGACGAGTCAAATACCCTCTGCCCTTTTATTTTTTCAAACCATACTCCTGTAAACGTCCCTAAAAGATTCAGGAGTTTTCCTTACTGTGAAGTTCGCCGTAAGTTCTGTTGTAAAGGCCGATGCTTTCGTTAATAACCCTGTAGGCTTCCTCACGCCCGAAGAAGTGTTCCACGACAACGTTCTTGTGTTCATTTTTCTTATAGTCCTCAAAAAATCTCCTGAGCTCAACCACGGTGTGCGGGGGCAGTTCGGAAATATCGTTTATATAGTTAACCGACATGTCGTTTTTTGCAACAGCAATAATTTTATCGTCCCTTTCATTTTCGTCAACCATGTGCATAACCCCTATTACCTTTGCATCAATAATGCACATCGGGTCTACTTCAATTGAACAGATGACCAGAATATCCAGCGGGTCGCGGTCGTCGCAGTATGTCCGGGGAATAAAGCCGTAGTTGGCCGGATAATGGACCGATGAAAACAAAACGCGGTCCAGCCTCAGGAGTCCGCTTACCTTATCAAGTTCGTATTTGCCTTTGCTTCCCATGGGAATTTCAATTATGCTCCTGACAAACTGAGGTGCATGATCCCCTATACTTACATCGTGCCATGGATTGACGTTCATAATGCCTTCTTTTATTTGAGTTGAATGCTTTAGTAAAATTTAAGTAAACGCCGGCAGAAATAAAATCTTCCAGGTAAGGTTTTTGGAGATTTTTTCGGAATGATTATTTTTTTTTATACTTTTTTTTTACTTGCAAATTATTATCATTTATCAGTATCACCTCCTAAAGACATTAATTGTAAGACATTAATAAAACGACTTATAAATATAACAGGAGCACTAATGTAAATTTATACTACCTTCCAAAAAAACAAGATATAATACCGACATGATTTTGACAGCTTGATTTATGATCAGCTTGTGCTTTGGTTTTCAAGAATTTTCGAGTAATCAAGTTCATTCGTATTCCCTCAAGAAGAAATGATTCCAAAAAGAGGGCGCTTCCGGCCATAAAGGGCAATAAAGCCGGAAGAGGACGGATCATTTTAACAAACCTAAAGGAAAGGAGAAAACTATGAGTAGGAAAATACTTTTTCTTACTATGTTTTGCATGCTTTTACCTGCATTCCTCCTTGCACAGACCACATCAGGTAGAATCAAAGGCAAAATTACTGACCGACAGACAGGCGAACCGCTCATAGGAGCAAACGTTCAGGTTATCGGAACGACCTTCGGTGCGGCTACGGACGTGAATGGCGAATATGAAATCCGCAACCTTCAGCCGGCTGTTTACAGCCTGAAAGCTTCATTTATCGGGTATACTGCCATTACTCTGAATAACGTCAGAGTAAATGCAGGGCTGACGACCGAGGCAGATATACCGCTTCCGGCCGAAGGCGTTACTGTTGGAACTGTGGAGGTTACCGCAGTACGGCCACTGATCAATAAAAGCAACACCAACGCCGTGCGTGTCACAACAAGCGAGGATATTCAGGCGCTCCCGGTCAGGGGTGTAAATAATATCCTCAGCCTTACGGCAGGCGTAACAATTCAGAACAACGCCGTATTTATCCGCGGCGGACGCCTGGATGAAGTAGGCTATTATCTCGAAGGCGTTTCTGTTACCAACCCTGTTGTAGGAGGCCGCTCTGTAACAGTCAGCCAGGATGCTCTCGAAGAGGTCCAGGTTCAGGCAGGCGGCTATACGGCTGAGTTCGGCGGAGCCAATGCCGGCATTATACGCCAGGAACTCAAAACCGGCCCGCAGAACCTTAAAGCCACCGCTGAATACATTACTGATAATGTGGGCTTCCAGTCCAAGAGCAATATATTCGACAGCAAGCAAAGGCTGGGCTCCTACTGGTACGGATATAATGAGTTTGTGGCCACTCTGGGCGGACCGGTAATAAGTGAACGATTCCGCCTCTTCGGTTCATTTGATTACAATTTCCAGAGAGACGCAAATCCCCAGGCATACCCGGGCATTAATATCGGACCTGTTACAGATAATCTTTCATCCGATACAATTAACCTCGTATACCCTGCAGGCCCGGTGCGCGGAAATGCCAATCAGAACTATAACTATTCAGGTACATTTACAATCGACCTTAAACCTATACTGCTGCGCTTTGCCGGCACATATAACTCCAACTGGCGTCAGAATTCATTCAATACCAGCCGTAATGCGGGCAATATTGCAAATTTGCTGGACGTGGCCAGAATTGAAAATATAGCCACCAAGGATGGATCGGGAAGCCTGAAGCTGACGCATGTCCTTTCCGGCAGCGCTTATTATGAAATAACTGCAGGATTCTTCAGCCAGTATCTGCACGTTTATGACCCGTTCCTCAAAGATAACCTCCTTGGCTACGGTGACAGCGTGGCTAATGCACAGGCAGGCTTTGTATGGCAGAGAAATCCTGGAACTCCTACCGGAAGATTTATTAGGCCTGCAAGACTTACCTTCTGGGACTTTTCCTTCAATGCCCCCGGCGATGTGACAGCAGGCTACCAGAAAGCCAGAAGGCAAAACTACTCTCTTACAGGTGCATTGACTTATAACATCGGGAAAGTGCATGCAATTAAAATAGGCGGCGAATTCCAGCGCTACACGATCAGAAACTACGCCTTTGGAAACGAAGGCGCCTTTGCACTTGCAGGACAGGTGGCATCGAATGCTGCCCTGCCAGATGGCGACCCGAACAAACGAACGCTTGAACAGGTCTATATCAACCAGGGAGTCAACAATTACGGATATGATCCCCTGGGAAACGAGACGAATGCCTCGGGCATCTACGCCCCCAAACATCCGGTCTTTGCCGGAGCTTACGTTCAGGACAGAATTGAGTTCAGTGACCTGATTCTGAACCTTGGCGTCAGATTGGATTATATCAATACCGACAATAAGAGCCTCGTCGATATGGCTCGCCCCGAACTGACATTCAACTATAACACCGGCGAGATCTATCCGCAGGGTCTGGTGGATGTACCCAAGTTTACTTCCATAAGTCCCCGTATCGGACTTTCCTTCCCTGTAACTGACCAGACTGTCTTCCATGCACAGTTCGGCAAATTCGTTCAGCAGACACGTCTTGCGGATATTTATATGGGACTTCCATTATTATACAACAACCTGCGCGGAGGCTTCTTTATTAATAATCCCGTGGGCTTTAATGTCCGCCCGACAAGAACGACACAGTATGAGCTCGGATTTACACAGCAGATAGCTGACTTCGCATCCTTCGATATCACAGGATATTACAAGGATATATTCGACCAGGTGGTCTACGACCAGCAGATAGTAGCAACAAGCTCCCCGTTCAAGAACTACTACCTCTTAAAAAACGGCGACTTTGCAACTACCAAGGGCGTGGAACTGACATTCAATATGAGGAGAACTTCAGGATTTGCAGTCAATGCCGCCTTGTCATTCCAGGATGCCCGCGGAACGGGGTCTTTCCCCAACTCGAACCGCGGTATTGTGGGAGCTCCTCTGGAAGGATCGACTCCTTATGCACCGCAGTATATTTCACCCCTGGAATATAACAACCCGGTCAGCGGAAACGTTAACGTCGACTTCCGCTTCCTGGGTGATGATGTATCCTCAATTCTGCGCGACTTCGGAATCTCGGCCCTGGCCCGCTTTACCAGCGGCCACCCGTACACTCTGGGTATCGGAGGACAAGACCTTGAAGGCGACGCCCGCGACAGGCAGCCGATTGAGCCCCTTAATACTTCCTCGACCCCGGCTACTTTCCAGGTGGACCTGAAAGTGGATAAGACTGTAAGGCTCTTCGAAAAACTGAGCGCCAACATATATATTTTCGTCATTAATGTCTTCGACAAGCGCAATGTTGAAAATGTATTCTTAAGAACAGGCACTACAACAGACAACGGAGTACTAAGCAATCCTAACCTCTCGGGCGACCTGACCACAAGACCGGGTTATGCAAATGTTTACAGGGCCATTAATATCGATTACTATGAACAGTGGCAGAATGCTCCCGGACTGGCGACCGTGCCGTATTTCTATGGTCCTCCCAGACAGATCAGATTAGGTATAAGACTGGAATATTAATTAGTTGACCGATTAAAACATACTTGGAGTTAAAAATGAACAAAATGTATAAAATGCTACTACTTATGCTCTTATGTTTTGTTTTTCTCCTTCCTTCTCTGATCCTACAGGCCGAAGGTAAGAATAAGAAGGATCAACGGAAGTTAAGCAAAACTTTGGGGCTGCCGAACAGGACCAAGATGAACATAAATAACGTCTCAACCTGGATATACAATAACGGCGACTCCGACCTGGATCCCACGCAAAATGCCGGTTTTACATATCCGAAAGGAAGCGGAAAAACTGCCATATTTGAATCCGGCTTTATCTGGGGAGCTAGTGTCGGAGGCGAAATCCGCGTAGGCGGTTCCACATACAGAACAGGTCTTCAGCCCGGGAAAATTCTCTCCCCTGGAAAGGCCGAAAACCCGGACCTGGATAAAAACAGGATCTACAGGGTCAGGCCCGACTATAAAACGGCCAGCCTTACTACAGAAGCAAAGGAAGAGAATATGTCTGAGGATGAGGTGCGCGCACAGTATGAAAAAGACTGGAACGAATGGCCTGCAACTGACGGCGCCCCCTTCGAAGACTTAAATAACAACGGCACCTACGAGCCTGCCTCCGATATCCCTGGATTCCCCGGGGCAAGCCAGACAATTTGGTATGTGGCTAACGATTTGAACTCCAGCCTGACTACAAACCTCTACGGCTCGCAGCCTATGGGTATTGAAATGCAGGCTACCATGTGGGCTTATTCTCAGGCGGGACCGCTGAGCAATATGTTCTTCAGAAAATATGTCATCATAAACAAAAGCACAACCGACTTTAAGGATATGTATGTCTCCATGTGGAGCGACCCTGACGTGGGTAACGCCACCGATGACTATGCCGGCTGCGATACGATCCTCAGCCTGGGCTATGCCTATAATGCGACCCCAACTGATGCAACCTATGGGGCAATGCCTCCGCCGGCCGTAGGATTCGACTTTTTCCAGGGGCCTGTCGTAGCAGGCACTGCTTCCGATTCGGCAATTACAGGCGGAAGGGTCATTAAAGGAAAGAAAAATCTGCCTATGACTGCATTCTACTACTTTGCACGCGGCAACCTGAATGTCACCGACCCTACATTGGGCTCCTATGAAGGTACACAGCAGTTCTACAACTTTATGCAGGGGCGCGTGGGCAAAACCGGTGAAATTTTCAAAACCCCGCAGGGCGTTCCTACTACATTCGCACTCCCCGGCGACCCGGTTACCGGTACCGGCTGGATCGACGGTCAGATTATTGGCCCCGATGACAGAAGATTGGGCCTTGCCTCTGGGCCATTTACAATGGCTGTTGGCGACACTCAGGAAATCGTTGTTGCCGAAATGGCTGCAGAGGGAAGCGACAACCTGCAGTCGGTTAAACTCTTAAAGAGTTACGATATAAAAGCACAGGACGCCTATAACTCATTCTTTAAGATCCCTACAGGCGCCCCGGCTCCAAGTGTAGTCGCTACACCGCTTGACCGTGAAGTCCTCCTCTCCTGGGGTAATCCCTCTACGGCACAGGCTACTGAAAGCTACAACACAAAGGGGTTCAAATTCCAGGGCTATAACGTTTATCAGCTCCCTTCGGCTTCAGCCACATTCGAAAACGCAAAGCTGATAGCCACATTTGACATAAAAGACACTGTGGGAGTAATCTACGGCTATGTCTTTGACCCCAGAACAGGAAAACCTGAACTGGTCCCGATCCAGTTCGGAACAAATTCAGGCATTCAACGCTCTATAAAAATCACAAAGGATTATATTAACAACCTTCCTCTCAACAACGGCTCACGCTATTATTTTGCCGTTACCAGTTATTCATTTAATCCTGATCCTAATGAAATCCCGAATGTCCTTGAAAATCCTTTGGCCATAATTACAGTCGTGCCTCAGTCAAACAACCCCGGCGTGCGCTATCCTGTGGCTTACGGCGACACGGTTAAAGCCATTAACCACGTCTCGGGCGTCTCGGATGCCGGAATTTACCCGATTATTATAGACCCGAGCAAGCTTACAGGACATACTTACAGAGTCACATTCCAGACTCCGGGTGATACGATGACCGTATGGAGCGTAACTGATTCCACAACAGGAAAAGTTATCGAAAGCAACCAGACCAACTTGAATGGAGGCAGCGATTACTTTAATTTTGACGGCATTCAGCTCGTGGTTACCGGCCCGCCTCCTGGAATGAAGGACTATCAGATACCATCCGGAAGCCGCAAGTGGACCTGGTCCAATGCTGACGGATTCGGCCTCGAGGGCTTTAACGGCGCAATGGGCAATGCCGCAAACAACTGGTTCAGCGGATCGACCATCCCTGTTACCGCTCTGCCGCATACGCTTATTAAACTCGCAACTACAGATACACTGGGCAATATTCTTAATCCTGCCGACTCGAACGCCTCTTTCGGATACCGCTACTTAAGAGGAGCCTCAAGTCCCGCGGCAAAACCCGAATTCGCGCCTTTTATTAAAAACCCGACTGCAGGCTATGCTTACCAGGACTTTACAAAGAGCGTCCCTTTTGCCGCTTTCAATAATGAAACCGGACAGAGACTAGCCGTGGGCTACCTGGAGAATAATACTGAAAAGGGACTTGTCGACGGTAAATACTGGCCTTCTGACGGCACACTTGACAACACCGCAACAGATGGACCGAGAGAGTGGTTCTTTATTTTCGGCACACCTTATACAGAAACACCCGATACTGCGCTGACTAAAGATATACTCGACAACACGGTGCCTATGCTCTGGATGGGAACTCCTAACAGACGAGGCAATGTTGCCTTCGAAGCGGGTGACCAGTTCCTTATCATCGCAAACAAGGTAATTCAGGCAAACGATGTCTTTACATTTACTGCTCCAACGGTTACTTCGGGCGACATGGCGCTTGCAAAACAGGATGTCCAGAGTATTAATGTATTCCCGAACCCATACTATGGCGTAAATCCGCAGGAGTTAAACAAATACCAGCGTTTCGTTACATTTAACCATCTGCCCCAAAATGCTACAATCCGTATCTACAACGTTGCCGGTACGCTCATTAAGACAATTTCAAGAACCGGAGCAACCAGCCAGTTCGAACGCTGGGACCTGGCAAATGAAGCGGGACTTCCTGTTGCCAGCGGCATTTATCTGGCTTTAATTGAAATGCCGGGACTCGGTTCCAAGATACTCAAAATAGCAGTAATTCAAGAGCAGCAAGTGCTGGATAGATTCTAATTAAAATTGAGGAGATAATATGAAAAGATATACCAAACACATATGCCTGATGTTACTCCTGCTGCTTGCCACGGCTGAGATAATCCATGCAGGCGGAGGCAAACGTAACGGTACCGGCGGTGCCAGTGAACTCCTTATTCCTGTGGGCGTCAGGGGAATTGGCCTTTCAGGCGCCAATACTTCCACCACAACCGGCATTGAGGCTCTCTACTGGAACCCTGCCGGAATTGCAAAGACAGATAAGACGGCCGAGGCCACTTTCTCTTATATGAAGTACATTGCCGATATGGGAGTTACATACGGCGCAGTTGAGGCCAATATTTCAGGCTTCGGCGCTCTGGCATTCAGCATTAAATCTCTTTCTTTCGGCGACATAAATGTAACCACTACGCAGAACCCCGACGGCACGGGAGAGAGCTTCAGCCCGCAATTCCTTACCATTGGCCTCTCCTACGCAAGAGCCTTAAGCGACCGCGTTTCTGTGGGTATTACTGGCAACATGATCATGGAAACTATCGCACAGGTTTCCTCCACAGGCTTTGCCTTTAACGTGGGCATTATGTATGAAAACCTGGGCGACCTTACCGGACTTAGCCTTGGCGTTGCAATTAAAAACCTGGGCCCGCAGATGACATTCAGCGGCCCGGGGCTCTATACACAGGCTACGGCGTCATCTTTCGAACGGCCTGCACAGCTTTATAAGATTGAAGCTGCCGGCTTCGAACTCCCTTCACAGCTCGAATTCGGACTCGCTTACAGGCCCGTTCTGGACGCCCAGAACTCGCTGCTAGTTGCAACCACATTCCAGAACAACAACTTCTCCGGCGACGTCTATAAGGCAGGAGCAGAATATACGTTCAATAACCTGCTTTCTATCAGAGGAGGCTACGCATATACACCCAAGAGCCAGGAAACCGGCAATATCTGGGGATTTACTGCAGGTGCAGGCTTGAACTATGACATCGGGGGAGGCACTGACATCAGAGTGGATTATGCTTACAGACAGGTGAAATCCAGCTTCGATGCCAACCATGTCTTCTCTGTCGGATTAGCTTTCTAATAAACTAAAAAAGCCGGGATGCCTCATATCGGCATCCCGGCTTTATAACTTTTTCTACTTACTAATTTCTACTTACTAATTTCTGCTTACTTCTTACTCTTCCCTTCCTGCTCCCCGAGCTTCTGAGCCTCTTCACGCGAAAGGACTTTATCCGGATCAAGCAGTATTATAAGCTCATCTTCAACCCTGGCTACTGAGGTTATGTAATCGGCGTTTTTACCCACGGCAAGCATCGGAGGCGGAACGAGCAGAGTTTCAGGAAACCTTAAGACCTCTTTTACTGCATCTACAATAAATCCTATCGTCTTGCCGGAGAGCTCCACGATTATAATTCTCGTATCCTTGTCATATTCACGCGGGGGCATCTTTACTTTTTTCCGCAGGTTGATAACCGGTATTACAGAACCCCTCAGGTTGATAACCCCTTCAATAAATTCAGGGGCGCGGGGAACTCTTGTAATCTCAGTCATTCGGTTAATTTCTTTTATCCTTTTTATGTCAACACCATAGCACTCTTTGCCCAGGTTAAAACCTACAAGCTGCACGATGGCTTCATGCGCCTTTACTTCCTGGGTCTTCATTTCCTGAGGTTTTACTTCCTGAGATTTTACTTCTTGAGGCTTTGGAACTTCAGTTTTCTTAGCCTCCTGAAGGGGCGCCGGCACGGCTTTATTTTCCGGCACAGCTTTATTTTCCGGCACGGCTTTATTTTCCGGTACAGCTTTATTTTCCACAGCCGGAGCTTTTGGAGCTTCAGGCTTTACATTCATCATCCTTTCTTCTTCTTCCACCTGAGCACGGGTTGCCATAGTTTCATCCCTTAAAACCTCTGCAATTAAAGCCTGCCTGAATGCTTCTGCCGGATCTACCTCATCAAGCACTGCCTTTGGGCTTTCATCCTTAACTTCAGTAGTAATCCAGGGGTCGGCTGCATCGGGAATGTCATCCTCTTCAACAGGACTCATAAACTGCTGAATTTCTACAGATGCGTCTACTTCTTCAATTTCATGGGGTACTTTAAGAAACTCTTCCGAAGGGCTTCTTAGCTCCTCCTCCGGAGAATCCGGAGCATTGTTTATCTCAAAGGCAATTTCTTCAATTATCTTTTCATCAATATTCTCAATTATCTGCTTTTCAGGATTTTCTTCCAAAGACTTCTCTTCCAAAGACTTCTCTTCCAAAGTCTTCTCCTCCAGTGAGTCCGCCTTCTCCTGCTGTTTTTTTTCTTGTTCGAGTTTTCTGAGTTTAAGAATATTAATCATATGTTAAAAATTCCTGCTTGGTTAAAGATGATTATCCGACTTCCTGCGTCTCAGTTTCGGCAATTTTGTCTTCAAAATAGAGTATCGATCTGGCTGCAGCCTCCACGTCCATAAAGTCCACTCTGCTTTTCTCATGTGTCATTGCTTCCATCATTGAAAAAGCCGCCAGGTGGTTTACCGGCCTGGGGTATCCCCCTGTAATCCCGTGAATCCTCACTATGGCCTCCGGAGTAAAAACAGTTCCCGATTCCATGCCTGCAACCTTGAGGCGGTGCTTTATGTACTCCTCCACCTCATCTGCAGTAAGCGGATTTAAGGTAAGTGTAAACCTCACTCTCTGAAGAAATGCCCTGTGTGTTTTCTTTTTGAGTTTCTTAAGGAGTTCCTGCTGCCCCATGAGAATTATGGAGATCAGGTTCTGCTCGTCGGTCTGGTAATTGCTCAGGAGCCTCAGCTCTTCAAAAATCTTTGTCCCCGGAATTACCTGCGCCTCATCAATTATTACAACAGGGTACTTATTCTCAAGATAAAGGTTTACCAGCCCCTCCTGAAGACCCTTTACAAGAAGGGATTTCGAATGGGGGGCTTTTTCATCAAAGAGCTGTGAATAGACTTCGCGCAAAAGCTGCGTGGGCGACATTACAGGGTTTATAATCCAGGCGACCCTGAACTTATCCTCACCCAGGCTGTCGACCAGGTAACGCGACAGTACAGTCTTGCCTGAACCGACTTCCCCCGTAATCATTCCGAACTCATGCTGCTCTATTGCCATTTTCATCCATTCTATGGCTGAAGCATGAGGTGTGCTTAAATATAAAAACTTTGGATCCGGCGTAATACCGAAAGGATTAACTTTCAGGTTAAAGTATTCCCAGTACATTCCACCTCAGTAAAAGTAGTTAAATGGCTGCAATTTCTTAACTTTTCTTCTTTTTCCGGATAAATCCGCTTTTAACGGAGAAATTATCTTCCGAAATATAACATTCCGCTTTATTATCGGAAAAAGAAAAATAAAATTAAGTATTTTCTCCTGCAAGCAGTGCAGCCGGGAAATGAGTGAAAATATCTTTTGCCATGGCAGGGCTGCCTTCCTCCCCGCGGCGGGATTTCCCCGTATTTTTCAGGACCTCTCCTGTAAAAACGTTTCTCCAGGACTTGACCTTTTCGGGCAGAGCGATCATTGTATCGCCCCAGAGGTCTCCCAGTGGAAGCTCCCCCTCCTTTACAACTTCCGTCAGAAAGCGCGGAAGAACCGTTACAGCCCATCTGCCTTTATGCTTTCTTGCAAACGCAATGATGTTCTCTCCAAGTCTGCCTCCGGAGCTTAGGGGAATGTACTCCCCGTCCAGAAAAAGTTCCCTGTTCTCATTTCTTGCCTTTAGTGCCTGGTGCATGAGGTACATCTTTATCCTTCCGTCTTCCATTGAGCTAAGGATCTCCCTGATATATCCTGAGTTCAAAGGCTCCGGGTTATTCTTTATCTCCTCGAGCATTTTCTTTCTCAGACTGAAATCCACCGGGCGCCGGTTATCGGGATCAACCAGTGAAAGGTCCCAGAGTTCGGTTCCCTGGTAAGTATCGGGCACTCCGGTAGAGGTAAACTTTATGAGTGTCTGACTGAGTGAATTAAACATCCCGTAGAAGGCAACTTTTTTTTCGAACTGCAAAAAATCTATCAGGAAGTGATTGCCTTCTGCGGGCGTGAGGATTCTTTCCACAAAGTCAGAGTAAGCCTGTTCATATTCTTCGTCGGGCTTTATCCAGGCCGTGTGAACCTTTGCCTCGCGGATCGCTTTTACAATGTATTCCTTTATTCGTGCAATGTAGGTAGGAACATCCGCCTGCCCGAAAGGATATGAGCCCACAAGAGTCTGATAAAGGAAATACTCGTCGTTTTTGTCGGGTATTACTTCTGAGTTCAGAGTGCCCTTTTGCGGAGTGTTCAGCCTCGTCCATCTGTTAATTTTTTCCTCCCATTCATCGGGTATTTCCGAAAGCACGTTTATCCTTGCCCTTACATCCTCCCCGCGCTTGGTGTCGTGAGTTGCAGTTGCATTCATTGAATAAGGCCGGAAGCCAGCTCTTCTCCTGCAGTAGTTATGGAATTCACCGCTTGAAATTCCAAAACGCCCCGGATTTCCCCCAACCTCGTTTAAGGATATTAACCGGTTATAGACATAAAGTGCCGTATCTTCAAAGCCCTTTGCCATCAGTGGACCCGTAAGCTGCTGGAACTTCATTACAAAATCCAGCGCTACTTTTTTCTGCTCTTCTGTAAAATGCTCGCGGAAGCTCAGCATGAGGAGGTTGCAAATGTAATTGAACTCGTGTGTAAGACGGGGGTTTATTCTTGAGAGCCTCTTAAACAGGTTTTCGAGGTATTTCTTATCCCGTTCGCTATAGTTCTCCGCATTGATGTAAGTCCTGTATATCGGAAAGTAAGTCAGTATCTCCTCAAGTGCCCTTTTCAGGCCGTGCATCGTAATGTCTATGCCGTAACGGTCTATGCTCGAGACAGCCTCGACCAGGAATGCCAGGCGCTCCACCTCGCCTGCCATGCGGGTCTGAATGATGAGCCTTTTTTTCTCGGCAACAACCCTTTCGTAATGAGTGGTAAAGCCGGAGAACCTGTGGTATATGTCAGTAAATGTTTTCTCGTTATCTTTCCTGACAAAAATGCCGTTCACATAATTTACAAACTTATAGCCCGTTGTACCCTCAATGGGCCACTCGGTGGGAAGTTCCTCATCGAGTTCCAGTATCTTCTCCACCACAAGATAATTATCCTGAAGCCTGCCCCTCAGTCGTTTGAGATATGAGGTGGGATCGTAGAGTCCGTCGACGTGGTCAATTCTGATGCCGTCAATTTTTCCCTCGTCTATTAGCTTTAAGACCAGGGTGTGCACGCGGTTGAACACCTCCTCATTTTCCATTTTAAGAGATATAAGGCTGCTAATGTTAAAAAATCTCCTGTAGTTAATCTCTTCGTTGGCCACTTTCCAGTATGCAAAGCGGAAGTACTGCTCGCTTAAGAGTTTTTCCATCAGGTTGAAACTCTCCGGGACTCCCTTTCTTCCGTTGTAAATCCTCATGTTTTCATCAATAAACTCTCTTATCACCCCGTTGCCCGAGTAAAGTTCATAGAGCATTCCCTTAACGAACTTTATCTGCGAATAGCGTTCATCCATTTCATCTGAAGAAGGAAGGGATCTCAGTATATAAAGGATTGCCAGGAATTTTATTACATCGGGGTCATTTTTCCCCAGGCGGTTCTGCAGACTTGACATTCTGAAAGAAATTATGTCGGAGTATGATTCCATCTTAAGAGGGAAACGGTTGTCGTAGTAATAGATGCTGAAGCCCTCGGCATCATACTTTAACTGAAGTTCCCCCTCCTCCAGCACTTCCTGGAAATATTTTCCCAGGAAGGGAGCCAATAGCCTCTGTCTTGCACTGGCATGCGGATGGTTCCATTCGATGTCAAAAAAGTTAAAGAAGCGCGAGTTGGGTCCGTTCTCCAGAAGGTCGACAATCATCTGGTTTTCAGAGGAATACGACATATGGTTCGGTACAACGTCCTGCAGCCATCCCATTTTATGCTTTTTATACTCTTCAACCAGTTTGTCAAAATCCTCCTCTGTTCCAAGTTCAGGATTAAACTGGTTCGGGTCCACGACGTCATAGCCGTGCATACTGCCCTTTGCAGCCTTCATAATTGGAGATGAATAGATGTCGGAGACTCCAAGCTCTGAGAGGTAGCGGACAATGTTCCCGGCATCACCAAATGTAAAAGTTTTATTCATCTGCAGACGGTAGGTGGATCTTGGGATATGCATATATTTTGCAAGCCTCGCTTTTGGATGAAAAGTCCTGTCGGGGAGTTTTTCATCCCTGATTAGAAAGTAGTTGATTTATAAGACAGAAGACCTCACCATCTGAAGACCTCACCATCTGAAGACCTCACCATCTGAGGTCTTCTGCCGCAGAAAGAGAATATAATTTTGAGCCGGTGCCTGAACACTTTACTCCAGCTTTACCTGCATTTCCTGTTCCAGTTTCCTGAAATCTTCCATCCATTTCTTTGCATACTGGGTACCCTTCCGGGCCTTCGACCTCATCGGCAGCAGATGCTCCTGCCCCATATAGAACAGTATATTCTGTGCTTTCCACAGGTTCATATCGAGTCCAATGCGGTGGAGTGAGGTCAGATTGTCTGCCATCTCATTCATAATGCCGGTATCCATCGGATTTTCAGCCAGTCTCTGCGCCAGTTTATTGATCCTTTTGGAAGCCACATAGCTCAGCCTTTGTGTGTCTATGGCAATGGACCATTTCCTGGCCTCGTCAGAGAGCCTCTTAAGTTCTTCATGGTTTATCGGCCCTTTGTTTTGCAGGATTTTAAGTATATCCGAATTGATCACAAACTCCACTGCTGTTGAAATTGCTTTCGGCAATGGAAGTCTTGCCTCCAGAAGGGCCTGCATGAGGGGATAATGGTTTTCATAGATCTGGCGGAATGAAAACTCTATTTCCTCAAGCGTCTTGTGCATTATTATGTTGAATACCTTACGGCTTTCATCCTTAAAGAGGTGCCACAAAGTGAAATTATGGGTACCGAAGTGTTTATCGAGAAGGAGTACCATTTCAACAACATTCAATCTCTGGAATGCCTCCTTAAGCTCTTCCTTCATCAGATTGAAAGGTTCATCTCCCTGAAATTGCCTTACGCCTCCGTTTACGGTCTGATCGCCAAAATGTATAACCGCAAAGCTGACCTGGAAATTCTCCAGCGTTATGTTTGAATGCATCTGTGCCCGCCCGATGATCATCTTCTGCCTGCCTGCTTCAAATTTCTCGTACTGTTCATCTGAAACCCTGTAGCTGAACATTTCTATACCCTCCTCTTCTTTTTTATCCTCGAAGAGGGCTTTAATGGCAAAGTGGCCTGCAACCCTGAGCATATCGATAAAGGCGGGTTTAACGTACATTTCATAGGCATGTCCGCCATTCTGGACCTCAGGAATATTGCTCGGAGCTTTCTCAAGGCGCTGAATAAATTCGCCTTCCAGGTCGGGCCCGCCAAGCTCCCTTGCCAGCTGAATTGCACGCCCGGCGTACATTATAACCTGAATGGTCTCGATGCCCGAGATCTCGTCAAAAAACCATCCGCAGCTTGTGTACATTAAAAGCGCATGGCGTTCCATCTCAAGGAACTTCAGAATTCTTGTTTTCTTCTCATCTGTAAGATTGTCTGAAGCAAAACGGGAGAAGAATTTATCCAGGTTCTCGGGACTTCTGTCCAAGATGACCTCTATATAATCGTTTCTGAGTTCCCAGGGTGCCTCCGTAAAGCCGGCAACACCTTTTTCAAAGAATCCGATAAGCGAGTCCCTGAGCCAGTCCAGAGCTTCCCTCAATGGGGCTCTCCATTCCTGCCCCCAGCCCGGGCGTCCAGTATTACAGCCGCAGTTGCTTCGCCACCTTTCAATTCCGTGTATGCAGCTCCAGGATGTATCCTCAATAATTTCGACTTCATGTGACGGGGGATATTTCTCCAAAAACTCGCCGTAGACCGTGATCCTGGCGAGGTTATTTGTTTCAATAAAGCTCAGACAGTAAGCAAGTGCCATATCGCCGTGTTTTGCATGGTGGCCGTAGGTTTCACCGTCAGTAGCTATATTTGCCAGCTGGGGGGAGTCATCTTCCCTGAAGGTGCCGATAAGCCGGTTGGCGAGGTTTTCGCCGTTTTTTAACAGGTCGCCGAAAGCCAGCTCCTGCGATATGGGGCCGTCGTAGAAGAAGAGGTTAATTGTCCTTCCCGAGGGAAGCCTGCAGAGGTATGCCATTTTGGGATCGATTGAAGCGTTACTGACGTCCGTCCACTCATCCGAATCGAGCGGTTTAATTGTCTTGGCCTGTCTGGGAGCCAAAATTGTAAACTTGATTCCGTACTCTGCAAGAATATCCAGAGTTTCGTTATCCACTGCTGTCTCAGCAAGCCACATCCCTTCAGGATCGCGCCCGAAGCGGTACTTAAAGTCTGCAATGCCCCAGATTACCTGCGTGCGCTTGTCGTTCGTATTGGCCAGGGGCATAATCATATGATTGTAGACCTGTGCAATAGCCGAGCCGTGTCCGGAATAAAGTTCACGGCTTTCCACGTCAGCCTGAATAATGCTTTCATACGTGTCAGGCGCGTGTTTCTCCATCCAGGATAAGAGCGTGGGTCCGAAATTAAAGCTCATTTTTGTATAGTTATTAATTATGTCCAGAACCGTGCCGTCTCCGGCCTGAATGCGGGCAGCCGTATTCGGGCTGTAGCATTCGGCAGTAATTCTTTCATTCCAGTCGCGGTACGGGTAGGCCGAATCCTGTACTTCAATTTCCTCCAGCCATGGGTTCTCCCTCGGGGGCTGATAAAAGTGTCCGTGAATACATACGTATCTGTTCATTCTTTCTCCTTTAATTATCCTTTCACCTGAAGCTCATAAAGAGCCAAGCTGAATTCTTTAATTGTAACATCCTGCATCTTATCCAATACTTCCGGCATTTGGGAGCCATAGCCCATCCATTTCTCATCAGCTGAATCTAAAACCTTTTTCCATGTGCCCTTCGGCGTGGGCACGTAGGCTGCAACTTCCATATCGTTAAAATTCATTATCATGTAAGCAGCATTTTTTTGCTTCCACCTGTGGAAGAAGATCACCTTCTCTTCCTCAATCTCCCTTACCTGCATATCGTTTCTGTCGAAATTCTTCAGGGCCGGCAGAGTATTTCTAAGCCTTATGAGCTCCTTATAGAATTCGAGCATTACCTTATGCTTTCCTAACAGTCTTTCATTCCAATTCAGTTTTGAATTCATAAATGTCTCTTCGCTCTGAGGATCGGGGACCTCGTCTTTCCACTTGAAAGCCTTGAACTCCTGTTTTCTTCCATCCTGAACGGCCTTTACCAAAACCGGATCATTGTGGCTTACGAAATACTGGAACGGCGTGTCACCGGCGTACTCCTCCCCCATAAACAGCATCGGAATGTAAGGTGAGAGGAGCATAACCCCGGCAGCAAGCTTTGCAGCCTCAAATGTGACAAGGCTTGAGAGCCTTTCACCAAAAGCCCTGTTTCCAATCTGGTCGTGATTCTGTGTGCTGACAACAAACTGAAATGTGTGCCTTTCGGAGGGATCATTGCCGTGCCTTCTTTTGCGCGAACGGGAAAACTGCCCCGTATAGATAAAGCTTCCTTTCAGGGCTTTAGCCATATCAGAGACTTTCCCGAAATCCATGTAGTAGCCCGACTTTTCACCCGTAAGAAGGGTATGAAGTGCGTGATGAAAGTCGTCGCTCCACTGCGCATGGCAGCCGTAGCCGCCGATCTCCCGAGGGTTGATTACTCTTACGTCGTTCAAGTCGCTTTCAAGTATTAGGAAATGCTTTTTCCCTTCTGCCTTTGAGAAGTGATCCGTCAGCTCCGTCATTTCCTCAAGAATATGCTTTGCACTGAAGTCATACATGCTGTGAACTGCATCCAGCCTGAGCGAGTCGATATGAAAATTTCTGAACCAGTAGAGGACATTTTCAATAAAGTAATTTCTTACGCCGTCGCTATATTCCTCATCAAAATTAACAGCATCCCCCCAGGGAGTCCTGTATTTTGAAGTAAAATAAGGACCGTAGCTGTGCAGGTAATTGCCGGCAGGACCGAAATGGTTATAGACCACGTCAAGTACTACTGCCAGCCCCTTGCTGTGGCACTCATCTACAAAATGTTTCAGTCCTTTTACACCGCCGTATGAACTTTGCACCGCAAAGGGATAAACCCCGTCGTATCCCCAGTTTCTTTCTCCCGGAAACTGGGAAACTGGCATTATCTCAACTGCTGTAATGCCAAGCGTTTTGAGGTCGTTAAGCCTCCCGGCCGCCGCATCAAAAGTTCCCTCAGGGGTAAAAGTCCCTATATGCATTTCGTAGATAATATAATTTGTTAACGGAATGCCCTGCCAGGCGTTATCCGTCCATTTATATGCACTGTGGTCTATAATTTCAGAAGGGCCGTGCACATCCATGGGCTGCGAATTGCTTGCCGGATCGCTGCGGTCAGTTTCGCCGTTGATCCTGTAGAAATAATGCTGCCCCGGTTTTATATTTTCCGCCTCAGCTTTCCAATAGAATTCTTCATCCCTGTGCATTGGGATAATCCGTTGCTTGCCGTCAAGGATTTTAACTTCCATTTTTTCTGCAACTGGTGACCAAACCACAAACTCACATTTCCCAGAACCTGAATAGTCTGCGCCTATTCTCATAACCCACCTAAAAAAAAATCTTACAAATAACTTATACTGGCAATAAACTACCGCCGTCAACTTACTGCCGCATGATGGCTTAGGTTTTCAGGGAGTTTTCATGTCTCCCTTCCTTCAGAATAAACCTGGAGAAATATTCGATCCCCTTTATCGGGATGTAGGCTTCGTCCAGGTGTTTTGACAGAGCATAATGAAGTTCACTCAGCTTTTTCTCCAGCAGATAGACGTGCAGCATATATTCCAGATCATCCTTCCCCGGCGGCAGAAGCCCTGTCTGCTGTACTGTGTCATAGTAGGACTGCATGAAGGCACTTCCCATCCAGAGCCACCACTGCTCGGCAAAAGATTCCAGGAGCGAGATGTCCTCTGAGCGCGAGGATTTATACTCAAGCAGTGCTGTATAAGCGGCGTAATGGAAAGACCAGATCATTCCTGCGGCATCCCTTAGCGGGGAGCGTTTAAGCTTTCTTTCACTTACGGACTGGTTTTCCGGCCCCTCGAAATTGGTTATCACAAAGTCCTTTCCTGTAAAGAGCACCTGACCTAAATGGTAATCGCCGTGAATACGGATCTTCTTAGCCGGAAGTTTTGCGGCCAGTATTTTTGATACAAAGGACAAAAGCGGCTGTTCAAGCGCAAGAAGCCCATTTGCCTCTTTCTTCAGATCTTCAGGCATAAATGGTATATTTCTGTTTAAGAGCCTGTATGTGCTCCTCAGGAGGCTCCTTACCGACTGGTAAATGGACCTCTGATAAAGCATCGAAAATGCCTCAGGGCTGAATGCCGGATCATCCATCAATGAATAAAGTGCCAGGTGCATTTCCCCAGTTCTTTTTCCAAGGAGGCTGACCATTTCGATATTGATCCTCTCGACGATCTCACTAAAATAGGGCGATGCTTTCAGCTGGGCGAGTTCCGAGAGAAAGGAAGATATTACGGGAAGTCCCCCTGCCTTATCACTCTGTAAGGCCAGCACATTATCAAAATGCTTCTTGACAACGTCAATTATGTAAGAGTATCCGTCGCTCTGGTATACCACAAACTCCTTAAGCACTCCCAGGGTTACCGGCGGAAGATTGTTCCTGAAATACATTATTGCTCCTCCGTAGGGAGGAATATTATCAAAGCCTGTCCTCTCAGTCAAAAGCTTTAGTATTTCAACCCCGGGGTTTACCCCTTCTTCGAGCTTTCTGTAGAGCTTTACGGTCAGGCTCTCGCCATAGAGAAGATTTATATTTCTTTTATCCATTCTCTGCACCTGCGAGGATGTATAGATCCTGCCGCCCGAGAAAATGCTCTTTATCCTTTTTTCAATGCTCGCCTTGAGTTCTCCGCCGGACTCACCTTGAATGTTGCGCCTGCGTAAGAGCATCTTCAGGAATTCCTGGCGGAATGTATCATCATAAATGCCGTCGTAAAGTGTATGAAGCTGCCCATCAGTATTAAGACATGCAATGGCGGCATTCGGGAATGACTGCGATATCTTCCTTGCATTTTCATCACCTCCTGCCGAGACAGGAAGAAGATAAAGCTCCGGAACCCTGTCCAGGTAGCTGACTTTTACTATAAGCAGCACCTCGTTACCTGAAGTATCCGGAATATGTATTTCATCTTCGATCTTTACATTCTGGACTCTTAAGGGGTCACCATCAAACCACTCACACTGCTTTACATAGTGGTTTAAGATCGTATCCTCAAAGATCGCCCTTATCTCCCCTTTCAGAATATTTTTCCAGCTTCCTTTTACGCTGATTTCAGGGATCTTTTTCCCCTCGGTAGGAACCAGAGCCTCTTCCTGTTCAAGAATAAACCAGTAATAGTCATAGGGATTTAATGTAAGCATGTAGGAGGTTTCCCCGATTATGGGGAATTTGTTTCTGCTGAAGGCCTCGACAGGGCTGAAGCCCTTATACTTTGTCATATCCAGTTCGGCCACCTGAGGGAACCTGGAAAGGTTTACAACTACAAGGATCGCTTCCGACTCATATTTCCTTACGAAAGCAAGCACCTTGGGATTTGCCGGCGAAAGAAATTCAAGCGTTCCCCGCCCGAAGGCCTTATGGCTTTTCCTGACCGCAATGGCCCTTTTCATCCACCAGAGCAGGCTTGAAGAACTCCTTTCCTGCACCTCCACATTTACAGCTTCGTAGTGGTATTCTGGATCAATTATTACGGGCAGGAAAAGCTTCTGCGGATTGGCATCCGAAAACCCCGCATTCCTGTCAGGCGACCACTGCATTGGCGTTCTTACTCCATTGCGGTCGCCCAGGTAGTAATTGTCCCCCATTCCAATCTCGTCGCCATAATAGATTATGGGTGTTCCGGGAAATGAAAAAAGAAGAATATTAAGCAGTTCAATCTTTCTGCGGTTATTATCAACCAGGGGAGCCAGGCGGCGCCTGATGCCGAGATTGATTCTGGCTCGGTTATCCTTTGCATAGAATCTGTACATATAGTCGCGTTCCTCGTCTGTAACCATTTCAAGTGTCAGTTCATCATGGTTTCTAAGGAACATTGCCCATTGGCAGGTCACTGGAATGGCCGGGGTCTGCTCCAGAATATCTATTATGGGAAAACGGTCTTCCATCTGAAGCGACATGAACAGCCTCGGCATGAGCGGGAAATGGAATGCCATCTGGCATTCATCTCCGCCTCCGAAATATTCCACCGCATCTTCGGGCCACTGGTTGGCCTCGGCCAAAAGCATCCTGTTCTTAAATCTCTTTTTCACGTATGCATTAAGACTCTTTAAGAACTCGTGCGTCTCCGGAAGGTTTTCACAGTCCGTACCTTCACGCTCATAGAGGTAGGGCACGGCATCCAGCCTGAGTCCGTCTACACCCATGTCAAACCAGAAATCCACTACGCGGAAAAGAGCCTTATGGACGTGAGGATTATCGAAATTAAGATCCGGCTGATGCGCATAGAAGCGGTGCCAGTAGTACGCCCTGGCTACGGGATCCCACGACCAGTTCGAAGTTTCAAAGTCGCCGAATATAATTCTGGCATCCTTGTACTTTTCAGGCGTGTCGCTCCAGACGTAATAATCCCTCTGCAGAGAACCCGGTTTGCTGATCCTGGAGAGCTGGAACCATCTGTGCTGGTCTGAAGTGTGATTTAAGACGAGCTCAGTAATGACCCTGATGCCGCGCCGGTGCGATTCTTTGAGGAAGTCCTTAAAATCCTCCAGTATCCCGTACTGGGGATGAATATTGTAGTAATCTGCTATATCATAACCGTCGTCTCTAAGGGGAGACGGATAAAATGGAAGCAGCCATATAGTTGTAACTCCAAGGCTTTCAATATAATCCAGTTTTTCCAGTAGCCCACGGAAATCTCCGATTCCGTCGTTATTGCTGTCGCGGAATGCTTTTACGTGCACCTGATAAATAATTCCATCTTTATACCACAATGGATTATCATCCAGGAACTTCCCATCGGCGGCCATTAAATTCTCCTTCCAGACAAAATAGTTTCCCCTTCAGCTATGAGACTTACGATAAAACTGCTGATAGTTATCAGCTGATAATAAGCTGCACTGCCGCCCGAAATGAAATTTTCCGGATGCCTTCTGTTTACAGGGCAGAATGCGCCGTTTAATTATTATAAATAAATAAAGCTATAAAAATCTACTGATAAATACGTTTCATTTAGAGTGCTCTGTGAGGCTGTACAAAAAAGCTTTCCTTTTTTCTATATTGATTTTACAATGCTTCACTGAAAAAGAGCTGCACAAAAAGAACTGCTTCTAATTAAATCTGTTGCAACAAATTCAATTAGAAGCAGATATTATAGGAGTCACTAAATGGGTATTCCGAAATTTCTTTTCGGCAAAGGACCAGGCTAGTAGCTCGCCTCCACAGCTTCAACGTTGACTTCGCTCTGCGCCATCTGTGTCAGCTTGTCGTCCGTTGCATACTCTTCATCAAGTGTATTCTGCAGCAGGCCGGCCAGTTTGTTCATCCCGAGATGATTTGCGAAAGTTCTGGCTGTGCCGTAAGAAGTAATCTCGTAGTGTTCAATCTTCTGTGCGGCGGCAATAATTGCAGCATCCATTATATTGGGATTATCGATCTCATCCATTATTTCCCTGCCTTCCTGAATTATACCGTCGATAGCAGGGCACTTCTTTGCCTTGGGCGCCATATTGAGCTCTCTGAAAACCTTTTCAAGTCTTGCAATCTGTTTCTCGGTTTCCTTCGAATGCTGTTCAAATGCCTTTTTTACGTTATTGGATGATAATTTCTTTATCATCCTCGGCATTGATTTTAACACCTGCTTTTCAGCATAGTATATATCCTTTACTGAATCCACCAAAAGGTCGTGCATTGATTTTATTGCCATAACAATTCCTTCCTTGTCTTTATTTCAAATCCTCATCATCTTCAAAATCATCCTCGTCCTCATCTTCATCTATATCGAAGTCGCCCTCGATTTCATCCTCGTCAAAGTCTTCATCTTCATCAAAATCTTCATCGTCATCATCAAGGTCTTCATCCTCATCATCAAGGTCTTCATCCTCATCATCAACGTCTTCTTCCTCCTCGTCAAAAGCCTCATCTTCCAGGCCCTCGTCCAAAAGATCATCCTCCTCATCTTCAAAGTCCTCATCATCCGTAAACTCATCCATATCCGGCTGCATGATCTCTTCGTCGTCATCCATTTCATCATCGTCCGGATCATTTCCGGCCATCAGTTCTAACAGGTACCGACAGTAGACAAATGTAAGAAAATAACTTACACTCACAATTTGAGTATTTTCTACCCGCATCATTTCTCAACCTCCAAAGCATTTTTGTTTTTAGAATAATTCTCCGGCCAGGATGAACCAGCTGCATTAGTTATAAAGAAGACTGAAGAAAATATTTGAACAAATGAGTACCTGACTATCCATGACTATAATTGGCGATACCCGGAAGCCCGGCTGTTTTTAAGGTCTGCCCTGCAATTGAAACATTTTTTCCGGGAGCTTCATCATTCAAAGCAGGCGGCCTCCTGAAGCAGGCGGCCTCCTGAAATTAAACTTTACCGGAGTAATGCAGGGCAGGCTTTTTTATTTTCTTGCCTCTACATTTATACTGTTAACAGCCAGTTCAGTTAATTTTTTATCCGTTTGTTTTTCCTCATCCAGTGTATTCTGCAGGAGGTCTCTCGAGTCTTCATCTCCCAGTATTTCAGCATAAGTTCTCACTACTCCGTAGACCGCAATTTCATAGTGTTCAATTCTCTGTGCGGCGGCAATTAAGCCGGCATCTTTCACCTCTGGATCAGTAGCCTCACTTAACATCTGCTGACCTTCCTTTATTATTCCCTGCATTCCAATACAGGTTTTACCTTCCGGTGATTCACTCATATTGCGGAAGATTTCTTTGAGCCTGTCCAGCTGACGCTTGGTTACATCCAGATGCTCACTAAAAGCATTCTTCAGTTCTTTTGAAGATGCAGACTGGATCAT
The DNA here is from genome assembly GCA_036261625.1 of Ignavibacteriales bacterium. Classification (GTDB taxonomy): domain Bacteria; phylum Bacteroidota; class Ignavibacteria; order Ignavibacteriales; family SURF-24; genus JAAXKN01. Next base: position 143,101 of record DATAKL010000034.1, on the reverse strand, counting down.
CTTCGGCATGGCTTCAATGATTTGGCTTTCTGAACTTACCAGATCTCTTAATTCATCCATATAAAGTTTTTTCAGCGAATCGACTTGCATGTTCATTCCTCCATATTTTATTACGCGTTTCTCATTTTAATATATTTTTTTTGCCAAAAATGTCAAGATAATTACATCTTCATTCTAAGCAGAAATTAAGCTCTTTGACAGGCTTGTAGTTCCAGGCGATATTTTTGAAGTATTACTTGCAGCAATTGTCTTTAATGCAGCTATTTGAACTGCGGCTGTCCGTTGTTGACATGTTCACACCCGGTATCATTCCGGATTTATTTGCCTGAGAAAGTTTTATGCCGGCCTTCTGCATTCCCGTATGATCCATTTGCATGTGATTCATTTTCATTGGAAGTTTTGGACTCAGGTAAGGTATCCCCAGGTTCATTCCCCGAAGGATAAAAACAGCACCAAGCATAAATGCAAGAAGAGGAACCACGCGCCCCAGATTTCTACGCAGCCCATAGCCGACGGCGTAGCGCCCCATAAGAGATACTGTAAACATCATCGGCAGTGTGCCAAGACCGAAGAGTGCCATATAAGCCATTGCGCTTTTAAGACCAAATGAAGTTACTGCTCCGGCAAGCGCCATGTAAACCATTCCGCAGGGAAGAAGTCCGTTCAGCATGCCCAGGAACAACAAAGACATTGAAGAATTCTTTTTTAAGATTTTTCCCATATAGCTCTGCAGCTTTTTTTTGTAATCTGCAAAGAGCGCAAGACTGTTCACTTTGTTTCTGTACCGCCGCGGCACAATTACAAGAAGAATTATTATTACTCCAAGCAGAACTGACATATGCTGCTGCAGGCCGAAAAGTGAAGCCGTGCTGCCGAAGGCTCCAAAGAGAAGACCCAAAAATACATAAGACACAATTCTGCCCGCGTTATAAAGCGCTCTTCCGGAAATAAAACTGAATTTGTCCTGCTGTGGAAGAGCAAGCACCAAGGCCCCGCACATGCCGGCACAATGCAGGCTTCCTGCCAGTCCTATCAGAAAAGCACTCCAAAATTCCATAGCCCCCCCTCTAAAAGTAAAACGCCAAATATGTAAATCAAATGATTAAAGCTGCATCTACTGAATCCTGATAGTTTTCTCGTTCAGATATTCCTCGCTTCCTGCCTTCCAGCTCAGTTCAACTTTCCACAAGCCTTTTCTTTTTCCGTGAAAGTTTACCGTCTGAACACAGTTTGAATCTATGTTAAGCTTCTCTCTGAAGTCGCACTTTTCATCCGAAGGGCGGAAGAATAATATTTCACCTGAGATTTTCTTATGAATTGTTTCCGGAAATGAAATCTCAACTTTTTCATCTGCTGTCTTAAAGGTTACTTTATCTTTCAGTGCATAAGTACGTTTAAGCTTTTCAATTTTATTCTGATATCTGACTTCATCCTCATAATATTCCTTTGAGATGAGCTGAACGTCCTGCCCCATATAAAAAGAGACCATTAAAAGAATTCCGAGTACGAACGTTCCGTAGAGAATAAATATGCCTCTTCCCCAGTGAAATATCATTTTTAGGTTACTCCGTTTTAGCGACTTAATTGTTTCTAAATCTTATTCTGTTCTCCCCAGGAAGGACCTATTAATTTCATCAATCTTTTTACTGCCTGCATAAACCGTTATCTTTTGGGCTTTTTGGGATATATCCAGTTTCTTTTTCCCTCTTTACTTACAATACCCAGAGAATCCCTGAATTCCTGAGTATTATCAGGCAATACCTGATTCATAAAACATCTTTCATATTATTAAAATAAATTTCATTACTCATTTAATTTCTTAGCCTCTGCAGCATTTGTACTGTCTTCTTCTGCTTTCACGCCCTGCGGCGCTTTTGAATTGGGAGGATTCGTTCCGTGGAGCGACAGTACGTAGCTTGCAACTTCCTGAATCTGTTTAGGACTAATCTGTCCGTCCCATGTGGGCATTCCTTTTTGCGGCACTCCGTCCTTGATTACCCTGAAAACATTTTTGATTCCTGTTCCGTGAATCCAGTAGTCATCAGTAAGATTTGGACCCACGACCCCCTCGGCCTGTCTTCCGTGGCATACGGCACACTTGGCAAGGAATGTCTCCTTCCCCGCTTGAATGGATCCCGGATCCTTAAGCTCTGTTACCGTAGCCTCAGAGACAAGTTTGCCCGTGCGGTTCAGGATCTCCTTCTGAAGAGCCGCATCCTCCATCTCCTGTTGGTATTCCTCCTTGGAAACCTGCCCCGATCCGAAGACATGGTAATCCAGGAGATAAATTGCAGAAAATATTATTGTGCCGATAAAAAGGATATTAAACCATGGTGGAATTTTATTATTCAATTCCCTGATCCCGTCGAAATTATCCTCCATTATAATTTCCTGTTCTTTTTCCAGGGGAGCGGCAGCACTGATTTTGCTCACAATCTTAAGAAAAGAAAACTTCTTTTTCTCCCCCCTTATTTCAGGCCTGTTCCCGTATGTCAGCGTGAGCCACAGAATAAAAATGACCGAAATTCCAAGCAGTACCGATGCCCATTTGGCATAACTGCCCCAGTTCATCTCCCCTGAAGGGGCAGCCTGTGCGGTAGTATCCTGCGAAAATACATTTGAACAGCTTAGCAGCACTGTACCAAGAGCCAATAGTGCTGAAGGCTTAAATTTCTCTTTGAATTTAATATCCCTTTTTATCCTCACCATTGCTTTTCCCGTTATTTTTGTTTTTATCAAGAGGAAGATTTTTCATCCTCTGAATGTAGCGCTTATCCATCCTGAAGACCCAAATTAAAAGAATAATGAACAGTACAAAGAATATTACCAGGGCAACTGCAGGATAGACCCCGACATTTTCTATTTTTTCCAGATATTCGGAAAACATTTCTGTCCCTTTATACTATTTCATTGCCTGTGTAACTTTTATGTCTGTCCCAAGCCTCTGCAGATATGCAATAATAGCAATTATCTCCCTGTCCGCTTCAACTGCTATTCCATTGGCTATAAGTCGCTTTTGAATTGCCAGGGCCTGCCGTGCAAGCTCTTCATTTGCAACGTTTTCGTAACCCGCAACATACGGCACACCGATTTTTCTTAATGCCGATATCTTTGATGCTGTCTGCCCGATGTCAATTTTCTGCGTGTAAAGCCAGGCGTATGAAGGCATTATTGAGCCCGGCGACATTGAAGACGGGTTCTGCATGTGATAATAATGCCACTGGTCGGGATACTTTCCTCCCTCGCGGTGCAGGTCGGGACCCGTGCGCTTTGAGCCCCAGAGGAAGGGATGATCATAGACGTATTCTCCTGCTTTTGAGTATTTACCATATCTTTGTGTCTCGCTTCTAAAAGGTCGTATCATCTGCGAGTGGCAGTTGTTGCACCCCTCCCTCTGGTAAATGTCGCGCCCCTGCTGCTCAAGTGCTGTAAGAGGCTTAACGCTTGCTATGGTTGGAATATTTGATTTGACAAGGAACGTAGGAATGAACTCCACTATTCCTCCAATAAGAATTGCAACAGCAGCAGCAATTGTAAACTGCACGGGGCGGCTTTCAAGCCAGCGGTGTCCTTTTTCACCTCCATTGTGCATAACCAAAGGCGCTTCTGCCATTTCATCTTTCTGGAAGTGGCCCTTCTTCATCGTCTTTACAAGGTTTACAATCATTATAATAACGCCCGCAAAGTATGCCGAGGCCCCGATGGCGCGGATGACATACATCGGAATTATCTTAAGCACTGTCTCAAGAAAATTCGGGTACTGAAGAACGCCAAGCGGAGTAAACTGCTTCCACATTAGCGACTGCGTTACAGCAGCCCAGTATAGGGAGAGCGCCACGAATACAATCCCCAGCGTTCCGATCCAGAAATGCACATTGGCAAGTTTCCTGCTGAATAGCTCCGTGCGGTAGAGTTTCGGAATAAGCCAATACAGAATTCCGAAGGTAAGAAAACCGTTCCACCCCAGGGCTCCTATGTGCACGTGGGCAATTATCCAGTCAGTATAATGCAGGGCTGCATTGACGTTCTTCAGCGCTAACATGGGTCCTTCAAAGGTCGCCATGCCGTATGCCGTTACTGCAACCACCATGAACTTCAATACCGGTTCTTCGCGCACCTTGTCCCACGCACCCCTTAATGTCAAAAGGCCGTTTATCATTCCTCCCCATGAAGGCGCAATAAGCATAATTGAGAATACTGTTCCCAGCGACTGGGCCCAATCGGGTAACGCTGTGTATAAAAGATGATGGGGACCGGCCCAGATGTAAATAAATATGAGCGACCAGAAATGAATTATTGAAAGCCTGTATGAATAAATGGGACGGTTGGCTGCCTTGGGCAGAAAGTAATACATGAGTCCCAGATACGGCGTCGTTAGAAAGAATGCAACGGCATTATGCCCGTACCACCACTCCACCAGAGCGTCCTGCACCCCGGCATAAAGCGAATAACTCTTGAAAAGTGAGACGGGAATTTCAAACGAATTGACAATGTGAAGAATTGCAACTGTAACCCACGTTGCAATATAAAACCAGATGGCAACATACATATGAGGCTCACGTCTTTTTAAGAGCGTGCCAAGAAGATTAATGCCGAAGATGACCCATACGACTGCAATCGCAATATCGATCGGCCATTCAAGTTCTGCATATTCCTTGCTTGTAATGTAGCCAAGTGCAAAGGTAATGACGGCAGAAAGGATGATCAGCTGCCAGCCCCAGAAGTTGATTTTGCCTAAAAGATCACTGTACATCCTGGTCCTGCAGAGTCTTTGAAGCGAGTAGTAAACCCCCATGAATATGGCGTTTCCGACAAAGGCAAAGATGACCGCATTTGTGTGGAGCGGTCTTATCCTGCCGAAGGATACGTACTGAATTCCCAGGTTCAGCTGCGGCCAGAAGAGCTGAACCGCAGCGATGAGCCCCACCAGCATTCCAATTACTCCCCAAATAATTGTGGCCAGTGCAAAGCTTCTTACAATCTGATTATCGTAGCTGAAAGTTTCAACCTGAACGGCAGCCCCCCCGCCTGCGGTTTTTCCCGCATCAGAGCTGTAAGCCGGTTTATTTTTATCCATCTGCCCCTCTTTGGTTGGAATGATTAACCTGTTTAATATTTAATTATTTCTCCTTTCCGCACACCTTGAACTCTTTTAACCTTCCGCCCTGCCTGAATTGTGGGAATCCGGAACTCCGCTTTTCCTTACATCATCATCCAGAAGTATTCTTACCGAGGGCGTATATTTGTCATCGTACTGCCCGCTTTTTACAGCCCAGATGAAAGCCCCCAGGAATATGAGCGCAACAAGAAGGCTGAAGAACATAAGTATAATAAGTACCCACATCTTACTTCAATCCCTTGATTTTTGCCGCGAGGTTTGTTGCGGCCGTAGCAAGTAGAACTACTGTAATTGAACTTAAAGGCATAAGTATTGCTGAAATTACGGGAGTAAGACTGTTATTAACTGCAAAGCCCACGCCTGCAATGTTGTATAAAAGAGACACTGCAAGATTCATGTATATTATCTTCATGCTTATTTTTGAGAACTTCAGGAATTCTCCCAATTTTCCGAACTCCTGTGCCTCAAGTATTGCATCGCATGCAGGGGAAAAGTTAACTGCCTCTTCTGAAATTGAAATACCCACATCGCTTTTCATTAAGGCTCCGGCATCGTTTAATCCGTCGCCGATCATGAGAGTCCTTTTATTCTGGTTCTGAAGTTTTTTTATGTGGCTCAGCTTATCGTAAGGAGACTGCCTGAAGAACATTTTAGCCTTGGTTCCCAGAATGTCTCTTAAGGTTTCCTTCTCTCCGTCGTAGTCGCCTGAAAGTACAGAGACTTCGTAATTCTGAAGACAGCCCGCAAGATCCTTAAGACCCTCACGGTAAATGTTGCCTGCTCTGAAAAAACCCTTTATATCATCATCTATAGAAACATAGACCGAAGAACTGTTGCCCGAAGGCACTCCGCCGGCCTCGGTGCCTATTACAAAAGAAACTGAACCGAGCCTTATTTTCCTCCCCTGTACTTTCCCTTCCAGTCCCCGTCCCGGGTACTCCCTGAAATTCTCTGTTTCAACTAACCTCACCTCCGGGTAAAGTTTTAATATGCTCCTGCTTAAAGGATGTATTGAATTATGCAGTACGGATTTAATTGCCTCATTATCCTCCTGAGAAAGATCGCTTCCATAGAACCGGATGCTTCTTTCATTAAGACTGGTGAGTGTTCCGGTCTTATCAAAGACCACGTGGTTTATTCCGGAAAGTTTTTCCACAACGGATGCATTCTTCAGATAGAACCTGCTTCTTCCGAAGATTCTGAGCGTGCTGCCCAAAGTAAATGGGGCTGAAAGAGCAAGTGCGCATGGACAGGCCACAATCAGAACAGAAGTAAATACGTTAAGCGCCTGTGCTATGCCGGTGTTAAGCCAGCAGATTCCGGAGATGCCTGCCGTCAAAAGAACCGCCAGTGTGAAGTATTTTCCAGCCAGGATGCTGAAAGCTGCAATTTTATTTTCATCGGGCTTCGTAAAGTCGCTATTATTCCAGAGCTGTGTAATGTAGCTCTGCGAAGTTTTCTTTATTACTTCCAGTTCCAGGGCGGTTCCTCTCTGCCTTCCGCCTGCATGTATTATGCTGCCCTCGGGAATTTCCACAGCTGCGGATTCACCGGAAACAAAACTGTAGTCGATGTTCGCCCTGCCGCATATTAAGACCGAGTCGGCAGGTATCAGCTCATCATTTCTTATTATAATCCTGTCTCCAACCTTAAGTGCCGAAAGAGGAATGGATTGCTCGCGTTCTTCATTTTTTATCACTGCATAGGCTGGGAAATACGATTTATAATTCCGCTCAAAGTTCAGTATGTCGTAAGTCTTATCCTGAAACATTCTCCCCAGTAGAAGAAAGAACACCAGTCCGCTTAAGGAATCCATATATCCCGTGCCCGAAGAGGAGAGTATCTCATAGATGCTTCTTCCGAAAAGCGCGAGAATGCCGAGTGAGATCGGGAAATCTATGTTTATCATTTTCTTTTGCAGTGCACGGACGGCTGAACTGAAATAGTCCGAGCTGCAGTAGAAAAATACAGGAAGTGAAAGCAGAAGAATTAAATAGCTGAATATGCTTTTAAGGAACAGGTCGACATTATTTACAATAGAAAGATATTCCGGAAAACTAAGTAGCATTATATTTCCAAAACAGAATCCTGCTACACCGGTCTTGTAGTAAATGCTTTTATCGCGGCTTTTTTTATTCCTTTCATCCTCCTCACTTTCCTTTTCAGTGCTGCTTAAGTTTATTTCAGGCTCATAGCCTATTGCCGTCAGAAGTTCCACTACATTTTTCAAGCTGATGATGCTTTCATTAAACCTGATTGTGATCTTTTTCTGAAGGAAGTTTACGCGTGAATACTGAATGCCAGCATTGAATTTATAAAGATTCTCCAGGAGCCAGATGCAGGAACTGCAATGCATCTGCGGAATGAAAAGCGTTATAACTGACACAATCCCGTCTGTAAGGTCCAGTAATTTAGCTGAAGCCTCGGCATGGTCGAGATATTCAAATTTTTCTTTTGTGGAAATTTTCTTTTGAGATGTTCCGGGGCTTGCACTTAAAGCATAGTACCGGCTTAAGTCATTTATTTCAAGGATTTCATAGACCGTCCTGCATCCCTGGCAGCAGAAAATTTTTCCGCCTGCGGCAATATCCCCATCACGGCACTCACTGCCGCAATGATAGCACTTTAACTGAACATCTAAGGTTTTTCCCATTTTGATTTATAATAATTTGAAAAAATAACCGGTCCAGACTAACTGCTGCTAATTAGAATTTCAGGGAAGAGATCCGTATTTTAACTGTCTGCGGGGAACGAAGATATGCCCGCTTTTTTATTTATTTAATTAATATTTGTCAAAAAGTAAACATTTTTTTAACCTGTAGATCGTGATGATGGGAAAATGAGGGGAAATCGGGCTTTTTCAAATAAAAAACCCGGCTTTTGGGGCCGGGTAAACTAACATTTAACAACAAAAAAAATCAGTTCATATCTGCAAAGTTCCTGAATATGTTATCAACTTTACCCTGCAGATCCTGCTCTGTGCCCAGGAGGTCCTTCAGAGTGGTGTTCTTAAGAACATTATCCACAGAATTCTGCACAACCCGCCATAAGGATCTTACAGAGCAGTCTATGTTGTGCGTGCATATGGTTTCAACACCTGCGTGCGTTCCGCAGAATTCCTCCTCCTCGAAGAGCTTTCCGCCCAGGAGTGCGAGCACGTCGCTTAAAATAATCTGCTCCGGCGGCTTGGCAAGAGTATATCCCCCCACCTGCCCGCGTTCGCTTTCGAGGAATCCTCCCATGCGGAGTATACGCAGAAGCTTAGCAGCATTGTGTGTTGTTATACCTTCAAACTGGCTGATCTCGGGAATGGTAAGCGATTTGTTGATCCTGTAAAACTTGCCTATCCTGAGCAGGCAGCGAAGCCCATATTCTTCCTGTGCACTGAATTTCATATTACACCGGGATATTTAATTGTTCTTAACATCATTTATAACTTTTAATCAGACTTTGTGGCGCGGGATGCTTGATCCGCATGCCCTGGCATACTCCAGCTTTGCATAGTCCTCTCTTGAAATGGAAGGACCTTCTTTCGTGCAGTACTGGTTAAATACATCAAGAAGCTTTTCAGCTATTTCCTTGGGGGAATAGCCTTCAATATCATAACGCTGCATCATGTAGACCAGCCTGCCGTCCTTGAATAGTGCTGCCGAAGGGCTCGAGGGGGGAAAGTCTGAAAGATAACCGCGCACACGGTCCACTGCATCGCGGTCCTGCCCTGCGAAAACAGTAACGAGGTGATCCGGAATTCTCTCATTCTGAAGCGCCAGATTAACACCGGGCCTTGCACTTCCTGCAGCACATCCGCATACAGAGTTGATCAAAACGAATACTGTGCCAAGCTTTGTATCAGTTAAATATTTATCCACTTCCTGGGGTGTCCTTGCTTCCACAAAACCTGTATATGTAAGTTCATCCCTCATCGGCTGAACAGCTTCGGGATCATAAATGGGCGGCCTCGAATTTATATTGAAATTATACATTATATCTGCCTTTCATATATTTTATAGTAAGAAATATTAATAGAATCCGAGCTCAATCTTTGCAATGTCCGACATCATATCCCTGTCCCATGGCGGATTCCAGACCAGGTCGACATATACGTCACTTACACCGGGAATATTCTTTAACTTCTGCTGAACCTCACCGGGCAGTGAGCCTGCTACGGGGCACATTGGAGAGGTCAGTGTCATCTTGAGGTAAACATTATTCTCATCATCAATTTTTATTTCATAAATAAGCCCGAGCTCATATATGTCAACCGGAATTTCAGGATCATAACAGGTCTTCAGCGTCTGAATGACCTCCTGCTCCAGAAATTTTTTGTCTGCCATTTATTCTGTTCCTTTCATTTTTTATTCAGTCGATGCCGACTTTTCTTCTTTTAATGCACTCATCATTGTATGCCAGGCAAGGCTTGCACACTTGACTCTCGAGGGATAATCCCTTACGCCTGAGAAAACGGCGAGTTTCCCCAGTGAGGAAAGATCCTGCTCTGTACCTATCTTTGAGGTTACAACCTCATGAAACTTGTTGAACATATCCTCGGCTTCCTGCTTTGTCTTGCCCTTGAGGATCGATGTCATTAAAGATGCCGATGACTTCGAAATGGCGCAGCCGGAACCCTGGAAAGAAATATCCTTTATCGTCTCTCCCTCCAGGTCTATGTAGACCCATATATGATCGCCGCAGAGCGGATTGAACCCTTCGGCATCATGATTGCATGTTTCACATTTGCGGTAATTTCTTGGACTCTTGTTATGATCCAGTATCACTTCCTGGTAAAGATCACTTAATTCTGACATTATCCGAATACCCTCGCTACTTTTTGGATTCCGTTTACTAAGTTGTCAATTTCATTTTTCGTATTGTAGAAGGCAAAAGAGGCCCTTGCCGTAGCAGGTATGCAGAAGCGCTGCATTACAGGCTGACAGCAGTGATGCCCTGTTCTGATTGCAATGCCCTCGCTGTCGAGTATGGTGCCGATGTCGTGCGGATGAACGTTATCCATTACAAAAGATATTAGCGAAGCTTTGTCCTTTGCCGTTCCTATTAAACGTACGCCGTCCATTTCACCGATCTTTTCTGTTGCATACTTCAGGAGCTCTTTTTCGTGCTTTGCAACTTCATCCATCTTAAGATACTTCATATAATCGATGGCCGCGCCAAGACCAATGGCGCCTGCAATGTTAGGTGTTCCAGCTTCAAACTTGTTCGGTATGTCGTTAAAAATTGTTTTTTCAAATGTCACCGAGCGTATCATGTCGCCCCCCGTCTGATAAGGAGGCATATCCTGCAGAAGCTCAGCCTTTCCGTAAAGAACGCCTATTCCTGTGGGACCGAAGAGCTTGTGGCCCGAGAATACATAGAAGTCGCAGCCCAGTTCCTGAACGTCAACCTTTACGTGGGCTACGCCCTGAGCGCCGTCTACAAGCACAGGAATATTTCTTGCATGGGCCTTCTGAATAATTTCTCTTACAGGGTTTACAGTTCCAAGTGAATTGGAAATCTGTACAATGGAAACAAACTTTGTTCTTTCATTTAAGAGCTTATCGTATTCCTCCATTATAAGCTCACCGTCGTCTGTAATCGGAATTACCCTCAGCTTTGCTTTTTTCTCTTCGCAGAGAAGCTGCCAGGGAACGATATTGGCGTGATGCTCCATGGCAGATATTATAACCTCGTCACCTTCACCTATGTGAGTGCGGCCGTAAGTCCACGCAACAAGGTTAATTGCCTCGGTTGCCCCTCTTGTAAAAACAATTTCACAGGCGCTTATTGCATTTAAGAATTCCTTGATCTTAAGCCTTGCATCCTCATAGGCAAGTGTTGCCTGCTCGCTTAAATAATGCACGCCGCGGTGAACGTTGGAATTTGTCATGGTGTAATAGTCGCGCACTGTATCAATGACAGAATACGGCTTCTGTGTGGTTGCGGCATTATCCAGATATACAAGCGGCTTACCGTTAACAAGCCGGTGCAGAATCGGAAAATCCTGCCTTACACGTTCGACGTCAAAAGATGCGCCTGTCTTACTGCTGGACTGTACTGTTGTCTGGTACATTGGATTATTCATATTTTGTATTTGTTTTTAAGAAACCTTGTGAAGCTTTTCAAGTATCTGAGAGTTAAGGGTTTCTTTTAATTGTTCAATATTTATTAAATCTGTCACATCGCTTGCAAAAGCGTTGATTAAAATCGACTGGGCAGCTTCAATTCCTATGCCCCTCGACTGAAGATAAAACACCGCCTCTTCATTTAACTGCCCGACTGTAGCGCCGTGGCTGCACTTGACGTCATCGGCAAATATTTCAAGCTGCGGCTTTGTGTCGATCTTGGCCTGGCGTGAAAGGAGCAGGTTCTTGTTCGACTGATAAGCCTGAGTTTTCTGGGCATCTTTTCTTACAATCACCTTGCCGTTAAATACTCCGCGCCCCTTGTCGTCTAAGATTCCCTTGTAAAGCTCATTGCTCGAGCAGTGCGGAACTGCATGATCTATAACCGTGTGATTGTCTATGTGGCGCTTTCCTTCTGCAAGATAAAGACCGTTAAGACTCGTCTCTGCATACTCTCCGCCTAAGACTGAGTATAGATCATTTCTTACCAGGCTTCCCCCGAAGGTAACGGCATATGAATTAAATGAGCTTGAACTCTCCTGCCTTACCTGCAGGCGGCTTACGTGAAAAGCCTCATCCGATTCGTTCTGTATCTTAAAGTAATTTACAACTGCATTTTCTTCTGTTATTACTTCTGTTACTGAATTAAAGAGATATGCCTTATCAGAAATGCTGTGGTGGCTTTCAATTATTTTTACCTGACTGTTTTTTCCGGCAATTATAAACACCCGGGGCTGAATGAGCACTTCTTCTGATTCACTGCCTGACAGGAAAAGAAGATGGATAGGATTTTCAAGTACCTGCTCATCAGCTATTCTTATTACGGCGCCGTCTTTTAAGAATGCCTTGTTAAGGGCGTTAAAACCGTTTGCAGGTTCGGACAAATATTTTTCAACAACTTCCGAACTGCCTTTAAGGGCTTCTTCCAGGCTTTCAGCCTTAAGATCATTGCCGCCCTTCTGAAGAACTGTAAGATCTTCCCTTAACCTGCCGTTTTCAAAAACAAATAAATTAACCGGCAGATTTTTTATTAAATATTTTCCCACGGCGTCTTTTGAAAGAACGTTTTCTGCCGCTAAGGACGCAGGAAGAAATGTGTGTTTCAGTATTGGAGCCGTATTGGTGTACTTCCAGTCCTCGTTGTCTGTCGTCGGGAAGCCGGTTTCCATGAACTGCTCCATGGCTTTTTTTCTCTCCTCATGAAGAGGCGATTTCTTAAGCCCGTTAAGTGAGCCTTCGAAGGTCTCGAAATGCGCGTGATAATATTCTCTTAAATCCGTTTTTTCTATAGTTTCTGCCATATCAGAATAAATTCTCCTCTTATTTCGCAGATGCGGAAATTTTGTTTTCCTCTTTAATCCAGTCGTAGCCTTTTGCCTCAAGTTCAAGGGCAAGCTCTCTGGTGCCTGACTTAACGATGCGTCCGTTATAAAGAACGTGAACGTAATCAGGAACTATGTAGTCTAAAAGCCTCTGATAATGTGTAACTACAACAACAGACTTATCCTTGCTCTGCTCTTTAAAAACATTGACTCCGTTGGCTACAATCTTAAGAGCGTCTATATCCAGGCCTGAATCTGTCTCATCCAGAATTGCAAGCTTAGGATCCAGAACAACAAGCTGGAAGATTTCGTTTCTTTTCTTCTCTCCGCCTGAAAAGCCCTGGTTTACCGGGCGGCTGATGAGTGTCTGATCCATGCCGACAATTTTCATCTTTTCACGCATGAGCGAAAGGAACTCCATTGCATCCAGTTCTTCCAAACCTTTGTACTTGCGGATTTCATTTACGGCCGTCTTAAGGAAAGTTGCATTGCTTATGCCGGGGATTTCCACGGGATACTGGAAGGCCAGAAATATTCCTTCCCTTGCCCTGTCCTCAGGCGGCATTGAAAGAAGATCCTTGCCTTCAAAGGTTACGCTTCCGCCTGTTACATTGTATCCTTCGCGCCCGGCAATTATGCTTGCCAGCGTGCTCTTGCCCGATCCGTTCGGGCCCATAATGGCGTGAACTTCACCCGGGTTTACTTTTAAGTTTATTCCTTTTAAGATTTCTTTTTCTTCTACTGATGCATAGAGATCTTTAACAGTCAGCATTATTATATTTCCTCTTTTTGCAATATTTTTATGTCTTTGCAGAACGGATTCAATTCTGCTTCAAAATTCTTAATTCAAAATTCATAATTACTTAACCTACGCTGCCTTCCAGGCTTACGCTTAAAAGGCGCTGCGCCTCGACGGCAAACTCCATCGGGAGCTCCTTGAAAACTTCCTTGCAGTAGCCGTTTACAATAAGGCTTACTGCATCCTCGGTTTTAATACCCCTCTGGTTTAAGTAAAATATCTGATCTTCACCGATCTTTGAAGTTGTAGCCTCGTGCTCAACCGTTGCCGTAGGGTTATCCACTTCGAGGTACGGGAATGTGTGGGCTCCGCACTTGTCACCCAGAAGAAGCGAATCGCACTGCGAGAAGTTTCTGGCACCTTCTGCCTTGGGACCAATTTTAACCAGTCCGCGGTATGAGTTCTGGCTGCGCCCGGCAGAAATACCTTTTGAAACGATTGTGCTTCTGGTGTTCCTGCCTATATGGATCATCTTTGTTCCGGTGTCAGCCTGCTGCATATTGTTTGTCAGGGCAACCGAGTAAAACTCTCCGATCGAGTTATCGCCCTGAAGAATGCAGCTGGGATATTTCCACGTAATGGCTGAACCTGTTTCCACCTGCGTCCAGCTGATCTTTGAGCTTTTTCCCCTGCAGGCTCCCCTTTTAGTAACAAAATTAAATATACCGCCCACGCCATTTACGTCGCCTGCGTACCAGTTCTGCACGGTTGAATACTTAACCTGTGCCCTGTCGTGTGCAACAAGTTCCACAACGGCCGCATGGAGCTGATTGGTATCTCTCATAGGTGCCGTGCACCCTTCGAGGTAGCTTACATACGCGTCGTCATCTGCAATAATGAGAGTTCTTTCGAACTGTCCTGTGTTCTCGGCATTAATTCTAAAGTATGTTGATAACTCCATCGGGCAGCGCACGCCCTTGGGGATATAAATAAAAGATCCGTCGGAGAAAACTGCTGAATTAAGCGAAGCGTAGAAGTTATCTGTGTAGGGAACAACAGAACCGAGATACTTTTTTACGAGGTCGGGATGGTTTTTAATTGCCTCCGACATCGAACAGAATATGATTCCAAGTTCCGAGAGTTTTTCTTTATATGTTGTTGCAACAGAAACGCTGTCAAAAACCGCATCCACGGCAACTCCGGCCAGCATTTTCTGCTCTTCTAAGGGAATTCCGAGCTTATCAAAGGTCTGCACAAGTTTCGGATCAACCTCATCCATGGAATTCAGTTTTTTCTTCTGTTTCGGGGCTGAATAGTAAACAATATCCTGGTAGTCGATCGGTGGATACTTAACGTTCTGCCATTTAGGCTCTTTCATCGTAAGCCAGTGCCTGAAAGCTTTCAGTCTCCACTGAGTCATCCATTCGGGTTCCCCCTTTTTAGCCGAAATAAAGCGGATAATGTCCTCATTTAAGCCTTTCGGGGCCTCATCAGCCTCAATATCGGTAACAAAACCATATTTATATTCCGTATTGGCCATCTTTTCAATGGTCTTAATCTCAGTGCTCATATATCTCCTTCAAGGTCAAATTCATTTTTGAACTTATGAAAACTATACAATCTATATAAAAAAGTCAAGATTATTATTATAAATTTTAAGTACCTATGTAATCAAAACATAAAATCCCCATATTTCGTTTCATTTTTTGGGGAAAAAGGTTCGACGTTCAACGTGCGACGTTCAACGTTTCATAGCTTAAAACATGTGGAATTTTCTATAAATTGGGGGATTTTGCCGGGAAGGAGGGGTTTTTAGGACCTCCTTCCGGCATATGGTGAATCTTATTTGAAGTTTCTGAGGAAGTCTATTCTGTCTTCCACCTGGTGAACCGGAACAAGAAGCTTGTCCTTGCCGTAAATTGCATCGTTTCTGTCGCGGTAGACCAGCTCGTAATCCTTGCTCATTACAATCGCCTCCTCGGGATAATAAGACAGAAGCCCTGAATAGAGCCCCTGCCTTATGCTCATATTATCCAGACCAGGTTACTTGAGCAAAAGCATCTTACCGCTTTTGACGAAGTCATTGGCACGGATCTCATAGATATACGTTCCGCTCGGGAGCTCCGAGGCATCAAACTTAACCGAATAGCGTCCCATTTCCTTAAGCTCATTTACAAGTGTTGTAACTTCACGTCCCAGCATGTCATAGACCTTAAGCATAACTTTGGATGCCTTCGGGATCTCATAGTTTATGACGGTCGTAGGATTAAAGGGGTTAGGGTAATTCTGGCTCAAAGCATATTCCGTTACAGGTTTTACATCACTGTATGTGATATTTTTAAGGTTTTCTTTCCTCATCATGCTTTCAGGCCTATAGCTCTTAAGCAGTTTATATTCAACCCTTATGGAGTCCTTGGCCTTAAGGCTATATGAAATTCTAAGCCTAAGGCTGCGGCTTCCTATTCCATTTAAGTCAAGCCTGAAACTTTCAGGCCTGCCTCTTGAAAGGGAGTTTCCGCTGAAAGTTCCTGAATTTATCTGCTTCAGGACCTCACCGCTCCTGGTGTCAACTAATTCCGTTGAGAAACTTAAAGATTCAAGACTTTCCTGGAAAACTTGCGCCGCCATGGCTGAATCATTGAAGGTGAATTGAGACAAGTAAGTAAGGACTGTCTTATCCGTGGCGTCAAATTCTTCTGTTTCAAGTGCCCTTAGGAAGCTATTCTTTTCAGGGGTGAAACCCCTGTTTATTTGCCTAAAGCCGACACTTTTTTCTCCAGACGTAATTTCCCCCAGAGTTGCCCTGAAGGAGACATCATTGATCTTTATTATGCCTGTACGGCTTTCAATTGTCCGGCCGGGTTTACTGCTGCCATCCCGGGTGTCCTTTTCAAGTGTTCCCTTGGCAAGAGTTCCTGTTGAAAGGGCGTTCGAGGTTTTGAAGAAGTATGGAAGTGAGCTGTTCATAAATGAGACGAGTCTCGTATTGGTGAAGTCAGATCCGTTTGCTGCCTGTATGTCACGCCCCGAGGTATTTGTAAGGTAAGTGCTTGTTGGCGAGTTGCTCCTTACGAACTCATTGCCGTAGCCATCCACGTTCCATGCCAGTACAAAATCACTCTGCCCAACGCGGGCCATGTGGACTGAGGTAATGTCGTCTTCTTTTCCGTATTCGTCAAATATGTCCCACATGCCTGAAGATTTCTCGGCCAGAGCGGCCCTGTGCAGGTAGGTAAAGTCGCTGTAATGAAGCCAGCTTATGTATGGCTCTCCGTTTACAACCGTAACAAGAGGCTTTTCGTTCATGTCTGTAGATGTGGGGAATATTTCGGAAGACACATTCTCGGGAATTGAGGAAGTGGTGGCCACACCGGACAGGTTTATGTTCAGAAGTGAGTATTCAACAGAGCTTCCTGCTGCAGTCTTCTGCTCGAATGCGATATGGAATTTCATTTCTGTCTTAGACCTGGCCTCGCCTGCGCTGTAGTACCAGGATTTCACAGACGGATTGACTGAATTTCCATTTGTCCCGTTTACCCTTGCCGCAATGCTCTTCCACTCGTAATGTATTCCTGCCGGGTCATAACCGGCCAGGCGGTAGCTTATGCCGGGAGCAGTTTCGGAGTTATCCT
This sequence comes from Ignavibacteriales bacterium, assembly GCA_036261625.1. GTDB lineage: Bacteria > Bacteroidota > Ignavibacteria > Ignavibacteriales > SURF-24 > JAAXKN01. The sequence goes on along the minus strand of DATAKL010000034.1, from coordinate 126,173 downwards.
GGAATACAACTGCCACTCTTGAAAGACTCTGGTCAAGATCGAAGGAGACCACAGGATTGGCGTTGTAGCTGTATGGGTATGACTGATAGGCCTGCAGTACGTCCTGAGGGCAGTCGGCATTGACATTATATACCATAAGGTCAACCGAGTAGGCATTGGGAGGAAAACCGTTTTCAAGATATTTCTGGTAAGTTATGAAGACAGGTGAATCCGTGTCATAGGCCTCAATTGAAGGGAGTTTTGCATCCTCACTTACAAGAGGCCTGCCCCCGTTCATAAGCCTCCAGCTTACGCCGTTATCCGTACTCATTTCATACCACACCTTACCCATGCTTTCATATACCAGGTGCAGGCTGCCGTTCGGTGTACGGACAATCTTTCTTTGACTGGAGTTGGAGAAAGCTGTTTGGGTGTTTGAAATGTTTATGGCTTTGTAGTTAGCTGTTACACTGGCGTCCTGAGTATTGAATACAATTGCCTTTTGATCATATCCCGCAGGATTATTGACAGTCTGAAGAATATCGGCACCTGAAGAACTCCAGTTCTGGAAATAGCAATTCCTGATTCCCAGAGAACCGCCAAAATCAGGGCTTTGCATAAGGAGAGCACGAGCAGAATAGTATTTCCCTAGTTCTGGGAGTTGAGCTAAGAATATTCCCTTTTCAGATGCCCCTTCTTTCCCATTTGGTTCATAGTAAGAATTAAACTGTTTCCAATGATCTCCTGGTTGTGTATTGTTGTTATCCAGAACAAACCAGGGATCGTTAAATTCACCACTTCCCTTACCGCTAATTAACTGCCCATCCAGTAAAACATTTATTGTACAATGGTTCAAATTAAGAAAAAAGGCATCCTGTTGTTCAGCCTCTACTTCTCCAGCAGTAAAACCATGTCTCATCAAATATTCATAATTATTGGTGTTCCAGTCATGATGCTTATAGGTTATGCCAGAATTCATCCAGTTTGAGAACCTCTCATTGTTGGTTGAAACTGTATATGGTTTGTTCTGAATCAAAGTAGTGCTTTGGCCTGATGGAATCGGGTTTTGAATGCCGTCAACAGTAAACGATCCGCCAGCATTTTCATTTCCAATCAGATTGGTAAAAGCTACTTGTTCCGGAATACCGTCAAATTTGACTGCTCCAACTTTAGTGCCCCAAACGTTTTCTGATTTTGCATATTCTCCAACAAACCAGATTTTGTTATAATCAGCAGGATCAAGACATATCCCATTATAATCGCCCCATCTGTTGCTGTCATCATTTAATCTGTCATAATATCCCTGTCCCTGTTGCAGCCAACTTATAGGGCCAGATGCAGTGGCATCTGATAGCCTGTAAGTCCAGGCAAGGCCAACATAATCCGAAGCGCTGCTTTTATTAAACAATCATACAATATTCCCATATTTATCCGGATAGATTTCAGGGTAGAAATAGTAAATGCCATTTTGTTCTATTTTGTCATCAATTAAAAGATAATAATCTGAAACTCTCAGCTTAAAATACCTGACAGCCGAACCGTTGTTATAGGAATTTTTTGAATGAAAGCAGCCATAAATAAAACCGTTATTGTAAGTGCAATCAGATATTCTTGAATCGTTGGTTTCAATCAGTCTTGCGCCACCGGGCTGCGGAGCGTCATTAGGTGGACCATAAGAGCCAATTTTTACGGTTTCCCTTGTTATCGAAGCATTGCTCCCAAAAGGATCTGAAATTTTCCATACGGTAATAAAATCTGCATCTGTTGTACTTGTGTTTACCAGATAATAATCTGTTGATGAACTAAATTGATAGTCGACGGGTTTTATGTTTTTTGCAGAACTTTGATCTTTATTAAGCATTTTTGTGAAATCTATACTCTTAGGGGGAGTTACACCAGAAGTTAGGTCACTCAGTTTAATTGCTTTTATTTTAGCCCATTGAAAATCATGCGTATATTGGATATCATTCAAATGATTTGATGTAATGTAAACAGCCTCAGAGTTGTATCCTAAGCCAGTATAATCAGGAGGATACCTGCTGCCATCCTGATCCTTTTCTAAAGCGTCAAACTTATAATAATACCATTCTCCCATAGGATTATCTGTCTTTGATACTGAAAGCAAGTATAATGCAGATGATCTTGTTATAGCAAAAACTATCCATCGGTCACAATAATTGTTGAAAACAATCTTGGGATCAACAGGATTCTCAGTAATCCCCAAGGAGGAAAACCAGTCCCTTAAGGTAGCTCCACTTAGCTGTAATCCTTCCTTATTGTAGATCTGAATTCCATTGTTTACGGTCAAAACAATGTGGTTAGGTCCCACTGCAATATCCGGGTCCGGCGGTTTTATCCCATTCCACTGGATACCTTCAAAATTTTTGACCAAGCTTACGTTTTGTGCCTGGATAGAAACAGATAAGAACACCGAGCTAATAAAAAGGATAAGAACCATTTGTAATTTAAACATGTCCTGCCTCCTTTGGTTATATGTTAATAGTGAACTAGCGGTGCCCTAAGTAAATGAGTCCATATCGTTCAATTCCATTGTCATATCTGTATCCAGCTGCAGCAACAATATTTTTCTTTACGGCTATTTTCGTCAACCTGTCTCTACTGTCGCTTAATTCATCAAATTTATGCCATGTACTTCCGTTATAATGCATTATGCTGTTCTCACCGACATTGCTGGTAAATATGTCATTAACGTCATTCCCTCTTAACACTGAGGCATGAAGATCCTGAGGCCTCCCGGCCCAGAGCTCCTGTCCTTCGCCTTTGGTTTCTATGTCAGACATGTACAGATTGAATCGGGTTAAGGTAAAGAGCCTCATGCCCTTAAGCCAGACACTGAATACGGGACCTGAAATATAATTGAGAATCATGAGGGCAAGAGGATGGGGATTATCAATTATTTTGGTCACTTCCCCGTTTTTTAATCTTAAGAGCACTGAAGGCTTAAAACTGTTTGAGCCTGCTATAAAGATGTTATCCCCTTCGCCATAAATATCAAGCAAATCGGAGTTCGTGCCGGTTTCTATCTTCTCCCATTCTTTCCCCTTGTAGTGGAAAAGAGCTCCGTTATATCCCACGCAGTAGATATTATTTTCATCTTTTCCCCAGATCCTGTTTACCTGCCATTCATACGGGGCTTTGAGCATAAAGAATGCTTTTGATTCAAATTTCTTCCCGTCCCACCTGATAAGATCGGCAGCAGTGCAAAACCAGACATTGTCTGAAGAAAGTGCATAAACGCTCCTTAACGGGTAATATCCCTTTAATGTTCCGAAACTGTTGACCATTATCCTAAGAAGAGTCCACTTGCTTCCATCCCAGTGAACGGCATTATATGGCTGATTGTCATAGTTTCCAAGAGAGTCGTTGGTGTATATTTCACCTACAGCCCAGATGTCGTTCTCATTTACAATCGAAATGTCATAGAGTGCGCTTGTTCTGTTTCCGAATGTGTAAGTATTCCATGTCATATTGTGGCTTGTCGTATCAAGTGTAGAAGCGTTGAATTTTTTAATTACACTTTTACTGTCATCGCTTGCCAGAAATTCAAATGTGTAGGTTTTATTGGGAGTTAAATAATTATTGGTGAGGATTGTATCGGTATTTGAAAGCTGAATTGTCTCAATCGGCTGTTCATCTCTTTTATATGTAATTTTACTTCCTGCCTCACTGCTAACTTTCAGCCGGATTTCACTGCACGTGGCATCTAATAAAGAAACATTCAGATTTAATCCTAAATCCGGTTCTATTGTGCTGCAGGAGCCCAATATAATGCAGAAAAAAGGTAAAGTTAGGACTGTTTTGCTCATCATAATAATTTTAGTTTATTTAAACATGAAATTAGATCTATTCAGATTTTTCAGATAAGGTCTTTGGGACCTTAAAACATGCTGATATATAGTTAGTAATAATAACTATTGTCCCGGTTTTGACCGCAATTATTCTACAAATACATTTCTGAAGGGACTCCATGAGGAGCAATATTTCTCAGGAACTCATTATCACGCAGATTCAGAAAATTGTAAAATAATGGACTTTTATAGTAACTGCCGTCAATTTTAGCATGCCCTGATTTCTTTTGTGATAAGTCTACTATGAGGATAGGTTTGGGTGGGTATAAAAATGTTGTCGTATGTTTAACAGTCATATGCATATGCTACTCAGAAAGAGTTCCTCGTATTGCTAAAGCTCACATGATTAAACTGGATTAAGTTACAAAGCGTGTTTATTAAAATCAAGCATTTTGAAAACAATTATATTATTTAGATGAATTTATTCAGGGTAGTATTACTGAACCGGGAAACATATGCTTCCCGGCTAAATTGAAATGTGGTCTTATTTGAAGTTTCTGAGGAAGTCTATTCTGTCTTCCACCTGGTGAACCGGTACAAGAAGCTTGTCCTTGCCGTAAATTGCATCACCTCTGTCGCGGTAGACCAGCTCGTAATCCTTACTCATTACAATCGCCTCTTCAGGGCATACCTCCTCGCAGAAGCCGCAGAAGATGCAGCGCAGCATGTTTATTTCAAACTTCTCCGGGTAACGCTCCTTTTCAAGAGGCGTCTCGGCTGCCTGAACCTCAATTGCCAGTGCCGGGCATACCCTTGCACACAATCCGCAGGCAACACACCTTTCAGTCTCGTTTTCTTCCTTTACCAGCACCGGACGGCCCCTGTATGATGCGGGCGGAATGAACTTTACTTCAGGATATTCCATCGTAAACTTGGGACGGAACATGCTCTTTAATGTCATCCCCAGACCCTTTACGATTTCAGGTATATATAACTTTTCTGATAGTGTTAAATCTTGTTTTCTTTTTTTAACCGGCATATAAAACCTTTCCTTTATATTTTGAATATCATTATTAAAGCTGCAACCCATATGAGGTTTAATAATGACAACGGAAACATCACTTTCCAGCCCAGATCCATTAACTGATCGTACCTGAAACGCGGTATCGACCAGCGCACCCAGATAAAGAAGAAGAGTACACAGGCCATCTTGAAGAGGAACGATAAGATCTGAATTCCTACAGTTAAACCTGTTGAAAGCCCGAATTTATCTACATAAGGGAACTGCCAGCCGCCTAAATAAAGTGTTACTATCATGGCGCTTGCAATTATCATGTTGGCATACTCGGCAAGGAAAAATCCTGCGAATTTCATACTGCTGTATTCGGTGTGGTAGCCGCCTACAAGTTCAGGCTCTGCCTCGGGAAGGTCAAAAGGCAGACGGTTAGTCTCGGCAAAGGCTGAGACAACAAAAGTTATAAATCCAATCGGCTGAATGAATGCGTTCCACATAAATCCGTACTGCGAGGCAACAATTGCCGCAGGCCTCAGGCTTTCTGCCAGCAAAATTACGCCTGCAATTGAAAAACCCATTGAGACTTCATAGGATATCATCTGTGCTGAAGAACGGATGCCGCCTAAAAGTGAGTACTTGCTGCCGCTCGACCAGCCCGCAAAGGTAAGGCCGTATACGCCGAGCGAGGTCAGAGCGAGCACATATAAAACACCTATATTCACGTCAGCTAAGGCAAGCTGAATTGTGCGCCCGAAGACGTGTATATCCGGCCCGAAGGGAATAACCGCATAAGTTGCAAAGGAAACAAAGAGCGTTATAAAAGGCGCAAGTGAGTGAATGTATTTGTTAGCGTTTACAGGTACAATATCTTCTTTTAAGAGAAGCTTGAACACGTCTGCAAAAGGCTGAAGTGCCCCATACGGGCCGACGCGGTTAGGTCCCCTTCTGTTCTGTATCCATGCCGATATCTTCCTCTCGAAATAAACAAGATAGGATACCGTAAGGAGCATTACGGTTACAACGATAAGGATTTTTACCAGGGCTATCCCTGCTTGAATTAAAATTTCCATGGCGATCCCGAAAATTAAGCTGTTTCTGATTTTAAGCTGTTTTTCTTAAGTTATGCGATTTCTTATTTTTTTACTTTTACTGTGTTACTAACTTTAACCTTTGCGCCGCTTTCCCCTATTACATCATAGTCCAGGCCGCGGAACGAATCAATTGAAGAAGCCATATCTTCAAATACCTCTTCAGCCATAGAATGCTTCATCTTAAGCCCCATTAAGGATGCTACAGACTGGAGCATCTTCCAGCTTGCACGGGCATCCACCCTGTTCTTCTTTGCCCACTTGTCAAAGTCCGTTCCAAACTTGTCCAGGCGGCTCATTTCCATGCCTTCCATGCTGCGGTCCATGTCGATGGTTGAAACAGCCGGCCTTAGTCTTTGAACCATTCCCTGGAAGTTAACCATTGTGCCGTTCTTCTCGGCATAGGTTGAAGCCGGGAATACGATGTCGGCAATGGCTGTAGTTGCGTTGTGGTTTGTGGCATGGACGATCAGTAAATCGAGCTTTGACAATATTGCTTCATATTCAGGATTCATTGCTGCAATGTCGTCTTCCAGGCAGTATAAAGCCTTTATTCTGCCTGAGTTTATTGCCGCCATGATCCCCTCGAAATTTAATCCTTCGCCTGTCGGCCTGACGCCTGAGAGTTCAGCGCCAAGAGCATTCGGGCTCTTATCCTCGCGCCTTAAGATGTTGTCACCCGAACCCGGAAGGACGTGCCTTGCAAAGTCTATGTTCTTTACGTGGAAAGCACCCTTGGCCACCTTTGCCAGAACAAAATTATCTTCGCATGAAGCAAATGCTGAACCTAAGAATGCAATTTCCGTTGCACTGTAAGCCTTAAGGTGTGAAACAGTCTGTGAAAGGGCCTCGTCGTAGCCTGTCTTAACAAGCTGTCCGTCGCGCCTTACATAAGGACCGTCAACTCTTTCATTATTTATAAACTTAAATGTATTGAGCCTTCCCTCATCGCACATCCAGTAGCTGTTGACTTCCTGATTGAATCTCGGGGTAAGACGCATTACAACGTTATTCCTGACCCAGATTTCATCGTTGCATCCGCGGGCGCATCCGGTGCAGATTGAGTTTGTCTTAGACATATCCCATACTCTGGACTTGAAGCGGAAGTCGCGGTTTGTAAGGGCGCCCACCGGGCAGATATCTGTTGTATTAAGTGAGTAAGGATTATCCAGTTCTTCACCGGGATATGTTGAAACAGTAACTCTGTCGCCTCTTTTTGTAAAGGTCAGCTCCTTGTCTCCTGCAACCTCATCGCAGAAGCGGATGCATCTTGAGCAGGATATACATCTTTCGGCATCGAACATCACAAAGGGCCCGAGCTCCACGCGCTTTTTATTGTGAGATTTTTCTTCTTCAAAGCGGCTTTCGCCTGAACCGTAATTGTAGGCGTAGTCCTGAAGCTTGCATTCACCTGCCTGGTCGCAGATAGGGCAGTCCAGAGGGTGATTAATAAGCATGAATTCCATTACTGCGTTGCGGGCTGAAATGGCCTTGTCTGAATCCACGTTAACCACCATTCCGTCTGCAGCCAGTGTGGAGCATGCAATTGCCAGCTTCGGCATCTTTTCAATTTCCACAAGACACATCCTGCAGTTACCCGATACCGAAAGTGCGGGATGCCAGCAGAAGTGCGGCACATTAATACCGCTTTGCGTTGCAACTTCAATAACGGTCTGACCCGCCTTGAATTCTAATTCTTTTCCGTTTATTGTAATCTTAGGCATAAAATGTAAAATCCTGCTTCCTGATTTTTATTCCTGACCTGTTACTTAATTTCTACTAATATTTATTTTTCAGCTTTAATAACTAGTTTGCTTAAAACCTTCTCATCCAAAACTTCATTTGCCTTCTCAAGCACGTCTTCAGGCGTTACCGAATCTATATCCCTTACCGACTCTTCAATTGTCTTTATATTATTGAAGTAAATCTCCGACTGCGCCATGCGGAACATCCTGTTTGTCATCCCTTCCAGGCTTAAGAGCATGCTTCCTTTTAAGTACTCCTTGGCTTTCTTAAGCTCTTTATCGGAAACCTTCTTTTCCATTACCTTTTTGTATTCCCTGGTAATCAAACCCAGCGATTTTTCATAAAGCTTTTCGTTTGTGGAAAAGTAAACCCCGAAGGATGAAACGTCATAAAAAGAGTTTAAGAACGAGTTGAGCTGATAGCAGATCCCGTTACGCTCCCTTATGGTTTGGAAAAGCCGTGAACTGCTGCCTTCTCCAAGAATGTGTGAAAGAACGTTTACCCTGGTTCTCTCAATGTCGTCTTTATAGCCGTAGGTGGCGCATCCTAAAATGGTGTGCACCTGCTGAATCTCCTTATCCACCACTACTTCAGAGGGTTTCCTGGGGGTAACCTTTTTTCTTTTAACCGATTTTTTCCCCAGATCCTTCTTTATGTACTTTTCTGCAAGCCTTACAAGCTCCGTGTGGCTGACGGCGCCCGAGGCAGCAATGGTAAGGTTATTAAGGCCGTATTTTTCCTCAATGAACGTGAAGAGATCCGTACGGCTGAATCCCCTGATATTATCCTCTGTGCCAATTATCGGGAGTCCCAAGGGATTGCCGGCAAAAAGGCTTTCTTCAAACTTGTCAAAAATAAGCTCTTCCGGGTTATCTTCAATATCCAGAAGTTCGTCTACAACAACGCCGGCTTCTTTTTTAATTTCCTGAGCCTTAAAGGCCGGGTCCTGAATCATATCTGCCAGCACGTCAAAAGTGCGCTCAATGTACTTCTGAAGTCCCCGCCCGTAGTAGCAGGTATGTTCCTTAGAAGTAAAGGCGTTCAGGTAGCCGCCGTAGGCCTCTATATCTTCGGCAATTCTTCTCGGGGAGCGTTTGTTGGTTCCCTTAAAGAGCATATGCTCAATAAAATGCGTAATCCCGTTATTCTGACGGCTTTCGTCGCGGGAACCCACATTAAACCAGAATCCGAGAGAAAAGCTGTTCACATAGGGAACTGTCTCGGTTAAAATCTTTATCCCGCTGGGAAGAATTGTCTTTTTGTACTCGTTCAAACGTTAAACTCTTAACTGAAAAGTGTTTTTACTTAATCCGTAAATATAGGCAAATGGGAGTATGTAGTCAAGAAATGAAAAACGGAAGATGGGCCTCTCTAACATTCTTTCAAAGGGCTCACCTTCCGTTAAAAATAAAGGAAATGTCAGGCTTTTCAGCTATTCTACACTGACGCCTGCATATTTTGCAGTATACTTTTCGTAGAAGCGAGCTATGTTGTTATAAGCCTTCTCAAGTATCTGCTCGTTGGGCAGAAATACTACCCTGAAATGCTTCGATCCGGGTTTCTGACCAAATCCGCTTCCGTGGACCAGTACAACGCCTGTTTCCCTGATCAGTTCAGAAACGAAGTGCAGATCGGGCTGCTCCAGGTTAATCTTCGGGAAAGCGTAGAAAGCGCCTTCAGGCTTAACGCAGCTGATGCCGGGAATGGCATTCAGCATATTAACCGTCATATCGCGCCTCACGGTCAGTTTCTTCAAGGCTTCACTCAGGTGCGCATGGTCGCTTTCCAGGGCCGGCTTAATTGCATACTGCTCGGGGTGGTTGGCTGAAAGCCTTGCCCTTAAGAGCTTGTTTATAGCTTCAATATATTTCTTTAGGCCTTCCTGGCGCCCTGAAATGATACCCCAGCCTATTCTGAAGCCCGGAACCATATAGTTCTTCGAAAGTCCGCCGAAGGTGATGCAGGGAACGTCCATATTTAATGAAGCAATTGAAATGTGCTTCTTTCCGTCATAAAGGAGCTTGTCGTAGATTTCATCGGCAAAGATGACCAGGTTGTGCTCCAATGCCAGGTCAATTATCTGGTGAAGTACTTCAGTTGTATAAAGTGCGCCGGTCGGGTTGTTCGGGTTAATTAAAATGATAGCGCGTGTCTTACTGTTGATCTTGCTTTTGATATCTTCAATGTCAGGCTGCCAGCCGTTAGATTCATCCAGGTAATAGGGGTTTTCCATCATTCTCAGCTTGCTTGAAATTGCTGTATAGAGAGGGTATCCCGGGGTAGGGGTAAGCACGTTTTCCCCTTCGTTTACGAGTGAAGTAAGTGCAAGGTCGATAGCTTCGCTTGCGCCGGTAGTAACAAAGATATCTAGCACGTTGTCAATTCCCTTGTTGTGGGCTTCTGCTTCAATGGCAGAAACTGCTTCCTTAATGCCTGAGGAAGGAGAATATCCGTTCAGGTTCTTCAGCATCGCCTCATATGTGGCATCTATCATATATCTCGGGGGCTGAAAATCAAAAAGGTTCGGATCTCCGATATTCAGATAGAGCATTTCCTTGCCCGTCTTGGCAACTTCATTTGCAATAACAACAATGTCCCTTACCGCATAGGTAACATTTTCTGTCCTTTCGGCAGGTCTGACTTCAAAATTAGCCATTACAATTTTTCCTTCTGCTGTGTTATCTATATAGTTAAAAATTTCAAGAATTTAATGCTTAAAATTACCTCTTTAATCCGAGACAATCAAATCCCTTTTTCCCCTATTTATTTCTGAAAAATAAAAAAGCCGGATACTTCTTACTTGAAATATCCGGCAGTCTTAAAAGTTTATCTGCAAATTTATGAGGTCACGGGATTGTTGAAGCCTTCCTTTATCCTGTTTTTCGTCCTTAAGGCTTCATCCTTAACCTGCTGCGGCGTGTCGCCCGCACTTATAATTTCATCGCATGTTTTTAAGATTGCATCCCTGTTGTATGCAAGGGCATACCAGCCGAGGGCCTCAAGCGTGGCAACCCTTATTGCTACGTCCTCCCTGCTGTTCTGTGCCAGCTGCAGGAGCTCGGGTACCGCCTGTATGTAGTTGTATACTCTCAAAGATTCTATCTCCTTTACCTTTTTCCTTATCCTAAGCGAATCGTTCTTAATATTCGGAAGCAGTTCCTTGTTCAGGTGATCATTTGAATTCAGAATGGATCCCTTCATCATTTCTCTCAAATTTTCCTTGTCAGCCGCATCAGGCATCTCCTTTAACGACTTTTCCAGCTCTTCGTAGCCAGCAACAGGATCTATAAATGCAATCGATTTCTTCAGGTCGAAGATCACTCTTTCAGATTCATCTGTTACAAGCTGCTTTGCCATAATCGACAGGTATTCGCGGTTTCCAACTTTTCCCATCCATACTGCAGAAACACGTCTTATGAACTCAAAGGGGTCCTGAATAGATTCTTTCAGTATACTATCAAACGAGGGTGTATTCAGTTCTGCCAGTGCGGTTAAAGCCGCAAGACGCACGTTAAAAGAATCCTCAGTCCTGTATGCGCTCAAAAGTTCATTTTCATATGAGGCGCCCTTAATCTTAAAAAGCATTTTTACGGCAAGCGCACGCAGCGACGGCTCATCGGAGTAGCGCATTCTTTCCCAGGTTGCCGTATCGCTAACCCCCTGTGTAAGCATATAGTTCAGGTTGACCCTGGGATCCACAGTGGTAAAATGAAACGTCGGATCGCCGAAAAGATGGCTTTCCAGCTCATTATTCATCTTGTGCCAGAGCCCCACCCTTGTGCCGTAATTGAGCACACCTGAGAATTCCTCTGCCCACTGATCCTGCAGTGTGGTAGTGCTGTTTGCAATGCCTGCAATCGTGGCGCCGTAGCCGAAGACATACTCGCCTGCAAGATAAGGGCTCGTATGGAAGGCACCGTTATAGCAATTGTCAAAAAGAATTAGCTTTGCCTGCGGAGAGATCTTTCTTATATCGTCCCCGTAGATTGTCATTTTGTAGTCGTTCAGTGAATCCTCGGAAACTACCTTGGGATCAAAAGCGCCGTCAAACCAACTGTCGGGCACATTGTAATCTTCTTTAAGCTCTTTTTTCTTGTCATTCACATTTTCGCCGTTATGGCGTGCATCGCGGAGCTCTTTTCTTAAAGTAAGCTTTATGTTCTCTATATTGTCGTCAATGTCATTCGACCTGGGATTATCTATAAGACTCTGTAGATTATCATCGCCATGAGCATGGAATACTGCAAAATCGAGCTTGGGATCCTGAATTTCACTGAGCAGAATGCCCTTCATGTAGGGGCTCATGGTGTGGTTTAATTTCTTCATTCTTCCGCCTGCCTTAAAAACCTGCGGAAATTCCTCTCGTAGTGAAAGCTGTTCGTCGCCCCAGGCAGCAAGTGATTCTGAAAAATACCTTTCGCCCGTATAAACCAGCATGTTATCCAGCTTATTCTGCTGCTTTTTCTCTTTTACAACGCGTGTCAAATACTGGTTGATGAGAGTATATTTGCTCTCATCATCAACTGAGGGTTTAATGCGGGCACTGTAAATAGTCTTATTTACCTTCTGCGGCGAATCTGGCGTAAGTGAATAGTAGAAGCAGAGAGGATGCTCACTGTCCTGGTGCAGAAAGGTGAATTTCAGATTAAAATCGTCATAAAAACGGTCCGAAGGCACCGACGAGGAGTAATAGTCGGACGGATTATTTTCATATTTGAACGAGGAGGTAAGATGATCTACATTCCTCAGCATCGGAATCGGAATGTCCCCTATAAAGACCACTCCTTCCAAAGGAGGCGTCTGATGATAGAGTTTCTGTATTTCTTCTTTAATTTCATCGGGCGACTTCCAGTCATCTACTAGAACGTAGGTTGAAAGCCCGTCATCTTCAACGGCATCACGGTAGGCCAGAATGGCATCTTTGGTCTTGCTGTAGGTCTTCTCATCAACAATTATAGCAAACGAGGTGGCATGCTCCTTCTGGGGCTTCTTAATATCGAGCCTTGCGTAAAGAAGCACATTGCCGACTAACAAAACGAAAAATAATAATTTAATCTTCATCTTCTCTTTTCTACCTGGTCTTTTCATCAAACATCAACACGGCTAATAATTGTACACCATTACTCTGTAAAGACCGCAACTGCAATGCCATATGGAAAAAGCTTGATTTCAGCTCATAAAAGGATATTTGGTTTATTTATAGATCCACCTTCTGGCTAATATTGTCCATATGCCTAATACCTGAACAATTTATTTATGAGATTAGCTCTGTATTTCGAAAAGCTGCGAAGGAAAGGTGGTTATATCCCTGAAATTCTGATCTCTTTTAGCCATTAATGGCTGCTAAAGTATAAGATTTTTCAATTTAAATCAATTCCAGATTCAGCCGCTTTGATGAATTTTTTGTGCATTTTTTAATCCCATTCTCCATTTTTACCCGGAAATTTACAAACTCGAAATAATTACTTATCTTCCCCCCTGGCAATTTAGATTTTTTAGCTGTCTGTCAAATAATTCCGGACTCAAGTAAAATGAAAAAAATACTGTTATACTCATTCTTTTATGCCTTTTCTGCCTTTTCCACCATGAACTGCCAGGTAAACGACACCTGGTCGAAGCTTACAGGCTCGGCTTTCCTTGAGAACCGCTCCTATGAGGCTTTTCAGAATATATGCGACCTGGCAGGAGGAAGACTTTTAGGATCTAAGGCAAATGAAAAAGCCATGGAAATCTTATTGGAAGAACTTAAGACAATTGGTATTACTGCCTATAAGGAAAACTTCAAAGTCCCGGGCTGGGTCAGGGGTGACGACGAGGTCCTTATTAACTCACCTCTCCAAAGGAAACTCCAGGCAATAGCACTTGGCTATGTAAATTCACACCCGGCTTTTACGCTCGGCGTTGTATATGCCGGATCGGGCTTTAATGATGACTATAGCTCCCTGGAGGCAAAAGACAAAATTGTGCTTGTAAGCTCAGAAGCCCCAAAAGGCAAAGAGCCTATTTTAAGATACGAGGCGATCGATATTGCAACCTCACACGGGGCAAAGGCTATTCTTTTTATCAATGACCGCCAGGGGATGTATAACCTTGCCGGCACGGGAAACTTCCAGGGCACACAGGCCCCCATTCCCGCCTACAGCCTTACATATGAAGAAGGGATGTGGCTTAAGAGACTTTGCACGGAAGGTAAAGATCCACAGGTGAAAATTACAACCCGCTCTTACTGCAAAGAAGTTGAAACATCAAACATCGTCTTTTCGCTCCCAGGCAAAGTTAAGGATAAAATAGTTGTGGGCGCCCACTTCGATTCGTGGGACATCAGCCAGGGCGCAGTCGATAACGGACAGGGCTCGGCAATTCTCTTCGATGTGGCCCGCCTGATGAAAACATTTTCTCCCGACAACTACTACTCAATAGATTTTGTATGGTTTAACGGCGAAGAGCTCGGGCTCTGGGGCTCCAAGCGATACGCCGCGATGCATTCAGGGGAACCGATCGCAGCAATGATTAATATGGATATGACGGGTTCTCCAAAAGGATTTAACTGCATGGGCTTTGATGAGTTCAAACCTTTCTTTGAACGCCTTAAGAACGAGCTCAACGGATTCGACTTGTCTTCCGGCGTGGCAAGTGTGCCTTATACGAACAGCGACCATATACCTTTTATGTTTAAGGGTATCCCTACTTTCTCCATCATGGGACACCTGGAGGAGGAATCGGTTAAATATTACCACACCTCGGGAGATAATTTCGACAAGATCAGTAAAAAACAGCTCTCTGAAGCCTCCGCCGTTGTAAGCATTATGCTTCATGAACTTGCCAATTATGAAAAACTTTCCAGCGGGCATAAAGACAGCCGTCAGATGGCTGACCTGTTCAGAAAGTTCCACCTGGACGAAAGACTCAAGCGCCAGAAAGAATGGATTTACAGCAACTAAGCTGTAACTTCAGTTACGTTATTTTATTTCGGCTCTACTTGGCTGCCTTTATATGACGCCTTTAGAGCCGTTTTTTTTTGTGAAAAAATAATATTAAAATAATTTGGACTTTTAATAAAAATTTCTTTAACATTTACTGAATTTCTAATGCAGTTGATAATTAGGTATTCCTTTCGTATATCATATGTAGCTTTTATGAGGCATAGCATTCTCCGGGAAAAGAAATGTTACTATTGAATATTCAGCTGTTATCTTCAGAGTGTGCCGATAGTAAATGCGGAAACTTCACCGGGCAAAGTTTCGTTTTGCTGACAGAGTGAGCGTGCCTGCCCATAAGGCCGGGTTTTTATTTAACTTGCATAAAATAAAATGAACAGGACTTCCAAAAGAAAAACTGATATTGATCTGCCTCTGGAATTAGAGTCTTCAGACCGTTTTTTCAATCTGTCACAGGAACTGCTTTGCCTCTGCAATTCGGAGGGCTTCATTAAGAAAGTCAATCCCGCCTGGCAGAAGCTGCTTGGATATACCGAAAAAGAACTCCTTGAGAGCAACTTTTTTGAACTTCTCCACAGCAGCGATGTCGCAGTCTTTAAGAAAGTACTCCTTAGCCCCGACAAAGATTTTCCCATGGGTATAGATATGAGACTCCGTAACAGAAGCGGTAATTACAGAATGGCATCCTGGAATATTTCACGTTCAAGCGAAGAAAGGCTGGTCCATTTGTCTGGAAATATATTTGTAACAGAAAAAGAACCTGAAAGACCGCTCCCCGACGGGGAGATTTATTTCAGGTCGCTTATTGAAAACTCTCTCGACGTGAAATCCATTCTTGACGAGGAAGGTGTTTTTCAGTATGTAAGCCCTTCGGTAGAAAAGATGCTCGGCTATAAACCGGGCGAACTGATCGGCAAAAACCTCATCCGCTATACCCACCCTGAAGACATTACAAGGCTCATTAAGGTCTTCGGCAAGGTGGTTAAAACACCCGAAAGCACCTCTTCGGTTGAATTCCGCGTAAGGGACAGGCAATCCAAGTGGCATAGTATTGAAAGCATGATGAGAAATATGCGCCATAACCCTTCAGTAAGGGGGATTGTCGTAAATTCAAGGGATATTACACAGCGCAAAGATGCTGAAAATACAATCCACACACTGCTCAGCATCAGCAAAAAGCTGAACTCAACTTTGAATGTCGACCTGCTTGTTGACGCACTGGTCGAAGAGGCCATGAAACTTACCGACTCCGAGAGCGGCTGCTCGGGCCTTAAAACAGCTGAAGGCATGGTATGCAAAAAGTTTTTCTTTGACGGTGAGGCTCAGGACTTTGAATACTGCTGGACGCCGGGAAAAGGGATTGCCGGAAAGCTCATTATAAATAAAAATCCCTATATTACCAATAAGGCCGAAAAAGACCCCATCATGGTCCCTGAGATACGCGAGAGGTTTTCAATTAAAACCGGTGCCTTCGTATCCATTCTTAATTCCCAGGGGGAAGTAATAGGATTTCTTTCGGTTTACAACAAGAGAAACGACGCCGTCTATAATGAGAGCGACAAAGAAAAGCTGGTCGCCTTGTCGCAGCTGGCTTCCACGGCAATACAGAATGCAATTGCATATCAGAAAATTCAGACAGCCGAGTTCCAGCTGAAAAATTCCCGGGAACAGCTAAGACGCCTTTCGGCACATACACAGTCCGCCCGCGAGGAGGAACGTACAAGGATATCCCGGGAAATCCACGACGAGCTAGGGCAGGCTCTTACAGGACTTAAAATGGACCTCTCGTGGCTGGATAAGAAACTCCAGTCTGAAGGTCAGATGCAGGAAGCCATTACAGAAAAAATTACGGCAATGTATTCTCTGATTAACGCAACCATAAAATCCGTCCGGAAGATTTCTTCGGAACTCAGGCCCGGCGTGCTCGATTACCTCGGTATTTCGGCAGCTATTGAATGGCAGGCACAGGAGTTCCAGAACCGCACAGGCATTACCTGTAAGATTACCTCAATGCCTAAGGAACTCGAATTGGACCAGAATTTCTCTACTGCACTGTTCAGGATCTTCCAGGAGACTCTTACAAATATTGCCCGCCATGCCTCGGCAACTGGCATTGACGTCAGCCTTGTGCACGAAAAAGGCAACATTGTCCTTACAATTAAGGATAACGGACGCGGAATTACCGAGGAAGAAATTCTTAATACAAAATCATTTGGACTTCTGGGCATGCGCGAAAGGGCTTACCTTTTAGGCGGTGAATTCTCAATTAAGGGTAAACCGGGCAAGGGTACTGCTGTAACTGTTACCATACCGGTTGGAGACTTAAAAGACAAAGGGGGAGCTGTATGATTAAAATTTTAATTGGCGACGACCATGCTATCGTAAGGCAGGGTCTTAAACAGATTATTTTTGAGGGCAAGGGTAAATGTACCTGCGGCGAGGCTGAAAACGGACAGGTGGTTCTCGATATGCTCGATAAAGAAGACTGGGACGTTGTTATTCTTGACATTTCCATGCCCGGAATGAGCGGTCTCGATATACTGAAAGAGATTAAGAAAACCAAGCCCCGGCTTCCCGTCCTGGTCCTTACAATGCACTCGGAGGATCAGTTCGCTCTCCGATCCATAAAAGCCGGCGCCTCTGGCTACCTGACCAAGGACAGCGCCCCGGAGGAACTAATTAAAGCCATAAATAAAGTTATGGACGGCGGCAAGTACGTCAACCAGCAGCTGGCCGAAATACTGGCTGCCGATATTGAACGCAAAGCCGAGGGCCCCCTGCATGATACACTGTCGGACCGTGAGTACCAGGTAATGCGCCTTATTGCCTCAGGCAGAACGGCTAAACAGATTGCCGACGAGCTGGCCCTGAGCGTTAAGACCATTAGCACTTACAGGGCACGCCTCCTGGAAAAAATGAAAATGAAAACCAATGCGGAGCTGACTTACTACGCCATACAGAATAAACTCGTGGAATAGCACTTTCCCCACTGGTTTTCAGCTCTTCTTGTAGGTCTGGAACTTACCAGCTTATTGGACAAAAGCTGACAATTTATTCAGTTTTTTTCCGATTTTCCAGCCCGGGAAATTCCTGTATATTTATTTAAGGACTGTTCTATATTGAATTTATGCCTGATATCCTCTATACTTTAAATAGAAGCATAAATTTCGGACGATAAGCAACTATTTTTCAGGAAAGAAGGCAATTTAACTTACACTAGCGGCAATATGATTAACAATTTAATAAGTTCAGGGATTTTTTCTACGTCAAGTTATAATGTAAAGACAGATAAATTAAATGTTTTTATTTCGGATGATTCACCCGTTGTTCGTGTCCGGCTGGCTAATATGATCGCTGACATCGATGGGATCAATCTCATCGGAGAGGCTGCGAACGTTCAAGATTCAATCGAAAAAATTAATGAGCTGAGGCCCAATGCGGTCATTCTGGATATCTGCATGCCCGGCGGAAGCGGCATCGATGTGCTGAAAAAAGTGAGGGAGCTCAACCATTCGGCCATTATAATTGTACTTACAAACTACCCCTTCCCACAGTACAGGAAAATCTGCATGGAAGCCGGGGCCGATTACTTTTTCGACAAATCCAACGAATTCCATAAGGTGCTCGACATTTTTAAGAATTTAGCTCCGCACCAGGACTAAAAAACAAACTTTCATTTTTATAAATCCCGACAAAAGACCTCCCTTAAAAGGAGGCCTTTTGTTTTTAAGTTTTCCTTGATACTTACCCATAATTTTGTTTATATACCGGAAGCAAAAAATGGAGTGTTATTTTGATTGAGAGAATCTTAAACCTTTCCTATTTCGGCAATACTGTCTCAGACTACCTTGCCTGCATCGGAATTGTAGTTGCCGCCTCCATTATAATAGAAATTTTAAGGGCGGCTTTCCTGAAAAGGCTGCAAAAAAGGGCGGAAAAGACTAAATCAAAAATACTCGAATTCGTTTCAATCAATACCGATAAATTTATAATACCGCTTTTGTACCTGGGGGCAGTCTATGCAGGAATAAACGCTCTCAGCCTGCCTGTGAAAGTAAGACGGTATATAGACATTGCTGCAATTGTCATTACAACATTCTTTGCCGTACGATTTGTAATTTTAGTCATAAACTACTCCATCAGCTATTTCTTTCATGCCCGGAACGAAGGTGAAACCACAAGCCTGAAAGGAATTTCAACATTCATTAGTATTGCCGCCTGGTTTATCGGCTTTATGTTCCTTCTGGATAACCTGGGCTTTAAGATCTCAACCGTTATTGCAGGACTCGGCATTGGCGGCATTGCAGTTGCTCTGGCCGCACAGGCGGTCTTAGGCGACTTCTTCAGCTACTTTGTCATATTCTTCGACCGTCCCTTTGAGATCGGGGATTTTATTGCTGTGGACGACAAAATGGGCGTGGTTCAAAGAGTAGGCATAAAAACCACTCGCCTGGCAAGCCTTTCAGGAGAAGAAATTGTATTTCCGAATTCTAACCTTACCAATTCAAGAATACATAATTTCAGAAAAATGGGACGCAGACGCGTCGTCTTTAAGTTCGGGGTTGAATACCAGACCCCCGTGCAAACTCTGAAGGAGATTCCGGGCATTATAAAAAGCATTATCGGAAGCTTTGAAGACGCAAAATTCGACCGTTCCCATTTCCAGTCCTTTGGTCAAAGCAGCCTCGATTTTGAAACGGTTTATTATGTGAACGGGTCTGACTATAACAGGTACATGGACATTCAGCAGACAATAAACCTGAGGCTCTTTGAAGAATTTGAGAAAAGAGGAATTAATATGGCCTATCCCACGCGCAAGGTTTATTTCGGCAAAAACGAAGCCGGGCAATCAGAAAACCCCGGCTCATAGCTTCACTTAGCGCCCTGGAGGATCTTCTTAAAATCGGCGTAAAACTCATCATCTTTGGGCAGTGCGCCTTCAATCTGGCAGACACTGGAGGCAAACTCTGTAGCAATGCCGTTTATCCTTTTTATGGGCCACCCCTTCAGATATCCTATTGCCAGAATTGCAGCATAGGCGTCCCCTGCCCCAACTGTATCGGCAATCTGCGAGACACTGGCCTTGTAGATGTCCTTTTCATTTCCTTTGTATAAAACCGCTCCCTCAGAGCTCATTGTAACACAGAGAAGATCTATATTGAAATCCTCCATCAGTTTTAAGGCTGCCGTGTCCATTTCAAAGACAACCCCGTAGAGAAGCTCATATATTATTTCCAGCTCGCTCAGGTTCACCTTCAGAACGTCAGCAGCCCTGAGCGAGGAGATTATTATCTCCTTGTTATAAAACTGCTGGCGGATATTTATGTCGCAGAAATATTTTATATCCAGTCCCCATAAGGACTGAATTGCTCCTCTGGAAGCCGGGCTTCTCTGCGCCAGTGTGCCGAAGTAAAGCATGGCGGCATTTTTTTTTACAAACTCCCTTACTTCAGGGCCTGCCTTTATAAAGTCGTAGGCGCTGTTTTCCACAATTGTAAAACTGGGGTCGCCGTTACTGTCCACTTTTACTGTCGCAGCGCCTGTAGGATGCACCGGGTCTACATGCACGAAATCCTTTGGAAGATTGCTGTTGGACATTTTCTCCAGTATCTCACGCCCTTCACTATCACTGCCCACACTGGAGATAAAATATCCCTGCCCCAGGAGTTTATTGATGTGATATATGAAGTTAAAAGGAGCGCCCCCGAGCCACCTGCAGCACGTAAATACGTCAAAAAGAACTTCCCCTACTGAAACTATGCTTAAATCTCCCTGGTCTGAACTGTTTTTGCCGCTTTTTTTCAAATTAAACCCTGTTTTTATTTAATGATGATATTTATGGCCGGAAGTTACAATTTAATTTCCACAATTTCACCTTCCTCTTACCTCCGGCCTTTTAACACTTAGAGATCCTTTGCTATTTCCACAAATTTCTTGTACGGTATTGCACTCCAGCTTTCCGCCTTAACAGCGCCCTGCGACATGGTAATCAGTGATACCCTTGCCGCATCTTCCTCGCTTGGAGCCTCATAAATATCCATAAAATCAAACGGCCCCAGGAGTGCATAATGATCTATCCATTTAACATCCGGGCATTTTTTCTTAACCTCTTCAAACCACTCGCGCCCCATGGTCTCTCTTCTTTTCGGGTTATGCAGATTATCTACGGATAATTTTGTCAGAAGTACATAGGTGGACATAAGATACCTCCTTTGACTAAACTGTTTTGATTTTAGGAAGGGATTTATTCTTATTGTAAGAATTTTAGCTCAAACCTGCAAGATGAAGCGGGCGCTTTTACGGGGGCAATCAGTCAAATTCCGTCGTCCAATCGGCCTCGTGATACTTATGGAAGAACTTACTGAGCTGTTTAATGGTAACGCGGGCATGTGAGAGTTCCGGTATTTCCTCCTCGCTGAAGAAACCAACCCCGCTTGTTTCAATGCTGAGTGTTTCTTTTCCCCCCTGTAGTTCGCAGAGGAAGAATATCTTGTAAACATGGAATGGGTGAGGCGGATAATGCCCCTGCTTGTCGCGGTCCAGCACTGCAAGAAGCCTTGTAGCCTTGACAATAAAACCCGACTCCTCGAAGACCTCCCTTTCAACTGCCGTTGAAGGAGCCTCGTTAGGATCGGCCCAGCCTCCGGGGAGTGTCCAGCGCCCGTCGGACTTCTCACGCACCAAAAGGATCTTGTCGTCTTTGAAGACCACACCGCGCACGTCCACTCTCGGCGTGGCATAGCCTGTCTGCTCTGAGAAAAGATCCTTTATTACCTCTTTTTTTACCAGAGAGTGTTCCGAGAGGATCTCTGCGGCAACATCCATTACCGACTTGTACCTTTCTATGTCAAATTCATTCTGAGCGTATTCAAGTCCGTTCTGGGCAATTGCCTGCAGGCTTTTTGCCCATTCGAGCCATTTGGGAATCATGATAGTTCTCCTAATACTTAAAAGCTTTACCTGTTCTCGAAGAACTCCCCTGCCTCCTTAAGGCTTAAGAGGACATCCTTTTTCTCAGCCTCCACGTCGGTCATTATTTCACCGATATCCTTTACAAGCACGAAACGTATCTTTCCGTTTTTGTTCTTCTTGTCGCTCAGCATGGCTTTATATAGAGCGTTAAGATTTAATTTACTGAAGTTTATTTCAGGATGAAAATCTTTCAGAAGATCGGTAAGGCTGAGGAATTTCTCCTGGTTCATAAGCCCAAGGCGCCGCGAGAGTATAAGAGCACATGCAAGCCCCGCAATTACAGCCTCCCCGTGCTTGATCCTATAATCCAGAACGCTTTCATAAGCATGTGCAAACGTATGCCCCAGGTTTAGTATCTTCCTTCTTCCCCCTTCTTTCTCGTCTTCCGAGACCACACGGGTTTTTATATCGACCGACTTTGAAGCAGCTTTTTCCACCACGCCGGGATTTTTCTTCATCAGCTTCTGACTGTTTTCCCTTATGAACTTATAAAAACCCCTGTCGGAAAGATAAGCATACTTAAGTATTTCGCCTGTTCCGCATATGACCTCCTTATAGGGAAGAGTTTTTATAAATTCCAGATCGGCAAGCACAAACTCGGGCTGGTAGAAAGCCCCTATGATATTTTTGATATTGCCGAAATTTATTCCGGTCTTTCCTCCAATTGCGCTGTCGCTTACGGCAAGAAGCGTTGTAGGCACCTGTATGTATTTAACGCCGCGCATGAAGGTGGCTGAGGCAAAGCCCGCAATGTCTCCTATAACACCGCCTCCCATGGCAACGATGAGTGTATCCCGGGAATACTTTTTTGAAAGGAGGAAAGAATAAATTTTATTCAGATTCTCCTCAGACTTTGTGTTCTCCCCCGGCCTTAAGACCAGCACGTTAAACTTTCCTGTAAAGTCCTGGAAAGCTTTCTCAATTTTTTTCCTGTAGAGCTTATTAACGTTGCTGTCGGTAATAAGGAGAATGTTACGGTTAAGTTTTCTTTTTTCGATTTCGGAGGCAATGCTGCCGAATATTCCTTCTCCTAATAGGACTGGAATTTTTCTGTCTTTGAGCCCGATATTAAATTTCTTCATTAATTTTCTTCAGTAGAGTTTTTGCAATTTTGTCAACGGTGAGTCCCAGCGGATAATCATCTGTATTTATCACCAGGTCGGCATTCTCGTAGAAAGGTGAACGTTCCAAAAGCAGATGCGATATCTTGGCCTTGAACTTTTCCTTATTGTCCTGTTCCTGTTCGGAATTAAACATAGGGCGGTCGCGCTTAAAGCGGAGTCTCTTGTATAGCGCCTCAGGGGAGGCCTTAAGATAGACAATCTTGCCGGTACTTTTAATTATTTCCAGGTTATTGTTATGGACCGAAGTTCCGCCGCCGAGTGAAATTACGGCCTCACGGAGCTTTGAGAGTCTCCTGAGGGTTTCAGTTTCCTTATCGCGGAAGAACTTTTCCCCTTCATCCTTAAAGATATCAACAATTTTTTTTCCCGTCTCCTCTTCAATTACCCTGTCCAGGTCGTAGAACTCCCAGCCCAAAGTATTGGCAAGAATGGGCCCGATCGTACTTTTGCCCGAAGCCATAAAACCGTTCAGATAAATAATTGTATTAGACATAGAAATATTCTTTTGCATCAGGCAGACTTCTAGAAATGGAAAGCCATGCCGAGTGTAAAGGTTACACCGTCGATATTAATTTTGGATTGAAACGTATCCTGCCCCAGCACAATTGTGTCGCCGAAGTAGTTGACGCGTTTATTTTTATATTTACTTGTAACTTCAAGTTCCGGGTCGCGGAATTTCATCTCCCCCCTTACAGAGAGGAAGTTAGTAATCATATAGTCTGAGGAGACCGCAGCCTGAATGCCGTAAGCAAAGTCGCGGCTTAAGTTCGAAATCTCCTCATCGCCGAACTTTCTGATCTGCTCGCCGTAGTAGTAGGCAAGTCCCCCGCCCATCAGGAACTTGAACTTTTCAGTTGAAAAAGGCAGAAGGTAGTAGACGGAGAGTTCAAAAGGTATTACCTTAAAGCCGTCATCCACCATAATAGTCTGTGTTCCCTGATTGCCCAGAACCGTAAGGTTGGGTCCCGCCTGCACCTTCTTTATATATTCAACATTAAGTCCCAGGAGAAGCTCCTCGGTGATCCTGTATCTAAGGTCGACCGAAGGGCTGTAGATATCTTCCATATAGAATGCATTATTCCTGAGAATTTCATCAGGGGATTTAGGATTCAGGAATATTCTGGCCGTAGTGGTATAGTTATAGTTCAGGCTCAGGCTGAAATCCTTATAAGTATCCTGTGCGAAGGCCTTCGGCTGAATGAAGCAGAAAGCCATGACTAGGGCAAAGATTAATTTCCTCGGCATAGAAATTCCAGACAAATTGTCCCATGAAGTTATTATTTAAAGATAAGTTTTTCACGGCGAAAGTTCAATTATAAAACAAACAAGCCCCGCTGGAAAAGGCATATCACTCATGCGGGGCTTATAACATGCAGGTGAAAGTTCACTTTGTCTGTTTTGCCACGGCTGTCCGCGTGTTGTTGTGCGCTATGGCAAGATCCATACTGTTCAGATTGGATTTCTTGATTTTATCGACCATCTTTGCTGCCTTGTCTGTCTCTCCTTTTTTATCATAAGCCTGCGACATGTAAAACCAGACAATTGGACTTTGATTGTCGGCCTTCTGAAAATGCGCCAGGGCATCGTCATAATTGTTCTGCTTTAAGGCAAGATATCCCATTACACTCTCATAATCCTTTTCAATGCCGGGATCTGTGGAGCTGCCGATTAGCTTATCCTTTTTGTCCAGACCACTCTTGGCTTCATCCGTCTTTCCCTGAGCAATCAGACCGTAAACCTTAAAGAGGTTAACCGCAGCCGTGAGATTCTTTTTCAGCTGATCCGGGAGGTCTGAACTTTCAGCTTTTTCCAAGGCCACATCAAAATGCTTAAGGGCCTCTTCAGGCTTTCCATTTTCAACTAAAATAAATCCCTGATTGTTATGACTGTTTACAAAAGCAGCTGCAGCGCCTTCCTTTTCAGCCAGGGATGCCTGTTTGTCCAGCATCGTTAATGCATTATTTATGTCGCCCTCACGGACAAAGGATACCGCCTGATCATACAAGGATGCAAGCCTCCAGTTAAGAAGAGGCGACTTGTCGTAAAGCATCTGGTAAGTCTCTCTTGCCTTTGAAAAGTTGTTCTTGAATACATAGTTGTTCCCGAGGCCTTCATATGACGACCAGAAATTCGGATCTATTTTCAGAGCTTTCTGATACTGTTTTATAGACTCGTCATACCTGCCGCGTTTCAGCAGCAGTTCGGCATAGGAGTCATACGGATTGGGGTTGTCGGGAATTAAAGATATGTATTTCTTAAATGCGGCCTCGGCTTTCTTAAAGTCATTCTTGTTGGAATAGGCATATCCCATTATGTTGTAAACAGGGGCAAAGTTCTTATCGATGGCAATTGCCTTCTGATAGTGACCGATTGCGGCATCATAATCCTGCTTTACCAGATATTCATAATTGCCTGCATCTGTCTGCACCCTCTTATCCTTGGGGAACATGCCTAAGAGCTTATCAATGGCTGCTTTGGCTTTGGCAGGATTTCCTTCAAAAAGAGATTTGGTAAATGTGATTAACTCTTTCTCCCCTTCGGATGCATTATCCGCCAGGCTTTCAGACTTATCGAAGTCCTCTTTTGATTCAGAGAATCTGCCCCTGGTCTGTGCCAGCCCCCAGAATCCGAGCGCAAAATCGGGATCTGCCTGAACTGCATCCTGAAAGGAAGCACGGGCTTTACCGGTCTGAAGGTTTTCCATATAGCTTAACCCCTCAAGGAATTTTTGCCTGGCTTCCTCTGATTTGGTCGTAACGGGAACTTCATCTTTAGAGATTGCCGTCTGGACTTTTACTTTATGCTGTTTCTGCTGCTGAGAGTAGGCAAGCCCGGAGGAAAGAACAAAAGAAAGCAGCATTACAAAGAACGCCGCAAAACATCCGGATCTGTGTTTCATTGAGCCCTCCAATTTTGTATTGAAATGATTTTTATGGAAAGAACATGAGGATTTTAAGATATGAAAAAGCTATTTTTTCCCGCACTATTATCAATGGGAAAACCCGTGCACTGTGTTATTCTGCTCCCCAGGCTCAGAACAATTAGAGGAACAACATTTTATTATGCAGATCGGACAATATTACCCCTGCTTTATTTCAAATTCCGCCAATAATAACCGCTGCTTTGTTACAAATTGCACTCCGTATCTATTCGGGTGCATTTTCAATATAAAACTCAAAAACAATAAAAGGTTAGGATTTCACACCGCTTAATTTGCCCTTCTATATGATAAGTTAATTGGACAAATGCATTGAGCTGATGATCAAAGAATAAACATAAATTCCATTGAATCTGCCGGATTATGTGTAAATTATGCCGACGGAAGCTTAAAGGAAAATGTGCTGCCTGTGCCTAACTCGCTCTCGGCCCAGATCTCGCCTGACTGAGAGGTAACGAACTCTTTGGCAATTGCAAGCCCAAGGCCGCGGCCTTTGGGATTACTGCCGATCTGAACAAATTTATCAAATATTTTAGTAAGATTTTCCCTTGCAATTCCCGGGCCCTGGTCAGTTACAGAAAACCTGACATAGCTTCCTTCCAATGAACTGCATATGCTTATTGTCCCGTTTTCCGGTGTATAGCGCACGGCGTTTGTTATCAGGTTAACGAGCACCCAGACGGTCTTCTCAATGTCTGCCTTTATGGGCGGCAGTTCGGGCTCAATGCTTGTTTCAACTGAAATATTCTTATCGCTTATCAGCATCATAAGAGATGTCAGGGCATAGTCCATTATTTCATCAGCCCTGGTTATTCCTATCTTCAGTCTTATATTGCCCGATTCTGTCTGTGAATAATCCAGGAGCTCATTCACCATTTTTGAAAGCCTTAATGTCTCCTGCCTTACTGTCTGCAGTATCTTCTGATGTGCCTGACTCAGCTCTCCTAATCTTTTGTCCTCCAGAAGCTTGATACTCAGGTTAATTGAGGAGAGGGGTGTTTTGAGTTCGTGAGAAACTGTGGCAATCAGGTTTGTCTTTGCCGTATCCCTTTCTTCATACCTGGTTACATTCTTAAGTATAATAATATAACCTATTGTGTTAGCAGGGCTGTCTTCGTCATCTGCAAGTCTGGTTTCAATTACTTCTTTCGTAAAGTAAGCCTCTTTCTGATTTAGAACGATAGGGATATAGTTGTTTGCGTGATTTCCTTTGGTCTGGGCCGGAATGAATAATCCCTTTAATAATTCACGCATCAGATCGTTGCTTAAAGCTATATCCTGGGCGTTTTTGCCCGCAATATCACTTTCCTTCAGACCTGTAATATCCTGTGCCGTCTTATTCAGCGAGAGAATTTTTTTATTCTCATCAATTATAAATATGGCATCATTCAGGCTGTAGATTACCGCCTCCATCCTCTTTTTTTCAACCAGTAGCTTGTGAAGGTTATTGGCTTCATATTCCTTAAGCTTTGAAGACATGCTGTTAAATTCTTTAACCAGAATGCCCAGTTCATCGGCAGATGAGAAAGGAAGCTTCTGGTCGTAATCTCCTTCCGAAATTGCTTTTATTTTATTTGTCAGTTCATAAATGGGTTTAAGTATATAGACGGGGAAATATGCAATAAATCCAAGCGCCAGCAGTATGCTAAATCCCGTCAGGATTATCATATAGTGCGAAACCTGTTTTGCTGTTGCGGCAGCCCTGTTGTTCTTATTTATTATGGCCTTTGAGTTCACCTGATAAATTCCGGTAATGGAGTTGCGCACGTTTTCATACTTGTCCTTCAGCTGAAGAGCCAGATTCCTGTCCCCCGTCTTTGCGGTTTCACCCAACATTTCCAGGAAACTGGAATAATCCTGTTTTAGTATGTTAATAATTTCTCCCTCGCCTGCTTCCGTAATATTGTTCTCTTCGGCAATTAGATTTTCATTAAAACTCTCAATGAGTTTTTTCTGTTCGCTTGCATTCCCGGCCGAATCACCGTGCTTCAGCAGATCTCTTTCAGTATGAAGAATATAAAGGCCATCCAGGGCTTTGAGCATATTTGCAGAATATTCAATGGATTTGTAGTTATCCTTTATTATTTCCCCCGAATCCCTTGACAGAACAGAAATAAACTGCGATCCCATAATGCCAAGCACCAGTATGATCAGAAAAACAAATGAAAGCAGAAGAATTATTTTTGTTTTTAACTTATTCATGGTTTGATATTATTAAAATGTCTATTGTTAAATTTCTTGTAAGCTTAATTAAATCCTTGAATACATTGTTGCCGGTCAGATGCTGGAAAAAACCGATGTTTGGCTTGCCCAAAACAATCGTTCCCACATCCTTTTTCCTGGCAAATTCAACTATTGTTTCTGCCACATTGCTTCCATTAATCTTAACGACTTCGGCATCAAGTTCGGCTGCAAGCTTAAAATTATTTATCAAATGCCTCTGTTCTGAGCCATTAATGTTTTCAGGGCTTTCTTTTGGAGTCTGGACATAAAGGACGTACCACTTCGAGTTATATATAGAAGCCAGTCTTGCCGATTTCCGTATAAGGTTCGCGCCCGAGCTGCTGTTGCTGCTCAGACACGTAAGAACAGCATTATTTCTTCTGGGCAGTACAACAAAATCCCTTTTTATTTTTCGTCCTACTTGTTTTGTAACCTCCCTTAAAGCAAGTTCCCTCAACTGGAGAAGTTTTTCAGTCTGAAAAAAATTATTCAGCGCTGTGGGGACTTTTCCCATGTCATAAATTTTACCTTCTTTGAGCCTTTCAAGCAATTCGTCTATAGTAAGGTCTATATTAACGATTTCATTTGCCAGTTCAATTACGCTGTCTGGTACACGCTCTTTGATTTCAACACCGGTAATTCTTTCAACTTCCCTGTTAATGCTTTCAATGTGCTGGATATTTACCGTACTGATAACATTTATACCGCCTTCTAAAATCTGAAGCACGTCTTCCCACCTTTTAGCGTTTCTTGATCCCGGGATATTTGTATGTGCCAGTTCATCAACCAGCACAAGCTCAGGTTTACGTATAAGTATTGCATCAACATCCATTTCTTCAAGTATTTTACCCTTGTAGAAAATGGATCTCCTCTGGACGCCGGGCAGGCCTTCTGTCAATTTTTCTGTCTCAGCGCGGCCGTGGGTTTCAATGTACCCGATGCAAACATCAATTCCGCTCCTTATCAGCTGGTGTGCTTCCTGAAGCATGCGGAAAGTTTTACCCACACCGGCAGCCATGCCTACATAAATCTTGAACTTCCCTTTTCTGGATGATTTTATCAAATCGAGGAAATGTTCAACTGATTCAATGCGGGAATCTTCAATACTGTCCAAAGCCTTTTTATCCTTTAAGGTTATAATTTCCTTCTTATCACGTCTATTTTGTAGTTTTCAAAATGCCAGTCGTATCTGTCTTCCTGGCTGCGGCTCTCGCCGGTTTTATAAAACCCGAGGTCAGCTAAAACGGCCTTAATTCTTTTGACCAGTTCCATGTCGCATTCGGATTTGGCATTAAACAATTCCAGGGCGCCGAATTCATTGTACTGCAATATAAGATGTTCCGGCTTAAGTTGTATAATTACTATTGTATAATGCTCCTCAGATTCGCCTTCAAGCTTAACCTTGTCCAAATGTGTTCTGATCAGTAAACCGGGGAATTCCCTCTCCAGGCTTTCCTTTACAATTACAATTGCAGCCTGTATGTCGTCAATATCATCCTTTCCCAGCAGATATCTGAGGCGGTATTTTTCATCCGCGCGGGAAATAATTTCTTTAATCGTATTTTTCATTTATTATCTCTCCCAAATGTATTCTTTTTATTATTAGTGCCAAGCGGATATTTAATCAGAGGAATACAGTGTAATATTATACTCATACAACAAATAGCTTATATTTCTCATGAATTACTCTCCATCGTTTAATATTATGCCCCGCTTAACTTAAAACTTTATGTCAAATGAACTTATTATCATGCTTGTTTCATTTTTAAAATTATCATGATTGCCGGGAAAAAGATCATCCTTAGAGCTGAAATGCTTTGCTTCAAGACGAATAATAAGATTGCTTTTCAACAAATAATCCAGATTGGCTGAGAACCCGGTTGTCTGAAAACCGTCTGGAGTATTAGTTGTTATTACAGCCTGGTTCTTATCTGAAAAATACTCACCCCTTGCCGAAACAGAGGTCTTGTCTGTGAATTTGTATTTGAGTATTACTGATGTACCCCACCAGGTAAAATAATCATCTGCACCGTGTGATCTTTGCTGAATCCCTATATCATAGGCTGCCGCAATTGACATCTTTTCTGTAAATGAATATGTTAAGTAAAAATCGTGAAAGTATCTTGTAAGCGTAAGTGAATCCGGGAGATTTGTTCCATCGCCGATAAAAGTACTGGAATTTAACAAAATACTGCCAGTCGGTTTCCACTGAATCTGAGTTCCAACTGCCTTATTGTTGTTATTATCATTTATATTCTGCCAGCCGTTGAGCAGAAGAAAGGCAAACAGCCATTTCGCCGATGAATAAGATACTTTGATACCGCTTTCATAAAAAGGAGAATTATGTGCCATCAGGCTGTGTGATAAGGTCATATTATCCTGTGTTAATGCTCCTTCCAGTCCAATATGCGAAGGCATTACACCGGCATCGATCCAGAGCGCGTTAAGTATCTGAAAGCCGATATTTGCTTCATATAAATGCCTGTATGTCTCAGGCTCTGCCGAATAATTCCTCTGCGGATAATCACCCGTAATTAAGCCAAAATTTGCATGAACAGTTGAATCGGCATAATGGGCATCAATTAATGCGTAATTAATGCTCACCTGGTTATGTTTAGGCTGTGAATATACAAATCCCGGGAGCTGCTTTGAAGCCGGGTTATTAACGTCATAGAGATAATAAGTCTCAAGAGCACCGCTCCAGCTGAACTTGTTCTCGTCAGGCTGCTGTGCCATAACTGAACCAGCGATATTAAGGAAGAATATAATCGGAATTATTTTCATAAAATTTTCTTTCCTGATCATTTTTCAGGTTAAGCGCTCTTATTTATCCGCTCCCCAAAAGCAGAAAGAAGAGGGAAAAAACGCCCAAAACGGTTAACAGACAGTTCAATGTTTTGAAATTTTATCCAGAGCCAAATTTATTTTCAGAACATTTACGCGCTCGGGACCAAAGAGGCCCAAAAGCGGTTTCTCCGTATATTCATCTACAAGTGCGCGCAGTTTTTCCTCAGGGATATGGCGCACACGCGATATCCTGGCCACCTGTATAAGCGCTCCCATGGGAGAAATGTGAGGATCGAGGCCGCTGCCTGAAGTTGTCACCATATCAACGGGAATATCAGAAACCCTTACACCGGGATTATGAACAAGGAACGTATCTATTCTTGCTTTAACAGCTTTCAGGTAATCAGGATTTGTAGGGCCCATATTGCTTGCAGATGTAGCAGCGGCATTATAATCAGAAGCGGAAGGGCGGCCCTGGAAATATTTATCCATGGTAAATTTCTGCCCAACGTTTTCATAACCAATTATCTTTCCGTCTTTCACGATTGGGAAGCCTTCAGCCGCAGATGGGAAAAGCTGCGCTATTCCCCATATGATAAATGTGAATATTACACTGCAGAGAATCAGAAGTGTAAAATGTATGCCTAATATATTTCGTAATGTTTTCATTTTTCTTATCTATTTTTCAATTATTGACTATTTTAATTAAGCTCAGAATACTATGCTCTGCGCCTTTCACAAATCAGAAAAACAAGCTAATAACCATATCAATCAATTTGATTCCTATAAAAGGAGAAATAATACCGCCCAGGCCATAGATGAAAAGGTTTCTTCTTAACATCGCAGTGGCGCCGATAGCTTTATACTTTACGCCTTTTAATGCCAGTGGAATGAGTGCCGGAATAACGAGTGCATTAAAAATAACTGCTGAAAGTATTGCTGATTCTGATGAGCCCAGGTGCATAATATTAAGCGCGTTAAGGCCCGGAATTGCTGCTGCAAAAATGCCGGGAATAATTGCGAAGTATTTTGCAACGTCGTTTGCAAGAGAGAATGTTGTAACATTTCCTCTTGTAATAAGCATCTGTTTGCCTATTTCAATTACTTCCAGGAGTTTAGTGGGGTCATTGTCCAGGTCAACCATATTGGCGGCTTCCTTGGCCGCCTGTGTTCCTGTATTCATTGCCACAGCCACATCTGCCTGCGCAAGAGCAGGAGCGTCATTTGTGCCGTCGCCCATCATTGCAACCAGCTTTCCTGATTTCTGTTCTTCTCTGATATATTTAAGCTTGTCCTCGGGCTTTGCCTCTGCAATAAAGTCGTCAACTCCGGCCTTGTTTGCAATGTATTTAGCCGTCAGGGGGTTATCGCCTGTAACCATTACAGTCTTTACACCCATCTTCCTTAAACGTTCAAAGCGTTCCTGAATACCGGGTTTAATGATATCTTCCAGCTGTATGGCTCCCAGTGCTTTATGGTTAATTGCTACTGCCAGCGGCGTACCGCCATTTTCAGCTATGTGCCTTACATTCTTTTCTATTTCTTCAATTTCTGCTTTGGAGTTAATAGAATAATGGCTATTGGACATTGCCTTAATGGCATCCCAGGCACCCTTTCTGATTTCTGTACCGCCAGGCAGGTCTATCCCGCTCATTCTTGTCTCGGCAGAAAATTTAATAAACCTGGCGTCTTTTATGTCTTTTTCATTTATTTTAATATTATTTTTTTCGCCTAACTCAAGTATCGATTTCCCTTCCGGAGTAGAGTCGGCCATTGAGCTAAGGAGGCAGTAGCGGATAAACTCCTCTTTTGAAAAGCCATTGACCGGATAGAAATTTGTAGCCTTGCGGTTACCGATTGTAATTGTTCCTGTCTTATCCAGCAGTACGGTATCAATGTCTCCTGCATTTTCAACAGCTTTGCCCGACTTTGATATGACGTTTGCCCTCAAAGCTCTGTCCATGCCTGCAATGCCGATTGCTGAAAGCAATGCACCGATGGTGGTTGGAATAAGGCAGACAAACAATGAGACCAGCGCAGCAATGGTAATGGAAGTTTTTGAATATTCAGCAAACGGCTCGAGTGTTGCTGTAACCATCAGGAATACAATTGTAAAGCCTGCAAGAAGAATGGTAAGAGCAATTTCGTTCGGTGTCTTTTTCCTGCTTGCGCCTTCCACCAGGGCTATCATCTTGTCCAGGAAGGTCTCGCCCGGGTTACTTGTTACCTGTACCTTAATTCTGTCTGACAATACCCTTGTTCCGCCAACAACTCCGGAGTGGTCGGTGCCGGCTTCCCTGATTACGGGAGCCGATTCGCCGGTAATTGCAGATTCATCAATTGAGGCCAGGCCTTCAATTATCTCGCCGTCTGCAGGAATTGTTTCCCCGGCCGATACTACAAATACATCACCTTTCTTTAGTTCTGAGGAGTTTATCAGTTTCACTTCCCCCGTAGGTAAGACGAGATTTGCCGGAGTTACTTCCCTGGTTTTCCTCAGTGAAGCCGCCTGTGCCTTCCCCCTGGCCTCTGCAATTGCCTCGGCAAAATTTCCAAAGAGGTTTGTAAGGAAGAGCAACAAGGTAATAATTAAATTATACAGGAAGCTTCCCTGCCCGCTTTCAGGGTTAAATGCAGTTATTATTGTAACTGCAAGCATAACGAAGGTGCCTATTTCTACCGTAAACATTACGGGGTTCTTCATCATTTGAGCAGGGTTATATTTAACAAAGGATTCTTTGAACGCGGCACTTAAAATCCCGGGTTCAAATAACTTTGTGGATTTTTTTCTTTTTGCCATCTTTTCACCAATAAAATTTTAATAATTACATTGAAAAATGTTCTGCAATCGGGCCAACGGCCAATGCAGGGAAAAATGATAAAGCAGCAACTATTGCAATTACAGCAATTAACACAACGCCGAATGTCAGGCTGTCGATCCTAAGGGTTCCGGCAGATTCGGGGATCTTCTTTTTCCCGGCCAGGAGTCCTGCAATTGCAACCGGTCCAATTATCGGTATGAAGCGTGCCAGGAGCATAACAATGCCGCACATGATATTCCAGAAATATGTATTATCAACAAGTCCTTCAAAACCGGAGCCGTTGTTTGCTGAAGAGGAAGTAAATTCATATAACATCTCTGAAAAGCCATGATATCCCGGGTTAGGGGTCCAGCCAATGGACGGGTTTATTGCCGAGATATGAGCAGCAATGGCTGTTCCGACAAGGATTAATAACGGATGCAGCAGCAGCACAACAGCAGCTATTTTTACTTCTTTAGCTTCTATCTTTTTACCCAACAGCTCAGGAGTGCGCCCAACCATAAGTCCGGCTATAAAGA
Organism: Ignavibacteriales bacterium; assembly: GCA_036261625.1. Lineage (GTDB taxonomy): Bacteria > Bacteroidota > Ignavibacteria > Ignavibacteriales > SURF-24 > JAAXKN01. Next base: position 92,214 of record DATAKL010000034.1, on the reverse strand, counting down.
CAGCAATAACCAGATAAATAAAAAAGTTTAAGAACCCGACGCCAACGCCTCCGAATATTGAATTTATCATCATATCAACCATAAACAGTCCGCCTGAAAGAGGCATAAAACTGTCGTGCATTGAATTTACAGAACCGTTTGAGGTAGAAGTTGTTGTAACTCCCCAATAAGCTGAAGCCGCGGGACCGAAACGCACTTCCTTGCCTTCCATGTTTGAAGCCTGCTGTTGCGAAATCCCCATGGCTTTTATTTCCGGGTTGCCGCCAGTTTCCCATTTGACTGCGAGGCTAAGGAACAATAACATTATTAGAGCCATTACACCAAAGAAAATATATCCCAGCTTCTTTTTCTCAAGATAGAACCCGAATGAGAAAACCAGTCCTATAGCAATTATTAGTATGGAAATATTCTCAACCATATTTGTCAGGTAATTAGGATTTTCCAGCGGGTGAGCTGAATTTACTCCAAAAAATCCCCCGCCGTTTGTTCCTAATTGCTTTATTGCCACCATGCCGGCAGCAGGTCCCGTTGCTACACTTACCGTATCACCCTGCAGCGTAATGATCTTTTGTGCGCCGCTAAAAGTCATTGGGGTGCCGTTTAACAATAATATAACGGCAACAACAACTGAAAACGGAAGAAGAATTCTTGTGGTGCTTTTTACCAAAAGACTGTAGAAATTTCCCAGGTCACTCATCTGTCTCTGCACCAGGCCCTTAAAGAGCATTGCAAGGGCAGCAATACCAGTAGCAGCACTTACAAACTGCATGAACATCAGTAGAAATATCTGCGTGAAATATGAAGCGCCGGATTCGCCTGAATAGTGCTGGAGATTTGTATTTGAAACGAAACTTGCAGCCGTATTAAATGCAAGGGAGGCTTCCATTCCCGGAATATCCATGGGATTTAAGAAAGGATGTTTTATTAGCAAAAGAACATATACCCACACGAAAAAAACCACGTTAAGCAGAAGCATTGCTTTAAGGCCTTCTTTCCAGTCCATCGGCTTATCAGGATCAATTCCTGAGATCCTGAAGATTAAATTTTCCAGCGGTTTAAGAAAGTCGCTCCAGACTTTCTCACCCTTAAAGACTTTAGTCATATACTTCCCTAACGGATAGGCCAGTAGTAAAGTAAGGATGAATGTTGCAGCAATTCCAAAGATCTCTGTATTCATAAAAGTATATCCTTAAAATTTCTCCGGGTTTATTAAAGCGTAGGTTAAATATATTCCTACTGCAAAACAAAGAATAAGAAGTATTATCATTTTACTCTTTCTCCTAAAAATTACATTTTATCAAAAAAGCCGATAAACCTGATGTTTATATAAAACAGCAGCAGGCCAAGAGCCAGCATTAAAAGACTCATTAACATTTTATCACCTCATTAGTTTTTCAGGGGATTGATCTTTTTTTCCCCCTCCATTTATAATGAAATCCAATTGCATGCCAGCTAATTGGCTAAAAAAAACCTGAATTATCAGGCTTTTGGGCATAAATTTAAGGTGTAATTAACTGTTTTCCGGTCTGCGGGTTGCCAAAATGGAAATCCGGCTCTCGAAATGAAAAATGTTTGCAGATGGATGAAATGTATGGATGTTTAGTTTTTAGTTCAAAGAGTGTGGCCTCAAGGCAATTGCCCTCTCTGCTTTATAAGCCGTATTGCTGGAGTTTTCTGTAAAGGGTGGTAAGTCCTATTCCCAGCATTTCAGCGGCTTTCTGCTTGTTGCCGGCTGCCTGGCTCATGGCGTCCATTATATGCTGCCTTTCAAATTCGTCAAGTGTCCTGCCCGTTTCTTTGCCTGTCTGCATGGGATATCTGAAGAGCACTTCCTTTGGGAGGTAGGAAGCCTTTAATTTGCCGTTTTCGCTAATTATAACCGCGCGCTCGACGATGTTCCTAAGTTCTCTAATGTTTCCGGGGAAATCGTACTGTTTAAGCTTATCCAGGAATTCAGGCTCAACTTCGCTTACTGTCTTATTAAGCCTCGTGCTAAAGTATTTAACAAACGAATAGATCAGGGGGACAATATCTTCTCTTCTTTCCCTTAAGGATGGAATTTCCAGCTTAACAACGCTCAGCCTGTAGTAAAGGTCCTTTCTGAAATTGCCTTTTGATACTTCCTCTTCAATATTCCTGTTTGTGGCGGCAATAATCCTTACGTCCACACTGGTAAGCTTGGTATCCCCCTGTTTTATAAAGGAATTGGTTTCCAAAACTCTTAAAAGCTTTGCCTGAAGCGAAATGTCCAGCTCGCCAATTTCATCCAGAAGAAGAGTCCCATTATCTGCTTCCTCAAACAAGCCTTTCTTGTTCCTTGCGGCTCCTGTAAATGCGCCCGCCTTATAGCCGAACATTTCAGACTCCAGCAGCTCCTTTGAAAATGAGCTGCAGTTTACGGCAAGAAAGTGCTTGTCCTTTCGGCTGCTGGTATTATGGATGGCCTGCGCAAAAACCTCCTTACCCGTGCCCGTCTCCCCTATTAAAAGCACCGGCGCATCCGTATCGGCAATTTTTTTTGCAAATGCAACCGTGTCCTTCATTACATCCGAATCGGCAACAATACTCTCAAAGCCGTATTTCTCGCCGATCCTTTTTTCGAGCTGATCTATTTTTGTTTTGAGATTAACCTTTTCAACAGCCTTTTCCACCAGGGGAATGAGCCTGTTGTCCTCGTCGCCTTTTGTAATATAATCAAATGCGCCCGACTGGATTGCCCTTACGCCGTCCTTTATTGTACCGTATGCAGTAATTACAATTATCTCGCAAAGATTGTTAATTGCTTTAACTCTTGGGATAAGGTCAATTCCGTTTGCATCCGGCAGCCTCACGTCGCTTATTACAGCCTGTATATCCTCTTTGGAGAGAATTGCCAGACCCTCCCCGGCACTTCCGCTTTCCCAGACCCTGAAGCCTTCCAGCTCAAGCATCTGCCTTATGAGGCCCCTTAAGGATTCCTCGTCGTCAATAATCAGTATATTTGCCTTATCCATAATTCCTGAAGCTTTACCTGCAATGTAATATTTTATTCCGTCATTTTAACTACCGGCTTTATTTTTTCCTTAACCTTATATTCTATGACAAAGTCAAAGCCCGGAAATTTCTTGGGCAGATTGATCATGTTATAAATCATTACGCCAATCGACATCCTGTCGAGCCATGAGGACAAGGGCCAGCCGAAATGAATATGCAGGCGCTTATCCGGCGGGAGCTCATATTCCAGCGTCTTGAGAAGCGCTATTATCATTCCGAAAAGGTTAGTCCCCCTCTGAATCGACATCCAGAAATGGTTCGGGCTTACATTCCGCGGGGTTTCCTTCCTCGGTGAATAAAAGCTGACAAAAAGAGAATTCCCAGGCTCCAGGGTTTCACTTTCTGTAGGCCGCCTGAAATAGAGGTGGACATCATCTTCCGGAACGTCCAGTATCGCAAAAAGCAGGTCCATAGGGGTCCTCGTGGCCTTTCTGACGGAAATCTCAGGCGCCCTGGATTTGGCTATTTTTAGTCCGGCAATTAAGAATGTTAATGTAATAATAAACCAGAGCAGCGTGCCGAAAGGCCTGTGCACAATAATGTAGAGAAAAGTGCTTAAAAGTATGATAAAAAGTATCAGCGTACCCGTCCTCGAGGTGTGATAGGTTATCTCCTTTGTCCCTTTAGAATATCTGTAGATGAGTAATGAACCAGTGTTTATACAGAAACTGGCAACAAGCCCCACGGCATACATTTCAGCCAGCATCGCCTGGCTTCCGCTTGTTACAATTAGAATTGCCGTATAGAATATTCCGTTTATGATATGAATTCTGTATAGCGACTGTTTTTTATTCAGCTGTATGAGCCAGTGATAGTTATACCTCTCTGCAACTTTCTCTATCAGCTCGGCTGAGGCAACCATGGCGGTGTTGACGGCCATAATAAGCGTAATGCTCGCAAGAATTGCAACCACAATCCCGAAGAGTTCGCCATTTACACTTGCAGCAAAAGCAGGTATAAGATCGGTTTCATGCTTGCTGATATCGATGTGGGAGGAAAGAGCAAAAAGAGCAATTATAGGGGTAACAATGCCTACAGTTACGGCCAGAAAGAGGTAGGCACGTCTAATTTCCTTCCAGCTTTTTACCAGTGAAGCCGTCTGTAGCACCGATTCGATGCCGGAGTAGGCCAGAATACAGCTTCCTATTCCAATAATAATATTCTGATAAGACTGAATAATTGAGCCGTGACTTAAGTCACCCCAGAAGCTGCTGAAACTTTCACCTAATTTACCCATTGTGCCCGGGTGCATATTAACCGCACCGCCTATAATAAGATTTACAAGTACAAAGGCTGCAAATACGAATATCAGGAATGTAAACTTTGCGTTTTCCTTTATCCCTACGATATTAAGGCCTGTAATTGCCCATATGACGCCGAACTTCAGAATGAACCTTATTTCAGGACCCATGGCAAGAAACGAAGTGCCGTTTTCAACCGCGCTTACTGTGGAAATGGTTGCCGTAAGAACGTAATCCACTATGATTGAAGAGATGGCTATGAATGAAAAGCTGGGGCCCAGAACGAGGTATGAAAAGGAATAAACGCCTCCCCCTTTGATGTTATTTGCTTCCAGTATCTCGGAAATCTCAACCATTCTTGTAGAAAGGAACCTTATTAAAACAGAAGTAAGTGCTATATAAATAATTGCCTTTAGGCCGATGAACCTGTATGCCTCGAAAGGGGCATAGTAAATTGAGGTCAGTTCATCCATTAAGGTAATTATTCCAACTGCCATCCACGTCAGGTACCACCTGCCGTTGAACAGATAAGACAGGTAGTCTTTTTTCGATATGAGTTTTATGAACCCCGCCACGAGAAGAATATTAATTATAATGTAAAGAGCCGTTGTCATAATGAGTGAGCCTGGAAATAGTTAGTAAAGTCAATCCGTTCGCACCGGAATTTGTGAGGAATACATGAGCTAAATAAATGCCAGAATTTTATCGCCATTTCGACACTGATTTCGGCTCCAAAACCCACTTTCATAAATACCATGGGGAACAGGATTTTCAAAATGAAAATATGAATTTCAAAATGAAAAAACACTGAAATTATGTCAAAATCCGGAGTGTAATTTTATTCCCACTTGCTATTTTTCTAATTTCTGTAAAAATTGGCTGTGCAGCAGGACCTAAGGAAAAGGTTTGCCGCATCTCCAAATATCATTAACATTTCCTTTTGAAAGGAGGATAATATGAAATCAGCCAAGGTCGTAGAGGAATTTTTGACGGCAATTGAAAACAATGACTTTACAAAAGCAGATAATTTCCTCTCAAAGGACTTCAAGGTGGTGGGTGTAGGCCCGGAACCGCTCGGAAGCAATGAGTACCTGGGTGTGCACCGTGCTTTTAATAAAGGGATGCCCGACTTCCGTTTTAATTACAAAATAACGGAAGACAAGGGCGAGCGTGTGTTTGTTAAGGTAAGGCTTTCAGGCACGCACAAAAACACCATCCCCTCCCCTGCCCCGGGCATAAAGGATATTCCGGCCACAAATAAATCATTGGTTATGCCCGAGGAACCGGTCGAATTTACTGTCAAGGATAACAGGATCACAAAAATGAAACTGACTCCTATTGAAGGCGGCGGAATGCCGGGAATTTTGAAACAGCTGGGAGTCGAAATGCCTGCTGAAGTTCACCACTGATGATCTGTAAAATATAAATGCTGAAATACTCTCTCCCTGCCTGATTTACCCCGGGCAGGGATTTTTTTATTGACGCTTCCCGCAGAGAGACTTGCCAGTACCACAGCCGCGTTTCATGAAAAATAAATTAACAATTAATTAACATTTAATGTCGCGGCAATTTATTATTTTTAAGGTGTAAGATTGCCGTAATAATAAATTTTTATTTACATTGTATGCACAGAACTGTATGCGGACTTAAACCGCTTTACATCTGATTTATAATTATAATCCAAAGAGAAGCATTATGCAGGAAAACTTCGTAAAAGAAACCGAGAGCTTAAAGGAAAACCTCATCAAAATGGCATCCCTGGTAGATGAACAGGTGGGACGCGCAACCAGGGCTCTTGAAACCGGGGACATTGAACTCTGCAAGGGGATGAAGGCAAAGGATAATGAAATCGATGCCTACGATAACCTGATCAATACACAGTGCGAGAATATACTTGCCCTGTTCCAGCCCGTGGCAAGCGACCTCAGGTTTATCATGTCGGCCCTTATGATCAATAATCAGCTCGAGCGCTGCGGCGACATTGCCGTTAACATAGCTCAGCGCATTAAGAAAACAAAGGGCTTCCACGACCTCATAGTTGAATCTAAAATTGTGGAGATGGGAACCCAGGCACGCCGTATGGTGCAGGACGCCATAGACTCCTTTATCAGCAGAAGCACAGACCGCGCACGCCAGGTGCTCTCTTCTGATGACGTTGTGGATAAATTAAACAAGGAGACATTCAAGTTTCTTGTTTCAAGAATGCAGGCAGACAGTTCACTTGTTGAGGCGGGAAGCCACCTGATAGTGCTCTCAAGACACATTGAACGCCTTGCCGACCATGCTACAAATATTGCCGAGGACATCGTCTTCTACGTCGACGCTGAATTCATTACACATAAAAAGAGACTTGATAAAGGCGGAGAACAGGTGGAGTAGAAGAAGATAGAGGCATTCTTAAAAAAAGAATTTGCAGTAAGCAGGGTACAGTAAGATTTCCGTACCCTGCTTTTTTATATCATCCGTACTTTCCTGAAATGTATTCCTCGGTGAGCTTGTCTTTGGGCTTCGTAAATATAGACTTCGTGTCATTAAACTCTATCATTTTCCCCAGAAGCATGTAGCCCGTATAGTCCGATACGCGCGAGGCCTGCTGCATGTTGTGCGTTACAATTACAATGGTGTAGTTTTTCACAAGCTCAAGCATCAGCTCTTCAATCTTCATCGTTGCAATCGGGTCGAGCGACGAACACGGCTCATCCATCAAGATCACCTCGGGCTCCACGGCCAGAAGCCTTGCAATGCAGAGCCTCTGCTGCTGGTCCAAGGGGAGCTCAAGAGCCGGCTCATCAAGCTTGTCCTTTACATAATCCCACATCCATGCTCCCTTAAGGCTTCTTTCGGCAGCTTCGTTCAAGGTTCTCTTGTTTCTTACTCCCGCCACCTTGAGCCCGTATGTAACGTTCTCATAGATGGATAAAGGGAAAGGATTCGGCCTCTGAAAAACCATCCCCACGCGCTTTCTGAGCTCGGTTACTTCCATTCCTGAAGTGTAAACGTCCGTGTCATCTAAAAGTATCTGTCCCGTAACTTTTGTTCCCGGTATCAGGTCGTTCATGCGGTTAAGAGACCTGAGAAGAGTGGACTTTCCGCATCCGGAAGGACCTATTAAAGCTGTAATTTTATTTTTTTCCACCGGCATGGAAACATTAATGAGTGCCTGGAACCTGCCGTAAAACAGGTCAAGACCCGAGATTTTAATTTTATTCTTCCTGTCAGTTATATTGTTTTCCATCAGCCGAATCTTCCTGTAATATAATCATGAGTCTCCTTTTTCCTTGGAGCAGTAAATATCTGACTAGTTGTCCCCTCTTCAACCATTTCTCCCATGAGAAAGAAGGCAGTCCTGTCTGCAACTCTGGCCGCCTGTTTTGTATTGTTGGTTACAAGTATAATTGTGTATTCCTTCTTTAGAAGAGTAAGCGCATCCTCTATTTTTGCCGTCGATATCGGATCGAGTCCTGAGGATGGCTCATCGAGCAGTATAACCTCAGGCCTCATGGCAAGGGTTCTTGCCAGGCAGAGCCTCTGCTGCTGCCCTCCGGAGAGCCTTAAGCCCGAGAGCTTAAGGCGGTCCTTTACCTCGTCCCATATGAATGCCTCAGTAAGGCTTTTTTCTACCAGATGATCCAGCTCTGCTTTATTTTTTATTCCTGAGAGCCTGGGGCCGTAGACAACGTTTTCGTATATGCTCATCGGAAGAGGAACCGGCATCGCAAAAACCATCCCGATTTTTTTCCTGAGCGATACCACGTCTACATCCTTGCCATAAATGTTCTGCCCGTCCATTAGTATTGTGCCTTCGGTTCTTGTATCCGTTTCGAGCTCATTCATCCTGTTTAAGGAGCGCAGAAATGTTGTTTTTCCCGATCCCGCGGGCCCAATTACTCCAAGTATCTCGCCGGCATTAATCTCCAGGTTAATATCTTTTAGAACCGGAGAACCGTTATAGAAAAAGTAAAAGTTCTTTATCTGAAATTTTATTCTCATTAAATTATCCTCTCCTGGCAATGAAACGGTTCATTATCCAGTATGCTGTAAGATTAACAATCAGGACGGCAATGATCAGTGTTGCGGCAGTGCCGTAGGCATTTTCCTGGGATATGCCTTCCCGGGCCAGCAGGTAAAAATGAACCGCCATTGTCCTTACCGAATCAAAAGCCGAGGTCGGGATCCTGAGTGACGACCCAGCGGTAAATATAACGGCTGCAGTCTCGCCGATTGATCGCCCTATTGAAAGCATAACGCCCGTTACAATGCCGGGAAGCGCGTTAGGCAGAATTACCTTTCTTACGGTCTGCCATCCCGATGCCCCAAGAGAGAAGCTGACTTCCCTGTAAACTTTAGGAACGGCACGTACGGCTTCTTCGGAAGTTCTAATGATCGTCGGGAGCACCATTACAGCCAGTGTAAGGCTTCCTGCCATTATGGACCACCCCATCTGGAGCGTGATGACAAAGAATATATAACCGAAGAGTCCGAATATTATTGAAGGAATTCCAGCCAGGCAGTCTGTTCCGAAACGGATTATTCTGGTAAGAGTATTCTCTCTTGTATATTCGCTTAAGTAAACGGCTGTAAAGACACCCAATGGGGTTGCAATTAAAAGTGCAACGACTGGTAGAATTATTGTTCCGATGATAGTCGGGAATATTCCGCCCGAGCGCCCCATCTCCTGAGGATTAGTGGTCAGGAACTGCAGGTTGACTACAGGAAGACCCTTTTCAAGTATGAATACAATTATAAACACAAGTATCAGCAGTACCAGTACGGTTGCCCCTGCAAGGATTGCAACAGCAGCTTTCTGTGTGTGGCGCGGATCTATTCTCATCTTTTTGCCGTCCTTTTTCTAAGTGCAACGCTGGCAAAGGAATTCAGTATGATAATGCCTATAAAGAGAACCACGCCCGTTGCAAAGAGTGCCTCGCGGTGCATTCCGGTGGCATAACTCATCTCGAGGGCTATATTGGCTGTAAGAGTACGTACAGAATCTGTTGCCGCGTGAGGTATGTTAACTGAATTTCCCGAGACCATGATTACAGCCATCGTCTCTCCTACTGCGCGTCCAAGGCCCAGAATGATGCTCGCAATTATACCCGACTTTGAAGCCTTTATTGTAACCATGTGTATCGTCTGCCAGGTCGTGGCGCCAAGTGCAAGCGAGCCCTCGCGGTAGCTGCGGGGCACAGCCATTATGGAATCGATGCTGATGCTTATAACTGTAGGCAGTATCATGATGCCAAGAATTATGCACCCGGCCAGAAGTGAAAGTCCCGGTCCCCCGAAGTAGCTCCTGATAAAAGGCGCCAGCACCACAACTCCTATAAAGCCGTAGACGACGGAGGGGATGGCAGCCAGGAGCTCAATTGTAGGCTTTACTGCTTTCATAAGGGGCCTTGGAGCGTACTCGCTTAAAAAAAGGGCAACTGCAACACCCAAGGGCGCGCCTATTATCATGGCGCCGAATGTAACCCAGAGCGAGGCGGCAATCATTGGAAATATGCCGAACTTACCCTGGGCCGGGTTCCAGTCGGAGGCAAAGAGGAAATCTTTTATTCCGTATTTGAAAATAAAGGGGAGTCCTTCATTTATAATAAAGAGGGTGATCAGCAGAAGAGCCGAAATAGCTGAAAAAGCTACCGCCATTAAAATACGCTTTACACCCTTTTCACCAACAAGCTTCATTAAATGTCCCGAAAAATGAATAAACCAGTTTTATTCCGCCTTATTTTGAATTTGCAGGCAGAAGTCCGTTATCTTTTATTGTCTTCTGTCCTTCAGGAGAAAGTATATAATCTATGAAGTTCTTTGCTTCGCCCTGAATCTGTCCCTTTACAAGGAGGAATATCGGTCTGGAAATCTTATATGTACCGCTTACGATGTTTTCAATTGTGGGCTGAATGCCGTCTAAGGTAAGGGGTTTTACCTTCTCGTTTACAAGTCCGTGTGAAAGGTAGCTGACAGAGTTAGGATCGTTCGAAACGGTTTCACGTATCGTGCCGTTGGAATCCTGAACAAGTGCGTCTTTCTTCAGCTCTATGTTGCCTATAATCTGTTCAAAGGATGATCTTGTGCCTGAGCCGGCTTCCCTTGACACAACAGTAATAGGAGCGTCATTGCCGCCTACTTCCTTCCAGTTTGTGATTTTGCCGTTAAATATATCGCGTACCTGGTCTGTTGTCAGGTTGGTTATAGGGTTCTTCGGGTTTACCACAATTGCAACGCCGTCGCGGGCTACAATTACCGAGGTGAGGCCCTGTGCTTCCTTGGGGAGCTGAACCATGTCGGCCATGCCGATCTGTGCGGCGCCTGAATTTGCGCTCTGAATTCCGACAGCAGAGCCTCCGCCCTGGACCGTGATGTTTACATTATTATGCGACTGCATGTACTGTTCTGCCAGTTTTTCGGCAAAAGGCTGAAAAGCCGTTGATCCGGCAAGTGTAACGGTAGTCTTTGACTTTCCGCATCCGAAGACCACGAGGGCTGCCAGAACGACTACGGATGCATAAATTGTTTTTTTAGACATTAGATTCTCCAGTTAAATTGTTGATTCCAAATTGTTTTATCTTAAACTCTCAATTTCATTTTGATTACTCCGGGTTCAGCCCTGAGTCAGACTAACTAAAAATTTCCTATTTCAAAATTAGGAAATTTGAGAGTAGTTTAATATAGGTCAAAGTAAACTTAACAATTTGTTAACATTGGGCTTTTCTGCGGGGCTAATGCCGGAAGAGGATTTTGGGCTGAAAGAAATGTCTCTTTTTTTCACAAACAGGCTGTTTTTCACGCCCCGGCAGTTCCTGCATACTCCTTAATGCGGTATCCCACACCCTTAATTGTTTCTATCATTTCCGCATGGCTGCCAAGCTTTTCACGTATCTTTCTGATGTGCACGTCTATTGTTCTTTCCGTAATATAGGACTCCTCACCCCAGATCTCATTTAAGATCACTTCCCGTCTCATAACCCTGCCGGGCTTCATTGCGATTAAGGAAAGGATTTCAAATTCTTTTTTGAGAAAATGAGCCGCTACACCGTCGATGCGTACTTCAAAGCCCTGCCTGTCAATTTCAATGGGGCCCAGTTTCAGCAGGGGCTCACTTTCGTTTCCATATACTGAAGGCTTGTCTTTCCACCTGAGATTTGCCCTGATGCGGGCAACAAGTTTTTTTGGAGAAATAGGTTTTGCAACAAAATCGTCGGCTCCCATTTCCAGCCCCATAACCTCATCTGCCTCAGCCGATTTTGCTGTAAGAAATATGATGGGAATATGACATAAGAGCTTATTTTCACGTATTCTTCTGCAAACCTCATAGCCGTCCATTTCCGGCATCATTACGTCAAGTATGATCATATCGGGCTTTTCAGACATTTTTTCAAGTGCCTCACGGCCGTTAAAGGCGCTTATTACCTGAAAGCCTTCACGCTCTATGTTGTACCTTAACAATTCAACGATGTCCTGTTCATCATCCACAAGCATTATTTTACTTTTCATTCTTCAACTGTCTTTCTTTTTATCAAACTGTTTCGTTATGCAGAGCCTTTAGACTAAAAGTTTACCGCATGCATCGGGAAAAGACTCTCCTGAAGTTTTAACTTTCTTTTATCCGGCAGAACTATGTTTTCTGTCAGAATGGAACCGGCACCGTCAATTGTTATAGAATTATAACTTATGCCGTCGGGATACCCGGGCCGGAAAGTCTCACCGGCATTCAGGCAGCGGATCCCTTTTTTATTGTACTCGACTGACTCATGAACATGCCCATGGAGCACAAGTTTTATATTTGAGCCGCCCAGGTAATTTAAAAACTTTTTTCTTCCCTTCAGTTTCATCGCTTCATTTTCGATGCGCGCCCAGATCCTGCTATCGTTGGAGAATGCATAGAAAGGTGTTTTATAAAGATGATGATGTATCAGGAGAATTACCGGTTTGCCTGTGTAATTCCCCGAAGAAAAGATTTGCTGCAGCCCCTCATACTGACTTTCCGAAATTTTACCTTTTGATGCAAAGAGGTTTTTCAGCTTTGAGTACTCGCCAATTGAGTTTATGCCAACCAGTACAACTTCACCCAGGTCCTTGGCATAAGGGAAAAAATCCTGCCCGGGTGCATACACCCCGTCAAATGCTTCTCGGAAGTATACCTCAAATTCCCTTACTTTCATTTTATAGTTGGTCTTCATGCATTTTTCCGGAAACCCTATTATATCCTCTGCGAACTGTATTCCGCCGTAGATATCATGATTTCCTATTACCACAGAAAGCTTCTTCGGATCCAGGAGATCGAATTCCTCTAAAAGACCCCTTATGAGCCTGAATTCCTTTTCAGAGCCGTTTTCGGTAATGTCGCCTGTAATTGCTATGTGATCGTAATTATTATCCAGAATGTGCTCTAAAAGCCGGCGCGCATTTTTTATATTTCTGAAGTTCCGCCTCGAGCAGATGTGAAGGTCTGATATATGAGCTATTTTCAACTGTTTTCCTTTTTATGATTTATGGAAAAATAATAACTCAATGTTAAGTAATTATGAACTTAATGTTACCTCTGTGTTAAGTTTTTCAACCGAAGCGTCCCGTAATGTATTCCTCGGTTTTCTTCAGAGAGGGTTTAGTGAACATTTTCCCGGTTGCCCCGTATTCAACAAGCTCGCCCATGTAGAAGAACGCCGTATAATCCGATACACGGGATGCCTGCTGCATATTGTGTGTAACAATTACAATTGTGTAATTCTCCTTTAATTCAAAGAGAAGCTCTTCTATTTTGGCTGTTGATATCGGGTCAAGCGCACTGGCCGGTTCATCCAGAAGAATTATTTCCGGATCCACAGCCAGAGCCCTTGCAATACAGAGCCTCTGCTGCTGGCCTCCGGACAAACTGAGAGCATTTTCATTCAGCCTGTCTTTAACCTCATCCCACAGGGCCGCCTGCCTTAAGGTTTTTTCAACAATTTCATGGAGCGACTTTTTGTCTCTTATGCCATTTAATTTGGGGCCGAAGACAAGATTATCGTAAATGGACTTGGGAAAAAGATTCGCTTTCTGGAAAACCATTCCCACTTTTCTTCTTAGTTCAACCACATCTATGTTATTTTCATAAATATTCATACCATCAATGACTACCTCGCCGTGTATTCTTACACTTCCTATCAGGTCATTCATCCTGTTAAGAGTTCTGAGAAATGTCGATTTTCCGCATCCTGAGGGGCCTATAAATGCAGTAATTCGTCTTTCATATATATCCAGCGATATATTTTTCAAGGCCTGTTTCTGCCCGTAGTAAAGGTCAAGGTTTTTAGTTTGAACCTGTATTTTTTCTGATTTCATAAAAACTTCTATTGTCCTGATTCTTATATATTATTGCTCCTATAAAATTAAGACAATTTTACATCTTCGTGTGTTAAGTTATTGTTAAATAGATAAACCCGAAGGCCGATTTTCCCCCTGTAAATAAAGGGTATAACGTTTTCCCCTACCGTTTAACAGTTTCTTAACACTAACTTAATATTCCTTTAACACATCTTTTATTCAAATCTCATAAGTTATATGCGTCAGTATTTCTGATATTTACCCGGGACTGAAAAGCCCCATAATATTTCTTATAACATAAATGGAAAAGTCATGAAACAAATACTTCTTTTTGCTGCACTCGTTCTTGTTCTTCTTAACTCTGCCTTTGCACAGGAAAAATCATCTCCGAAACTTTCGGGACTCATGTTCGGCGATTACTTCTATAACATCGACCAGAAGGATTCATCAAAAAAAGACCTGAACGGATTTCAGTTCAGAAGAATTTATATAACTACAGATTACACAATCTCTGAATCCTTTGAGACCAGATTCCGCCTGGAAGCCGACCAGTCGCCTGCATCCCTTACATCGGGAGGCAAAATAGGCGTTATGGTTAAAGACGCCTACCTCAGATGGAAGGACATCTTTAAGGGAAGCGACTTCTACTTCGGTCTGTCGGCTAACCCTGAAATCGATGTAGCTGAGTCTTTCTGGGGCTACAGGCCGCTTGAAAAGACCATTACCGACTTAAACGGCATCGTCCCCTCACGCGACCTTAGCGTGGACCTCAAGGGAAATCTTGACGCAGCAGGCACAGTTAAGTACTGGGCAAAAATCGGCAACAACTCTGGCAATGCTCCTGAAGTAAATAAATACAAACGCTTCTACGGCATGCTCCAGTTTATGCCCTTAAGCTTCTTCCGCTTCACAGTCTACGGCGACTATGCCGCATACGCTCCTAAAGTAGACCAGCTGGACAAGCAGTCAAAAAGCAACAATGCCTTCATCGGAGCCCTCCACGTGAACTTCTTCCAGAAAGACGTTTACTCGGCAGGCGTTGAAACTTTTTATAAAACACAGCAGAATAACTTTGCGCCCAATAAGACAGCCGCACTTGAATCACAAAACGGCTATGGAATTTCGCTTTATGCATGGTACAGAATTATTGACAAGGTCCGCCTGGTGGGAAGATACGACAAGACTACGCCGAATACTGACCTTGATAAGCACGACAGAACAAGCCTTATACTTGGAGCAGTAGATTTCCAGGTGGATAAGAATGTCAGCGTAATGCCTAACGTGGAATCGGTTTCTTACTCCGGACTTAGTGCCAGCGATCTTGTCGGAAGAGTAACATTTTCTTATCAGTTCTAATTTAATAAATCATTTAAGGAGAAAACAATGAAATCCAAGTTCTTAATTTTAATCGGCATACTCATGATCTCATCTGTACTGAACGCACAGATGAAGCTTAACGGCGCCGGGGCTACATTCCCCTACGTCATATACTCAAAATGGTTCGACGTCTACCACCAGAAAACAGGCATAGAGTTCAACTACCAGTCCATCGGCAGCGGCGGAGGCATTAAGCAGGTAATTGAAGGCACCGTCGATTTCGGAGCATCTGATGCACCGATGTCCGACGCGCAGATAAAGGAAGTTGAGGCAAAACGGGGCACCGAAATCCTCCACATCCCAACTGTCATGGGCGCTGTTGTTGTAACATATAACCTGCCGCAGATCGGCAAAGGGCTTAAACTTACCCCCGAGGTGCTTTCGGACATATACCTTGGCAAAATTAAAAAGTGGAACGATTCAAGGATAACATCCATAAATAAGGGGATGAATCTTCCCAATAAGGCGATTTTTGTTGCTCACCGCTCAGACGGCAGCGGAACTACAAATATCTTTACCGGCTACCTTTCAAAGGTCAGCAGTGAGTGGAAAAGCAAGGTGGGACAGGGTACTTCTGTAAACTGGCCCGCAGGCTTGGGCGGAAAAGGCAACGAAGGCGTTGCAGGACTCGTAAAGCAGACTCAGGGCTCAATCGGCTACGTTGAACTCGCTTACGCAGTGCAGAACGGACTTCCTTACGCCTCGCTTAAGAATAAGGCGGGAAATTTCGTTGAGCCTACTTTCGACAATGTTTCACAGGCCGCCGCTGGTTTTATAAAAAATATGCCCGCTGATCTGAGAGTTGAAATTACAAATGCAGACGGAAAGAACTCATACCCCATCTCGGGCTTTACATGGCTTTTAATCTATAAAAACATGAAGGATAAAAATAAAGCAAAGGCTATTGCAGGCTTCCTTAAGTGGGCTGTAACCGACGGACAGAAATATGCCGCAGGACTTTACTACGCTCCCCTTCCGAAGGAAGTTGTAAAGCTGGATGAAAAGAAAATTTCAAGCATATCGGTGAAGTAAATATGAACGTGAAAAACAAGGACCGGGAGAACTTCAGCTCAGCAGTAAACCCCGGTCCTTTCAGGGGTAAAACGGCCCTTCTGTCCCTCCCGGGATTCAGTGGAGCTAAATTGTTAAGAAAGAACCCTGGTGATCTGGTTTTTGAAAGCCTCACCAGGTTCTTTGCATTTTTACTGCTCTTGCTCGTAATTGTAATGGGCTACCAAATGCTCATGCAGTCCTGGCCCTCAATACATAAATTCGGCTGGAAATTCATCACTTCAAAAACCTGGGATCCCGTGCAGGAAAATTTCGGCGCCCTGCCGTTTATTTTCGGGACACTTTTCTCCTCACTGCTTGCGCTTATAATCTCTGCGGTCTTAAGCATCGGCACTGCAGTTTTCCTCTCGGAATTTGCACCCCAATGGCTTGAAAAGATAGTCTCGGTGATGGTTGAGCTCCTGGCGGCAATACCCAGCATTGTATACGGGCTATTCGGCATTTTCGTCCTTGCCCCGTGGCTGAGGGAGTCGGTTGAGCCATGGCTTGCGGATCATTTTGGCTATCTTCCCATTTTTGAGGGAGCCCCTTACGGGTTCGGGATGCTGGCTGCGGTCATGATTCTGACAATAATGATACTGCCGATAATTACTTCAATTTCAAGGGACATAATGAGATCAGTGCCCGATGCTCAAAGAGAAGCCGCTTATGCGCTCGGGGCCACGAAGTGGGAAGTCGTCCGAATTGTCCTCTCCGGCGCCAAGTCGGGCATCCTCGGCGCGGCACTCCTGGGCCTAGGGCGCGCCGTAGGTGAAACAATGGCCGTTACAATGGTAATCGGGAACACACCTCAGATGTCTTTTTCTCTTTTTGACCCTGCCTATACAATGGCCAGCGTGCTGGCAAATGAGTTCAGCGAGGCAACCACGCAACTCTATACGAGTGCGCTTATTGAAATTGCGCTCATTTTGTTTGTAATGACTTTTCTGCTGAATGCAGCGGCAAGACTGGTTGTATGGAGTGTAACAAAAAAATATTCAAAGGTGTAATGTGAAAAGACAGCTTAATTCAAAGGTGAGGAAAATAAAGAGCCTTATAATGACTCTCCTCAGCATAGCCTGTGCCCTGGTGGTGGTAATTCCCCTTTTTATAATCCTTTTTTATACACTGAAACAGGGTGTAAGCTCAATCAACTGGTCATTTTTTACACAAATGCCGAAGCCTGCCGGTGAAACAGGCGGAGGCATGGCAAATGCCCTTATGGGAACAGGAATTTTAATCGGCCTTGGAAGCCTCATCGGAATCCCTGTCGGACTGTTTTCGGGCATTTATCTTTCTGAGGAAAATTCCTCATTATTTTCCAAAAGCGTACGGTTCTTAACCGAGGTCTTAAACGGAATTCCATCAATTGTTGTGGGTGTTGTGGCTTATATAATAATGGTAATACCTATGCACAGGTTCTCAGCCCTGGCAGGCGGCTTTGCCTTAGGCATTCTGATGATTCCGCTGATTACCAGAACAACCGAGGAGATGCTGAGGCTTGTGCCCGGAACTTACCGCGAGGCCGCCCTGGCCCTTGGAGCCCCGAAGTGGAAGGCCACACTTTATGTCGTTCTTCCCGCGGCTTTTAAGGGAATTTTTACCGGTATACTGCTCTCCATAGCAAGGGCGGCAGGTGAAACTGCTCCCTTGCTTTTTACTGCACTCGGCAACCGCTTCTGGTCCACACAGCTGGATCAGCCGATTGCATCACTTACGGTATTCATTTACGACTACTCCAAGGCCCCTTTCGAGGACTGGAACCGCCAGGCATGGGCCGCGGCACTGGTATTAATTATGCTTGTTACACTTATAAATGTAACATTCAGAATTATTACCCGGAAAAGATTCAGTTAGTTTCAGTTAAATATTTTATCTCTGCCGGAACTGAAGGATACTGCAAACCGCAAAAAAAAAGCCGTGATCTTTTTGACCACGGCTTTTTTTATAAGCTTTAAGATTAATTATCTTGCGTAGAACTGCCTTCTGTTGTCCACTATCTTGGCATCCTTCTTTAACTGATTGATCCACTGGCTGAAGAAATATGATTTCTTCTGCTGAAGCAGGGCATCCCTTACAGAATTTCTCTGCATTGCAAACTGCGACTGCTGGAAAGGAGTTCTGCTTGTAACCTGAATAAGATAAACACCTCTCTGGCCTTTTACAGGATCTGTAATTTTATTTACATCTGCCGTAAGAGCCTTCTGTATGAAGGCAAAGTCACGTCCTACACCAGGAACCGTCTGTGCAGGCGTAAATGTGCCTGTGGTATCAAACTTAGCCTGGCCGCCAAAGTTGAGTGCTGCCTGCTGTAAGGATGAACCTGAAGCCTGCTGCTTGATCTTTTCAGCAATCTGTGAGGCCTTCTCAAGTTTCTTTTCGCGGATAACCATCGGCTTAAGTGAAGCTTTTACCTCTTCGAACTTCTTTACACCCGGCTTAACAACCTCTTCAACCTGTGCAACAACGTATCCGTTCTGTGCTTTATAGACGTCACTTAAGTCACCCTTGTCGCTGTCAAAAGCCCAGTCGACCATTGTCTTGTTGGCGCCGATGCCGGGGACATAAGTTGCATCCTGGTTAAATAACGGAGTTTCCATTATCCTGTAGTTCATTGTCTTTGCTTCCTGATCGAAGCTCGACTTCTTTACAAGATAAACAAAATCGTTGGCTGCCTGGTAAGCATTGTCTGCAGTTGAAGCTGAAGCCTTTATCTTATTGACAATCCTTTCAACAACATACTTGTTCGAAGTCTTTCCTGTTACCTTTACAATGTGATAACCGAAATTCGACTTGAAAGGCTTCTGAACAACGCCCACAGGACCGTTGAAAGCTGCGTCTTCAAATTCCTTTACCATCTGTCCCTTCCCGAACCAGCCTAGGTCGCCGCCTTTTCTTGCGCTTGCAACGTCATCAGATTTCTCACGTGCCATCTTCGAGAAATCGGCGCCTGCCTGAAGCTGATTGTAAATGTCGTTTGCTTCCTGCTGAGCCTTTGCTTCATCACCCTTGAAAGGGATGAGTATGTGTGAGGCTCTTACGTATGTATCGTTTGACGGAATCTTGGCCAAAACTTTATAAACCACGTAACCCTCATAGGTAGCATATGGACCTATAATGCTTCCGGGAGCGGCATTTGCAAATGCGTCAACGGCATCCGGAGGAAGCATGTTCGGAGTAAGTGTATCCTTTGTTGCGGGAGCTTCAGAATAAATCTGAACATAACTCTTGAAATCAGCTGTATCGTTCTTTGCTTTGTTTACAAGGGCAACAAGGTTGTCCTTTATGGCAGCTGAATCTTCCTTTGATGGAGCTTTTGAGAATAATACATACCTGAGTTTTCTCTGGGCATCGACCTTAAAGCGATCCTGGTTCTCATTATAAAATTTCTTCAGATCGTCTTCATTGACAGAAACTGAATTATCAGGAATTGTATTCAGGTCAACAAAAACATAGTTTGCGTTAATCTTAGTAGTCTGGTCGATAAACCTGCGCTTGATTTCTCCTTCCGAAACCGTGAGGCTTGCAAAAAGATAGTTCTGAAGCTTTTCCTGGAGCCTCATCTGCCTGATGTTTTCTTCAAGGCCTAAGAGAACTTCCTTCTTCTGAGCGCGCAGAGTTGTTTCGTATAACTGCCTGTTGAATCTTCCTGTTGAATCTGTAAACTGTCTTCTGAGTGCTTCGGGAGGATTAGGCCCGAGCAGAATGTCCTGGACTTCCTGGTCAGAGACTTTAATTCCCAGTTTGTCGTACTGTTCTTTTACCAGGTCCTGAGTTACCAGAGCGTCCCAGACCTGGTCATTGAAGGCATCCATCTGATCTTCATCAATGTCCTTGCCTGTCTGTTCTTTTTGCCTCTGTCTGGCCTGGTCTAAATACGTGGAAAACTGCTGATACGTAATATCCTCGCCGTTGACCGATCCTACATTGTTCTTTCCCTGTCCGAGAATACTCATGACGTTAGAGTCTGAAAGGACCATAAAAAGGACAAAAATACCACCAATCGTAATAATAAATGCCGGAGCAAGACTCCTCATTTTGGCCATCATAGCCATATGTTACACTGCCTCCCGTAAAAAATTTGGATTTTTACACTAAGAAATGCAAATTTACCCACACTTACTAACAAAAGCAATTACTTTTATTTGGGGAAATGTGTATTTTTCTTTCCACATTTCCCTTGAGAATGGTACTAAATGAAAAATAACCCAAAAAAAATTAACATTGTCAAGGCCGCCCAGAAAAGATTTGCACGGCACGGCCTGGCAAAAACCACAATTGAGGAAATAGCACGCGACCTCAGAATCGGCAAAGGCTCTATTTACCACTACTACGCCTCGAAAGAGGACATATATTATGACGTCATTGGCTTCGAAATCGACAGGTTTGTTGCCGAAATGAAGGAAATTCTTTCCAATCCCGAAGTCCCGCTGCCGGAAAGGCGCCTTGCATTGTGTCTCGATTTTAAGCTGAAGGCTCCGGAAAAATATTCTTTAATATATGAGCTTGTAAAACTCGCCTTCAGGGATTTTCCGCTGGAACGGGACCTGGAAAACCTGCATAACCTCCTTAAAAATGAAGAATCTGCAGTTCTGGATTTCCTGAAAAGTAATGTGGATAAAAAGAAGTTTAACCCCGCGCTTGCTTCCATGCTGATCAGGCAGACCTGGGCATTTGTGCTTTCGGAGGCTTTTAATAAGACTTTTTTTGACCGTGAGCAGCAGCCCGATAACGCTCAGCTGCCAAGTGCAGAAGAGGCCGCCATGTTCTGGGAAACCTATTTCAGAGAGCTCATATTCTAAAAATCAGTAGATCGCTTCCCTGACTTTTGCACTTATGTAATCCATTACCCAGACTACAAAAGCGATCATCAGAACTATGAGCCCCACCTCGTGCCATCTAGCCAGGCCCTGGTACTGCATTAGCATGGTGCCTATGCCGCCGCCTCCCACAAGACCTATAATAGTAGCCATTCTTACGTTGATGTCCCACCTGTATATTGTAAAGGACAAAAAAGGCAGAACGATCTGCGGAACCACGGCATACCAGACAACCTGAACCCTGTTGGCTCCCGTTGCCGTAATGGCCTCTATCGGCCCCTGCTCAATTCCTTCAATGGCCTCGGAATAGAGCTTTGCATTCGATGCTATTGAATGCACAAGAAGAGCTATCATGCCGGCATAGGGACCTATACCCACCCAGACCGAAAAAATAATTGCCCAGATCAAAGGCTCAATTGAACGGATGAAGTTGAAAACTATTCTAAGCACATAGTAAACGGCAAATGTAATCTTATTATCCTTCATCAGATTGCGCGCCGTAAAAAAGCTTAAAACAAATGTCGGCGGTATGGATAAAAGCGTTGCTATTAGTGCCAGGTAAATTGTTTCAATTATTGCAGCCAGGGCGTCGTCGAAGATCCCCAGGTTGGGGTGAAACATTGCACCGAAGATTCTCTCTGCACCCTGCATTCCCCCGGCGCTGAAAAGATCTATTATCGATATCCGGGTCACCACCCATCCTGCTATAAAGGTAAGATCAAAAAGAAGCCAGGAAAAGATTTCAACTGTCCACTTTGTAACCTTATTATCCCTGTGCAGCTTAAAAAGCCTTGAGGAAAGGGATGTCCTTGTAAATGTCCAGGCCGTTCCCAAAATAACGCTTACAGCGAAAACACCGGCAATCTGCTGCCATGAAAACGGTATTTCCCTCAGGTTCAGTATCAGCTTATAATAGATAACCCTCTCAAGTAAAAGCAGTGTGTAAAAGACCAGGAATATATCCAGGAAAACGGCTTTAATAAAGTTTATCCCGGCCTGCATCTCCCGGCCTTTTGAAATAATTTCTTTGGATTTTAAGTTTTTTTCTTCAGTTGTCTTCATTCGCGAATTTCTTTTGAGTTATTGCCGGGTGTACGTTTTAATAATTACCTGATTTCCACCTCTACGGCATCTTCGCCGTAAATCGTCTTGAACCATTCCTCGTTTATATCCTTTGGATCTCCTGCATAAACAATGCTGCCTTCCCGGAGAGCTATGACGCGCGAGGCATAGCGCCTTACAAGACTTAAAAAGTGGAGGTTGCAGATTACAGTTGTGCCCAGTTCCTTGTTCACTTTCTCAAAATACTGCATCACGGAGTTTGACGTTGCCGGGTCGAGCGATGCAACGGGTTCATCTGCAAGCAGAAGCTTCGGATTCTGCATCAGACTTCTTGCAATTGCAACCCTCTGCTGCTGTCCTCCGCTTAAGGAATCGGCTCTCTCCTGAGCCTTGTCTTCAATTCCAACAGTCCTTAGCGCCTTGTAGGCATCTGCGAAAACCTCTGCGGAAAACCTCTCCAGAACCGAATCCATTGTACTCATGGAGGCAAGGCGCCCCGAAATAACATTTGTAAGGACAGATCTTCTTTTAATAAGATTAAAATGCTGGAATACCATGGCAATCTGCTGATGCACCCGGCGCAGCTCCTCCCCCTTCACGTGAGAGATATCCTGCCCCATAAATTCAACCGTGCCTGAGGTGGGCTCCAGAAGGCGGTTGATGCACCTGAGAAGCGTGGACTTGCCCGAGCCGCTCAGGCCAATTACAACCAGGAACTCCCCTTCCTTAACCTCAAAGTTAATTCCTTTTAAGGCATGGGTACCCGACTTATAAACCTTATGCAGATCCTGAACCTTCAATAGCATTTAATAAAACCCTTTCCGCTCTTTATGACGGCTTAAACAATTAATAATTTCACAACTGCAGCCGTTTATAATTCATCATTCATAATTCATAATTCAACATTATTTAATCGCTCCCGTTAAGGAGATGTTCTGTTCCTTCAGCATCGCCCGGAGTCCGTCATAATCACTGTCCCGTGTTTTTATGAGTCCCGTGATGTCTGCAATTTCAAACATGGCTTTCTGCCCTTTGGGTGTTGAGACAAACTTCAGAAATGCATTTACAATTTTTCTTTTCATCTTCTCAGGCATGTCCTTCCTGAATACATACGGGTCGTTCGGAATCGATTCCGTATAGCCTATGATCTTTACCTTCTTCACCACGTCCGGAAACTGCGGCAAGACCCTCATCCTGGCATCCATTACCATACCCGTTTTGGGATTGGGGTCGGAGTAGTAAACAGCGCCTGCATCCACCTGCTTCTGGTAAACCATCGTTACCACATTGTCGTGTTTCATTGCAAAAACTTCTTCCGAAGGCTTAATTCCCATGTGCTTCAGGATCGCCTTGGGAAGAATATAGCCTGAGGTTGAGGAAGGATCCACATAGGCAATCTTTTTTCCCTGGAGGTCAGGCAGACTGTCGATACCGGAACCCGTGCGTGCCAGAAAACATCCTTTATATGTTGTTTCTCCCCCTTGCCTTACAACCCTGAGCCTTGCCTCGGCGCCGTATTTTTCATGAGCCATGAGATAAGAGAAAGTATTAATGCCGGCAATATCGCATTTTTTTGTACCGAAGGCCTCAACAACAGCAATATAGCTCTGCGGAACGGCAGTTTCAAAGTAGTAGCCCGTTTCCTTTTCAAGAAAATCCACCAGTTCCCGGGCATTTGAGACAATCCTGTCGGCATCGAGCGCCGGGGTAAAAAAGAGTTTTACAGGGTTACCTTTTGTACCAAGATCCCTTTTATGGAGGTCATGGAATGTGGAGATGCCTATAAAAATAAGGACGGGGGAAATATAAATTAAGTATTTAAATAATTTCATATTAAACTAAATTCTTTCGTTTAATAAACTTAAGATTTTTACACCTTTTTTCCGCAATATTTCACCTCTTCTCCCCCATAATTGTAGCCACAAGATGCCGCCTTCCGCCATGATTTCTGTGTTCACAGAGGTAAATGCCCTGCCAGGTACCCAGGTTAAGTCTGCCGTTTGTAACAGGAACAGTAATGCTTGTGCCGAGCAAAGAGCTTTTAATGTGTGCCGGCATGTCGTCCTGTCCCTCAGTGGTATGCTCAAAATAAGGGGCATTCTCAGGGACTATCCTGTTAAAATACCGCTCCATGTCGCCTCTTACGTCCGGATCGGCATTTTCATTTATAGACAAAGAAGCCGATGTATGCTGTATAAACAGATGAAACAGGCCGGCTGAAAAATTCTTCAGTTCGGGCATTTGACTTAAGACCTCATCGGTTACAAGATTAAAGCCCCGCGCTTTGGCAGAAATAATAATTTCTTTCTGAAAACAGTTCATTTTTGCCCCTTATGTTTTAAGTTGAAAGCTTTTTATTCAGTATCTTTTCAACTTTCTCAATCTTGCTCCCCATGCGGCTTGTTTCTCCGGCACGGTAATCCACCTTCAGGTTAAGGCTTATCCTTCTGGAATCCTGCTGCATCAGCTTGAAGCACCCTGTTACAACGCCCATTACATCGTCCCATTCCCCTTCGAGTATTGTACCCATAGGTGTGAGCTTGTACTTTACGCCGCTTTCGTCTATATAATTGAGTATTTTGGCTACATAGCTGCTCAGGCTTTCACCTTTGTCGGTTGGACTCATGCTGAATTCGAGTAAAACCATACTGTTCCTCCTTAAAAAAATTTCACAAACAATAAAAAATAAAATTTTACGGGTAATTTTCCGAAAAAAATGTTATCTATAATTTAAGCAGAAATGGGAAAGCTTAGAACTTAAAGCAATTATTTTGAGAAATGTCCTGAATCCGTTTTTCATTTTCTGCATCTGATTCATATATAAAATAAGGAAGAAGGGAAATTATGTTAGAATTTTTGACCAAAGAAACTTTTCTTAAGAAAGTTTTCGACTATGAAAATAACAAGGAGTGGAACTACCAAGGTGAACTCCCCTGTCTTATCGATTTTTATGCCGACTGGTGCGGTCCGTGCAAGATGGTCGCCCCGATACTTGAGGAACTTGCAGTGGAATATGAGGGAAAAATCAATATTTACAAGATAGATACAGAAGCCGAGCAGGAGCTGGCAGCCGTTTTTGGAATCAGGAGCATTCCGTCGCTGCTTTTCTGCCCCAAAGGCGACCGGCCGCAGATGGCGCAGGGTGCGCTTCCGAAAGACGTCTTAAAAGACGCTATTGAGAAGATCCTTCTCACCTCCACAGTTGAGAAATAAGAATAGTTCAAATGTCTGATAAAAAGCAGGCAGTATAGTTTCCGAATCACCGGGAACTTATGCTGTCTGCTTTTTTATTTTCCCCTTCCAAACCTGTTTTTTCCGATCCTGTCTTTCCGTTGCACGTCGAACGTCGCACGTTGAACGTCGCACGTTGAACGTTATTTATTTCAATTACTTACCAATTAATACTTTTATTCTATCTCCTTTTTTTTATATTTTAGCATACTTTTATCCAATTAACATTTTTAGCCGCATTTTTCGGGATTTTTAATGAAATATTTAGTCGGAATGGATGGCGGTGGTACTAAAACCGCCTGCGTTGTTACAGATACCCAGGGCAATAAACTTTATGAATGCACCGGGGGCCCATCGAACTTTTTAATTATCGGCACTGATACCGTTGCCGAAACACTGTTTAACCTGATTACTGAAAGCAAAAATAAACTTAAGGCCGAATATTCGGATTTTATCTCAATTGTTCTGGGTACAACAGGGGCCGGAAGACGCCCGGACGCCGAGAAGATGGAACAGGCATTCTGCCAGTATGCTAAGGAAAAAGGAGTCACTTTTAACTCTTTTTACGTGGACAGCGATGCAAGAATCGCTTTAGAAGGCGCTTTTTCAGGTAAACCGGGAAGCATACTTATTGCCGGCACGGGATCTATCATGTTCGGCAAGGATGCCAAAGGCACAATCCACCGCGTGGGAGGCTTTGGACGTTTTATTGGCGACCAGGGCAGCGGCTACGTTATAGGACGCCGCGGCCTTACAGTCGTGGGAAAGGATTTTGACGGACGGGGCGAACATACACTTCTTACCTCCCTAATTGCTGAAAATTTCGGCATGACCACCCCTGAAGTCATGATCAGCGAGGTCTATAAAAATAACTTCGATATTGCAAGAGTAGCTCCCCTGGTAATTAAGGCCGCCGAAATGGGAGACGAGGCCTGCCAGAACATAGTTGAAGAAGAAAGCTACGAGCTCGTGCTCCATATACATGCCATGCTCAAGAAAATGCAGCAGGAAGAATTAGACCTCAGCCTGATAGGCGGAATTGCAAGCTCGGATAACTATTTGTCCAAACGCTTCCGCAGCCAGGTTGATCAGAAGTTCCCGGGAGTGAATATTAAAAATCCCGACTTCCCGCCTGCAATGGGTGCGGTAATTATGGCAAAAGAAAAAGCCGGAATTTAAGAGATATTTTTTTAGTGCCGATCGTAAATTTTAACAGGAGATTTTTAATGGCGAAAGAAAAAACAGATTTGGCGGTTGAAAAAGAGGCTTCAGAAGCTCCTAATGCCGCGGGGAAGGGAAAAACCTCCTTCAGAAATCCATGGGCATGGGTTCCCTCACTCTACTATGCCGAAGGTATTCCTTATGCAATGGTTATGATTGTTTCAGTTATCATGTATAAGGATTTAGGGATTTCCAATACCGATATCACATTCTATACAGCCTGGCTGAACCTGCCCTGGGTAATTAAGCCTCTGTGGAGTCCGTTTCTTGATATGTTCAGAAAAAAACGCTCGTGGATCATTTCCATGCAGTTTTTAATAGGCGTAGGCCTTGCCGGAGTTGCACTTACAATACCTGCATCTGCATTTTTCCAGTATACAATAATGTTCTTCTTCCTTCTGGCATTCAGTTCCGCCACGCATGACATTGCAGCCGACGGATTCTATATGCTGGGGCTCGATCAGCACAACCAGGCGCTTTATGCAGGCATAAGAAGCACATTCTACAGAATAGCAATGATTACGGCACAGGGTATTCTGGTTGTTATTGCCGGAGCCCTGTCTAAAACAGCCGGAGTCGTCAGTGCATGGTCAACCGTATTTTATATTGTTACCGGGCTTTTCATCCTTTTTGCAGTTTACCATTTCTTCATACTCCCCCGTCCTGCAAGCGACAAGCCCGCTGTAGTCGGCGATTCAGGAAGTGTTATGGGAAACTTCCTTAAAACATTTGCCCTTTTCTTCCGGAAAAATAAAATTTTACTTATTCTCGCCTTCCTTCTGGTCTACAGACTTGGTGAAGCCCTGCTCTTAAGCCTTGTAGCCCCGTTCTTAAAAGACCCCCGTGCTGTGGGAGGCCTTGGACTTACGACCGAGCAGATCGGTATCGTCTCCGGAACCATCGGTGTTGCGGGGCTCCTTGCCGGAGGCATCGTAGGCGGTATCTTTTCGGCACGCGTGGGACTGGGCAAGGCGCTCTGGTGGATGTTTGCAGCAATCAACATTCCTGCCTGGGTGTACGTTTTCCTCTCATTTACGCGCCCTGAAAGCATTTATATCATAAGCGCTGCAGTAGGCCTGGAACAGTTCTGCTACGGCTTCGGCTTTACGGCCTACATGCTCTTTATGATGTATGTCTGCCAGGGAGAACTCAAGACCTCCCATTACTCAATTGCCACAGGCTTTATGGCCTTAAGCATGATGATACCAAGGATGTTTGCAGGCAAAATTGAGGATCTGCTTGGATATCAGATATTCTTTATTATTGCAGCACTTGCCGTAATTCCGGCATTCATAATTACCAGAATGCTTCCTTACGATCCGGAATTCGGAAAGAAAACAGTAGAGAAATAATTTGTTAATTAATTATAAAAGGTAATTCAAACATAAATCAGACATTTTTTTCAGGGGACAGCGGATAAGAAAGATCTGATTTGACTAATCCTGACTTGTGATACGTTTTTTGGGGACCTCTTATGTTTCTTCTTTCAAAGTGGGAACATAAGAGGCTTTTTTTTAGTTGTAAAAGTAAATAGCTTGTTTAAATATGTAAGTACGCTGCAGAATTATTATGAGATCAAGGAGAAGACAAATTGAAGAAAATCACTTTGCTGGTGCTGATTGCAGGACTGACCTTAGCTTTTTCTGTTAAAACATCATCTTCTGAAAATTCCGCTAAGCACATTGCTCATAAAACTGAACCTGAAACCATGAAGAAAACTTCCGGAACTTTAAGCCCCTACTCCGCATTTGATCTGAAGAGTGCGGATGTGCGCTGGATTGAAAATACACTTAATCATATGACGCTCTAC
This sequence comes from Ignavibacteriales bacterium, assembly GCA_036261625.1. Taxonomy (GTDB): domain Bacteria; phylum Bacteroidota; class Ignavibacteria; order Ignavibacteriales; family SURF-24; genus JAAXKN01. Next base: position 64,066 of record DATAKL010000034.1, on the reverse strand, counting down.
GAAAAGTGCGCTCAGATGGTTATGCCCTGGGTCGAAGCCGAATTTATGAATGAGGATGATCCGAAATATAAAAGGCTCGTGCACCTGGTGCAGGACCTAAAGGTCGGAGGCTTAATTTTCTTTGAAGGCGACGTCATTAACCAGATGCTCCTTACGAATAAGCTCCAGAAACTGGCCGATGTTCCTTTGCTTGTTTCAGCCGATTATGAACGCGGCGTTGGGATGAGGCTTAAAGACGCAGTTGAGTTCCCTTACAATATGGCTATCGGTGCCGCTGACGATACAGAACTGACATACATGATGGGTAAAATTGTCGGCCAGGAAACACGCGCCATCGGCGTTCAGCAGAACTATGCCCCGATGGTGGACATAAATAACAATGCCCGGAACCCTATCATAAATATCAGATCCTACTCGGAGGACAAAGATATAATTGACCGCCATATGCTGGCTTTTATGAGGGGTATGGAGGAAGAAAACGTTCTTACAACTGCAAAGCATTTTCCGGGCCACGGCGCAACCGACCTCGATTCACATAAGGATCTGCCGCTCTTAAGCCAGAGCCGGAAATCGTTTGAAAAAAATGACCTCGTCCCTTTCGAAAAGGCCATTAATGCCGGCGTAAAATCTGTAATGGTCGGTCATCTCGAAGTCCCTGCCTTTGAACCCAGGCCCGGCCTTCCGGCTACACTCTCAAAGAATATCGTTACCAGACTCTTAAAGAATCAGCTCGGCTTCCAGGGACTTGTTGTTACAGACGCAATGAATATGCACGGCGTGACAAAACATTTTAAGGCAGGTCCGGCTGCCCTCAAAGCAGTCCAGGCCGGAAACGACATCATCCTCTTCCCTCCCGATGAAGCTAAGGCAATTTCAGCCATTTACAATGCCGTGGAATCAGGAAAACTAAGTGAAAAGAGGATCAACTACAGCGTGCGCAAAATTCTGGCGGCTAAAAAATGGCTTCACCTCGATCAGAACAGATATGTAGACATCGATACCGTTACCCGTTTCCTGAACAAGAGATCACACATCCGCCTTGCACAGGATATTGCAGATAAGTCGATTACAATGGTTAAAAACACGGGAAATCTTTTACCGCTGGATCCGGCAAAGTATTCCACCACGGCCTGCATTACGCTGAGCGACCTGAGCGCGCCGGCGCCTTACTATTTTGAGCAGCTCGTAAAAGAAAAATTCAATAATGTCCGCATGGTATCTTTGGGAAGGAAAAGTACCGGCCGTGAATTTAATGAGGCCATGGAAGCTGTCAGGAATTCAGACCTTGTACTGGTACCGATGTTTGTCAGGGTAAGGGCATATACAGGCTCGATCGATATGCCTGAGGAAGAGGCCAAGCTGGTAAAAGCCCTTGCTGAACTGAATAAGCCCGTTGTGTTCATGAGCATGGGAAATCCCTATATTCTTTCAGACTTCCCCGACGTGCCGAATTACCTCTGCAGTTACGGAGAACCTAAGGTCTCGCAGATAGCAATGCTCAAAGCCCTTACGGGCCAGATAAATATTACAGGCAAACTCCCGATCTCAATACCAAATACTCCATACAAAGTCGGCGACGGCATTCAGTATGAAAAAGATGCTCTTCAGGATATTAGTGCAGAGTCAGATACAGCATACGACTTCTCCGGTGTGGATTCCGTCATGAAGTCAGGCCTTGCCGATTCAGTATTTCCCGGCGCTGTAGTCTATGTGGGCTACAAGGGAAAAGTAATCTATAAGAAAGCCTTCGGCCATTATATGTACGGCCCTGATGCGCAGCCGATGACAACCGACGCCATGTTCGACCTGGCTTCGGTAAGTAAGGTAATCGGCACTACGACAGCCGCCATGATTCTTTATGATGAGGGGAAACTCGGCCTGGATAAAAGAGTTGCCGACTACCTGCCGGAGTTCGATAACCACGGCAAGGGTAAAATTACAATCAGGAATCTCCTGCTCCATAATGCGGGTTTCCCGGCCGACAAGCCTTTTTACAAGATGTATCATACTCATGATGAGGTTGCCCGCGACATCATGAACACCGGCCTGGAATATCCCACGGGCACTAAATATCTCTACAGCGATCTCAGCATGATTACGCTTCAGCTCGTAATTGAAAAAATTACAGGAATGCCTTTAGATCAGTACCTGAAGAAAAACGTTTTTGAACCCCTTGGCATGACGCATACAATGTATAATCCCCCGAAGAGCCTCCGGAGCCTGTGCGTGCCTACTGAGGTCGACAACTACTGGCGCATGGATACCGTAAGAGGCACCGTGCACGATGAAAATGCCGCCGCCATGGGAGGCGTTGCAGGCCATGCGGGGCTTTTCTCAACTGGCGGCGACCTGTCCATTTTTATGCAGATGATGCTTAACCATGGCCGATACGACCATAAGCAGCTCATCAAGCCTTCTACCGTGGATCTCTTTACCTCAAAAGTTTCTGGACAGAGTTCACGCGGCCTTGGATGGGATACAAAAGCTCCCACCGGATCCTCAGCCGGAAGCCTTTTCAGTGAAAACTCATTCGGCCATACCGGCTTTACAGGCACTTCCGTCTGGGCAGACAAGGACAGGGATCTTTTTGTCGTGCTCCTTACAAACAGGGTATTCCCCACGAGGAAGAACAACAAGATCATAAAATTCCGCCCCAGGGTTCACGATGCCGTTGTAAGAGCAATTTCCTACTGAAAAATTCCCCTATTCTTTTCAGGCGGCTATGGATATAATCTTCCCAAAGCCGCCTTTTTTATTGCCTGTCCTGACTAGCCCCGGCCTGACTAGCCACGACCTTCAGGTCGTGGGGAAAATGCCCAAAACAACCCGTGGCTTTAGCCACAGATTTCCCCCGGATAATCTGGGGCTAAAGCCCAAATAGAGAGGGGGCATCCTGTCCACGGCCTGAAAGCCGTGGCTATTCACTGGAGGAATACTATATTCCGGAGAACTTTTCCCCTCCCCCGGGAGTCTAAACATGCAGGAGCAATTAAATTAAAAAAATATTAACTTGGTTTTTACTTTTATGTTTGTTTTAACAACTTGGAGTCATGCTTGAATTCTGAACAGGTTATTGAAGTAAAGGGACTTACAAAACAGTTCAGGGAAGTGCGCGCCGTTAATAATCTCGACCTCAATGTCTACAAAGGCGACGTCTTCGGCTTCCTGGGTCCTAACGGAGCGGGCAAAAGCACAACTATCCGGATGCTTATGTCGCTTATTAAGCCGACTTCCGGCTCAATTAAAATTTTCGGCCTTCCCCTGGAACACAACCGCAGGGAAATCTTGAGGAGGGTGGGCGCCATTGTGGAAAAACCCGATTTTTACCTCTACCTTACGGCTTATAAAAATCTTGAAATTTTGGGAAGAATTTCAGGCACCGATACGTCTAAAAAAAGAATTATGGAGATGCTGGAACTTGTCGGCCTGGAAAAAAGATATAACAGCCGTGTCAAAACATTTTCTCACGGCATGAAACAGCGCCTGGGACTTGCACAGGCACTCCTGCATGAGCCGGATCTTATTATACTGGATGAACCCACTACAGGGCTCGACCCCCAGGGCATGAAAGAAATACGCGACCTTATACTTCACCTCAGCCGCGAAAAGGGTAAAACCATTTTCCTGTCTTCCCACATTCTCTCTGAAGTTGAAATCATAGCTACAAGGATGATTATTATAAACAAGGGAACGGCTAAAGTTGAAGGAACGGTCGACGAACTCCTCAATTCAGGCGTGCTGAAAGTTACAGTTCAAGTAGACGCGCCGGAGAACGCCTTGAGCCTTCTTAACCAATCGCGCTGGAGTCAGTTTCTTGACAGCCGCGCCAACAGCGATCTATTCTTCAATCTTAGAAAGGAGGAGATCCCTGAACTGAATAAGTTCCTTGTTGAAAATAATGTGGCCGTAAATGCTTTAATTCCGATGCGTTCACTCGAAGACTATTTCCTGGCAATAACGGAGGGGAAAGAATAATATGCTGACACTTATCTCAATAGAATTATATAAGATTTTCAAGAAGTGGAGAGCCTATATCGGTTTTATTGCTATTGCAGTCCTGGCCTCTATAATCAACCTGGCTATTTATCTGACAGGTGATAACGGTCCCAACTTTGCTCTAAGAAGCCTGGGCGACCAGTTTGTCTTTGCCGGCAACCTCTTAAACGGATATTCCATTGCAAACCTTATCCTCCAGGCACTCTATATTCATATCCCTTTTCTCATAGTTCTTGTTGGGGGAGACCTTATGGCCGGCGAAGCTACAGGCGGAACCTACCGCATGCTTGTAACAAGACCGGTTTCGCGCTTCCAGATTGTAACCTCTAAATTTATTGCAGCCGTAATATATACTGCCCTTCTCATCGTGTGGCTTGCAATAATGAGCCTGGGACTTGGGCTGCTTATATTCGGCTCGGGGCCACTGGTTGCATTTAAGACAAAGATTGTAATCTTTGCTGCAAACGACGTCCTTTGGCGCTTTATGGCGGCCTACGCCTTTGCAACGCTCAGCATGACGGTTGTTATTACACTGGCATTTCTTTTTTCCTCACTTGTCGAAAATGCCATCGGTCCCATTGTTACAACCATGGCAGTAATAATAGTTTTCATTATTGTTTCGGTAATCGACGTAAGCATATTTCAGTCAATAAAGCCTTATCTTTTTACAAATTACCTGACCGGATGGTCGTACTTTTTTGACGATCCCATAGATTATCACGGTCTTATGAAGGACGCCGGCGTATTGGCTTTGCATGTTGCAGTTTTTTACGGCGCCGCATTATACTTTTTTTCAAAGAAAGATATTTTAAGCTAGGAATATAAAATGAAAAAGACACTTCTTCTTTTAATTATTTTTTCGGCAGCACTTTATGCACAGAATCAGGACGCAGCAAGGCTGCTGGAAAAAGTAAAACAAAAGTTCTCAAAAGTAAACGATTACGAGGTAAAGGCTCACATTAAAGTGGATGTGAGTTTCATTAAGGTTCCTGAAATGGATGCCAAAATATATTTTAAGAAGCCCGACAAAATGAAATTGGATGCAGAGGGCTTTGCAATGCTGCCCAAACAGGCATTTAACTTTTCTCCCGACCGCCTGTTCAAAGGCGATTACAGCGCGATCTATGTAAAACAGGATAATCTGGGCGGCAGCCCGGTGGACGTGGTAAAAGTAATCCCTAATGATCCGAACAGTGAAATTGTCTTATCCACACTCTGGATTGACCGCTCTAAAGACGTCATTAGGAAGGTTGAGTCCACGCCAAGAAGAGGGGGCTCTTTTGAGATAACCTTTAACTACAACAACAATTTTAATTATCCCCTTCCCTCCCAGGTCCTTTTCAGTTTTGACACGCCCAATGCCCCAAGAGGCATGAACGGCCCTGGAAGCCAGCAGCAGCAAAAGACAAAAACAGATAAGCCCCGGCGCGGCAGCGTGATGGTTACATATTCAGATTACAAGGTTAACAAGGGCTTGCCGGACAGCATATTCTCAGAGAAGAAGAAAAAATAGACTAGTTTGGGTTTTGAATAGCCACGGCCTTCAGGCCGTGGGACAATGATCAAAAAAATACAGGGACTTTAGTCCCAGATTCTCTTCGGATAATCGGGGGCTAAAGCCCAAACAAGAAAGGGCAATTCCTTCCACGGCCTAAAAGGCCGTGGCTATTCAATTATCTTCCTCTCTGCCTCAATACCTCAAAGAGGAGCACTCCTGTTGCAACCGAAACGTTCAGAGACTGAATCTTCCCTTTCATCGGAATCTTGATCAGAAAATCGCACCCTTCGGCTGTAAGGCGGCGAAGGCCTTTTTCTTCATTCCCAACTACCAATGCTAGCGGGAGCTTGTAATCGGTATCTGAATAATCCTTTGCACCTTCAAGGTAAGAACCCATCACCCAGAAGCCTTCTTCTTTTAATACTTTCAAAGCCTGACTTAAGTTATTTACCTTGCAGATCTTCACGTGCTCGGTTGCCCCGGCTGAGGTCTTGACAACGGTTTCTGTAACAGCGGCGCTGTTGTGCTTTGTAACAATTATTCCGTCAACTCCCGCACATTCGGCACTGCGTATAATGGCTCCCAGATTATGCGGGTCCTGAATGGAATCCAAAACCAGCAGGAACGGCAGTGTGGATTTTTTAGCTTCACGTATCAGTTCATCCAGATCATAATATGTCTGTGAGCTTTTAACTGCAATTACCCCCTGCGTGTGCGGATCCTGTGAAATGGTTCCGAACTTCGCCTGCGGAAGTTCCGTTACCTTAATTCCCTTCTGACGGGCCATTTTCTGTATTTCGTAAATGGCAGGGCTTTTCTGGCCGAAGAGAATATATATCTGTTCAATAAGCTCTCCTGAGGAAAGGGCTTCAAGGACAGGTTTTCTTCCGATAATTAAATTCATTTTCCCCTTACTGTTTTACGCTGCTTTTCTTTACAAGCTTAGGCTCCGGTTCCTTCTGCGGCGGAGCCCACTTTTTCAAAGCAGGATGCTTACTGAAGATAACAAGCCCCGTAATGCCGCCTATGATCAGTACAATTGCAATGAGCTGTGCCTCTGTTAGACCGAAAAGATACTTGGGGTTAAGCCTTATAAACTCTACAGCCAGGCGTGCCGACCCGGTAAATATGAGGTAAACCATAAAGAGTTTGCCGTCGGGCCAGTCCGATTTTTTCCTGAGCTTCCAGAGAACTCCGAAGATGATCATGGCCACAACAAATTCGTAGAGCGGGGCCGGGTGAAGCGGTGTATTATCGGGCACAACGCCGCCAGGGAAATGCTTTGCTATTTCGGTTCCCCTGAAAGCATATGAAGGGGGGACCGTGCCGTTTTCATAGTTTGTACCCCAGGGCAGGTTTGTCGGAATGCCGTAATCCCCGTCTCCAGCCAGGTGGCAGCCTATTCTGCCTATTCCATATGCCAGGGCCAGTGATGGTGCAACAGCATCAGCTATAACTAAAAAAGGGATCTTTTTGCGCCTGATTAAAACATATATCGCCGTCAGGGCCATCAGAAACCCGCCGTAGAATGTAAGCCCCCCGGGAGAAAAGAATTCACCTAAGGGGTTGGCTGCAAAAGCATCCCAGTTTTCTAAAACATAAAAAAGTTTACTTCCGATAAGGCCGAAAATTATGGCATAAAGCGTAATTTCCGTGGCGATGTTCGGATCCATCTTCCTTCTTTCAAGCTCCTTTGTAAGAACATAGCTGGCAATGATAAAAGCTATACCCAGCATTAAACCATAACTATAAACTGTAAAAGGACCTATCTGAAAAAGTCTTGGCATCATAAAAAAAAGTCACTCCTGTGGAAAAGAAAATTCACTTTCATCCACCTCGAAATCGCAGAAGAGCCTGTTATTTTTCTTCGGAGGCATGAATTTCTCCACCAATTTTATCTCTTTCTTGTAAATATTAAAATTGAAAACCGCACTGTTAATTGCGCCGTCCTGCTTTATTACATGGATCGTATATTCTCCTATGAGGTCCTCGAACTTGCAGTCGGCCTTTGCACGCGAGACATTGGGCAGATAGCTCATATTTGTCTGAAGTCCGAGTATGGTAATTTCAATTTCTCTTTCCTTCCGGTCGATATGAGAATCCACGCTGACCTCATATGCAAAGCTTGTAAACTCGGCCACTGTTTCAAGCCTGACGAGATAGAACTGCTTTCTTGTCACTTCGTCGTACTTGAATGCCGGTTTACATATATACTCAATTTTATCTTCTTTTTTCTGCGGAATAGCTGCCTTTGCAGCTTCCGGTCTTTTCTTTCTGGTCTTGGGAATCTTCGGAATATCTTCAGGTCTTTTAAGAGGCATTCTTTACCCCGCAAATTTATTGGCAATATACTCCATGTTATCCAATGAAACATTTTCCTGTGTACCGTCAAGCATATTCTTCAGGACGAGTTCGCCCTTTTTATATTCATCCCCGCCCAGAAGTATAACATAACGGGCGTTCATTTTGTTCGCTTCCCGCATCTGGGCCTTTACGCTCCTTTGGAGATAGTCAAATTCAGAGGGGATGCCCTTTCTCCTGAAATAAAGCCCCAGATCAAATATCTTTGCCTCAAGCTCACTGCCGCTATCGAGCCTGACGATATATAAATCTATACTTTCTTCAGGAATATTCAAACTGTTTTCGTTTTCGCATGCAAGAAGGATCCTTTCAATTCCTGCGGCAAAACCGACTCCCGGGGTGGGTTTCCCACCTAACTGTTCAACCAGAAGATCATAGCGTCCGCCGCCGCAAAGAGCACTCTGAGAGCCGACCGACCCGCTTAGAATTTCAAATGTGGTCTTTGTATAATAGTCCAGCCCTCGTACAAGTTTGGCGTCGATTTCAAAAGGCACTCCCGCTTCAGTTAAAAGAGCCTTTACACTTTCAAAATGCCTGAGGCTTTCTTCATCCAGGTAATCTATAAGAAGCGGGGCATTCTGCATTATCTCCTGGTCGCTTTCAACCTTGCTGTCGAATATGCGGAGAATGTTTGTCTCAAACCTCTTGCGGCTGTCCTCCGAAAGACGCTCTACCTTGTCCTGGAGGTACTCCCTGAGCTTCATTTTATAGTTTTCCCTTGATTCGGGCACGCCTAAAGAATTTATTTTGACCGATATATTCTTAAGTCCAAGCGCATTTATGATATCGTAGGCCACAATAATTATCTCGGCATCGAGTGCCGGGGATGTGCTTCCAATGGCCTCGGCTCCGAACTGGTGGAACTGCCTGAGGCGCCCTGCCTGAGGGCGTTCCTGCCGGAACATGGGAGCTGCGTAATAAAGTTTATTAAGATTCTGTTTTGCCTGCAGTGAGTGCTCAACAAAAGCTCTTACAACCGAAGCCGTCATCTCAGGCCTCAGTGTGAGACTTGTGCCCCCCTTGTCGAGGAATGTATACATTTCCTTACTTACAATATCTGTTGCCTCTCCGATCCCCCTGGAAAAAAGGGCTGTTTCCTCAAATACAGGAGTCCTTACCTCCTTATAATTGAAGCCCTGCATTGTTCTGTGGATAATGCTTTCTACAAATTTCCACTTTGAAATGTCTGAGGGAAGGATATCCTTAGTACCTGTAATTGCTTTAATCATATGTGAGTTGCGATTCCTTCATTATAAATGCTAAATTCTCAAAGCCCTCTGGCAGCAGTAGCGCCGCAATGGCCTCGAGAATTTAACAACGTGAACGTTCATATTGTTCTAAAAATCCTGGTCTAAAAGCCGTAGCTGCCTCAGGAAATTTCGAAATACTTGGTTTCCTCTTCCTGGAATATAGAATAAATTTCTTCTGCAGTCTTTGCATTCATGAGGCTTTCTCTGAATTCATCCTTATTCATCATTCTTGAAATACGGCTAAGAAGTTTAATATGAGGTCCCACGAGGTTGTCTTTTCCAACCAGAAGGAAAACAAGATGCACGGGCTGTTCGTCGAGTGCGGCAAAATCTATCGGTTTTTTGGATCTGCCGAAAGCGGCAATAATTTCTGTAATTGAATCTGTCTTGGCGTGCGGTATTGCAAAGCCCTTACCCACACCGGTCGACATTATTTTCTCTCTTTCGAGGACTGCTGAACGGACCTTTTCAATATTGCTGACACGCGGGTCGTTCTTGTAAAGATCTATCAGTTCATTTATAACATCTTCCTTAGAGCCGCCCTTTAATTCTGCAACAATCTTATCCGGTTTAATTATGTCACAAATTTTCATGTTTTTTCAGAAAAACCTTTATTATTAATAAAATATACTCGTAATTTAACAAAGAAGTAGTTGTTTATCAATTCCGGAAACATTTTTCACAGCTTGAAAATCACACCTAAACAGGGCTGCAAAAACTGATTTCCTGTCCCTTTTACTCACTCGCGGCCAAGCATCATGGATGCTTATCTAATTTGCTTGCCAAATGACATAATAAGCAGTAATTTTAATGCATAGTTCATCATCATTTAATCAAATGAGGATTTTATGGATATTCAGAGCAAAACCGTGCTCGTCCTTGGGGCATGGGGATTGGTTGGTAATGCAGTCACCCGCAAGTTAATACCTCAAAAGCCCCGGCAAATCATCCTTACTTCTCTTAAACAATCAGAAGCTGAGGATGAAGTTAGAAAACTGCGCGAGGAGTTCCCCGGCCTGCCGCAGGATTATTTTGTTCCATGGTGGGGAAATATCTTTGTAAGAAACGAATTTAAGGATGCCGACAGATATGCACTTTTATCCGACCCGGAGAAGCGCAAGACACTAATGAGAGACGTTATGGAAGAGCTGGATGAGGAGATACTCAAGAGTTCATCAATTTATCAGCTGGTATGCAAGTATAAACCCGATGTAATAATCGATTGTATAAATTCCGCAACCGGAATAGCTTATCAGGACGTCTATACCACATACAGAAATATCAGGAAAACCCTGGACTCTGAGCCTACTGTTGAGACTCTTGCCGGGGAAACTGAAAAACTCCTCTGCACGCTCTACATACCGCAGTTAATCCGCCACGTTCAGATCCTCTACGGATCGATGCGCGAGGCAAATACAAAGATTTACGTCAAGATAGGCACCAGCGGCACCGGCGGCATGGGTCTTAATATTCCATACACCCACAGCGAGGAAAAACCTTCACGCGTGCTCTTAAGCAAATCCTCGGTTGCAGGCGCACATACGCTTCTCCTGTTCTTAATGGGAAGAACACCCGAAGGCCCGATTACTAAGGAAATTAAACCTACGGCTGCAATTGCATGGAAGAAAATCGTCTTCGATGAAATTAAAAAGCGCGGCCAGCCGATCGAAATACTGGATGTTCCGCTCGACTCGGCACAGAAACTGAACGGGAAACTTAAGCTCAAACTCGACAAGCCTTTCGGTAAAACAGGCGAAACACTCAAATCGGTCTTTATCGATACGGGTGAAAACGGAACTTTCTCAAGAGGTGAATTTGAGGCAATTACGGCACAGGGACAGATGGAATTTGTTACTCCTGAAGAAATTGCCGAGGACGTGGTCTATGAGATCAAAGGCGGCAACACCGGGCACGACATTATTAATGCCCTCGATAACGCTACACTTGAACCGACCTACAGGGCCGGATTTCTGCAGCACGCGGCCGTTGAAAAACTGGCCGAGCTTGAAGAGGAAAATAACGTAAGCAGCGTGGCTTTTGAACTCCTGGGACCCCCAAGACTCTCAAAGCTCCTTTACGAAATCCACCTCCTGCGTCAGATTGCAGGCACTATGAAAAATATCGTTTCCGAAAAACCGGAAGCACTGTCTGCAAGGTGCTGCGATCTCATTTCAAATAACGAAAAGCTCAGAAATGAAATCCTTTCAATCGGCATTGCCATTCTTATGCCCGACGGGACCAGTCTTCTGCGCGGAAATGAAATGAAAATTCCGCCCTACAGGGGTGAAGATGAACTTAATGTGGATGAAAATTCAATCAATGCATGGGCAAAGGACGGCTGGGTTGACCTGAGAGTGTCAAATATGGCTGTCTGGCAGTCGAGACTTGGTGCCATAATGACAGAAGCGCAGAATATTCCTGCTCACGATACAAGTTCCCATCATGTCAGAACCAGATCCTACTGGAATAATTTTGAAAAGATAGATATCGGCAAGGTGGTAAGCTGGATCTTCATTCATGAAGAAAAAGGCATGAGAATGAAATCGTAATCTGCTTTCATTAACTTACTGAATTAAAAGGCGGGCTTGTATAACCCGCCTTTTTTTTATTTCAGAAGTTAGGCGTAAACCTCTTCCCCTTATGGAAATCCATTATTATTTCAGCCGCTTCCTCCGGACTGTCTGTAACAGAGAAAAGATTCATATCCTTTTCTGCAATCAGCTCTCTTTTAAGTATCGTGCCGGTTATCCAGTCAAGCCCGGGCTTCCAGAAGTCCTTCCCCATAAACACCACCGGCACGCGCTGCGTCTTACCGGTCTGAATGAGCGTCAGCACCTCGAACGATTCATCGAGGGTCCCAAAACCGCCCGGCATCATGATGTAGCCCTGAGAGTACTTGAAGAACATCAGCTTCCGGATAAAAAAGTAGCGGAAAGTTAAGAGTTTATCACGGTCGATATAAGGATTTGCGCTCTGCTCAAAGGGCAGTTCAATGTTAACTCCCGTGGAGCTTCCGCCAGCCTCTTTAGCTCCCCTGTTTGCAGCTTCCATTATGCCGGGTCCGCCTCCGGTAATAACACCCATCCCCTTTTCAACCAGGCTGCGGGCAACCTCCCTGGCCATCTGGTAGTAGCAGTCGTCTTCCTTAATTCTGGCCGAGCCGAAAATGGTTACGCTCGGCTTGATAGATGCCATTTTCTCAAATCCTTCAACAAATTCAGCCATGATCCTGAAGAGCCGCCACAGGTCCTCCTGTGAATTTATTAGACGCGCCTCAATCATGCTGGCGGGGTCCATATCCTGAAAGTGCATATATTATTTCCTGAATTTTTCCTGAATAGTTATCTTTTTAACCGGGGGACAAATATAAGTCACGCGGCAATAAGATGCATGATAATTATCGGCAGGAACCGGTTTAATTTGAGTAAAAACAAAGGGCAAAATGTAATACTGCCTGCTGCAGCAAAAAAAACCGGCTCTGAAGAAACTTCAGAGCCGGTTTTTAATTCTTTTGGGGTACTGTTTGGTGAAATTCAGTTAAGCAGGGTTGTTATCCTGATAATGGCCTTCTTGGCCGGATCAAAGTCGGGATTAAGATTTACAGCATCTTTATAATAGCTAAGAGCCTTGAACCATTCCCCCTTCTTCTCAAAAATTCTGCCCAGGTTGAAATAAGGGAAGTGGCGCGATGAATACCTGGGGGCATTAATTGCCTTCTCAAGCCATATTATCGCCTCTTCATACCTTTTCAGACTGATAAGGTAATCGCCAATATCATTATACGGATTTCCGTAGTCCTCATCAATTTCTATGGCTATATAGCATTCATCAATAGCATCTTCATACTTGCCCTTAACGCTGTAAGCCCAGCCAAGAAACGTGTGAGCCTCGGCCGTTGGAAACAGATCTATGGAAATCTTGTAATAATCGATTGCCTCGTCCAGCCTTCCCTCCATTTGGGACTTATAAGCCTTATTAAAGTACTCCTGAGCAATATCGAGTCTGTTGCTATTGTTAATCATCGTTGTGCCTCTTTCAATAAAATGAAAGGATCAAAGTCAAATATTTCTAATTCAAACATCCTTTCCGATCAATAAATACTTATTTTTTGGCTAAAAGTCAATGGATGATTGGGTATAGTAAACTTTGAAATTAAAGCAGTCTGCGCTTAAATAATTGATTATTCAGCCAGCTTCTTCAGCTCTGCAAAATCCTGTATGAATACGGTTCTTTCGTGTATTCTGATAATACCCTGGTCCCTCATCTTCCTGAATGCGCGCGATATAGTCTCTGTTATTGTACCCAGATATGCTGCCAGAGTGGGGTTGGATAAGGTAAGTTTTACATACGGCTCGTGTAAGGGGGCAGTGCCTGTCGTTTCAGCTTCCTTGACAAGATAATCTGCCAGGCGGTTTACCACCTCCTTCAGAGTCTCGTCTTCAGCCTTAACTGAAATTGATTTAAGGCGCTTTGCAAAACCCGCCATTACCTTCATGCTTAAATGTGAGTTGTTTTCCAGGAGCTTCAGGAATTCAACCTTGGGAATAAAAAGCAGCCTCGTGTCTTCTAAAACCTGCACGCTTGCCGGGCAGTCGCCCCCTGTAAAAAGAGGCACATCGCCAAAGAGCTGATTTTCCCTCAAAAGGTGAAGTATATACTCCTTTCCGTGAGGCGAAATCTTGAAGATCTTAACCGATCCTTTTAATACAATAAAAAGCCCCTGGAATGCATCACCTTCGTGAAATATATATTCATCCTTCTTGTAGCTTACCTGGCGGCTTATGGAGGTTATTTTCTCAATATCCTCATGGTTAAGCTCCGAAAACAGCGGTATTTCAGATAAATCCATCACTACCTTTCACAAAACATATGCAAAAATCAGTATTAAAACGACTTAAGTCAATGACACTGCATTGCGCCTTTGATATTTTTGAGTTACAATAAAATTATAATGAAAGGAAACTTAAATGTCCAAAGAAATTAAACAGCTTGATATAAGACCTGTTCCCCCAAGAGAGAAACACCCGACAATTTTTGCAACATTTGATGCTCTGGGAAATGGTGAAACATTCCAGTTAGTTAACGATCACGACCCTGCTCCCCTTCACTACCAGTTTGAAGGCATCAGAAAAGACCAGTACGTATGGGAATACGTTGAGGAAGGCCCCGAAATCTGGCGCGTCAATATTACAAAGAAATAAACAGAATTAAAGATTGGCCGGACTTAATGATAACCCGTGACATGAAAATATCGAAGATGCTGGAAGAGTACCCGGGCTCGCTTGAGGCTCTGATCAGGGTAAGCCCTCACTTCCGGAAACTCGAAAATAAAATTCTCCGAAAGGCCCTTGCAGGCAGGGTTACTGTGGAACAGGCGGCTAAAGTTGCCGGCGTAGACCTGGAGTTTCTTTTATCTGAACTGAACCGGAGTGCCGGAAGCGTGGCTGCAGTTACAGTTGAGGCAGAAGAAACCAGGCCGGTAGAGGAGGCTTCAAATGCCGCAGAAGAAAAACCTGAGTTTTTAAGATCACATGACCCCGGCAAAGTAGTCACTCTCGACGTCCGGCCAATCCTTGATTCAGGTAAAGACCCTCTTAGGGAGATCCTCTCAAAGGCGATGGAACTGGGAAAAGGGGAAATCCTTCTTATCATAAACTCTTTTGAACCGATCCCCCTTTACTCACGTCTTAAAGGTTTTTTGCACTATGCGGAAACTGAGAACGATGTATGGAAAATTTATTTCTTTAAGGAAAGTGATGCTGTTGTGCCAGAAGATGAAAGCCCCGCAGCAGCATCAGGCGCAATAAACATTGACGATTACGATAACGTAATTGAAGTTGACGTGCACGACCTTCCGGCACCGGAGCCGATGGTAAAAATACTGGAAAACCTTTCCAGAATAGACGATAAATCGGTAATGCTTGTGCATCATCACCGTGAACCAAACCTGCTCTACCCGCGCCTTGAAGAACGGGGCTTTGTGGCCCAGTGCACAAGGCTGGGAGAGGAAAGCTATCAGATACTTATCGCTAAAAAGAAAAAGAGTTAAACCATGCAGCCATCCGGACTTGTTTCTACTGCATACGCCCCCCCGTTTAGAATCGTAATGAAGTATTTCATTACAGGAATTTTCGCTTTCCTTCTCTTAAATATCCTCCTGGTCTATATTGGAGACAGTTTTACAGGGCACCACTTTCAGCCTCACGTGCTGGCACTTACACATATTGCCACACTGGGCTGGATAACAATGATAATTTTCGGAGCCCTGTTTCAGCTTATTCCGGTTGTTCTTCAGATCAGGCTTTTCAGCGAGGTAATGGCTGAAGTTCAGTTCTGGATCTTTTCGCTCGGAGTCCTGACGTTTGTATATAGCTTCTGGTTTTTCCTGCTCGGGGTTCCGCTTCTTTTAGGCGCCTCACTGATAGTTCTTGCTGTAATAATATTTCTTATAAATACAATCGTTACCCTCTTCAGCGTGAAGGAGTGGAATATAACGGCAACATATCTTTCAGCCGCATTGTTTTACCTCGCCGTAACAGCAGTAATAGGACTCCTTCTTGCAATCAACCTGGGATATCCCTTTATCGAACGTAATCACCTGGTGTTTCTTGGCTATCACGCCAATATCGCAATTGCAGGGTGGGTTACCATGGTGATCATGGGAATTTCCTTTAAGCTCATCCCGATGTTTACACTCTCACACAACTTCTCGCTTAAAAGCGGCAAGTGGGCTTTCGGACTGATGAATGCCGGACTGTTGGGATTTATTCTTGAACTCTACGTTTATGATTCCGGAACGTTATTTCTGGTTTCTGCGTTGCTTATAGTCGCGGCAATAGCTTTCTTTTTGTTCCAGGTCTATGTAATGTTCAAAAAAAGAATAAGAAAAAATCTGGATGCTGCTCTGACATTTTCAGTAACGGCATACGTGTTTCTGGGACTTGCAGTTTTATTCGGAATTTCTTTTTTGTTTTTTGATTACACCCGTTTCCGGAACATTACTTTGGCATACGGATACCTGATCTTCTTCGGATTTATATCCATGCTGATAATAGGACAGATGTACAAGATACTCCCCTTTCTTACATGGTATCATAAGTACAGCAGCAAGGCCGGTCTTGAGAAAGTCCCAATGCTGAAGGAGATGTACAATGAAACCTTTGCCCGCGTTGAATATTTTATTATGCTCGCGGGTCTTTTGGGTTCAGTTGCTGCGCTCATACTGGATATAAGCCTGATGGTAGAGATATTCTTTGCCGTTATGCTCCTAAGTGTTTTAATTTTTGTTTTTAACATGATAAAAATAATGGTGAAATAGAAATGGTTTTAAGTGAAGATGAGGTAATGCAGGCGCTAAAGTCTGTTATAGATCCCGAAATAGGAATTAATATTGTTGACCTGGGGCTCGTGTACGGCCTGGATATAAAAGAACATTACGTAAAGGTTACTATGACGCTTACAACTCCCGGCTGCCCGATGCACGACAGCTTGACGGCCTGGGCAGAGAAGAGCTTAAGGGCGCTGGATCCCGAAACGGAAGTATCGATTAACCTTGTGTGGAACCCGCGCTGGTCGCCCGAGAAAATGAGCGACTGGGCAAAGAGTGAACTGGGATATTAAAGGAGAATATAATGTTCTCGACAGTCAGATACTTTATAAAAACCAGCCTGATATTTCTCATTGCAGGTCTCCTTACAGGAGTCTACATGTCCTACTTGAAATATGTGCTCCTTGAGGGAACAAATCCCGAGCTCGTCTCGGCTCACACGCACATAATTCTTGTCGGGTCTGTAATGATGATGATAATGGGAGTAGCACTTTGGTTTTTCCCGCGTGCCGAAAAAGAGGACAAAAAATACAATCCCGCGCTAATACTGATAGTTTACTGGCTTATGACCATTTCAACCGCACTCAGATATATCTTCCAGGTATTGGCAAGCTTTAATTATATAAGCTGGGTCTACTACATGGTAACGGTATTCTCCGCGCTTCAGGTAATATCGATGATATTGTTTTTCTATTCAATGTGGGGCCGTATCCGTTCCGTCGGCAGCCACCTGAGAGAAGCTAAAGGAGAAAAATTTTAGAGGAAATAAATTACCCTCATCTGTCTTCATAATCTAATTCAAGAAAACTAAATCTTGCAACTCGCAAATTTAACCGCATCTTTGTAGGGGCGAGCGGCGGCTCGCCCGAACGGTTTGACATACCGAAGATACCCATCCAATGGGATTTCCTTCACGTTTTTCCGGGAATTCCAGATTTCAATTTGGTTAAATTTTGTTTCCCGTTCGGGCGCACCGCCGTGCGCCCCTACGCAAATATAAATTAGGTCCTAACTTAAATTGATGTTTATCTCCTGTCCGCACCCTGGCGCTCTAATATCCAGCCGGGATATTCGGGCTGAAGTTTGCTTACATCGTTAAGTTTTCCTAACTCATCTTCAGTAAGCTTTACATTTACCGAGTGAAGATTATCCGTCAGCTGATACTGCTTCTTGGCCCCAATAATTACTGTTGTAACTACGGGCTGATGCAGAAGCCATGAAAGCGCAATTTGGGCTACAGATACCTTCTTATCCTTTGCTATTTTCTGCATCACATCAATTACGTCGAACGCCTTTTCCTTATTGACAGGGGGAAAATCAAAATTTGCACGCCTGCCTTCACCCTTTTCAACATTGTTGCGCGTGTACTTGCCGCTTAAAAGCCCTCCTGCAAGCGGGCTCCAGACCATAAGTCCCATCTTCTGATCCAAAAGCATCGGTGCAAGTTCGCGCTCCAGATCGCGTCCGGCAATGGTGTAATAAGCCTGCAGTGAAACAAATCTGGATATGTGCTCACGCGCTGAAATGCCAAGCGCCTTCATGACCTGCCAGGCAGCCAGATTACTGCATCCGATGTAGCGCACCTTTCCGCTTTTGACCAGAGAGTCCAAAGCTTCAAGCGTTTCTTCCATTGGAGTCAAAGGATCAAATCCGTGAATCTGGTAAAGATCGATATAATCCATATTAAGGCGGGTGAGGCTTTCATCTGCCTGCTGGAGAATGTGCTTGCGGCTTAAGCCCGAATCGTTGGGGCCTTCACCCATCTTTGCACGGACTTTTGTGGCAATTATGAGTTCATCGCGCTTAAGACCCAGGTCGCGAATGGCCTGCCCCGTCATCTTTTCACTTAAACCTTCGCTGTAGGCGTTGGCCGTATCGATAAAGTTAATTCCGGCATCGACCGACTGTTTTACAAGATCGTTCACCTCATCCTGCGGGAGTGTTCCTATTGCGGTCCAGGTTCCGCGTCCTCCGAAGGTCATGGTTCCAAGGCAGAGTTCTGAAACTTTTAGTCCAGTTTTTCCTAATAGTTTGTACTTCATATTTCCCTTAATTCATTAGTTTTATGAAAGATATTAATTATTTAAATGAGATAATAATTGCGCCTGCTTTCTTTCCTTAATAAGCAGCCACAGAATCATTAAACTAAAAATGAGCATCTGCGCAGTTACGCCTGTCCAGCCCCCGTGTTGCCAGCTATAGACGCCCGCTAAAGTGCCCAGTGCGCCCCCAATAAAAACAGAGGTCATAAAAACCGTATTTATCCTGCTGTGAAATTTCTCATCAAGAGTATAGATGAGAGCAACGTTTGTTACCTGCATTGCCTGCACGCCCACGTCAAGAAGGAGAACACCCAATACCAAAGCCACTACTGAAGTCCGGACTGCCATCATAAGTATAATGCTGAAAATTATGAGACTGATTGCAGCAAAGCGTACTCTTCGGCTTCCCCCTCTGTCGGCATGTTTTCCCAGAACGGGCGCCATTGAGGCACCTGCAATTGCAACGAGGCCGAAAAGCCCTATTGTGTCGCTGTGATAGTAAAAAGGCGCCCCGCTTAGGTGGAATGTCAGTGTCGTCCAGAATGAGCTGAAAACTCCGAACTGAAGTGCTCCTATTGCTGAGACCGAACGAAGCAGACGAAACCTTTTTAGCTGCTTCACTGCAGAAATAAGCAGCTCGGGGTAACTCCCTTCAAAGTAGTTCTTAACCCTGGGCAAAAACAGCTGCAGAAGAATTACCATTAGAAGAATAGCCATGGCCGAAATGGCATAAACGTAGCGCCAGCCGAACCACTCTGCAATGGAGCCCGAGAAGACCCTGGCAGCAAGAATTCCGATTAAGACGCCGGTAAAAATTGTTCCTACCGTTTGCCCGCGGTTCTCAGGATCGAGCCCTGCCGCCATAGGCATAATTACCTGAACAGATACGGAGAACACTGCGATTAAAAGACTTAAAGCCCAGACCTGGTATATATCACCCGAAATTGTAATCAGAAGAAGTGATAAGAATAGAAGCGCCTGCAGAACAACGATCAGTTTCTTTTTATTTATCTTGTCGCCTAAAGGCGTAATAAAGAAAAGCCCCAGTCCGTAACCCACCTGAGAAAGTATGGAAATAAATCCTGCGCTTGTTTCATTTATATTAAGCGACGTGCTGATCTCATTTAATATCGGCTGATTGTAATATATGTTCGCAACGGACACACCTGCGGCAACTGACATAAGCATTACCTGAAAGCGGGAAAGCGATTTTCTGGGCTCCTGTTCAATTTTTTCCTTGTACACACTCACCTGTAAAAATATTAAGCTCTGATTTTAATTATTAAGAATTTTTTTCTTCACATTTCATGCATAATTATGTGCACGGCAAAAGAAGTGCAAATGTAATAAGAAGTGCAAATGTAAAAAGAATTGAGGAATGAGGAAAATAAAAAAGCCCGGAGACCGCTTCAAAAGTTTTCTCCGGGCTTCAGAATAGGAGCTAATTTCTCAGAACCTGCGTCCAATTTTTACAGCAAGCGCCAGCTGGTTCTCGCCGCCCAGTCTGGGAGAAGAAGAAGAAACAGACAACGGCCAGAGCATCAGCTGGTAACTCAGTTCAGGAGCTACTATGAAATTGTTGCTAAACAGCTCCAGGTTAGTCCCCATTGCCACGTTCAGCGAGGTTTTGTACATATATTTCGGGTAGCTCCACGATACAGGATTTACCCTTACTATTCCTGGTCCCCCCTGTACGTAAAAAGATGAAATACTTTCTGCCGGATGATATCTATAGGCAGAATTTATGCCTACGGTTTCAAACTTTTCTTTGTCTGCGTGTCCGGGTAAAAACCTGTGCTCATAAGGAATGGATGTATAATAAAGTGCCGTTACCAAAGCGCTGCTCCTGTTTATGTAAAAGGCACTTTCAAAGGCGTATGAAAAGCTGTTCCGCTTCACATCCGAAGGGGCATACTCAGAAAGCATGTGCCCCGATCTGAAATTATAACCGCCTGCTAAAGAAACAATTATATTGTTCAGACGCGCCGGGGTTTTATTTTCAGATTCCCGGCTGAAATATTTATTTATATCCCACTCAAAACTAAACTGGAATGTTTCCCAGGGGAATACGGGAAGGTTGAAATATTCGTATCCCTGCAGGTAATGCCACCTTCCCGAATAGCCCATTAAAATTGAGACCTCCTTGTAACCTATTCCTATTTCAGCGCCATGCGTATAAAAGTTACCAATGGATATTTTAGGACCGGGAGAAATCGTTCCAAGGTAAAAATTCTGATAGAATGAGAATCCTTTTCCCAACTCGAGAGGCTTCCATTCGAAGGAAAACCCCGTACTTAGACTTGCATCACGCGGGAAGTCATGCCAGTCGTCAAAAAGTGCCGCGAATGATGACCTGGAATCATCCAGAACTCCAGAGTAGGATGGTTTGGAATTATCTTTTTTGTCACTAATCAGATACTTGCCAAAGCCTGCCTGCATTGCGGCGGATAAATAATCCGTTTCTACCGGCACGGCACTCAAGGCAAGGTGTATCATTGAAGAAACCGGTATATATACATCAGTCCAGATAGTTTCTTCCCTGTTTGAAGCGCTTAAAGAGGGCATTTTATCTTTTATGGGAAAGCCCATATTCATGAGGGAAAATCCCAGGTTAATTCTTTTATCTAATATCGCAGGCTGATAATTTAACCCTCCGCTGTAAAGAAGTGAATTCCAGGATTTACCTCCCATATTCATATATGCATATTTAACCGCCAAACCTACCGAGAGCCCCTCGGCAGCTTTCATGGCGTATCCCAGCGACAAAGCATAATTATAGAGGTGTTCGCTTCTCCCGGATCCATCAGGATCGTCAATTGAGGTGGTGGTAACATACCCGAAATCCTGTTTCAGGTACTGCACTCCTAAAGTGCTTGTTCCATGAAATTTGAAGGCGGCAGTATAATTATTTATCGGGTAACTGAAACCCGAAGGCTGGTACTGGTTGTGATATAGTGATAACCTGAGCCTGTCGGAATAGGTCAGATTGGCAGGATTAAAGGTAAATGCATCCTGGCCGTTCCTTAATGCAGATCCCTCTTCACCCATTCCATTAGAGGAGGTGCTCCCGGAATAATTTATATATTCAAATAATCCTCTTTGAGCCGGAAGCTCTGAGGCAAAAACCAGAAGCAACAATAAAGAAAAATAAAAGAATCCCTTAAGGCGCATATATTCTCCGAAGTAAGTGTAATATGCAGAAATTTTCTTTGTGTAAGCTAATAAAATAATTGCAAAAATAACAAGCCTTAATAGGAAATTTAACTTCTGCCTTAACTTCCTTTAGTAGGCCTATTATTTAATAGCGGGTTTAACCGGTATCCACACCTCTTCTTCGGAATCGGGGTCGTTGTTTTTATACTTTGCACCAAGGAGTTCAAAATGTTCCCTGTTGTCAAGTTCAAATCCTGAATTGGGAAGCCATATATTGAAAATATAATGAAATGTATTTTGAAACCGGGACGGAAGTCCCTTATAAATAAAAACCGCATACATGCCGCCCTGAAGAATGCAGGTATCCATATTGTCCGGAACGGAGTTAAAGTCTGCAACTTCCACAGCAGCCCATTTCTCAAAGTCTGTATTTACATTAAAATTCTTAAAATCCAGCGACTTATCATATACCTGCATGCTGATTAAGTCAGATGAGACAAAGTTTTTAATCCCCTTTAATTCGGTCATAAAGCTCCGCCACAGTTCTGATGTCCTGTTTTGTTCTAAAGACATCTTAAGATGTTTTCCAGCAAGTTTCTTCTCCGGCAGTAATTCAATTCTTGGTTCAGGTATATTAGTCAATATTAATCCTTTTTGTTAAGGCAAAATTACTCTTTCTCTGAGGTATGGAAGTTAATAAAACCAGCTTCAAAAACAAAGGCATCCTATCCGCACAATGTGTATTTGCCGCCGCAAAATAATCCCATCCCCAATGGGCATACCTTATATACTGCATTTAACGGTTTCTGAACAACTGAAGACAAAAAAAGCCGGAGAGAGACTAGGTTCTCCGGCCTTAGAAACTACTTATTCGGTAGGTTTTTACTTGAACTGGGCAAAAGCATTTGTATTTTTTGTAGGAGCAAATCTGTATTTGTAGCCTGTACTGCGTTCCGGGTAGTAGGCTGCTTTTTCACTGTTGCCGTCGTTATAAACTACTGTGTACCTGCTCTGCCTTGCAAAGCTCTCATGCCTTGCTATGGGCTGAGCCTGCACCTGCTGAGCGTCATAAGCGTTGTAGTATGCACTGTATTCGTCATACATGCCTGAGGTCTGAGGATAACTCTGATCCTGCATTGTTTCCGGATAGTAGCCCTGATTCATCTGAAGACTATATTCCGGTTTGAACTGTTTAGCCTGCTCGTTCTTATTCATCTTAAAAACTATGTAGGATATGATTAATACAAGAATCAAAAGTCCTGTAAAAAGGGCCAGGCTGATCTGGATTATTGGTACTAGTTCCATACGTCTCCTGAAATAGAATTCTAAAATAAGATCCAATTACTGTGCCACAGCATAAATTGCAAAAAATAAAGCATTTACAATTCAGTGGTGTCTTAAAATGAATCACTTGAGAACGGTGTCTTAAAATGAATCACTTTTTAATCACTTGCCTTTTTCGGTGGCCCCTTATTTTATTCTACTTATAAAATTCTTCAGGTAGTATGATTTGTGTCAATGAGGAACTGCTGCAGGCGTGAGTGCCGTCAGAGGTGCTGTTCGGAAGGAGGATTTACAAAGCTGCTGCTGAAACCGTTACTGGAAAGGGTTGCCATGCAGCCGGTGCAGTAGAACTGCCCTTTAATGTCTATTTCTTCGACCCCCTGCGAGGAGTGCATTACACAGTCCCAGTCCCGGCAGTGAATGAGGCCCAAATTGTGACCCAGCTCATGGAGAATTTCCTTTTGTGTTCTTTCGAGAAGGAGACGATCGTTTGTCTTGCCGGAATAAAACTCCTCGTGAAGGCGGCAGAGGGAAACAATCGAGTGCTTTCCATTTAACTGTGCCTCGCCGAAGACGTATGTGAATACGGGGACATAGAGGTCGAACTCTACCAGCATAAGCACCTTGCCGTCGTAGGGCTGGGTAAGTTTCAGGGCATCGGCAATAAGCTGTGTCGAAAAATACTGCCCGCGGTCTTTTGAGAATGCCGCGGCCGTATCCAGGGGCAGCCTGATGAGTGTGATCTTTTCCCTGAAGACCGCAGAGATATTTTTTATTATGCTGTTTAGTACCGAAACGTTTGAAAATTCAACGGGAGCAATATAAAAATTCATCAGGATTTTCGAAATCCATATTTGTTGATTTTATTATACAGCGTCACACGGTCAATCTGCAGGGCCTCAGCGCTTTTGGAAATGTTCCAGTTGTTCATTTCCAGCACGCTCATTATATGCCTTTTCTCCACGCTTTCGAGGCTTTTATCCCCGTCGTCTTCCGTCCTGTTATTTGGCGTTACATGAAAGGGGAGATCCTCAATCCTTATTGAATCGCCGCGCCCGACAACAAGTGCCCTCTCAATTGCATTTTCCAGCTCACGAACATTTCCGGGCCAGCTGTAATTAACCAGGAAATCCATTGCTTCATTGGAAATGTTCTTGATGTTTTTATTCATCGCCTGGTTAAACTTGTTCATGAAATAATAGGCAAGTATCGGAATATCCTCTCTTCTTTCCCTTAGCGGCGGAATGAATATTGTGAAGACATTCAGGCGGTAGTAGAGATCCTCCCTGAACCGCCCCTCCTTGAGCAGGTTTTCCAGGGGCTCGTTTGTTGCGGCAATGACCCTGAAATCACTTTTTATGTTTTCATTTCCCCCGACACGCATGAACTGCTTTGTTTCAATTACCCTCAGGAGTTCGATCTGCATTTTGGGAGAAACCGTTCCTATTTCATCCAGGAAGATCGTTCCCCCGTCGGCCATTTCGAATTTTCCCTTGCGCTTGTAATGGGCTCCCGTAAAGGCTCCCTTTTCATGGCCGAAGAGTTCCGATTCAAGAAGCGATTCGGCCAGTGCGCCGCAATTGACTGTAACAATAGGGAAATACTTCCTCTTGCTGTTGATGTGAATTGCCTTTGCAACCAGTTCCTTGCCGGTTCCGCTTTCGCCCCGGATCATGACGGTTGTGTCCGTTTGGGCTACAGTATTGATAAGGTCAAAAATCTTCAGCATCTGGCGGCTTTCGCCTATCAGGTTGTCGGGCTTTATGATCTCATTGATATTATCCTTCAGCTGCTCGTTTTCCTGCAGAAGCTCCCTCTGGCAGATTGCCTTTTCAACTATGTGAGCCAGTTCATCGGGATCTATAGGCTTTGTAATGTAATCGTATGCTCCGTTCTTAAGAGCTTTTATTGCCGTGGGTACAGAGGCAAAGGCAGTAATAAGAATGAAGATGGCGTCTTTATCAATTTCCTTTACCTTATCGAGCAATTCAAGCCCGCTCATGCCCGGCATTTTCATATCCACGAGCATCAGTTCATATTTCCCTTTCTCAATGGTTCTTAAGGCTGCCTCGGCATCCTCGGCAGTATCCACGTTGTATCCTTCTTCGATGAACCAGTGATAAAGGGATTCCCTCACAATTTTTTCGTCATCTACTATCAGAATGCTTGCTTTGTTCTTCATTCTTTTCTCAGATTTTAATTTTTCTTCAGAGGCAGAACTATCCTGAAAGTCGTTCCTTTAGGCGAGGTTTCCTCCACCTCAATTCTGCCTTTATGATGATCTATAATTCCATAGGCAACGGCCAGTCCCAGTCCGGTACCCTTTGATTTCTGTTTTGTTGAATAGAAAGGTTCAAATATGTGCGGAAGATCTTTTTCAGAGATTCCGTAACCCTGGTCAATAATTTTAATTACAGCGTCCTTTTCATCGGAGTCAAGGCTTACCTTCAGTGTTCCGCCGCCCGGCATCGCCTCAATTGCATTTATAAGCAGCGAAATCAAAGCCTGCTGAATCTTCTGCGAATCGCCTTCCATTATAACAGGCACCTCATTGCACTCTTTTTCCATTTTAATATGGTTCATCTCAAGGTGATGATTTATAAGAAGAATGCTCTTGTCAATTATGGCGTTGAGGTCCTCAGCCACAAATTCATCACTTCCCCTGTGCGAGAACAAAAGAAGATCCTTAACTATCCTTCCGCAGCGAGAAGATTCCTCCGATATGAGGCACAGGTACTCGAGTATCTTTTCATACTCGTTATCCTGCTGCATTTTTGCGAGCTTCTTCGAGATCAGCTTGCTGTATGTAAGGATTCCTTCCAGCGGATTATTCAGCTCGTGGGCCACAGTGGCCGAAAGTTTACCCAGCGAAGCCAGCTTTTCAATCTGTATTATCTGGTCGTAGATCTTCTTCAGCTCCTCGGTCTTTTCCTTTACCTTCTCGTTCAGGGTTTCCGACCACTCCTTGATTTCCTTATAGGCCAGATCGAGCTTGCTTCCCATATCATTAAACTGCCTGGCCATCTTGCCCAGCTCATTCTGGGAATTTACGTCAATCTTATAGTTCAGGTTTCCTTTTCCCAGTTCCTCAATTCCCCTTGTTATCTTCTTTACCGGGCGGTTGACCACCAGGGATATAAAAAGCCATATAACTACAGCAATTATGAAAGTTACAAGAATTGATGCGGTAACCACGTTTGAAATATTGCTGGAGATGATCTCATCGGCCTGCTTCATCGAGACCACAACGTCAAGAACACCTAATATTTTCACGTTCTTATCATGTGCATGGCATCCTGAATTCCAGCAGTCGTCTTCATTGTAGATAGGGTTGATGAGCCCCAGCACCCTGGAACCGTCACTTTTCCTGAAAAGCCTGATCTTATCCTTGACAGGAAGCGTTGCCACCAGCTTTCCGTCGCTGTGGCATGCAATGCAGGCCTCGGCGCTTTTATCCATCATTGTTGAAATTTCAGTGCTGTCGGTGGAAAATATCACACGGCCGAGCTTATTGTAGATCCTGATCTTCTCCACTCCGCTTTCAGTGCCGATTGTCTTAATGATCTGATGCACGTCGTAGCTGCGGTTGAGCATCATGCTGTAGCGGGTGGACTTCTTTATAATGTCGCTGATGTTGTATGCATTCTGAGAATAGGAATTTGTAAGGTCCTTTTCAAGAGTTGTCAGTGTGTATACAGTCTGGAAGCCAAGATTAACAAGTAAAATCAAAGAGATGACCAGTATCAGCTTAAAACTTAATTTATTGTAAAATTTGATTTTCATTGAAATAAGGCTCGAAAAATCTAACTAAAAACTATTTAATTGCTTGTTAAGTTGCAAGCACTTTTACAGGATAAAGGGGTATTTTTAGCAGAATTTGGGGTAACTGGAGAATAAAATGCAAAGCCGGTCCGCGGAGATGAATCCAATGGACCGGCTTTGCTCTAATTTTAGAAAAAAAAGTTCATAAAAGAAGCTGCAGAATCAAATCAGGCCTTTGAGGGATGTTTGATCATGTTCCACTTTTTGTTGTAATCGAACGGCTTGTAGGTCGGGCTGTTCGGATTATGGCATTTTTTGCACAGACTGGCATCGCCCTTGCCTAAAATTAAGCCGTTCTTCTTAGCAAGTTCAGGATTTTTCATTACATTCATAGCCTTGTAGTCGGAACCAGGTCCATGGCAGCTTTCGCATGAAACGCCTTCATCTTTCTTTGCCATATTCGTAACATGGCAGCTGAGGCATTTGTCGGAAGTTGCAGGATCGGAAATTTTCATTTTCGCGGCAATGTCCTTCGACTTCTGGCTCTTGAGAGTTTCGAAAGCCTTTGAGTGGTCGCTTGACTGCCACTTTTCTGCAACGTTGTTGCCTTTTGCACCCTTATGGCAGGCTGCACACATTTTTTCGCCTACATATTTGTGCTGTGCACTGACATTACCGCCAAGCACTATAAGCGAAACAAATAATACTGAGAGAACATAAATAATGTTTTTTTTCATCGCGTTTTAACCCTTGTTGTTTTTATGAAATAATGTTTTAAGGATACTTAAATATTTTTTCCTGCCAATGACTTCATAAAGGAACTGAACGTCGGTGCCGCCGTCCATCATCGTAAGTCCCACCTCGGGATAGTTTATCTCGAGGCGTGTAAGCTCACGCGTTACAGAAATGATATCCCTGTGGTAATCGGAAACAGGGATGGCGCTTTCCTCAAGGTCATCTTTTGAAGTCTCGATCAGGCTTACCCATCTTTCATGCGGAATCTGTGTCTCGGGATTCGTAATGTGGCCCAGACAGGAAAAGTTTATGGGGGAAGTAATTGTTAGGTTACCCCAGACCCCGTTGACTTTAATAATCGGCTGCCCTTTCTGAACCTTGTCCGAAGTGCTGCAGTACTCAATGCCCGTAAGGCTGTCCATCAGATCGATTGCAACAGGACTGAAGCCCAGGTAATACGTGTTGGCAAAGAGATTCTTTAGAACCAGATGGTTCTGGAAGTACAGCATCTGAGGCTTAAACTCCGCATGTTCTATTTTATTTATTATAGCCTGAATGATACTCTGGCTTTTCGACCTTTCCTTCAACTCCTCTTCCCTTCGTCCGAAGTGCTGTATGTTGCGCATGGACTTGTCAAACAGGCAGTTGTCGCAGTCAAAATTCCTGTCGCAAAGCTTGTAATCCACAATCTTCGAAGCCATCCAGATACATTGCAGATTGCTATAATTATCTTTGTTTTTCATGTTAATCACTAATGTAATTAAACACTATTCACTTAAAATTGCTTCTCTGCCGTGAAGCGCTTCACTTTCTTCCTCACCTTCGTGAAGCTCTTCGAATACGGGGAAGTTCTGAGTTATTAGTCTAAAGGCAACCATACCGATCGTAACCAGCATGAGTGTTATACTGATCTCGTAAACTGACGGGAAGTAATTGTAGTTCGCAGACCCGGTCAGGGATGTGATGCTTACATTAATTCTGTTGAGCAGGAACCCGCCAATTACAAATAAAGCTGAAATATATAACCACTTCCTGCTTTCCCTGAACTTTTTCTGCGAGAGCAGATAAACCGGTACAACGGTGCCGATAAAGAGCTCAAGGTAAAACATGTATGTTTCGCTCGAGGAAATTAATAAATAATTTAATTTATTCAAAATTGCCAGATCGATAAATCTTACCGCTACTGCAATAATCAGCATTACGTTTGAAATCTTTCCGACGCTTGAAAGAAGCTCCAGTTTAAGACCGTGATTGAAAGCGCGGGCGCTTGTATAGGCTTCAAAAATAACCATTGCAAGACCTGTTCCGATTGCGCTCAGATAGAAGTGTACCGGAAGAATAGGAGAATACCATAACGGGTACATTTTTGTGGGCACAATCAGGAAAAGTGATCCCAATGACGACTGGTGCAGAGTTGAAAGCAGAATGCCGAGCATCATTATCGGAATAGACACTCTTCTCATGATCATAAGAAGCTTATTGAGCCTGAACCTTTCCAGTATAACGGGAGCGAACTCCAGGAAGAGCACAGTTGTATAAAGCATTACGCACCAGGCAACTTCAAACATTACTGAATGGAAGTTCCACATTACGATGGCGTTAAACAGGTGCCAGGGTTTTCCAAGGTCGGCCAGTAGACCGCAAACAACGAGAATGTAACCCAAAAAGGCAGTCAGAACCGCAGGCCTTGCCAAAGGTTCGAACTTCTTGATGTTGAATATGTGGGCTACAGCGCATATGGTAAAGCCGCCGGCAGCCAGACCCACACCGCAAAGAATGTCAAAACCTATCCAGATTCCCCAGGGGAAAGCATCATTTAAGTTTGTAGCCGCTCCAAGCCCGAAAGCGAATCTGAAAACAACAGAGTATAAACCTGCTGCTATAAGTATGATAGCAACGGCTTTCCAAAATGTGAGCTTAAATATAGATTCTGTTTTCATGATTATTTTTTCCCTTCCTGCTGTTTTTCTTTTGCAATTTTATTCTTTCTGTCTGTCAGCCAGTACATACCTGTTAAGAATGCGGCGCCAACGCCAACTACTCCGGGAAGCTTTTCAAGCACACGTCCTGTATAGTTCGGCAGAGCTTCCTTTGGAAGATTTGCGGCAAAGCCAAGCTTTTCAAAAGGAACAGATGCAAGAATAAGCACGTTGCTTCCGCCTGCTTCTTCAAGGCCATAGATGTGCTGATAGTATGTATCAGGATTTTCTTTAAGCCTCCTCTTGGCCTCTGCCTTCAGATCATCCAGGTCTCCGAAGAGTGTAGCTCCGGTGGGGCACGCCTCAGAGCAGGCTGTCGGCTGTCCGTTTTTAACCCTGTCGTAGCACATGATGCACTTTCTGATGCGGGGATCTCTGCTGCTCCACTCGTAACGCGGAATTCTGTGCGGGCAGGCCTGCATACAGTAGCGGCAGCCGAGGCATTTATTCGGATCGTAAGTAACAGGACCCAGCTCAGTTTTAACAATTGCACCAACCGGACAAACAGAAGCACATGTGGGGCTCTGGCAGTGCATGCACATTTTTCTGGTATATTTATCGTCATACTGTTCAACAACAGTATATGTCTCTGCTGAAAGGTGATCTCTCAGTGGATCGGAATTTGTTTTGGCAAGTTTATTCTGAGCTTTGCATGCGTTGTAGCATTCTCCGCAGCCAACGCACATAGTAGAATCATACAAAATGCCTTTTTGTTTTACCATGGTGATCCTCAATTAAAAAGTTAAAAATTCATTTTCAAAATTCTTCAGACCCTCTTTGCTGATGTTGGAGATTGCACCTTCAACTATGTTGCCGCCGTCGTGCATTGTAACGCCTACCAGCTCGGGCTTTACGGTACTCATTTCAATAAAATCCCTCAGCCTTCTGAATTCCTCTTTCAGCCATGCCGAAAGAGATTCGCCGGTTTTGAGCGCCTTGCGGCTGGCTTCCCAGTTGCTCGGTGTGATTATGAGTCCCCAGCCGTTTGTAAAAGGTTCACTAAGAGTCCTGTTAAGAATCGATTCATTAACAAGCTTTACTGTACCTTCTACAGGGCTTCTGAACTTAAATGAATTGTTGCTGCAGGTGCCTTCAAGGATCACGTCTCCCTGCTTCACCTTTGTCAGTTCGGAAGCAATACGGGTTACGGATAATCTGCCCAGAGCCTTCAGAGCAAAATCATCAACCCCTACCTTAACTGTCCCGTCCTGAAGCTGCTGTGCCCAGGTATGCCCATTTGATACATAAACCTGGTTTGGAAATGCGATGCTGCTTTTGTTGAAAACAGCGCCCGGAGTTTTTTCGAATGCGGGATGACTTTTCTTCTGTGCTTTAAGAACGAAGATGTCAATCACGACAAACAAAGCAAAAGTTAGTAATACAAATAATGCTACCATGATTTTTCCTCATTATGTTGTTTTTTGTATATAAACTATACAACAAAATACATACCACTTCACAACAAAGCCTCAGGCGTTCTCATAAATGCTTATTTTTTAATGCTTTATGAGAATTTTAAAAGCACCTCGTATTAACTACGCTTCAAAGCGTTTTGTTGAAGAATTCAACACATTTTTCACAAAAAAGAAAGAAACCGCGTTTCCGCTCTATATGGGGCATAATAGAGGTGTTTAATTTTTCTACAGCCCTTTGTTGAAATTATAAACACTTTCAACACTATTTTGCTGATTTTTCCACCATTTCACACTCCAGTCCTTTAAAATTCAACATAAATGAATCTCCGAAGCCCGGGAGACTGGATTCGGAAATACTTATTTTTGTAATTTACATGAGGTGAAATTTTTACGGAAAATTGTTTTTCAGGAGACAAAATGACAGACAAAATGACAGTTGAAGAAGGCGACATAACACAGCTTCAGGTGGATGCAATTGTTAATGCCGCTAATACAACCCTCCTGGGCGGCGGTGGCGTAGACGGCGCAATACACCGCGCCGCGGGTCCCGAACTTAAAGAGGAATGCCGGACTTTAGGCGGATGCCTGACCGGAGAGGCTAAAATTACAAAGGGATATAAACTTCCGGCTGAATATGTCATTCATGCCGTGGGACCTGTCTGGCGCGGGGGAGATTTTAACGAGGACCAGCTGCTAGCTTCCTGCTATCGTAACTCGCTTAAACTTGCCGCGCGGAACAATATCAAAACTATAGCATTCCCTTCAATCAGTACAGGCGTCTACGGCTTCCCCTTTGAACGTGCTGCAAGAATAGCCATAAAAGAAGTAAGTGAGTTCCTTGAGAAGGACCCGTCCATAGAGAAGGTCATCTTCGTATGCTTTAGCCACGGCGATTATACTGCATACAGAAAGCTGCTTGATGCCAGGTAAATCCCTTGGATCGTAAAGTGCGGAATAGTATTTTTCATGTCGGTTTTTAACATTAATTTTTACTATCAAAACGACACATGACTATGAAAAGATACTTTTCCGCTGCTTTATTATTTATTTTTCTTTTCCAGGCAGCAGCTTCCGCTCAGAATAATCCGGCACTGCTGGACAGTCTTCTAAAAGCAAACAGCAGCCTGTTCCCCGAAGTGGCACAAAACCCTTCCAAATACCAGGTCCAGATCCTTTATACACAGGTCGACCGCAACAGGAAAAACAGACCACACTTCACAACATATAAATACAATGTTAATAAGAATAATTACTTCTATCCTGCAAGCTCAGTCAAAATAGCAGGAGCCGTGCTCTCGCTCCAGAAGCTTAACGAACTTAATATAAAAGGACTTGATAAGTATACCCGTCTTCGAATTGACAGCGCATATTCAGGACAGACGCGCGTTCTTTTGGACCTGAGCTCAAAGGACAGCCTCCCTTCAATTGCTCATTATGTTAAAAAGATCTTCCTGGCAAGCGATAATGACGCCTTCAACAGGACTTATGAATTCCTGGGACAAAAGTATCTCAATGAAGAGCTCTGGAAACGCGGCCTTAAAGACGTAAAGCTCCAGCACAGGGTTTCTGTTGCCCTTTCAAATGAGGAAAACAGGCACACCAACCCGTTTACTTTCTACGATGGAGACAAAATTTTCTACCATCAGGAAGCACAGGTCAATCCCGTTGAGTACAGAAATGATCTCCCCACCCTTTCCCGGGGAAACGGGTACATCGACGGCAACGGCAAACTGGTTAATGAACCAAAGGACTTTACCTATAATAATTATATATCAGTTGAGAGTCTGCAGGGCATATTGAAAAGGATAATTTTCCCTGAAAGTTTCCCTAAGGAAGAGAGATTTAATCTGACTGGTGACGATTACAAATTCTTATACAAATATATGTCGATGCTGGCCAGGGAAAGCGATTACCCGAAATACGACCCGAAAGAATACCCTGATGCAAATGTGAAGTTCCTGATGTATGGAGGGATAAAAGACACAATCCCGTCAAACATACGCATATTCAACAAGATCGGTCTTGCCTATGGATACCTGACAGACAATGCCTACATTGTGGATTTTGACAAAAAGGTGGAATTTTTTGTAACGGCTGTTATTTATGTGAATAACGACGAGATCTTTAATGATGATAAATATGAGTATGATCAGACTGGTCTGCCGTTCTTAAAAAATCTTGGGAAAGTAATTTACAATTACGAGCTCTCCAGGCCAAGAAAACACAAGCCCGATTTAAGCATATTCAAAAATTGATTTCTTGGTTAGGACACTTTCTATGAATAGCCACGACCTTCAGGCCGTGGACAAATGAATCAAAAAAACCGTGGCTTTAGCCACAGATCCTCCTTCCGAAAATCTGGGGCTAAAGCCCGAACGGGAGGGGAATCGCGCAACCACGAGCTAAAGCTCGTGGCTATTCAGGGGAAAGATCATTCACCATGAGCTGAAGCTCGCGGCTATTCAATTGAAACCGGCTTTAGCCGGCTTTTCCCAGATGAATAGCCACGACCTTCAGGTCGTGGACTAATGAATCAAATAACCCGGAATCCGGGGCTAAAGCCCGAACGGGAGGGGAATCGCGCAACCACGAGCTAAAGCTCGTGGCTATTCAGGGGAAAGATCATTCACCATGAGCTGAAGCTCGCGGCTATTCAATTGAAACCGGCTTTAGCCGGCTTTTCTCAGATGAATAGCCACGGCCTTCAGGCCGTGGAATAGGAGCAAAAAAATATTCGGGCTTTAGCCCCAGATCCTCCTTGTGAAAATCGGGGGCTAAAGCCCAAATGAGGGGGATTCCGTGGTCCACGAGCTAAAGCTCGTGGCTATTCAGGGGAAATGTAATTTATAATGCTTGACGAAACGTTGAACTTCGAACCTTGAACCCTTTCATCGCAGGAAAAGTATCGCCACTCCCGCAACGGCAATGAATGCCCCTACGATAGACTTCCATGAAAGCTTCTCCTTGTACATATACCTTATCATTGGAAGCATAATAATAGGCGAAGTGGACATTATGGTTGAAGCTATTCCGGCATTAGTTTTGGAAATGGCAATAAGGCTGAATGTAATGCCGAGATATGGCCCCAGAATAGATCCCGCAGTTGTATATGCCAGAGCCTTCTTGTCTGCCGAAAATACGCGGACAGGATTTTTGTAGCGCTTAAATATAATTCCTGCCGGAAGTATAACAAGGACCGAAGCAAATATCCTGATGAATGTGGCAACAAAACCGTTTATATCACCCTGCTGAAATGCAAGCTTCGCAAATATAAGTCCTGCCGCCTGCCCCAGAGCCCCCATGATGCCGTAGAAAATGCCGATCCTGCTGATTTTATATTTTGCCGCCGGAAGCTCATTTTTTTCCATTACAACCATTGAAATCCCGGTGAGCGTAACAAGTATTCCTGCAATACCCCAGAGGGAGAACCCTTCGCCTAAAAAAAAGTAAGCCATTATTGCAGTCATTGCAGGTGAGGAGGCCATAAGAAGCTGGCTTAAACGCGCCCCTATATGCTGATAAGCCTTGAATAAATATGTGTCGCCGAATATGAGCCCGATGAGCCCGCTTACTGCAAGATAGAACAGCTGCTGGCCTGAGAGCATGAGCGAAAGCCCCATAATGGCAATTGTTGCAATAAGGAATACTGCTGCAAGTAAAAGCCTTGTTATATTAACCTGGAAAGATCCTGCACGAATGGAGGCTTCGGAAAAGAATATTGAGGTAAACGACCATAGTACGGCAGTTATTAGAGCACTAAGCTCGCCTGTGTAAGACATGTGGATAATTATGAATTATGAATTTTGAATTATGAATTAGCGGGCCGGATAAATAAAACTCCGGCCCGCTAATTTACTAAACCTTAGCCTTAACCTCAACCTGTCTCTTACTTTACCTTTACCTACAGACTGAAGTACATCTTATATTCAAAAGGATGCGGCATTGTGCCAATGGCCTTGATCTCCTCCTGTTTCAGTTTTACCCACTGCTGAAGAAGTTCATCGGTAAAGATGTTCCCGCGTTTTAAGAATTCATTATCGGCGTCGAGAGCGTCGAGGGCTTCAGACAAATTCCTCGGGAGGAAATGTATGCTGTCCTTGCAGTGCTCATCAATATTCTTGTCGTAAGGACCGTAGCCTTCCTTAACAGGGTCTATTTTGTTTACAACGCCGTCAAGTCCCGCAAGCAGCATTGCCGTAATGCATAGGTACGGATTTGCAGTGGCGTCGGGTGGACGGTATTCAAAACGGGTTTCCTCGGGATTGGTAACATACTTCGGAATTCTGATTGCACCGGCGCGGTTGCCCTGTCCGTATGTAAGTGCCACGGGAGCCTCAAAGCCGGGCACGAGGCGCTTGTAAGAATTTGTGCTCGGGTTTGTAAAGGCCGAAAGAGCGGGACCGTGTTTAAGCATGCCGCCTATAAAGAAGCGTCCAAGCTCGTTAATATTTCCGTATTCCCCTTTCTTATAGAAAGCGTTCTTCCCGTTTTTGGTCAGGAACATGTGCAGGTGCATGCCGTTACCTGCCTGCTGGTACATAGGCTTCGGCATAAATGTAATAAAAAGGTCCTTCTGCCGTGCGAGGTTAAAAAGCACGTATTTGCTGGTAACGATGTGATCGCCCGTTGAAAGCAGGTCGTGGAAATAAGTTTCAATTTCCTGCTGGCCGCGTTCGCCGGCCTCGTGGTGATGGTATTTAACTTTTATTCCGAACTTCTGGAGAAGTTTTGAAGCCTCGTCGCGGAAGTCGTCGTAAACATCGAACGGGTTGGCTGCATGATAAGCCCTTTTATAAAATTCCTCTGCATGCTCCACCCTGTAGAATGAAGAAGAAGTGCGCGTATCGTATTCAACTTTTGAGAAGATGTAAAATTCAAACTCAGGACCCCAGAGCGATTTGTCGGCGCCTGTAATTTCCTTGAGGAGCTTTTCAGCTTTCTTTGCCAGGAAACGCCCGTCCTGAGAAAACGGGGTGCGTTTGCCGTCGGTTAAGACTATATGTGAATAAAAGCTTAAAGTCGGGGCTTCCCTGAAAGGATCGATAACAGCGGTTTCAAGGTCCGGAATCATGATCATATCGCTGTTTTCCACCTTGCTGAAGCCGAAGCTTGAGCCGTCGAAGCCGACGCCTTCAGCCATAAGTTTAGTTAAAAGTCCCGGATAAAAAGGAAGTGAAATGTGGTGCAGACGTCCCGATAAGTCGATGGTTTTTAAGTCGATGATCTCGATATTATTTTTTTTGATCAGATTATTGCAGCTTTGAAGAACACTCTCTGGCATAGCGACCCCTGATTATTATAAAATAATTAATTTGGACAAAGAAGCCGGGGGAATTAGACTTCAGTTTCAGCCAATTTATCCACAGACAAAAAAGCGCCTGATTGCTCAGGCGCCCGTAAAAGAACATATATAAAGTTAACTATTCAACAACGCAGTTAACGGCTGCAAGGCCGAGGAATATTGAAGTAGTATCCAGGTCCTCTTCAATTCTTAAGAGCTGGTTGTACTTTGCAATTCTGTCTGTACGGCTTGCAGAACCTGTCTTAATCTGTCCGGCATTTGTAGCAACAGCTATGTCGGCAATTGTAGTATCTTCAGTTTCGCCTGAACGGTGGCTGATAACAGTTGTATAGCCTGCTCTCTTAGCCATTTCGATAGCGTCCAAAGTTTCAGTAAGAGTACCGATCTGGTTAACCTTAATAAGGATTGAGTTAGCGATACCTTTTTCTATGCCCATTTCGAGGCGTTCGGTATTGGTAACAAAAAGATCGTCGCCAACGAGCTGGATCTTGTTGCCGAGTGCTTCGGTAAGCATTGACCAGCCTTCCCAGTCGTTTTCATCAAGGCCGTCTTCAATTGAAACTAT
Organism: Ignavibacteriales bacterium; assembly: GCA_036261625.1. Lineage (GTDB taxonomy): Bacteria > Bacteroidota > Ignavibacteria > Ignavibacteriales > SURF-24 > JAAXKN01. Next base: position 27,397 of record DATAKL010000034.1, on the reverse strand, counting down.
AGGATACTGGCGCACCCAGTTAGCATAGAAGTCAACCATCTGGGCGGCTGTTTTTTCAGATTTGTCTGATTTGAAGAACTGGTACTTGCTGTTTTCCTTCTGGAACATTTCGCTTGAAGCGACGTCCAGTGCCAGGAATATATCAACGCCAGGTTTGTAGCCCGCTTTGGTAATAGCTTCAAGAATTACTTCCAAAGCCTCGTCGTTTGACTTAAGGTTTGGAGCAAATCCGCCTTCATCGCCCACTGCAGTGTTGTAGCCTTTCTTGTTGAGCACTGACTTGAGTGAATGGAAAGTTTCAGTACCCATTCTGAGTGCCTCGGCAAAGTTCGGGGCGCCGGCAGGCATGATCATGAATTCCTGGAAATCGACGTTGTTATCTGCGTGCTTTCCGCCGTTTAAGATGTTCATCATAGGAACAGGCAGAGTGCGTGCGTTAACGCCGCCTAAGTATCTGTACAAAGGAAGTCCCAGTGCTGCAGCAGAAGCCTTAGCGCATGCCATTGAAACGCCAAGGATTGCGTTTGCTCCCAGGACAGATTTATTCGGGGTGCCGTCGAGTTCGATTAAGAACTGGTCGATACCGACCTGATCGAGAGCATCAAATTCTATAATTTCATCAGCAATTTTGTCATTAACGTTCTCAACAGCCTTAAGAACACCCTTACCCATATAGCGTGATTTATCACCGTCTCTTAATTCAACAGCTTCGTGTTCGCCTGTAGAAGCGCCGCTAGGAACAGCAGCACGGCCTACAACGCCTGATTCAAGTTCAACTTCAACTTCCAGGGTAGGGTTGCCTCTGGAATCCAGTATTTCCCTTCCGATTACATCAACAATTGTAGTCATTATTCCTCCTCTCGTTTTAAAAAATTACATGTTCAAAATTATAAAGTATCCGGGGTAAAAGCAATTTAAATCGCCGATATTTTAATCTCGTTTCACAATAAAGTGCGTTTTTCAGCCGTAAAGGCAAAAAACAGCCTGATTACCCGTAAATTACTTGACATTCCCGTCCGATTTTCCATAATTTCCCTCATTAATTTATATTCTTATAAATTGTACCCCGAAACGCACACAAATTCACAAAAATAAAAGGGTATAAAATGAAGACCAGCGCCTTCAGAATTCTATTTGTTTTAAGTGCAGTTCTCTTTTTCTTTTCCGGATGTTCCAAAGATGAGCCTACAAAGCCCAAAGAAGATCCTCTTATTGCGGGCGATTACTTCCCTACTAATAACGGCAGCATATGGAGATACCAATCTAATGCCATGAGCCAGGACGGCACAAGCTTAGTATTATTTGACATGAAAGTCGGCAGCTACTCATTCAGGCGCGGAAGCTTTAAGGCTCTTCTGGGAAAACTGGCCGACAGCACCCAATGGAGTGCATTTTTTGGAATAAAGGACAGCGCCGGCGTAATTTACTCCCTGGGAGACAATCCCCCGGAAGGATACTTTCCCATGTTCAAGCACCAGTATGCAGAAAGTGAAGTTGCCAGGGAAACAATAACGGTGAGCGGAACAACATATCAGACCCTAAGAAGATCATTTTCCCAGGATCAGGACACGCTTACCTTATGGTTTGCAGACGGGATTGGACTGATCAAAGAGTTCAGCCGTCAGGGCATATCCTTATTCAACGATGATTTCGCGGGACGCAATGTTACCATTACAACTGAGCTTACTGATATTAGAAATTTTTAATTTACGCATCCCCCGGGGGAAGTAGAAAACAATTTAGAAAGCCTGCCGTGAATTTTCCGGCAGGCTTTGATTTTCAATTCCACAGCCATCCATTTTTTATTTTATTAATGCGCAAAATTGGTTATATTAATAGCCTGAATTGCAGAAATTCTCTAAAATGCCCCCGTAGCTCAGCAGGATAGAGCGACGGTTTCCTAAACCGCAGGTCGGAGGTTCGAATCCTCTCGGGGGTACAACAAAAGCTCAGAAATGGGCTTTTTCCATTTTAAACAGAGCGACGTCCTATGATCCTTTAATTATTTTTTGGTTCTTATTTACTGTTAATGTATATTACTTACAGCAATATCGAACCATACAAATAATGGAAGAAATAATAAAATATTTTGAAGACCACGGCGGTTTTGCTACGATGAAGGAGCTGAAATCGGCAGGCTTTCATACCAGAAATATAGCAGGTCTGGTTGAAGATAGGATTATTGATAAAATCAAACCTGGACTTTACCGTATTTCAGATTACAGCTTCTTTGAGGATATAAACGTCAGTTATCTTACAGTCTGCCGTGCCGAACCTAAAGGAGTCATCTGTCTGATCTCTGCTCTTGATTGTCACAACCTTACGACTTTTAATCCGTCTGAAATATATTATGCAATACCGATTACGGCCAAACCTAAGACCATCAGTTATCCCCCGGTAAAAACTTACTATTTCACTAAAAGGTTCTATGAGCCCGGAATTGAAATTATAAAGACTAAGTTTGGCGACCTCAGAATTTACAACAAGGAAAAAACTATTTGCGACATGTTCAGATTCCGCAATAAACTTGGAGAGGATCTGGCAATTGAAGCACTGCAGACATACCTCAGATCTAAAGGAAGTAATATCGGGAAGCTCGTTATATATGCCAAAATATGTCAGGTAAAAACGGTAATTATGCCAATGATTAAGGGGATTGTTGCGGTATGAAAAAGGGTGTCAAAAATATTGCGGTTTCAGTACGGAATAAATTAATTAATATTGCCGAGAAAGAACAAAAAGATTACAACACAATACTCAGGCTTTATTTTCAGGAAAGATTTCTTTACAGACTTTCAATATCACCTTACAAAAATAAGCTTATTTTAAAAGGTGCCCTGCTGCTAATGGCTAAAGACATCTCCAGATTCCGGCCTACACGGGATATTGATTTTCTCGGGAGAGCTTTGCCTAATGAAATTGGAGATTGTAGAGCAGTTATCTCTGAAATTGCAGGCATTTCTGTAGATGATGGAGTCATTTTTGAAACAGAGAAAATCAGAGCCGAAAGGATAAAAGAAGAAGCTGACTACAGCGGCATAAGGATTCATATTCCATATAAAATGGATACAATAACAGGGAATATTTCGATTGATATTGGCTTCGGGGATAAAATAGTTGATGGACCAAAAGAGGTTAGTTTTCCAGTTATATTGGCCCAGGAACCAAGGCCGAATATAATGGCCTATTCTTTCGAATCCGCTATAGCTGAAAAGTTTGACACAATTGTAAAGCTTAATGTTCTCACCAGCAGAATGAAAGACTTTTATGATATATTCTTTTTAGCGTCCAATATTTCTTTTAAAAGCAATATCATGAAGGAAGCTCTGGAAACAACTTTCTTTACCCGTGGGACACAGATTGAGGACAGGGCAATCATTTACGGAAATGAATTTAAGAATGATACAGTGAAAAATAATCAATGGATTATTTTTCTTTCCAAGAACAAAATTGAATTGGAAACCTCCTTTGCCCTGATTATTGAAAAACTTAAAGACTTTATTGAGCCGCTATTCTCAAATAGTTCAATTATGTCCTGGAACTATTCTACATGGCAGTGGATCAAAGATTAATTTCTGTAGTTGCGAAACATGAAAAAACTAAATGACTATGACATACTGAGAAAAAGGTTCTCAAAACCCGATCACTACCTGGCTTATATTGATCTGGGAAATGATTCAATGGCTTCAGGCAAGATAAAGTCAAATCATGCTCTTATTGAGAGTATCCCCAGCCCGGAAACCGGCTACCGTTTTCATGACATCATAAAAGTGAGCAGACCAACGGGTATCGGCTTTTTCAGGGATGAAGAAGTTCCAATTTTCAAGGCCCTGCAGGTTATCACTCCCTCTAATTTGCCAACCTTTTCTTTTGAGGCAGTTGTTCCGTCTTCCGGTGATTACTTTTCCCTGACGGCTATGTTCATGCCTGGAGATAAGCGCGTGTCTTTTCCCTATCTGTCTGGTAGTTCCCGGCTGCAATGGCATAGGGGTTACTTGGTTGCTCCAAACATACAAGAAGCAAAAGACATTCTTGCAGAATTTATTGTCTTGGGCCCCCACAGAAGAGTCAGAAATATCAGAGACGCATTCAATGAATCAAACCGCATTGAAGGAGAGATAAATAAAGATGATGTTGTTATTGAACTAAAAGCTTCAAATCAACAAATTCGCACTATCGTTGTACTATTCTTGTGTACTATCACTTTATTCCTGATCGGTTTGATCAAGTTCGGCATAAATACTGCTTCAGATTTTATTGCAGCCTCCCTCTCAGTTATCCTTTTCATTTGTCCAATCATTTACACATATATTCGATTAAACCGTGACAGGATTTTCTTTACAAAGGAGGGAATCCGTGCTGTTTTTCCTTTTGGGGAAGAAAAATTCATAAGCTGGAGTGAAATAAAGAAAATCATTCGCCACAAAAATCTCCATTATATAACCATAGCAGGTTTTTCCGGTGTTAAAATCCGAATGGAAAAGTCTATCCCTGGTTACTGGAAATTTTTCCGCGTTGCAAAGCACTTTTCACCGCCAGAGTTCTCTGACAAATACTTAAGTGGGAAGTGTAATCTGAGAACATCAAACAGGTTCTAACGTCATATAATCTGGGGGTACCAACAAAAGCTCAGTAATGAGCTTTTCCTGTTTTAAAGAGTGGAGCGGTTTCCTCATCCCCCTTCATAAATCACTCCATATTGAAAAAGTACATTTTTTCAGCTATTTTGAGATATGATTTCAAATGAAGATAAAATAAAACTCCTTGAAATAGCTGATAAGTATAAGGTTTCAAAAATCTATCTTTTCGGCTCAAACCTTGATTCATCCCGTGAGTCAAACGACATTGACCTTGGAGTAGAAGGACTTCCGGATAATGTGTTTTTCAGGTTTTACAGTGAACTGATCTTCAGCTTATCCAAACCTGTCGACATAGTTGACCTGAAGAAAAAAGGCCTGCTCACCGATATGGTTAAATCTGACGGCATGCTGATCTACTGATAAATTATCCCGGAAGATAAAGCCCGCCCTGAAAAATGTTGAGGGGAATTAAAATAAATGTCTCCATCTACCAAGTTATGATTCTTATTTAAGGCAAACTTACAAGTTTTGCCTTATAAACGGATCACAAAAATAAGGCCTTCCAGTTCAGACTTCCCTGAACTTTCCATGCACATATTTATGAATAATGCTTGCAATAAGCGTCTGATACGGAACCCCCTCTTCCAAAGATTTGGCCTTTAATTTTGCAAGATCCATTTCCGATAACCGGATATTTATCCTTTTATTCTTGGCAGAAGTATTTTTTGCATAACGTGCATATTCAGCCTTCTTTTTCTCAACATCCTTTACTGACTGCCATTCGCCATCTTCAACAGGCTTCAGGATCTCAACTTCATTTTTCTCTAATCTTTTCATTTTACTGCTCTTCTAAATACTTCTTTGAGGCCTTTCTACTTGGAATAATTGTCTTTCGGAAACCCTTTTCAGAGCTTTGAATTTTTTACATTGTGTGCCTTTTGTCAACCCAATTACTTGCCTTAACCCGGTAAATTTGTAATCTGGCTTCATTCTACAGGTTCTGATATCAGATAATCCGAGGCACAACAAACCCATAGCATTCCTTTTTCATGTCCGTACAACTTCCTCCTGGTAATTTCGATTGACCAGGGAATTAACCATTGTCCCTTAAAATTGAACCCAGGCGTTCAATGACATACCAGTGCGGAATTTTCTCCTGCTCCAGACGATTGCGCTCTAAATGAAAAAGGTGGAAGTAGAGATCACTTTCTTCCCCGCTCAGATTCTGAAGCTGCAGCTTTTCTGCATCAGCTCCCCTGACGGCAAATTCGGAAAATGTGTCGAATGTTTTTATATCCATAAATATTGATTTTACACGCGGGAAATAACTGCGCAATTGTGAAAGTATCATAAATCCATGCGCGTCAATGTCACCCCAGTAAAAGATTTCCTTCTCCTTTAGCCAGATGTTATCCTTAAGTAATCCGACGCCAAATCCCCGGCCAAAAAGTGACAGGGTGCCCGACATGTGAGGCAGGGAAAGGAAATTATATACATTAGAAAAATTCGCCTTGTTCTCAAACATTAATATTCTGCTGCACTCAAGCCTGAGACTATTAAATTCACCGACGGGAAGTGATATATCCTTAAGGCCGCTGAAATATCTTGAGGAAATTACATCGTCCAGAATCTTGATCCTTATAAGCGGCTCATTGTACTTCAAATTGTATCTTTTCTCAAAAGAAGATTCCCCGGCATTGATATAATCGGGAATAAGAAAATCCAGAAGTTCCCTAATTATCGGCTGGTTTTCCTCAATAAATTTTGTGGGCTGCCTGACCGGAATCTCTCTTAAATATATACCGGGCCTTGGGTTTTCAATAAAATAACTGCAGACCTCAAGCAGGGCGTCCCACTTCCCATTGTTCATTACGACCTTTAAGGGATTTGCCAGCATCCAGGACCTTAAATTACCGATGCTGCTTAGTATTTTATTTGCATCTGTCTTAAAGCCTATAAACTCACTTTCCTTCTCGTGGAACTTCAGGTAATCATCTTCAGTATCAAACCTTATATCTTCAGGAAACAGATTCCTGCCGAATTTCAAGGTGTTTCTTTCCGTATATTCAACAAAGTAACCATAACCTGTTGAATTCTTGCTTAGTTCTTTGAGCCTGTTTAGGGATTTATTTATCTGCGCATAGCTCCTCTGGATCTCAGAGGCCTTTATTTTACCAAACCTGATATACTTAGGGAATATATCTGTCCCCTCCAGGTAAGAAATCAGGATTTCCCTGTACCACTTTTCCGACCGGCTTTTTATTTCTTCAGGAGAGATCACCGTTTACCCTTTCTAATAAATAGTTTTCTTTATCCTTCCGGTACTCCTCAATTGTCAGACTCTTTATCATTGAATCCTTCCCCTCACTGTTGTAAACATAATGAACGCTTTTAATGTAATCCTCTATTACGTTTATCTTCTGAAGGGGAGTTATAATAAGGAGCTGAAGGTTCATCTTTGCAAAAAGCTCCAGTGCGTAGCGCGTGCTTTCATCAGAACCCCTTCCAAAGGCTTCATCAATTACTACAAAGCGGAATGACCTCGACCTTGTTACCCCCCACTCCAAACCGAACTGGTATGCCAGGGCTGAGGCTAGAATCGTATATGCCAACTTTTCCTTCTGCCCCCCTGACTTACCCGAAGAATCGCTGAAGAATTCTTTTTCCTTTTTGTCTTCAGCCCATTTTTCACTTGCCGAGAAGATAAACCAATTCCTCACGTCTGTCACTTTGTTGGTCCAGTTAATGTCGGCCTGTTCGCCGCTGTTGAATTTATCCAGTATCTCCTTAACTCTAAAGAACTTTTCCTCGGTATATAAATCACCCTGCCCAAGAGTATTTTCGTGCGCATTTCTCAGCATAATCCTGAAATCCTTTATGTCATTATCAGACGCTTCGGAGTTAATCAATTCGATAAAGGTGCCTTTTTCATACTCTATATCTTTTAAGGACCTGTTTATGAGCGTAATTTTATCCTTAATGTCCTTGCATGAAAGTTCAAGCTGATTCTTAAAGAGCGCAATATCCTGAATTGCCTTTTCATTCAGCAGTTCCCTGAACTTTCTTTCATATTTGGGAAGGTCATCCCCTTTTAATTTGTCTGCCATTCTTCTGAATTCACCAATTGATTCAACTGCGGGGTCTACTTCCGTTGTGTCTTCAGGATAGTCGTTCTTATACCTGGACATCTCTTTTATTATTAGGTCCCTCTGCTTTTTCGACTTGTTTGACTTTTCAGTTCTCTGGCTGTCATACCTCCTCCAGGCCTCATCGCGGATATTGTCATAAGAGGTCAGGCTAAGAGCCTTTCCTTTTATATCAAACCGTATCTTTTCACTATAGTGTTTCAATTCATCAGTCTTTAGCAAACCTGCAACAGTATCGCAATGGGTGAGATCTTTTGCAATGTTTTCAAGAGAAATTTCAAAAGCCCCGCTGTTCCTTATCTGAGCTTCATTTACTTTTTTATTTTCCTCAAGTTCATTTTCCACCTTTTCAAGGTGGCCGCGTAAAGTCTTGAGCTGGTCGGAGCTCCTTTCGATTTCCTCTTTTTCACCCTTTAATTTTTCGATTGCAGTAACATCTGCTTCATAATTCAGGCTTTCATAATCCTCAAACCTTAGCAGGTCACGCAGGGCATTTTCCCTATTTCTTAAGTTTAACTTTTCTTTTCTTATATTCTCCACTTCCAGAGCCAGGGAATCAATTCTGGAATTCAATTTTTTTATGCCTGCCTCAAAAGCCTTTATCTTATCTTTATTAGACCACCCGAGTACATAATTTCTCCTGTTCGTAATTGCCGACCTGTCATCTTTTTCGTGTCTGGTTCTGCCGCTCTTTATCTGGCCTTCTTTCGTAACAGCATACGGATACCTGAAAAAATCCTCCATATCTATGCAGCATTCATAATTAAATTTTTCATAAAGTTCCATGCGCAGCCAGTCATAAAAGGGGCTGTCGTTTTTAATGTCAATTTTATTCAGCAGCGAAATATCTGACGGGTTCATAAAACTTTTTTTCTTTTCATCCTGTACCTTATAGAAAACAATTCTTCCCTTCAGGTCGGTGGAGTTTATAAATGTGCTTACACGCCTGTAGTCGTCCTCATTTACGAGCAGGCTAAGGGCAAAATTATGCAGTATTCTTTCAATGGCCCCTTCCCAAATAGCTTCCTTTTCCTTTACCCTTATGAGTTCGCCCGCAAAGGGAATTTCCTCCTCATTAAGGCCTAAAGCTTCGGTTATCTGCAGCCTTATTCTCAGGCTGCTTTCCGGTATCTGTGTCTTTCTTTTCAGAAGCGAATCAAGTTCATCTTTATCCGATTTGACTGCCTGTTCATGCGTCCTTTTCTCAACGCTCAAGGTCACTTCCTGAATGTCCAGATCTACTGATCTCTTCATTATGCCCGACTGCAAATCGAGGGCTTTATAATATTGCTCAATAAATTCATTTTCGGTCCGCACATTTTTCAGGTCCAGTGATTTTGCAAGTGTGTCATATTCATTATTATTTTTGTACTTAGCCTCCCGGCTTTTTTCAAGCCGGACAATTTCACGGTCAATTTCCGAAAGGCGCTTTCCCTGCTCGTTTGAATCTATTGCAATTTTTAACCTGTACTTCTCGCTTTCGAGAGCAGCTATTACCTGCTTCAGGTTGTCAATTCTTTTTCTCAGAACGGCAAGCTGCCTGCTTATATTTTCCTGTTCGGATCTCAGCAGTTCCTTCTTAAAGGCTGCAAATACTGAAGGCAAGGCATGCAATGAAAATTCAATTTCTACCAGCTGCTCCATCAGATGTGAATACTCATCCGAAAATGCAATCAGGGGTTCAAGCTGCTGCAGCTGCCGTTTGGCTTTCAGAATGGCCTCATGTGACTGTGTGAGGTTTTCAAAATTCCGCCTTAACTCAACAATCCTCTCTTTTACGTCGGTTTTCTCGAGCATCTGGCTCCGTACAAATTCAGTAAGGTTTCCTACTGATTTCATGGAGACCGTCTGGTAAAACAGGTCGAGGGCTTTTTCAGACTTAATTCCGAAGATATTCCTGAACCTCTGGCCATAGTCCTTAAAATTTTCAAATACTTCGGTAAGAGGAAGTTTTTTCAGATTCTTTTTAAGCTGCAGTATTTCAGTCCCGAAATTTGTGAAGTTAGCACCGATACTGAGAGCCTCCTGCGAAAAGACGAAGAATTTTTCTATTTTGCCATCCCTTGCATAAAATACCTGTGCCAGACTTACCTGCTGCTCAAATCCTGTATTGCTGAAAACTGCAAGGAGAACGGAAAAGTCATTTTCCGAGCGGAGCCTGACCCCCTGCCCTTTGTTGTTCATTTCATTTCTTTCATTCTTATATTCCCCGTAAAAGTAGGAACTAATATCCCTTTCCCTGACTGTTGATCCTGCGGCTTTATTGTATATTATCTTTTGATGAGGCACCAGAAGTGTTGTAACAGCATCTACCAGTGTGGATTTCCCGGAGCCTATATCCCCAGTCAACAGAGAGTTATATCCCTCAGGTTCAATCTTCCATATTTTCCCGTTGAATGTTCCCCAGTTATAGATTTCAAGTCTTTTCAGGCGGAACCCGGCCAGGGCGTTGTCGGAAATAAACTCAAATGTTTCCTGCATATTCTTCCAGCTGTTTTTTTAATGTAACCAGATTATCGGCTGTTATTTTCGCCTTTAGTATCCTTTTTACTTCGAACTTGTCCTGTTCGGGCATTTTCTTGAGGAATCCATAATTAACCAGCTTATTTATGTGGGCATCAATGGAATCAACTACTCTGGCCTCGTTTGTCCTTTCTGAAAGAAAAACGCTGATCATATCTATAATTTCCTGCCTGGTGACAAAAAGGCGGTTTGTCTCCCCGCTGAAGGTTTCAAATTCTATCAGCTTCTCCAGCAGCAATACACACAGCAGAGTTACAGGATAACTAAGCTGATACCTGGAAATAAGAGCGGGCAGATGCATCTCCTCGGGAAGCTGCCTTTGTTTTAAGAATGCAAATCCGTCCGACTCATAAATGTTAAGCTCCACTCCAATCATATTGAAGTATTCTCTTACTTTTGCCTGGTAATTGATCAGTAAATACCATAGCTCCTTGTCGTCTGAATAGATTATGCCCTGAAGCAATTTTATCAAAACTGCGGCATACGGGGGAATATTTATTATATCGTTCATCTTACAAAAATGATCTCCGGTATTTTAATTTTATAGTCTTTATTTTTTTCTTTATTTTTTATCTGTATTTCCACGGCGTTTTCTTCATTTATCACGTTCTTTCCCCCTTTGTGTGCTATTTCAAGGTAGGCCATAACTTCTGAAAGGCCTTTTTCTACGGGATACACGTCTATTATTCTTTTCAGGCTTACCTGCCCCTCCTGGGCCAGTATTGATTTAATATTATTTTGAATTTCTTCCAGGTCGATATAGTGCTGTGCATAGAGAGATTTCAGGTCAATCTCAGCCAGACCCTCATCAGGCACAGAATCCAGGATCAAGGGGATCCTGGGAGGTATAAATTCAGGCCTTTCCATTATCATCTCAATTTCCGGCCTGTATTCAATTGTGAAAAAATCCCTCTTTATGGGAGGATTATCCTTAAGATCAACAGCTGTCTTTTTTATGCCCTTAATTATTTCTATTATTCTGCGGTTTTCAAGCCTTACCCTGCTGTCGAGATATTTTCTCAACTGTTCAATCAGCCCGTGAGTTGTTTTATTAACCTTGTCCCCTGCTTCAACCAGATCAACCTTCAGCCTTTCAAGAATATTCATGCTTTGAACCGACTCAACAGCCGGAATTTTCATCACTATTTCGCTTAACTCCTCAAGTTCCTCCTGCTTTTCAGGAGACATTAAAAATTCCCAGAAAGCCTTGAAACTCTTCCCCTGGTCAGTACTCCACAACAGGTCATGGAAGCCGAAAACATCTTCCAGCAATTTCCCCTTTGAAAGTCCCTGATTGAGCTGTTTCTCCCTTACCTGTCTGTCAAGAGTGCGGAAATTAAACTCAATTTCCCTGAAGTCCGCTAAAAGCTTACGCGCTGTATCGGTGAGTTCATAGTAACGTTCTTTGATTTGTGTGTCATCAAGTGTATGGAATTCACCCGACTTCACCTTCTGAATTTCGGAGTCAATCTCATCTTTTCGCCGCTGCAGTTCCTCCAGACGCTTCAGAGGGTCTTCAGTGGATTTGTAAACAATTTCCTTTAGCAATTCAAAAATTTTAAGGAGCCTGGATTCTGTACCGATGAATTCTTTTTTTTCAAGGTCCATTATCCACTGAAGAGCCTTTTCGGAGGCGGGAGTAAGCTGGTAAAAAGGGATGTCGCTTCCGCCAGGATAATATTTCCTTAGAAAACCATCATTTGTCCATCTTTCCAGATATGCCTTAGGATTGTCTGACAGGCGGGAATTCTCATCAGACTGTTTTATTCCATAAATATAATCCGAGAGATACGTTTCCATATCTATATCTGGAATTTCACCTTTCTTCGCCTCTTTGTATACCACAAAAAGAAATGACGCAATGAGGGGGAAATTATCAGATTTGAATAGTTTAATAGCAGGACTGGTTTGCTCCAGATAAGATATTTCTTCAAAATCTATTTTCATTTAATCTTTCGTAGTCAATTGCATAAATTTATGCTAAAAGATAGCTAATATTTTTATAAAATTTTATACCTTTTTATGAACAGAAGTTTGGATATATTTTTACCAGCTATTTGGGCTAATGTTAATGAGGTGTTAAAAACTAAATGAGATTATGCGTTTTTTTGATTCAGCAGATAATTAAACAGAAATTACTGCTGAGGATTGCGAATTAACTATCTAAATAGAAATTTAATTCAATAGAAAGCAAACAGGTCCTAACATCCTATAATCCGGGGTACAAAAAAGACAAAGTCCGCAATTTTACAGATCAGATTTCCCCCTTCGCCGGCCTCTATTCGTCACCTTCAGTTTATTGATTATCTATCTGACAAACCTAGAAATAAATGTCAAGTATCCCTGCCTGCCTCCGGTCTTATTGGACTTTTTAACGGAGCTTAACACACTCTTCAGGCAATCAATTATAGTTTCCGGTGTCTCTGTTTCATCCAGCTCCGGCAGTTCATCCTCTGTAATCCGCCCTAAACGCCAGTCACATATTGATCTGATTCTTCCAAAAACCTCTTCATCCAGCGGTGAAAAGTTAACTTTCCTTTCCTGACTGCCGTGCATCTTTGCCCTGTAATGTTCAATTGCAGCTTCCAGCGCTGTTATGACCGAATAATCTGTCATTTTCGGATTTTGCCTGTATACATCTACTATGACAAACTCAATATTCTGCAGAATAAACAGGTTCTCCTCATTAAATGCCATCTGCCCCTCCTTGTCTAAAGTAATTTTGCCCATAGTATCTTTGGAGAATTTATCCTTTGTACTTCAGAAAATCAAATTTCAAGCTGAATATTTTAGCTGCAAAAAGCTAAAAAACTGCCAATATTGTAGTGGATTTTGAAAACAACAATCTTTGTGTTACCTTTATTTAGATTATTATTTTACAGGTAAAATATGGTGGAATTCAGAAAACTCTTTAATACAATAATTGCATTTAAGGAGTCAAGCCCATGGGATTGTTTCCAAAACGCTGATATCTTTGCTATCGAGAACCCGGAAACAAAACAAATAGGATATTGCTGCATTATGGGTGCAGGCGGAGAAACTTTTGGAATTGCAGTCTACCTCGGACAGTATGGATGGCACTGGCTTAGTGACAGGCTGCAGGACATTCCATTAGATTTATTTTCGCAGTTTATGCAAAACTGCATTTCTGTTACTTTCGAAAATGCAGGCGAACTTGACCCCGGGGATAAACAGCTTATTAAGAACCTGGGGCTTAAATTCAGGGGCAAATTATCTTACCCCCTGCTGCGACGCTATTCTCCCGGGATGCTGCCCGCCATGGTAAATGAAAGCGAGGCGGCCTTCCTGAATTTAGCTCTTGAACAGACTATGTTCCTCGCGCCTGAAATTAAGAAAAATCCCGATTATTTATTTTCTGCAAAGGGGGACATCCTCTTGCGGAAAGTCTCTGAGGATAAGAAAGGATGGATTGATCAATGGATTAACCCCGACAATCAGTTTGATCCGGTTATACCAAACATCACCCTTATCTCGCAAAACATTAAGCAGATATCTGAAATTGACAAGAAAAAGCAGACAAAATGGATTGCGGATATGTTTTTCCTTCCTGAACCAATTGTCGAAAAGAAAGGTTCGGAACCGTTCTTCCCGTTGGTTCTAATCTTTATCAACAAAAGAAATGGGATAATATTAAATTTCCGGATTTCCCGATACAATAATTTCAGAGAGAATTTGACAGAGCTCTTCTTCGAATCAGTAAAGACTTTCAACATTATACCGGGATTCATTGAAACTACAAGAAGTGAAATTTTCTCTGCTCTCGCTCCGCTGCAGAAATCTTTGGACCTGAGGCTGGAACACCGCGACTCCATTGAGGAATTGGAGCAAATGCAAGAGGAGTTTATGCTGCATTTTTTCAACTCCATGCCGCCTGAACTATAAGAAAACTTAAGAGATATTTAAACATAAGTGACGGCTTCATATTCGCGAAAGCTTTCGGGAAATTATGTAAGCCAAATAAAAATAATTTTCGCATTTTTTCAAATCACTGATTTTGCCTTTAACTCCCCTTGCAGCAAATGTTTATATCAGAAAATGCCAATCCTTTAATCTTTGCCTTTTATAAAAAAGATTTGAAGTTCTTTCAGATTTATAGTAGAATTCGATGCATAAAATAGCGGGGTAAACTGAAAGCCCCTGCGATTATTACATTAAATTCTTTTATCTATATAAATGAGGTTTGTTATGAACTTGACAAAGAAGATTATGATTTTTTTTATTGCCGTATCTTTATTTGCCTGGGCGGGATGCGGAGCAAGTAATGCTTTAAAAGGCGGCGCAATAGGCACAGGCGCAGGTGCTCTTTTAGGAGGTCTTATCGGACATGCCGCAGGCAGTACCACAACAGGTGCAATAATAGGCGGAGTAGTTGGAGGTACGGCGGGCGCCCTTATCGGGCATAATATGGACAAGCAGGCCGAAGAGCTCAAGAAAATTGAAAATGCAAAAGTCGAACGCGTCGGCGAAGGCATCAATATAACTTTCGATTCGGGGATACTGTTCGCAATCAACTCTGCAAGCCTGCAGCCCAAGGCTAAAGCAAGTGTTCAGAAACTGGCAGACGTGCTTAAGAAATATCCCGATACAAATGTTATTATCGAAGGTAATACCGACAATACCGGTTCAGAAGAGTTAAACCAGAAACTCTCTGAAAAACGTGCAAAGGCAGTTGCCGACTATGTAACATCCTTAGGTGTTTCATACTCAAGGCTTACAACAGTAGGAAAGGGTGAAAGCAATCCTGTAGCTTCAAACGACACTCAGGAAGGCCGTGCCAAAAACAGACGCGTTGAGATAGGAATTGTTGCAAACGAAAAAATGAAAAACGATGCCGCAACAGGCAAATTAAATTAATCAGACATTCCCTCATAACCGGATCCGGTGTTTACGGATCCGGTGTTTACGGATCCGGTTATTTCAGCTATTCAGGTGCATGCATACGGTATTGCACGAACAGATCGTCATTATTATTTCAATTTATTATTCCTCCCTGTTCATAATATAACTGGTAAATATCTCTCATTTCTTTTTGACTGGCGCCGGGAATTTCACCATCCCTTGCCACATTGCAAAGCATGATCTTGCCGTCATAACTCCAGCATAATTTTGTCATTTTTAACCGCTCAGTAGAGAATTCTTATTGATATTCTCTTCTTTGTAGCTTCAGAATGGCATTATGTATATTATATATTATTCCAAATAATTAAATAAAGGAGGACAGACATGGAAAAAGCATTGGCTGATCTTATTGCAAAAGACAAAATAATCAAAGTCATAAATCTAATGGTGATCAATACGGATAAACGCAATTGGAACAAAGTCCGGGAATGCTTTGCCCCAAGCGTCTTATTCGACATGACTGGCGAGGCACAGCAGATCAGTCCCGGGCAGATAACAGATGGCTGGGAAACAGGGCTAAAAGAACTTAAGGCAATCCATCACCAGATGGGAAACTTCTTGATAGATCTGAATGGAGATCAGGCCGATGTATTTTGTTATGGAATTGCCTACCATTATTTACCGAACCCTTCAGATAATAATACAAGAGTATTTGTGGGCAGTTATGATATCCATTTAATAAAGTTACAGGACAAATGGAAAATTGACCGCTTTAAATTCAATCTTAAGTTTATTGACGGCAATAAAGAGCTTGAAAAATCCCAACTTTAACTGCCGGGACAAAAACCTCATTCATTGTATTTTATAAATTTATGTGCCGGTCGTTTTTACCAGCGGAATAATTGAGGTTGATAATTTTGATTTACGAAGCTTAAGCAAAAGATGGAAACAATCATTTTATTAATAATATCCAATATGTTTATGACATTTGCATGGTACTGGCATTTGAAATACAGAAACAAACCATTACTTGTAGTAATAATTATAAGCTGGCTTATCGCATTCTTTGAGTATCTTTTTCAGGTCCCTGCCAACCGAATCGGCTTTGGAGAATTCAATGCGGCAGAGTTAAAAACTATCCAGGAAGTAATATCATTAGTCGAATTCAGCATATTTTCTGTTATTTACCTGAAAGCAAAATTAAGATGGAATCATGCAGTTGGATTCTTCTTCATAATTCTGGGAGTATTTTTCATATTCTGGAAATGGTAGATTTAACAGGAACTTTCTGCACTTAAATCATCTGGCAGGTTCTAACGCCATACAATCCCGGGGACAAATGAAAGCTCAGAAATGGGCTTTTTCTGTTTTTTAAACAGAATCACCATTCCATAATTTCAAAACCTTCTGAACTAACAGCCCTCTGTCCATTTTTATGGAAAGTTTTGTCCCCTAATTAGAGCAGATTTGGTCATTCAAACTGTATTTCTCCCCTGTTTTTCACTCGAATTCAGCTGGCATTAATATTGTTCCACTGTATTAAAACTGTCTCATCAAGGATGCATTAAAGTTTTATTATCCCGGGGAGGTCTGGTCATGAGAAAAGTATTCATACCGGTTGCAATAACCTTTTATTTGCTTCTGCTGCAGGCAGGCTATGCCCAAAATTATGAGCATACAATTCCTTATCAGATCTCAGTTTATTCTGTCACAAGCCGTTTTGTTGGAAATAATTACCGCATTTTACCTATAGAAACCCGGTCTTATCCCCCGAAAATTTATAAAACAGAAGATGGTTGGACATATGAAGTATCTCTCATAATTAAACTTACCGGAGAAAACCTTGTTTGGAAGACACCAATTGGCATAACTTTGATTTTTCCCGATGGGAGCCTGCAAAATGTAACTATCAACAACGAAGCAACGCCTCTTTACTCAAATAATCATTACGAATACAGATTCACTGTTGTCTCCAGGAGCATAGGCTGGGCGATGATTCAGATGTACCCGCTTGAAAAATGGGATGAGCTGAACGTTCGCAGCGTGGACTTCAGAACTTCCGAAGTCTGCCTGGAGTAATATTTTTTATTGCCGGACAGCCAGTTTCTTAAGGGTAAACAGAAAATTAAGAAATCCTTATTTTAGAATATATTCATAAATTAGATCTAAAGAATAATATTCAGGCGATATTAAGCTCTTCAGAATAAAGGAGATACTACATGAAAGTTTTTATTCTACCTGTGAAATTTTCATCTATATTTCTGATAGTTATCAGCTTTTTATATCAGAACGCCGATGCTCAAACTAAAATCGCGGATAATAAACCGGGAACATATCTGCAGCTTTGGAGGCCTTATAATCATTTGCAGCAGCTACCCACATATCTACTACCTTCTGATCCTGCAAAAGAAGATAATGCCTGCTCATTACCTGATAAAAAATTCAGAACCAGCGGTAATAAATCTCATGGCGAGGCTGTTTATAAAGGCCACTCCCAAGAACAGGAATGGGAGCGAATGGATAGCCCTTGGGGCGGATGCCTCAGGAGGTTTTATGAATTTAACGACTCTATGTACGCTTTAACAGATGGGGATATCTACAGGTACGAAAATAACAGGTGGAGCTCCCTGCACATGGATAATCTTTACTTCGTCAATTCATATCAAAGTTTACACAAATTCCCATCTGGAAGGATGGTAGCCAGCAGTGATTGCGGCGTCTTCTGTTCAGATGACAACGGAAAATCCTGGCGGCCGCTGTCAATCGGCCAGTATGGTTATACAGATATAGCTATTCAGGACTATTTTGTGCTTGCACAAAATGAAGTACTTTTGGCAACGAGCAAAGGGATTTTTGTTACAAAAAACGAAGGAAAAGATTTTTCATTGCTGTCTATGGAAAATACTTATGTGCAAACGATTAAAGCAGACGGCTCGGGTTACCTCTGGGTATCAACTCAGTTTGGGGTTTATAAGGCAAGATACACTGATTTAATCTGGCTGAAAATCGCTCCTGAAGATGCAAAGTGGGCTAAAATCTTATTTGATTCAAAAGGAACAGTCTATCTCTCCACAAGGGAATATATTTATAAAAGCACTGACTCAGGCCTGAGCTGGGGATACCTAAATGGATTCTTTGAGGATATGACCCTTGATAATTCGGAAAATTTAGTCATTACAGGCAGCAGCCAGCTCTTTTTCGCAGATGATCAGGGGATTAAGACTTCAAGCTGCCCCTCAGGAATTTCACTGCTTACAACATTTATCAACGGGAAAGGTGAATATGTTGTTGGTACACTCGGGGCAGGGGCAGCAATTTATGAAAAAACAAAAGACACTTTTACGGATTTCAGTAACGGGCTTAATGCATCAACTGTGAGAACAATACAGCCATTGGCAAATGGATCTCTCTTAATTTCAACAGATTCATACTGCTTTTTTATGTCAAAGGACAGGGGTTCTACATGGGAGCGCACATATGACCACAGATCGCTTCTTATGAAAACCGACAAAAACAATTCAACATATGCCGCCGCAAATTCCGGCATCATCAGGTCAGATGATTTTGGCATTACCTGGAAAAGACTCAATATAAATGTATATCCGTATTTCATCTCGGCATTTGATATTAGTGATGATTGCAAGACTATATGCGCGGGATCCTCTATTGGCGAAGTGTACGTTTCAAACGATGCAGGTCGAAGCTTTACTAAAAGAAAAAAAGAAAACTATTCTTTTGTAGATGCCATTAAAGTAATAGATAAGAACACATTTTTAATTTACCGCGATTCTTTGTACCTGACCCTAGATAACGGGAAAACATTTAAATATATAAATGATCCAAGGATCGGCAGAATAGGGGAAATAGTAACTGATAAAATGAATTACATTTATTTAGCATCAGTAAATGGAGTCTTCAGGTCAAAAGATTTTGAAAACTGGATTCAATTAAAATTGAAAGGAGGCAGTTGGAATACTCCTGCTTTCATCAGGCTGGATCCAAACAATAACCTGTTTGTGGTTTCTACAAATGGACTTGTACAGGCTTCAGGGGACTATGGTGAAACCTGGCAGATCCTTGTCTATTCGGAACAGTGGTTGTATTTCTGGAGCTTTGCCATGGACCAGGATGGGAATCTTTATTGCGGAAGTCAGAACAGCGGGTTATATCATGCAAAAATTGACTTCAGCCAGGTGGAAAGAAATCCGGTAGTCGTTAAAAATCTGACATTATCTAACAATTTCCCCAATCCCTTTAATTCATCCACACAAATTCAGTACGAAATACCAAAAGCTTCATATGTTACCCTTAAGGTTTACAGTATACTGGGACAGGAATTGGAAACGCTTATATCAGGTTTTATGGATTCAGGCAGTTATCATAAAATTTGGGATGCATCGAAATATCCGAGCGGCATCTACATTTATAAACTCCAGTCTGGTGACCAGTCGCAAACTAAAAAAATGATATTGTTGCGTTAAATATGAAAGATAAGATTACGAGATCTTTATTATTATTTCTTGCAGGTATTTCTATCGGCATGCAGTTCCAGGGCTGTTATACTTTAATTAAGTACCCTGAGAGAACTTATTCCGGAGATATAAACTCATCATATGCTCAGGCTTCCGATTCATGTGTTGTTGAAGGGATGGTTCATTATTTTGGAGCCTGGTCAACAAGAGAGGAATCCAGACCTTCAGGTTATATGCTTGAAAATATCTTCTGGCTCCGGAATGCCCCGCCCATAAATTTTAGATACGTTTCTATTGACAGCAAAATTGGAGAAGCCCATCTGAATAAATATGTTAGAATTAAAGGAAGATTCCTTACTCCGTTTTCCGATTCTTATTATTCCAGTGAGACTTTGAGTGTCAGTATAAAAGTATCAGAAATTGAAATAATAAAATAATGAACAGCATTGCCAACGTGATCGCCTTTATTCTCTGTTTTAGAATTTAAACAGTCGCGCAATATTATTTAATCTGTTCACCAAAAATTTATTGCAGATTTTTGTATTTTGTTATCCGTTTATCTTGAATTACTCCTTTTCCGGCAAGGTTTAGTCCGGCGGAAATAATGGTCAGAATTTAACAGTAAACTACAGATATTCAAAGAGCCGCAAAAATGAAAATACTTATATTCGTCTTATGCCTTTTTTGTACCGCTTTCATTTCATGCAGTGTAACTGAAAGCGAAAACCAGCCCCTGTATTCACCCGACCATAAAACTCCAGTTACAGGCGGCATCGTTATTACCTCAAAATATGACCCGACTCCTCTCGGTGCCTGGGGAAATCCTTCAAATCCCAATGAGTGGAAGCTGTCGGGATTCGCCAGCGGCCCAAGTTACAAAGGGGGTGCTTATGGTTTCTGGCTGGAAAATCCTTTTCCTGATCCTGCAAAAGATTCAACCCGCATTTTTTTCCAGGTGCCTAAAGTATCAAATGTGAGGGTTTATATTGTCCCGGCAAGATTAATGGGTTCGCCGGATAACAGTACAAGCCTAATAGTCGGAGGAGTATTCCTGTCGCCGCAGGGGATCGCAATTAAAGTGCTCGAAAATAAACTTCTGCAGCCCGGGCATCACTGGCGCGATTGGGATTTGACGGATAACAATAATAGTCCCGTTCCCGCCGGTTTTTACAGAGTCTATATGGAAGCCGGCAGCGATCTTTTATGGCGCGATATTCTGGTATACCGCGATAAGAAAGACCTGCCAGCGGATTTAAGAACATTATTAATGAAAATCTATAATATCACGGAGTTCAATTTATGAAACTGTTTATAGCCTGCTTTATTACTCTTATCTGTTTCACAGTAAGCTTAAACGCACAGGAACAGGAAACAACAACCGGACAGAGCCTGGGACTTACAGCTGCTCTGCAGAATTCACAGATGGATATTATGATGCCCATCTTTCTCTCAAATGAAGTCGCGCTGGCCCCTTCAGTCGGATTTTCAAGCGTGGGCGACAGTTTCACCGATTTTGCCTTAGGTTTAATGGGACGTTTTTATATTAACAGAAGCAGGGTATCCCCGTTTTTGAGTGCAAGATTGGGTTTACTTCTTGCTTCCCCTAAGGATGGCGACTCGCTGACGGATATTGTAATGGGACTTGGCGGCGGCGGAGAATATTTTATCAGCAGATATTTCAGCCTCGGCGTTGAAGCCCAGCTTAATATAAGCAAGTCGGATAAGAACTCAGGCAGATTCGGAAACCCGGGCGGAACAAACGTAAATACTGCAAGCGCAATTTTTGCAACAGTTTATTTCTAAGTATTTAGCAAATTATCCTGATAAAATGAAAGCCCGGCTAAAAGGGCTTTCGTTTTTTTAACACCCGGGCAAATTTTATGTTTGAGAATATTTTTATGGATACAGACCTGAATGAAATGAAACTGCACCGGTTAATTGGTTCTGGAGGCAATCTGCTTGCCATCGGCAAACGGTCCAAGCTCCGAAGTCTTGCAGAATCTGAAGCCAAGAGTTTTTGCTTTCTTAATAATTTTAATAAGCCTGTCTATAGTCGTGTAATAACGTGGATATGTAAAAGGCTTAACCGTTGGAGTATGACCAATCAAAATAACAAACTGCCCTTTATTATAATTGCGTTCAAGTTCCTGGAATATGTAATCGATTGAGAAGAAATTATCATCCATCCCCAGCCCGTTTACAACCGGAAACTGATTGAAAACCGGTCTCGGGTAAAGCGTAACACCTCTTAAAATCTTAAAATAGTCCTCAAGTGCCCTGTCAAGCTTCATATTTCTGCTGCCGTTGGGATAAGCAAATGAAACCGGATGAATACCAGCCTTTGCCATGGCTTTAATTTCAGGCATAATTTCACGCTCTATATACTTATCTATTCCGTACTTGTTCGAATAGCTCTCGGCATCGGCATGCGTCCTGGAATGGCAGGCAATCTCGTGGCATTCACTTTGAAGAGTTTTAAGTTCCTCCACTTCCCTTCTGTTAAGCCTGCTGAACCCGGAGACAAAGAATGTGCACTTGACGCCATAAAATTTAAGCGTATCTTTTATTCTGTACCACTCATCAATGAAGTTATCATCAAATCCAATGACAATGGGAACACCAGTATTGGCAGGTTTTCTGTTGCCTGAAAAATCGATAGCGTGGTTTGCCTGACACATGCTCTGAACATACGTCAATACAATGAGCAATGCAATCATCTTAATTTTACTGAATTGAGGCATAAAGGGCTGTATCCTGGTTGAAAGTTACTTACCGTGAAAATAGAGTTAAATTTCTGATCCTGGCAAAAACTTAGAACTTGAAGGGTTCAATCTACAAAATAGGAATGTCTAATGCTACTGCACTGCCAAATAATTTGAAGTGGTTTTTTGGGGTTAATGGGCCGGAAAGATTCGCTCCGTGTGTCAGGTGAATTTCTTCATGCAGCGCGCATAACAATAGCTGCAGCCGAACTGGCATCATACATATGGGTTTATTACATACTTATAAATCTTCGACTGAGATAATATCGATTTTGAATTTATTTCACGAATGATCATTCTATCCAAATAATACTGCTTCACCGGAAATGAGCGTACGGGGACCAATAATTTCCCAGTCCATACAATTGGAAAATATAATTCAGGTAATATTAATACAAGGAATTAAGATCACTATAATCTTCCCCAAAAAGATCAGACCGATTTGAATTTTCTTTATTGGGAACTGCTCTTAATAGAGAACACTTTTTAAAAAAATCCCGGCCTGTTCAGAGCCGGGATAATGTAAAGGTAATATGTCAGCTATTATTCTGGAATTCCATAGAATGCTGCCGAGACAGGACCTTAACCGAGACAGGACCTTAACCGAGACAGGACCTTAACGCGGCCTCTCCACAATAATGTAAACCTTTTCACGGGGAAGATATCTGTAGTAAACTCCTCCGAAAACATAGTATCTTTCTCTTCCAATCCTTACAATTTCATATCCCCGGGGCAGAAATACTACTCTTGCTCCAATGGGAGCTACAACTCTCGTATACCCTCTTGGGCCCCTGTCAAAGAAGTACCCGTCACGGTAAAAGTAATGCCTGTCCTTTACAACAACTTCACGGTAAGTCCCGCGGTCATGCTTTATTACAACTCTCCGGTGCTGCGCCTCAACGTTTACGTTCATAATGAATAATATGGTGAATACAAACAGAACCATAATGTTAAACTTAAACAACTTAGTTTTCATAGTTTTACCTCTTAAAATTAACATATTTAATTCGTGCGTTTCCAAAAGAACTGCACACCCACAAAAAAGCAATACCTGAAGCTTCTGAAGTATTCCTTATGAATGTTTTCACTTATTTGACATTTAAATGGCAGTGAAAAGTTTAACTTGAAGGTAATAAAATTTTGCTGATTATTCTCTGGAAGCTAGGGATACGCAGCTCTATCATAAATCCAGCAAGTTTATTTTCATTCTGAAAATGAGTTCCAGACCTGAAGCACTAATTAGCAGCCTTTGTTTTCCTTATAACCAATCCTCACCTACTTCTTTTTGCCATATCCATTAGTATCCAATTATTCTATAATATAATGGCAGGTTTTCCGGAATATATGTATAGTTTCACTTTTTAGCAGGGGGGCTAAAATGAGGAAAGAAATGAATCAGACACTCCGGCGGCATTTATTAAGCCTGTTCTGGACTTTCTTTATTCTTTGCCCTCCGGAGAAGACTTACTGCAAAGAACAGGACCCAGATGGCATAGCCGTAGATGTTAACGCGTTCGGTTATTCCCATCCACGGCGTTGGCACACCTGTACCGATCTTTGGCCCCTGCATGCCAGTCAGAGCTCCAAAGATTAAAAGTACAACAATTGTAATAATCGAATACTGCCTGAACCGCTTTCCAAATGCAGCGGCTCCTGTTCCAATTGCACCCAGTATAAAAATCACCAGCACACCCGTCAGTGCTATGTGCATTTTATCAGAGTAGGTTTTAGGAGCATCGCGGAGATTCATCGGGGAAAATATGGCTGTTATGGAACCTGTCAGAGCGCAGCATATCAGCAGAACAGCAGCAGCTCTCAACACACGCTTATCTCCTGCAGATTCATAGACGCCAACCGAAAATGCAAGCAGAAGCAGGTCAGACAAATTAAAAAGAGGAAGAACTACAGGTCTTGCAGGTGAACCGATTGCCAGAATTTCGCTGATATTTTGTGAAGTATAGTCGTAGCCTGCATATACCAGATTCCCAATTATGTCAGCACCGGCATAAACAATGGGATAAAGTATTCCGCAGATGAGCAGAACTCTAAGCACAGTTTCAGAAAAGAGCTCTTTTCTGCCGCTTAATGCCGCAGTTTCCATTTTTTTCCTCTATATTGATTTTATGGATTTTCAATAATGACACGCTGCTTAGGGCTTTGAGCTTCTCACAATAAAACATAAATAGTTCCTAAAGCAAAATCAACTAATGCTGATAATAGCGATTGCACCTGCATTTTTTTATATTTGTGACCCTCACATTTCTAACATAAAATTCAGAAAGGAAATTAATTGGAAAGATCATTATACCCGGCAGCAATTCATCTGTTTTTCAGAAAAGATGATAATATACTTTTGCTCAGAAGATTTAATACAGGATATGAGGACGGCAATTATAGCGTTGTTGCCGGTCACGTCGAAAAAGGCGAGACCGCCACACAGGCAGGCATAAGAGAAGCAAAGGAAGAGGTAGGAGTGACTATTCATCCCAGTGACCTTAAAATTCACGGCATAATGCACAGAAAGTCCAACGACGAAAGAATTGATTTCTTTGCATTTATCGACAGGTGGCATGGCGAGATACTGAACATGGAGCCGCACAAATGCGATGAACTTTTGTGGACCTCTTTTGATTCTCTGCCAAAGAATACAATTCCATACATCAAACGTGCAATTGAGCTCTCAGAAAAGTCCTTATGGTACGATGAGTTCGGGTGGTGATAATAATTAAGCTCTGAATATTCCCGGAACTATATTTACAACGCATTCTCAGGCATCTCAACTAAGATGAATTTATTTTCCGCATAACTTCACTATAAAAACCTTGAAATAAATTTAAGATACCCCTGGCGGTCGCCTTCACGGCCCGCCTTCTTCACAGAGCCCTGGAGTGTCTTCAGGCAGTAAATGATCCTCTCGGGCGTTTCGGTTACGTCCAGCTCCGGGAAATCCAACTCGGTACTGAAACCCAGCCGCCAGTCGCACACACCCCTGATTGCCTTGTAGACTTCTTCTTCCGACTGCGACAACTCCGCTATTCTTTCCTGGCTGCCGTGCTCTTCTGCCCTGTAATGCTTAATTGCGGCATCAAGCGCATTCATTACTGTAAAATCGATCATCTTCGGATTATGCCTGTAAACGGCAACAATTACAGCCTCAATATTCTCCAGAATTTCCATATCCTCTTCCCGGTAAGCCATTTTGCCTCCATTACTATATACTATAAACTGTATATTCCTGGACCAAATTACAAGCACGTATCCCCCAAGGCCGCCTGGCGCATTAACCGGAATTTATATATTTTTCTTAATGTATATTTTCTGAAACTGCGGGAATACTTCATGACTGGCGGTCTAAAGGATAAAACGATTGTTATTACCGGGGGCAGTTCGGGTATAGGCGCTGCGGCGGCAAAGGTCTTAAGAGAAAAAGGTGCCCGTGTTGTAATTACAGGGCGCTCGGAAAGAACCAGGACAGTTGCCGCAGAAACCGGAAGCGATTACTTCCTTGTTGATTATTCAAGGCTTTCCGATGTGAAAGGTTTCGCCCTGAAGCTCCTGGATAAATATCCCCGTATTGATGTGCTGGTCAATAATGCAGGAGGCATTTTCCCCGACAGGCGCATTACCCCTGACGGGCACGAAATGATATTCCAGGTAAACTACCTTGCTGCATTTCTGCTTACAAACCTCTTAAGGAAACGCCTTGAAGAATCCAATGCTGTTGTCATTAACTCATCAAGTGCCGGACATATGTTCGGGCGTCTGGATTTTGATGACCTGGATATGGAAAAGAAATTTAACCCGATGCGCCAATACGGCAATTCCAAGCTGATGAACATACTTCACGCAATGGAGATCTCCAGGCGCTTTAACGGGGTTAGTGCCGCTTCATTCCACCCGGGAGGCGTTGCAACAAAGTTTGCGCGTGAGTACAAGGGCATAATGAAATTTGTGTATGAGTCCCCTTTCCGCCATCTTTATCTCATCTCCCCTCTTAAGGGAGCTGAAACTCTTCTGTGGCTCATTGAGGGCACACCGGGACGTGACTGGACCCCCGGCGAATACTACAACAAAAAGAAACCCGGGCGCAAAAATCCCATGGTCAATCCCTCCACAGCTCAAAAGCTGTGGGAAGTATCAGAAAAGCTGACAGAAAAATATTTTTAGTACGGCAGAAAAGTTTTACAGGTATTCCTTTCCATAAAATGAATTCTCCAATATTCTGTATCCGTTCAAAAACTTGGGGTAAAAATCATCTATTTGCGATAAGGCTTGCAAGTGAAGGCATTTTGTAGGTCCTTTTAATCCTGTCGGCCAGATACTCATAAGCACTAACATTCAGTTTCTGTGCCGTCTCAACAACTGACAAGACAGAATCCCTTAAGACGGTTCCGGCTTTTGACATGGTATGAAGGCTGATGTCTCTTTTTCTTACTATTCTTCTTAAGGCAATTTCAGCAATGTTATTATGCAGAGGCAGGTAAGGATATTTAAGTACAAGAAGAAGCTTTTTCTTGTGAGCCATTGTTTTCTCTATTCTGTAATTCAGTTCCTCAAAGGCTGTTCTTTCAGAAAATATACGGTCAAACTCCTGTTCCAACCTCAGGCTGAATTCCCGGGTGGGCTTTTTCCTGTACTTCAGGAGCTTTTTGTAGAACCTCCAGTACCGGTCCATAAATCTGTCGTAAATATCTCTGTTTAGCTTCAAGAACGGACTCAGCTTCTTGTAGTTCCTTGCGTCATGAACCCAGCATGAAGACTGCTCAGGTACAATATTGCCGTACTCGCCTGCCTCATCACTCATAAGATGCTTTACTACGGGACTGTCTTTCTGAATGCGGTAATATGCTATTGCCATTGCATCTATCACCTTTGGCGTTACCTGAAGCCTGTTCTTTAGCCTTAAGAGCCCCTCAATTATTCTCTCGAGTTCACTCCGGAGGTAGACTTTATTCTTTTCTACAGCCCTCAAAAGTTCATCTATTGCTTCCTTGGGCACAAAGGCCTGTTTTAAGAGACTTAAGGCGGTCTTATTGTAGATACATTTAATCTCT
>DATAKL010000017.1:0-26581 GCA_036261625.1 Ignavibacteriales bacterium | reverse complement strand
GGGTTCAGTCGCCCGCCTCAGGCGGGCTTCTTCACCCCGGGCTAAAGACAATGCGCCCCTTATCGGGGCTTAATGACTGCGCTATTCCAGATGCTCTGTTTTCACGAAGTTTTATGAATCGTTAAGTTGACGCATGAAGCCAGAGGCGGGTTTGTCACCCGGGGCTATCAACACTATGCCGCTGACCGCGGCCTTAAGCAAAGACAATTTATAAATAGGTTGACACTTGAAAGTTCTGGCGGGGCTTTTTTAGCTGTTTCTCAGCAATTGCATTTGCGAATTTTCTTCAGAAGGAGAGTGAAAAGTTAAAACCCTAGAGGCTGAATATTTTCTTCAGCTCTCGCTCTGAGAGCTCCGTAATCCAGCTTTCACCCACGGCAAGCGTAAGGTCCGAAAGCTCTTTTTTCTGCTTTATCATGTCATCGATCTTTTCTTCAAATGTCCCGAGCGTAATCAGGCGGTGGACAGTCACGTTTTTTTTCTGTCCTATTCTGTAGGTGCGGTCTGTTGCCTGCGTCTCCACGGCCGGGTTCCACCAGAGGTCGTAGTGGATCACCCTTGCTGCAGCGGTAAGATTTAGCCCCGTGCCGCCTGCCTTGAGTGAGACTATCATGATTTTTCTCTCCGGCTTCTCCTGGAAGTCACTTACCATTTTATCTCTCTGGCTTCTTGTAAGAGATCCGTGAAAGAAAAAAGTATTCTCATTTAATTCGTTTTCGGTCATGGTTGCCAGTATATCTCCCATCTCCTTATACTGAGTAAAGATGAGTATTTTTTCTTTGTAGTTCAGCATCTTCCTGAGGAGCTCAACGGTTTTTTCAGATTTGCCGGAAAGCTCACTGCGGTAGTCATCCTCCTTTTTATACTGCGAAGGGTGATTGCATATCTCTTTAAGTTCAGTAATGAGCTTAAAGATTACCCCTTTTCTTGCCGATCCTTTATTCAGCCTGAGATCCCCCATGGCCGATTTTACAACCTGTTCGTAAAGCACCGCCTGGTCTTTTGTCAGGTAGCAGTATTCATCAAAAATAAATTTATCCGGCAGATCCCGAATAATCTTCTCATCGGTCTTAAGGCGCCTGAGGATAAAAGGAGAGGTTATTTTCCTTAGTTTCGAGATCTTTTCCTTATCCCTGTACTTTTCAATCGGCATGGAATAGTTTTTCTTAAAGCTCCCGAGGCTCCCCAGGTATCCGTTATTTATAAAATCGAATATGCTCCAGAGCTCAGTCATCCGGTTCTGGACCGGGGTGCCGCTCATGGCAACACGATTCACTGCTCTGACCGATTTAACGGCTCTGGTCTGTTCAGCATCGGGATTTTTTATGTTCTGCGCCTCATCTATTATGCCGAAAGACCAGGTGTACTTGCCGAACTTTTCCTCATCACTCCTCAAGGTGCCGTATGTTGTAACAACAACATCAATATTCTTCAGGGTAAGCCTTCTTTGTGCGCCGTGATAGACAAAGACCTTAAGGCGCGGGGCAAATCTCATGAACTCTTTGTACCAGTTGCCTACAACAGTTGTGGGGCAGACAACAAGGGCAGGGGAGGTAAGTCTTCCTTCTTCCTTAAATCTTAACAAGAGCGCAATCACCTCTACAGTCTTCCCGAGCCCCATATCGTCAGCCAGGCAGCATCCGAATCCTTTTATAACATTAGTATAAAGCCAACGGAATCCCGTCTTCTGATAAGGCCGCAGGCGCGCATGGAGTTCTTCAGGATAGGTTACATCCTCATGCTTTAAGAGTTCACCGAGCCTTCCTGATGCAGCCTCAGCCGGAATGAACTTTTTCCCCTGGAACTCGCCCGTAAGAAATGCCTGCAGTATATCCTTAGGGGACAGATCTTCAGCTTTGCGTTCAATTTCAGTTAGTATATTCTTTGCTTTTTCAGGATCGAGCAGAAAATAGCTTTCCTTAAGCTTTACAATGCCGCGGGACACTTCGGCCATTTTCCTGAATTCTTCGGCCGTAATAATAGTGTCTCCAATTGCAACCTTCCACTGGAACTCAAGCAGATCCTTCATTGAAAAATATGTCAGCGCTTCCTCGTGGTTCCTTTCTTTTGCCGTAAGGATAAGCCTTGGCTGGGCCAGGTTCTTTATATTCTCCGGCAGAACGACTTTAAGTCCCAGCAGGTTTAATGTATCGGAAGTTCTTGTTATAAAATCAAAAATCTCCTCTGAAGTGATAATTCCTAATTCCTGTCCCATACTGTTCAGCACAGTATTAAGCTGCGGGAAATATTCCGATGCTATTTTTATCTCGCGCAGGAGTTCTGTTCTTGCTATTTCGCTCTCAAGTCCGAAAAGGCTTTCTTTTTCTTCAAAAAGCTTTGAAAGGGGGAGAGGCTTCGATTTTTCTTTTTGTTTGTCTTTTATTTCAACCTGAACGGAGTACTTGTCGGAGGAAATACTTTTTACCGTAACTACAGGCTGAAATGTTCTTTCCCTGAAGGTAAGCCTTTCAAGCCAGTTGAGCACTGCCTTGGCGTAGCTTTCCTCCTCAAATTTCTCAGCCTTGAAGCGTTCCCCCTTAAAGAATGCGTTATAGATTTTCTGGTCGAGGAAAAAGAAGTTGCGCCCGAGTCTTGCTTCATGCTGATGCACAATATAGGTTATAAATTCCGAGAGGAAGAAGGTCCCAGGTTCCTTATAGGCCGCGAGGTCACTTCCCCTGAAGATTATATTCACAGGTGCCAAGCGGCTTAGAAGGCCCATGGCAGCCTGAGTCTTTTCATCGTGCAGAAGAGGCATATAGCGGATATGAAAGCTGTTATCCTTATAAAGTGAAAGTTCAGGTATAAAAGAAAATGTTTTAACCAGCGCGAGCGCAATAGAGGAAGCCAGATTAAGGAACCTTACAGAAGGGGATGAACTCTCTTTGGAAAGATTCAGCGGAAGCGAAAGGAAATAATTCATCACATCATCCCGCTCCGCTACTTTCATTTTTCTTTTCCTTTGGCTTAAGCCCCCGCTTGAAACTTCTGGCATGCTTATAAGAAGTGGCTCATCCTTTGTTTTAATTCCGGACACGTATGTCTCAGGGGAAAAAAGGAATACCGTCTCAGGCTCTGTGCAGCCCGTTTTGGCCTTCTTTTTATCTTTAATTAGGCAGTATATATCCAGGCGCTTTAAAGATGGGTTAATTTCATCTTCAATATTTATTGTCTCGGCAAACGATGTTAGCGACTTGTACTTTTCGATGAGTATCAGCTTAAAGTTAGCTTCATTATAGAAGAGGGGATTATCGGGAAGGAGAGTAAAAAGTGACCTTATATTCAGATCGTCAAAAGCCAGGTCGGGCTCCGTCTCTTCAGGAATCGAGGCATTCAGGCGGACTTTGTCCCAAGGAATGAACTCATCATCTTCCTCCCTGCTTATCTTCTCAATGGAAACAATTCCTGCACTTTCCATGAACGATTCTGTAGTGATGCCTCTTAAGTTAAAAAGAAGGGAGGGATTTTTATCCACTTCATTCGCAAAGAGATAATAGACTGCTGCGCGGTGGCGGCAGGGATTTACATTTTCCCTGCATGTACAGGATGATATAACGCGCTGCCAGTTTGAGGGGAATAACGGAATTCCCTTTTCATTCATCAGTTCAAGAATCTTTTCAGGAAGCCTGCCCAGACTGAGATCTGAGACGAGTGAGGGGTTTTCCTTAATTATGTTTTTAACCTGCTGCTTTTCTTCCTCTGTAAATTCCACGAGCCTGATCTTCGATCTGAAGGTCTCCTCCTGATCCAGCACAAAAGCCAGAATTTCCCGGTTCTCAATCTTTACTTCCTTTACATTTCCCTTAGAGGCCTGCAGTTTCCCCTCGTCGAGCCTCATCCTGTCGATTTCACTTTTCTCCAGAGCTTCAATCCATGCGCTGCCCCACCAGGTCCTTCCGAATTCACTTCTTGCCACACTATCCTCTGCTGCTACTCATCTAATAAAATACGCAACAGCAGAATTACATAGTGGTCAAATATTATTTCTTAGTTTCCTTCTTTGGCTTCAAGCCTTCATTGCCGGCGTCGAGGGCGAACTTCCAATTCCCGTCCTTATCTTTTTTCCATATAGTAACGTATGTTCCCTCACCAAGAAGTTTTCCACCGGGGCGGCTTTTTAATTCATAAGTCCCGTACGTATAACCCATCTCGCCTGAGGATGC
Source organism: Ignavibacteriales bacterium (assembly GCA_036261625.1). Classification (GTDB taxonomy): domain Bacteria; phylum Bacteroidota; class Ignavibacteria; order Ignavibacteriales; family SURF-24; genus JAAXKN01. Next base: position 22,418 of record DATAKL010000017.1, on the reverse strand, counting down.
GACGTCTGCAAATTTGGGTTTCCAGACGAGTGTAAATGTTGAATCGTTGCGCTTTGAGAGCGTTTCCACCACTGCGGCTTTACCTTCAATAGGATAGCCGTTCTTTCTCAGCATAACAGCGCCTTCGGAAGCATAAGCGATGAAAGCTGCATTTGCTCCTTTTTCTTCAGAAAGCATTGAAAATTCGCTGTCGGTTTTTTTCAGGAGGTCTTTTTCTTTCTCCAAATCCTGCTGGCTGAAAGCCTGGACGGATACCAGAAGCATTATTACGGCCGGTAAAAAAAAGTGAAGCATAGCGGCTCCTTTATAAATAATTGAGGAAAGTGGAAAATAGTTATTTTAGTACGAGATAAGCAAGGGAGATTCAGAACCTCTCACAATAAAACCGTCAGAGGCGGGTCTTGTCTGTTACCAGAATTTTCCGATTTTCCACCGTCAGAATAGAATAAATTACCGGTTTTGCGTATAATGTAATATTAATTATCAAAATCTACCCTTATGACAAAACTTCAGATGAGACAAAAACGCTTTAAGAGAATTCTGCAGCCTTTCCAGCAGTTCATACAGGCTGAAACCTTCAGCGGAATTCTCCTTCTGTTTTTCACCGTAGTTGCCCTGCTCTGGACAAATACCGGAATAAGAGACTCGTACTTCAGCCTTTGGCATACTCATTTAAGATTCGGCTTCGGAGAGTTCCTCCTTGATGAGTCGCTGCACTTTTTTATAAATGACGGACTGATGGCTGTATTCTTTTTCCTGGTGGGTCTTGAAATTAAAAGAGAGATCATGGCCGGTGAACTCTCCACACCCAGACTTGCAGCACTTCCTGTAATTGCAGCTCTGGGCGGAATGCTTTTTCCTGCACTTATTTACGTTGCCTTTAATATCGGCACCCCCTCAGTCCACGGCTGGGGAATCCCGACAGCAACAGACATCGCGTTTGCAATAGGGATTATGGCGCTTGTGGGAAAGAAAGTCCCTCTGGGACTCAAGGTTTTTCTTGCTGCTCTTGCGATTGCAGACGACATGGGGGCAGTGGTGGTTATCGCCTTGTTTTATTCTTCAGGCATTTCACTTTTCTGGCTCTTTGCAGCGCTGGCATTTTTTGCCCTTCAGCTCCTTATGAACCGCATGGATGTGCACAAGAATACGATTTATGCAATACTTGGCATAGGCCTCTGGTTCGCTCTCTGGAAGACAGGCATTCATCCTACAATTGCAGGAGTTTTGTCTGCAATTGCAATACCAGCCAGGACAAAGCTGCCCGAGGGGAACAACTTTACAGATTCGGCGCGGCATTACCTGAGGGAATATGACAGCGCCCCGAAGGCACCGGAAAACCCGCTGGTTACAAGGGAAGAGCAGGAGGCGCTGCTGGGACTTGTAACAATAAGCGAGAAGGCTCAGACGCCCCTGCAGAGAATTGAGCATAAGCTTCAGCCATGGGTTTCATACTTCATTATGCCGCTCTTTGCACTTGCAAATGCCGGAGTTGTAATAGGCAATGAAATCTCCGAGGCATACACAATGCCATCAACAATCGGTGTGATGCTTGGACTGTTTATAGGAAAACCCCTTGGGATTTCTCTCTTTTCATTCCTTTCAGTTAAGCTTGGACTTGCAAGCCTTCCTCATGGGGCCAACTGGAGGTCGATGCTTGGAACAGGAGCCCTGGCCGGAATAGGCTTTACAATGTCAATTTTTATTGCAAACCTCGCATTCGGAACGGAGAGCCCTTTCTTAAGCTTTGCAAAGATTGGGATTTTATCGGCTTCATTACTTTCGGGACTTACCGGGTGGCTAATACTAAGAAGCAGCAGATAGACACTGCTGCTTCCTTAAAAACGTCTTTATATCAGCTTCAGGCTGCCTGCCCGCAGCATTTTTTGTACTTTTTGCCGCTTCCGCAGGGGCACGGGTCGTTGCGCCCGGTTTTTTCTTCCACTCTTACATAAGGCTTTACAGAAACTCCCTTGCCGTCTTCAAAATACCAGCGGCCGTCTTTCTTCTTGAATGTGGAAAGTTCGTGGTGATCCTTCTTTATTCCCTTCTGCGTAAAGGAAGCAATAAACTCTACTTCGCCTTCTTCATCCTCAGCCAAACCTTTGGAAGTATTTTTTATCTCTATTCCCAGCCATTCGGAGTTTTTCGACCAGTCGAGCGTGGCATCGCGGTCAAAGTCATCGCGGTGCTCAGGGTGTGTTGTCTCATAAATATAATCTATTTCCTGCTTTACGTAAGCCGCATAGCGTGATCTCATCAGTTCTTCGGCCGTCTGGGCCTGTCTTTCGCCTTTGAAAAGCGGAAGGCAGCATTTGTTGTATGCTTTGCCTGATCCGCAGGGACATTTTTCCATATATCCTTATAATCCTTTATTTGTTGCTTAATTTATTGCACAGTAAAGTGCAAATATAAAAATAATTTTCCGTTTCCTGAAATCCAGAATGCTAATACCTGATCTTCTCAAACCCCTTGCCGAAAACACCCATAACAGAGTTGTAAGAAAGGAAGGCCTCCTCATCGGCTTCCTTTACTATGCGGAGCAAAAAACCCAGTTCATTCTTACGCGCTACCACCATGAGGACTTCCTTTTCCTCGTTCGTGTACCAGCCTTTGCCTTTCAGGAAAGTAATGCCGCGCCGGAGCTCACGTCCAATCCTTTCGGCAATAACCTCATTCTTGTCCGAGAAAACAAAAACCTGCATCGACTGCTTTGCACCTTCCAGAAGCATGTCGATTGTGTAAGTGGTAACTGCCATTACAACACAGCCGTAGACTATCTTCTCCAGGGAGTGGAATATGAGGTATGAAGATGAAATTATTACAACGTCCAGGGCCAGGAGGATCTTTCCGGGACTTAAGTTCTTGTACTTAATTATAATCATGGCAATTATGTCCGTCCCGCCCGAGCTCCCGCCTTGAGTAAAAACCATTCCTATTCCCACGCCGCCTAAAATGCCGCCAAGTATGGAGGCCATAAAGGCATCTTTTACTACAGGCTCATGAATGTAGTACTGCAGCAGGGAAAGGAAGAAAGACAGAATTAAAACCGCATAAACGGTTTTTATGCCGAAACCCCTGCCCAGAATTTTTATCGACAATACTATCAGAACCGAATTAAGCACCAGAAACGTCACGCCCACAGGAATTCCCGTAACAAAATATATAGACGTGCACAGACCGCTTAAGCCGCCGCCCACAATTTTGGATGGTATTAAAAAAGCAGCCCAGCCGAGAGCATAGACAAAAAGACCAAGGGCTATTATTAAATAACTTTTTATTGTAGCAGAAGTTTTTTCCATATTTCCTTACTTATTCCTTAAAACAGACAGAGTATAAATAGTTCAAAAAAGGTTTTGAATTTATGCATAAATAAGGTACGTTTCAAGTAAAGAAGATTTACATGGATTATGAAGCAAAACTATAATAAACCTTTCAGAACAGAAAAGACCGGCAGATTTGACAAAACCGGCAGAACAACAGATAAACAGGATAGAAGAGAAAAACCCGACAGAAGAGAAAAACCCGATAGAAGAGAAAAACCCGACAGAAGAGAAAAACCCGACAGAAGAGAAAATTCCGACAGAAGCGGGAAACCTGACAGAAGAGTTTACCAGGACAGGACAGACAGACCTGAAAGAAGAGACAAACAGGATAGATCGGATAGACCAGAAAGAAGAGATAAACCGGACAGATTAGAAGAAGCTGCCGCTGCGTCATTTTCACGGATCGTGCTCGGGAAAACTCCCCCTGAAATAAAAAAAGATGATATTGAGCCTCTGGCACGGATGGATTATGATGCCGAACTAAAGCTTAAAAACGAAGCTTTCGCTGAATTCTGGCAGTTAAATAAACTTCCACTGAAGCCCGAAGCCATTAGGCGCTCGCCCAGAGCCAGGCATTACAGAACGACTACAAAAAGAAGAGTGGTAAACGTAAAAGGGAAATTCCATCTTTTATTCAGCGAAAACCAGAAGTCTTCAGGTGAAAACCTCTTCAGCTATTCCGAACTGGAGCCGGAAGAGCATAATGCAATTTACAAGTTTCTTCTGGAGAAGATAAATGAGCCTGCCTTCCGCCTAATTGGCTTTAACCTGAATTATCTCATTATCCGAGGCAGCTACAGTGAGTTTACCGTCATTTTTAATGTCCACACATTAAATTCAGACATTGTAAGAAAACTTAAAGCTTTGTCTCAGCAGATGCAGAAGCTGGAGGTAAATATCGCCTCGGCTTTCATTTACCTGGACCCCACGCGTTCAGAGTATTACCTTGAGAACCTGAGACCCAGAGAGCAGATGAATTTCAAGAAGCTCTTCGGGGCTGATAAGATATTCATTACAGTTAATGACAGGAAGTATTCATTTCATCCAACATCCTTTTCGCAGATAAACCAGTCCATGATCCCTGTCATGCTGGATCTGGCAAGGGAGATGCTAGCAGTAGATGCAAAAGACGTGCGTTTCATCGATATGTTCTGCGGCTACGGTCTTTTTACGCATTTTCTGGCTGACAGTTTTTCTGAAGCCATAGGTATTGAGGCCGAAGGAGCCTCGGTAAAATCTGCAATTGAAAACACCCCGTACTTTGCGCATAAAAGCAGGATCAGGTTCTTAGCCGAAAAAATTGACGCTGAGACCATGGAAGAGCTTCTTCCTGAGGACGGGAAGCCTGAAGTATTTCTTCTGGATCCCCCAAGGCAGGGGACGGCCCAGGGTGTAATAAAGGCAATTACGGAAAGAGAGCCCTTGAAGGTTATACATATTTTCTGCGGAGTGGATGAAATTCCGCGGGAACTTAAGCTCTGGACAAAAAACGGCTACCGGCTTAAGCGCATTGTACCTCTGGATATGTTTCCCGGAACGCCGAACCTGGAAGTAATGCTCCTTTTTAATCCGGAATAAATTGAAGTGAATTGATTTAATAACCCTTTTTCCATAATTATAAATATAAATATGGAGGATGGGCAATGCTGGAAGAAAAAGCAAGGCGTTTGATTGAGGTTAAAGAAGAGTACGACAGGATAAAAGAAGAATATATAAGACTGAGGGAGGAGTTCCACAATGAACTCCTGAACAGTCAGAACAGGGCGCTTGAGCTCAGGGGTTACAGAATCACTCTTGTAGATGACACAATAAGGCGCGAGCTGGACCGGGCGCTTTTAGAAAGGACCTTAAAGGAGCTCGGGCTTTCAGAAGACGAGATCATATCTATTATAGTATCCTCCAGGCGTGAAATCCCCCTTTCCGGCGCAATTAAAATAATCAGAATTTAGCAGCGTAATAATCCGGGTGCACAATGCCTGCCGGTGGGCGAGCGCCGCTCGCCCCACGTTTGACTTCACTTTTTAATTTTTAATTTTTAATTGACTTCAAATCTCGTAGCTTCCCCCCGACTCCCCGTTTTCCAAAACGGCAACACTCTTTCCCTCTTTTGAAAGAAAATAAGCTGCTGTCAGATTAAAAGCCCCCATATAAAAAAAATAACCCGGCATAACCCAAACACCTGGTAAAAGGTGAACAGATAAGGTCATGCCGGGCAGCATGGGTAAAATGGAAAATTCTTTCTTTTAAGCTTCCCGGGATATTACCGGGTTAAACCCCGGCAGAATAAACTTTTGTTAAAAGTAGTCGGCCCAAAAACCCTGTAAATGAGCCGTTCTTTAATAATAAATGAATATAATAGAAAACATGCAAGGTATTTTTTTATGGAACCCGCCCCCGGACTTTCAGTTCTAAACTCAGGAGGCATCAAATGTTCCGGGTTTTGAAAAATTTTTCAAAATTCCCCGTTTTTTCTTATCATTATTAGTTAACATTTACAAACTGCGGAAAAAAGATGAAGCTTACAATCAATGATAAGGCAAAACTTAACAACGGGGTGGATATCCCCTATTTCGGTCTGGGTGTTTACCTTTCGCCTCCGGGAGAAGAAACCTACAATGCTGTCCGCTGGGCTCTTGAGGCTGGCTACCGCCACATCGATACGGCAGCTTTTTATAAAAATGAGCACGATGTGGGGCGTGCAGTTAAAGACAGCCATATTCCAAGGGAAGAGATTTTTGTGACGACAAAACTCTGGAATGACGACCACGGATACGACAGGACCTTAAGGGCATTTGACGAAAGCCTCCGGAAACTGGGCTTTGACTATGTGGATCTTTATCTTATTCACTGGCCTGTCTCCGGCCTGAGGAATGATTCCTGGAGGGCACTTGAAGCAATATATAAAGATGGAAGATCCAGGGCAATCGGGGTAAGCAATTATACCACTTCACACTTAAAAGAGCTTCTTAACTCCTGCAAGGTGGTGCCGGCTGTAAACCAGGTGGAGTTCAGCCCTTTTCTTTACCAGAAGGGACTTCTTAAATTCTGCCGTGAGAACAACGTTGAGCTCGAAGCCTACAGCCCTCTTTCACGCGCAAGCAAGCTTAATGACCCCCGCCTAAAGGAAATAGCAGTCCGTTACGGGAAAACCCCTGCCCAGATAATGATCCGCTGGGCTTTAGAACATAAAATTGTGGTAATACCAAAATCCGTGCATAAGGAAAGAATTTATGAAAATGCGGATGTTTTCGATTTTGAGATCTCAGAGGCCGATATGCAGAGGCTGGACTCCCTGGATGAAAACTACAGGGTAGCCTGGGATCCGAGCAGAATTCCTTAGAGAAGACGCGGCGTTTTTCATGAAAAGAGTAAGAGAAGGCTCTTACTCTTTTTTTTATAATTATGCGTGTATTACTATCTGGTTCCGCCTATTTTCAGATCCGGGTTCTCGCTGGTAAGAAAGGTCAGAAACCGGTTATTTATGTCGGAAAGGCTCTTTCCGTAGATCTGGTCGAAGACCTCAAGGGCCTGTCCCTGCTGATAAAGCCTGATATACTTTGCAATTCCGTATTCTGCTATCATATATTTGGCAAATGCCCCGGCCATTGCATAGGAGTTTCTTAAGACATTCCCCGATTCATCATTACGCACTATTTCAAAAGGGGTTGAAATATCCCCTTCGGCAAGTTTCAGCCTGGCGAACTCATAAAGGTCCATGCCGTCCCAGTTATCCTCGCTCCAGACAGCCAGTCCCTCAGAGATTATCCATTTAAAGGGTCCCCTGGCTCCGGGACCGAAAAATTTATCCACAATAAAATGAGTCAGTTCATGTTTAGCCATAATATTGGAAAGGGAATACCCGTCCACAGAATAAATGGCATCAAAGCTTCCGATTTCGTGTCCGTTGCCGAACTGTCCGGCGTCAGTCACGTCGTCGTACTCCTCGAAGCTGCTGAATATAAAATAAATTGCCCTGAAGTTATGGTCGTGCAGGTGCACCTGGTTTAATATGTCGAGATAGTTATTTTCCTGCCTGTTGGCAATAGTCTGGATTCTTCCCTCGCTTTTTGAACCGGGGCGGTAATAGAAATCAAAATGTTTGGTATGATAAGAAAGCCATTCTCCGTCCTGAAGAATCTTTTCAGGCCTGTTTCTTTCAACAAATCCGGGATTGCACCCAAAAAAGAGAAAGCCGAGTAAGACCGTACAAAGGACAAACAGTACTTTTCTTTTCATTGGCAATCTCATTGTTATTAAAAATCATTCTGCAATTTAGGGCGTGCCCCCCTTAAATTCAATTTCCTGAATTCCTAAAGTATATGCAAAGTATAAGTTTTTCCCCGGGTCAAGGGGGGGAGGAGATCTACTTACAAATGACCAACTGTTCAATAGTAACCAAAAATGGTCACTTTTTTTTGCCCTAACAGGGGGAAATCCTTAAAAATCACCATAATTATCCTATCCGGATAAAGTGGCATATCTATTGAATAAGTTAGCTTACATTATGGCATAAAAATATCGGAATATGGAAAAAGAACTGGATCCCTCAACAATACCCGCCCCAAAAAAAGGGGGGATAAACCCAAAAGTTTTAGTTATCGGGCTTCCCGTATTTATCGTGCAGCTCGTTGTAGTTTATTTCGTTACGGCAAACATACTCCTTAGCAAAAAGGAAAAAGATGCCCTTAGCGCCGATAAAGACAAGGCACCCGTAACAGAAGTTAAAACCTCTTCGGTTCAGACAGGTCCTATTGAAACCATAGAAGACCTGATCGTAAATCCTGCCGGCACAAACGGGCAGAGACTGCTTCTTACTTCGGTAGGATTCGGGCTCATTGCCGAGGAAAAGGAAGCCGAGGACGCCAAAAAGAAGTTTGAGGAAAAAAAAGTAATTATTCAGGACGTAGTCAACACTACGCTTGCAGGCAAAACGGTTTCGGAATTAAGCAGCATTTCATACAGGGACACTGTTAAGACAGAAATCTTAAAAACCCTGAAGGAACGCGTTCCCGATATTAAAGTCGGCAACATATTTTTCAGCAAATTTATTATCCAATAAGTTTAATAATAAAAAAGCATGGCAGAAGTTTTATCACAGCAGGAAATCGATCAACTTCTTAATAAGATGAAGACCGGCGGGGAACAGTCCCCGGCATCTGTACCTGAGAAGGAGGCAATACCCTTTGACTTCAGGCTCCCGAACAGAATTTCCAAAAACCAGCTGAGGACCATCCGCAACATTCATGAAAACTTTTCTGAAAGCCTCAGCTCTTTTCTTCTGTCTAAACTTCAGGCAATTGTAAATATTAACGTCATTTCAGTCGACCAGATATACTATTCAGAGTACGTGCTTTCAGTTTCAAACCCCGCATGCCTGTTTACCTTTGAAATAAAGGATACTGACATCAAGGGCATTCTGGAGTTAAGCCCCGAACTTGCACTTGCACTCGTGGACCGCCTCCTGGGCGGCAACGGAATGGGAACCAAGCAGTCCAAGATCATCACCCCCATCGAGCAGAAAGTGCTCTTTATGATCGTTGAGAAGATCATGGTTGACCTGAAGAAAGCCTGGCAGATAATAGGCGAATATGAGTTCCTTGTCGAACGTTTCGAACCCGACATAGATTTTGCACAGATCACTTCACAGAGTGAAAGCGTACTGCTTATTTCATTTGAGATTTTTATAGGCGAACAGTCGTACCTTATGAATATCTGCTTTGCCACCTTTGCCTTCGATACCATACTGTCCAAGATGTCGAATCAGAAGCTTTCTTCCATAAGGCCCGTTAAATATAACGGAACTACGGCCAAGAATATCCTTAACCAGCACCTGCAGAAGACATCGCTTAACCTGACAGTGGAATTCGGCAAGACTACAATTTCCGTGGACGACCTGATGAACCTGGAAAAAGGCGACATACTGAGGCTCAATAAGAAAATCGGCGACGAGCTGAAAATTAGAGTGGCCGACAGGATTATTTTTGTCGGTCTGCCCGGCACGGTAAACGGACATAAGGCAGTTAAGATTTCGCGCAAAGTTGAAAACAAGGAAAATGTCTGAGACCGCGCTTTAAATGCCCCGCCCCGGGAAAAAAGGGGACCTGGCTTTAAGCGGTTCACTTTGGCAAGAGATTAAAATAAAAGAGAATATAAACGGAGAAGAAAATGTCTGCTGATGACATATTAAATGAATTTGAACAGATTTCAGGGGATCAGATATCCGGCGGCGTGGCCGATTTTACTGAATTTGATGAATCGAACAACCGCATACCTGTCCAGAACGATAAGCTTGAATTCTTAAAGGACCTCCAGCTGAGCGTCTATATTGAGCTCGGACGCACTCAGATGCTCATTAAAGACATACTTGAGCTGGAAAGGGGCTATGTAATAGAACTCGATAAACTGGCCAGCGAGCCGGTGGATATTTTCGTGAATAATAAAAAAATTGCCGAGGGGGAAGTGGTTGTAATAGACAAGCACTTCGGCATTAGAATAACAAACCTGGTTGATTCAAACGACAGGCTGAAAGGACTCTCCTGACATGGAATTTCTGAATATTCTTAAAATAATTTTTCTGCTCATATTTATTCTGGGCCTTATGTACGGGACATTATACCTGGCCAGGAAATATTTCTTTACATTCGATAAAAACAGCAAAAAGCTCGTAAAAATAAAAGTGCTCTCTACACAGATGATCATGCCTAAGAAATACATTCAGGTTGTACAGGTGCATGACAAGATACTTGTTCTTGGTGTAAGCGACCACTCAATTAACCTTTTAGAAGAGATTAACAGTTCAATAACGGCCCGTATGGTTGAAGAAGGGACAGCAAGACACGATAGCGGCAGCTTCAAAGATAACTTCAAGGACAATTTTGTTGAGATATTGAAAAAAAATCTGGGTATGAAATGAAAGTTTTTACTGCTGTAGTTCTCCTCTTCCTGGCGCTTTCCTTTTTCAGCGATGCAGCCTTTGCACAACAGGGCAAAACCATTCCGCTTCCTAAAATAGGAATTGACGTCGGTACGGCAGACAGTCCCAAGGACGTCTCAGTCACGATGCAGATGCTTATACTTCTGACCGTGCTGTCGCTTGCTCCTTCAATACTTATTATGACCACATCATACTTAAGACTGATCGTGGTTTTTCATTTTCTTAAGACCGCCTTAGGCACGCAGCAGATGCCCCCTTCGCAGATGCTTGCAGGCGTGGCGCTGTTCATAACATTCTTTATCATGGCGCCTACATGGACAAAGGTAAACGATGAGGCCATTAAGCCTTACATGGACGGCAAGATGACCATGGAAGCTGCATACGACAAGGGAATTGAACCGATAAGGCAGTTCATGTTCAGGAACGTTCGGGATGCCGACCTGGAGCTTTTCATTGGGCTCTCAAATATGCCCCGCCCCAAGACCAGGCAGGATCTGCCGACATATGTTCTCGTTCCGGCTTTTGCAATCAGCGAACTCAGGGCAGGCTTTATAATAGGATTTTTCCTTTTTATTCCGTTTCTGATGGTGGATATGATAGTCTCAAGCGTGCTAATGTCCATGGGTATGATGATGCTTCCGCCCATGCTGGTCTCGCTGCCATTTAAGATACTTTTATTCATACTGGTTGACGGCTGGAATTTAATTATAGGATCTGTTGTAAGGAGTTTCGGATAATGACAGAAGAACTGATCATTGAAGTTTTAACGGATGTATTTTACACCACATTTTTAATTTTGCTGCCGATTCTGGGCGTATCGCTCCTGGTCGGTATCTTTATTTCCATTTTCCAGGCTGCCACTTCAATTCAGGAGGCAACCCTTACCTTTGTTCCGAAGATACTTCTTACGGCAGTTGCACTGATACTGCTGCTGCCATGGATGATGGATAAAATGATCGCAATTACGCTGCGCCTGGTAAATATGTTCGGTACAGTAGTCAAATGACGAACATCCTGGTAAATGATTTCGTCGTTACTTTCCTGATTTTTCTCAGGATTATTGCCGTTTTCGGAACGGCCCCTATTTTCGGCAACGAGGCTTTTCCCGTAATCGGAAAAGTGTTCTTAGCCGGTATAGTTGCCTATATCACGTTTCTGACCCTGAACACTGTTAAAATTCAGATTGAACCGGACCTCTTTAACCTGGCCTTCTACGGCCTTAAGGAAGTGGTAACGGGACTTATAATAGGCTTCAGCCTTAACCTGATCTTCTACGGATTTTCTTTTGCCGGCATGCTGATCAGCACCGACATGGGACTTAACATGGCGAGCGTCATGAACCCCTTGCAGGATACTGAAAGCAACGTAATCGGCGAGGTTATAACCGTATTTGCAGTTCTTGTTTTTTTTCTGATCGACGGGCACCATTACATAATAAGAGCCGTTGTGTCTTCCTTCAGGATCATTCCCCTGGGGAAGTATACGCTTACTCAGCCGGCATTTGACATTTTTATTAAGTACACGGCCGGCGTTTTTATAGTTGCAGTTAAGATCGCCTCGCCCATTATGGTTTCTTTTTTTCTTGTCCATCTGGCCGAAGGCATTATTGCCAGGGTAATTCCCCAGATGCAGATCCTGTTTGTAACACAGCCCTTAAAGCTGGGCATTGGGCTTTTACTGATGATTTTTGTTCTCCCCATTTATATGTATTTCTTCAAGGCAGTGCTTGAAAACTACGAAAACAGTCTTTTCGACCTGATTAAAGCAATGGGAAGTTAAGAAATGGCTGAAGTTGACGGACAGGAAAAAACCGAGCAAGCGACCGGTAAAAGGCTCAGCGACTCGAGGGAAAAAGGGCAGGTCGCAAAGAGTATTGAGATCAACTCATTTGCAATATTTACAACGGGACTCCTGCTGGTTTTTATGCTGCATAAGCATCTGGGGGAAAGTCTCTCGGCAATTTCGGTAAGCATTTTCAGCGGACTCGACAAGCTTACTCTAAACAAGGACAACATTGCAGATTACGCATTAAAGGGGTTTGGATTTTTTTTCACAAGCGTGGGGCCAATTTTCGGGGGACTTTTTTTAATGGCCATTATAGTCAGCTACGGGCAGGTAGGCTTCCGCTTCAGCCCCCAGGCGCTGGCACCCAAGTTTTCAAAGTTCAACCCTTTTACAAATGTCAAAAATCTGTTCTTTTCCTCCAGATCGCTCATGGAGGTAGGCAAGTCGCTCATTAAGCTTACTATAATTGCGCTCTTTACATACTGGGTTTTGAAGGATTTTATTTTAACGGCCATAGGGCTCGTCAACTATCAGATGGATGACCTGGTGGAATTTATGCTTGAGGCCGCATATACGCTCCTGTGGAAAATTTCTTTGTGCTATGCGCTTATTGCCGCTGCCGACTTTGCATTCCAGAAGTACAAATTCAGGCAGGACATGATGATGACCAAGCAGGAAGTTAAGGAAGAAATGCGGCAGAGCGAGGGTAACCCTGAAATTAAAAGTAAAATTAAATCGATCCAGATCAAGCAGGCCAGAGCCAGAATGATGAAAGAGCTGCCGAAGGCAGACGTTGTTATTACAAACCCTACCCACTTTGCCGTTGCTCTTAAGTACGACCTTGGAAAGGATTCGGCTCCTAAGGTAATAGCAAAAGGCATGGATGAGCTTGCACAGAGAATAAAGAAAGTTGCCGTGGAAAAAGGCGTTCCGCTCCATGAAGACGTTCAGCTGGCCCGCGCGCTCTATAAGAACTGCGAAATTGGCGATGAGATTCCGGCAGAACTCTTTAAGGCTGTGGCCCAGATACTGGCATATATTTTCAGAGTTAAAAACGAAAAGAAGAAAAAGAGTATAGTTTAAGACACATGAACCGCTTCGGCAGAAATAGCGACATAATACTGGCATTCGGCCTCATATTTATTCTGGGGCTGATGATCATCCCGTTGCCCTCATTCATACTGGATTTTCTTCTGGCAGTCAGCATTACATTCTCTGTACTCATTCTTATTGTTGCTCTTTATATTCAGTCGCCTACCGATATATCGGTTTTTCCGGGCTTGCTCCTTGTTCTTACGCTTTTCAGGCTTTCACTTAATATCAGTTCCACGCGCCTTGTACTCCTTGAAGGCTACGCCGGCAAGGTAATCGAGTCCTTCGGAACCTTCGTCGTGGGCGGAAACTACGTCGTGGGCTTTATCATCTTCATTATACTCGTTGTTATTCAGTTTGTGGTTATAGTAAAAGGCTCGGGCAGAATTTCGGAAGTGGCAGCCCGGTTCACCCTGGATGCCATGCCGGGTAAACAGATGGCAATTGATGCCGACCTGAATACAGGCCTTATTACAGAAGCCGAGGCAAGAGCAAGACGCGAAGGCGTTGCAAGAGAAGCAGAGTTCTACGGGGCTATGGACGGCGCCAGCAAGTTCGTAAAAGGAGATGCGGTTGCAGGACTTGTTATAAACGGCATTAATATTATTGGCGGGTTTATTATTGGTGTTGCCCAGAGAGGCCTTTCACTTACAGATGCACTGCAGTCATATACAATTCTGACCATTGGCGACGGCCTCGTCTCCCAGATACCGGCTCTTCTGGTGTCAACGGCTGCGGGTCTTGTTGTAACAAAAAGTGCCGCCGGCACTTCACTCGATTCTCAGATGAAGAGTCAGCTTTTTGCCAATCCCAGAGTCCTCGGAACGGTCTCAGGAGCAGTCTTTATGTTCGCTCTTGTGCCGGGCATGCCGGCCATACCGTTCCTACTGATCGGTTCCGGACTTGCCACTGCCTCATACCTTACGAAAAAGTCGGCTGCTGCTAAGGCGGCACTGCCTGAGGAAACCCCGCAGGAAATTATGGCTGAACCCACCGCCGAGGATAAGGTTGAGCAGTACCTGCAGGTGGACCCGATTGAAGTTGAAATCGGATACGGACTTATATCCCTGGTGGATGAAAACCAGGGAGGCAACCTTTTCCAGAAGATATCATCAACAAGAAAATATATTGCACTTGAGTACGGTGTGCTCATTCCGCCTGTCAGGGTAAGAGACAACCTGCAGCTTAATCCGAATGAGTACATAATTAAAATCAAGGGTAACGTTGTCTCGGCCTATGAAATCTACACGGATCACTTCCTGGCAATGAACCCCGGCAACGTGACAGAAGGCTTAAGCGGCATTCCGACACAGGATCCCGCATTTAACCTGGAAGGCTTCTGGATCTCAAAGCAGGAAAAAGACAAGGCCGAACTCTTAGGCTACACGGTTGTCGACAGCATTTCGGTACTCTCAACACACCTGCAGGAAACGCTCAAGAAGAATTTCGACAAGATCCTTACCCGCCAGGCCGTTAAGCAGCTCCTGGAAAACCTTAAGAAGGAATACCCTGCTGTAATTGAGGACATAAATCCCGACCTCCTGCCAATGGGTACAATACAGAAAGTGCTTCAGAACCTCCTTAAAGAGCTTATTCCGATCAAGGATCTGGTTCAGATACTCGAATCTTTAATAGACTACTGCAAGGTAACAAAAAATATTGACGTCCTTACAGAATATGTAAGGCACTCACTGGGTTATACAATATCAAATATGTACAAGGATTCAAACGGCATTATTCACGCAATTGCGCTCGGCAATCAGCTCGATAATTTCATTACACGCGCCCTTCAGAATCAGAAGGAGGCCGTGCAGACTCTCGGGCTCTCGCAGAGAATGCTGGGCGATATAAATGAAATGCTGAAAGAATATATGCAGAACTTCAGAATGCTGGGCTATGCTCCCGTTCTTATTACTTCGGCTACATTAAGACCATATTTCTACAGACTAATAAATTCAAGTTTCCCCGAACTTGCAGTTCTTTCCTATACGGAGCTCCCTTCGGATACGGAAGTTGAATTCATCGGGAAATTAGAGGTTGAATATGCAAATTAAAAAGTACATTGCAGCTACACTTAAAGACGCCTCAGAGCAGATGAAGCGTGAACTGGGCCAGAACGCCATTGTCCTCAGCACCAGGATCATCGATGACGACCCGCGTTACGGACACAAAAGGGTTTTTGAACTGACGGCAGGCATGGAAGATGACTTCGACCGTCCGAAGCCCGGCGGCGAGGCCGCGCGGCAAAAGGTCCAGAAGACTTCTTCTGAACCGGCCCTGAAACCGCAGCCGAAACAGAGAACCTTTCAGGATGAGCTCAGGGAGCTTTCAGAAAGGGTATATCTGCCTCCTGAAAAGGGAACTCTTACGCAGGAAAAACCACAGCTTCAGAAGGCTAAAGCCCCTGCCGGCAGGCCCATAGCCCCAAAGAAGGATACCAGCAAAGAAACCCTTCAGCGCGAGCTTAAGGAGATCTCCGACACGCTTATAGCAAGGGAAGTGCAGAAAAGCATCGTAGACGTCATAATCGATCAGTTAGGCAAGTACTCTGAGTTTCTTCAGCCTTCAAATATCGACAACTACGTAATCTCAACAATTAGCTCCATGATACCGACCTCGGCATTTGAGGTTCAGAAAAAACAGAAGACGAAGGTAATTGCGCTCGTTGGTCCTACAGGCGTGGGGAAAACCACATGCATTGCCAAGCTCGCTGTAATTTCAAAGATACTGCATAACCTGAATATCGGACTTATATCTTTGGATACCTTCCGCTTAGGCGCAATCGATCAGCTTAAGATCTTCTCCGAGATCAGCAATATCGAAATGAGGGTAGCCTACGAGCCCAAGGAGATACCGGCACTAATTGCAGAGTTCAGAAAGAAGGACATTGTATTTATTGACACTGCAGGAAGGAGCCAGAATAACGCAGGGCTCCTCAAGGAAACAAGCCGCTTTTTGGCAGCAACAAAAGTGGACGAAGTCTATCTCGTCTTAAGCACAACAAGCACCACAAAGAACATATTGGACGTGGCGCAGAAGTTCAGGATTCTGAACTATAACGGCGTTGTCTTTACAAAGCTCGATGAAGCAGTCTCCTTCGGAAATATCCTTAACATTACGGCAAACTTTAACGTGCCCGTAAAGTACCTGACCAACGGACAGATAATTCCTGATGACATAATTGCAGCGGACGCCCAGTTTATTGCAAATATGATTTATACGGGGAAGGTCAGCAAATGATCGGACAGACGGAAAGACTCATTGAACTTAACCGCCTTAAGGCACAGGAGAAAAAGCCTGAAGGACGCGGCAGGATCATATCCTTCAGCTCCGGCAAAGGCGGAACGGGCAAGACATTTGTTTCGCTGAATACGGCCTACGCCCTTTCAAGAATGGGAAAGAAGGTACTGTTAATAGACCTCGATTCGAATCTGTCCAATATCAATATCATGCTGAACCTGAGGCCTGAGAAGACACTCTTAAGCTTCCTTCTTCACAAGAGCTCACTTAAAGAGCTTATAACGCGCTATGAGCCGAGCCTGCACTTTATTTTCGGCGAGTCGGGGAAAACGGATTACCCAATTCAAAGCGACCACCTGCTCGATTACCTGATAGAAGAGATAAAGGAGTTATGCCGGGAGTACGATTATGTGATCCTGGATATCGGGGCCGGTGCGGGTGATGAGGTAATTCATATCTTAAAACAGGTGCACGCAAATATAATTGTTCTTAATGCCGAACCAACGGCAATTATGGACGCCTACGTTATCGTAAAGCTCATGCATATGGGCGGCTCTAATACGCCGAACTTTGCAGTTGTCAATAAATGCTTTTCTGAGGAGGACGCCTCAACGGCATTCATGAATCTCAGCAAGGCAGCCGAACACTTCCTGAAGGAAGAGGTCACATCCTTAGGCTTTATTGTACACGACCAGATGGTAGTAAAAACCATTATGGCGCAGGAACTCTACATAAGAAAAAATCCCCGCTCTAAGACTTCACTTCAGATAATACGTCTTGCGCAGACAATCGTCCAGAAATTAAAACAGGGACAGCTAAAGCCATCCGGGTTTTAAGCCGGAAAGCCTGTCCGTTTCCAGCCGGACAAAAATTCCACTCTTCAAAAATTCCACTCTTCAAAAATTCCACTCTTCAGATCCGTCGCTCATTCCCCTTTGCACTGCCAGGTCTCCGGCAGCTCTTCCGCTTTCAAGGCCCATTTCGCTGTCGAATCTGTAATGAATTCCGCCATAGAGCCTGGAAATTGCGGCTTCTTCAGCCATTGCCTTGCATTGGGAAGCCTTGCCGGGGAAAAGGTATGACAGTACAGTTTGTGCCGCGCCCGAAAAGCTTGAATGCCCTGAGGTGTAGGACGGGAAGTTGGGCAGACCCACCGGAGTAGTAATAGTGGTATCCACCTGTGAAGGCCTAATGTACCAGAATTTGTATTTTGCATGCCAGCAGCATATGCCCGCATCCATTATAGCCATATTCATCAGCGTCAGGGCTCTTGCAGCTTTTAATTCAGTCATGTCAGCTTCCTTTATGTAGCCGCTTGCAATTTGGTTCCAGTGCCCCGGAGGGGTTGAAGTCCCGGCGCCGTCGGCCCAGAATTCTGCAATCCCGAGTTGTTCCGAGGTCCTGTTGTCTGAAAAATTTTTCACTTCCTGAAGTGCCGCCTTAAAATGATCGGAGCCGAATTCCGGAGGAGGCGCCATTGGGGGCAGTGACCTCATAAGCCAGGGTTTTACCTTACCCCACATCGGAAGCAGTGGAAGCTGCTGCGGCTTCAAGCTGCTGAACCAGTATCCGGGTCCCTCCGGGATTGTGCCGGTCCATACGGCATCGTGCCCATCCTGCATTGCGTAGTTAATGAAAACCGTTGCAATTATTGCCCCAAGCGAATCTCCCGAAATTATGTCGCTTCGGAAGCTCTTTCCTGAATAGAGCTGTGCTGCGGTTTCCTGGTTTGCCCAGTAATTAATGCTGTCGGCATCTTTAGGGAAAAGGTAGCTAAGGACACGTCGTGAGACAGATGCAATAACCGTCTGTTCGCAAGGGTAGCAGGGTTCAGGACCTGAAGGGGATTCACGCAGATAGAGGTCCTTATTATACCAGGCAGCAATTAAGGCGTCATATTGGGCTATGCTTAAGAGGGCATAAGCTCTGGAGGCCATAGGGGGGTTGGTGTTGTTTTTAACGACAAGGTGTCTTGCAATCTCATTCCAGCGTATTATAGCCAGGCCGTCCCAGTATTTGATTTGGTCAATTATGTCCTGTGTTTTCTTAAGCTGATTGGCGCGCAGTTCATTTAGCTCAATAATATATTTCAAAGAGTTTTTCTCCGGAGGGGGCGGCAGTATATAGGCCGAACCTGAAGGAATAAGAATTGTTTTCCACGAGCCCTGACGGGATTCATTTTTCGGTTTAGAACTGTTCGGCTCAAGCGGAGAGGCGGGTTTTTCACTGCAGCCCTGAACAATAAGCATCATAGCAGTTATCGTCAGAATCAGAACAGAACCCAAAAGACCGGTTTTTCTTAAAGTTACGTCATAGGTTTTCATTCCTTTCTCACAAATTATTAAATTAAATCTCCACAGGGGCAGCCCCATTTAGAGAGACCACCCCGGAATTAATTTAACAAGCTTCCGCTGAATATATAAGGATGAAATCGGGTTCAGGCCATGCGGAAAATAATGGATAGGAATACAGGAACTTTAAAACCCCGCGGATTCAGAAAATGCCGCGGTCAGCGGCATGGTGTCGATAGCCCCGGGTGAAGGAATCCCCGGATGGGGATGACCGAACCCCGGGGTTTGGAATTCCCCCAATTTTTGGAGCCGCGGCAGCCGCGACATATTCCGATTCCATAATGGTTATTTCAATGAAATTCTATCATCGTTTATGGTTTTTGGGACTTTCCTGAAAATATCATCCCGTTTTCGGAACATGTCGCGGCCACGGCATAGACGGGCAGGCTGCCGCGGCTCCGAATTTTTTTTGATCCCATTCCCGGGGTTCAGTCCCCGTCAAAGGCGGGTCCCTCACCCCGGGTTATCAATACCTTGCCGCTGACCGCGGCATCTAATGAAATCGTAAAGATTACAATAAATCACAAATCCCGATATATTCTTTTAGTTTTGTTTTTTTAGCCCGGCTTGTTTACCTTTGTCTTTTATTTTTCAGGCGATAGATATTAGGGAATCAGACAAAGTTAATATGCATTTAACCCCCGAACAGAAGAATATAATAGACAGTCAGGGTGATCTTAAAATCAATGCCGTAGCAGGCTCCGGAAAGACAACAACTCTTATTGAATATGCCCGCAAAAGAGCCCGCAAATCGGAAAAGCTCCTTTATCTGGCTTTTAATTCATCGGTCAAAAAGTACGCCCGCGAGAGATTCCAATCTGAAGGAATGAATAACGTGAGGGTTGAAACCGCCCACTCACTCGCCTTCGACAGGGTTGTTAAAAGAAGTAATTATACTCTTGCCAACGGCTTCAGCACAAGTCAGATCAGGGATATACTGGCCCTTAATACAAATCTCCGCGACAGGAATGCCGTTTACGTATTGGCAAACCATATTAAGAAGTTCGTCTCCTACTACTGCAACAGCTCAAAGGAAAAAGTCCAGGAGCTCGATTACTCTTCGGTTGTAACGGATCCCGTTGCAAAGCATTTTGTCCAAAGCTGCTATGAACAGATAGAGTACGGTACGCGTCTGCTTCTGACTAAAATGCTTAAGGGTGAAACGGATATAACACACGACTTTTACCTCAAGATGTTTCAGCTTAAAAACCCCATTCTCAACTACGACTATATACTATTTGACGAGGGGCAGGATGCATCCCCTGCTATGCTGGACGTGTTCTTAAAACAGAATGCCTGCAAGGTTATCGTGGGCGACACGCACCAGCAGATCTACGGCTGGCGCTATGCCATTAACTCGCTGGAGAAAGTTGAGGACTTCGCTCAGATGTCCCTTGGAACGAGCTTCCGCCTTGATCAGGAGATCTCACGCCTTGCAATGTCGGTGCTTAACTGGAAGAGTAATTTTACTGACTACAAAGAAAGCCCGATTACAGGGCTCGGGCGCAGCAAGGAATTAAAAACAAGAGCCGTAATTGCCCGCACAAACCTGAGGCTCCTGGTAAAAGCCATAAATCTCGTTACGGGATACGGCGGCGTAAATAAGATCTATTTTGAAGGCAACCTTAATTCCTACATTTTTGCGGGTGAAGGGGCCTCCCTTTACGATGTGCTGAACCTGTCCGAGGGGAAGAACCACCTCGTCCGCGATGAACTGATCGGCCGCATGAAGGGAGTTGAAGAACTGAAGGAGTATGCCGAACAGAGTGAGGAAACAGAGCTTCTCATGCTCATAGATATAGTGGAGGAATATGGAAAAGAGCTCCCGCGCCTGATAAAGCTCCTCAAGGAACGCCACATGCCCGACCAGGAGCGCCATAAGGCCGACGTGATTTTCTCAACCGTCCACCGCTGCAAAGGCATGGAGTACGACGAGGTGACGCTGGAGAAGGATTTTATATCTGAAGAAACTATTAAGAAAGCTGTAAGAAAAGAAGGCATTAAAAATATAGACGTCGCGGGACTTGCCGAAGAAATTAACCTGCTTTATGTAGCCATAACGCGCACGCGTACAAGACTTAAAATTCCTGAAGAACTCTTAAGCCAGGAAGTAAAACAGGATTTGATCTCCTCGGAGAAACATTTTCTTATCCCCTCACGTGAGAATCCGGGAAGGTTTTCATCAAACTTAAACAAGAGCATTCTCTTTAAGAAACCGGCATCATCAAACATAAGGTGGACACGTGAGATGGATTTGGAGCTGGAAAAAAGGATTTCAAGAAACGTTCCCATGAAATTTATTGCCGAACATTTCGGTGCAACTAAAAAAGCGGTAAGAAAACGCCTGGGTGAACTGGACCTTTACAGCAAGTACGATCTTGATCCTGAAAGATACTAGTGAAATTGCTGCCGGAAGTTACTTTTCCCGGCGGCTAATCTCACTTAAAGCTTTAACCTGGGCTTGTTATTCCGGTTTCTTATCCTGCGCCTGATCCCCATTTCCCGGAAATTCTGCTTCGGGATCCTCAGTTTTTACTTCTTCGATTATTTCCTGGAGCGTTTTTGCAGAGTCTTTAAGGTTTTCAATCATCTGCTCCAGCTTATTCTTATTTTGCTTTTTCTGGTCTTCCATTTTCTCTTATCTTCCCCAAATAAGTAATACATTATACATATATATAATATGGTGACGTGAGCCGTTTTCGGAAAAATTTTCTGAAATAATTCGCAATATATGAAAAATTTCCTTCTATGAATTGAATAATCGGAGTAAATGAAAATTTTTAAAGGAAAATTCATGATTTTCTTTCCGGGGCTTTATTGTGACGGGGCAAATTATTATTTTACGGGCACAACAGTCGGAAATTGCAGAAAATTGGAGGTTAAAGTGGCACTGCTTACCTTAATACCGAAGTCCGAAGCCAGAAAGAAAGTCCTGGAAAAAAGGCGCTTAGTAACTCCTGATGAAACTGCCATGAAAACAGAAAGGATTTTAGGCCGCCTGAAGCAAACCGATGAATTCACAAGTGCAAAAAAGATACACATCTATATATCAAACCGTCCCGGTGAAGTCGATACGCGCAAAATAATCGATTTTGCCCTTGGCTGGGGTAAAGAGGTAATTCTTCCCAAATTCAACAAGGAATCAAAAACATTCAGGCGGGCGCAGTTCCGAAGCTGGGAGGAACTCGTTCAGAATTCCGACGGATACTGGGAGCCGACACTGGCCTCGGGTGAAGACCTGTCGGATATCGATCTCTTTATTGTTCCAGCTATAGCCATATCCCGTTCAGGGCAGCGTGTGGGGCAGGGCGGGGGGCATTACGACCGTCTTTTAAGGAAAACATTCGCCCCGAAGCTGGTTGCGGCCTTCGAATTCCAGGTTTTTGATTACATTGAAAACGATCCGCACGACGTCAGAATAGACAAGATTATCACCGAGCTCAGGGTAATCAATACACGGGAAAACGGGAAATAAAACACGCTGCATTTTCTGTGTTTCCTGCCTTAATACTGTAAATTTAACCGCACTTGCGTAGGGCGAGCGGCGCTGTGCCCGCCTCTGGCCTTACGCGTCAACTTAAGCCCAATGAAAAAAGAGCATTTAGAGCAACGCACTAACTAAGCCCCGATGAGGGGCATTTTGTCTATAGCCCGGGGTAACCAAATCCCGGAGGGATGCGGGAACCCCCG
>DATAKL010000011.1:0-86730 GCA_036261625.1 Ignavibacteriales bacterium | reverse complement strand
TTATCCTGAAAGACTGGAACTCCATACTTTCGGCCGCCGCCTTATAAACCTGGCACGGCAGAGCCTGAACCAGAAAATACGCGAACTCGAAAAGGATATCGTCTTTAATGAATATAACGATATGGTAGGCGAGATCGTGGTAGGCGACATCTACCAGGTCAGGAAAAATGACATCCTCGTAAATCATAACAAGAACGAACTCCTTCTGCCCAGAATGGAACAGCTCCCTAGAGAAAAATACAGAAAAGGGGAAACCATCCGCGCCATAGTCAAAGAAGTAAGGAAAACCCCTAACGGCCCGCAGGTCATTATTTCGCGCGCCGATAACGTGTTCTTAAGACGCTTATTTGAAATTGAGATCCCGGAGATCTACGACGGAGTTATAGACATTAAGGGCATTGCCCGCGAACCCGGCGAACGGGCCAAGGTGGCCGTGGAAAGCCAGGATACAAGAATTGATGCCGTAGGCGCCTGCGTCGGCATGAAAGGCGTCAGAATTCACGCTATTGTGCGTGAACTAAGCAATGAAAACATAGACGTTATAAATTATTCGGACGATCCGGCAACCTACATACAGAGAGCCCTTTCGCCCGCAAAACTGAAATCCATTGAAGTCGATACAAAATCCAGAAAGGCGACAGTAGTTGCAGACAGCGATCAGGTATCTATGATCGTAGGGCGCAGCGGTGTAAATATCCGCCTTGCAATGAAGCTTACAGGCTACGATATTGAAGTCCTCAGGGAAGAAAAACCCTACGAGGAATATGAGGAAGATATCGAGCTCATAGATATTAAAGAAGAACTTGGAGCAGACGTATACGAAACGCTGATCAATCACCGTTACGATACAGCCCTCGAAGTGCTGACGGCAGGCCCTGAAAAGCTGAAGGAAATTGAAGAATTCAGCGATGAAAAGATTGCCGAGATTATAAATATAATCAAGGGCCAGTTTGAAGAGGAAGAGTAGAACTTAATAACAGGTGTCCAAATATATGACCGAAGACGTAAAATCTAAAAAACTGAGAATTTATAAATTTGCAGCGGAGTACAACCTGTCTGCCGATATGCTAGTGGAATTTCTCCAGAAGAAGGGCTATGAGGTCAAAAGCCACATGTCGCCCCTTACCGAAGAAATGATGTCCGATATAGCAAACCACTATAAGAAGGATATCGAGAAAGCCGAGAAGCATTACAGGAAAATCTCCGAATTCAACAAGAAAAGGGCTGAAAAGTCTGAAGAGCCTAGAGATGAATTTCAGGCCGAAGCCGGCGCCCAAGAGGCTGCCTATGCTCCGGAGGAAGAAGCTGAAAATTCTGCTGCCGGGCAGACTGTTGAAACCCCTGCTTTTGAAGAGGCACCTGCTCCCGTTAATGAAGAGCCTGCTGAGGCAATGGAAGCTCCGCAGGAGGAAGTATCTGCTCCGGCTGAAACACAGGCGGCAAAAGACCAGGAAAAACCGCAGCAGGAGCAGAAAACTGCTGAGGAAGCTCCAAAGGCTGAGGCTCCTGTTCAGGCTGAGGAAACTGCATCGAAGGCAGAAGTATCTCCTGAAGCTGAAAAACCTGCCGCACAGGCCCCGGTTGAAAAACCCTCTGCCGAAGTGCCCCCGCAGGAAAAACCCCAGGCTGAAAAAACCCCATCCCCTGCCCCGGCAGAGGAGACGCCTGATGTAAAAGTATTCAAGACGCAGGCCGAACGCGATCTTGCAAGGAATAAAGGTCTTACAATTGTCGGTAAAATTGATCTTGACCGCGAAAAGAAGGAAAGGCAGGAAAGACAGAGAGCTGCTCAGGAAAGAGCAAGAGCAGGCAAAAGAGAGGATGAAAGACCGCAAAGAGGCGATAGACCCGAAAGGCCGGAAAGAAGAGAAAGGCCTGCCGGAGCGCAGACTCCTGTAAGAGGCCCGCAGTCCGGAACTGCGGCTCCCGGATCAAAAGAGGCCTATCAGCAGCAGGAATCGCAGGAACAGGCTGCCAAGAAGAAAAAGAAAAAGCCGAAGGCCAAGAAAAAAGGCAAAGAGGGAACAACAACAGAAGACGCCTCCGCAGCCGGCAAAAAGAAGAAATTTAAGCGCATTGAAGTCGATAAAAAAGACGTCGATGCTGCAATTAAAAGAACAATGCTAAGCATTGACGACTCAGCAGTTGCAGGGCGCGCAAGCATAAGAAAGAAAAAGAAAAAAGAAAAGCTCGAGGAACAGGAAAGGCTTCAGGAAGAGCGCGAGCTTTCAGAATCTACAAAAATTAAAGTTACAGAGTTTATTGCAGTTAACGAACTGGCTAACCTGATGAAGGTTTCCGTCAGCGACGTAATTGCAAAGTGCATCGGTCTTGGTATAATGGTTTCCATTAACCAGCGTCTCGATGTTGAAACCATTACTCTGGTTGCCGATGAATTCGGCTTCGAAGTGGAATTTGAGGAAGAATATACTTCCGAGGAGCTGGAGGATACGCCTGATGCTCCTGAACAACTTAAAGGCCGTCCCCCTGTAGTTACAATTATGGGACATGTCGACCATGGTAAAACCTCACTGCTCGACCGCATCCGTTCATCCAACGTTGTTGCCGGTGAATCGGGCGGTATTACACAGCACATCGGTGCTTACCAGGTTGAAGTGGCCGGAGGAAAGTATATCACATTCCTTGACACTCCGGGGCACGAGGCCTTTACAGCCATGAGAGCCAGAGGCGCCAAGGTAACAGATATAGTTGTTCTTATTGTGGCCGCCGACGATGCCGTCATGCCGCAGACAGTTGAAGCCATCAACCACGCGCAGGCTGCCGGTGTGCCGATCATAATTGCAATTAACAAAATTGATAAACCGGGAGCAAACCCCGATAAAATACGCCAGCAGTTAGCCGACAGGAACATACTGGTTGAGGACTGGGGCGGAAAATATCAGTGCGTTGAGATTTCAGCCAAGGCCAACCTCAATATTGAAGAGCTCCTGGAAAAGATCCTCCTCGAGGCCGAGGTTCTGGAGCTCAAGGCAAACGCTGAGCGTCAGGCAAGAGGCACCGTAGTTGAGTCTCAGCTGGATAAAGGACGCGGCATAACGGGCACCATCCTTGTTCAAAAGGGTACACTTAAGGTAGGCGACCCCTTTGTTGCAGGCGTCTTCTACGGACGCGTGCGTGCAATGTTCGATGAAAGGAACAGGAAAATTGATACTGCACCTCCTTCTACTCCGGTTCTGGTCCTGGGTTTTGAAGGCGCACCTCAGGCCGGCGATACTTTTGTAGTTGTTAACTCCGAGCGTGATGCAAGGGAAATCAGCTTAAAACGCCAGCAGTTAAAACGCGAGCAGGATCAGCGCCAGATTCACCATATTACACTCGATGAAATCGCTCGCCAGATCTCTATCGGCGGCGTAAAGGAACTTCCGCTTATAGTAAAAGGCGACGTGGACGGTTCTGTAGAGGCTCTCTCCGACTCACTCATGAAGCTTTCAAACGAGGAAGTCCTGGTAAGAGTAATTCATAAGGGCGTTGGCGGCATTTCTGAAGGCGACGTGCTTCTGGCTGCAGCCTCTGGCGCAATTATCATTGGCTTCCATGTCAGACCTAACCTGAATGCCCGCAAACTGGCTGAAAACGAGAAGGTCGACATCAGGCTTTATAACGTTATCTACGACGCAATAAATGAAGTTAAATCTGCCCTCGAAGGACTCCTCTCACCGGTCATTTCCGAAGAGGTGGTTGCCACAGTCGAAGTAAGAGATACCTTCAAGGTACCGAAAATTGGTACCGTGGCTGGCTGCTACGTTCAGGAAGGCAAGGTTACAAGGACAAACAAGATACGCCTTATCCGTCAGGGCATCGTGGTCCACGACGGCGAACTGGCAAGTTTAAGACGCTTCAAGGATGACGTCAAGGAAGTTGATGCAGGCTACGAATGCGGTCTGAACATCAATAACTTTAACGACATTAAAGTCGGCGATATTATAGAAGCTTATAAAATAGTTGAAACAAAGAAGAAATTAGCTTAAAAAGAATGAAAATGCTGACTTCTCCCCCAAGGGGGAGGTTTCAGCATTTAACATTTTTAAGACAGAGAGAGAAAGTGAATTACTATGGCGTACCGGAAAGATAAACTATCGCAGCTGATCAAAGAGGAAATAAGCTGGATTTTCGTCTACAAGCTTAAGGATCCTTCCTTCGGATTGGTTACAGTGACAAACGTCAGGATGAGCCCGGATCTTAAAATAGCCAAAATCTATATCTCGGTCTTTGAAAAGGAAAACCGCCAGGCGGTCCTCAACAGGCTTAACGAGGCAAAGGGGCTCATCAGAGCCGAGCTGGCTCATAAAATACAGGTGAAATTCATACCGGAACTGGACTTCTATATTGATGACACGACTGATTATGTTGAGAAAATAGAGGACCTGTTTAAGAAAATTCATAAAGATGATGACAAAAACGGCAGTAATAACCAGGCAGACGATAAACCTTAAGGACGTGGATTTTGATAAAGGCGAAGTGATTCTTATTGATAAATCGCTCTACAAGTCCTCTTTTAACGTTATTTATAAGCTCCGTAAGGCTACAGGTGTTAAAAAAGCCGGCCACGCCGGAACACTCGACCCCAGGGCTACGGGACTTTTAATTATCTGTACGGGTAAAAGAACCAAGGATATCAGCCTTTTTCAGGACTGCTGTAAGACTTACACCGGGACGATTACACTCGGCAAGACTACTCTTTCGATGGATTCTGAGACGGACTTTGTCGAGGAAAAGGGCATTGAGGGAATTTCTGAAGGTGATATCCTTCTTGCAAGAGACTCATTCCTGGGTGATATATTGCAGACCCCCCCGATGTATTCAGCTGTAAAGTTTAAGGGCAAATCGCTCTACAAATATGCCCGCAAGGGGATCGATCTGAAAAGAGAGCCCCGCAGGGTCACTGTTTCAGAATTCAACATTACAAAAATAGATCTCCCCGAGTTGCATTTTGAAATTACATGCTCAAAAGGAACTTATATAAGGGTAATTGCCCACGATTTCGGGCAGAAACTGGGCTGCGGAGGATACTTAAGCGCGCTCAGGAGGACTAAGATCGGGGATTTTAACGTGGAAGACGCCTTTACGGTGGATGAATTTGTCTCCCTATGGCACACCAGAGAGACCATGCAGCCCACTGATTCTCAGGCAGGTGACCCTGTGTCTTAAAGCCCGGGCAAGGGGGCGGCATCTTTGGTTTATTTTGTGCCGAAAAAAATGTATATTTATTTACTTTTGTTTAGATCTCTGTTTAATGAATGTATTTACAGATATAAGTCAGGTTACTGAAGACAAAAATACGGTAGTTACAGTTGGAACCTTCGACGGCTTTCACCTGGGCCACAAGGAAATTGTAAATCGTGCTCTTGGGATAGCTTCACCCCTGGGGGCGAGAAATTTTCTCGTTACCTTTGAACCGCATCCCAGAAGCGTTGTATCGAAGGATTTTGAACTGAAACTCCTGACAACTTTAGATGAGAAGCTTCATCTTTTTGAAGAGGCTGGAATTGAGAACGTTCTGGTCGTAAACTTTACGCAGGAGCTCTCGGAACTGACTTCAGATGAGTTTTTTGAGAGGTATATCGGTAAAATCGGCCTGAGGGAACTTGTCATCGGCTACGATCACCGTCTGGGGAAAAACAGGGACGGCGATGAAAGTAAGCTCAGGGAGATTGGCCTCAGGGATTCTTTCGGCGTCAGTATCGTTCAGGCAGTCAGAATTCAGGGCGATACGGTAAGCAGCACGAAAGTAAGACAGGCCATTTTAGACGGCAATATTGAAAAAGCCAATAAATATCTGGGAAGAAACTATTCCTTTAAAGGAACAGTTGTTAAAGGTGCAATGAGAGGGCGGACGTTAGGCTTCCCTACGGCAAATATAGCTTCTGCTAAGAAAGAAAAACTCCTTCCCTCAAAAGGAGTATATGTGGTTGAAATAGTTGTCTCAGGCAGTCCTAAACACGGCATTATGAACATCGGCATGCGTCCCACCTTCGGAGATACACCTGAACTGATCACAGAAGTCAATATCTTTAACTTAAACCATGATATTTACGGAGAAGAGGTAGAGGTAAAGGTACTCGCGAGGCTGCGCCAGGAGAAGAAATTTTCATCCAAAGAGGAACTTATCCGGCAGATCGAGGAGGATAAAAAGGAAGCTTTGAATTTCATAAATAACTTAAATAATTAACTCCGGTTTAATTTTACTGGGGTTATATCGTAAAACTACAATGTGGAGAAAATGTAATGTCTATTACAAATGCAGAAAAACTTGAATTAATCAAAAAATATGGTAAAAATGAAAAAGACAGCGGCACAGCCGAAGTCCAGATTGCAATCCTGACCAAGAGGATTAATGATTTGACAGGCCACTTCAGTGAGCATAAGAAAGATCATCACTCAAGACGCGGCCTGATGATGCTCGTCGGCAAAAGACGCAGATTACTGGACTATCTTGCCGCTAAAGACATCAATAGGTACAGAACAATAATTAAAGAATTAAATATCAGAAAGTAAGGTTTTGAATGATTTACAAAAAAGAAGTTGAAATTGGCGGAAAAGTCCTTTCCTTAGAAACAGGCAGGTACGCTAAGCAGGCAAACGGCGCCATTATGGCCCGTCTGGGGGATACTATGGTGCTTGTTACAGCAGTTGCCGCTGAGGAAGCAAAAGAAGACCAGGATTTTTTCCCTCTTTCGGTGGAGTACAGGGAAAAATCTTCAGCTGCCGGTAAAATTCCCGGCGGATTCTTCAAAAGAGAAGGCAAACCTTCGGAAAAAGAGATCTTAAGCGCACGCCTTATAGACAGACCGATCCGTCCCTTATTCGCTAAAAGCTTTAAGAACGAAACACAGGTAGTGGCTTTTGTTTACTCTTTCGACGGCGAAAACGACCCCGATGTACTGGCCGCAGTTGCCGCCTCGGCAGCCCTCACAGTCTCGGATATCCCTTTCCTGGAGCCGATTGGCGAGGTTAGAGTTGGAAGAGTCAATGGCGAGCTGATCATTAACCCTACACTTCAGCAGACAGCACAGAGCGAACTGGAAATAGTTGTTGCCGGGACGGCCGACTCGATCATGATGGTCGAAGGCGAGGCTAACGAAGTCAGCGAGGCGGAATTACTCGATGCTCTGCGTTTTGCTCACGAGCACATTAAAACCCTTGTTAAGATGCAGAACGAGCTGCGTGAGGAAGCAGGTAAGCCTAAGAAAGTTCCCGCTGAGAAAACAGTGGATGAAAACCTTTTCCAGGACGTCAAGGCCCTTGCATACGACAGATATGCAGGTATCGTTGCAAGCGTTCTTAAGAAAGAAGAACGCTCTGAACAGAACAAGGCCCTTAACAATGAAGTGGTTGAAGCCCTGAAGGAAAAGTATCCCGAGGGTGAAAAGGCTATCAGAGAGATACTGCACGACATCGAAAAAGAGCTCATGCGTAAGAGAATCCTTGAAGAAGGCCTCCGCCTGGACGGACGTAATACCACACAGGTAAGACCGATTACAATTGAACTGGGAGTTCTGCCCCGTACACACGGATCGGCACTTTTTACAAGAGGTGAGACACAGAGCTTAACGACACTGACACTGGGAACAAAAAATGATGAGCAGACCATAGACGGCCTTCAGGAAGAATACACAAAGAAATTCCTGCTTCATTATAACTTCCCTCCCTTCTCTGTTGGCGAAACAGGCAGAATGTCGGGCGTCGGAAGAAGGGAAGTAGGTCACGGACACCTGGCCGAACGTGCCTTAAAGAAGGTTGTTCCTTCTGAGGCCACATTCCCTTATACCATACGTCTTAATTCAGACATTCTTGAATCCAACGGATCTTCTTCCATGGCTACTGTATGCGCTGGAAGTCTGGCCCTTATGGATGGCGGCGTTCCGATTCCAAAACCGATTGCCGGCATTGCAATGGGACTTGTAAAAGAAGGCGATAAGTTCTCCGTTCTTACAGATATTCTCGGCAACGAGGATCACTTAGGCGATATGGATTTCAAGGTTGCCGGTTCCACAGAAGGTATTACGGCAATTCAGATGGATATCAAGATACAGGGTATTTCCTTTGAAATCATGGAAACAGCTCTCAAACAGGCAAAGGATGGACGTTTCCATATCCTGGGCCTTATGAAAGAAGCTATTTCACAGCCGAAGGAAGCCATCTCACCGTATGCTCCAAGCCTGATTACAATTAAGATACAGACAGATCAGATCGGTCTTCTTATCGGCCCTGGAGGAAAAACCGTACAGGGACTTCAGAAGCAGTACGGCGTGGATATCAACATCGAGGAAGACGGTACCGTTAACATAGCCTCGGCCAACAGCGAAGCAGCCAAAAAGTGCAAAGAGCACATAAAACTCTTAACTGCTACGCCCGAGGTTGGTGAAATCTATGACGGAAAGGTGATCAAAATAATGGATTTCGGCGCCTTTGTTGAAATTCTTCCGGGCAAGGAAGGTCTGCTCCACATCTCACAGATTGAGAACAGAAAGATCAATAAGGTGACCGATGTTCTTAAAGAAGGGGATCCGGTAAAGGTTAAGCTGGTTAAGATCGAAAACGGCAAGTTCAGCTTAAGCCGCAAGGCTCTCCTGAACGATAACCCGGCTGAAACCAAGTAACTTTAGAAGAAGAGATGCTGCTAAAAGCAGCGTCTCTTTATTTTATGAGGTTACATATTAAAATTAAGTTTATGCGTTCTATACAGGCTATGAAACGATGAAGCAATGAAGATTGGAAATTTAGATATAGGAAAAAAAGCTATTCTGGCGCCTATGGCAGAGGTGACAGATGCGCCATTCAGGCAGATCTGCCGTGAATATGGTGCAGGTCTCACCTTTACACAGATGGTCTCGGCCAAGGGTGTTGTTGAAAATGCATTTGCAACACTTAAGGTGCTTGCCTTCAGCCAGTCGGAAAAGCCTATCGGAGTGCAGCTTTTGGGCAGCGACCCGGAATATATAGGAAAAGCAATTCATGAGCTGAAATCTTTCAAGCCTGATTTAATCGACCTGAACTGCGGGTGCTCTGTTTCGCATGTCTGCCGGCTCGGCCTGGGGGCAGGTATACTCGACAAGCCGGAGCTGCTCGGAAAACTTGTCCGTGCAATGGTCAGTGCTGCAGGCAGCACACCGGTTTCGGTTAAAATCCGTGCCGGACGCGATCCAAAGCACGTTACGTTATTAGAAAATGCCAGGATCATTGAGGACAATGGGGCCTCGATCATTACAGTGCATGGCAGATTCCGTTCCGATTCCTATAAGCAGGAGGCGGACTGGAACTGGATAAAAAAAGTAAAAGAGAGGGTTTCCATTCCTGTCGTTGGAAACGGTTCACTCTTTGAGGCAGAAGACTGCATAAAGATGATGGATGAGACCGGATGCGACACGGTTTTTATAGCCCGCGGAGCGCTCGGAAATCCGTTTATCTTCAGCAGACTAAACGCGATGGTTTCAACGGGAAAAGATCCCGGAAAGCCGTCGGTCGACGAGGTTGCCAAAGCTGCACTCAGGCACCTCCAGTTACTCATTAAGGATTCGGGCTCCATGCAGGGGGTTAAGAAAGCCAGAAAGCATTTAGTCTGGTATTTCAGGTCTTTCAATGGAATTACTGGTTTCATCGATAAGATCTATTCCCTTGAAGAAGCCTCCCTGGTTGAGGAATTCATCAGCGAACACGCTGAAAAAATTAAGAAAGATGTTTATCCCGAAGAGGATCACAGCAGAATCGATCAGAGTTTTAAGGACCGGGTTCTCTTCTGGATGAATGAAAAACAAACACAGGAAGTTGAAAAACAATAGTTCCATTAGAGAAACGAAGTTTACATGGTAAAAGAAATAATTATTAATTCATCCTCGTCGCAGAACCGTGTAGCTATTACTGAGGATGGCAATCTGGTAGATTTTTTTGTGGACCATCCCGAAAAAAGGAGAATGGTCGGCGATATCTACCTGGGCAAAGTTGCACGGATATTGCCCGGCATTAAAGCCGCCTTTATAGATATCGGAATGAAGCACGATGCATTTCTGCATTTTTCCGATATAGGCGACCGCCTGGAAGGTCTTCAGACCGTTCTGGATGACGATTCAGAGCTTGAGGATGTGGCCGACGACGTATCGCCGGAACATAATAATCCTCCTGCACGAAACCCTCATCACCACTCTCAGCAGACAGAGGAGCAGGTAAGACGCGAGCCTTTCATTCCAAAACTGCACAAGGGACAGGAAATTTTAATCCAGATCACTAAAGAGCCTGTCGGCAACAAGGGTGTCAGGGTTACTTCTTCAATATCACTGCCGGGCAGGTTTTGCGTACTGCTTCCCTTCGACAACAAGATCGGCATTTCCAAGAAAATAGCTGAGTTCAGGGAACGCAGGCGTCTTAAAAGCATTGCAAAGGGTATATTGCCGGAAAACTGCGGACTTATAATCCGCACAGCAGCCAAGGAACAGTCGGAGGAATCCTTGTCCGACGACCTGAAGTACCTGGTAAAAACCTGGGAGGACATTTCTGCAGCCGCAAAGACTGAGGCTCCCCCGGCGCTTTTATATCAGGATTTAAGCACCACTTCGAGCGTAATAAGAGATCTTTTTACGCCTGACATTTCAAAGGTCTTCATCGACTCAAGAAAGCTCTATAAGCAGATTAAAAGCTATGTGCACCTGGTTCAGCCGGCATTAGTCGATAAAATTGAGCTTTTCCGCGAAAACCAGTCGATTTTTGAAGCCTTCAAGATCGACGAAGCCATTAAGACCCTCATGGGAAGGAAAGTCCCTCTTCCTTCGGGAGGCTATCTGATAATAGACCACACGGAGGCAATGGTTGTTGTTGACGTCAACAGCGGACGCTATGCGGCTAAAAAAGAGCAGGAGCTCAACTCGCTTAAGACCGATCTTGAAGCTGCGCGTGAAGTTGCCAGGCAGTTAAGGCTGAGAGACATCGGCGGACTCATAGTATGCGATTTCATCGATCTGGAAGATGAGAAAAACAGGAAGAAGATCTATGACGAGCTGAAAAAAGAGTTCCGAAAAGACAGGGCAAAGGTCTCTGTTCTGCCGATGACAGATTTCGGCCTCATACAGATCACCAGGCAGCGTATCAGGGAGAACATTCTCCACACAATGAACGAGGTCTGCCCGTTCTGCCAGGGTACAGGGCTTCTTACGAAGAAGTCGAACCTTATGCATGAAATTGAAACCTGGCTTAAGCGTTTCAAGAGCCAGTCGGCGGAGAAATTCCTCATACTTAATGTTCATCCTTCGCTTGGAATTAAGTTAAGGGAAGGAAGGGTAAAGAGAATAACAAAACTTCAGTTCAAGTATTTAGTTAAGATAAAGCTTGTTGAAGATGAGAATTTCAATCCCGCCACATTCCGTTTCATGTCAGCCAAAACTGGCAAGGATATAACGGCGGATCATATAGGTTAGAAAAAAGTTTATTCCGTTTATTTTCAGTCTTAAAAGAGCCGAAGCTTTGCTTCGGCTTTCTTTTTTTTTAACAATTAAAAATGAAAAAGTGAGGACAGAAAGAAGAAAGCTGAGCAGGTATAAATGTTCATTTCCCCAAGTCCGCCAGAGATCTTACACGTAAGCTAATCTATAAAAAGCTCTTTGTTTTAAGGCCGCGGTCAGCGGTCTGGTGTTGATAGCCCAGGGTGATGGAGCCTCCGGAGGGGGCGACTGAACCCCGGGAACCGTGAAATCCCCCCACAATCCCATGCGCCGCGGTCAGCCGCGCCATGTTATATTGGGAGTGAATCCATTATTAAAATCCAAACACGTTATAAATGATCATCAAATTTCATTAAAATATGTTCGTTGTGGAATCTGAACATGTCGCGGCTGCCGCGGCTCCGGGGATATGGGGGGATCCGTTTCCCCGGGTTCCGGCACCCCTGACGGGGTTTGTCACCTGGGGCTATCAACACCAGACCGCTGACCGCGGCCTTAAAATCATACAGCAACATAAATTAAGTTGACTCGTAAAGCCTTTGAAAGGCGGACTTAGTATGTGGTTATTCTAAGTGATCTTCCTTCCATCTTTTCATCAGATTGAAAAATAATTGCTCAAAATGGCTATCTGTTCCATCCAAATTAATGCATCTGCAAATCGCTTCTTTAGGCCTCCTATACTTTGTACTTTGTCGGTGAATTTCGTAACTTTGTGCCTTAGTAATTCGTTTATGGGTAAGAAGTTATCAATACGATTTGAACTTACACCTGACCTATGTAAGATGATTATAAAATGAGGAGCTGCAAATGAAATTTTTCATCGATACCGCAAGCATAAAAGAAATTAAAGAAGCCGCCGCCTTAGGCATCCTGGACGGCGTAACCACAAATCCATCCCTCGTGGCAAAGGAAGGCAAAAACTTCCGCCAGCTTCTGGATGAAATCCTCGGGATCGTGGACGGCCCGGTTAGCGCCGAGGTCATTTCTACAGATTACGACGGAATTCTGAAGGAAGGGCGCGAACTGGCAGCCATTCATAAGAATATCGTCGTTAAGGTTCCACTGATCAAAGAAGGCCTCAAGGCCGTTAAAACCTTAAGCCAGGAAGGAATCAATACAAACGTCACACTCTGCTTCAGCCCCTCACAGGCACTTCTGGCGGCAAAGGCCGGGGCAACTTATATAAGCCCCTTCGTAGGCCGCCTGGATGATATAAGCCACGACGGCATGGAGCTCATAAGCCAGATAGTCCAGATCTACCGCAACTACGGATACAATACTGAAGTGCTCGTTGCCAGCATACGCCACCCTCTGCACCTTGTGGATGCTGCAATGATCGGAGCCGATGTTGCAACTATGCCTTTTAATGTAATAGATAAATTATTTAAACATCCCCTGACCGATTCCGGCCTGGAGAATTTCTTAAAAGATTGGAAAAAATTGAACCAATAATTGAAGGAAATATGAAAAAGACCACATTATTCCAGGTTCACGAAAATCTGGGTGCAAAACTGATCGATTTTGCAGGCTATATGATGCCTGTTCAGTATTCGTCCATTATTGCCGAACACAAGGCTGTCAGAAACTCCGTCGGCGTCTTCGACGTTTCACATATGGGGGAGATTTTTATCAAGGGTGAAAAAGCACTCGACTTCGTGCAGTACATTACTGTCAACGACGCCTCAAAGCTCACCGAAGGCAGGGTTCAGTATTCAGCCATGTGCTACGCCGACGGCGGAATTGTAGATGACCTTCTGGTCTACAAAGTCTCCGACACAGAATTCATGCTCGTTGTAAATGCATCCAATAAAGATAAGGATTACAACTGGATGAAGGAAAACAACAAGTTCCAAGTTGAAATTCTGGACGAAAGCGACGAATACTCGCTCCTTGCCGTTCAGGGACCGAAATCGCAGGAAACTGTTCAGAAAATCTGCGACAAAAAGCTCGACCTTGAGTACTACCACTTCTTTAAGGCTAAGGTTGCCGGAGTGGATATGATAGTCTCCCGCACAGGATATACCGGCGAACTGGGCTATGAGCTCTATTTCAAGGGTGACGTTAAAACGGCTGAAAACGTATGGAATAAGATTTTTGAAGCCGGCAAGGAATTTGACATTCAGCCTGTAGGACTGGGTGCAAGAGATTCACTGCGCCTCGAGATGGGATTCTGCCTCTACGGGCACGACATCGACCAGACAACAAACCCCCTGGAAGCAGGCCTGGGATGGATTACAAAGCTTAACAAGCCTTCAGATTTTATTGCAAAGGATGTCCTCCTGAAAGTTAAGGCCGAAGGCCTTAAAAGGAAGCTTGTCCCGATGGTCTCGGAAGAAAAAGCCTTCCCGCGCCAGGGCTATGAACTTACCTCAGGCGGTAAAAAAGTAGGAAACATAACGAGCGGAACCGTAAGCCCGGTGCTGGAAAAACCGATTGCAATGGGATATGTTGACGCTGAATATGCAAAAGAAGGCGGAAGGGTTAATTTCCTTATCCGCGGAAAGGAAATCCCGGCAGAGCTGGTTAAACTTCCTTTTGTTAAAAAATAAATTTAATTTGTATTTTTAGGCAATCGCCTCATGGAGAGGCGTTTGCCTGGTTTTATCTTTAGCGGTGATGCCTCTTTTCTTTAACAGTGAAATAATTCGTAATTAACGCTAAGATTTGATTATAAAGTATTGGAACTGATCAACAATTTAAAGACTATGAAACTAAACGTACATTTTTCACCCGCACAGACCGATGAACTCTACTTTTCAGGTAAGACTTCAGTCGTTATTGATGTCCTTAGAGCAACCACAACAATCGTTACAGCTCTTTATAACGGAGCAAGGGAGGTTATCCCTGTAAATTCAATTGAATTTGCAATGAAGGTTTCAGGAAATGCTTTCGGCGGACAGACACTTCTGGGCGGCGAGCGGAATACTAAAAAAATCGAGGGCTTTCAGCTTGGGAATTCACCTTTCGAATATTCACACGAAGTCGTAGCGGGAAAGTCTATAATTCTTTTTACCACAAACGGCTCGAAAGCCATCGTAAAGGCAAAGTTTTCGGAAAACCTCTTTATCTGTTCTTTCCAGAATATACAAAGCATTGCCCAGCACCTGGCAGACCTGGGTAAGGATGTTGAAATTATCTGCTCAGGGCGCAGCGGAAGCTTCTGTATAGATGATACAGTATGTGCAGGAAAGCTGGTAACTGAAATCCAGAAGTTAAAAGAAGACACGGAACTTACAGATTCCTCAAAAGCCAGCGTGGTATTAAGCAAATCTTACGGGAAAAGCATTCAGAAAGTGCTTCAGGAATGCGAACACGGGAAGCTGCTCATTGAAAACGGGTTTGATCAGGATATTGCGTACTGCGCCAAGGTTGGCGGAATGGAAATTATTCCGTACTTTACGGCCGGAATGGTAAAAATCCTGAATAAGCCCCAGCAATAACAAATTTCAGTGCTAATTTCGAGTATTTAAAAAATGGCAGTAAAGAAAAAGACCGGCAGTTCACCTGCAAAGGGAGAAAATTATTTCATCATTTCGATGGAAAAAAAACAGAAGATACTCGGTATCTTTCTTGTTGTTTTTTCCCTACTCATACTGCTGAGCATACTTTCATACTCGGCTTCGGATGAGGCTTTTCTGATGAACAGCCTCTCGGACGTTGCCGCGGAGAGGATCCAGTCGACACACAATCTGGTGGGTCTTGCAGGTGCTTACGTAGCCTCTTTTCTGGTCAACTCCATTTTCGGCTTCAGCTCAGTAATTTTTCCTGTAATTCTTTTTATATGGGGTTACACCATAGCCGTAAGCAGGAACTACCGCCTGGCATTAAATCTTTCAAATTTTCTTCTTGCCTCGGGCGCCCTCGTGTCTTCTTTTTTCGGTGTTCTCAGGTTCAAGCTGAACCTCTTCCGCGGCGTAAATGAACTCTCGGGCAATGCCGGGGCATTCTTAGGACTTTCTTTAGGCAAAATGCTGGGAGGCTTAGGAAGCCTGATACTAATCTCCACCTTAATGCTCGTGACCCTTATAATTGCCTTCGACATTAAGCTGAGCCCTGCAATTGAATTCTTCAAAAGCCTTTTTGAACATTCCGGGGCGATGCTGGAAAAAGCAAAGGAAAACCTGCAGCAGGAGAAAAAGGAAACCAAAACTTCGGATAACCTTACAAAGATTAAAAACCTTAAGACTGAAAAGCCCAGGAAAGAGAAACCTCAGAAGCTTGAAATTGAGGATATTTCTGGAGAGCCTCTGCCGCCGGAGGAAGAAGAAACTACAATTAAGATTGTCCGCTCAAATCTTCCGGAGGTGGAAGTGGAAGAAGAGCATGAGACTCAGGTTCTCTTAGACGGGGAAGTTCCGGAAAAGGAAGCCGGAGGGAAAAAGCCGGAGAAGAAGAAGATTGTTGACCTTCCTGAAGACGTAATCGATAAGGCAGAAGAAGCCAAACTTCCAAACCAGTGGGAAGAAACAATACCTTATAAAAAGCCTCCTTTGACGCTTTTGGATCAGGCTCCTGAAGAAAGCTACAAAGTAGCTGAAGAGGAATTAAAAAGAAACGCCGAGCTCTTAAAGGAAAAACTGGCCCTTTTCGACATTAAAATTGAAGACATTACCGTTACGCCGGGACCTGTAGTTACACTGTATGAAATTGTCCCTTCCCCGGGCGTTAAAATCAGCCGCATCGTAAGTCTTGAAAACGATATTGCACTTGCACTTGCAGCACGCGGCATAAGAATTATTGCTCCTATTCCGGGTAAAAGCGCCATAGGCGTGGAAATACCTAATGCCGAGGCGGCTTTAGTCAATGCCAGAAGCGCCATTGCAAAGATCAGTGAGGTTAAGGCAGAGCTTCCGCTTGCTCTCGGCAAAACAATAGCCGGTGACGTTTACATTACGGATCTTGCCAAGATGCCGCACATGCTGATTGCGGGTTCTACAGGTTCAGGGAAAAGCGTCGGCATAAACATGATAATTACAAGTCTTCTTTATGCAAAGGATCCTTCGGATGTGAAGTTTGTAATTGTAGATCCCAAGAAAATAGAACTTTCCTTCTACGGGAAGCTAAACAAGCATTTTCTTGCCGTTTCGCCCGACCTGGAAGAAGAGATTATAACAAGTCCGCAGAACGCACTCCTTGCGCTGAAGTCTGTTGAATATGAGATGGAAAAGCGCTATAATAAGCTTGCTAAGGCGGGCGTCAGAAACATTGTGGATTACAATCTGAAGGTATCCGACCCGAAGCGAAAGCCGAAGGATACCGAGGATATGCAGCATTACAAGATGCCCTATATTGTGGTTATTATAGATGAATTGGCCGACCTTATGATCACCGCAGGCAAGGAGGTTGAAGAGCCTATTGCGAGACTTGCACAGCTGGCAAGAGCCGTGGGCATTCATCTTGTGCTTGCAACACAGAGGCCTTCGGTTAATGTTATTACAGGCGTCATTAAGGCTAACTTCTCGGCCCGTGTGGCCTATCAGGTGGCCACAAAAATAGATTCGCGCACAATTCTGGATATGAACGGCGCAGAGCAGCTCTTAGGGCGCGGCGATATGCTTTTCCTTCCGAGCGGCACCCCTAAACCGATCAGAATTCAGAACGCGTTTATTTCCACAGACGAAGTGGAGAAAATAACAAATTATATTTATTCGCAGGAAGGATTCTCGAAACGCTACTTTCTGCCCTCGCTTTATGACAAGAAAAAAGAGTCCCAGGGAGAGTTTCTTGCAGATAAGGATCCGATGTTCGAAGATGCGGCACGCGTAATCGTAAGGCATCAGCAGGGCTCGGTTTCACTTCTTCAGAGAAGACTTAAGCTCGGATACTCCCGTGCAGCAAGAATTGTCGACCAGCTTGAAGAGGCCGGCATCGTGGGCGGCGCCGACGGAAGCAAGGTCCGTGCAGTCTTAATTGAAGATGAAGAACAGCTGGAAACAATTTTAAGGGCTTTGTAGTATTATAAAGGCAGTTTAGAATTTTACAGCAGAAATTTCAGAGCTAAAAACTATGTTAAAGAAATTACATTCGGCATTACTTCTCACACTTGTTCCTTTTATGCTTTTTGCCCAAACGGGAAATCAGACGCTGAAGGATCTGCAGAATAAGTTTAAGTCGATCAACACACTCTCGGCCGATTTTGTGCAGACGGGCAGTCTTTCTCCTGATAAGCAGCTCTCCACAACAAAGGGGAAGCTTTATTTCCGGAAGGACAACAAGTACAGGATCGAGTTCCGGAATCTTGAGTTCGTCTCCGACGGCACGACAGTCTGGAGTTACAATAAAAAGAATAAGAAAGTTGTTATCACGGACGTAAACAGCAGCGATGCTTCTTCATTTTCACTGAAGCAGCTTCTTTATGATTATCCTTCACAAAGCACCATCGAACAGCTTCCAAAAGAGGAGGTAAACGGAATAAGGTGTGATGTCATACGCCTTAATTCAAAGGGGGGAAGGCAGAACTTCAAATCGGTTAAGATCTGGAGCGACCCGAACAGCATTATAAGGAAAGCCGAGGTTACCGACAAGTCGGGAGCAGTTTATTCTTTTGAGCTTTCCAACATTAAGGTAAACCCCCAGCTTAATTCCGGTATGTTCACCTTTGAAACACCTAAAGGAAGTGAAGTTATTGACCTCAGATAAAAACAAACCGGGACAGAAGACGAAGGCCGGGCAGAAGTCGAAGGCAAGAAAAATTACGGGAATAGCATTCTCATTTATCCTTACCGGTATATTCCTCTACATAGCATTTTACGGAGTCCGTTTCCGCGATGTGATGGGCATTGTTGAAAAAGCCCGGTGGCTTTGGGTGGTTGTGCTTGTAGGTTCGCTTCTTCTTTCACATTTCTTACGTGCCGTGCGCTGGAAAGTAATTTTAAGCTCGGTGAAAAAAGACACATCCCTTACAAATCTCTTTGGAAGCCTCATGGTGGGCTACGGTGTAAACTGTGTCATACCCCGCCTTGGGGAGGTCTCGCGTGCAGTGCTCCTGGGGCGCTGGGAAGGTCTTTCCGGCACATCGATGTTCGGGACAGTTATTGTTGAAAGGGTAATTGACATAGTATCTTTTATACTGGCGCTTTTAATCAGCGTGTTCATCTATAACGGCAACCTTTACGAAAGCTTCCCCTGGCTTAAGTCGAGCCTCTACCTGGCTTCAGTTTTTATGGCAGGAGTCATCGTATTCCTTTTCCTTGTAATAAGGTTTAAGGAGAAGTTCTACAGCATCATATTAAAACTGGTCAGCCGCATGTCCCCAAAAACAGCCCAAAAGCTGGCAGACATATTTAACATGCTGATCGAAGGATTTGCAAGCCTGAAGGGGGTGAGGAATATTATTCTTACCGTTCTGCTTACTGCGGCAATTATACTTGTTTATGCGCTTAATTCATATTTAGGTTTCCTTTGCCTTGGGATGCAGAATATGAAGGATGTCGGTTTTAGCACCGCCTGGGTTCTGATGGCCATAAGCTCTCTTGGCGTTATTATTCCTACTCCCGGCGGCACAGGGTCGTATCACGTTATTACACAGACCGCACTCGTGCTGCTCTTCGGCTTTACGAGCGAAATGGGGCTTGCATATGCAGTCTTAAACCATGCGGTTTCCACGATAGTATTTATTGTTTCGGCATTGTTCTTCTTCTTTTATCTGAACTACAGGAATTCAAAGAAAAGCGGAAAAAAGGAAAAACTGGTCAGTTTTATAGAAACCAATATGGACAGCTTATGAAAAAAATTCTGTTTTTTGCTCTGCTGTTTTTCTCCGGGAACCTTCTGAGGGCGCAGAGCCAGGTTTTTGAACTTAACGCCGGAATGGGCATAGACATGAGTGCCACGCCGTCTCTTAATGACTACATCAATACAAGTTTTGCCACAAGCCTGGACGAGAGGCCCTCTATCAATACGAATGTGGAATTTTACGGCGAGGTGGGGCGCCAGTTGTCCAGCCATTTCCAGCTGGGGGTGGAATATGCAATGGCCATAGCCTCCTATAACACAGTCAATTTCAAGGCGGGCAAATACGACCTGTCCTATACACTGCACATGCCCTCAGTTATGGCTTACTATGTCATTAACGGTGCGGGCTACAAGTTCAAGTTCGGCGGAGGCGCGGGCTACAGGATTGCCTCAGTGGATGAGACGCAGTTAAACTATACTTCTGCATTAAACTATAAATCTTCCGGCGTGGGGGCGCTTCTTAAGGCCGACGGCAGCACCTCTTTGGGTGGAAACCTTTATGCAAATATTGCTGGCATCGTAAGAATGGATTTTATAGGCGTGCCGAAAAACGGGACCACAAAGCTCTCGTATAAAAATGCGGCAAATGAAGAAGTGAATATGAACTCATTTTCAGCCGGGATAAGACTCGGCTTTACATACATGTTCTAAAAACATAACTGTTCTTAATAGGAGTAAAAGTGAACGTATTAGAAGCAATTATATTCGGCATTATACAGGGCTTGTCTGAATTCCTTCCTATCAGCAGCACGGCGCACCTGACGCTGGCAGGAAAGCTTATGGTGGGGCAGATGATTGAACAGTATCCTGACCGCTGGACCGCCTTTATGGCTGTCATACAGCTGGGGACGCTGCTTGCCGTGCTGGTTTATTTCTGGAAGGATATCATACATATTATTTCTGAATTCTTAAGGGATAATCTCACACAAAGAAAGAAGTTTTCAGAGCAGAGCCTTAACTCCCGCCTGGGATGGTTTATAATTATCGGTTCAATTCCGGTTGTTATTATAGGCCTTGCCTTCAGACACCAGATTGAAGGTGCCTTTACTAAGAATCTCATTGTCATCTCCTTCAGTCTCATAGGTCTGGGCATCCTTCTGGCCGTTGCAGAGAAGGTGAGCACATTCAGAAAGGACATCAAAGAAATTACCTGGCTCGATTCATTACTGACCGGTGTGGCACAGTCGTTTGCTCTTATACCGGGCTCATCGCGCTCAGGTACAACAATAACAGCAGGTTTATTTCTCGGCTTTACGCGCGAGACTGCGGCCAGGTTTTCTTTTCTTCTCAGCATCCCGGCAGTGCTCGGAAGCGGGCTTCTGGAACTTAAGAAATCTTTGCCTTACCTGGATAAAAGCGCCGCACTGAATCTTATACTGGCCACTCTGGCAGCATTTATTTCAGGATACCTGGCAATAGATTTTCTGTTAAAATTTTTAAGAAAAAATTCTACTTTTGTTTTTGTATTCTATAGAATAATATTGGGAATAGTAATTTTAGGCTTAATCGGTTTCAGCATTATCAAACCTTAAAGAAAAAGGAGAATTTAGAGATGTACAGATATCTGATCTCATTCCTGTTTATGGCTTTATTACTCGGATGCCAGAAATCCGACTCCTCTAAAGGTATACCTGAAGGTGAAGCTCAGCTCCAGCAGGATTCCACCCAAAAGAGCTTCGACATAGATATGGCAGCAATTGACAAGCTCATGAGCAAAAGCCAGGACAGCATTACGGTTGCAACTGTAAAAACAAAGGACGGCGATATAGAAATTGAGCTCTATACAAAAGATGCTCCCAAGACTACGGCCAATTTTATCGGCCTTAGTCTTGCAGGCTACTATAACGGCGTTATATTCCACCGCATAGCAAAAGGATACGTAATTCAGGGAGGCGACCCCACCGGCACTGGCGCCGGAGGCTCAAGCATCTACGGCGGGCCTTTTGAAGACGAGCTGAACCCTAATACCCAAAGCTACAAGGAAGGCTACACAAAAGGTGTTGTGGCAATGGCTAACCGCGGACCTAATACAAATACCTCGCAGTTTTTTATCATTTTGGATGACGCCCCGCAGCTGCCGAAAAACTACACCATTTTCGGCCGCGTAATTAAAGGGATGAACGTGGTCAACAAAATTGCCTCAGGCAAAATTACACCTGAAAGGGGACCCAACGACGGAAGGCCTGTCAGTCCCGTTGCAATGGAGAAGGTGACTGTCGAAAAAAGATTCAAGAAAGTAAACAGCATATTTGAAACCCGCTAGGAAGGGCAGGGAAATCAGGTAAATGGCAAAAAATAAAGTTCCCGTACCCTCAGTATATTCGATAGGAAAGTTTCTTAAGAAAGACTCATTCCTCCCCGTTTTCTTCTTCTACGGGGAGGATACCTACAGCATTGAAAACGCTGCAAGAGCCGTTGAAGCAGCCATAGAGCCTCTTCTTTCTTCAGACTTCGATAAGGAGGTCTTAAGCGGAAAGGAGAGGACTGTTATGGAAGTCATTGATCAGGCTCAGGCTTTCCCGTTCGGAAGCGAAAAGAA
Organism: Ignavibacteriales bacterium; assembly: GCA_036261625.1. GTDB lineage: Bacteria > Bacteroidota > Ignavibacteria > Ignavibacteriales > SURF-24 > JAAXKN01. The sequence goes on along the minus strand of DATAKL010000011.1, from coordinate 65,007 downwards.
GCTGATGATTGTAAAGGACTTTGATGATTTAAAAGGCGACAAGAAAAAGTTCAGCCAGTTTGCCTCCAATCCCCCGGCATTTACAACCGTAGTATTTACAAAACACGGGAATATCTCAAATGTTGAGGCCGAACCGTACTTTACATTCCTTAAAAAAGGGTATCTTTTTGAGGCCAATGAGCTCAAGGGAGGTGAACTTACAAGCTGGATCGTCAAGTATGCAGCCCGAAAGTCAAAGGTAATCACTCCTGAAAATGCAGCGCTTTTAACCGATACGGTAGGGGAGAACAGAAGCCTCATTGAAATGCAGCTTCAGAAGATATTTGCCTACCTGGGAGAGGACAGTGAAATTACGCGTGAAGTGATATTTAATATTTCCTCGGCGCTGAAGGAATTTACAATTTTCGACCTGCAGAATGCAATTGCCTCGGGCAGTAAAGCAAAGGCTCTTGAGGTAGCTTATAATCTGCTTGATAAGGGAAAGGATGTACTTTTTATTATTTCCATGCTTAACAGATATTTTACTCAGCTGGCACAGGTGCCTGAACTGACGAAAAACGGTATGCCCGATAACGAAGCCTCCAGGGTAATTGGCACGCATCCGTTTTACTACAAGGACTATAAAAAAGCAGCTTTTTTATACAGGGACCAGCGGCTCTTAAGAATTGCGAGGGCACTTTTTAAGGCCGACCTGACGGTTAAGACCACCTCGGCTGACCCAAAGACAGTCGTTACGATCCTCCTGGGGGAAATTTTTCAGTAATTTTCCGGGGAAATTTTGCATTTACGTGGAATCTGCAGTTTTTCAGTGGGATTTGGAACTAAAACACCTCTTATTATATTTTGATTTATAGCGTCGTATGCGTTAAATTTCTTTGAATATCTGAAACATTTTTTCAATTAATAGAGTATAAATATCAAATTGGCAACCAATTTATCTGAACTTACGGACGAAGAGCTGATCAGCGAATTTCAGACCAATAACAATGTTGAGGCCTATGAACTGCTGGTAAAACGCTACAAGGATCCGTTGACTAACTTCGTCTTTAGATTTGTAGGGGACCGCGATGTCTCTACAGATGTGGTGCAGGATACAATGATACGCTTCTACCTGCATAAGGACTCATATAAGTCGTTTGCCAGGTTTTCAACATGGATTTATACAATTGCCACTAATCTGGCCAAAAATGAGCTGAAAAGAAGGAAAAGGAAAAACCTCTTTTCAATTCACTCGGGCGAGGATGACGAAACGATTGATCTTCTGGATACCTCAGCCACGCCGGACGTTCTGGCAGACAGTGAGCTTAAGAACAGGATAATTCAGAAGGCGCTTTCCAGGGTTAAGGAAGTTTACCGGGAAGTAGTAATTATGCGGGATGTTCAGGACTTGTCGTATGAGGAAATTGCAGAAATTACGGGATTGTCCATCGGAACGGTAAAATCGCGCATTAACCGCGGAAGAGCACAGCTTCAGAAATTATTAAAGCCAATTTATAAAGAGTAACGCCTATGACTAAAAGATACGATATTGAAGATGAAAAGTTTAAGAGTGTAATCAAATCACTTAAGGAATTGCCGCACCTTTCGGCTCCTGCTGATTTCGAGGTGAATCTGAGGAGGAAGCTTAACAGCCTTGAAGCCATTAAGGAGGAGAAGAGCAAAAAAACGCTCTTTGCATTCCTGCCCGGTACATTTGGCATAAGAAAAGTGCTTATTCCTGCAGGTGCTCTGGCCGCAACAGCGGTGATTGCATTTCTGATCTTTAACCCTAAGACTTCTGAAAATCCATTCATGACTGCGCCTCAGCTCCGCAGCAGCCAGGCACTGAAAAATGCACCTAAAGAGAATCTGCTCATCAGTCCGGGCGAGATCTCTTCAACAGACGTTGTAACGAAGAAAAACGCCGCCCCGAAGGCTCTTCCGGAATCAGGCCGCGGCAGGCTTAGCGCTCCGGCAAGGGATCCGGAACAGATGGCCTTAAACGACAGGCTCCTTAGAAGAATAAGAGAACTCAATATGCAGGATGAGAACAGCAGCAGCAGCGGGGATATAGACAGAAGTCTGCGCGAGAAGCCTTCTCCTTATGGAGCCGTGCAGTATGGAAACGGCGCAAATACGGTTAATTTCGAGGGATTTAACATTTATCAGGAAGGTGACAGAAGCCTCGACATGCTCCGTGCACGGATGGATTCCATACGCAGAATGATGAGAAGCAGGAGATAAATACGTTCAACGTTCAACGTGCGACGTGCGACGGAAAAAAGTTGATGGAATTCACCCTAAGCCTCAAGGATAGTCTTTGACTGTTTTTGGGGCATTTTTATTTTTATACGCTTCCCTTTTTAATTTTTAATTTTTAATTTTTAATTCCCAATAAGAGAGTTAACAATGAAAAGAAGCTATTATATCATAGGTCTGATCTTCGTGACATTCTTTGTCATATCACTTCTGACCAACATACTGGGTCCCATAATACCAGACATTATAAAAAGTTTTAATTTAAGCCTTACGCTTGCGGCTTTGTTTCCGTTTTCATTTTTTATTGCCTATGGCGTAATGTCCATTCCTTCGGGAATGCTGGTAGACAGGTACAAGGAAAAGCCGGTCATGGCTGCGGCCTTTCTGGTGGCATTACTTGGAGCCTTTTTGTTTGCCGTTGTTCCTTCTTATACCGTTGCAATTATCTCCCTGTTTTTAATCGGGGTTGGAATGGCAATGCTTCAGGTGGCAATAAATCCTCTCTTAAGGACAGCAGGGGGGGAAGAACACTTTGCATTTAATTCTGTCTTTGCACAGCTCATCTTCGGCCTGGCTTCTTTCTTAAGTCCCTATATATATTCCTATCTTGTAAGGAATATTCACCAGCCCGCGGGTGACCGGGGTATTATAATAACAGCTCTGGAAAAAGTAGTGCCGGCCTCACTCCCCTGGGTATCGCTTTACTGGGTTTTTGCATTTGTTGCTGCAGTAATGGTGGTGCTGATGCTCGTCTCAAGATTCCCGGAGGTCCACAGAAAGGAAGACGAGATTGCAGGCGCCTGGGAGACGCACAAGAACCTGTTCAGGGAAAAGACGGTAATTTTATATTTCATCGGAATCTTTGCCTACGTAGGTACTGAGCAGGGGGTGGCCAACTGGATTTCACAGTTCCTTTACACCTATCACGGCCTCGATCCTCAGACCGTGGGCGCTTCAACGGTTGCCTGGTTCTGGGGAATGCTGACGGCAGGATGCCTCCTGGGAATGCTCTTCCTTAAATTTTTCGACAGCAGAAAAGTCCTCTTGGGCTTTGTACTTTCGGCTATTTTCTGGCTTACGGTGGCATTTTTCGGAACAACCTCCATGGCTTTAATAGCTTTTCCAATGGTCGGCTTTTCAGCCTCGGTAATGTGGTCAATTGTATTTTCGCTTGCTTTGAATTCCCTCGACCGCAATCACGGCTCATTCTCCGGCATTCTCTGCACAGCGATTATAGGAGGCGCTATAGTTCCCCTTATAATAGGATGGCTGGGCGACAGGTTCGGTCTCAGGTTCGGAATGTTCTTCCTTTACCTCACACTGGGCTATCTGTTCAGCATAGGGATCTGGGCTAAACCGATTATTACAAATGAGACCATTAGCATGAAGAAAAAGAAAGCTGAAGCCATCTAAAAAAGTTGAAGACATCTAAAAAGGAGAATGACTGATGAATGTTTTAGGAATTGATCTGGGCGGCACAAATGTAAGAGCGGGGCTTGTTGAAGATAAGAGCCTGAAGAAAGTAGTCTCTTCACCGATAAGCAAAAGTTCCGATGAAAGTGCCGTCTTAAATGAGATATTCCTTCTTATAGACCAGCTCGTGGGTAAGGATACTTCCGGAATAGGCGTTGGAGTTCCGAGCGTGGTGGACACTGAAAAAGGGATAGTATACGATGTGCAGAATATACCATCCTGGAAAGAGGTTCCGTTAAAGGAAATACTGGAGAAAAAATACTCTGTGCCCTCATATATAAACAACGACGCCAACTGCTTTGCTGCAGGTGAGAAGTATTTCGGCAAGATGAAGGACTTTCGTAACGGAGTCGGCATAATAATGGGCACGGGGCTCGGAGCCGGGATATTTACCGACGGAAGGCTTTATTCGGGTACAAACTGCGGGGCCGGGGAGTTCGGCATGATCCCCTATAAGGAAAGCATTTACGAGGCCTACTGCTCGGGGCAGTTCTTTGTAAATGAGTTTAATACCACGGGTGAAGAGGCTTATAAAAGGGCCTTGAGCGGCGACAAAGAGGCGCTTCATATGTTTCATCTTTTAGGAGGGCATCTTGGGCAGGCCATTAAGGTCGTTCTTTATGCCTATGATCCTGAGGTGGTTATTCTTGGGGGATCTGTAAGCCGGGCTTTCGATCTTTTTAAGGAGAGCATGTGGCAGGAAGTAAAAACCTTTGCCTACCAGAATTCACTTAAGAAACTTGTAATTGAGCCTTCGGAACTGGATCAGGTAGCCATACTGGGGGCTGCAGCACTCTACTATGATGCACAGAGGGCAGGTGAAGCTAAAATTATTTCTCAACTAAAATCTTAAAAAGCCATATGGATTACGATTTTTTAGTCATTGGGGCCGGAGTTGTAGGTCTTGCGCAGGCAGAAATTCTTTCAAGGAATGGCTTCCGGGTTCTTGTAATTGAAAAAGAAGGAAAGATCGGAACCGGGGTTTCCAGCCGCAACAGCGAGGTAATACATGCCGGCATTTATTATCCGCCCGGATCACTAAAATCCAGGCTCTGCATAAGAGGCAAAGAGCTTCTTTACGACTGGTGCCGAAGAAAGAATGTGGCACATAAAAATACCGGCAAATACATTATTGCCATTAATGAAAGCGAGATGGAGAAGCTTGAAACGGTAAAGCGCAATGCTGCCGAGGCCGGAATGTGGGACCTGCATACTGTTTCAAAGGAGGAAATAAAAGAAGAAGAACCGTACGTATTCTCATCCGGCGGCTTATATTCACCTACCACCGGAATTATTTCGGCACACGAACTTATGGATTCGCTTAAATGTGCTTCTGAAGAACATGGATGCGATTTTCTGTTTAATGCCAGGGTTGTGGCTTTTTCAAAGAATTCCTCTTCGGGATACCTTGCGGAAATCAAAGATGCCTCGGGTGAAATAACAAAAATTGAAGTTGGGGGTGTAATTAACTCGGCAGGGCTTTATTCTGACCAGGTGGCTGAAGTTTTAGGCGTGAAAAATCCTGAATACAAACTAAAAATGGTGAAAGGGAACTACTTCCGCTTAAAAGGCAAAGGGGAGGTTTTCAGGCATCTTATTTATCCGGTTCCCATGCCGAAACTCCACGGCCTGGGTGTTCACGTAACGCTCGACTTAAATGGCGGCGTAAGGTTCGGTCCTGACGTTGAAAAAGAGCCGATGACGGAAGAAAAATATTTTGTGGATGAGACGCGCCAGGCTGAATTTTATAATGCCATAAAAACATACTTCCCCTCACTTCAGTTTGACGACTTGTATGCTGATATGTCGGGCATCCGCCCTCGCCTGGCCTCAGATAAGGATTTTAACGATTTCATAATCCGGGAGGAATCAGCCTGGGGGCTGCCTCATGTGATCAACCTGGTGGGAATTGAGTCACCCGGACTTACCTCATCAATGGCAATTGCAGAGTATGTGTATAACCATTTTATCAATTAAAATTTTTCAAAAAATTTTCGATTAATTAATCTATTTTATATTTTGTCTGAAGAATTTATTAAAAGATTGAGAAATTATGAGAGAAATCCAGCCCGGCTTTGAAACAGAGAATAATAATGGAGAAAACAGTCTGGAAACCCTTCCAATCAGCCATAAAAGGGACCTGGCGGGGAAAAAGCCGCCCAAGACTTCAGTTGCCGGAGCCGGATTGGATTTTGAAGCAGATTTACTCAAAAAAGAGCTTGAAAAATACCGCAGGATCACATCAAATATTGAGGAATTCCTCTGGTCTGTTTCTTCAGAAAACGGACAGGACGGGGATGTTTTCTATACGGAATCGATCAGGAAAATAACCGGCTATACGGCTGAGGAAGTCATGAATATGCCGGGGCGCGGGCTCTCGCTCATTCACGCCGGTGATGCCTTCCAGATCAGAAAAAAACTTACCGACTTCGAACAGGACCCTTCTCAGAAAAGCATAAATCTTCAGTATAGGATTATTGCAAAAAGCGGGGAAACAATCTGGGTTAAGGAAAGTATTACCGTGGAACGCGACATCAACGGCAATGTCAGACGGAGGGATGGAATAGTCTTCAATGTAACGGAACTGAAGAATACCGAAGAGGCTTTACGGGAGTCGCAGGAAAAACTTCTGGAACTCAATGCTGCAAAGGACAGGTTCATCTCAATTATTTCCCACGATCTTCGGGCGCCCTTTACAAGCATACTGGGCTTTGCCGAAATCCTGCTTTTTGAGACTAACCTTTCTGAAATTGAAAAGCATGAATACCTGAACTACATATATGAGTCCTCTCAAAATCAGCTTCAGCTGGTAAACTACCTTTTGGACTGGTCGCGCCTGCAGACAGGGAGCGTAAAGTTTGTGCCGCAGCGCCTGAAGGCCATTTCGCTGGTTTATAACTGTGTCTCCTCGCTGACGGGCAATGCCATCAGAAAAAACATAGACATTAAGATTAACGTACCCGAGACAGTCTCAATTCAGGCAGATGAAAAGCTCATAACACAGGCCCTTACCAATCTCCTGAGCAATGCGATCAAGTTTACAGAAGAAAATAAAAAAATTGAGATCACTGTCGGTCACTTCAAGAAAGGGTTTATTGAGTTTACCGTTAAGGATGAAGGTGTGGGAATTTCCGAGGCAAACAAGAGAAAGATATTCCGTTTCGACCAGAAATTTTCTTCCGAAGGGACAAAGGGTGAGAAGGGGAGCGGGCTCGGCCTGACATTAGTCAGGGAAATTGTTGAAAAGCATGGGGGCGACATATGGTTCTATTCCGAATTGGGAAAAGGAAGTGAATTTCATTTCATCATTTCCGAGGCTCCGAATGTTGTCATCCTGGTTGAAGATGACCCGAATGTCAGGACTCTTTGGGTTAAGCTTGTCAAAAAGACCCTGCCCGATTTTGAAATCATAGAGACTTCAAACGGCTACGAGGCAATAAGCATCATACAGGACAAAGTTCCTTCACTTGTTGTAACAGATCACAACATGCCCTTAATGAACGGCATCCAGCTCATCGAGTCGATGCGTAAGAGAGATGAAAGCAAAAAAATTCCGGTAATTGTTGTTGCCGGGGCGCTTACAGATGAGCTGAAGGAAAGATATTACAGGCTTGGTGTGGAATCTGTACTGCCAAAGCCGGTGGACATAAATGAATTTACGGATGCCCTGTCAGTTCTCATCAACTGATTTTTTTATTTTCAAAATCCTCACGGCAACTAATAATTATCTTGTAAATATTATGTTTTTGGATTTATATTACCAGAACTTCAACAATTAATAATTCTTCAGTTTTATGGAATATAGTTACAAGCCGGAAAATAACACCAACCAGGCAAAACACTGGTTTGCATTATATACCAAGCCGCGACACGAATTTACTGCCGCAGAGCACATGACTGATGTGGGCATAGAGTACTACCTGCCAACAGTAGTAAAGATCAAGCAGTGGAGCGACAGAAAAAAAAGAATAGTTGAGCCTCTCATTAAGGGATACATTTTTATACATGCGACTGAAAAGGAAAGAATTCTTGCCCTTCAGCAAAGGGGTGTTGTAAGCTGTGTGTTCTTTAACGGGCGTGCGGCAACAATTCCCAACTGGCAGATTGAAAATCTGAAACTTATGCTTGAGACTGAATCCGAGTTCCAGATCTCCGAAGAGATTGAAGCGGGTACAAAAGTAAAGATCACATCAGGACCCTTTGAAGGCGTTCTGGGTGTTGTCAACGAAACTACGAACGGGAAAGTCCTCTCAATTACAATTGACCTTCTCAAGCGTTCCGTTACAGCAATTCTTCCTGCCGAGAGCGTAATAAAAGTAGTAGATGAAGAGCCCGGTATGAAAAAGGATTTTGAGGAATAAAAAATCCCTCCATAGGTTTTATAACCGATAGATTATTTTCTTTGAATAGCCACGACCTTCAGGCCGTGGACCCATGATCCCAAACAATCCCTGGGGCTTCAGCCCCCGATCATCCAAAAGGAATCCGGGGCTAAAGCCCAAAAGAGAGAGAGACCCTAATCCACGAGCTAAAGCTCGTGGCTATTCAGGGGAAATATCATATACCACGAGCTGAAGCTCGTGGATTACGCGATTCCCCTCTCGTTTGGGCTTTAGCCCCAGATTGCTTCCGGAGGATCTGTGGCTAAAGCCACGGTTTTTTATTCTGTTTCCCACGACCTGAAGGTCGTGGCTAGTCAGTCGTGAGCTATTCAGTCGTGAGCTATTCAGGCTATTCAGTTGAAACCTTCCGGAAATGAAAACCGTAAATCGATAAAAGAATCGCAAGGGAGAATAGCTTTGGCCTGGTAAAAAGCGACCAGAAGAAAAGCTTCCAGTAATAAAATCTCTCTTTGCCCAAAACACCTAAAAGTATAATCGATTTGCCGAGTGCCTGAAAGTAAGTGAGCCTAAAATGGAAAATGTGCTTCTGACCCGGATTGAATTCTTTCAGGAAATTCAGAACTCTGGTGTAATATTGCTTGGGCGAATATATGGTATCGAGAATTTTTTTGTATCCCGCCATCAGAGAGTCAATATTCATGCGGGGAATGAAATTTATTGAAAATGCGTTCGTCCCCGAGAATGCTCCAAGCAGCCTCCCTTCCTTTAAGAGACGGTTATAAAGTTTGGTTCCCTTCGGCGCATTAAGCAGCCCTACCATTGCAGTAACAACCCCGCTTTCCTGAATAAAATTTGTAAGGCTGTCGAAAATGGCGGGGGGATCGTGGTCGAACCCGACTATAAAACCTCCCTGAACCTCGAGGCCTGAACTCTGTATCTTCTTAATGCTTGAAATGAGATCGCGGTTATGGTTCTGAATTTTCTTTGCCTCAAGAAGGCTTTCTTCGTTCATGGTTTCAATGCCTATAAATACAGCCTCAAAACCGGTCAGAACCATCAGCCTTAAAAGTTCATCATCATCGGCAAGATTTATCGATGCCTCGGTTGAAAACCAGAAGGGATGACCGTGCTCTTCAAGCCACAAATAGACAGCCGGCAGAATTTCTTTTTTTAATTTCTGCTTGTTGCCGATGAAGTTATCATCCACAAAGAATACAGGTCCCCGCCAGCCCATGTTATAGAGGTTGTCCAGCTCGGATATGACCTGTTCTTTTGTCTTTGTCCTGGGGCGTCTTCCGTAAAGGACTGTTATATCGCAGAACTCGCAGTCAAACGGGCAGCCTCTGGAGTACTGAAGGTTCATCGATGAGTACTTGTCCATTTTAACCAGTTTCCATAAGGGAAGCGGAGTACGGGTTATGTCGGCCCATTCTTCGCTTGTGTAAATGTTTTTAAGATCGTCTTTTGCGAGGTCGCTTAAAAACTGCGGCAGCGTAATTTCCGCCTCATTTAAGACAAAATAGTCGACCTCGGGGAACGACTCATAGCTGCTTGTAAAAAGGGGCCCCCCGGCAACAATGGGTCTGTTGAGGCCATGGCATCTTTCAATTACCGATTTTACGGACGAGGTCTGGATGGACATGGCGCTTAAGAAGACGTAATCGGCCCAGAGTATATCCCTGTCTTCAAGCGCTTCAATGTTCATATCTATAAGCTTCAGATCCCAGTCTTTGGGCAGCAATGAAGCTACTGTCAGGAGTCCCAAAGGGGGGAAGGGGGCCTTTTTCCTGATGAACTTAAGGGCATACTTAAAACTCCAGAAAGTGTCAGGATACTGCGGATAAACAAGAAGTATTCTCATCAAATTCCAACTCCTTAAATTTGTGGATTCCCCAGGTGTGTGTTTCCTTAAAACATATATTTATCCTGATAAAATAAAAGCACAAAATTAGGACGGAGGGAAAGAAAAATATTTTTAAAGGGTATTTTTTCAGTACTATTACTAAAAATTTATTATCTTGCGCTGAAACAATTATCCGTGTAGTAATATATGCTGAACCAGAAAGCTTTATCGAAACTTTGCAAGGGGGACAGCGTCCTTCATTTTCTGCTGCTTAAAAAGTGTGAACTTAAAACCAGCAGCACGGGGCAGAAGCAGTTCCTTCTGCTTGAGGTGGGCGACCAGTCCACGTCTTTAACCGCATTCATGTGGAACAACTACGAGGAGCACCTGCGGTATCTCACGCCCGGATGCCTTATAAAAATTGCCGGCATGGTGGATGAATATAAAGGGCAGTTTAACATCAAAATAAACAGGATAAGACAGGCAACTTTGCAGGACGGGGTCTCGGCGGAGGATTTTATACCGAAATCCACAAGGGAACTCCCGGTTATGGAACGTGAGCTCCAGGCGAGAATTGAGAAAATAGAAACCCCGTGCCTGAGGGATCTGATGCACATAATCTTATCCGGGGAGGCCTACAGCAAATTTATCAGGGTCCCGGCCGGAAAATCGTGGCACCACTCATATCTGCACGGGCTTTTAGAGCACACGCTTGAAATTGTAAGAATCTGCGACCTGATGTGCGACATTCATCCCGAGGCCAGGCGCGACCTGCTTATATGCGGCGCCATTCTGCACGACTTCGGGAAAATTGAGGAGCTTACATTCGAACAGGGATTTGATTATTCCGAAAAAGGTAAACTCTTAGGGCACATTGTAATTGCCGCCATGACGGTTTCAGAGAAAACGAGCCTTGTGCCCGGCTTTCCTGAAAGCCTCAAAAACCAGCTCATTCATCTTATTCTAAGCCACCAGGGAAAGCTCGAGTTTGCCTCACCGGTAACTCCGAAAACCCTGGAATCTATCATTCTCTACCAGGCTGACGAGCTGAGCGCAAAGACCAATGCATACAAATCTGCCATACGGGCCGAGGCTAACGGCATAAACAGATGGACAAAATATCTGCCGCTTATTGCCTCTGCACTCTATATACCCGAAGATTTTGAAAATGAAAATTCTGAAAGGGAAAATTCTGAAAAGGAAAATTCTGAAAGGGAAAATTCTGCAGAGCCTGAAAAAGAAGATACTGAAACCTCAGGCCTTCAGAATATAGAAGATATATCAAACGAACCAGTATTGGATTAAAGGAATAAGGCCATGAAAAGAAAAATTACTTTCTTACTTGTTATTTTCTTAATAGCTCTCACGCAGTCAGTAAGCGCAGAGAACCTGCAGGATCTCCTTAAAACTACCGACAAATATGCCGAAGAGCAGTTCAACAACCAGAAGGCCCTCGAGACTCTTCAAAAGGCCGACAAGCTTTCGCCGAATAACTGGGAAGTCACCTGGCGCTTAAGCCGCACATATGTCGATATGGCAGACCACATGTCGGGTCAGGAGCAGCAGGCGAAGTACCAGACGGCTTTAGACTATGCCGAAAAGGCTGTCAGGCTTGCCCCCGATAAATCGGTTGCTTATATCAGAAGGGCAATAGCCAACGGCAAGATGGCCCTATTCAAAGGTGTGTTTTCTGTAATAGGACTTGTTAACAAGGTTAAAGCCGATGCTGAAAAATCTATAGCCCTGGGCAACGGTGGAAGCTACGTTCAGGCTGTTTCCCATTACGTCTTAGGGCGCACGCACCTTAAAGTATGCGAAAAAGCCTACCTGGTCAGGCTCCCGTTGGGACTCGGCTGGGGGGATATGGGTGTTGCTGAAAAGGAGCTGAAGAAATCGGTGGATATGTATCCCAATTTCAGGATGTTTTATCTTGACCTTGCAAAAGCATATATTGAAAATGAGGAATATGGTAAGGCAAAGGATAGTCTTGCAAAACTCCAGAAGTCGCCCAAGGCTAACCAGGATGACGACAAGTTTCTTGCCGAATCGAAAGTCCTCATGGAAAAAATCAGGAACGAATAAACTTGCAGTCCAAATGTTAATGGGGGCAATGTGAGGAGTTTCAGGAGGGATTTTCTGGAGGTATTAAAGGAAGCCGAACGCGTGGTCTTCTTTACCGGAGCCGGCATCTCTGCCGAAAGCGGAATTTCCACTTTCCGCGGTACAGACGGCATCTGGAATAAGCTGAAACCTGAGGAATTGGCAAATTTCGACGCTTTCTTAAAAAATCCCGACCGCGTCTGGGAGTGGTATCAGTACCGCAGGCATATTATTCATAATTCGAAGCCTAACCCTGCACACCTGGCAATTGCCGAAATGCAGAACTGCTTCAAAGATGCAGTCGTTGTTACACAGAATGTGGATAATCTGCACCGCAGGGCAGGAAGCCTGAAGGTTTATGAGCTTCACGGCAACATTGAAAGAAACTACTGCATCGAGTGCCGTACGCCTTATAATTCCCCCGACTTTGCTTCCGCACCGGAGGATAATAAGGTGCCCAGGTGTCAAAAATGCGGAGGACTCATTAGGCCAGATATCGTATGGTTCGGTGAGATGCTGCCCGGGGAGGATTACTCACGGTCGGAAGATGCGGCTGAAAAATGCGACGTCATGTTTGCCATTGGGACCTCGGCCGTTGTCTACCCGGCAGCCAGGATCCCCCTGTTGGCTAAAAGGCTGGGAGCGTTCCTTGTGGAGATAAACCTGGAGGAAACTGAACTTTCACCCATGGCAGACTATGTTCTCCTTGGAAAAGCCGGTGAGATTCTGCCCGAAATACTTCAGGAAGTTAAAAAAATTAAGGGAAAAACCCCTTAAAGAGGCCGTAACCCAAGGAAAATATTTGTCAGCAAAAAAATAGTATAAAGTTGACATAAAATCAGTAAATGTATATATTTAATTTTCAAAATAAAAAATTTAAGGTAAGAGATGGCTCATCATAAGTCAGCGAAAAAAAGAATTAAGGTCAGCGAAAAAAGAAGAGTTGAGAATAAAGCTGCTACTTCAAAGATTAAGACTTTAGTAAAGAAAGTTTTAACTACTGAGGAAGCATCTGAAGTCGGTACAAGCTACAAAGAAGCAGTTGCTCTTATTGATAAGAATGTATGCAAAGGCAGATTACACAAGAATACCGCAGCCAGAAGAAAATCTGCACTGACCAGGCACGTAAATAAATTGAATTCTGCTGCTGCACCTGCTCCGACTGCAGAATAAGCTTTTTTTCTTTTAAGAAATTAAAAAAGCAATGTATGTTATGTCTACATTGCTTTTTTTATTTTCTGCACCTGTTATTTTTCAGTTTTTAGAGGTCTTCTATCGTATCGGCTCCTTCGGGCATCGGGAGGTAGAAGCGTACCTTCTGAATGCTGCCGTCTTTCTTAAAGAGCCTTTCCACTTTTTTCCTAATAAGCACGCTGTGCTCAATAAAGATATCGTCTTCAATTACTGAACCGAAAATGTAGCTTGTACCCTTGATAAGGACGTTTTTCCCTATTACAAGGGGGTGCTCGTCGCTGCCGGTCATGTTGACACTGGATTCAATAACTGAATTATCGCCGATGATGATATTTCCCTTAATGATATCGCCCCAGAGGATTTCAACGTTATCGCCGACAATGAATGTCTGGTTCGGGAAGCATGAAAGGTGGACATTTTCCCATATGGTTACGTTCTTGCCGAAGGTGACGTTGCAGTTTACGAAGGTATTTTTCTTCAAAGTAAGATTATAGTTAAGCTTTACGCCTTTACCTATATAAACACCTTTGCCGATTTTAATATCGAGCGGAATACCCCTGCTGTCCATTTCCAGGATCTCTTCAATTACGCTTTCGTCTATAAAGAAGTCGTCGGGGTCAGCAATTTCAATAACGTCCTTGAGCTTCTCGTAAGCGTTCTCGCGTGCAACGGCATCCATTTCCCTTAAGACCGATTTATTGTTAAAGCCCATGAGAACGTACTGCTCTTTCGGGCTAACGGCATTTACAGAATAGCCGCTTTTATTGAAAAGGTCGATCAGGTCTGTTATATAAATTTCCTTCTGGACGTTATTGCTGCTTAGTTTAGAAACCAGTCTGATAAGTTTCTTGTAGTCGAATGCATAGACGCCCGAGTTAAACTCATTATTATTAATGAGTTCCTCCTTGGAGTAGCAGTATTTCCTGTTATTATAGAAAAGTTCATAAGGTTTGTTCTCATCGAGGTGAAGTATATCCTTATGTTCAATAATTTCAATAACCCTTCCGAAGTCCTGGCCTGAAGGGTTGCCAAGGGCGTCAGTTTCTTTGACGCGGACAATTCTGCCGTAGCTGTTTAATTTCGGGTCGCCCTCGTAGATGCCAGTCAGTACCATCATATCGCTTCCTGAGCGGCGGAATTCGTCGCGGAACATTGAAATTGTCTCAGCGTCAATAAGCCCCATATCGCCAGGCAGAACATAGACGGTTCCTTCGTATTTTTCAGGTACGATTTTCTCCAAAGCAACCTGCACTGCGTGTCCTGTACCGTTCTGCTGTTCCTGGAATGCAAAGAGAGTGCTTTCCCTTTTACCGATAACCTGCATAACGTCTTTTGCTTTAATGCCCACAACCAGAAGAATATTCAGCCCGTTTAATGCCTTTCGGCAGGCGTTGTAGACCCTTTCAACCGTGGGAACGCCCCAGATCTCATGGAGCATTTTAGAGGTCTGCGATTTAATTCTTTTCCCGTGTCCGGCTGCCAGAATAATGGCAACTTCCTTGTAATCGTAATTGAACCCGGAAGAGAGTTCTTCAACGGTTTCCTGAACGCTTCCGGATACTTCTTTTAATTCCATTAATTCCTCACTTTTATAACTAAAAATTTATTTCCGGTTACCTGTAAAATGTCTTTCCGACGGGGCACAATTTAGCGGTAATCGCAGTATGGTCTAGAGTGAATAATATTTCAGGTGACACAATTATAAAGATAAATGCTGGATAAATCAAAGACAAATTTTATGGGTCGAATTGTCTCCATGCAGCGTAAAATACCCTTATGAAAGCGGCTGCAGGAAAACTTGTATACATGGACACGCAGTTCAACATCAAAAAAGTAAACCCGGCTTTTGCCGGGATGTGGAACGAAGAGCGGAGTATTTTACGGGTAAAAACTTCTTCAGCATTTTCCCCGGGCTTGAGACGAGGCCGCATTTTGAGCATGCGCTTGAACTTCTTACCGGAGTAATTCTGACGCTCCTGGAAGTAACGGACAGAACTAAATAAGCTCCACATAAAACCGCTTCGCAGGCTTATATCTGCAGCCCTGGGGTGCAGGAACCCTACTCAGTCGGGTGGCTGAACCCTTGGGAGGCAATCCCACGCACACCGGAGCCTATGGTGTAAACACAAATCGGACATGCTTTCTGCCCACATTCAAAATCCGATGAAATCTGAGAATCTTAAATTACGCAATCACTAAGCCCGACTGTGAGTCGGGCTTAGTGATTGCCGTGCCCGACGGCAGGCGCGGCGTAACTCTATAGGCTCTGTTTTCATTTCAGGTTGACCCTGAGTTCGGGGGTGCTGTTCTCTCTCTTTGGCTTCAGCCCGGTGCTGCTTTCTCCAGCAATCTATCCCGGACTGTGTATCCATGAAATTGTTTGGAATTTTATCCTTTTTTTAATATTGTTGCTATCAGCTTCCCGGAATATTATTTATATTATAGAGAAGTTTAACATGTGAGGAGTTATAAGATGGAACATACTTATAAAGAACCCGCTCCTATTACAGACAAAGAGAATCCGTTTGAATCTATGATGGCCCGGTTTGAGAAAGCAGCTCGGATCCTGGGCCTTGAAAATGGCGCTTATCAGTACTTAAAATCCCCAGTTAAACAGGTTATTACCTCAATTCCTATAATAATGGATAACGGAGAAATCCAGGTCTTCGAAGGCTACCGCGTAATCCATAACGATATACTCGGGCCTTCCAAAGGGGGGCTCCGGTTTGCTCCTGACGTGAATCTGGATGAAATGAAGGCCCTGGCTGCCTGGATGACCTGGAAATGCGCCGTCGTGAATATCCCGTTCGGAGGCGCCAAGGGGGGCATCAGATGCGACCCTTCGAAGCTTAGCATGAATGAGCTTGAAAGACTGACGCGCAGGTTTACTTCCAATCTGCTCGATGTTTTCGGCCCTGAGAAAGATATCCCGGCGCCCGATATGAATACGAATGAGCAGATTATGGCCTGGGTAATGGATACCTACAGCATGCATACAAAAACTACTACAAGAGCTGTAGTTACGGGTAAACCTCTTATACTGGGCGGCTCACTCGGAAGAAGGGAAGCTACAGGACGCGGAGTAATGATGGTATCCCTGGCGGCCCTGAAGAAAAAAGGGATTAACCCCGAATCGGCCCAGGCCGTAGTCCAGGGCTTCGGAAACGTGGGCTCCGTATCGGCCGGACTGTTATTTGAAAAGGGTATTAAGATCATTGGACTGGGCGACATAAGCGGCTCTATATATAACAGCCGCGGGCTCAGTATTCCGCAGGTGATGGATTATTATGCCAAAAACAAGGTGCTTACAGGCTATCCCGAGGCTGAAAGTATCAGCCATGAGGATCTGCTTGAACTAAAATGCGACCTGCTCGTCCCGGCGGCAAAGGAGGACCAGATTACAAGGCATAACGCTTCCCGCCTGCGCTGTAAGATTATTACAGAAGGCGCCAACGGCCCAACAACCTCTCTGGCCGACCCGATACTGGAAGAAAAGGGGATACTTGTTATTCCTGATATACTCGCCAACGCCGGCGGCGTTACGGTCTCTTATTTCGAATGGGTGCAGGACCGTACCGGCTACTTCTGGTCGCTTGAGCGTGTGAACGAGCGTCTTGAAAGGATGATGCACGAGGCTTTCGACAACGTTTACCATCATGCGGAAAAATATAATGTATCCTTAAGGCTCGGGGCCTATGTGCTTGCAATAAATAAAGTAGCCAGTACGCTTAAAATACGCGGTATATATGGCTGAAGATAATTAGCTGTAGTCAGTGTTCCACCAAAAAGTGAGTCAAATGAGTTTTTATAAAAGGAGAATGAAATTAAAAGTAACAGGTTTTAACTTCTTTCGGGTTTTTTCATCTGAGGGGCTTAAAGCTCTGGCTGCTTTAAGCCTCGTTTTTTGCCTGCTTGCTCCCGCTCAGGTTTTTTCACAGAGTTTAACCAATCTTGAAGTTTTCTACAAACTTGCGGATTCTTCTGTTGTTAAAGTCCTGAGGGCAGCACCCAAAGAGGATAATCAGGTCTATCTGAGGCTTAACCTGACTGAAGGCTATTCAGTTTTCAGAACCAGAATTATACAGGATTTAAAGCAGGAGGGTAAGGATGTCCTCCTTGCAGGAGACAGTCTGGCGCCTTCACTGGATTTAACAATCGACCAGGCAAAGGTGAACTATTCAGATCTTTTCAGGCACGGGCTTTTCGGGAGCTACAAGGCCGAAAGGACCGTCAGCCTCAGCGGAAGCTATGTTCTGGCCCAAAAAGGGGTGGTCAGGAAGGCGGAGAATTTCACTTTTACGGCTAGGGATACTGTTTTGTATGAAGACTTGAGGCAGCTTGAGGATGCGTCAATTCCTTTTACGAGGGGGAACATACCTTCTGAACCTCTTTTTTCCACATTGTGGGAGCCTGTTGTGGCCCTTGGAACCGCCGCCGTTGCTGTATACCTGTTCTTTACGGTAAGAAGCAAATAGGGCTATGGACATTGAAGGCTATAGACATTGAAGGCTATAGACATTGAGGGCTATAGACATTGAGGGCTATAGACATTGAACTCCTTCGGAGTTCTAAGGCATAAAAGGCTGAAAAAAGCTCTGGGCAGGAACTTATCGGGCCCTGAGGTTTATAATCCCAGTGCGGCTTCCTGGCTAATGATAAACTTTTACCTTTGAAGATGGCACATTTTTCTTTAATTTTGTTAATTATTTATTATCTAATCAATACTTTGGATATATGAAAAAACTTTTGGCTTTGGCTATTTTATCTGTTGCTTTGTGGGGCTGCTCCAGCACGGTAAATACAACAAATATGAATGCAGATGAACATCTGAACTATGCAATGAAACTCTTTAACGACGGCGACTATCCGGAAGCAATCAATGAATTCCAGGCAATTCTGCTTCAGTTTCCGGGGAGTGTTGTTACAGATCAGGCACAGTATTATTTAGCCGAAAGTCATTTCAAAAGAGGAGAATACATTCTAGCGGCTTATGAATACAGCCGCCTTATAAAAGATATACCCGCAAGCAAACTAGTGCCTCAGTCACAGTTCATGCTTGCCGAGTCTTATTATCAGCTTTCTCCAAATTTTCAGCTCGATCAGCGCTATACGAACAAAAGTATTGAGGAGTTTCAGGCCTTTATCGACTTCTTCCCGACTGACCCCAGGGTCCCGGATGCTGAGAAAAAAATTAAGGAATTGAACAATAAACTGGCTGAAAAGGAATTCCATACGGCCGAAATCTATGAGAAAATGGAATACTACGAGGCTGCAATTTTCTACTACAGCCTTGTTACCGATACATACCACGACAGCCAGTTCGCCGCGCAGGCACAATATAATAAGATCAGGACACTCGTCCAGATTAAGGAAAATAAAACCGCACTGAAGGAAATTGCTTCATTTCTGCAGCGCTACCCTTCCGACGGGAATGTAGCTGCAGTTAAGAGGCTTCAGGAATCTCTAAACAAAAACGGCTGAGATGTAATTTATGGAAACCGGGGGGAAAAAGGCTTCTGAATCTGTTATAACCATGACCGAACTGGTACTGCCTAATCATACAAATCAGCTGGGCAACCTACTGGGCGGACAGCTGATGCACTGGATAGATATCTGCGCTGCAATGTCAGCTGCAAAACACAGCAACAGGGTATGCGTTACGGCTTCGGTCGACAGAATAGATTTCCATCATCCCATAAGGCTGGGGGATGCAGTAACTTTAACTGCCTGTGTAAACAGGGTTTTCAATACTTCACTCGAAGTGGGAGTAGAGGTATTTGCACAGAATTTCAAAAGGGGAACCAGGGTCCACACAAACTCAGCTTTCCTGACGTTCGTTTCTGTTGACGACGATTCCATGCCTGTACAGGCCGTTAAAGTTATTCCGGAAACTGAAGAAGAAACACTCCGATATAATGAAGCTTTACAAAGAAGGGAAAATCGACTTAAAACGCGTAAGCCTGGCAGCAATTAGCCTTTTACTTCTAAGCCATTACTTCTGCCCTGCAGCGGCTCAGGTCCCTATCAATGGCTTCTGCAGGTATCAAAGCTTTGTGCTTCATGGGGGCTTCCGCAGCTTTGTCCCCGTGAGCTTTAATGGCGATGCATATACAGACCTTGTGCTCTTCGATCCCTTGAAAAAAGAACTGGTCGCTTACTCAGGGCATCCTGAAGCTCCTTTTAAGGCTTCTCAAAGGAGCCTTTTAAGTCAGGAGATCTCGCTTCTGGAGCCGATAGATAAAAACCTCCCTGGCACCACGTGCGCCTTTATATCCAGGAAAAGCCGGAAGGCGGGCTTCCTCAGCATCTCAAATTCTGGAACACCTTCTCTTATAAGCAGCCTGAGGCTGGATTCCTATCCCGGCGGAATGAGCCTTCTGGACGTTAACCTGGACGGGCACGATGAAATGCTCCTCTTTGGCCAGGCCTTTAACGGGCTTTCTCTTGTTTCAAGAACGAAGAAGGGCCTCAGGGAAAAAAAGATCCTTAAAAACAGAATTTTTTCACATGCTGTATGGGCCGACTTAAACCACGATTCTTATCCCGACATTATAGCCTTTGACCTCCTGAGGAGCTCGCTCATATTCCTTTATAATAATTCCCGTGACGAGTTCTACGAGGCCAGGCAGATCGAGGCTAGTAAGAAGATTTCTTCTTTATTGGCATACGACTTCGATTTAGACGGCCTTCAGGACGTAATAATTGCGCAGGGAAACACGGTCCATATTCTCTTTGGGGACAATGTCTCCTCGTTTTCAAGGTCGCAGACACTCAGGACTGACTTCAGGCCGGATCAGGTTATAATTTCGGACTTCAACCGCGACGGCCTGAACGACATAGCTTACCTGGATAAGACCCGCTCGGTAATGTCGGTTGCCTTTTCCAAAGATGACGGCACATTCTACAGGGAGATAAATTATCTTTCCAAAGAGGGCCTCTCGGAAATTGCGCCATATTACAGTAAATTCCTGACCGGCATTTTATCGCTGGATGCGAAGGGCAAGATGTATCTTATCAGCAATCTAAGCGTGATTAAGGACAATGTAAGCCTATCCTTTGGTGCCGATCCGGGAGCTATAAAATATTTTGATGCCGGGGACAATGATATAATAGATCTTTGCGCAATTGACCGCTTCCGCCCAGCGCTTAATATAATGCTGAGGGACAAAGGGGGCATCCCTTCCCATTTTTATTCTGTTGATCTTCTAGATTCGTGCACCAATCTTGAAATATCCGGCGGGAAACCCTTTGAGAAGACCTTTTATTGCTATTCAAGGGGGAAACGGCTTATTCAGGCCGTAACCGTTAACTTCAGGGATAACAGTGTTTCAAAAAATAATTTTTATGCATCCGGCCCCGTTTCCGACCTTAAGGTAATAAATGCAGGGGGAGAAAGCAGGACCAGGCTGTATGCGGCTTTAATTAATAACGGAGTCTTAAGCCTGGAGGTTTTTGAGTACCTTAATTACAAGTATGCCTCGCTTCTATCGGGGCCACTGGAGACCGGCACTTCAGAGGCGAGGATAGATGAGTACAGTCCGTTTTCAATTTTTTACTGGAAAAAAGGGAGCAGCCGTTTGTATTTTAAGAAACTGCTTCTGGATAAGGAACTGCATCAGCAGAGTTATGTAAGCGAGTTTACGCTCGGCTCACATGGGGCTGCCTTTACGCCCTGGATAGCCGGCGATATCCTGAATCAGGACATGGGCAGCGCTGCTAATTTTATATTTGATACTGATAATTATTATGCTTTTATTTCCGGCATAGATAAGAACCGGAAGCTCAGGCTGAAGGGAAATTTTTCAGCCTTTAAGATCAGAAACAGCAGCATGATTTCTTTGGGCGAAATAAGGTTTAACGGCCTGAAAAAACTCCTGGTCTATAATGATGCCGACTGTGCGCTGGAAAAGCTGGACGTGTTAAAAAAGTCCGGAATTCTGCTTGCAACAAAACTGGCCAAAGGCAATAATGTTGAAAGCTATTTTGTAAAAAACATGAATTTTAAGAAATACCACTTCGTCTATACGGATAAGAGTGAAAAATGCGTTACCATAAAAGAATTGCTCTGAGTGCCATCTGTTTCCTGGCATTTGTCTGGAATATCCTGCCTTTGAGTCTTCAGGCTCAGGATAGCAAGGCAAAGCCCGATTTGGACTCGCTTTATAATGCTTTTCTTAATCTGAAAGGAGTGCATCCTTTACCTCCCGCCCCCCGGGCAGGAGAGCCGCAAAGAGTCAAAGAGCAGATCCCCGGCAAGTGCGGATTCTCTTTAGTTGCGCAGGTAAGAAACAATCTCAGCAGTTTTTCACCCGCTCAGAAGTCTGTCCTCGAAAAAATACTCGAAGACCGCCCCGTGCTTCAGACTAGCATTATCTCCCCTTCGGGCTTCTTCAGAATACATTTTAACACCACGGGCGACAGCATACCGAACTATGATCAGGCTTTGTCTCCTCTGGAAAACGCGCGCCAGGCGGCCATTGCCATGGATTCGGCCTATAAGTTCGAGGTAAATTACCTGGGGTTTCTTCCCCCTCCCTCCGACAACGGGAAGGGGGGCGACAACCGCTATGACGTTTATCTTATGGATATCAGCGATTACGGCTACACACAGGTGGATTCAATGCTGGGTCCCGAGGGGCTTACTGCTACAAGCTACATGGTAATTGATAACGATTTTAATCCCGGTGAGCATTACTACACAACGGGCCTAGGCGGAATGTATGTTACGGCAGCCCATGAGTTTCACCATGCCATTCAGATCGGAAGCTATAACGCCACGATGAACGATGAAGACCTCTACTTTTACGAAGGCACCTCCACGGCAATGGAAGAACTGGTTTTTGATACTGTAGATGATTATTACCAGTACTTAAGAAATTATTTTAATCAGCCCGACAAGCCTTTTTATAAATACTCAAAAAATGAATCGTATACTG
Organism: Ignavibacteriales bacterium; assembly: GCA_036261625.1. GTDB lineage: Bacteria > Bacteroidota > Ignavibacteria > Ignavibacteriales > SURF-24 > JAAXKN01. The sequence continues at coordinate 42,880 of DATAKL010000011.1, read as the reverse complement.
CTGTTATCTGGATGCTTTTTCAGCATTACGATTTCGGGAAGGATATTATAAGGGAGGAATGGGAAAACTTCCGCCAGGAATCGAGCCTGAGATCTATGAATACTGCTCTGGCACACCACAGCTCGAGCCTGAAGCAGGCGATGAACACATACGGCGGCTGGAGTTTTTTTACCGGCTACAGAACCCAGCAGGGGAAGTACTTTAAGGAAGCCCGGAACTATCCCCTGCTCAGGCCCAACTACTCCCTTACGATGACATCAAATGAGCAGATGGTGGACCTTTTTACAGATCCCCTGTCGAATAATTTTGTGCGTTTCCTGGCAGATAACGGCAGTACAATTGACACAGTAGTGGTTATTTTAACCAACGGCGACGTACAATCGGCAATTACAAACATGGGAAATACCTCCGGGGGCGCCCCTGACATAACTGAAAATGCAAGGCTGACACTTTACACCTATGCCGCTGCAAATGCAGTAAAGATAGCAAATAATTATTATTCACTGATAACGGCCGACCAGCCCGATATCTTCCTGGAAAGCGACATCCTAAACAATATTCTGGCTAACGGCGGCACATTTAACATTACGGAACTGGATTTTGCATTCCCCAATCCTTTTAACTACAGCAAAAACCAGTATGTATACCTGCCGGTAGCGCCAAATAAAATGAATTCAGCCTCTCTTAAAATTTTTACTTCAAGCATGGATTTAGTATTTTCGGGCAGTGGAAATATCATTCCTATGTACGATTCCTATACCTTGCAGTGGAATTGTTCTGATTCCAAAGGCAGCAGACTGCCTTCGGGAGTTTATTTTTATGTTACAGATTCAGAGGGAAGCCTGAAGAAAGGGAAAATTGTAATTCAAAATGAGTGACTATAAACTGACAGCGGAGGCTGTGGGCAAAACATTCGGAAGAAGGTTAATTTTTAAGGACATTAATTTTTCATTCGAAAACAACGGTACCTACGGAATTGCCGGCCATAACGGCAGCGGAAAATCCACGCTGGTTAAGATCATAACCGGCATACTGGGCCCATCTAAAGGGACAATCTCGCACATAAGTGATGGGAATAAAATTCCCATTGAAAAACTTCACGATTATATCGGCTTTGTAGCCCCGTATCTTGTTTTGTATGATGAGTTCAGCGCTGAGGAAAACCTCCGCCACTTTGCAAAAATACGCGGCATTGACTACGATAAGGAAAGAATAGACTACCTTTTTAACGCTTTTCTGCTCTACGACCGCCGGACTGACGAGGTAAAGGCCTACAGTTCGGGCATGAAGCAGCGCCTGAAGTTTATTTTTGCCCTGATGCACCGCCCGAAGCTCCTGGTGCTGGATGAACCGACCTCGAATCTGGACACGGCCGGAAAAGATACGGTTTACAGACTTGTGGAAGCTGAAAGCACCTCAAGCGTGGTGCTTATTGCCTCAAACGAGGAAACGGACCTGGCTTTGTGCCGGAATGTTCTGCAGCTTGAAAACTATAAAAACAATTTAAAATAAAACTGACTTATAAAAATTCATGAAATCATTTGCCCTTTTTAAGAAAGACCTGCACTCTGAGCTCAGGACGCGTTACGCCATAAATGCACTTGTTATGTTCATTCTGGTTACGATAAGCGTTATTTTATTTTCAATCGGAAGTGAAAAGATATCCGAGACCTTAACGGGCGGGCTTTTCTGGGTTGTTATATTTTTTTCTGCCATGTCGGGCTTATCTCGTACATTTGTTTCCGAAGAGGAAAGGGGTACAGTCTTAACGCTTCACCTGATAGCCTCGCCGAACACGGTTTTCTCCGGCAAGCTTCTCTTTAACCTGATACTTGTCTTTGCCATGAATATAGTAATAGCCGTTCTTTATTCGATGCTTTTCGACTCATTTATAATCAGGAATTTCGCCCTTTTCTCACTGGCATTTGTGCTGGGGAACATTGGCATAGCCGCCGCCAGTACAATTATTGCGGCAATTATTTCAAAAACCGGTTCCAAAGGAACTTTATACCCGGTTCTTTCATTTCCTATATTATTACCCCTTATTCTGATTCTGCTGGAGCTGACAAAGTTCGCGATCGATGGCACGGTAATTGGAGAATCATTGGTGGAGTTAACCGTTCTTGTCTGCTATAACGTGGTAATACTGACGGCCTCTTACCTCTTGTTCGATTTTATATGGAAAGATTAGTATATTTAAAGACAAACTATCGGAATTATTTATGATTTGGAAGACCGTCCTTTTTATTTTGATGCTTTTTGTAATTATTGCGGGAATTTCCTTTCCAATTGTTGAGAATCCTGCCCACTGGTATCAGTTTCCCGTAATTCCGGGACTGGAGGAGAAGGCAAAGATTATCTTCTTCCACGTTCCTACGGCATGGCTTACAGTGGTTGCCTTTCTGGTCTCAACAGTCTACTCTATTAAATATCTGAAGAATAAGGATCTGGACGACGATGCCAAAGCCATTGCCGCAGCACAGATAGGGATCATGTTCTGCATACTGGCTACAGTTACAGGCTCCATATGGGCTAAGTTCAACTGGGGCAGCTACTGGAACTGGGACCCCAGGGAAACGAGCATATTTATGCTTCTTTTGATCTACGGAGCCTTCTTTGCTCTTAGAAGCGCCATTGAAGTGGAGGAGAAAAGAGCCGCACTTTCAGCCGTTTATTCAATTATAGCCTTCGTTACTGTACCGTTTTTTATCTTTATAATGCCCAGGATCATGACGGGGCTTCACCCGGGAAGTGCCAACGACACCAATGCCGGACCGGTGGTCAATTTCAAGATGAATGGCAATATGATGCTCGTGTTCTTTACATCTTTAATTGCCTTTACAATACTGTTCTTCTGGATGTGGACGCTAAACTACAAATCAATTATCTATAAAGATAAACTAACTAAAAACATACTTTGAGGTGACAACTTGGAAGGTCTATATAAATTCCTGGAAACAAATTCGATCTACATAGTTCTGTTTATTGTCCTTGTCATTTGGCTCGGAATCTTTTTATTTTTGCAGAGCATGGACAAGAGAATTAAGCAAATTGAAAAGGAAATCAAAGGGAGCAAGGCTTAATATGAAAAATAAATATATGTTCGGCGGCGCTATTATAGTAGTGTTCCTGGGAGTAATGATATACCTCTTTACACAGACAAACGTGCAGTATGAGGCCGATTTTGCCAAGATTGAGGGCAAAGCGAAGACCTTTAAGGCTACAGGCACCTGGGTAAGGGAGAAAAACTACGAGGAAAATAAGGAAGCCAGGACTTTTTCATTTTATATGAAGGATCAGACCGGGCGTGAGATGAAGGTTGTCTTAGCCGGCACAATGCCTAATAACTTCGAAAGCGCACAGAGTGTTGTTGTTACCGGCAAATATAAGGATGGCTGCTTCTATGCAACTGACGTACTGACAAAGTGCCCATCCAAGTACGAGGGTAAGCCGCAGATAAACTCCGGTATGTAAGTTTTTTATTCCCTGAGGAGTATATCCTCAGGGAAAACCTTTTCTAAATTTCTAACGACTATAAAGGATGCAATAAATGATAGGCAGTATTTTACTTACCCTGGCTCTGATAGCCGGACTGGCCTCCACGATCATGTATTTCCTTACCTTCCGCGGGCACGAAAATACTCTGAAAATTGCCAGAGTAAGCTACCACGCCATGGCAATTCTGGTCATCGTGGCTGCAACGCTTTTTCTTCAGGCCATAATTACTCATCAGTACCAGTATAAATATATTTATGAGTACAGCGGAAGCGGACTTTCATTGGGGCTTTTGATCTCAACGTTCTATGCCGGGCAGGAAGGGAGCTTCTTCCTCTGGACATTCTTTACTGTAATCTTAGGCCTCATACTCCAGCAGTATGCTTCTAAAAGAGGCGACCTGGAGCCGCGAGTAATGAGCATTTTTACGCTGGCTGCATCATTTTTACTTATGATGGTCTCGCCGCTTCTTAAAAACCCGTTTGCCTACATCTGGGCTGAACCTAATTTCATTTCTGCAGCAAACATTAACCCTGCAATTCTTAATATGCCTTTTATGCAGAGCTTCTTCTTCCAGGACGGGCAGTCGGGGCAGAGTTTCATTAAGATGAGTTCAGAGCTGCACGGGATACTCCAGAAAAGCGGCATAGCAATAAACGACTTTATAATTCAGGGCAAGGGCTTGAATCCCCTGCTTCAGAACTTCTGGATGCAGATCCATCCCCCGGTTCTTTTCATGGGTTTTGCGCTTTCAACCGTTCCTTTTGCATTTGCATTTTCAGCCCTGATGAAAAATGAATATAAGGAATGGATAAAGCAGGCCTTCCCGTGGGTGCTGGCGAGTGCAATGGTCCTGGGGCTTGCAATTATGCTGGGCGGCTACTGGGCCTACGGAGTTTTAGGATGGGGAGGATACTGGGGCTGGGACCCGGTTGAAAATTCAAGCCTCGTTCCGTGGCTGGTAGGTGTTGCTTCAATCCACACGATGCTGGTCCAGAGGAAAAGCCTTGCCAGGAAAGACAGCGACGGAATTGGTGAATTTGCCAGGACAAACCTGCTGCTCTGCATACTGACATTTGTGCTTGTTCTTTACAGCACGTTCCTTACACGCAGCGGCATTTTAGGCGATGCCTCGGTGCATGCATTTACAGATCCGGGCCGTTCGGTTTATATCTTCCTTGTAATTCTTATCTTAAGCTTTACGCTTTTGGGACTTGGAATGATGCTCTACCGCTGGAAATTTCTGGCCAAGCAGGTTGAAGCATACAAGAGTCTTCTTAACCGCGAACTTGCGCTCTTTACCGGTTCAGTTGCACTTCTGGCCTCAGCTGTAATTGTTATAGTCGGAACATCGGCTCCCTTGTTCAAGACTTCGGTTGAGACAAAGTTCTACAACGACATGAACCTGCCGATTGCAATCATAATCGGGCTCTTAAACGGCCTGAGTCTGCTTGTGAAATGGAAATTTACTGAGGGGAGTGAAGTTCTGAAGAAATCGCTGTTCTCAGTTATTGCCTCTGTAGTCCTGACAGCCCTCATGGGTATGTTCGGCGAAATACACGGTTTTATGATGCTTCTGCTGACATTCTCAGCAGCCTTTGCCTTGTTTGTAAATGCAGAGGTGGCATACAGGATAATGCGGGGCAATAAAACGATGCTGGGGGCGTATGTAGCCCACATAGGAATAGCCCTTTTCCTGCTTGGCGTTGTAGGCTCCTCAGTTACAACAGAACAGAAGGCCGTGGAGCTCCCGAAAGGAGAGTCAAAAGAGGCATTCGGCTACACTCTGACATTCAAGGGATATCATCCGATTGACGAGGGTCAGAAGTTCGGTTTCGATATAGAGGTTCAGAAAGGAAATATGAAGAAAGTCGTTTCCCCTGTAATGTTCTTCAGCCAGTACAACAACGGTCTTATGAAGGAACCGGATATAATTTCCGAGCTCTCAAAAGATTTTTACGTATCGCCTATCAGCTTCGATGACGGTTCACAGCAGCAGAAGGGAAGTGAGGTAACACTGAATAAAGGTGAAGCCACGCAGTTTGAAGGAGCAAAGATCACTTTCGCAGGCTTCAATTTCCCGAAAGAAGGTATGGCTACGATGATGGCAGGAGGCGACTTCCAGATAGGCGCCAAAGTTGCAGTTGAGTTTAACGGAAAGTCCGTAGAAGCCGAGCCTTTAATGAAAGCCGTAAGCGGTCAGAAAGAGTTTGTGCCTGCGGATCTTAAGGATGCAAACCTAAGGATTCAGATGGCAGGCATGGATGCCTCAGGCAAAGTAAACCTGGTGCTTTCTAAACTCGATGGTCAGGTAACAACTGCTCCAAAGGAAATTCTTTCCATAGAAGCCAGTGTAAAGCCTCTGATCGGGCTTGTATGGCTGGGAGTTCTTGTAATGACGCTGGGATTCCTGGTCTCAGTATTCAGGCGCTCCAAAGAATCACTCGCATAAAAGACAGTTTATAAAATAAAACGCTTTATAAAAGGAGAACATCCGGATGTTCTCCTTTTTTTATTTACTTCACCAGAAGAATCTTCTGCACCTTTGTGTAGTTGCCTGCTTTCATGCTGCATAAATACATTCCTGAGGGGAGGCTTTGCCCGTTGAACTCTATTTTATACTGCCCGCCTTCCTGCACTCTGTTGACAAGTGTTCTTACCTCGCGCCCAAGCACGTCATATATCCTGATGTCCACGTGAGCGCTGTGGGGAAGTCCGTAGCTTATTACAGTAGACGAGTTAAACGGATTGGGGAAGTTATTGTAAAGAACATACCCTGACGTTGGGATGCGGAGGGTGTAGTCTTCACTTTCAGGCATCTGGTAGCGGTAATTGCCTACTGCAAATGCCGGCACCAGGACCCACTCGATTTTCTGCTTGAAAACATTTTGTGTTATTATCTTAAGGTCGATTAAGGCTGAATCAGTTTCTGCAAATTTCCCGATTTCAGCAATGTTGTCAATTCTCCCGTTTTCATTGAATATCCTTTTGCCTATCTTAATTTCCTCCCAGTCGGTTGTACCTGTTCTCTTCAGGTAAAGCCTTGTCCAGCTTGTATCTATGTTGCTCTTATAATTTTCGTCTAGAGATAAAACGCTAAAGGATATTTTTCCCTTATCCCCGGCTTTAAGTATGCCTGTGGGTGATCCTGTAGAATTAAGGACCTGTAATGATAACAGACGTGGCAGTAGTCCCCAGTTCTCTTCATTAAGGTCCAGTTCAGAATAGTAGCGGCCTTTGCCTTTCAGGCCTGCAACCGTGTGATTGTTTGTAAACAGCTGGAGCTTGGACCTGCCTTCAGGCAGTATAAGAGACTCCAGAGACCCTTCTGAAATTATATTGTCGTTTTGGTCGTACAAGGAAAAAGTCGTATGGTTGTAGTTATCACATATCAGTTCATTCATCATCCCGTATATTGAAATTTGAGGGCAAAATTTGCTGCCGGAACTCGCAGTTAACTTTGCGAGGTAAATATCAGGATAGACCGGGCCTTCCCCGAAGCTGAGCGGATCATTTTCATTCGATATGTAAACAGCAGGAGAGTATAATCCTATTGGAATAACTCCCACTTCGCTTCTTGTTGCCAGAAAGCCGTCGCTGATCCAGTTCAGGCTTCCGTTTTCCCTGGAAGACTTAACAATAGCTGTGTGCCTGAAATCGCTTGCTGTTTCGGGAGTTATATATAAAACTCCGTTCCATTTTGAGTCTTTAATTCTGCAGAGGGGATTATCATTTATAAAATAGCTGTATGATCCTCTAATGCAGTTATTAATGCCGGCTTCCGATGTGCCGTCTTCAGGCTGACTAATTGTTATGTTTCTCCTTAAGAATCCGGAAGGGGAATTTGTAAAATTTATATCGCCTCTTACCTCATAGATCTGCGGGAAGCGGATTATACGGGCTGCATTATCATGGGAGGGATCAAACTGGAACTGGCCTGCACTAATTCCGGTAGCAGAAGATGTACCGGAGATTTTCAGGGTGTAGTCCGGAGGAAGCGAATAGTAAAGGCCGCTCCTGGAACTTGAATGGGTACCGGAACTGGGAAAAGAAACAAGGAAGTTATTCCACGAATTTTCAAGGCTGCTGAGTTTTCTTCCCTGTTCATCCACGCCGTTAAATGTTATGGATTTATCGGCATCACCGGGGCCTGCTGAAATGCTCTTAAAGCTGTTCAGGCCGAAGAACTTTTCAACAAAATAAAGAGCGGGGCGTCCGTTTTCTATATCAGAAAAGACGGACAAGAGTATGTAGCTTCCTTTCTGAAGAATAAACTCAGCCTGGTCATAACTATTGGATGTCCATGCACTTTCAAACTGAAATTTGTCCCATTCACCATAAATGACGGAGAAGAGGGGACTTTGGCTGAAATTTACCTGCAGGAAAGGCGCCTTTACAAATGCCCACGGCATAATAAGTGTGTCTTGTGTGCCTGCAGCATAAACTTTTCCGTAATAAGATTTGGAACCCATCCATGGATCCGGAACAGTATTGTTATTCACTGTAAGTGTAAAAATTACTTTATCAGACTGCCCGGGCTGAAGTGTGAGAGTGCTGCGGTCGATGTCAATGGTGATGCCTGAACTGAGTCCGCTGACACTGATATTATAGCTCTGGAGGGACTGCGACTCATTCAGGATTGTGATAGTATCTTTTCTCATCCAGGTACTAACGGTCATGCTGTCGATGCCGAAATTAAGCAGGGATGGAAAGGCAAATGAACTGACCTTCATTGCCTTAGGTGCATTTACAAGTCCGGAGCCGTAAGACATCACGTCCAGCCCATAGTCCCTGGCGGTAGTCGTCAGGGCGGACTTAATCATTCCAGGAGTCCAGTCTTTGTGTCTGTGCTTAAGGAGTGCACAGACGCCTGCAATCATGGGGCTGGCCATAGAGGTTCCGCTTAAAGTCCGGTATTCTCCGTTAAGAAAGCATGAGTAGATACCGCTTCCGGGAGCCAGGATTTCCGGTTTAATTGCAAAGAGCTTTTTTGAAGGCCCTTTCGAGCTGAAGTCGGCCAGCCTATTCGATTTTTCAGTTGCCCCCACTGTAATTGCGAGTTCTGCCGATCCGGGGCTTGAAATCCTAAAAAACTGGCCGCTGTTGCCGGCAGAGATGCAGAATGTAACGCCCAGGCTTACGGCGTTATTAACAGCCTGGCATAGGGGGTCCATGGGGTTTCCGCCTTCGTCGCCCATGCTCATATTGACAACGTCGAGCCTGTCGTCAAAGTTATTGTCCTCATTCGGGTCGACAGCTCTTTCGACTGCCGCAATGCAGTCCGATTCAAAGCCTTCGCCTCTGTTGTTAAGGACTTTATATGCCATCAAAAGTGCCTTCGGCGCCACACCTCTTATTTGGCTGCTGTTTGCGGCAACAATACCTGCAACGTGAGTCCCGTGACCGTGGTCATCCATAGGGTCACTGTCACGGTTTACAAAGTCATATCCGCCAATTACTTTAAAGCCGCTGCCGAATCCTCCGCCCAGAGCAGGGTGCAGATAGTCTATTCCTGTATCAATTATTCCGACAATTACACTGTCGCCCTCATCCTGAAAATTATTCCATACATAATCTGCTCCAATAATCTTTACGCTTTGTGTGAGGTCGGCTTTAAGGATATGATCCGCATAGACCTTCCTTACATAGGGCAGTGAAGCGATCTGTGAGACGATTGCCCTTGGCACTCTCATGCTTGCGCCGCTGAAGAGTTTGAAATATTCCCTTTTTTTCTCAGGGAGCCTGAACTGCGTGCTGTAGGCTTTATTCGCATTTTGATAAAGCCCTGAGAGGTCGGAGGAAAACTGCGATTGCCTGGAGAAGGATGAATTAACTGAAGGCTTTTTGATCTTGTTATCCTTTAGCTGAAGGAAGAGCGGAGTATCCTTGTATTCCACAATGATATCAACCATTTCGGTCATATCCGCATCTATAATCTTCGTGCTGTCATTAATAATAAGAGCGCCTGTAATGTGTCCGGGCTTTGTCTGGATAAAGGTATGCGGCTTAGGAGACTGAGAATTCAGGTTCGCAGGAACGAAATCCTGTGCTATGGATATCCCGGGAATAAGTAAAATGTTTGCGATAAAAAGAAGGAAAACAAAACGCATTATAAGCTCCTCCTGCTGGAATAAATAAGCCTGTGTAAGTTCTGTTTCCAAGGCACTGGTATGCCTTGTGTTCCCCCTGTTTTTTAAGATTCTGCAAGTATAAGATAGTTAAATTATTATTTAATGTGAAGAATTCTTTTCCTAATGCTTTGTCCTGTTTTTATTGTGAACGGCTTGAAATTCCTATGAGCAAAGCTTAGTTTTGGCAGGACTTTTAGTTTATTCACATTTTACAGGCACCCGCGAATGAAAATTTTTACTATAGGCGCTCAAAAGAGTCCCCAGCATAAAATTCTCAGGAAATTTCCAAAAAAAAGAGCGCCATACTTCGGCGCTCTTTTTTTATCAACCTGTTCAGAAGGTATTATTTCAGTAAAAGCATTTTTCTTACAAATCTGAAATTATCTTTCCCGTCTGTTGACTGAATTATAATGGTATTGTAATAAATGCCCGAGGAAAGGTTTATGGCATTAAACGTTTTCTCATACTCTCCTGCCGGAAGCACCTCATCGGCAAGGTCTGCAGCAAGAGCGCCAATTGAGTTATATACGTATAATCTGACACGGCTTTCCTTTACCAGAGAATACCTGATTGTAGTTGAGGGATTAAACGGATTGGGATAATTCTGCTCCAGGCTGTATTTTTCGGGCAATGGTTTAATTGCCGAAACTGAAACAGGGAGCTGATATTCAAGGGCGCCTATATCGATACTGCTGCCGATGAAGCGCGGTTTGCCGGCAAAGTCTGTCATTGGGATATTATACTTCAGCGTATCGGATATTCCGCGGTTGATGCATGGAGATTTTGCTGATAGTGAATAAATTGAGCCTGGTGACGGATCTCCCGTATCGGAGAATTTTGCAAATAAAGGATCAGCATCAATATTATTCAGGTAATGAGTGGCGAAATCGTAGCTTCCTTCGTTCTGTATTGAGCCGGTGCCGCCCTGAACGTCGCAATTGATAATATAAGGGGACGAGAGTGAACCGAAAACGATCTGTTTACCGTCAGGAGAAATGTTATCACAGAAAATTGTATTAACTGCAAGAAAGCTCGAGCTTCCGTATAAGGATTTTATAACGGAGCCGTTTTTACCGCCTCTGTTCCCGCAGATTGTATTGTTTACCAGCGTAACAAATGAATTTTCGCCGGCAACTCCGGCATTTCCAATTTGGAAAACCCCGCCTTCATAACCGATATTATCCGCAATAATATTGTTTATCATCGTTAATTTTGAAGAATTAAAGCAGAAGGCGACGCCTCCGTTAGTGCCCTGGTTAGCTGAAATGAAATTGCCTGTCATTTTTGGATGAGCGGTGTCCTGTGTGGCTATTACTCCTCCGTTTAATGCCGTATTTTTTGTAAATGTGTTGCCGGTAATCAGGGGAGATGATGAATAGTTGCAGTATATTGCTCCGCCGCTGTCATCGGCATGGTTGCTGTTAAAAATGTTATTAATGATCCTGGGATTTGAAGAATACTGGCAGAAGACCGCAGCTCCAACATATGACTTATTGCCGGTAAAAGTATTATTGCTGATCAAAGGACTTGACGACCGGTCGCAGAAAATGGCTCCTAAGGTATTGTTGCTGAAAGTGCAATTTGAGATAGCAAGGGCTGAAAAGCGTTTTATGCTGATTGCACATCGGGTGGCTCCTTCAATTCTGCAGTAAATAAATTTTGTGGTGTCGGTCGAAGACATAATGCCTTCAATATTGTTGATGTTGATGCCCTGCCAGCCTGAATCAGATTTCATGCTTACAAATTTAATGCGACCTGCCATTGTACCCACAGCTGTTAAGGACCCCTGAATATTAAGTGCGCCATCGGGACTAAATACAACGCTGGTGCCAGGGGCAATTGTAATTTTAACTCCTTTTAGTATGGTTACTTCACCATAAAGATCTACTGTTCCTTTCCATTGTGCGCTCTTTGCAATATTCCCGCGTATAATAAGGTCATTTGTAGAAATTCCTGAAACATATACGCCAAGGCTGTCAGAAGCATTATCATTACTCTTTATTGAAATTACCCCTGAAAAACTGCCTGGTGCGGAAGGATGGAAGGAAACACTAAGAGAGGTGTCACTGCCCGGCTTAATGGTAAAACTGCCGAGTGAATTCTTATAAAGTGAATCGGAAGGGAATTTGATCCCAAATTCCGCAGGGGCATTTATTGATGTTATATTAAGATCACCGCGGCCTTCATTCCTTATTATGAAATCAGTTATATCGCTCTGTCCCACAGTTGTTTTCTGGAAAGAAAGTGAATCGCGTGTTACGGCTATTGCCGGAGTGTTTATTATAGTTCCATGAAATTCAAAAGCCCCGATATCAACGATATCTTTAATTCTCTGATTTCCCGAAAGGTCAAGTGCCGGTATTTTAAGCCCTGAGGTATCCGGGGTCCCTGCATTTATGCAGAGGGAATTTCCCTTAAGGGTCCAGTCTGCAGAAGCAGCGTCAAAATCTGATCCTGCTCCGGCAGAAGGTTTCACAAAAGAAGGATCATAGTCTATAACATGAGAAGAACCAGCATCCCCAATGCCGTTTATGCCTCCCTGGATGCTGCAGTAATTAAAAGTAAGAGTGGTATTCCCATCCTTAAAGATCTGGCCGGTTATATTTGCTCCTCTGGATCCAGAAATTATGGTATTATAAAATTTTGCCCTTGAATCAGCAGTGCTGAAAACGGATGCACCTCTGACTGCACTGTTATTTGCTATTGTGTTGTTGACGAAAACCGGGCTGTTGAAGTCCAAATAAATAGCTCCCCCGTCATAAACAGCGGAGTTATTGCAGATCAAATTATTTGTCAGCCGTGGGCTACCGAAGCCCATATAAATACCGCCGCCAACGTTGGCAGTGTTATTCATGATATGATTCCCGGTTATCTCCGGGCTGAAAAATTGACCATATATTCCGCCTCCCGCAGTGGCTTTGTTTTTCTGTATGATATTGCCGGTAAGATGAATATCCGCGTTCCCAAAAAGATTTATTGCTCCGCCCAGGCCGCCGGCATTATTTTCAAAAATGTTGTTTTCAATCCTGGCGTTTCCTTCACAATACAATCCTCCGCCGCTAATGTATCCCAAGTCATTATTAATTGAATTATTTAGGAATTTATTGTCTGTAGCTATAAGGCTGCCGTCGAATGAATAGAGGCCAGCACCATTGTTTAGTGACTTATTGCCTTCAATTACGTTATTGGTGCATAACAGGTTCGAATTTCTGCTATATATACCGCCGCCTTCAGACTGAGAATAATTACTTTTAATTATGCTGGTTTTAATTATTGCGGGTGAATCCTTAAAGTATAATCCTCCGCCTCCGCTGAATGAAAACTGACCTGAAATTCTGTTGTTGTAAATGCTAGAGTTATAAACTCTGAGGTTTGCTTCCTGGCAAAATATTCCGCCTCCACCCAAAGTTGCGCTGTTATTTCTGATTGAGCTGTTTGAAATGCTGATGTTCTGCCATTTATTAATGTATATTCCTCCGCCGGAGAGGCCGGGAAAGTCATCGGAACCTTTGCCATATTCAATAATACAGTATTCAAGCTTTGAGCTGTCCTTTTTCATGTCCGCATAGTAATCTAAGAAACTAATGCCTTTCCAGCCGGTCTGCTTATCTTTTGGAGTAAACCTGATGGAGTCCTGGGCTGTGCCTAGAGCAAGGAGTCTTTTGCCGATATTCAGCTGATATAATCCCTGGAACTCCACATATGTTCCGGGCTTTACAGTAAGAGAACCCTTCATATTAATGTCACCCGTCACGTGAACTGTATCGCTCCATATCATGTCTTCATATATTGTTCCTGCATATTCCTGAAAATATGTCCCCTTGCCTGAAACACTAATACTGAAAACAGGATTCTGCGCAGTGTTATTATGTATTTCAATGCCTGCAGAGTAACTTCGGGCTGCAAGAGGGGAGAAGACAATATAAAGCGTTGTATCCTTAAGAGGTTTTACTGTTACATTATTTACCTGGGAGGTAAATGCATCGGACTTATTGATTTTTATCTTAAAACCCTCCGGGGCAGTAATCCGGTCAATTACCAGGTCCGCACTGCCTGAATTTGAAAACACGACCTGTTTTTCCCTGGAAACAGAACCTGTCTTTACCGGCAGGAAAGCAACATCTTTAGTTCTGCTGTAAATGCCCGGGATGAACTGCTGCTGTCCCTGGAACTCCAAGGCTCCCATATCGATTCTGCCATAAGACACTCTTGCATTACCCATCAAATCAGTCGAAGGAAGTTTCAGACCTGAAGTGTCCTGAATTCCGGCATTGATATAAGGAGACGTGCTTTTCAGTGTCCAGTCGCCCGGCTGGCTTTGAAAGCCGTTTCCTGAACCTTTTGAAGGGTTAACAAACTGAGGGTCAAAGATATAAGTGTTGGTATAACGTGAACTGTCATAATAAATTCCGGATCCATTACCACCGAAGCCTTCTTTCCCGAGCTGAACAGTTGAATTAGTGAAGTAAGGGTCGGAGTTTTCTCCGGTAAGAAAAACCTGGCTCCCGCTGCCCGGCTGGTTATTTACAGTATTGCCGTATATAATTGTATTTATTACTTCAGGGCTCGATTCCACACATATAATTCCGCTTCCGCCGTAGATTGTATTGTTATTGCAAATAGTATTATTTATTACTTTTGCACTGGAACGGTAGCATTGAACTCCTGCACCATAGACCCCGCTATTGTTAATGAAAAGGCAATTGTATAAAACAGCATCAGAGCCCTCAAGATAAACACCGCCGCCATTGCCTCCTGCGGCATTGTTGTTATTTACACTGCAGGAGCTGATAAGCGGTTTGGCGCCGGTAAAATAGAGTGCTCCTCCCGAGTAAGCGGCAGAGTTCTCAATGAAGGAACTATTTTGTATTTGTATGTTTGTTCCTGTAACAAATACGGCACCTCCGTAAGTTGCGGTATTTGAGTAAAAAAGGCAGTCTGAGATTTTTACTTTAGAAAAGTTACTGACAAAAACTGCTCCCCCCGTTTTATTTGTGTAATTCTGTGAAAGATTTCTGCAATATTCGAACCTGCAGAATGAGAAAACGGAGGAATCGTTGTCATTCATCGCTCCGTTCGGGTTATTGAACCTTATGCCTGCCCATCCTTCAGTTCTTGTCTTTGCAGTAAAAACGATGGAATCTGTCTTTGTCCCTGATGCAGAAAGGCTGCCCTGGCAGTCAATTTTATAAGGTCCCGTAAACATGACGACCGTGTGCGGCATGACAGTCAGTTTAACGTTGTCCAGGACTGTCAGATCGCCATTCACTCTGACCGTGTCGGCCTGCCAGGTGGTATTTTCAGAAATTGTTCCTGAAACGTCAATACTCCGGGCAAAAATGAATTCGAAATTTAAGATGAAGAAAAGGAAAGAAAACAGGAGGATATTTTTCATTACAGATCCCTAATTTATAATTAAAACAGGATTACCGAATATAAATGGTTGAAGAAACGATATTAAAAATTAACTAAAAAAGCGTTAATTAGAAGAATTTTTTTATCCCCATCAGGGCAAGTCCTGACAGATAGAGCAGAGTATCGGGCTCCGCCAAACACTAAAAGATATAGTTTCCGTATAAAATGGCGGCAGGACTTGAAATTCCTCTGAGCAAAGCTTAGTTTTGGCAGGACTTTTAGTTTATTCACATTTTACAGGCACCCAGGAATGAAAATATTTACTATTGTTTTAGTGTTGGCTCTTCAGTTAATTATTTCGGCACAGGTAAAGTTCGACGCAAATTTTGAAAGCGGAAATATAAATTCTGTTACAACAACCGACTCTGTGAACTATACCGTTACAACAAACAGTACCAATGATATCGGCGGCAGATGGTTTTATTTCAGAATTACAGGCGCTAAAAACAGACATATTTCTGTTACCATCCCATCAACAGACGTGAACAGGCCTTTCTATTCATACGACAATAAGGAGTTCTACCGCTTCACAATGATTGAAAGCCCCAGGATGAACTACTTCGAAAAGACTTTCGAGCAGGATACGGTCTACGTTTCCTATTACATCCCCTATAACTACAGCTACCTCCAGGAGAGGATTAAGGAATGGCAGAAGCATAGCGACGTTAAGGTGGATACAATAGGCTTTACAAAACATAACCTTCCGCTTCAGATGCTCACCATTACAGATCCAAATGTAAGCAACAGCCGGAAGCGGGCTGTCTGGATTCATGCCCGCACACATCCTAGTGAAACTCCGGGCTCCTGGCACCTGGACGGGATCATAAGTGAGCTCTTAAGCAACAATGAAGTTGTAAACTATTACAAGAAAAATCTTATCTTCTATATTGTGCCTTTTACAAATCCCGACGGCGTGTACTACGGAAAGTCAAGAACCAATACCGACGGCGTTGACGTTGAATCCAACTGGGGGCTTCCTGACGGAATGGCTTCACTTGAAGTTCTGGCTTTAAGAAACAAGATGAAAGAAATTAACGCTAACCATCAGCTTTCTGTTTTCCTGAATATTCACTCTCAGGCGGCAAAGTTTGCAACGTTCTGGATCCATACCGCCTCATCCACAACGGCGGACTTTTACTTAAGGCAGAACCAGTTTGCAAACCTTAATACTTCCGACAATCCGTATTTTACAAAGAAAGACTACAGCTATTCGAATATCGGATATTATTTTCCAGAAGGGTGGCTTTATCAGAACTACGGGCAGTCTGTTATGGCTCTTACCTATGAGACCCCCTACGACCAGTATTCAACGGGCTATTGGGTTACAAATGCAAGCCTGTTCCAGATAGGTCAGCGCACTCTCTATGCAATAGCTGAATACCTGGGCATTTCGCATCCGAAGCACCTGCAGCTGGATAACTCAGAGGCTGTAGTGTCAGGAACAACAATTGCCGATTCGACGGGATTGCTGTTCTTCGGGCGGAATTATCTCGTACTTAATAAGGGAACAAGTAAATCTTCTGTAACCTATCACACCGAAACTCTTCCTGCCGGAATTTACAGCGTTGGCGGCTGGTGGCCTTCGGCTTCCGGAGTATCTCCTAATACAAAAATTACGATGACGGCAAATAGCGACAGCCTTACGGTCTACAAAAACCAGCAGAAAGACGGAGGTCAGTGGAATCTTCTTACAGACAGCCTGGTGCTCAAGTCCCCGGCCTTAATTACAATCAGGGTGGATAACAATGAAACTTCCTATGCCGCCAGCGATGCATTCAGGGTAGTCTATAAAGGAGAAGTAACTCGCGTGGAGGAAATGCCGGTTCCGGAGGATTTCGCATTGTATCAGAACTATCCGAACCCATTTAATCCAGAGACTACGATAAGGTATAATCTATTAAGCGGCGCTTTCGTCAGGCTTACGGTTTACGACATACTGGGCAAGGAGGTTAAAGTAGTTGAAGACGGCTACAAGCAGAAAGGTATGCATGAAGTCCACTTCAGCGCACGGGGGCTTTCCAGCGGCATTTACATATACCGCCTCAGTGCCGGCAGTATGTCCTTGTCCAGGAAGATGTTACTCCTGAAATAGTTTTTTGAAACCTGTCCCGGGGATAAACTAATTCCCCGGGGCATTCCTGTCATTTATACTCACGAAAACTTCCCCGAGCCTGAAAAACAGTCCCCCATTAATGTATCAAATACCCTTTGGAAGAACTGGCGGATTTCTTATTTTGAGTATGGTTTATTTCCGATTCTTCTGTTTTACAAGTACTTAAGATGAACTTCGATGTATTTGATAAATAAATTGAGGAATTTATAATGCTGACCTTTATTTTCACACTTGCAGTCATTCTCTTCGTTACGGCTTACTTCTTCTACGGGAGATTCTTAGACAGGCGTTTTAGTATCTCGGATGATAACCCAACTCCAAGTCATACCGACTACGACGGCATAGACCGCGTGCCGGCTAAAAAATCTGTTCTATTGGGGCATCACTTTTCATCCATTGCAGGAGCAGGGCCCATTGTGGGGCCTATAATTGCAGCCGTTGCCTTCGGATGGCTTCCGGCTTTGCTCTGGGTAATAATAGGATCAATATTTATAGGCGGGGTGCACGATTTCTCGGCCCTTACGGCCTCAATACGCCATAAGGCGCGCTCCATAGCCGAGATAGCAAGGGAGCATATGTCGCCCCTGTCTTTCAGGCTCTTTCTTCTCTTTGTGTGGCTCCTGGTTGTTTATATACTGGTTGTCTTTACGGATCTAACGGCGGCAACATTTACACAGGACAAGGGTGTAGCCACTTCTTCAATACTTTTTATAGCTCTTGCCGTTGGCTTCGGCACTTTTGTCTACAGGCTGAAAATTTCTGTACTTAAAGCTTCGCTTATTTTTGTGCCGCTTGTTTTTATTGCCGCATTCATTGGAGAATGGATTCCTATTGACATAAACGCAGTACCATTTCTTCGGAATCTGGATGCATCCAGAACGTGGGGTGTGATACTGATGATCTACTGTTTTATTGCTTCAACTACACCCGTATGGATACTTCTTCAGCCGAGGGATTATCTCTCAAGCTATCTGCTTTATGCTTCAATCTTAAGCGGGCTTTTGGGAATTCTCTTCGGAGGCTTTGCAATGCAGTACCCTTCTTTTATAGGCTGGGAGGCGGCACAGTTGGGAGCGCTTTTTCCGATACTTTTTATTACAGTTGCCTGCGGGGCATGCTCGGGCTTCCATGCCATTGTGGCCTCCGGCACTTCATCAAAGCAGATCAATAAGGAGTCCGACGTAAGGACCATCGGCTACGGGGCCATGCTGATTGAAGGGCTGGTTGCCGTAATAGCCATAATTACTGTAGCCATGATAGCCCGGGACAGCACTCTTTCCTCCATGCCTCCCCTTGTAATCTACGGAACGGGAATAGGCAAGTTCCTCAGCACATTCGGCATTCCTGAAAAGCTCGGTTACTCGTTTGGACTTCTGGCATTGTCAACTTTTATCTTAACTACTCTCGACACGGCGACAAGGCTCGGGCGCTACATATTTGAGGAAATTTTCTTAATTAAGAATCCTAAGTACAGATACTTTTCAACACTGGCTACAATAGCTCTTCCCCTGGTATTTCTTTTTGTTACTTTCCACGATCAGCAGGGAAACCCCGTTGCAGCCTGGAAAGCCATATGGCCGGTCTTCGGCGTTACGAACCAGCTTCTTGCAGGGCTTACTTTCCTGGTGATTTTTGTCTGGCTTAAGAAGTCGGAGAAGAAAGCAGGCTTTGTAATACTGCCTATGACATTTATGGTTGTAATGACAATCTGGGCGCTTATTCTTCTTATTAACGACTACGGCCTGAATGCAATCGGAATTCTTTCAATTATGCTCATGGGGCTGGCCTTTGTGCTGATATATGAGACCGTGAGGGTTGTTCTGAAGAGTTCAAAGGGAAAGTCCCCTGCCGTGCAGAAGCTCTACCAACTCTTTAATCAGAAGAGCGCATCATAAATTCCTTAGGGCTTTCGGGCTTAAAATTCCGAAGGCCCCTTAATTTACTGCATTCAAATTAAAATCCCTCTCGCATTATTTCAGGAATTTGTCATATATTTGAAAACTGAAACTTACAAATATCCATTCTCCGGAGGAACAGCTTAAAATGTCTCTTAAAATGAAAAGTGTTTTATTCCTGATTGTTTTTACCTTTCAGGCTTCTTTTGCCCAGAGTGTTAAGGTATACAAGGTAGAGCCCCCGAACTGGTGGAGCGGCATGAAGTATAATCATGTTCAGCTCATGGTCTATGGTGAAGGCCTGAAGGGCGTTAAGGCAAGCTTCACTTCGCCCAAACTTAAAGTGGTGAAGGTTAACAATACGGATAATCCTTCCTATGCATTTATTGATATTGAAATTCCGGATAATACAGCCCCCGGCACGTACACATTAACGCTTACAAAAGGACAGGATAAGGCCGCAGTTGATTTTCCCATTCTTAAGAGGGAGAATCCTTCCGGGCGCTATCAGGGCTTCAGCTCCAAAGACGTGCTCTATATGATTACACCCGACCGATTTGCAAACGGCGACAGAAAAAATGATGAAGTGCCGGGAATGAGGGATCATTACCTGCCCGACTCAGCCTACGGGCGCCACGGGGGCGACATTCAGGGCATAATAGATCATCTGGATTATATTAAGGATCTGGGCGTTACAGCCATATGGGTAAACCCCTTGGTTGAAAATAACACCCGACTGAGCTATCACGGTTATGCCGTTACGGACCACTATAAAATTGACGCGCGCTTCGGCACAAATGAGCTCTATAAAAAATTTGTTGAAGAAGCCCATAAGAGGGGACTTAAGGTTATCTTAGACCATGTGAATAACCACATCTCAAGCTTTCACCCGTGGCTGAAGAATCTTCCTTCCCGGGACTGGCTTAACGGATCAAAAGAAAACCACACTATTACGCGCCACATCAACTCCTCAATCTACGATATCCATAGCGATCCTGCTGTCAGGGATTTTAACAATCACGGCTGGTTTGTCAATGAAATGGCCGACTTAAACCAGAGGAATCCGTACCTGGCAAAGTACCTGACAGAAAATACATTGTGGTGGATTGAATATTCAGGCCTGGACGGCATAAGGGAAGACACCTACCCGTATCCTGACCAGAAGTTTTTGTCCGTATGGAATAAGACGATACTTACCGAGTATCCCAAATTTAATATCGTTGGTGAGGTGTGGATGGGGGATCCGGCATTTCTGGCGCCTTTCCAGACAGGAAGCTTTTTTCCGAAAAAGTTCGATACCAATCTCCCCAGCGTAACCGATTTTGCATTCCGTGATGCAGCATCTGACGCATTTGCAAACGGACGGGGATTAAGAAGAATGTATGACGACATTGCAAAGGATTATCTTTTCCCTAACCCCTCAAATCTCGTCACTTTCCTGGATAACCACGACGTGGAAAGGATAATGTACCTGCTGCACAGCGACTTTAATCAGTTCAGGCTGGCTATGGAGCTTCTTTTGACGACGCGCGGCATTCCGCAGATCTATTACGGAACTGAGATAGGCATCGTTGGCGGACCCGATGACGGGCGCAAGCGTGCCGACTTCCCCGGCGGATTCCCGAACAGTGACCACAACGCATTTACAAAGGAAGGACGCACGGAGAAGGAAAACGAAATATACGATTTTGTCCATAAGCTCCTGGAAGTAAGAAAGAATAGTGAGGCCATTCAGACGGGCAGGCTCATTCATTTCCCGCCGTTTGACGAGGTATATCCTTATCTGAGGATTTCGGATAAAGAGACCGTGCTTGTTGTGCTTAACGCTAACAAGGCGCCTCAGAAACTGGATATTTCATCTCTCGGCGATCATTTTAAGAACGCAAAGTTTTTGAAAAGCCTTATGACAGGAAAAGAGATTAAATTCACCCCCGATATGAAGCTTGATTTGCCGGCCCTTACGGGGGATATATTTGAAGTTAAATAGATGTGTTTTAGAAATTCCCATGAATAGCCACGGCCTTTTAGGCCGTGGTTAGCGGGATTCTCTCCTCTTTTGGGCTTTAGCCACAGATTTTCGGACGGAGGATCTGTGGCTAAAGCCACGGGTTATTTGATTCATTTGTCCACGGCCTGAAGGCCGTGGCTAGTCAGTCGTGAGCTGTTCAGGTATTTAATTTAATATTATCCAATATTCAGCCCCGTATTTTACCATGGATTGCCAGCCAGGTTTTCCGTTTTTTTGCAGCTTGCAAGCAGAACTTTTTCTTTGTGGAATTGTTCAACCTGGTAGCATATTGTCTTTTAATTATATTAATTTAAGGTATGACCAACCAGAATAAACCCGTTTTTTCGAGCGAATCCGATAAAAGGTGGAGAGCTTTTAAGGGAACCATACGTTTTGTGCTTGTTCTTGTCACACTGGCCGGAGTTGCCATAGGAGTTGACATTCTTAGCGAAAGCGGCACCTCACTTCCCAGGCTGCGAGAGCAGAACGAACTCTACAGGAAAGTCCTTAATCCTGAGCAAATTACTACCATTTCCACAAAGGAAAATAAGCTGTATCATAAGAGCCGCAGGGAGCTCATGAAGCTCGTCTCTCAAAACCACATGAGGCAGAACCATAAAGCGAGCCTGGTGAAAACAGACCAGATCAGGGCGGGGTTTTACGTCAACTGGGATGCACAGTCGTTCTACTCCTTAAGAGACAATATAGATAAAATGAATATGGTTATGCCTGAATGGCTCTTTGCAGGGGATAATGCCGATACTGTGGTCTCCGACATCGATTTCCGTGCACTGGCGCTAATGCAGAGCCATAAGGTTAAAATCCTTCCCATGGTATCCAACTACTTTAATGAAAAATGGAATCCTGGCAATGCCGAACGCATAATCTCCTCGCGTGAACGCCGCACGAAGTTTATTGAGAGCCTCTTACGGATGCTTGAAAAGTACAGGTTTGCAGGAGTTAATGTCGACTTTGAGAGCCTGAGCCTTAAGGATAAACCCGATTTGCTGGAATTCCAGAAGGAGCTTTATGAAAAGCTGAGCCGCAGGAATTTTATTGTAACACAGGACTTGCCTGTCGGCGATAACGCCTATGACTATGCGGAGCTTCAGAACTATAACAATTACCTCGTCCCCATGGCCTACGACCTGCACTACCAGGAGAGCAATCCGGGTCCTGTTGCAGACATCAAATGGGTTGAATATAATCTCTTTAATATCATTAAGAAAACCTCGCCGGCAAAAATTATCTTGGGCATACCCGCCTACGGCTACGACTGGCCGCAGAACGACGAGGGAGAGGATATAACCTACCAGGAGGCACTAGTCAGAGCCAAGGAATCTGAGGGGAAAATAGAATTTGACAACAATAATTATAACCTGAATTATACATATTATGACGACAACGACAAGCCGCACACGGTCTGGTTTACCGATGCCGCCACCTGCTTTAATCTGATCCGCACGGCGGAGGACTTCGGTACGGCAGGCGTTGCACTCTGGCGACTGGGAGGCGAGGATCCGAGGCTGTGGAGCTTCTTTAATAAGAGCCTGAGCCAGGACTCCTTAAACAAGAAACCGCTGGATGTGAGAAAACTTGAGACAATTGATCACTCTACAAGTCTCGACTTTGAGGGCGAGGGTGAAATTCTGGACATCGTTTCCACACCGCAGAAGGGCGTGATCGACATAGAATATGACAAAAACGACCAGGTGATCTCAGAGGAAAACTATAAACAGCTGCCTTCTTCATATCTTATCCGGAAGTTCGGCAACGCCGCAAAGAAAATTGTTGTGCTTACCTTTGACGACGGTCCCGACAGCCGTTACACGCCTGCAATACTGGACATATTAAAGCGCGAGCACGTCCCGGCTGCATTTTTTGTCCTGGGCGTAAATGCCGAAAACAACCTGAGCCTTATAAAAAGAATGTACGACGAGGGCCATGAGATAGGAAACCACTCCTTTATGCACCCGAACCTGGCAATTACGAGCATTGAAAGGACACGATTCGAGCTTAATTCCACCAGGCGCCTCATTGAAAGCATTACCGGGCACTCGACGGTTTTATTCCGCCCCCCGTACGATGCCGATACCGAGCCGGAGCATATACAGGAAATTCTTCCGATCATTGAGGCCAGAAACCAGAATTACTATACCGTCGGGGCTTCAATTGACCCTCAGGACTGGCAGGAAGGCGTCAGGGCCGATTCAATTATGGCCCGCGTTAAACGCGAGGAATCCTTCGGCAGCATATTACTCCTGCATGACGCAGGAGGGGACCGTTCGCAGACCGTAAAGGAACTCCCTTTAATCATAAAATATTTTAAGGACCGGGGCTATAAGTTTGCATCCGTAGCCAGCCTCCTTGGCAAAACGCGCGACGATGTGATGCCGCCGCTTACAAACAGAAAAGACGTCTTCTTGTCGAAAGTGAACTGGTCGATTGCCGAGGTAATCTACTGGGTGAACCGTTTTATTTTTGCTCTTTTCTTCCTTGGGATATTACTAGCACTGGGCAGGCTTATTCTGGTCGGAACGTTTGCCTCAATGCAGAAGAATAAAAGGCGTAATGAAAAAATGCCTCCAAAGGAAAATCTTCCCCTGGTCAGCCTTATCGTTCCGGCATATAACGAGGCGGTGCATGCTGTTAAAAATGTGAAGAATCTCTTAAGGTGCAGCTATCCCTGCTATGAAATAGTTTTTGTTGACGACGGCTCAAAAGACGAGACCTTCAGCGTGGTAAGCGGGGCCTTTAAGGATAACCCAAAGGTCAGGGTCTTTACAAAGCCCAACGGCGGAAAGGCAACAGCACTTAATTACGGCATTTCTGAGGCAAAAGGAGAAATAGTTGTCTGTATCGATGCCGACACTCAGCTTATGCCGGATGCAGTTTCGAGGCTTGTTGAAACTATCCTGGAAGATGAAAATATAGCAGCTGTGGCGGGCAACGTGAAGGTGGGCAACGAGAGAAACTTTATAACAAAGTGGCAGTCGATTGAATATATTACAAGCCAGAACTTCGACCGCAGGGCTTTCGATCTTCTGAATGCGATTACCGTGGTGCCGGGGGCAATTGGGGCTTTCAGGAAAAAACATATTCTTGAGGCCGAAGGCTTTACCACGGACACACTGGCCGAGGATTGCGATATTACGATAAGACTATTAAGAAACAAGCACGTCGTGCGCTATAATGAGCATGCCCTGGCATACACCGAGGCTCCAGAAACCATCAGGATGTTCCTGCGCCAGCGTTTCCGCTGGTCATTCGGAATAATGCAGAGTCTCTGGAAGCACCGCGACGCAGTATTCAACCATAATTACAAGAGTCTGGGACTTATTGCGCTTCCGAACGTTCTTCTTTTCCATTTTCTTCTGCCCCTGTTCTCCCCCCTGGCAGAACTTATGATGGTTCTTGGAATACTGGGAGGATACTGGAAGCAGATTATAGTTTATTATGGATTGTTTTTAGTACTGGATTTTGTTTCGGCAGCCATAGCCTTTATGTTTGAAAAGGAAAAGATGAACCGTCTCTGGCTCATACTGCCTCAGAGGTTCTTATACCGTCAGTTGATGTACTGGGTTTTGATTAAATCCTTTACTGCCGCAATCAAGGGTACACTCGTCGGCTGGGGAATATTAAAAAGGACGGGCAAGGTACAGGTGGATCTTTCTGCGGGCGGAGGTGCGTAAAAGAGGCAGAAGGGGAGCATTCAGGCAGAAGGGGAGGAGGAGCTGCTAGTCAAAATCCAGCCCTTCTCCATACGACTCGTAGAATCTGCCTTTTAATCCCAGGATGAGGAGTTCAAAGAAAAGAAGTATCACGGGTATGAAGGCTACAGTCATTGCAGAGTATTCAATGATATGTGCCATCCAGGCTCCGTCGGCAATTGTGCCTATTGCAAAAACAGCTGCAGAATACATCATTGCTCCCAGGTTCAAAAGCCCGATTAAAAGCCGCCATCTGGAATTGGCAAAAAATCCCCAGATGAAGACCATAGTAAGAAGGATATTAAGCGAGTCGATAACACCCATGGCTATAAGGAAGTTGCCGGCCTGCCATTGCCAGCCTCCTGCCGGGGGTGCGGCGGGAAAGACAAAGGTCTTATTCTCGATAAGCAGCTGTGCCGCCCTGAGCAGAAAGGTAAGATGTGCCATTTGAAATACTGCGTACCAGATTACAAGGAGCCTGATAAAACTGCTGTTGAGATTTTTCATTTCTAAACTTGTTTATGTTGCAAAAGTCTGTCTCTTTTAGCGTCAGTAATTGTAAAAAAAGAAAGAATTTAATAAAACGAAAGGCAAAAACGTTCAACGTTCGACGTTCGACGGGAAGAAAGGGAGGGAAATATTGGGAAGTTTGGTTTTAGGAAATAATTCAGTATTTTTACCTGTATTTTGTAAATTTGCCAAAAGTAAAAGATAAAACCGGAACCATGGGTTATATAAAACAATTCCTGCTCTTGTGCCTGCTGATCTTAGTTAGCGGATACCTTCTCTATTCAGCATATGACGATGTAAAAAAGGAGACAGTAAAGCAGTTTAATTCCGAACAGTTTGTGCATGCCCGGCAGGCGGCTACTGGCATACATTCTTTCTTTAACCATTATAAGGAAATGCTGGGCTACTTCTCCGGCCTGAGTGACATAGCCAAACTGGACCAGAACGGCAAAGATCTGCTTAAGCACTTCTACCTGAGCCACTCCAGTGAAATCAGGGCGGTAACCCGCATCGATTCTACGGGCAGGATTATTTATACAGTTCCTTATGACAGGAATCTGATCGGGCGCGACATATCGCATCAGCCGCATGTAAAGAGGTTTCTTCGGAGGCGTAAAACCGTTTTAAGCGATGTTTTTGATGCAGTACAGGGCTTCAAGAGCGTAGCTTACTATACCCCGGTCTTTGAACAAGGAAAGTTCAAAGGCGCAATTGCAGTCCTGGTTCCTTTTGATATTTTGAGCCATAATTACTTAAAAGATATACATGTACGCCAGAGCGGTTCGGCATGGATTGTAAGCCACGAGGGGACTATACTCTACAATTCCGTTCCGGCCAACAATTTTGAGCCGGTAGCAAAAGTATTTAAGAACTCTCCGTCGGCCCTTGCAATGTTAGGAAAGGTCCTCCGGGGGAAAACCGGCTCTGGTGAATACTACTACGATACCTCCGGTACAGGCAGCAGGCAGGAAGCGGTTCATATGCATGCAGTTTATCTTCCTGTTCATATTGCCGATCAGTTCTGGTCAATTATAGTATCCACTCCTGAAAAGGAGGTGCTCGGGGCTATGAGAGGATTCATACTGAAGTGGCTGATAATAGTTGTATTGCTGACCGGCGGCATTCTGATTTATCTCTATTATGCTGTAAAAGCAAAAGCCATAATAAAAGAGGAAAAAAGGCGCAGACTGGCCGAGAAGGCCCTGAAGGATTCGGAGAAGAAATTCAGAACCCTGGTGGAACTCTCCCCTGATGCAATTACACTGGTAGACATGAATTCAAAGATTCTGGCCTGCAACCAGCAGGCGGCCTTCATGCTCGGTTTTGAGACTCCGGATGAGGTTATAGGAAAAAATTCCCTGGATATGGTTTCTCCTGAGGACAGGCCCGATCTGGAAAAACAGATGAAAAGGCTCCTGGTTGAAGGGAATATCAGGAATGTTGAATCTAAGTTCATACGCCGTGACGGGCACGAGTTTCCCGTTGAATTCAGCGCCGGAATGGTCTACGATTCAAACGGAAGGCCGCAGTCTTTTACAACTGTGGCGCGCGACATTACAGGGCGCAAGCAGGCTGAGGAGGAACTCCTGGAGGCGAAGGAAAAAGCTGAGAAATCCGATAAGCTTAAAAGTGAATTCCTGGCGCAGATGTCGCACGAGATCCGAAGCCCGATAAATTCAATCTTAAGCTTCTCGAGCCTCCTGGAAGAGGAACTGGATGGTAAAATGCCAGAGGACCTCTCGACCAGCTTTTCCATTATAAGAAATGCAGGCAAAAGGATTATACGTACCGTGGATCTCATACTTAACATGTCTGAAATCCAGACCGGCACATATGAGCTCCTGCCCAAGAGGTTCGACCTTATGAAAGACATACTTGAAAAGCTGCACATGGAGTTCAGCCGTCAGGCAGCTGAAAAGGGAATTGAGCTTACGCTGGAAAACAGGACCGGCATGAAGGACGTGAGAGTTTTAGCTGATGAATATACGGTGGGACAGATCTTCAACAATCTGGTAAACAACGCTGTTAAGTATACCGAAAAGGGGAAAATAAGCATTTGCGTGGAAAAGAATAAAAATGAGGACCTGGCAGTCAGCATTTATGATACAGGAATAGGGATCTCTGAGGAGTACCTGCCGAATCTTTTCAAGCCATTCTCACAGGAGGAGCAGGGATACACAAGAAAATACGAAGGCAACGGCCTGGGGCTTGCACTGGTAAAGAAATACTGTGAAATGAATAACCTTTTAATTGAAGTCGAGAGCAGGAAGGGAGAGGGCTCGGTATTCAAGGTGATCTTTAATTAGAATTTTGTCTGCTCTTAAAAAGGCATGGCTGAATATTGTTGTTCAGCCATGCCTTTTTATTTTCAAGTGACATCATAGCTTAAATGTTTTGAATCTGTCCTTCGGCGTCATTGAGATGCCGCATCTGTCCGGGGCTGGGCCGTCGTAAGTGTTGCCGCACGTTGTGCAGACGGCATAAGTCCCGGAGAGTGTGTTTTCCTTTCCTGACTGAAGCTGCTCGAGAGCGTTTTTGTACATTTCCTTATGCTTCTTTTCAGTAAGGTAGGCATAGTTAAGAGATATCTTTTCGATATTTTCGTTGGCAGCTTTTATAAAGTCGGGGTACATGGTTGTAACTTCATAGGTTTCGCCGTTAATTGCGTCATGCAGGTTTTCCTTTGTGGATTTAACGGTAAATTCAGGTGTCACCTTGTCGGGCTGTGTGCCCAGGTCAGAAAGTGCAGCTTTATGGTTGTTTGCATGTGTTGCCTCTGAGAATGAGGCGGCTTCAAACAAGAGTGCAATTCTCGGATATCCTTCCTCTTTTGCTTTTTTTGCATAAGCCGCATATTTAGCACTTGCAGTAGTTTCCCCTTTAAAGGCAGCCTTCAGGTTTTCAATTTTCAATGCCAGAGCGTTATTTGGTTTAGCGGCATAAGTTAAAGAAGCGGCAAAAATCGTAATAATTAATATTAAAAAAGATCTTCTGAACATAGTATTTCTCCTTTTGATATTAGTGATTATAAAATAATCTATCAGTTTTCCTAAAAAGGAGGTTAATGGATTCTTAAAAATTGCTTAAAAAGGGTTTAATCGTTGAAATAGATGGTAAATGTGGTGCCCTGGTTGGGGCGGCTTTGTACTTGGAGGCGGAGCTTCTGAAGATCGGCCAGTTTTTTTACTATCGCAAGCCCAAGCCCGTTTCCGGTAACAATGGAGCTGTGCGATTCATCTATGCGGTAAAACCTGTCGAAAATCTTTTCTATTTCCTCTTCTTCCATCCCCATACCGCAGTCCTCTATTATGCAGAGGGCTTTCCCGTTCTCAGTTTTCAGCTCTACATTTATTGAGCTGTTACTTTCGGAATATTTTATCGAGTTTGAAATTATGTTGTCCAGAATTATTTCCAGCATCGCCCTGTCTGCGTTTACGTACAAGGGGGCTTCACTGTCAAAGCTTACGGAAATCCTTTTGGCATTTATCGCCTGCTGCATTCTTAAGATCGTCTGTTCAACCGTTTCGGCTATATCCACTTTCTCCGTGCGGGGTTCTATTTTGCCGCTTTCATATCTGGCCAGCATCAGGAGCTGATCTACAAGGTTTGCCATACGGTTTACTTCACCAATGCAGTATCTGATCTTTGTTTCATACTGCTCCACGCTACGGGGTTTCCTAATCAAAACCTCAAGCGTGCCTTTAATTGCAGCAAGCGGGGTCCTGAGCTCATGCGAGGCATCGGATGTAAACTGCTTTTCTCTTAAGACTGCATCCTGCAGTCGGTCCAGGAGGCTGTTAATTGTGTGGGTCAGAGTATAAAGTTCATCCTTATGTATGGGGAGTTCTATTCTTTCTTTTATATTTTCCTTTGTGATCTTCTCTGCCGTTAAAATTACAGTATCAATTGGCGCCATGCTCTTACCCGCAATGAACTTTGTAATGAAGTAAAGAAGTATCAGCACGAGAGGAATTGCCACAAGTAAAACGTTACGCAGGTTTCTTAAAACAAGGGCCGATTCCTCAAGGGGTATAGCAATAATGAGGTATCCGAGCGTATTTCCGGAAGGGTTTTGAATGGGCATCTGCACCTGCCTTATGGGTGCGCGTGAAAGCTCGCCGTCAAAAAACTTTTTTGTTTTAATTGAAGCGTCAAACTTAAGATTTCCATAGAGCAGGTTCCCGGTCTTCTTTATCAGATTGCCGTCTTTATCAACAATCTGAACAAAGGTGGGGTTCACCTCAATCTGCCTGTGCTCTTTTTCCATCCACTCGCCGGTATTTGTAACTACAAAGCGGTCGTTTAAGACAACAAGGTTTCTGTGGACTTCAACAGATTCTGCCTCAAGATCCGAATCGAGGTGGCTGAATACAGTATTATAGACGACAACATAAATGGTTGCAAAAACAAGTGTAATCAGGACTGCCGTTGCAATCATGAAAAAGAGAGCTATCCTGTTCTTAAGGCTTAAGTTATTCTTTACATATAATTTATTCTTCACGTACAATGTAGCCTGCGCCTCTTACTGTATGAATAAAACTTTTGCCCGTCCCGTCGTCGAGTTTTTTACGGAGGAAATTTATATACACGTCGATAACGGATGTATCGGCCTCAAAATGAATATCCCACACGTGCTCAATTATGCGGGTCCTTGTGCATACTTTTCCTTTATTCCTCAAAAGAAACTCAAGTAGAGCAAATTCCTTCTGAGTAAGTAAGACCTCCTTAGAGCCCTTAAAGACCTGGTGTGTATCCAGGTTGAGCTCCACGCCGCCCAGTTTAAGAATTGAATGCTCAGTGCTGCTTTGTCTTAACTGCACTCTTATTCTGGCCAGGAGCTCTTCAAACTCGAACGGTTTTCTTACATAGTCATTTGCTCCGGTTTCAAGTCCGAAGACGGCATCCTGCGCGGTATCCTTTGCGGTAAGGAAAATTATGGGGATATTGCTTTTCGATTTCCGGAGCTGGCGGCAGAGTTCTATTCCGCTCATACCAGGTAACATCCAGTCGAGGAGTATCAGATCGTAGTCATTTACCTCAGCCATCTCAAGGCCCTTGCGCCCCTCCAGGGCCACGTCCACAGCAAAGGCCTCCTCTTCAAGACCGTCTTTCAGGAAATCAGCAATTCCCTGTTCGTCCTCTACAACCAGCAGTCTCATGGTTCTCCAGCTCCCCGGAAATGTTCCAAAAAAAAGTTATTCCTTTCCGGAATTATCAGCACCGGAATCAAGGCCCAGATTAAACTGTACGCCTGCGGCATGGCGGAATACCAGCTCGCCCCCGTAGTAGCCTGTTCTGGCTATTGCCAGTACGCCGATTAAAGTGAGGAATATTGCAGCGTACCTGAAGCCGCCCTCGTATTTTTTTGCAACGACCAGGGCAATTCTTACAACAGCTGCCATTACCATAAGCCAGAGTGCAAGTTCCGCTGCGCCCTCATGGCTTTCAAGAGCCTGTTTAAGCGATCCTGCCTCGCTTATTCCGTCTCCGGCATTAAGGCCGGTAAAAAATGCCACCACGGCGCCAAGTGTGCCGAGTATGAGCAGATAGAAGCCTGCAGTGCTGAAAAATTCCTTTTTTGTAAAAAGGCTGATTGCATCAAATAAAAATCCTACTATGAGCAGTGCGATAGGGAAGTGCACTATCATAGGGTGCAGGTGATCAAACATAGCATTCTCCTTTAATGTGTTTTAATTTAAGGTATATATCAATTCTTAAATATCCCTAAGGAGAATCTTAAAATTTGATTAAAAATCCCGGATCCCCAAAAAATGCACCAGCCTGTTATAGTTAAAGATACCCCCGGAGTAAATAAATATCAATGGCCCGGGCAATTATGTAGAAGCCGGAAATCAGGATAATAAATTGTTGAAGAGAGATATTTATTCTGCACTCCTTTCATCTGAAATATCTTGACCTACGAATCACAAAATTAAGTTTATGAAACTTGTATGTTATCATAGTACTTAAAAGCATACAGGTTATTATACTTATACAATTAAATATTAAATGATGTATATTTGATTATTCTATTGAAAAAACAATACTGCTAAACCGAATCTTTACCTAAACTGGTCAATATCATATGACAAAATCGGGCAACGGTAAATACTTCAATATGTGTGCAATATTTGCTTGTTGCCTGTGCTGCCTGCTGTTTTCCAGTTCACTTTATGCCCAATCAGAAAAAGGAATGCTTAAAGGTTTTGTTTTCGATAAAAAGACAGATCTAAAACTTTCCAATGCAAGCATTATTATAAGCAATACTGGCCGGAGTATATCCACCGATTCAAAAGGTTATTTCGAAATTATCTTGCCTGCCGGACCTTATCAGGTTGAAGCGAGAATATTAGGATATGCACCATTAATTAAATATTGTGTTATCCGAGACGATGAGGCATCAAGTTTGTTCTTTGACCTGGAACCTGAACCTGTGAGCCTTGGGGAAGTGTCGATTGTCGGGAATCTTGAAAAAGACCTGAGTTCGGCCAAAGGCTATAAGCTGCTCCCGGGGGAATTGAAAAACATACCGCAATTCGGTGAATCTGACCCGCTTAGAGCATTGTTCGCTTTGCCTGGTGTAAATACAATAAATAATTTAAGCAACCAATTGTTTGTGCTTGGCGGAAATTTTGACGAAACCCTTGTTTCATTAAATAATGTCCCCATATATAATCAGAGCCACCTCGGTGGGATCTTTAGCGGAATTAATAGCGACATAATAAGTAACGAAAAATTATACCTGTCTAATTACCCTCAGAGTCTTGGAGGATACCTGTCCGGGGCACTTGAGCTTTCAACCAAAAACGGAAACAGCGATGAGCTAAGAGCAAAGGCCTCACTGGGACTGATTTCATCAAAACTTTACCTTGAAGGCCCCCTGCCCGCAGGTACATTCATTGCATCCGCACGCAGGACATATTTTGATGCCATCGCCAAAATGTTTCATCAGAGTTTACCTTATTATTTTTATGACGGCTATTTCAAATATTCCCTTTCCATTGACAAGAGAAATCATTTTGAGACAAGCGCATTTTATTCCAAAGATGTTTTGCCGCTTGAATTTCATGGCAATTACCGCGGAAAGACATTTGAACCCCGGTGGGGCAATCTTCTTCTGAATTCAAAATGGACCTATAGTCCGGATGATGTAAGCACCATCAGTATGAATGCGTTCCTAAGCAGTTCTTTCAGTAAATCAGATGAGATAAAAGAGGCTGCCGAGTTTAATAACAATATTGAAGATAAAACTATAAGCCTGGAGTACAAAAATGACCCGGGCGGTAACCCGGTTAATGCCGGCATTGAATTCAAACACTTAAATATAAATTATTTTTGGAACATCGGATATTCTGATCTGCGCAATTACATAAATACTCCCGAAGAAGTATTTTATGACTATGCGCCAAATCCGTTTGCAATGAAATCTGAGGAGCATATAATCAGCGCATTTGCAACCTTCGACTACAGGCTGTCTGAGAAAATGTTATTGCAGGGAGGCTTGAGGGGAGCCTATTTGGGAAGTCTGAAGCATCTGTTCCCTTCTTTTTCATTGGCTATCGATTATGAACTATTTAATAATTCAACTCTTAATTTTAGTTATGGAAGGTACTATCAATATCTTTACACAATTAAGGAAAAGAGGCCTGAGAGCATATATACTCCTTTCACAGTATATTTTATCTCAACAAATCAGGACAATGTTCCCTTCTCAGATAATTGCCTGATTAGCTTCGACACCAAAAATCTAACCTATGATATCGAATTTATTCTTAGAGGTTATTATAAAAACAGACATAATCTCGCTTCGTCTTATAATGATTTTCCGCGTTACAGATTTGAAGTCGGATACTCAACAGGCGTGGATGTGATGCTGAAAAGAGACAAGGGGATTATAACAGGCTGGCTTGGGTATTCTTTCGGGAAATCGGTGAAGCGAAATGATCAGTTTGCTTACTATTCAAATTACGACAGAAGACATATAATAAAAGTTCTCCTGGGATACCAGATTTTTGAGAAATGGAGGCTGAGTGCCTTCTGGACATATTCTACCGGAACCCCATATACCGATGTAATAGGAAAATACCTCGGCGGGCACGACTTAAGAAGTGAGTACTCCAGAGATTCTTATTTTATGTATGGGAATGAAGAACTTGCCTGGAGAGCAATTGACGGGACAAAAAACACTTCACGCATTGAAGACAATCACAGGCTTGATATTGGCCTTACCGGTTCATTTATATGGGGCAAAATATTTGTCAAACCTTATCTTCAAGTCCTTAATGTCTATAACAGCCCAAATGACATTATTCTAAATAATCATTTGCGAGTAGGAGAAGAAGAAACCCTGAAATATCCCAGCTCGTTTGTTCTTCCTACAATTGGAGTCGAAATTGAATTCTAGAGCTAAAATATATTTTTTCTTTATTATAATTATTGCATCAGGTGCAGGATGCGATAATCCTGCCGAACAGCCGGGTGTTGTAAAAAACATTAGTGTAGCAGGCTTGCTGAATGCAGATACATTGGAACAAAATATAAAAGTATTTAGTACATCAAGTATTGGCGATAATAGGTTTCATGTTATTACTGATGCAAGTGTCAGGGTTTCCGATTCGGCGTCATGGACAGAGGAATTTCCATTAAATGCCTCCGAAGACGGAATCGCCTCTTATAGTTCCGGTAAAAATACTTTTTCCCCAGGGCATTCTTATTTTCTGGAAGTCAAAACCAAATTGGGGACTGCTTACGGTTCAACCCGGCTGCCCGGAGACTTTAATATTACGAGCCATCCTGAAACCGATACAATATACATCCCTAACAATTCTTTTATTGAGGTAGAGCTAAAATGGACCAGGAGCAATGGAGCTTTTGGTTATATAATTGAACAGGATAATATTAGAAAATTTGAATATTCAGGTGATACTCTTAGTGGCGGAAGTTCTGGTTCCAGCTTTACCTTTAGTAATACTATTAAAATAGGAGTATCTAAAAATTTAATTGGTAATACGATTATAAATAAAACAGTAATTACTGTTATAGCTTTCGACAAAAATTATTACGACCATCATTTTAACTATAGTAACTCAGCGGGGCTAAACGGAGCTTATGGATATTTTGGTTCTGGTGTAGTGAAAAGGGTAACTTTTTTTATAAAATGAGCCAATAAAAATGCCCGCAGTTTTAAGCTGCGGGTATTCTGATCTATATAAAAGGATAACTATTGAAATAATTATCCGGTTATTCTCTTTTTCCAGAGGCCGATCTGTTCCTGAACCATTTTAGGATTTGGCGAGCCGTAGGTTTTCTTTCTTTCGAGAGCCGAGGCCACATTAAGGCATTCGAGCGCTGAGGAGTCGAAAATGGGATGGATAGCCTTAAGTTCCTCAAGTGACACCTTCTCAAAGTTTACACCCTTAGTCTCGGCAAACTGCACAAGCTGTCCAACTATCTTATGAGCCTCACGGAAAGGAATGCCCTTCATTACAAGCCAGTCGGCAAGGTCAGTTGCCAGAGAGAAGTCTCCTTTCAGTTCATCAATAAACCTTTCGGAATTTACTTCCATGGTCTCAACCATCATTTTTGCCAGATGAAGGCTGTTCAGGTAAGTTTCAAAGGAATCGAAAACCGGCTCCTTGTCTTCCTGCATGTCGCGGTTATAGCTGAGGGGAAGACCCTTAAGTGTTGTAAGAAGAGAGATCTGGCTGCCGAAAACCCTGCCTGTTTTACCGCGGGTCAGTTCAGCCATGTCGGGATTTTTCTTCTGCGGCATGAGAGATGACCCAGTGGAATATTTATCTGAAAGCCTGATGAACCTCCATTCCGAAGTTGACCATAGCACGATCTCCTCAGAAAGGCGGCTTAAGTGCATCATCCCTACGGAGCATGCGTTCAGAAAGTCCAGGAGGTAATCCCTGTCGGATACGGCGTCCAGGGCATTTGCACAGGGCTCCTCAAAATCCAGGAGCCCGGCTGTAAAATACCTGTCCAAAGGAAGTGTCGATCCGGCCAGTGCACCGCTTCCTAAAGGCAGCTTATTTGCCTCATCGGAAGTAAATTCAAAGCGCTTTTTATCCCTTTCAAGCATTTCCACATAAGCCAGGAGGTGGAATGCAAAAGAGATGGGCTGTGCTCTCTGAAGGTGCGTATAGCCCGGAATGATTGTCTTAGTATGGGCCGAAGCAAGTTCAACAAGTGATGCCTGGAAAAGCGTGATATTGCTTATAACCTCGCCCGATGCTTTTTTAATCCAGAGCCTCATTGCAGTTGCAATCTGGTCGTTCCGGCTGCGTCCGGTGTGGAGCTTACCGGCAGCTTGTCCTATAAGCTCACCAAGTCTGGCTTCAATTGCCGAATGAATGTCCTCAAAGATACTTTCATCGGGATTCCAGGTGCCTGCAGTCCACTCCGCCTCAATGAGCCCCAGGCCGTTAGTGATCTGAGTGTATTCGGCTTCACTTAGTATGCCGATGGAATAAAGCATCTCGGCGTGAGCCCTGCTTCCCTGCAGGTCCTCCAGCGTGAGTGTCTTATCGAAGCCAAGGGAGCTTGAGAACTTCATGGCCGCATTATCCAGCTTGTCCTTAAATCTTCCGCCCCAGAGCATCAGGCTACTTCCTTCTTTGAAAGTGACTGTTTAACCTGTGTGATAGTCTTATAGGGAAGTCCGTATATCTTCATGAAGCCTGTGCTTGCCTTGTGGTCGAACTGGTCCTCGTCTGTGTATGTTGCAAGTTCAACGCTGTAGAGGCTGTACTCGGAGCTTCTTGAGAGGACAGTGATTGAGCCCTTGAAGAGTTCAACCTTAACGTCGCCGGAGAGGTTTTCCTGCGTTGAATCCACAAATGCCATAAGAGCGCTGAAAAGAGGAGTAAACCAGAGTCCGTCGTAGATCAGGTTTGCAACCCTGTTTGAAACGTCCTGCTTGTATCTGAAGGTTTCCTTGTCGAGTATGAGTTTTTCGAGTTCATTGTGCGCCTTGTGGAGTATAACGGCAGCCGGAGCCTCATAGATCTCGCGTGATTTGATGCCGACTACACGGTTTTCAATCTGGTCCATTCTTCCTACGCCGTGTTTTCCGCCCATCTGGTTGAGTTTCTCGACGAGTTCAATTGCGCCCATCTTCTGTCCGTTTAATGCAACAGGAACACCCTTTTCAAAAGTAATTGTTACTGCCTCAGCTTCAGCCGGGGCATTCTTAGGGCTTGCAGTCAGCTGATAGGCATCTTCAGGCGGAGCGACTTTAGGGTCTTCCAGGACGCCGCATTCGATTGCAATACCGAAGAGGTTTTCGTCAATTGAATAAGGTGACTTTTTGGTAACCTTGACCGGTATGTTATTTTTAATAGCGTAGTCAATTTCATCCTCGCGGCTCTTGAATTCCCAGTCGCGCAAGGGGGCGATTATTTCAATACCGGGCAGGAGTGTCTGAACGCCCACTTCCATTCTTACCTGATCGTTTCCTTTTCCTGTGCAGCCGTGAGAGACGGCATCGGCGCCTTCCTGCTGTGCAATTTCAACGAGCATCTTTGCCAGTAAAGGGCGTCCGATAGCGCAGGCCATGGGATAGACGCCTTCATAGAGGGCGCCGGCCTTGAGGGCTTTCCAGACATATTCAGTCAGGAATTCCTCTCTTAAGTCTTTAATAACTGCTTTAACTGCGCCTGTCTTCAAGGCTTTTTCTTCCAGGCCTTCTAACTCCGAGCGCTGCCCCAGGTTTCCTGTTGCTGTAATTATCTCGGCATCATATTTCTCATTGAGCCATTTAACCATAACGGAAGTATCTAATCCTCCGGAATACGCTACTACAATTTTCTTCTTAGCCAATTTATCTATTCTCCCAGTTTTAAGTTTAGAGCTGTTATTGACAGCTATTTAAGTTTAAAGTCAGGCTGCTGCATCATCATATTTTTTATCAGTGCAACAACTTTATCTACATTTTTATGTGAATTTGGAATTACGATTACCGTATCGTCGCCGCCCACGGTGCCCAGAATTTCGACGCGGTTAAGGCGGTCTATATAATGAGCCACACCCTGAGCGCGGCCGGCAAGCGTGCGGATGACGATCATCGATTCGTTGTTCTCGACGTTCAGTATTTCAAAACCTATGAGGCGTGCAATCTGCTTGCCCGATTCATAAAGGTTAAGTGTATAACGCGTGCCCGTGTCTGTAAAGGTGCGTATTACGCCGAGCTCGGCGAAGTCGCGGCTTAAGGTGGCCTGCGTTATATTTATATCCTCCTTTAAGAGCAGCTTAAGCATGTCCTCATGGTTGGATATGAATTTGTTGTTTAATATTTCCTTAATTCTGTTCTGTCTTTTTAGTTTTGCAGACATATTTTTTTACCGGTAAAGTTTTATTTTGTTGTTTGTCTATACGTTAAGTACTTCATTAAGAGCCTGAGTAAATGCCACGATCTCCTCCATTGAAATTACAAATGGGGGAAGGGCTCTTATTACTGAATCGCCCGAGGTTCCAACGACAACTCCCTTTTCAAGAAGTTGTGCTGCGGCTTTCTTTGCAGAATAGCCCTCTGAAAGTTCAATACCTATCAAGAGACCCTTGCCGCGGATTGCCTTAATGGAATCGAGGTTAAGCGACTCGATGGCGTTCAAAAGCATATTGCCCGAGCGTTCAATCTTAAGGAGCATTTCATCGTCCAGCAGATCAACCACTTCATTTGCCGCTGCAACAGCCAGGGGGTTGCCTCCGAAGGTTGATCCGTGGCTGCCCGGTGTGATCACTTCTGCCACTTTCTCACTTACTATTGCGGCTCCAAGCGGAATGCCGTTGGCAATGCCCTTGGCAACTGTAATAATGTCGGGTTTTAACTCCTCCCACTGGTGGGCGAAGAATTTTCCTGTTCTTCCCATGCCGGTCTGTACTTCGTCAAGTATTAAAAGGAGGTCGTGCTTGTCGCAGAATTGTCTTAAGCCTTTTAAGTATCCCTTTGGGGGAACAATGATTCCGCTTTCGCCCTGAATAGGCTCAACCATTACTGCAGCGAGGTTTCTGTCGTATGCGTCTTCGAGAACGCTTGCATCTCCGAAGGGAAGATAGCTGAAGCCCGGTGTAAGGGGCTGAAATCCGTCCCATACTTTGTACTGTCCCGTAGCAGACATGCTTCCCATGGTTCTGCCGTGGAATCCTCCAACCGCTGTAATGATATGGCTTCTGCCCTTGCCCCATTTTCTTGCAAACTTTATTGCAGCCTCATTAGCCTCGGTGCCTGAGTTGCAGAAGAATACGCTTTTAAGACCTGACTTCACAGCGAGTTTCTGTGCCAAAGTCTCCTGTCCTGACGCCTCAAAAAGGTTTGAAACATGCCAGAGGTTATTAAGCTGCACTTCAACAGCTTTCTTGATAACAGGGTGGTTATGCCCGAAGCCTGTTACGGCAATTCCGCTTAAGAAATCGAGGTACTTCTTTCCCTTTGTATCCCAGAGGTAAGCGCCCATGCCCTTAGCAAATTCCACAGGGTAGCGTGAATAGTTCTGAAGCAGGGCTTTGCCCTCTGCCTTAATGGTTTCCTTCTGCTGAAGATTCTTCTTTTGATTATCTTCAGGCTGAATGGTGGACGACCCAGGTTCCGCTGGTGTTGCCGCCCTTAGTGCTGTTGTTCTCATTTATCATCTCCTCGGGATTTTTCGATCCGATCCAAATTTTACTGATTCCTTTATTTAATAATTCCACGCAGCTGTTGAGCTTCGGGATCATTCCGTCTGTTATTTCGCCTTTTGTGATTCCTTCATGAATCTTAGTTTCATCAATAAGGTGCTGATAGCTTCCGCCGAGCTTTACGCCCTGGACATCCGAGACAAAGAAGACTGAATCAGCCTTAAGGGACTGGGCCAGGATTTCTGTAAAATAGTCTGCATTTACGTTCATCAGGTTGCCCTCTGCGTCGCGGCAGACACTGGAGAAAACAGGCACTATGTTTTTATTTAAGAGTTCATCGATCCAGCTCGATGAATTGACCTGTCTGGGTATTCCGACAAAGCCCAGATCCTTATTGACGTTTTCTGCAACGAAGGTGTTGCGGTCAATGCCAGTAAGCCCCACGGCATCTACATCTGAGGTAATGAGGCGGCTTACAATCTTTGCGTTCAAAACGCCCGCCTGCACGGCGGCTACCACTTCCATAATGCCGGCCGAGGTTACCCTCTGTCCGTTATGGAACTTAACTTCAAGTCCCAGGGCAGAAGACCATTCGGAAATGGTTCTTCCTGCGCCGTGAACAATTACGACGCCTCCATAACTCTTCTGAAGCGTCTTAATTGAGTTGATCCAGGCATCGTCGGTAAGCACATCGTTTAATGCCTTTCCGCTAATTTTCAATACAGCTATTTTCATTTCTCAATCCTCCTTATGTCCTGTAATCAGCGTTTATTTTAATGTAGTCTTCCGTAAAGTCGCATGTGTACCATGTGGACGACTTTTTACCCGAGCCAAGATTTATATTGATTTCAAATTCATCCCTGGAAAGTACCGCGAGAGCTTTTTCCTCGTCGAGCACGATTTTATATTCCGGAAGCAGTATGGGCAGGCTGTCGAAGCTGATCGTGACCTTTGCGGGATCCAGTTGGGCTCCGCTCATTCCGGCAGCAGACATGATTCTTCCCCAGTTCGCATCGCGTCCGTAGACGGCGGTCTTAACCAAAGCCGAGTTTGCAATTGCCTTGCCTACAAGATTTGCATCCTTGTCTGTTTTTGCGCCCGTGACATTGACTGTAACGAGTTTTGTTGCGCCCTCGCCGTCGGAGACGATTGCCTTTGCCATTTTCCTTGAGAGGGCTTCCAAAGCCTCCTGGAAGAGGGCTTCATTTTTTGAGCCTGCCTTGATTGTAACTCCAGAAACTCCGTTAGCCATTACAACTACCATATCGTTTGTTGAGGTTTCGCCGTCAACGGAGATCTTGTTAAATGTATTCTGAACAGATTTTTTTAATGTCTTCTGCAGGAGGGCCTGGCTTATCTTTGCATCAGTTGTAACGAATGCGAGCATGGTTGCCATGTTCGGCATGATCATTCCGCTGCCCTTGCATATGGCGCCTATTTTAACCGAGCCCCCTTCAAGCTTGACTTTCAGTGCGTAGGACTTCATCTTCTTGTCTGTAGTCATAATTGCCTGAGCGGCATCCAGGCCTCCTTCACCGGAAAGAAGGGGAACGATCTTCTCTATGCCTGACAAGAACGTATCCATCGGGAGTCTTTTTCCGATTACGCCTGTTGAACTGACAAGCACTTCACCGGGCTTAACGCCTAAGAGTTCAGCGCAGTGCTTCTGTGTAAGTTTTGCATCTTCGTGGCCTTCTTTGCCTGTGCATGCGTTTGCATTTCCGGAATTTACCAGGACAGCCTTAACCGGCTTTTTACCGCTTATAGCCTGCTTTGAAATAAGAAGCGGTGCGGCTTTAACCTTATTAATTGTAAATGTTCCTGCTGCGGTGCAGGGAAGTTCCGAGTAAATAAGGGCAAGATCCTTCTTTCTTTTTTTTATTCCCGAGTGGATTCCGGCAGCCTTAAAGCCTTTAACACTTGTTACAGTTCCGTTTTCAATAAATTGATACATTTTTTTCTCCCGTATGTATTAACCCCAGCCTTTCGTCAAAGTGGAATAATTTGTTCATGTTCTGTACTGCCTGTCCGGCAGCGCCTTTAATCAGATTGTCAATTGTTGAAGTAACAACTACAACCCTGTTTGATACCGATACGTTAATGTCGCAGAAATTTGTTCCCGCAACCCAGCTGAGGTTCGGGGGAACATTGCGAAGCCTGACAAAATTTGAATTCTTATATTTCTTTTCATATTCATTTAACACATCTTTTTCAGACAGCCCACGCTTCAAGTGAATTGAAGAGGTAGCATAAATGCCGACTGCTGCAGGAAGAAGATGCGTTGTAAAAGAATACGGAGAGTCAAAGCCGTTTTTTGCAAGCATCTGCAAGACTTCAGGCTCATGGCGGTGGCCATTGACATTATAGGCCCGGACGTTGCCGTGCATCTCCGAGAGAAGCATATCTGTCTTGGCCGTTTTGCCTGCTCCGCTTGTGCCTGAATAAGCCACGGTGCTGACTGAAAGAATCTCATCGCTGAAGGCAGATGTAAAAGGGAGCAGCGACAGGAGCGTTGCCGTAGGGTAGCAACCCGGATTTGCAATTAAGCTTGTATTATCGTATTCCTCAGTAATGAAATCAGCCAGTCCGTAGAGCTTCTCCTTCAGGAGACTTTCCGAAGTATGCTTCAGCTTATACCATTTCTCGTAAAGTTCCGCTGTGTCGAGCCTGTAGTCGCCGCCTAAATCTATTGCCTTCTTCCCATTTTCCAGAATTTTGGGCACGAACTTTAATGCCTCTCCGTGCGGAAGGGCAAGGTAGTATAGGTCGTGACTCATTGAGACCTCATCAGAGGAAACAATCTGGCTATCGGGCACCCTGCCTGCCATTTCAGGGAAAACCGTATAAAGGCTCTGTCCGGCAGTAGAACTGCCGTAAATGGTAAAATCTTTTACAAAGGGGTGGTTATTCAGTATCTCAACTAATTTTTTCCCTGTATAACCGCTGCCGCCAATAATGCCAATAGAAATCATTTTAGGATCTTATCTCCTGAAAGAAAGTAATAATAGTTATGTGTAAAAATTAAATGTTAGAATTAACCGGTAAAGGCCTGATGGTTAGGCCCTGATAGGTCGTCGAAGCAGACGGATTGAGGTATGTCTGCCCGAAAGAGCAGATAGTCCGTTTACGATATTTATATGCCTGATTTTCATATACATAAAAATATAGCCTTTATGCAGATTTGTCAAATTAATAATGCATTATTATACATAAATATTCCTATTAGATGCATAACTATGCATAAAATTTGAATAAAAAATCTGACCCGGTCTCCTGCAAATGTAATTAGTTGCATATTTTTGAAAATTAAGCCCAAGGTGTGGGGTACTTAATGCGCATACTTCAATAAGGAGTAAGCTATGAAATGTGAGAATTTATGGTTACGCAGTTACTAAGTCCTCCGTAAGGAGGACGTAACCTCAGTAGCCCAGGGTTTGAGATCCCCGGCAGGGGATGAAAAACCCTGGGTTAACGGATCCCCCCACAACCCACCAAAGCCCTGTCAGGCGGCGGTATATTAGATTCCGCACAGTTTCTACATTGCGGGTTTATTTCCGTTAAATCCGGTGATTTATAATTTGGATTATGATTGGGATAATTATTTGGATGATGATTTAATATGGGATGATATCCGCAAATTGGAATTATATCTCCAATTTGGGGCGTTTATATGCCGCACCTACGGCGCTAGATGGTTTTTTTATCCCGCACCCAGGGTGCGGTCCCCGACTGAGTCTTTACGCGTCAACTTAATAGATTTCCAAAGGCCAATGAAAAGAATGCATCAATAAACGTCCAAATTACAAAGCCCCGATGAGGGGCGCTTTGTCTTTAGCCCGGGGTGACCAAACCCGCCTTGGGCGGGTGCGGGAACCCCCGGGAAACGAATTCCCCCAATCCCCCGGAGCCCCGACAAGGGGCGATTTGTATTTAAACGGGATAAACAAGTCGCCCCTCATCGGGGCTCTGAAATTGTGGGGGGA
>DATAKL010000010.1:0-98066 GCA_036261625.1 Ignavibacteriales bacterium | reverse complement strand
GATTTCTTCACCAAGCGACTGAATGTTCTGCGCCAGAGCTTTTCTGTCTTTTGTAGGATCGGTTGCATCTGCCACATAGCTTCTGATCTGAGTCAGTTTATCCTTGATCTGCTGCAAAGCGCTTTCAGCCGTGGAAAGCATATTCTTTGCTGCACCGATATTGTTCTGGGCTGACTTCATAAGCTGAACTTTTGAATCAAGAGATTTTCCGACGTTGTAACCTGATACGTCATCGGCAACCGAGTTGATTCTTTTTCTTGTGGCCAGACGAAGCTGAGCCTTCATGCCGTCTGTGTTTGCCTTGTTTAATGCATTGTAGGCTTCCAAAGCCCCGATATTAGTATTAATCTGAAAAGATGATCCCATTAAGATTACCTCCTTGTATTTAGTTTATGTTAGCAGCAAATTAAATTCTGATTTATAACACACTCAGCTGCTCTTTGAGCAGATGAATTCTCTGCATGACCTCATTGTCCGAGGAGAACAGCCTTTCAGCCGTTTCCACCAGGGGCAGTATTTTTTCAAATTTTCCGGTATCCACATATACAGATATCAGAAAGAAGATTACTGACGGGTCCTTAATTCCCTTTTCTATGGAAACCTCAAAAACGTCCCGGGCCTCCTCACTGAAATTATTCTTGAGCAGTGCAGCCCCTAAAGCGTTCAGGTATTCAGCCTCATATTCCGGGTGCGTCCTTATCTTTTCGGGTATTCTTCTAAGGAACTCAAGCCTTATGTCATTTTCCTCATACCCGTCAAGAATGAGAAGTACGGTTTCAATATTTGTTTCATCAACCATTGAAGTATACTGCCCGGTTTCTTCCTGATCGAGACGCTGCCCCTGGATGATCTTCTGAATAAATGACAGAAGAGGACTTTTATCAGCACTCGATTCCTCTTTTTTAAGAAGCCCGAGGAATGAATCGAATTTCATCGGGTCGCGGGCTAAAATTGCGGCCTGAATCCCGAGGTTTATAATTGCCTTACTGTCTACATAGATTTCAAAATCCTTATTCCCGGAGTTATTGTTGCATTTGAGAGACAGTAAAGTATGATCAATTGCTTTATCATATTCACGCAGTCTGAGAAGTATCCGGGCCATTACGAAATGGAGCAGCGGCTGTGTGGTGTCAATCTTTAAGCCTTTTTCGGCAAACTGGCGTGCTGCAGTAAGATTGTTTTTCTCCAGCTCGCATGAGGCCAGATACCTTAAGGAATGGGACCTGTAGAAGCCGGGACAATTGTAATCCAGCACTTCCGAAAAATGCTTTGCAGCGTTTATCTTATCGTTAAGAACAGCATAGGTCTGCGCCAGCTGGAAGACAGTATAGGCGTCTTTTTTCTTCTCATACTCATTCAGAAGATACTCAAGGTTTCTTCTGGCTTTTTCTTTTAAGCCTTCGTAGCTGATGTCGTAACCCAGGTGAATAATTTCAATTTCCGAGTCCAGCAGTTTATAGCCCTCGTCACGCAATGAATAAATGATCTGTTCATGTATGGTGCCCGAGAACCTGATGCGCCTGTCGTTTCTAAAGAGGCGCGCATATCGCATTTTATTCGACTTGTTGCTGTTGGTTCCAATACTGTTAACAATACAGAAACAGGCTTCCTTTTTCTTTGACCGGATTATGCGCTTAAGTTCGGCCTGCGACTTTTCCGAAAGTCTCTCGTCGGCATCAAGGTAGAGTATCCACTCGCCGTTGGATTTGCTGAGAGCGAAATTTCTTGCGGCAGAAAAATCATTTATCCAGCTGAAATGATAGACCTTTGCGCCTGCTTTCTCTGCAATTTCAATTGTCCTGTCCGTTGAGCCTGTATCTACAACAACTATCTCGTCAGCAATTCCTTTTACCGAATCGAGGCATTCCTGAAGATATTTCTCTTCATTTTTGACTATCATGCTGAGAGTAAGTCTGGGCAACTAGCTGGTCTCCTGTTTCTTCCTGATTTTAAGTAAAATTACCGTCATATAAATCAGTTTAATGAGTTATGTTCAGCAGGATATCCCAGAATTCCGTTAACCCTGGCAAGCCCTTCTTTTGCGAACATATTTGAATAGTTGTTTTTTACCGCCCATTCAAACATTGTTTTTGATTCTCTTTCCTGCCCCTGAAGG
Organism: Ignavibacteriales bacterium; assembly: GCA_036261625.1. Lineage (GTDB taxonomy): Bacteria > Bacteroidota > Ignavibacteria > Ignavibacteriales > SURF-24 > JAAXKN01. The sequence goes on along the minus strand of DATAKL010000010.1, from coordinate 95,950 downwards.
AAAAACACTTCGCCAAGTCCTGCACATGCCTGTGATGAATTTGGATTCAGGTGGAGAGAATTTTCAAAAGCCGCCTTTGCGTTTTCCACTTCCTGAAGCGAAAGATAGCTGAAGCCTTTGAAATTTTCGAGGCTTGAAACCTTATGAATGGTATCTTTGCCGGGCAGCTGACGGTTAAAATAAAGCTCGGCTTCGGTAATTTTCTCAAGAACCTCACGGTATTTTTTTTCAGAAAACAGTTTGTATGCCTCCCCAACCAGGTGATAGAAGCTGTCTTTCCTGGAAAGCGAGGTCTCAAGATTCAGCGTATTATGACTTTCCGGAAGTCCCAGATTTTTATTCACCTTAGCCAGGCCTTTTGCGGCAAATTTGTTTTCGGCGTTGTAGTCAAGCGCCCATTCGTACATAGCCTTGGCCTCGTAGTCATACTCACATAAATAGAACACTTCGCCCAGGCCGGCACACGCCTGCGATGAAGCCGGATTGATCCTCAGGGACTTTTCAAAACACTCCCGGGCTTCCTCAAGAGCATCCATGCCAAGATAGTTGAAACCCTTAAAGTTAAGCAGGCTTGCCTGGTTTTCGGAATCTCCCTTGTCGAGCAGGTTCTCTGCACTGTCCAGTTTTTCAACCGCGCGTCTGAATTCCTTCTGTTCAAACAATTCATATGCCTGCCCGAACAGTGTATCCAATTGGTTCATATGTTGACCTTATAAGTTATGTTAATTTTTACAAGGAATTATATACAATAGCTGTGCCACCAGTTTTGGGGCAATAGGGAGGCTTTTGGGCAATTATTTAGGCATGGAAATAAAAAGGGATATTGCAGGGTGGCTAATATTGCGCAATTGTAAGTATATGCAATTTACCTGAGGAGTTTCAGAAGGTTTTCGGCCGCGGCGGCCCATGTAAACTGCTTCATATATTCTCCGGCACATATTCCTGTCTGCCTGATGGCTTCGCGGTTAAAATATGCGTATTCAACTGCGGCTACAATTTCATCCAGATGGGGCTCTTTCCAGTCAGCAACGAGCTTATTGGTGCCGTCATATAAGTGGAAGTCGTGCATAGATTTAAGAGGGATTGAGTTTTCATCTGTCAATATGTCCATGTGTCCGGTGTTAAAAGAGGCTGCAACCGGCCTTCCGCAGGCCATATACTCCATCATGACAAGATTTGTGCCCCCTTCGCACCTGTTCGGGAAAAGCCCTATGTGGGACTTGAGGTATATACTTCTTAACTCCCTGTTCGGCACCAATGGAAGAGTAATGATGCGGTTTTCATCCAGGCCGTTTTTCCTGATGAGCCTCAGAATAAACTCTTCCCAGTCTGCGGAAGAAAAATCTATTTCAATATGTTTTGAAAAGCTCATAGTCTGCATTGTGGAAGGCCACTTGTTATACCACGCATTTATAAGGACAATGTCCGGAAATTTCTGCTGCAGGATTTTCACGGCCTTTAGGACAAGGTCCTGCCCTTTTCTGAGTTCGAACTTGCCGCCTGAAAAAATAATAAAGTGGTCGTCTGTATTTAACTCATCAGAAGGATAAAAGAGTTCGGGATCAATTCCCTGGATCAGGAAGTCCGAATTATTAATACCTTTTTTCTTCATTTTATCCATGTTCCATCTGGAACCGCCGATAACAAGATCGTAGCTGTGGGCATTTTCTTTGGATTTTTCATTCAGCTCATATTCAAAGAAAGTATAGCCGAAGTTTCTTTTACCCTTTACAGCACAAAGAGAATTAAACTCCAGATTTGTGATAGCATGAACTACAGTTCCCGGAACATGCTTTGAATTCTTTAATTCATCCGATGCCGCAATATCCTCAATTGCAGTCTTCTTTGAGAGTTCCTCTTTTAAGTACCTGCTGCAGATTCCCCAGCCGAAATTATCCCCGCTGCTTAGAGCAAGGTATATGGGTTCAGAGTGCTCTATATTAGTATCAAACCGGGTTTTCCCAAGCTCCCTTTCCAGACAGGCTTTTACCTCTTCAAAAACGGAGTTCCAGTCTCCCAGTGCTTTCTGCCTGAATAGTTTAGCTGTGGGATACCATGGAGTATCCTCTCTTTCAAGCATCCAGCGCCAGTCGGGCAGGAAAGGCAGCAGCATCCAGGTCTTTTTCCCCATAGCTCCTGCCAGATGGGCTACAGAAGTATCCACGCTGATTATTAAATCCAGGCTGGAAATCATGGCTGCCGTACCCAAAAATCCGTCTTCATTATTCAATTGAAGATCAGAAATCTTATTACTGTATTTTTCTATCTGGCTTGCTGCAGGTCCCACCTGGAGGCTGAAAAAACGGACATTCTCCAGTTCAAAAAGATCTTCAAAATTTTCCAGACTGCAGGATCTCCGGGAATCATTTTTATGATTAGGGTTTCCGCCCCATACGATTCCCACTTTAAGCTTATTATTCAGGCCCGTTTGAGAGTTGATAATTTTCGCCCACTTTTCAACGAGGTTCCTTTCAGGTGTGATATAAGCGTCTTCGCAGGGAATATCATTAAGCTCCGTTTCAAAATACTTTGGTAGGCTCATCATGGGAATGGCATAGTCATAAGGAACCGATGGATGCTTTGAAGGATCTTTTTCTATAAATTCATCAATCCACGGCAAATTTTTGAACAGATCAATCAGTTTCCTGTCGCACTCAAATGCTACAGTGCACCCGGCCTGTTTAAGCTTCTTTGTATATCTCACAAACTGAATGGCATCACCTAATCCCTGCTCGGCGTACACGAGCACGCGTTTTCCTGAGAGCTCATCAGAGGAAGGCAGGTCCCGGAATCTTCTTGGTCCCCAGTCATCTTTCAGCATGCGCCAGGTGTATTCCTGAAATCCCTCCTTAAAGTTTCCTTTTAGAAGGCAGGCCTGTGCCCGGTTATAATGTGCTGTAACGTAACCGGGGAAAGACTCAATTGAAAGCCCGTAATATTCCAGAGCAATATCGACCTGGCATTTATGGTAGTAAGCAAAACCTATGTTGCTGTAAGCAATTGCCCTGCTTTGATCCAGACACCGGGAATCACTCTGATTTCTTAACTTATCAGCTATTATTGAAAGCACTTTTTCATTTATCCTAATCATTTCATCAAAGTTGTCCGTCAGTAGTTTTAAGTTCCCCAGATTTGTCAGGGCACTTATGCACGCGGGATCGGCTTCGAGGGCCTGATTATAGCATTCGGCAGCTTTCTTAAAGTCTTTTATTTCCGAATATAACAGTCCAAGATTATTCAGTGCGTCGGTATAAAGAGGATTCATATCAACAGCCTGCCTGTAAAGCCTGAATGCTATTTCATAATTCTTCAGATTTTTATAGCAGAGCGCTATATTGTAGATTACAAGCTCATTTGTACCTTTAAGAGAAATGAGATTGTAATAGCTTTCTATCGCCTTTTCAAATTGGCCCAGGTTATAATATGTATCGGCAAGTCTGTGGATTAGCCTGTAGTCGGAAGAATATTCCTTCTGAATTTCCAGAAAAATATCCTTTGCCTCTGCAAATTTCTGTTCTGAGAGGCACTTTTCGGCTTCAGTTCTTTTTGCAAGATATGTTCCAAGAGATAAAGCATAGTCCCCTGCTTTATCAAACCCCGGGTTTAACTGTTGTGCTTTCTTAAAATAAAATAGTGCGGCTTCAAGTTCACCGGTATTTTTGTAATTCAGCGCCAGATTAAATGCCGCCTCAAAATGACCGCTTTCGAGCTCAAGGGTTCTTGAGAACATGGCGTTTGAAGATTCCAGGTTCTGAAGCCTGCCTTCAATAATGCCCAGGAGAAACAGCGTTTCAGCAGTTTCCCCGGAGTATTGCAGTAAACTTACAAGACACTCTTTGGCAGATGCATACTCCTCCGCCTTAAAAAAGTCCAGAGCTTTTTCGTATAAACCGGTCATTACAGAAACATTCCTTATCTTTTGAGAATTAAAGCTTATCTAATTCTTTTTGAAGATAGAGAATATTTTCATTTGCAACTGCATTATCAGGGGCCAGGCGGATCACCTTTTCCAGCAGTTCCACGGCTGCCTGATAATTCCCTTCCATGATTTCAATTACCGAAAGATCGTTCAGGGCATCCAAATTAAATTCTTCCATCAGGAGTACTGTTTCCAAAATCTTGCGGGCTGATGATAGATCGCTATTTTCAATTAGTGCTTCAGCTTTTCCGATCATTTCGCTGTACTGTCCTGCAGGCTTTAAGTTTTCAGCGATATCTTCCTGCAATGAAAGATCAGAATTATTTCCCGGCTGATTTAACTTTTCGTCAATCACCTGGCTGAGGTAATTCATATTTTCCATTGCCACGTCGTTTGCAGGATCGATTTTAACAACCCTTTCAATAAAATCTGCCGCCGATTCAAAATCTCCGGCCAATATTGATACCACAGCAAGATCATTTAGGGCATCGATATTCCCGGGATCAGTTCTTATAATTTCATACAGGAGTTCAACTGCTTCTGCCAATTGTTTTTGCTCTATTAGATTTTCAGCTCTTTGAAGTAGATCATTCATTTCATTATCCGTATTTACGATTTTCAATTTACTGCTGCTTTTTGCTTCATTTAATGTCACCTGAGCCTCTGCGATAAGACTGTTATGGCCCTCAGCCAGTCCGAGTTTTCTGTTCACCTTTGCAAGGCCCTCTCTGGCATTGTTATTTTCCGGTTCATTTTTTGTGGCCCACTGGAACATTTCCTTTGATTCATTGAAAAGTTCTGCCGCCAAGAAGACTTCGCCCAAGCCCATGCAGGCAGAAACCGAATCGGGGTCAATTTTAAGTTCGCGTTCAAAATACTCTTTTGCCTTTTCCAGATCTTCGCTCATAAGGTAAAGGCTGCCATAAAGATTAAGGATATTTGCATATTCCTTTGTCCTGTCGCTTCTGCCTTCAGCCTCATAGATCTCAAGAGCACGTTTCAGGGCTCCTTCAGCAAGTTCAAATTCCCCGTCGCTGAAATGGACAAGAGCCCTTTCATATTTTTCAATGAATTCATCTGTATGAAGCGGGTAGGACAGAGATCTTTCCCTCGTAGGTTTGCCTTCAAGCCAGATCTCCTCAATTGTAGCCCCCCACTTATCAACAAATTTCTTTTTATTGATTTCTAGACGTTCGGCATATTTTCTTTCACCATCAGCCTTGAATGATTTTGATCCGTAGTGGTGAATAAAGACGTCCTTAGCGATTACAGTCTTAAAGCCAGCCTTTTCTGCGCGGAGGCAGAAGTCGTCATCCTCAAAATTCCCTGGGCTGAAGCGTTCATCAAGCCCGCCAAGGGCATCAATAACCTCTTTTTTAATGAGTGTGCAGAGGAAGGCCACTCGCGGGAATTCAAGAAACCGTCCTGCATTTTCTTTCCTTATTCTCTTTGCATATTTATGCATTTCCGGCATACTTTTGTATTTGGCGTTCTTATCAATCTGTATTCCGCTGACTGAGTTGCTTAATGGACCGACAATACCTACCTCATGTGATGACATGGCTATTTCGACCATTCTTTCCAGCCAGTTCTCAGTAACAACAATATCATTATTTGCAACCAGCACAAAATTGCCCGTTGCAGCCTTAAATGCCTGATTTACCGAGGCAGGAAAACCCAGATTATTTTCATTATAAATAACGTGTATGTTTGGGTATTTTTTCTCCAACTTTCTTAGATAATCAACCGTTCCATCCTTACTGGCATTATCAATAACTATTATTTCATATGGACACTTTGTGAAATGCAGCACCGAATGAAAAAACTCTTTATTGTATTTAAGTCCGTTAAATGTAAGCACGATTATTGAAACAAATGGACCCTTTGCTTTAGCGTTATCGGTGTAATTTAACGATTTATTTCCAGAAGGTGGTATATATAATCCTATTTTCCCGTTACCTGTTGGCCTTGCAATATTATCGCTGCTTATTAAAAAATCCGGCTTAATTTTACCCATCCACTTCAATCTCAATAGACGTATATTTTCGTTGTTTTTGGAAAATCTTTCCGGCCCGCTCTGTGATTCATAATGAATTACAATGCTCTCAGGCTGATAAACCAGTTTCCAGCCCTTTGAGGTGAGCTTTAAGCACAAATCAACGTCCTCGTATCCGTTCCAGTACTGCTCATCATAACCGCCAGCTTGTATGAAGGCATCTTTTCTTATCAGCAATGATGCAGCTGTTAAAACCTGATAAGTTCTTGCAAAATTTGCTTCAGGCAGATCGGCCTTTGAGCCATAATGAATATGAGTTGGCATGAATTTCTCATCTTCTATATCAGTATTAAGCTTTTCAGCCACAATAACACCTGCATGCTGAATAGTACCGTGCGGGAAAAGTAGTTTGCTTCCAACAGCAGCAACAGACTCATCGTTCTCGGCAATACTGAGCAAAGCTTCCATCCAGCCCGCCTGTGGCTCTGTATCGTTGTTCAGGCACAGTATATATCTCCCTTCTGCCTTTGAAACTCCTATATTGTTAGCCTTGGCAAAGCCTTCATTTTTATTGTTAAGCACAAACTTTACATTTGGGAATTCAAGGCTCAGATTTTGTGCATATTCCCTGGTCCCGTCCGTCGAACAATTATCAACAATAATTATTTCATAAGGCATACGAGTATTGAGCTGCACAGACAGAACTGCCCTGTGTGTAAGATATAACTTGTTAAAGGTCGGGATAATGATACTTACCAATGGAGGTTTTTTCAGATCAACTTTATTATCCTGCAGGTACATTTTCATGTAGCGATTTCTTATTTCTATAGTTTCACTTAAGGGCAGTGAGCCCTTCAGGGAAACCGCATCATCACGCCATAAGTACAGTCCTGTATATTCCTTAATGTGCAGCAGGTTATGTTTATAGCCGACTCTTAAGAAGAATTCCTGGTCGCCGAGCGCCACGAAGTCTTCTGAAAAATACCCAATCTCCTGATGAATGGATGCGCGCCACATGGGGTGAGGTCCAACGCCGTTGAAGACCAAAAGACGCTTAAATGAATATTCCGGCCATTTCATTGCCCTGCCAGTAGGCTGGTGTTCCTCAAAGCTTTCATTTTCGTTATTTGTAATATAGGTGTCGCCATATACCATGCTCACCCCGGGGTTTTCATCCAGCGTCCTTGAAAGAATCTCATAGGCATCTTTTCTTAAGCGGTCGTTGGTGCTGAAAGGAGTGATAAATTTCCCTTTGGCTTTTTTAATTGCAATGTTCCATGCCGGATAGACCCCTATTCTTTCAGGAGTTCTGATGTAGGTAATATTTTTATATTTCTTCTGAAATTCCTTGACAACAGCACCCTCATTCTCAGGTGATGCTGCATCAACAACAATTACCTCCATCTGGTCGAATACAGTTTGTGCCACAAGGTCCGTTAGGCAGTTTCTCATGTCCTTTTCGGCGTTATAACTTGAAACAATCACCGATATTTTAGTTTCATTTTCTTTCATAGGCTGCTGTTTTTTCCATAACACGTTATAAGAAGCAGGTTTACCGAAATCATTATAGCTTTTCCCCGTAAGATGTCTCCACCCGGAATTATAACTCTGCTCAGACATAAAGTAGACGTAGGGGTCAAAAAGGATTTTCTCAAGCGGTTCAAATTTATTAATTGTTTTGACCGCTTCAAAAATATACTTTAAGAATCTGTTTGTCCAAACAGAGTTGCCCTGATGTGCAACGTCAAAGCAGTGCAAAGACAAGGCGCCAGTTTTCATCACCCGCTCAATATCCTGACAGATATTTCTGAAGATCGCCTCATCTTCCGGCACGTGTTCAAGTGTGGATATGCTAAAGACAAAGTCAAAGTAATTACCGGGCAGTTCCTTATTGAAACTCCCCATATAATCCTTCACGAGCCTTATGTTCTTATTGTGAACACTTCTGGGTCCGTCTCCGAGACCTTCCAATTTGTCGATATTCCAGCATTCATATTCCCGGGCAAGTCTTCTAAGCACCCTTGATTCACCGCCGCCGATTTCCAGGATTCTGGATCCCTTCGGGATGTTGGTTTTTATGAAACTGTAGCACAGTAAGTCCTGGTATACCTTAAGCTCACTTAAATCGGGGTCTTTGCTGACTCCATAGAGTTCAACATCACTGTCTCTGAAATATGAGAAGTGGTCTTTTTTAGAGTATGTAAAATAGGAGAAATTACCCTCACTTATGACATTAATATTTACCTCAGAGAGCATTTTCTGCGTTACAATTCTGCAGGAGTCGCTTTTAATCAGTTCCGCTTTAGACGTAATATCTCCCTGGCCTGAGATAATCTGGCTTACCTCTTCAACATACTGTCTCATGAACTGTGATGTCTTCTGTCCTCTGTGGACCCTGAAGCCCCCCAGAAGGGCGTCAACCAGATATAGGTCGTCTAAGTGGAAGAATCTGTTCCAGAGATCGAAGTCGGCAGCCAGCTTATAGGATAGGTTGAGGCTTCCGCCTGCTTTTTCCCACAAAGAGCGCCGCCAGAAGGTGGATTCCTGCTGAATAAATATCCCTTTTCTTAAGGCCCAGTCGTAGTAAGTTTTTCTCGATATGTCAGGAATTTCGGGGATTACGAAGTTCAATTTTCCTTCGTCATCCCAGCATGTATGCCTGCCTGAAATCCAGTTGATGTGATCGAAAGCACAAAATATTCTTGCCGCAAGCTCAAAACTTCCCGGGTGAAGTTTATCATCGGAATTAAGCCAGCATAATATTTCACCCGATGACATTGCAAATCCCGCATTTATGGCATTATACTGCCCGCCATCGGGCTTACTTTGCCAGTAGTGGAGATGTTTTTCATATTTCTTTATTATATCTACGGAGTTATCTGTGCTTCCCCCGTCCATAATTATGTATTCAAGATTTGGGTAGTTCTGGCTGAGGATGGACTGAATAGTTTCTTCCAGAAACTCACCCTGGTTAAACGAAGGTGTGACAACTGTAATTTTAGGATATTTCATACCGCCCAGACTGCCGGCTTTATAAGTCTGACTTACAGATATTGCCTCACTGGCAGTTTTATTATAAGATGCCAAAAAACCCGGGGTTTTAATTTCTTCAGGAATATCACTTAAAGAAATAAAAGGCAGCTTTTTCTGTTTCTTTAATTTTTCGAAATCTTCAATTGTCTTTTTATATACATCTTCATATTTGCTGGCAATTATCCCGTGGTCAAAATGCTTAAGGGCACTTTCCCGCGCATTGTTTCCAAATTCAGTTCTCTTATTCTTTTCTGAAAGGATTACCTCCAGAGAGCTTATCGCCTCGGCAGTATTTTTATAACCCGTAACATAACCGTCAAGCCCGTTTCTAACCAGTTCAGGAATTCCTCCGGTGTTGAATGTAACAATAGGCACTCCGCAGGAAAGAGCCTCTAGAATCACAAGCGGGCAGTTTTCAGCAATTGAGGTAAAAAGAAATACGTCGAGCAGTGAATATATTTCACTGAGCTTTGCCTCATCTTCCACAAAAGGAATATTTATTATGTGAGGATCCTGTGACTGGCCGGAGGTTCCAATGTTAAGGAAAACAGTATCTGGATATTTAAGGACTATGCTTTTGAGAATTTCCGTTATATAGTAACCACCTTTCCATTCATTTTCTATTCCACCGTGCGCAACACATCCAACTATACTAATGTTTTCCGGGATTTTGTACTTTTTCCTAACTTCTTTTTTATTTAACGGCCTGAAGAGACCTGAATCAATTCCGTTGTGAATCACCTCAGCATAATGATTTCTCAGAATGCTTTTCTCCAGTTTTGATTTCAGCCAGTAAGATGGAGCGACAACATTAAAAAAGGAATTGTCGTAGATGACCTTTTTTTCTTTTAGAAGTCTTGCCGTACGGTCGACCGGAATGGAGGGATAAATTTCAAGTCCCGGGCATCCGCCGCAATTTTTCTCCCATTTATCACAGTCAAGCGAGTGGGCGCAGTGCCCTGTAATAGAATGCATATCGTGCAGAGTCCATACAACGGGCTTTATAGTTGAAAGCAGAACCAGGGAGAAAGGGTTAAAATAGCCGCCGTGTATGTTATGCAGATGCAGGAGGTCCGCTTTTCTGAGCTCTGAGTTATTAATAAGCTGATGGCTCATCTGAAATGAATAATACTGAAGACCCTCCCTCTCTAGCGGAAAAAACTCACCGGCCTGCTTCTCAAATACTTCATGGACCGGGAAGTTGGCACTGCTGCTTCTTTTAGCGCCGGCCAGCATTCCTGAAGAGTGCCCTCTTCTAAACTGTTCTTCGGCAAGCCTGTAGGCAACCTTTGCAGCTCCCCCGATGGAATCAAATGTATTGATGTGCTTTATATTCATTCAGTTTTCCCGCTTTTGTTCACCTGGATAAAAAATTTATGATGTTCCTGTTGCGCTCACTTAGCATTTCGTTTTCAAAATGGCTTTTGTCGGCCGAAGCAATCCATTTAATAAAAGTTTCGGCATTCCAGTTTCTTACGAGCCAGCGCGGTACTCTGAACACGTCGGTTGAGGAATTTACTGAATCCGGATAATTTGCAATTCCGGCAATATAGCCCGCATTCCGGGCTGCCTTTATGGTATCGTTATTAATGTCCCCGAGCGTGCCGAACGGATAAGACAAAGTTGCAACCGTCTTATTTATTGCGGCTTCAAGTAAGGTTCTCGAGTTGGATAATTCCAGGTATTGTTCATCATACCCCATTGAGGAAAGCCTTTGGTGTGAAACCGTATGAGAACCTATTTCGATATAAGGTGATCCGGCTATTTTCCTTAGCTGATCAATATTCATAATTCTATGGCTTAAACGGCCTTCGGAACTTAAGCCTGCCCATTTCAGCAAATCACTTAAAAGCTGCTTTCTTTCGTTTTCCGTCTGGCTTTTCAGTATTGAATGCAGTATTTCATAAGCCCTGAGCTTATCTTGAGCTGTTAAGAGCTTTATATCATAGTTTTCTTTATCACTGCTTAGGTTAAGTCCCTGCGGAAGATTTTGGTTATAAAAAAGGATTCTCTCCAGTGCATCCCACCAGAATTCTTCCTTGCTGCCCGCCATTCCGGCTGTTACAAAGATGGTGGCAGGAACCTTGAATTTTTCCAATATCGGCAGTGCATTCGTGAAATTGTCCAAATAGCCATCGTCAAAGGTAATTGCAATGGTATTTGGAACCAACGCCTTGTTTTTAATCTCATCAATTAGGTTTCTTAAATGAACAATCTTAAAATTATCCTTTAGAAATTTAATTTGTTCTTCAAAATTTTTTGGAGAAACAGATAGCAGTTGTGTGTCCAAAGGATCTAAGGCAACCCGGTGATACAAGAGAACATTTACAGTTTCCGTAAAGTTTTCTTTTTTCTTCGTGGGTTCCACTCCCTGATTGTAAAAACCTCCGTTCCCTTTTACCAGTTTTCCCGTAAGCAGAACCTGATAATCGGGATCGTTATAATCAAGAACTTCAGCCGGAATTTCCTCATGTGCAAACCCGTCCAAAAATGCCTTTGCTATTGCAACGTTACCCCAGTTTTTCACCTCAACTTCTGAAGCGACGGCAACTTCTTTGAGCACTTTAGTTAGTGTCTTATCTGTAAACCTCCAGTATTCTCCCCAGCGGTCCATGTCATATCGTGAAATTTGGCTAATTCCTGAGGCGGTAACTAAAAGACGCCCGCCCGGTTTGAGGGCATTGCAGGCATTTCTTAGAGCACTCTTAAAATCATAAATAAACTGGATTGTCTGCGTTAGAATAATGCAGTCGAAGCGGGAAACCGGCACATTTTCCCCGGTTTCAAGGTTTCCAACTATGTCCACTCCCTGAGCCGGACTGAAGCTAAGGACAGTACTTTCCTTTACACCGGTGCCGAATTTTCTGGTATATGTCCTGTCGCCTATTTCCAGAACCGAACCCGAAATAAACTTTCTGTTTTCAGAAAGAAACTTTTCTATATAATACCGGTCAATCGGAGTTCCCCTGTCGAAGCCGAAGGTGTTGCTTACAGGCAATAACTTCAATTCGGCTTTTTCTTTCTTCAAATTCGGCAGGGCAATGAAGAGCCTCTTGGCATAAATTAACAAAAAGAATCGGGAAACCTGGTTAATATGAAATGGAGGCTTTGTTGCATCATTTGTCTCATTGTCAAAATCGTGCAATAAGTACCTGAATCCATTCTCATTGAGTATTGAAAGAATTTCATGAAGAACCTGCCCTGTTTCGGGAAATCCATGGTACTCGATTACCAGTTCATTTACATTTTCAAGCTTCGGTGCTATTTCTTTTAATACCGGAAGCTCAGAGCCTTCAATGTTTAATTTCATAAAATCAACAGGTTCATTCAAATAAGGACTAAGCTTAGATACTGATATTATCTGTGTCTTTTCTTTTGAAAAAATCGAGCTTCCATCAGAGTGATCATTGCCAAACTCAAGATTACCATCAATATTAAATAGACCGGATTTAATTGGGTGAACATTTTCTAAATGGTTTTCATGTAAGTTCAGTTGTAAAAGCTGCCACGACTCATCCTCGGGTTCGAAGATAAAAACCTTTGCATTGGGATATTTTTTCTTTATGAACAATGTAAATAAGCCAATATGCCCTCCGCCGTCAATTATTACCGGAGAATTGTTTTTTGTTTCAAATTGGTAGATCTTATGCAGAAAAATATCTTTCATTGCCATATAAAGTGACAAAAGGTCATAGTTATGAATCCTAAGTCCATCATAAACAACTATCCTGTGCTTGAATCTGCTGCGTTTTGCTATTTCCCTTAGATTGCGTAGATCTTTATCCGCAAATACTATTTCAAAATCAGTTTCTGATGTTTTGCTTTTTCCCATTAAAGTACCTGTTGGTTTGCTGCCGCTTGAATCGGATATTCTTTTATGCCCTAATTTAGTTCTAATAATGTCATCAAATTGTTTTATTCTGTTAGCCATCGAATGGTCCCTGTGGCATCTGAGCCTGCCATTTTCTGCAATCAGGTCACGTTCCTTAGGATTGGCTAAATAGTAATTTATTTTTTCGAACAGCTCGTTTGAGTCTTTGTAGGTTTCTATTTCCTTGCCGATTTCGAAATAACTGCCGAGATTATCTTTGTGCTCAGTAAGCAGCAGTACACCGCTTCCGGTGACTTCAAAAATCCTCATGTTAGCAGTTTCATTCTTGGCAACATCAATCGGGTTTTCTCTATTAAAGCTCCTTATATCACCCCTGGCGTCAAAAGCTATTTTTCCCTCTTTGATGTATCTGTGCATCTGTAGACCGTAACAGGCTCCGTTGTTAACTTTTTGAACAGGATCTGGAATTTTGTTTATCTGCCCGCTCAAATGATAGTCTAATTTAATTTTCCCGCCGAAATATTTGACGATTTCAGTCAGGTATTTATTTCTGTTCTTATGCAGATCCTCTGTCCACTGGCCGCAGAATACCAGATCGTTTACCGGACTAATACTTTTTATTGAATCATATATCCAGACAGGAAATCCGGGCATGTACATTTCAGTTTCACGGGCACCGCATTTTATGGCTTCATTTCTTAGCGAGCCCAAAGGCGAAAGGAAAAGATCAAATTCACTCCAGTCTGTCCCATTGGGTATATCTGAGGCTTGGAAGCCGATAATCAGTTTTGGGCGGTAAGATAAAGACCTCATAAAACTGCTGTCGAATACCATTGCATTAGTCGTATAAAGTACATCCGGCCTGAAAGTTTCTATCTGGGCGCGGGAGATCTCATGGAGCCAATTATTTGGATTTCTGAGAGAATATCCGTTTTCTTTTGCCCATTTTATCTGCGCCTCAGGCAAGTTGCCAACCACCCACATGGCTTCATAGCCCATTTGCGTCATATAAGGGGCAATTGTATGAACAGCAGCGAAACCATCCCTTAATATAGCATCCATCTGAACCGCGAACGGCTCTTCTTTTAGTGCCGGGTATTTATTGTAAAGTATTTCAAGCGGTCTGCTATAGAATGTATCTAGTTGTAATATTTTCAATTTTCCTCCTGATTCATTTCTTTCCACGATGAGAGTACTTAAGTTTAAGCCATTAATTTCCTTTTCGAACAAGGCCAGTTATACCAGTAATCATCGTGTTTTCAGTGAAAGTAGCAGGAATCACATCGCTTTCACACAAAGCTTTATAGAACGAAAACAGCTGGGCTCCATACTCAAGTCTCTGATTCGAATTTAGGGGACTCCTGCGCAACCATAGTCCAATCATTTGAGCCAAACTAGCATTCCATCCGCCCATGGCTTTTAATTTTATCTCGCTAAAATTATTTTCTTTTAGAATTCTTTCAAGAGAAAAGGGAGTATATCGGAATTCATCGTAAGGAACTTTGTTAAATGGCCATAAAAATGATGCTGAAAAAAATAAAATTCCTCCAGGCTTTAACACCCTATAAACTTCTTTAAGAAGATCTTGCAAATCAGGCAAATGTTCAAATACCTCCGTAACTACAATAGTATCTACAATTCCATCTTCTATTGGAATTTTAATCTGTTTACTAAAAGGTTCGGGCTTGCGGTATTCCTGATTTTCATGATTGCCAATATCAAGACCAAGATATTTTTCAATTGAACAGGGTAGAGAAGTAAGTAAAGATTTGCAAAACATTTGCCCCCATCCCAATTCGAGAAAAGTACCGCGGAATTGAGAAAGGTTCTCCTTAAGCGCGCTTAGTAACCTTTGGCGTGACAAATAAATGTCCATGTTGTCTACTTCAAGAATAGGATTTAGAAAGTCCTCCGGTGCGTCTTCATCACTTTTGAGGCTTGCTATTTCCTCAAATAGCACTTCGTGCTGAAGTAAATTATTGTTTTCTATCTGCTTACCAGATGATAATTTCAGGACAACATTATCGTGATGCCGTTTTCCTTTGTAATGCTCCCACTCACTTTCATCCATTCTTGCAGAAATAATAATATGTTCAGGTAGTATTGGAATAAGTTCCGAGATAATCTTCCTAAGTAATTGAGGTGACTTAAACATAAAAAGAGTTGCAATATTGCCTTCGCTATTCACCTTTGTGTTAGTAATTTTGATTAAATATGCATCTTTTGGAATTCCAATATCATACTCCTTGCGCTGTGCATCATGAAGTACCATAGTACCATCAGGTTTCAACATTTTCCATCCTTCTTCCAAGCACCACACCCTTGCGCGTCCGTCAACAAAAATAACATCATAATTATGATCCAGTTTTGCAGGATATTTCACATAATCAAAGAACGCATTAATATCCCCGTCATTCTGACCCTCTATGTGACTTAGATTAGTTTTAATGAATGCAATTTCTGTATTGTAAAGAGACAGTTTCCCGATTTCTTCTTTATTTCTTTCGGCCCATTTCTGATCATGTTCTATACTCAGCCATTTGTTTCTGTTCTCAAACAATAATGAATAATAAATTGTACTGTTGCCGCTTCCCCACTCAAGCACCTGAATGGGTTTTTCAAAAGACTTCAGCAAAGTGGTAATTGCAGTAATTTCATTTTGGTCCATAAATGGCTTGAAATTACTAAGCTGACTTAAATTGTTATTATTCATGAATACATTCCTCTTTGAAAGGGCCAATTACATATGGCAAATTAAAGGGCATTTTATTTGCACTGTTACACATACTAAAATCATACCAACATTTTCATGCAATAATTTGTTATTTCTTGCTTATTTCGGTGTGGAATCTTAGATTATTGGCTAATTGTAGCCATAATAATTTAAATTTTAACTTGGAACGGATTATTCAATGGAGTGTTTTTTCACTTAAAGTTGAATTCAAATTAGGGAAATGGTGAATAATTAATTAAGCGGATAAGTTGAAAAGTTAATCAGAACAAAATTTTAACTTTGCACAACTTGCTATTATACCAAAAGCATAAAACCGGTTATTTGATTTTTCACGAAACGTACTTCCTGGGAAACAACCTTTCACTTTTACCTTTTCCGAAAAAGAAGGAATTACCTTAAGTACTTAGAGGCTAACGGTTTTAAATCTTGAGTGCTGAACCTCATAATCCCACCATTCTTTAAGACCTGTAGTATCCTTTTATTATTTTGAATTCTCTTTCTCTCTGGAAAATAATTTATTGCTGACATGCAGACAATTCATCGGCGCTATCTTTGGATACAATCGAGTCACTTACTCCAGATTTAATAAGAAGTTCTGTCTTATCTTTATCTATCGGCGATAGTCTGACTCTTCCCCAACCAGCGATATTTTTATGGTTAATAATCAGAATCACCAACGAATTCTGAGAAATAACGAATTGTCGGACTAATATTGCCTCTTTGATACAAGCGGATATAATGTTAGCAAATTGCTGGCGGTACATTCTATTAACACTACCTTTAAGCACCCTAGAAGTTTGCAGTAAACGAAAAGAGATACCTGAAATTCCACCAGCAAACTTACACACGTTGTAAGCTATTGCTAAAATCGTACCACTGCGATTCCCGCGATTTTGATGCCATTTTAGGTTAAAAATGCGGTACTTTGGATTTGTGGCTAAATTTAGCCGCAGTTTGCTTTAAGTTTTAATTAGGAATGGATTTTGGCATTGACTAATTATGATCTTAAGGTTTAATTTAGGAAATTAGCATTTCCGACAAGAGAATTGTTAGTTTAACCCCTAATTACTTTTACCAATTTTGACACGGAAATATTCCAGCGTAAGCTTAAGCCCTTCAGAACGGCTAACCTTAGGCTCCCATCCTAATATTGTCCTGGCTTTTGTAATGTCAGGCTGGCGCACTTTCGGATCATCCTCGGGAAGTTCTTTGTAAACAATCGGACTCTCAGTGCCTGTAAGTTCCTTTACTTCCTCGGCAAACTGCTTAATTGTAATTTCAGATGGATTTCCGATGTTTACAGGATAAACCTCATCAGACATTAAGAGCCTGAAGATCCCATCAATTAAATCACTTACATAACAGAAACTTCTTGTCTGGCTGCCGTCGCCAAAGACAGTGATGTCCTCTCCATTTAATGCCTGACTTACAAATGCCGGAAGAGCCCGGCCGTCATTTAATCTCATTCTTGGGCCGTATGTGTTAAAAATGCGTACTATCCTTGTTTCCACTCCATGATAGCGGTTGTATGCCATTGTCATCGCTTCGGCAAAGCGCTTGGCCTCGTCATAAACTCCACGTGGTCCTACAGGATTAACGTTTCCCCAGTAATCTTCGGTCTGCGGATGAATTGCCGGGTCGCCATAAGCCTCTGATGTTGATGCCAGGAGAAAACGCGCTTTCTTCTCCTTTGCCAGTCCTAATGCCTTATGTGTCCCAAGTGAACCTACTTTTAAGGTCTGAATCGGAAGCTGAAGGTAATCTATCGGGCTTGCCGGTGAGGCAAAATGAAGTATGTAATCCACCTTGCCCGGAACGTGAATATAATTAGTTACATCGTGTTTAATGAAAGTAAAATTCTCATGCCCGAAGAGGTGCGAAATGTTATCAAGATTACCAGTCAGAAGATTATCAATACAGATTACACTGTGGCCTTCATCTATTAACCTATCACAAAGATGTGATCCTAAGAATCCGGCTCCGCCTGTTACTACTGAAGTTTTTTTATCCATTGCTTAAATCACTTGGAATTAGAAAAAATGTTTCATGCTTAATGAAAGCAAAGGTTGAGGTAAAGGTTGAATGAAAAATAATTCTAATTTTTAATTTAAAACTCAAAACTTACAACTTAAAACTTGTTTTTGCCCGGCTATTGAATGCTGCAGGTTCTAAGCTTCCAGCTTCGTTACTCCGTCCAGCCTGGCTTTGTATTCGTCTATCTTTTTGTTCGCTCCTTCAAGAAGTTCGGCCAAACGTTCCTCTTTTTCTTTCCTTACCTTGTCTACTGTCTTCTTGCGGTCGGCTACCCTCTCTTTGAAATTCTCTCCTATCGTCTTTATCTTCTTTTCACTCTCCCTTGTCAATAGCTCCGTCTCTCGCTCCTTGTGAGTCTTGAAGTATGTTATCTTCCTTAAGAGGTTCTGCTTCTCTGTCGTACGCTCCATTACCGCAAATGCCGCCGTAAATGCCGAGATTATAGTACCTATGAAAAATGTTATCGCACTCCACTTTATACCCCCTACCACTACCTGCGACATCATTTCCCTGAAATCTTCCGAATTGTCCATAGGAATGTGTGAACACCCGAAAAATGCCCCGATCGTAAAGACTACCAGCGTTATTATTAAATTGTATACCATCGAATTGTTGAAAACCGTTTGGGGATTGAACTTAGCATCCAAATGTATGTTTTCAATTTTATTCTCCAGAAAAACTATGTTCTCATTTATCGTGGTCTCCAGCTCCTCAAGCGAATCGGCAAGCTTTTTCTTCTGGAGATTCTTCATCTCCTCTTCTTCTTTTTCCAAATGCTTTATTGCATTAAGGTTTTCATCAATGGCTATCTCATACTGCTTCAGCTGATCGTGTACCTCCCCCATAAATTTCTGCTTTATGGTTTCCAGTATATTCTCAACTATCTTGAAAAGCTTTGACTCAAGTGCCGACAGACTGTAATTGGCTATGGTGTTCTTGTTGCCGATTAACCCCACACATACTTTGTCCAGAAATGCTATGCTTTTTTCCAATTCCTCCGTGTAAAAATCCCTTACCTTCGCCTCTCCCAGCTTTGCCAGTGCATCTGAAATCTTCAGGAAACTAAAACCCGGAATCCCAGTCTCAATGGATATCGCCGCCTCAATGTCTTCCAGCATGTCCGCAAATTCCATTTCGGAGAAAATCTCATAGGTAACCGCATTCCTGATAAAATATGTAAGAAGCACCGGACTGTTCATCTCCACGGCAAACTCTACTGCAGTCTTGTCGTAATGCAGCAGATCATTAAGAAGCATATTGGCCGCGTCGCGGTTCCCGGCACGTTTTTCCGAATAGGCCAGGTAAAACTTTGCCGTAAGCCCAAGGGAACTCCCGTTCATAGAGGACGAAAACCTCTGCGAAGCCTCCTCGTAGTTCATCTGCTTTAAGCACGCAAATCCCGCATAGACATTCAGCAGATACTGAAGATCAGCCTTCAGCTGGCCGTCTATCTTCAGGTTTTCCAGCCTCATGAAGGCTGCCTGCAGCAGCTCGGCGGCTTTTACAGGATTGAAAAGTTTTTTGTCGTAGGTGAGTATTACAGCCTGATATACCTGCAGGAGAATGTTGTCCCTGTTCGTCTCACGCTCAATTATCTTCAGAGTGGAAAGCGAGTAATACTTCTTTTCCTGATCGGATTTTAATGTGGCCCATTTGGAATAAAATTCCCTGACAGTCCTGTAGCCCTCCTGGGCCGCAGTTTTGCCTCTTGAATCCTGCCTTAGCCATTCCTCAAATCTTATCAGGGGCGGAGAATCGCAGAGCCAGAAATACGGGGCGGAATTATAAGGGATAAAAAACTCCCCTTTATCAGGAGCCAGGCGGAAGGCGTAAAACTGGGCGCTCTTCTTTATGAATTCCAGATAGTCCGTCTCTTTTTTTACCAGATCCTGGAAGTGATCACGGGCATAGGTCCTGAACCTTGCAGCCTGCATCTCACGCCCCAGGTTTTCACCCCCCGACGGTTCGCTCGTAACTTCCGATATGAATTCAGAATCTGCCATCTATCCGGTAATTTCTCCCCCATTGTTATAAAAAGTAAACGCCTGCTTTAAATTATCGCTTTTTAAGCGGAAAAGTTTAGAATTCTAAAAAAGTCTTGATATATTCACCCGTTTGGACTTACTTTTGTTCTCTAAAAATCAGTATAGTCTAGTAACTCCTGCATTCAGCTGAATGAATGCCATGTTTTCTGTTAAATTTTATAGGGTTTTATAATGATCAATATTCCTTTAATTATTGCCAATGAACTAAAAGTAAGAGTCGAACAGGTCAAAGAGGTAATTGCGCTCTTTAAGGACGGCGCTACAATCCCTTTTATTGCCCGCTACCGTAAGGAAAAAACCGGAGGCCTCGATGAAGAACAGCTCAGAGAAATTGAAGACCGCCTTAACTATATTACTATTCTCGAGGAAAGAAAGGAAACAATCCTCAAAAGCATAGAGGAACAGGGCAAGCTTACCGACGAACTAAAAGATAAGATTACAAGTTCAACCAAGCTCCAGGAAGTTGAGGACCTTTACCTCCCGTATAAACCGAAAAGAAAAACCCGCGGCACTATTGCAAAGGCAAAAGGCCTCGAGCCCCTGGCACTCTTTATGCTTGAAAATCCCAAATTCAAGGGCGATTTCCAGGCTAAAATGGCAGAATTTATTAACGAGGAACTCGGAGTCGCCTCAGTTGAAGAAGCCCTGCAGGGAGCACAGGATATTATTGCCGAAATGATCAGCGAAAATGCCGAAGTCCGTAAGACTGTCCGCGAATACGTCCAGACTACAGCCGTTATGGGCTCCGAAAAAGCCAAGGAAAAAGAAGCCGGATCGGTGGATACAAAGAAAGACGTCTATGAGATCTACTACGACTTCAAGATGGAAATTCCGCGCCTTAAGCCTTACCAGATCCTTGCCATTAACCGCGGCGAAAGGGATAAGGTACTGAAGGTAAACCTCTCGCTCGAGGAAGGACCCATACTCAGGAAAATACTTGAAACATTCCTTAACTATCCCGATTCGGTCTTTATGGAAATCCTCCAGTCGACCACTGAGGACTCATTCCAGCGGCTCATATTCCCTTCCATCGAACGCGAGGTCAGAAGCTTCCTTACTGAAATGGCCGATCTGCACGCAATTGAAATATTTGCCTCAAACCTCAAGCAGCTCCTGCTCCAGCCGCCTATTGCTGAAAGGATGATTATGGGAATTGACCCGGGCTTCGTCTCTGGAAGTAAAGTTGCTATTATAGATCCGACGGGCAAGTATCTGGAAGGACATACAATTTATCCTCATCCCCCGCAGAACAGGACGGATGAAGCTGCAAGAATAGTCCTTGCACTTATAAAGAAGTATAACGTTGATGTTGTTGCAATCGGTAACGGAACGGCAAGCCGCGAAACTGAATTTTTTATTGCCGACATTATTAAAACAAACTCTCTTAAATGCCACTACGTTATCGTAAGCGAAGCCGGAGCCTCCGTCTACTCTGCCTCCCCTCTTGCAAAGCAGGAGTTCCCCGACCTTGAGGCAAGCCAGAGAGGAAACATTTCAATTGCAAGAAGACTTCTTGATCCCTTGGCCGAACTGGTTAAGATCGATCCTAAGTCTATCGGCGTGGGACTTTATCAGCACGATGTGGACCAGAAACTCCTGGGCAAAAAGCTCGACGACGTTGTCGTAAGCTGCGTGAACTACGTTGGCGTGGACCTTAATACCGCTTCGGTATCCTTGCTTACTTATGTATCTGGCTTAAACAAAAGAATAGCCTCCAATATCGTTAAGTTCAGGGAGTCTACCGGCAAGTTCAGTAACCGCCAGCAGCTCATGGAAGTAACAGGACTCGGCGAGAAGGCTTTCGAGCAGGCAGCAGGCTTCCTTAAGATTCCAAACGGCGACAACCCGCTCGACAATACCTTCATTCACCCTGAATCTTATTCAGCAACCGAGCAGCTTCTGAAGTTCTGCAGCGTTGCTCCCGAACGCATTAAGGATTCGGCAGGAGTTGTAAGCCTTTATGCTGCTCATAAGGGTATGTCAAAAATTGCAAAGGATATTCAGATAGGCGAGCCTACTCTTATAGATATCATAGAAAACCTTAAGAAGCCGGGGCGCGACCCCAGAGAGGAGCTCCCGAAACCGATCTTAAGAAGCGACGTTCTGAAGATTGAAGACCTGCGTGAAGGCATGATGCTAAAAGGAACCGTCCGCAACGTGGTGGATTTCGGGGCATTTGTGGATATCGGCGTAAAGCAGGATGGATTATTGCACATCTCGCAGATTGCCAATAAATACGTAAAAAATCCCCTCGAAGTGCTCCAGGTGGGCGACATTCTCGACGTTAAGATTATAGGAATAGACCTCGTAAAAGGAAGAATTTCCTTAAGCACAAAGGGCTGATTTCATAATTCATAACCCAATTTAAGGCAAAGGGATTTTAGTCCCTTTGCCTTTTTTATTTTCCAACCTGACTAGCCCGGACCTTTAGGTACGGGGAATAATGCGTCCCACCGCTCCCCAGGGGCTTCAGCCCCAGATCCCCTCAATTATTCGGGATTCTCCCCAGGATGATCGGGGGCTAAAGCCCAAACGGGGTGGAGCATATCCGTTTCCCCGACCCGAGGGTCGGGGCTAGTCAGGGAAATGAGATTAATTCCGCACCACAAAACGTTCGGTGTCAGACGTTGAACGTTGAACGTCGCACGTTGAACGTTTTCCTCTTTGAACTTTCTTCTTTAATTTTTATATTTCGGCAAAATTATTTGACCATATGAATATTTACAACTATCTGCTCGGCAAAATTTCTGAAAAGGGTGCCGCATACCTCATTCTGATCGATCCCGATAAAATATCCGGTGAAAAGTTGTGCAGCTTTGCAAAAAGATGCGAAGCTTCCGGGGTCGACGGCTTTCTGGTCGGCGGAAGCCTTATGATGAACGGAAATCTCAGCAGCACCATTTCCGCCCTTAAAGATAACACCAATATACCGGTTGTGATATTTCCCGGCGGCATCAGCCAGGTTTCTTCCAATGCCGATGCAATTTTGTTCCTGTCGCTCGTAAGCGGCAGAAACCCCGAGCACCTGATCGGAAAACAGATTATGGCCGCTCCAATCATAAAAGCCTATAATCTCGAAACTATCCCCACAGGATATATACTTGTTGAATCGGGCAGCACAACAACGGTCGAATACATGAGCGGCAGTAAGCCCGTGCCCCGCAGAAAACCCGAAATTGCAGTTGCCACGGCACTTGCGGCACAGTACCTCGGAATGAAAATGGTATATCTCGAAGGCGGAAGCGGCGCACAGATGTCCGTTCCGAACGAAATGATCGCCATGGTTTCAAAAAATTTGGATATTCCGGTCATTGCCGGAGGGGGCATAAAGACAGCTGAAGATGCCAGGCAGAAAGTTGAAAGCGGAGCCGGCATAATCGTTACCGGTAATTATTTTGAAGACGAGGAAAACTGGCCTAAGATTAAAGAGTTTGCCGATGCCGTGCACGTTAAGACCGCGGCTCTGAATAATAATTTGACTGGTAATTAGAATATAAAATTCCGATATAAGAAGATAAGTTAAGAAAGAACGGATTAATGACAGACAGGAATAAATTTATCAGCGAGTCGCTGAAGGAAAGTTCAGAAACAAAGCTGAAGATCGCCGAGCAGTGCACGAAGGAAATTCTTGAGGCAACAGATATGCTGATGGAGGCGTTTAAGAAGGGAAACAAGCTGCTTCTCTGCGGTAACGGGGGAAGCGCAGCCGACTGCCAGCACATCGCTGCCGAATTCATGATCCGTCTTAGTCATCACATAAACCGGCCCGCCCTGCCGGCAATTGCCCTTACCACCGATACATCCAACCTTACTGCAGGCGGTAATGACATAGGTTTCGATAATATTTTTTCGCGCCTGATTGAGGGACTGGGAAATGAAGGAGACGTTCTGCTTGCCATTTCTACAAGCGGGAATTCCCGGAACATCATTAAGGCTGCCGAAAAAGCAAAACTGAGAAAAATGAAGGTTATAGGGTTCTTGGGTGGAACTGGCGGAATGCTGAAAGATATGGTCGACCTCCCGGTTGTAATTCCTTCGGCTAATACACAGAGAATACAGGAAGGACACATAACGGTAGCACATATTGTTTGTGAGCTCGTTGAAAGCGGATTGTACTTATAGTCCCCCGTTCAGAATTTTCAGAATACCTTTAGCAGTGAACCGGACTTGAACTTTTTACTTTACTTCTTCCTATTGCACTTGCACTCCCCTTTCCCCCCTGAGTAACTTTTCATCTTTCCACTTTAGTGTTTTTAGTATATATTATAATCAAATTCAAAAACAGCAAAATTCAAAAACAGAGGGAAAAAATGACTGCTGATATTATGACAATCAAGAAAGTCTACCAGGAGCTCCGCGGCAAGGTTGAAATGGCCAGGAAATTTCTGGGCAGACCAATGACTCTCACCGAGAAAATCCTTTATTCACATCTTGCAGAACCCGTATCAAAAGAATTTAAAAGAGGAAAAGATTACGTCGATACCGCCCCCGACCGTGTCGCCATGCAGGATGCCACAGCTCAGATGGCTCTGCTGCAGTTTATGCACGCAGGCCGCAAGACCACAGCAGTTCCCAGCACGGTTCACTGCGACCACCTCATTCAGGGTAAAGTCGGCGCAAAAGAGGACCTCGCCAGAGCCAAAGACGAAAATAAGGAGGTCTACACCTTCCTCGAAAGCATTTCAAAAAAATACGGCATCGGCTTCTGGAAACCGGGCGCCGGAATTATCCATCAGGTGGTGCTCGAAAACTACGCATTCCCCGGCGGAATGATGATAGGAACCGACTCGCATACCCCCAATGCAGGCGGACTCGGAATGATTGCTATCGGAGTCGGCGGCGCTGACGCCGTAGACGTTATGGCCGGAATGCCCTGGGAAGTAAAATGGCCTAAAATCATTGGCGTTAAACTCACCGGAAAATTAAACGGCTGGACTTCTCCAAAAGATATTATCCTCAAACTGGCCGGCATTCTTACCGTTAAAGGCGGCACCGGATCTATCGTTGAATATTTCGGCGAAGGCACAGAATCTTTCTCATGCACAGGCAAGGCCACAATCTGCAACATGGGCGCCGAAATCGGCGCTACTACTTCCCTCTTCCCCTTCGACCATAAAATGGCCGAATACCTCAGAATGACGGGACGCGAGGACGTGGCAGAACTGGCTGAGGGAGTGGCTGACTGCCTTACTGCCGATAAGGAAACACTTGCAGATCCGCATAAGTATTATGATTCCATAATTGAACTAGACCTGAACACCCTTGAACCGCACCTCAACGGACCCTTTACTCCCGACCTGGCATGGCCTGTTTCCAAAATGAAAGAAGTTGTTCCTGAAAAAGATTTCGTCGATGAACTCTCGGCCACTTTAGTCGGAAGCTGCACAAACTCCAGCTACGAGGATATAGACCGCGCCGCCAGCATTGCAAGGCAGGCACTTAACAAGGGACTTAAGGCCAAAACACAGTTTATCATAACTCCCGGCTCAGAAATGGTTTACAATACCGTTAAAAGAGACGGACTGTTAGATACACTCCAGGAATTCGGCGGCGTCGTATTTGCCAACGCCTGCGGACCCTGCATAGGCATGTGGAAACGCATGGATATAGAAGAAGGCCAGAAGAATTCAATTGTTACTTCCTTCAACCGCAACTTTGCAAAAAGAAACGACGGAAACCCCAAAACTCAGGCGTTTGTTGCAAGCCCCGAAATGGTTACTGCCCTTGCCATCGGAGGTAAACTTACCTTTAACCCGATGACAGACGAAGTTACAAACGATAAGGGAGAAAAAGTTAAACTCGATCCCCCGACAGGCAAGGAACTTCCTCCTAAGGGTTTCGAAAAAGGCGAAGCAGGATTTATTGCCCCGGCAAAGGACGGCTCAAATGTAGAGGTTATTGTAGACCCCGAGAGCAGCCGCCTGCAGCTTTTGGCTCCGTTTGCTCCGTGGGACGGACATGACCTCATGGACCTGCCCGTACTCCTTAAAGCTAAGGGTAAATGCACCACAGACCATATCTCAATGGCCGGCCCGTGGCTCCGCTTCCGCGGACACCTGGATAACATATCTAACAATATGTTCATCGGCGCAGTAAACGCTTTTAACGACAAGGTGGGCGAGGTTAAAAATACTTTTACTGGCGAATATAAATCCATTCCCGAAGTGGCACGCGACTATAAGGCGCGCGGCATTAACTGGATCGTTGTAGGCGATGAAAACTACGGCGAAGGCTCAAGCCGCGAACATGCAGCTATGGAACCCCGCTTCTTAGGCGGAAGAGCTATAATTGTTAAAAGCTTTGCACGTATTCACGAAACCAACCTCAAGAAACAGGGAATGCTGCCTTTCACATTCGCTAACCCTGCAGATTACGACAAGATCCGTGAAGACGACAGACTCAGCATTATTGGCCTCGATAACCTTGCATGCGATAAACCGGTCAAGCTGGTAATTAAGCATAAGGACGGCTCAACTGAGGAATGCACATTAAACCATACCTTTAATGCGGGTCAGTTCGATTGGTTCAAGGCCGGAAGCGCACTGAACCTGATCGCAAAGTCGCAGAAAGCATAAAAGCAAAACAGCAAAAAAAAAGGCTGCTCCAAACGGGGCAGCCTTTTTTTATCATCTAATCTTAAATATCAATTAATCCTGAATATCAATTACTTCTTTGCAGGTAAAACTGCATCCTTTGCAGCTTTTGCAATCTTAAATTTCAAAACCGTCTTTGCCGGAATTGTAATGGTTTCACCGGTGGCGGGGTTTCTACCAATTCTCTTCTTACGCTTAACCAATTCAAGCTTGCCTAAGCCAGGCAGTGTGAAAGACTTCTTTGCTTCCTTGTAAGAAAGGCTGACAAGTTCCTGTAAAAACTGAGCTGCGAATTTCTTTGTTGTTCCAGTCTTTGTTGAAAGGTGCTCAATGATCTGAGCTTTTGTCATTGGTTTTGCTTGTGCCATTTTTTTCCATCCTTTGTTTTTGTTTATAGGAATTGTTGTGCAAAATATAAATTTTTTAAATTAAAGTAAATTTTTTTTGAAAAATTTTGCCTCATAAACAGCAGATCGGGCCAATATTTATGGTATTTTTTCTCCCTGGCATATACTTCGCCTTTTATTTTCAGTACTGAAACCTGTATCTTTATTCTTTAATCTTCTTTACTGAAGATCTTTTTATTCTTATTTTTATCCTATTGATATATTCTGACAGTTAAAGCCGGTTTATGAAAACAATTCTATTTTTATTTTTAATACTCCTTGCCGCAGCCTGTTCCCCGAATGGGCTATCGGCACAGACAAGAGACTCAGTGCGCACAAGACCCGGGGTCATGCTGCGCGATTCCGTTCACGCACAGGGGCGCGACAGCCTGCACCTGAGGGATACTGCATCAGCCGCAGCCATGAAACGCGATTCGCTGAAGAAACATGCCGAAATGTTTCTTCCTTTATACAGAAACAGCCTTACTTCCGGCTTTGAATTCAATAACCAGATTAAAAAGAAAGACCTTCTCTTTCACGACTACCGCTACGCTGCCGACTATATGAAGCTCTTTCCCCTTTCCTTCCTGCGCGACCTGGGAACTCTGGGGCAGCCCAGTGAACTTCTCCTATACGGTGCGGGCTTTAATGAAACAAGCTACCTTAAGGACGGAGAACTCATAAATAACAGACTCAATAATTCATTCGACCTGAACCTCATGCAGGCGGAATCTGTGGATTCAATTGAAGTCATCCCGCTTCCAAGGGGATTTCTTTACGGCACTTTGAATAATACGGCATCTGTAAATTTTATTTCAAAAGACAGTTACTCAATCGGTAACTCCAAAGCGCCTTATACAAGAATAAGATACTACCAGGCCCCCAACGATGAGGCAATGATAGATTTTATATACAGCGCTTACCTTTCAAGAAAACTCATTACAACGGCCGAAATAACCAATAAAACAATAGGGGCACGTTTCCCCAACAGCGACTTCAGCATTTGGAACGGCTCTGTAAAAATGAAATACCTGCTGTCGAACTCATTCGATATTTTGGCTTCATACGATTATGCAAAAAGACAGACGGGACTCTTCGGAGGAGTTACTAAGGCGTTTATAGATTCTGTGGGCGGACTTGCCAACATACCGCAGCAGGGACTTAATGTAGACGTGTATTACACGAACCGCTACGAAAAGCAGACGCTGCATAATTTCTCACTGCACTTCTTAAGCAGCTACTTTAAGAATTTCAAAAGCGACCTGGATGCTTACTACAGGTTCAATCTTACCGAGTTCAGGCAGAATGAAAAAGGAACTTCTCCTTCAGTTCCCGTGATATTTGACGACAACAGAAGCCGCACCTACGGACTCTCTCTCAGGCAGACATATCAGGATACGGTCTTTAATGCCGACATGTCGGGCATTTATGAAAGAAATAATCTAAGCGGCGGCGTGCTTGCATCAGATGAAAATAAAGGCGTTCTGGCACTTGCCGGCAGGATCTCGGCAGGGCTCTTAAATAACTCGTTTATTCCATCATTCTATGCAAAGTACCTTAATTACTCGAATGAATCCTATGTGGGTATTGGAGCCGACCTGACCATCCGCATTGCGGATAATTTTAAGCTCTACGGTGGAATGTCGCGCTATAATGAGCCTTTAACCGTACCCGAAAGGGACTTCAGCACTCCCCTTTCTGTCTATGCCATGCCAATAAGAATTTATAACATCAGTTCAAGAAGGCTTACCGTTATGGAAGCGGGCGCAGTTCTTAAGCTGAAGGATTTTCAGATCGGAGCGGATCTTTTCTCGCGCTTTACATTCGACAGGCCTTCGCCCATAATGCTGCTTGATAAACTAAATTCTGTAATTGGATACACGCCGGAGGATTCAAAGATCTACGGCGCGGGAATGAACCTGAACTTTAACCTGTGGAGAATTTATTTTGAGGCAAGGCCCGCCTACTACCTGGTAAAAGAAAGCAATTATCCTCTGCCCGAATACACATTTAACGGCGGAATGTACTACAGGGATACACTCTTTAATGCCAACCTGCACCTTAAGACAGGCTTTACATTTGAAGCTGCCGGAAGCCAGAAGTTTTATACATACGATTTTGAAAAAAGTCTTTCGGCCTATAATTTCGTAGCTGCCGGCAGCAGTTCCATTTACACAGTTAACGAAACCGTAAGTCCTTTCACCCGGCTCGATTTTGTGCTGATCGGAGAGATTCAGAGAAGAGCTATTTTATATTTCACATTTGAGAACATACTGAATAAAAGCTATTATGTGGTTCCCTATTACCCCGTTCCGTCGCAGGGAATACGACTCGGATTCTCGTGGGAGTTTTTAAATTAACAAAGCAGAGAGAATATTAAGACAATATGAGTAAGAAGATAATTACAATTTTCGGCAGTTCACTACCGGTTTTTGGAGAAGAGCAGTACGAGAATGCCTATAAGCTGGGCAGCACGTTTGCAAAAAACGGATTCGACCTCTGCACCGGGGGCAACGGCGGCATAATGGAAGCGGTTTCAAGGGGTGCTGTTGAATTTGGGGCCCGTGCCATAGGCATAACGTTAAACGGATCATTCGGCACTCACAATAGTTATATTACTGAGCACAAGGCGCACAATAGTCTTTTTGAACGTATACAGGCGCTCATTGAAACAGGCGATGCCTACGTAGCCCTTCAGGGCGGCACTGGTACTCTCCTTGAAATGGCGGCAGTATGGGAATTCATTAACAAGGGATTTCTTCATGAAAAGCCCTTTGCATGCCACGGCACACTATGGAAGCCAATAATAGCTTCGATGGAAGATCAGATTAAAAAAGAAAAGCGTAAGACAGGCCTGTTAAAATATTTTGAAACGATTGATGACTGTGCGGAATATATTATCAGCAGCCTGAAGGGATAATTGAATAGTAACGACTGAATTGCCACGACCTTCAGGTCGTGGGAAACGGAATCAAACAAACCAGTGGCTTTAGCCACAGATCCTCCGTCTGGGAATCGGGGGCTAAAGCCCGAATATTTTTTTGCTCATATTCCACGACCTGAAGGTCGTGGCTATTCAAGTGCGAGATTTTATTTTCTTTGAATTGCCACGAGCTTTATCTCGTGGTTACGCGATTCCTCCCCATTTGGGCTTTAGCCCCGGATGATCTCTCCCACAGCAGCCATAACCATTTCCACACTAATCTCCTTTACACACTTGAACTCGAGGTCCGTTCTGTAGCAGGTGAGCGGTTTGGGCGAATAATAAAAACACGGCGCGCACGGAAGGTTAAGCGATACTATCCTGTAATTCGTCTTCCACGGGTGTATGTACGCCGTATTTGTAGGCCCTATTACGGCAACTACATTAAGCTTTAAGGCTGAGGCCACATGCATCAGACTTGAATCGTTGGATACAAATACATTGCACCTTTTCATTACAGCTGCACTCTGTGCAAGACTTTTGGCTTCCACAACTACGGTATCAGAAGAATGCATACCTGAGGCAACTGTATTTTTCAGCTCGTTTTCCTCAGGACCCCCGAAGATGAGCACCTTCGCTTTATTTTCTTCAATGAGCCTTCTGCCCAAAGCGGAAAATTTTTCAGGATCCCATCTTCTGTGTATATGATTTTTCAGCGTTGCGCTTCCGGGATGAAAACCCACTACCAGGTCTCCCTCCTTTATATTAAGCTTCCTAAGGTAATCCCCGGCAAAATCCAGATCCTCCTTCTCAAGAAAAAAATCAAGCCCCGTTATTTCGCTGCACTCTTTCCCCGAAAGTTTTTCACAAAGCCTTATATTCTCTTCAACGTTATGCAGGCAGTCGTCCTCCAGCACCTTCACGTTATTAAGGTACGCCAGGTTCTCACGGTTTTTCCTCATGTAATCAACCGCGCATCTTTTCTTTGCACCCACAAAAAAGCTGAACAGGTTATACTCTTTTCTGTTCGAGGGATAGACATTAAACGATACGTCGTACTTCCAGCGGAACTTAAGAAGGTAAAAGAAGGATTTAACGGCACCTTCTTTAAGAAAATCAAAGTAGTAAACATTATTCAGATACTTATTTCTTTTATAGATATCCCTTACTCCCGAAAACATTACAAGCGCATCTATCCTGGCGTCGGGATAAGTTTCCCTCAGGAACTTTAAGGAAGGCGTGAACATCAGAGCGTCGCCAATACCGGAAAGAGCAAAAATCAATATCTTCATATTTACTTTAATTCCTTGTTAATACATGAAAAGCGGTCCTTTTAAGTTAAGGAACCGCTTTTCATCAGTTACGTGTATTTTAAGAACTACTGAAGCTGCTTCGTAGAATCGGGTTTTCCTGCAGCGAGGGCTCTGTATTTCTGAACCTCGCTTTTTACACCAGGATCCTGCGGATACATCCTTTCAAGACGCATCCAGATATCGGCAGCCTTGTTGTACTCCTTCAGGTTGCCGTAGAGATCGGTCAGCACCCTGTAAGGATTATAATAGCTGTTAACGTCATCCGGATTTTCTTCCAGCATTTTTAATGCGATGGGTTCAATCTCCTGCGCCAGCCTGCGGTAATTGTTCATATCGCCTGCGGCGAAATAAAGATTACTGGCCTGGTACATCATGGGGAAAGGCATCTTAATATTATCAGAAGGCATTTTCTTTTCCATCATGTCCAGCGTCTTGATAGCCATCTGCTTATTCTGTGCATTATAGATGTAATAAACAGCCAGGCGCAGGTAGGAATTCCTGTAGTTCTGTGTCAGCCTTTCGTGGTTGTCATCAAAAAAGATCCCCTTATCGTCGAGGCCTCTTAACTTGAATCCCGGCTTATAGCTACTGCTGTATCCGTCATTCGTATTAAAGAGGTTAGCCTTCATCAGGTCCTCATCCACGAATTCGGCATTCTGGCGCGATTTAACGGGCACGAGCCTGAAGGCAAGTCCTTCCATAATGAGATAATTCTGCAGGCCGATCTTGCTGTCGTCGGAGCAGGTTACGGCAAAATAGATGGGGCGTTTCCAGTTATTTGCATGAATAATGTCGCGCACCACAATATCCTGAGTCCTTATAGCCTTAACGTCGCCGTACTGAAGTGTGTTAGGCATGCGCCAGGTAAGATTGCCCGTCTTTACAAGCGATGAATCGAGCATGCCGTAGCGTTCAACGTAGGACTTTCCTGTTGCCCCGTCCTTAGCCAGATAGGGCTGAAGAACATCCTGGGGAACAGGAACAGAGACCGTCTGAGGATCCCACCTTGAAGGTTCCAGGCCGTCAATCATCTGATCTGTAAGCGTCATCGGGACCCTGGCTGTGCCGTAAGGCTCTGTATTCTTAAGCTGTTTAATATACCACGGTGTATTAAGCAGGCTTAAGTTGGCAATTCTCACGTCGCGCCTTATGCCTTCAACATCCTGCAGATACCACAGGGGGAAAGTATCGTTATCCCCGTTAGTGAACAAAATTGCATTCGGAGCGCAGCTCTGGAGCATGTTGTAAGAATAATCCCATGGCACCCAGTTTCTCGATCTGTCGTGTGTAAACCAGTTGGCTCTTGCCATGTTAAAAGGAATAAAAATAATTCCAAGAGCAAGCACACCGTAGGCTGCAGCACGTGCCAATGACGGCTTTTTAATACCTTCCTGAACCATTTCCACCAGACCCTTTATACCCAGGCCGATCCATATTGAAAACACAAAAAAGGCTCCCACATAGAAATAGTCCCTTTCTCTCGGCTGCGGCTCCTGCTGATTCTGATAGAATGCGGTCAGATATCCCTGAAAGATAAACATGACCATAAAGACCGCCGCCATTTTCCAGTCTTTCTTAAAATGGTAATAAATGCCCAGCAGTCCTATCAGGAACGGAATTCCGAAGAGCTGCTTCCAGTCTACTCCCATATCCTGTTCCCAGCCCTGGCGGCCTATATAGTTCCAGAAAAGGTATCTGTGGAACATATGATCCATCTGGTATTTCCAGAGGAAATCCAGGTCGCTTGAGTAGTTGTTATAAACCACCTGCTGGTGAGGTTCCGTAGCAAATCTTCTCTTAAATTCAGGGAAGTCGCCGTACTGCTCTCTGTTCAGGTACGAAACAAGTTCAGGGAAGTCGTTCGGCTCATTTTCATTCATAGGGGGCTGCTGGTTTGCTCTTATGATTACCATGGCGTAGGAAGTAAAGCCGATGACAACAAAAAGAAGCGACATTGCAGCCAGGTTAACTGTAGGCTTGTTATTCTTAACAGCCCAGTATATAATGCCGACGAGCAGGACCACTACAAGAGCAATTATCAGAACATCAGCCGTTGTGCTCGATCCGCCGAACATCAAAGGCAATGCCGGAATTTTCTTTACAACTCCCGGGTAGCAGAGCATAAGGCCTATGCCGCCGAAGATGAGGGCTGTATAGATTGAATTCCTGTTGAAAATTGTCTTCCAGAAAACACCCATAATAAGAACGCTTATGCCCACCATTGTCCATACAAAGCGCGAATCGAACTCGTGGAACTCGTCGGGTGAAGGAGGAGTCGGGCTCTTCTGAGCACTCCAGAGTGCAATTGCAACCAAAAGCACAACAGCTGAATGCGCCAGGAATATGTAGCCCGTTTTCTTAAGAGTTTCCTCATCCTGTACGTATTTTCTGAATACTACTACCATTATTACCGGCACCACTGCCAGAACGCTCATCAGGTGAACGCCCATTGAAATACCCACCAGGTAGGCAATCATAACCAGATACTTTTCATTTCCCGCCTCATCGGCTCTTTCATTCCATACCATAATAAGCCAGGTAATAGAAGCGAAGAGGAATGTACTGGAAGCATAAACTTCCGATTCAACGCCGTTAAACCAGAAAGTATCGCTGAATGAAAAAGAAAGTGCGCCTATGGCGGCTGCCAGATAAGTTGTAACTGTTTCAAGCACTCCTGAAGATTTCTTTCCCCTGATGTTTTCAATCAGTTTTACAGCAATCAGGTAAAGGAACATAACAGAAAAAGCGCTTGCGAGTATGGAAACCATATTTACTCTGAAGCCGATGTTGCTTCCAAAAGGAAGCATTGAAAAAATTCTTCCTATAAGGGAGAAAAACGGCGCTCCCGGCGGATGCGGAACCTGAAGTGAATAGGCTGCGGCAGTAAATTCCCCGCAATCCCAGAATGATACAGACGGCTGTGCAGTCAGTAAAAACTGAACAAAAGAAATTACAAACACCACAGCAGCAGTAATCCTATAGACCAGCTTATTGTTCATTAACTCCTCAAAGATAAATAGTTAACCTTATATATAGTTACGTTGTTAAATGTTCCATCATTTGCAGCTTATTCCTCCGGTTTCTTAAAAAAATCGTCATAGTTTTTCCTTTCGCGGTTGACGTAATACTTCTGATAGAGCTCCTTAAGGCGTTCGAGCGACTGTTTGTCCAGATCCTCGTCGTCTTTATGGCGGATAAGAAGCATTTTGTAATCTTCGGCCTCCCTGGGCTCGAATTTCCTTTCGTACCTTCTAAGAATCTCGAAATATTTCTTTTGATCTCTCTGCATAACAACCTCTTCCTGCTGTTTACTTTAATTTCCGTTTCCAGAAAAGAATTATTTAAGATAGACCGGAATTTAACCACTTAAAATAAGTAAAGTAAAAGTAATAATAAACCGATTAATTGCGTAAATTTGGGTGTTCACTTTTCCTTCAAAAGCAGCTTATGGAACCCATTTTTAAGTATTATATAGCCTATAAACCTTACGGAATGCTGACCCAGTTTACAGACAGCGGGGGACGCAGAACGCTTTCCGAACTCTACCCCTTCGAGCGCGACGTTTATGCCGTCGGCCGCCTGGATATGGACAGCGAAGGACTTATACTCCTTACAAACGACAAAAAGCTCAATTTTTATCTCCTGAACCCGAAAAATGCGCACCAAAGGGAATACCTAGTGCAGGTGGAAGGGATTCCACAAAAAAGCGACCTGGAGAAGCTTGAAAAGGGCGTAATAATTGAAAACAGAAAAACCCTTCCGGCCCATGCAGAACTGCTGCAAAAAGAACCCAAAGTGCCCGAAAGAATTCCGCCCATAAGGGAAAGAAAAAATATACCCACGTCATGGATCACAATCAGGCTAATTGAAGGCAAAAACCGCCAGGTAAGAAAAATGACCGCCAGTGCAGGCTTTCCCACATTAAGACTAATAAGAATTTCCATAGGCAAAATAAAACTGGAAAACCTCAAGCCGGGGGAAGTAAAAGAAATAAAAATAAAATCCTACAAAGACATTTTTTAGAATGCGTCCTGTTCGATTTTCTTCTTAATGCTCTCGCTTTCAATTCATAACTCAAAATTCACAATTCATAATTGTTTTCCCCTGTCCTCACTTTTTAATTTTTAATTTTTAATTGCCTCTCCCCTGGGAGAGGATGTTTCATTGCTTTCATCCCCCATTTTATATAGTATTTATATAGTACAAATACAGAATTAAGGAGGCTGCACTATGTATAAATTTATTGCTGTTCTCATCTTTTTATGCGCTTTTTCGCAAGATTTCACCGCACAGTTTAAGTTTAAGGCCGCATTTCCTAACATATCCATACTTCAGCCCTTAGACATTCAGATGCCTGACGACGGAACGAACAGGGTTTTCGTTGTAACCCAGAAAGGAGCCATTTACGTTTTCCCCAATGATACTACAGTCACACAGTATAAAGTTAAAACATTCCTGGATATTGAATCTAATATAGTCTACGGCGGCGAAATGGGTCTGCTCGGACTGGCATTCGACCCCGATTTTAAGAATAACGGATATTTCTATATAAACTATACGGCGCCTTCGCAGCTAAGAACCGTTATAGCACGCTATACAGTAAGCAAATCCAACCCCGATGAGGCCGACCCAAACAGCCGGTTTATAATTCTGGAGGTGCTTCAGCCCTTCGAAAACCATAACGCCGGACAGCTGGCATTCGGTCCCGACGGGTACCTTTATCTGGGCCTTGGCGACGGGGGCTCGGGAGGCGACCCCTTCAACAACGGGCAGAATAAGACCATTCTTCTGGGAAAAATGAACAGAATAGATGTGAAGAATACACAGGCGGGGCTCAATTATGCAATTCCGCCCGATAATCCTTTCGTCGGCAACACACAGGGCATACGCCAGGAGATCTGGGCCGTGGGCTTCCGCAATCCCTTCCGCTACAGCTTCGACCCCGTTACAAAATGGCTCTGGGTGGGCGACGTGGGGCAGGATAAATGGGAAGAGGTGGATGTGGTGGAAAAAGGCAAAAACTACGGTTGGAGCATTATGGAAGGATTTCACTGCTATAAACCTCCTTCGGGATGCGACACTGCGGGACTTACAAAACCGATCTGGGAATACGGGCACGATTCCTCGGGCGGCATTTCCATTATAGGAGGCTATGTCTACCGCGGAAAGAAGTTTCCTCTGCTCTACGGCAAGTATATCTACGCCGACTTCGGTTCGGGCAGAATCTGGGCCCTTACTTACGACAGTACAAAGCCCGCCGAGAATTACCTCGTCCTTAATACACAGAAGAATATCTCCTCGATGGGAAGGACCCTGGACAATGAACTCTATTTCTGCGTCTATAACGACGGGAAGATCTACACGCTGGACTATCTGGATGGGACCTACGTCCCCCAGGAAAAGACCGATACATTCGGGCTCTCGGAAAATTTCCCTAATCCTTTCAACTCCTCTACAGCATTCAATGTGAGCATTAAGGACAGAAGCGACGTTCGCCTGGAGGTCTACGACATTACCGGTAAACTCATCACATCCATTTTTAACGGCAGCATGGAGCCCGGACGCTACAAACTCAGCTTCGATGGAACCAATTACCCGAGCGGCGTGTATATATATCAGTTAAAGGCGGGGAGTTTCCAGGATTCAAAAAAAATGGTACTTTTGAAATAGTGCCAATTGGCACTATTGTAAGCAAGGGAAAATAATCCCGTTTTTTTTGCATAAGTTTAATTTGGTTTTATATGGCACCACAATTTCAGCCGTTTGCAAAGCTTTTAATTATTGCGGGCATTGCACTTGTAATTTTCGGCCTGATACTGCTTTTTGCAGGAAAGATCCCTTTTCTGGGAAGGCTGCCCGGTGACTTTTACATACAGAGGAAAAATTTCACATTCTATTTTCCCCTGGCGACATCCATACTGCTCAGCATAATAATCTCGCTAATTCTGTATTTTTTACGGAAATAAAATTCATGCACCGGTGCCGGAGAGGTTTTAACTCCGGCACTTCACAATTTTCTTGACATTCACTGCCCGGTAAAGTAATTTCAAGATTGCTTTAATCTAAACAAACCAAAGGGGAATAATGGCTTTTATAACATGGAACTCCAAATTAAGCGTTGGTATTAGTGAAATCGATAATCAGCACATGAAGCTGGTAGACTACATAAATGACCTGCATGACGCTATGAAAGTCGGCAAAGCTAAAGATTTAATGGCCGGAATACTTGATAACCTGGTAAAATACACGGTTAATCATTTTTCGCTTGAAGAAAAGCTCATGACGCAGACTGCCTTTCCGGGACTTTCGGCGCATAAAAAAGAGCATACGGATTTTGTAAAGAAGGTCTCCGATTTCCAGAACAGGTTCAATAGCGGTTCAGCCTTCGTATCTATTGATGTGTTGAATTTCCTGAGAGAATGGATCACACATCACATACTGGATACCGACCAGAAGTATTCCCCCTTCCTGAAGGAAAAAGGGATAAAGTAAAAAGGCGGCGCCATCCTCAGCGCAGGATGGCGCCATTCCGTAAACGTCAATTTATTTTATTTCTTCCTTGTAATCTCCCCCAAAATCACCGCCGATGCACTTGCAACGTTAAGGGACTCCGCCTTACCCAATCTAGGGACGGACAGAACATTATCGCTCATACTTAAAAGCTCTTCCGAAGGCCCCTGTGCCTCGCTTGAAACTACAAGAACGGATTTCCCTCCGGGGGTAAACGAAAACACATCCTCCCCTTCCATATCCGCGCAGAGGATTTTATATCCCTTCTCCTTAAGTTCACGGAGAGTCTTAAAAAAGTCGGGCGCTTCAAATGCATGAAGGTGGAAAACCGAACCCATGCTGCTTCTAAGGACCTTAGGGTTATAGAGCTCAACAGAGTTCTGGCTTAGGATAACCTCCTTAATACCGAACCAGTCGCTTGTACGTATTATAGTGCCTGCGTTGCCGGGGTCCGAGACATTTTCGAGTGCCACGATAAGGTCAGATTTTCCGATATTTTCTTTTACGTCGGGCATTTGGAAAACGGCAGCGATGCCCTGGGGGTTTTCCGTATCGCTCAGCTTCTGGAAATCGCTGTTAGGAACGTTTTCAATTCTGAGGTTTGTTTGGGCAAGTTCCTCCATAAAATCGGGATTATTTTCCCTGAAGTGGGTGGAGGCGAAGACGATTTCGCATTTATAGGAGCTATGGAGCCCCTCCTCGATCATACGTCGGCCCTCGGCGAGGAATTTCGATTCCTCCGAGCGTATTTTTTTCCTGAGGAGAGACGAATAATATTTAAGTTCAATTTTAGAAAGCATTATAAAAGTCCTGAGTCACGATTAAAGATAAAAGAAGATTTTCTGTGTCAATTAACAATGGGCAATATTTTTACTACAGAAAATATTAAAAAAAATGGTTTATTTAATAATTAATCTTGCGAAGGAGCAAAAAATAATTTATTTTTAAGACTCAGGAAAATGCTGGTGTAGCTCAGTTGGTAGAGCAGCTGATTTGTAATCAGCTGGTCGGGGGTTCAAGTCCCTCCACCAGCTCGCTAAAAAGCCCGATAACGGAATGTTTTCGGGCTTTTTTTATATCCTTACCATATACTCATATATCCCCATGTAGCCTATTGCGGTCTAATGCGGCCTGAAACCTATTGCAAGTTCTATTGCAAATTTCTAAAAGGAAAGCTTAAGTATTCTTTTTCGGGTTATCCGGATTGTTTTTCTTCTCAAGCTTATGGTTAATATTTTCCTCTGCTTTCTGAATGTCAATTTTAATGTAGTACTGCTGTGTGGTTTTGAAGTCTTCATGGCGCATATATTTTTGTAAAAATAAAGCATCTACTCCCATGTTGGCCAGCTCCGTCCCCCTGGTCTTCCTGAGCTGATGAAGTGTATAATCCTTTTTTACCCGAACCATGCACCTTTCCCAGAAAGAGCGGATCCCCGAGTAAGTAAGAGTGGTAAGCCTTCCTGAGGCCGGGAGCTTCATGGACTGGATGTGCTCCTTCAGGTCCTTTACCATGGGGATAAAGTCTTTTCTTCCCCCTTTGGAATTCCGCACTATTAAAATATTATTCTCCAGGTCGAAATCTTCAACCCTTGCTTCAAGCACTTCCCCGGCCCTGTAAGCGCCAAAGTATGCAAGCTTTAATATATCGTAATATTTAGGGTTTATTTTCTTAATGTCTTTCCAGATTTTCTCCAGATCCTCTTCAGGAATAATGGATACTTCCTTATCTTCCCCTTCCCTTAACTCTATTATATTTTCCTTAATGAATTTCTTTTCCACGAGCCAGTTGAAGAATACATTCAAATGCCGGGTGTAGTTGGCTTTGCTGTTAGCTGCCCTGGGAACGGTTACTTCAACAATTTTCTTATCCACTTTCTTTTTAACTTTTCTTGGAGCGTTCAGCCGGTCGTTGAGAGCAAACATATCAAACTGGTTATACTGGTAGAGGTATTTATCCCCTGCGGCTGCAATGAGGTGGTCTAAGGCCGTCTTATGGGCCTTTATGGTTTTATCACTGAAATCGTTCTGGGAAAGGAATAGCCGGAAAGCTTCCGTGAGCTTATGCCGGTGGTCTCCGGGAGTAATCAGTCTGTCGTCCTGGATCTTCAGGCGCTGCTTTGCGGTTTCATCCCGGGCTTGTTTCTTTGCCTCGGCCTCAATCCTGGTCTTAGCGGATTTGGATCTTAGCTTTCCTGTAAGGTCATCATACCAGCCGATCCGCCAGG
Organism: Ignavibacteriales bacterium; assembly: GCA_036261625.1. Taxonomy (GTDB): domain Bacteria; phylum Bacteroidota; class Ignavibacteria; order Ignavibacteriales; family SURF-24; genus JAAXKN01. The sequence continues at coordinate 56,407 of DATAKL010000010.1, read as the reverse complement.
TCTTACTCTGTTTTGGTCTATAGTGAAATGCCATAACTTACCTTAAATCTTACGCTTGCTTCCTATCAGGAAATATAAAATGCTGCCGAGTATAGGAAGGAATAAAACTATAAGCACCCAAATAAGCTTATCGTTGTTTTGGAATGTGCCCCTTACGATATCTACCAGGGCAAAGAGCATTAATAGAAATAATGCAAGTGGAACTAAAATGACAATCAATTCTGCGGCACCGAGACTACCAAACATATATCCTCCAATTTATCCTTAATTATTTCTTTTTTGATAAATCCAAGTACTGCTTATAATAGACATCAGACAACCCTTGATTTCCGAGTATTTTGTGATTATCAGCCAGTTCCTTATAGCACTCAGGATAATTAGGTTTTAATTCCAATGCTTTTTGATAACAGGAATTTGATTCTGCATAGTCTCCGGCACTGCCATAAATAAGGCCCAAACTATGGTAAAACTCGGCATGATTTGGCCATATATCGATTGCCTCCTTAGTGTTTTCAACGGCTTTACTGAAATTCCCCATCTGGGCATAGGTAAGACCTTTTTCAGCATATTGGAGAGCTTCCTTTTTCTTGTTATTGGAAGGTTCTCCACCACAGCCAGATAAAATATAGGATAAGAAGAATAAACCTAAACAGCTCAGAAGATACCTACTCGCCATCTTTTACTCCAATTTTGTAAGGAAATGAGAAGATTAAGAAAGAATATTTTTATCATTGAACAGAAAACTGCTTTATAGGTATATTTGGCCCCGCCCGTTTTCTATATCCAGTTTGGGGAGGCCTGTCTGAAAATCACCGTTTGAAAATATTTCTCAATGCCTGAAGCTGAGAAGTAGCCAGACCAACTTTGCCCAATTCAACAAATAGCATCTCAATAGCTTCATCTTTCTGCTTTATGGTTTGTTCTAGATCTTCAATCCTTTTCTGCTGTGCCTCATACTTCCTGCTTAAATCAAAACAGAAAGCCTTTAATTCCGTCAACTCTTTTTCTAATTCCCTCTGTTTGGCCAAACCACCTAATTTTTCTGATATTTCAGCGGTAGTAACAGGCTCCTCACCTGTTAATAACCAAGTTATATCACATCCCAATTTGGCTAAATCCTTTAACAATGGGGCCCCAGGAAGGCTTCTACCGGTAATGTATTGGCTTAAATAGTTCCTGCCCTTACCCAATTTGCGCTCAGCTTGGGCGATAGTAGTAAATTTTCTTTCCAGAAAATCCCTCAATCTGCTTCCAATTTCTACATTTTCATGAGTTTCAGGCATATTATTTAATTTGAATGTAAATTTACTGTTGACAAAACAGTAAATTTACATTATTATTGTGTTAGATGTTCTAAATGATACCGTAAGTACAACAGTAACAACAGGAATTAATAAGAATGACCTATCAGGGCCCCTTGTTAGTTACGATTGTTACAAATGTTACAAATATAATAAATCTTAAATCAATTAACCAAGAGGGATGAAATGTCAAACCAAACGACCGTATGGGTGAAGGTTCAGCTCTCGGAAGATCTCCATGCTGATTTGAAAGCCGCGGCTGTCCGGGAGAAGAAACCGAACGGGGAGAGGAAAACCCTTCAGGATAAAGTCGTTGAGATGATTGAACTAGGCTATAAAACAAGCCAGAAGAAAGTTTCTTAGTCATCATTTCCACCATTAGAAGTTTGTTTGTTGTGAGTAAAATTAAGGCGCAGATGTTCTAAAAACTTGTTTCAAAACTCAGAAATATTAGGAACAAAACAATGTGCATTCAAAAAATTAATCAGGAAGCCCAGGAAAAAATAAAACTTATCCTGGAAAGCTGCAGAAAAACTCACCCGTATATCTCGCAGGAATGGCTGGCTGATAAGCTGGGAATGACCAGATCTACCCTGAACTTTCAGATTACACTTGCTGCAAACTTCTCCCTGGGCCTCTATGAGGAGATAATTCAGATCCTGAGGAAAGAAGGCGTTATTAAGGATTCTACGGAAGCCTTAAGAGGCCTTCATAATTCCCTCATGGAGGTCCAGACTTCAGTATTCCACCAACTGGAGCTCTTAACCCTCTCCGTAAAGAAAGTAGGTCACGACGGCAAATACGATGAACATGAACGCCCCCTGATGGTAAACGAGATTGAATCCATAAGACAGGCTATGAATGATCTGTTTGATAAGATGATTAAGGATATAAGCTAAGATGGACGCGCTCAATAAGGACATAAGGAAAAGGCAGCCGAGTAATAAAAAACTCTACTTAATGAACTGCGACAGCTATCTCTTTACAATACCGGAAGCTGCACTCCTCTGCCGTAAAAATAAAGACGTTTTTCTTAAAAGTTTCCTTAAGGCTGGATATCAGCTGACTGTTATTGACGGTGAAAAATATATAAGACATGCCGATCTGAAGATGTACCAGGAAAAGCATGCAAAAATTCAGGCTTCTTAAAATCTAAAATCTCTTATTACATAATTTGGAGGATCTCATGAACGCGCGAATCTTCAAATCCTTTACCTTACACTTGTTTTTTATTTTACTTTATGCCGTATGCCCGCTATTTATATTAAAATCAAACTTCAATGAAGTTTCAATGATTTATGTCACACTCATCCCTACTACTCTCCAGCTTACGGTTTACTTCCTTCGCCGCCATATAAAAGAACTAGAGATAGAGCTAAGCGACAAGGATACCGCACTAAAGAACCTGAATGAGGATAACGCCAGGATGCTGGAAAAGATTACCTCAAAGAATGAACGCTCGCTCAGACACATTCACAGGATTCAGGAGCTCGAAGAAAAGCAGGAAACGGCTTTCAAAGAAGGCTATCAGGCTGGCCGTGAGGATGAGAAAGAGGCCTTCCTGGAATCCCTCAATTCCCTCACCCAAAAATTCATGTTGTACCCCGAAAGGATGTCTGAATCAGTTGTAAGTATTCTTTCAGAAACTCTTCAGAGGAGCGCGTCATGAATCCATTATCCCAGTGGCTTATAATCTTTACTGCATCCGGCGTAATTGCTGCCGGTTACTGGACCATCAGAAAAGCAAGAAAGCTGAAAGAAGAGAACGACAGCCTTTTCAAATAATCTTAAAACGGGAAAAGCAATGGTTTACAAGGTAGAACTTAAAGGAATAAACAGGATAATTACAGCCAAGCTCGACAGCAAGTACGCTGAAATCATTACTCTCGGCAAGGTTAAGGACTTAAAACTCCACTACATCGATAACGGCGTGAAGAAATCCATCGAGTATCAATTCACTGCAAAAGAAGACAGCCTCTGTACCGTAAGATTCAAGATACATCAGGCTGCCAACCTCCAGCTAATAGAGACAATTACAAAGATAGCTGAAGAACTCCTGGATGATGCGCTGAAAGCTGAATCTGACAAAGCAACCAACTAATTCATAAATAAAAAGGGCTTTATAATGGACGTTTATATGAATGTTAATATTAAAAACCTCAGGCCTTCCCCTACTAATCCAAGGAAGGTATTTAACGAAGAAGATCTGCATGAGCTGGCGGAATCCTTAAAGCAGATCGGAATGATCAACCCGGTTACTATAAGAAACACAGCTGAAGTTGATATCTTCGAAATAGTCTCAGGCGAAAGAAGGTACCGCGCCGCCCAGCTCGCGGGCCTCACAGAGGTTCCGGCAATAAAAAGAGACCTCACAGACGAAGAAGTTCTTGAAGTCCAGATTATTGAAAACCTTCAGAGAACGGAAGTTCACCCTCTCGATGAAGCTGCAGGATTCGACAGGCTATTAAATACGGGAAGGTTCACGAAGGCAAGTCTGGCCGACCGGCTGGGGAAATCATCTTCTTATGTGATTAAAAGGCTCCAACTTCTAAAGCTCTCAGATGATATAAAGGCAGTCTTCTATGAAAACAAACTGACTCAGCAACATGCACTCCATCTTTCAAGACTTAATTCGGACGACCAGGCAAAGGCAATGGAATATATGGGCGGTAGCTGGGTCTCAGCTGAAAGCCTCAGGGGCTATATTGAAAAAGAATTCCACCTTGACCTTGGGAAGGCCGTCTTCGATCCAACAGATAAGAAACTCCCCGGAGGTGCCTGTACCGTATGTCCTTCCAGAACTGGCTTTAATAAGTCTCTTTTCGATGACATAAATGATGAAGATATCTGTACTAATGCAGCATGCTATAATGCCAAAATCCCTGCCCATATTGAAAAGACTATAGCTGAATATAAAAGAAAAAATATCCCGTTACTCCAGGTCAGCTACGACTACAATAATGGAACAAAATACCTTAGCCGTCACAACTATATGATGCTGGAATTAGAGACGGAAAATCCCGACAGACCATATACTCTTCCCTGTCAGTTAATGTCCGATGCAATAATAATGGAAATAGGCCCGTGGGAATGGACCCGCAAAGTAGGTGAAATCGTAAAAGTATGTCATGATAAGTCCTGCAAAGTTCACTTCCCCCATCATACCAAAGAGGAAAAACAGGAAAGCTATGGCTCAGGAAGAGAAGAAGACAGCGAAGACAATGAAGAGAATGGAGATTTTGATGATTCCGAATCCCCCAGTGAGCGCTATGAAAGACAAAGACGGGAACAGGAAATCCTTGAAGCTACCAATAAAAAGCTTATGGCTGAAGCTCTTAAAGGCATTTGCCTGCCCGTTTACTGGAATCTGCTTAATGTCTTCATCGATTATGTCTTTCAGCAGGAAAGAGATAGTTCACTGGATAACGAATTCATAATTCGCCATGGAGGTGATCCTGATGCTGATGATTTCTATGAGGATGATTTCTTTGAGGAGCTGATTAAGAATCTGGATAACAATGAAAAGCTGAAACTGGCTACAGAGCTGATCTTTATGGATGATATAAATTTTAGGGATAATGGAGAAAAGCTCCGCAAGTATGCCGCGGCTCAGGGGATAGATTTTTCTCCTCTTGAAGCTGAAGCTAAAAAGGAAATCGAAGCTGAAAATAGCATGCAGCTGACAGAGGACATGTAATGAAAGACGGACAGATAGATCACGGCCGCCAACAGGCTCAGAAATCGGCAAAGGACACCTTAGAATTCATTAAGGTAAATATTGGAAGATTGCTCCGCGTCAGGGGCGGAAAGAAGCACTACGAAGCTGCCAGGCGCTTTATAGCTAAAGCTGAGAGGAATGAGCAGTTCACCGAGGGAGAAATAAGTTATATAGACGGCCTTTATGAGAAGATATGGCTGACTACCAACGTCGGAAAGTCAGCCGGAAAGATAGGAGTTCATTCAGATCCAAAAAGAAAAGGACTTAGATTTTAATGGATATGCAATTTAATAATAATCACAGCTTTAACATCAATCTCGCCGTAAAGGTGGGCATTGAAAAAGCTTTGCTCCTCGGAAGAGTTCTTTATTTCGCGGAGCACAACCAGAAGACCGGCAAATGCCTCAGGGATGGCCGGTACTGGATGTATGATACCAGCAAAAATCTTGTGGAAATCTATCCCTATCTGAAAAGCAGCTCAATCAGGCGTTATATGGCTGAACTGGAAAGCGATGGATGGCTCCTCAGCGGGAACTATAACAGTAGAGCCTATGACAAAACCAAATGGTATACTCCCGGGGATAGGTTTTGGGAATGGCTGAAGAATGAATCCCTTGCTCAAAATGAGCAAGGCTTAAAAAGCGATGCTCAAAATGAGCAAGGCCCTGATGATCTCTTCGCTGAATCTGTTGATGAAGCCGGAAGTATTGCTGAAAATATTGGAAATCCGGCTGAAATCGCAATAATAAAGAGCTCTGAAATGGGTACAACTGAAAGAATGGTTAATGAGGCCCTTTCTTTATTAACCGATGCTCAAAATGAGCAAGGGTCTAAAAGCCTTGCTCAAAATGAGCAATCGATTGCTCAAAATGAGCGCTCCATTGCTCAAAATGAGCAACCTATACCAGTTATAATACCTTATAGCAATAATTATAGCAGTAGCTGCAGTACAAACAGCGACCGCTCCGAGTTTGAAAACTCTAAGGACCTCGAAATCATCTTCACCAAAGGCTTCCGTATGGTCTGGGGTAAGAATCCCAATTTTTACCAGGTGGACGAAATCAAAAAGCTCTTCCTTTCCACGGATGGATTTACACCTGAAGAGCAGATCGGGATCCTGCGCGAAAGTATTACCGGCCTTCTCATTTCCGAAGATCCCCGCATTAAAACCGTACGGTACCTCTCCGGGATGATATCCGGCAAGATGAACGACCTCAGGAACAAGAAGATCCAGAAACAGAAGGAAGCTGAATCACTCAGGAATGCTGCTAAATCCAAGCGTGAATACGAGGAGCGCTGGGGGAAATCATCCGGGACCGCTGAAGCTGAAGAAGAACCGGCGGATCTGATCGGCGCCCTTGCTGAAGCTTTTACAGCCTCCCCCAGAAAAGAAAAGCTGATAGCTGAAACTGTAGTAAAAAAAGAGCCCAAACTGGTCAAAGGCTCAGCTGAGTACAGCCGGGCTGAAGCTGAATTTAAGGAAGCTCTCAGAAAATCAAACAATTAAAGCTGAATAAGAAAAACCAAAAGGACAAAATAAATGGATTATCTGAAATTTCTGGAAAAGAAAATAAAGCTCTCAGAGCAGAAAGGCTTTACTGTAGACCCAAAATTGATAAATCCCCTTGCCAAGCCTCACCAGGTGGACACGATAGTATGGGCCCTGAAGGCCGGTCGTTGTCTCATAGCCAAATCATTCGGTCTTGGAAAGACTTTTGATCAGATAGAAATAGCCAGGATAATTATTGGGATGTACAAAGGCACTTTCCTCTTCATCTGTCCTTTAGGTGTTAAGCATCAGTTTGTTGAAGAGGATGGAAAGATGCTGGGAGTCAAGATTAAATACGTCCGCAATACCGAAGAATTCATAAATGCAGGAACTCCATTCTGCATTACAAACTATGAGAGGGTCAGGGACGGAAACTTTGATATCAATTCTCTTATAAAGGATTACGGACTTAAAGGAGTATCACTGGATGAAGGATCTGTCCTTCGATCACTCGGGAGCGATACTACGCAGCAGTTTATAAATACCTTCCGCGATATAGAATATAAGTTTGTTTGTACTGCCACGCCGGCGCCCAATGAATACCTCGAAATTGTAAATTACTCTGAATTCCTGGGTGTTATGGACCGCGGACAGGCTCTTACAAGGTTCTTCCAGCGTGACAGCCAGAAAGCAGGCAACCTGACACTTTATCCTCACATGGAACAGGAATTCTGGCTGTGGGTTTCCAGCTGGGCACTCTTCCTTACTTCGCCTTCTGACCTTGGATACTCCGATGAAGGCTACAGCCTTCCTGAAATGAACGTTGAATGGCATGAAATAAGCGTATCTGCTGAAACTTACGGCGAAATAAAAGAAAAAGACGGACAAATGAAGGCCTTTGCCGATGCCGCATCATCACTTCAGGAAGCTGCCAGAATTAAAAAGGCTACCATAAAAGACAGGCTTGAATATGCTAAATCGCTGATGAATGATACTGACCATTATCTTCTTTGGCACCTTCTGGAAGATGAAAGAAGGGCCATTGAGGCTGAAATTCCTGATGCTAAAACTGTTTATGGTTCGCAGGATCTTGAGACCAGGGAAAACAGGATACTCGGCTTTACCCGCGGGGAATACAGGATACTGGCCACAAAAGCAGAAATAGCCGGATCGGGGTGCAACTTCCAGCGCCACTGCCACAATGCAATCTTTATGTCGATAGACTATAAATTTAACGACTTCATACAGGCCATTCACAGAATACACCGTTTTCTCCAGGATAAACCTGTTAATATCCATATCATATACACAGCTGAAGAACGCCCCGTTGCAGATTCCCTTAAGGATAAATGGGCAAGGCACAATGAGATGATGGATAAAATGAGAGATATCATCCGCACCTTCGGCCTTGAATACAGGGCAAGAATTGAGCAGATGAAGCGCAGTTTCGGCTGCACGCGTGAAGTCGTTGACGGGGAACATTTTACAGCTGTTAATAATGACTGCGTACTTGAAATGGCGAACATAGAAAGCAATTCCGTTGGCCTTATTCATACAAGCATCCCTTTCGGTAATCACTACGAATACAGCGCCAGCTATAATGACTTCGGGCATAATGAGGATAACGCTTTCTTCTGGCAGCAGATGGACTACCTGATCCCTGAACTTCACAGAGTACTTAAGCCCGGGCGTAATGCCATAATACACGTCAAGGACCGCATAAGATATTCCACCATGACAGGCCTTGGAAGTTATACCATAGATCCTTTCTCGGATGAATGCACTGCCGCATTCAGGAAGCATGGATTTCTCTTTATAGGACGCATTACCGTTGTTACAGACGTTGTACGTGAAAATAATCAGACCTACAGGCTCGGCTGGACTGAAAAATGCAAGGATGCCTCAAAGATGTCCTGCGGCCTTCCGGAATACCTTCTCATCTTCCGCAAGCAGCAGACCGACTTATCCAAAGGTTTTGCTGATGAACCCATCCGGAAAAGCAAGGAAGATTTTACACGGGCAAAATGGCAGCTCCTGGCTCACAGTTTCTGGAGATCATCCGGGAACAGGATGCTTACCGCGCAGGAAGTGGCAGGACTGACCCTTGACAAGGCCATGGAATGGTTTAAGAACTGGAATCTGAATGAAATTTATGATTATGAGCTGCACAAGGAGCTCGGTGAAAAGCTGGATGAGAAAAAGAAGCTTCCCTCTTCCTTTATGGCATTAAAGCCCGAGAGCTGGACGGATATGCTGTGGACGGATATCAATTACATGAGAGGATTAAACGCTGAACAAAATAAGCAGAAAGCTGAAAAACACATCTGCCCCCTGCCTTTTGATATAGTTGAAAGGGTCATTGATAACTGGTCCATGGAAGGTGATACTGTACTGGATCCTTTCGCAGGGCTCTTTACAGTCCCATACTGCGCTGTAAAAGCCGGCCGCATGGGGATAGGGATAGAGCTTTCCCGGCAGTACTTCAAATCCGGCGTTAAATATATGAAAATGGCTGAAGAAGAAGTGAGTGTCCCTACTTTATTCGATGTTTTCTCTAATGAAATAGAAGAAGTTGCAAAGAAAACAGCTTAAAAGGAGCATTAAAATGGCACAATGCAGAGCATGTAACAAAGAAATCTATTTCCTGAAGACTGAAAAAGGGAGATTTATTCCGGTGAACGCTGAATCTCTTAATGAATCAGAATTAAATGACTGCAGGGCAGGGTTGAAAAGATTATTTGTCCCGGCCCGCCATATCTCCCACTTCGCTGACTGTCCGGCCGCAGGGACATTCAGGAAGGAGCTGAAGTGATGGAAGTTGAGAGCTGGGTAGAATTTACCTTAGTGGTCCATCCTATCCATCCGGATGGCCAGCCTGACTACCACACCCGCACTTTTCTGCACAGGATTAACTTTAGGCGGGAGCTCCTGGATAAGTACAAATGGTACACACGTTATCTGCATGCACTCTACCAGGTAAAATATCCGAAACAGCTGGTAGATGGGTCATGGTGTTTTTACGATAAAAAGACAGGCTTGAATTTAATGTCAGGCCCGATGTCTAAACTTACATCCGCTAAGAGAATGATCACCAAGCTCCAGAATGCCATAAGGGCCCTCAGGGAGGAAAGCAAAGGGAATCTTTTCGTGGATAATTACACAAAAGATCCCGTCTATAAACGTCTGGTTGAAAAGCTTGAGGAATGGACAGCTAAGGAAAAGTTGCTGGAAGAAGAGATCGAAAAGCTGAAGGAGTCCAAATAATGGAATGCACCAGGCAAAGGGCTGAATACAAGCGCAAGATCTTTATTCTAAACAAAAGATGCACGCGCAGGGCTTGCGGCAGTAAAACCCTTATTCAGGAAGGACATACCATTTACTGCCCAAAATGTTTCTGGCACTATAGCAAACAGGGTCCGAAGAAGAATAAAAAATAAACCAGGGAGGCTCATCATGATCTGGTTACTCGCTTATTTGTTCGTCTGGATAGTTTTTATAGTAGTTGCTTTTGGTACGGCCCCAATGGGCTACGAAGACGCCGACGGCTTCCACTACGGGGAGCCCAAAAACGGAGGCAGGCCGTGAGATTCTTAAAAAAGGCCTCCCTTTACACCTTTTACCGGATAGCCTTTGAATGCTATTCGAGAGATCTGTTTATAAACACATGGCCTCTGAGCTATGGAAGTAAAGAATGTTTATGCTGTGAACGTAAGTTCGCTCTGATCCCCGATGAAAGAATATCCGCCATTATGACCAGCAAGGGCAGTAAAGCTATATGCAACAGCTGCGCTGAAAAGCTGATAAAGGAGGGACTTCCCCATGATCATTTCAAAATTGATTTTACAACGGTAACTGAGCAATTAAAACTTTTATAAATCATTTCCGGAGTTAGAAATGGCTAAAGTTGACTGTAAAATTCTTTCTGATAAGTGCTGCAAGGACTGCAGCAGGAAATTAAAGCAGAACCTGTTAAACAGGAATCCTAAGGCTGAAAGATGCTTCAGGTGTCATATCCTGGCTAAAGAGCCTCATAACAGGTACAAAAGGCTGCATATTAAAGTCCCTGCTTATATGGAACTTTCAATTATCATAGACAGGGTATTTGTCCCCCCTATGAAAGCATTAAAGAAAAAGCTGGCAGGTGCTGTAAAATGAAAGTTATTACGCTTTACAGGCCTTGGGCCTACTGGGTAATTTGGAACTGGAAAACCATAGAAACCAGAATCCACAACAAATTTGCAATCCTCAAGGGTGAAACCATAGGCATTCACGCCGGAAAGTTCTGGGATCCGGATGCTATAAAAGCTGCAGATAGTTTCCTCACGCCAAATCAGAAAGCTGAAACGCTGATTATGTACAAGGAAGGGAAACTTCCCGGAGGCCGTATCCTTGGAACAGCTCACGTGGATGATCACAGAGCCCTCAGCTGGGATGACTCCAGGAAGGCGCTCATCATCTGCCCGCCTGACTTAAGATACGGTCTTATTCTCTCAGATATTAAACAATTCAATACTCCCCTGCCGGCAGAAGGTCATCAGGGAGTATGGTATTTCCAAATTAAAAATTAAGGGGTGTGAAATGTCAAAAGTCAAAGTATTCAGGCTCTTCACTATGAATAAAGTAAAACAATCTGAACTTGCTATCGCAGCAGGAATAAAAAATGATCTATACGAGGTCCAGCCCAGTTGTTTAGTAGCAAAGGCTGATGATTTTGCTACTATAGCTGAAGAAGTTAAAGAGGCAGGGCTTGGGGATAGATTCATGATCGAAGTAGATGAAATGGAAGAGGATGAAGTAGATAATCTTCCTGAATTTGATGGATTTTAACCGAGAGAGAACAATAATGGCTAGAAATTACTGGACCACATGCAAGCATTGCGGAAAACAGATCGTATGGCTGAAGAATAAAGGGAAAAACGTGCCTGTTAATCTGGAATCAATCCCCAGAGCCGACAGACAAAGCCTTATGATGGAGCTGACTGTAGACTACGATCCGATGTTACACACCAAGCACTTTGACACATGCCCGCACTATGTTAAAACACGTACGAATTTTGCTTATCTGCGCTATTAGACATGAAAAAACAGAAATGGACGCTAAATGATATCCTGCAGCTGAAAAACTGCCGTATAATCGATCCTGTGCAGTCTGAAGAGAAACCAGAAGAAAAGCTGAAGCTGAATAAGTATTTCAATGTCGTTACAGAGACCGGCGGGATTAAGTACGATAGCAAGTTTGAGGCCCAATATGCTCACAGTCTTATTTTAAGGAAAATGGCTGGAGAAATCAAAGACTGGGAGAGACAGGTAGTAATTCCGATCATCCTTCTGGGTGAAAAGATATGCATTTATAAAATGGATTTTGTATTACATCACCTGGACGGCAGGAAAGAATATGTTGAAATAAAGGGCATGCCAACGCGCGACTGGAAGCTAAAATACAAGCTCTTCCGGCTCATGATGAAGCATAAGGAGCCCGAGGCAATATTAACAGTAATTTATAAAAAGGATGCTAAACATGGGAAACAGGATAAACGGAAGCGGCAATAGGTTTTCCTTTAAGGAACTCGGCCGGACCATTGAAATATCAAGCATAGCCGCTGCAAACAGGGCCGCGGATACTGCCGTCACCCGGGGGAGCTCGCTCATCCGTGAGCGATACAACGTAAAGAAAAGGGATCTGGATAAAAGCTTCCTTATCTTCGCCAAGGCTAAAGCCGATCAGCCCTTTGTAATTGTGAAGGTTAGAGCCGCGGAATTCCCCCTTTATGACTTCAATGCCACCCAGACAGGCAAACCCGGACGCCCGAAGCTTTATACAAAGTCGGGACGGCTGAAGAAGAACTCAGGACCACGCTTTAACCAGGGCGTAAAGGCAACTGTAGCCCGCGGGGAAAGGAAGCTCTACCGCTCAGCTGATAACCAGAAGGGCTCATTTATTGCCACTGTAGGCAAGGGCGGCCATATCGGGGTGTTCATCAGGACGGACAGGATAAACTCCAAGGGTAAGGAAATTATAAAGGAGCTCTTCGGCCTTTCGCTTACACGCATTACCCTGCCCAAATCAGGCGGAAGCAAGGTTATTGATTCAATGGACAAAACATTCAAAGAAGAATACTTCAAACGCCTCAAGCATGAGCTCGAGAGGAGGAAACCGCAGTGACGGATAAGGGATTTCCTTACAAAAACACGGTTTTTGCGTTTGTGACGGCGGTCACGGGTCCTTCCCCCGGAATAGCCAAATGGGTGCCGGGTCGCCCCGGGATCGCTCGACGATTTGAAAAAAAATTTCACAGTTCTATTCTTTTTAATTTGTAGAGGTCTCTCAATATGAAGGAAATTAAGAGTAAGATAACCGCTCAGAAGCCCGTCAAATGGCGCTCTCTTGAATGGCTGCAGAACGATCGGCTGAAGGATATCAGCCTTGAGGATATGGCAAAATTAAAGAACTCACTTGTCAGGAATAATTTCATCCAGCCCTTTAACGTATGGAAGGATTCCAAAGGGAAAGAATGGATCCTGGACGGCCGCACGCGCAAGATAGCAATGACGGAACTGGAGACGGAAGGCGTCCTGATCCCGGAGAAGCTGCCGGCCAACTACATAGACTGCAAGAACAAAAAGGAAGCCGCAAGGCTCGTCCTTATCTACAGCAGCAATTACGCAAAGGTTAATCCCACAGGCCTTAAGGAATATCTGGACTTAAACAACCTCCTCATAAACGACATCGAAAAGGAAACCGAATTCTCAGGTATGGACCTGTCCCTCCTTCTCCCTGATGAGGAGGCGGATGAAGAAGGAAACGTCACAGAAATAGCTAAGAACCTTAAGGATATTTATCTCACCATCGGGGAATACAGGATCCTGGTGGACCGTGATAAGTATGAGGAGTGGATCGAGAACATCAAGGCCACAGCCGGCTACGATAAGTTAAGCATTTCAAAAGCCATACTTGGCAAACTGGGCATTAAATAATTCTAAACGGCAGTAATTTCAATGGCAAATTTCGCAAGTACAAAACAAATAGCTGAGCTTCTTAAAGTAACCGAGTACGATGTAAAGAAGTTTGTCAAGGAAGGTATGCCCAAAGAGGGCCAGAATAAATTTAATGCAACCGAGTGTGTTCACTGGTATATAGCTTATCTGAAGGACAGGGCCGAGTTTGGATCGGTGAGCGACATGGCGCTCCTTATAAATAAAACGGAGCGCTATGTGAACAAGCTTGCTGCAGAGAAGGGATTCCCGAAGGTAAGCCATGGGAAGTATAACCGCGTGGCATTTATACACGCGTATCTGGATTATAAGGATGAAGAGATCAAGAAGGCAAAGGCCGGAGGAGATAATTCCATATCTGCAAAGGACAGCCTTCTAAACCTAAAGGCTAAGCGTGAAGAAATAAAGCTGATGAATGAAATGGAAAGCTTTCTTCCGGTGGATCTTGTTGAGGATAACTGGATGAATATAATTACGATATTCAGTAAGGCTTTGGACTCTGTGCCGGTCAAGATTATAAACAAGCTACTTATGTGCAGGAAAAAGGAGGAGATGATGGCAGTTCTAAAAGAAGCAATTGAACAGGTAAAAAATGTATTATACCAATCAAATATCGAAGCAAAATTACCTAAGTCTGATTCCGGAAGAAATTCTAAGGGATAATGTACGGGCCTTAATTGCAAAAATTAAGGAAGCGCTGAAGCCCAAAGAAAAAGAACTTGTTTCTGAATGGGCGGATAAGCATAGATTCCTTTCTCCGGAGGACTGCGAAAAAGCGCAGCAGGGTGATCCCAAATGGAGTCACGACGGTTTTGAATACCTGAAGGGTTTTGAGGATGCCTTCAGTGATCCCCTCATCAGGCAGATCTCCGTAATGAAAAGCGGCCAGATGGCCTTTACCGCGGCTATGATAAATATGATGTTTTATGCTATAGATAACGATCCGGGCCCGATCCTTGTTCTTTACCCTACTGAAAAGAACGCCACAAGATTTTCCAAAAGAAAGCTGGATCCGGCCATAAGGGATACCCCGAAGATCCGGGAGAAGATGTCGGACTTTAAGAAAAAGGATGGAGATAATTCCACTTTAGAGAAGACCTTCCCCGACGGATTTGTGAGCCTGGTCAGCGCCCAGACAGTAAACAACCTTTCAAATCAGTCCATCCGGTACCTTTTCACAGATGAGAAGGACCGTATCCCATGGATAGCCGGAGATGAAGGCGACACGGTGGAAATTGTTGTCAAGCGTCTTACAGGTTTTAAGTCCTCCAGTAAACAGGTTGATATTTCCACCCCGACAAAGAAAGGATCGAGCCGCATTGATGCAGACTATCAGGCCAGTGACCAGCGGAAGTTTTATGTCCCTTGCCCCAAATGCGGGCATTATCAGGTTCTTTCCTTCTGGCAGCTTAAAGGGTGGCGCGTGGCTGAAGGAGTCTATGAGCCTGAGAAAACTTATTATGAATGTGAGAATGAGAACTGCAAGGCTCAGCTGACAGAGCTGGATAAATTCTGGATGAGGCGTAACGGGGAGTGGAGAAAGACTAAACCGGAAGTTATCGACCATGCGGGATTCCAGATAAATGAAATGTACTCTTCCCTTTCCACATGGGAAGACCTGGTTAAAACCTTCATAAAGAAAAAGGATGACCCGAATAAGCTGCAGACGTTCTTTAATCTGGAGCTCGGGGAGGTCTGGGAGGATGTTGTAACCGAGGCCCCGTCGGACGATATCCTCATGAACCGCAGGGAGGAATATGATGAGAGGAACCTTCCTGAAGGCGCCTATGTGGTCACTTCAGCAGGCGACGTCCAGAAAGACCGCATTGAGCTTCTGGTTAATGCATACGGAAAGGCCGAGGAAAGCTGGTTTATTGAGCATCAGGTATTCTACGGAAAGACCGAGACCATGTATGCTGAGGATCCGGAGAACGTATGGTTCCGCCTTGAGAATCACCTGGATAAGATATACCAGAGTGAGACAGGCGTAAGGCTGAGAATAGGATGCTGCGGAATAGATGCCCGCTATGCAACCAGGTTCGTAATTAAGTTTGTACAGGCGATGAAGAAAAAAGGCAAGTCGTGGATTTTCGCCCTGCAGGGAGACAAAGGCCAGGCGGGCGCTCCCTTGCTTAGTCGTCCGACATTCAAGAACAGCAAGATCAGGGTTAAACAGTTTACGGTCGGAACCTTCACCGGAAAGAAAACCATCTTCACGCGCCTTAATATTGAGACCTACGGCCCGGGATATATGCATTTTAATCAGGCATGCGATAAGGAATTCTTTGACCAGATCCGCGGCGAAAAGGAAGTGCCGGTCTATGAGAAGGGCGTACAGGTAAGAACGAAGTTCATAAAGACCAGGGCACGCAATGAAGGCCTCGACCTTGAGGTTTACTGTCTGGCCGGTCTGGATTACCTGAACATCCAGAACTGGGATGCTATTGAGGAAAGCTTCAAGGCTAAGTCCGAACAGGTAAAGGATCTTCCGGAGCCTGATGAGAATGTACAGGAAAAGAGAACTGAATTCCAGAAGCCGAAGCCACAGCCTCAGGTCAGAGTCATCAGGCATAAAAAGAATTTTGTAACTGGATTTTAATCCGGAGGATTAACCAATGCGAATCGAAATAAGCGAAGACAATCAGGTAAAGATACTCCAGGCAGCCGCACAGCTGGGGATAAGTCCGACCACACTGGTTAATACTATCATAGAGAGCGTAAATATAAAAGTGGAACTTCAGGTTGAGGAGGTAGAACTGAAGTTCCACAAGGGCGTAATAGAGAAAAAAGACAGTAAAAGTGACAGAGTAAGAACTAATAGGAAGGGGAACTTTGTCACGGATTTTTGAAAACTTCAAATTTCCTAAGAAAAAACACTGTCTTTTACATTTAGCAATGGAGTAATACTGCCATAATACTGCCGTGACTATCAGATTTTAATTAAACAATTTTGCTCTTAAAAAAGGCAAGAGCAGAATTGAACATAGAACTTGAAATATTATACTCCGGTGACAGTCTCGATTGGACTGAAAATCTGCCTCTTTATCCCGCTTCAGAATATGAGCTGAAGTATTACTTAATCCTCCAGACTAATACGCCCATTGTAATTTCTTCCACAGCTGAAGGCGATATCCACAGAGTAACCGCTGACCTTACTGGTGCTTTACCGGGCGAATATACATATCAGGCCAAAGTAACCAAGAATGGTAAAACCACCACCATCGCCCAGGGCACAGTAGAAATACTTGCCAATATTGCTATAGGACAGGATCCCAGAAGCTACTGGAAGAAGGTATATGATAACCTTCAGGCTGCTTATGCCCGCCTGTCCAGCCGTGACGTCACTGAAATTACAGTCATGAACAGGACCTACAAATACAAGGATATGCACGCTTTAGCCGCTCAGATCCGGATTGCCGAAGTAAAAGCCGGTATTAAAAAACGCACCCCCAGAATCTTGGAGAGCTATTAATTATGCCAGTTTATAACAACATATTCGGCAGGATGTTCTCAGGTCCCAAAGCTCAGCCCCGGAAGACTATCTCCTCCGGTACCCGCGCTTCTTTCACATCAGCCAGAAGAATCAATCACTCTCCTATTCAGGCAAGGCGCGAAGCAAGGATGAGCGTCGTTGCTCAAAAAAGAATCTTTGAAATAGCCAAAACCGATGCATGGCACAGCAGCGGGTGGAACGTTTCGCAGACAAATATAAACTGGGATATCCGGCAGGGACTGGGGATCCTGAGATCCAAGTCGAGAGAGCTGGCTGAGAATGACCCGTATTTCAAAAAGTTCATGCGTGAGCTGGAAAAGAATGTTATAGGTCCTGAAGGCTTCACACACAGGAACAAGGCCTTCGACTGGAAAAAGGATTCTGTCGGTGGATGGAAGAAGGTATACGACAAGGTTGTTAATACCATGATCCAGGACGGCTTCTGGGACTGGTCGCAGATGGAATACTGCTATGTCTCGGGAGATATGAGCCTCACAGAAGGCCTGGGCATTGAGCTTAAGACCATGGCCACAGACGGCGAAGTGTTCTTAAAGAAAGTGTATACTACCGATAAAAAGGGAAACCCCTTCGGTATCACCTATCAGCAGATCGAGGCGGCCTTCTGCGATGAGACTTACAACAAGCTCCTTCCGAATGGTAATATAATCATAATGGGTATTGAATATACCCCGGTCAGAAAACCTGTTGCCTATTACTTCCGGAAGATCAAGGAAGGCATGGAACTGTATTCTCCCTATGCCTCAAAAGAATACGTACGTATTCCTGCAGATCAGATCATTCATTTGTTTATAAAAGAGTTTGTAGGCCAGTTAAGGGGAATTCCCTGGTGCGCTCCTACGGGCCTCAGGCTTCACCTTTTAAGAGGCTACGAAGACGCAGCGTTGAATAATGCCAGGAGTGCAGCAAGAAAAGCAAATATGATCGAACCGGTTTATGAGCAGGATGGTGAATTAAGTACAGCAACTGTTGCCGGTGCAGTTGAGAATGAAAACGGGGACCTGGTACAGAACATCCAGCCCGGTGAAACCTTCATAGTTCCTTACGGCTACAAGCACGTTGCATACGATCCTACTTATCCCCAGGGAGAGCATGGACCGTTTACTCAGACCATCCTCCAGGGAGTCGCCTCCGGATGGGATATCGATTACCCCACTCTTTCAAGCAATCTTGCCGGAGTCAACTATACCTCATCCCGGACCGGCCTTCTGGATTCACGCCTGGGCTACAGGATATATCAGCGCTACTTGAGAGAGCACAGGCTTAACCCGACCTTCAGGGACTGGCTGGAAAGCACCATTCTGAACGGTTACTTCAGTCTTCCCATTAAGATGAGCAACTTCCAGAAGTACAATCAGCCCATGTTCCTCGGCTTTGTAGGCGAATGGGTTGATAAATACAAGGATGCAAAAGGAACCCTTCTGGAGCTGCAGGGGAATCTTACCACCTATGAAATCGAGCTTTCAAAGCGCGGTCTTGATTTCGACGAAGTGGTTGAGCGCATAACCTATGAAAGGAAATTACTTATTGAAAACGGCCTTTTGCAGTCCGATCTGAATAAAGAATTAGGCTCATCTACCGGGATTGACGGAGGTGATGAATCAGTCCGGAATCATGTAGATGCTGCTGAAATAGCCGAGATAGTGGAAGATCTCCTGGATGATAAGCTTAGTAACAGAAAATAATTAATAAAGGTAACAATATGCCAGAACCAAACAACAATCCAAAGAATCCGAATTCTGAACCTGATAAGGTGAGAAGCAATTATATGGGCTTTGTATCCAGGCGTTCAGCTATCGATAAAAGCGTAATTAACGAAACTGAACGTTCAGTACGCTGTGTACTTGCAACTGAAACCCCCTCCCTTGTCTGGGATTGGGAAAGCTGGGGCGTAATAAGAGAGATCCTTATGGTTGAGCCCGGCAGTGTCATGCAGCCCGAAAACGACAAGGTTGTAATGCTGGATTCCCATTCATACCGTGGAGGTGTGGCAACGGTAGTCAAAGGATCAGTCAGAAACCTTCAGGTTGAGAACGGCGAATACGTTGGACGCGCCATTTTTTCTTCCTTAAGTGAGGAGGAATGGACACTTGTCCAGGAAGGCCACCTTGATGCTGTAAGCGTCGGATATGAAACTTACAACGAATCTACCATCATTCTGAAGCCCGGCGGGTCATATCAGCATGGCAGCAGAATTTTCAAAAATGATTTTGCTGATCAGCGCGACCTCTACATCAGGCTCAAATGGCGCCCGCTGGAAGGCTCCATGGTGCCGATCGGCGCGGACTCAAGATCGGGATTCCGTAATGATAACTCAGTTATTTCCTTCATCCAGAAACAGCTGGAAGAACAGAACAGAAAAATTGCAGAGCTTGAAAATAGATCTTTTAATCAAACAGAACCAATAACAATCAGACAGGAGAACACAATGCCTGAACCTAACACAACGGATCAGCAGAACAATCAGGATACCAGGGAAAACATCCTGAAACAGGATGCTGAACGTAGGAAAGAAATCCGCGCCACTGCCAAGAGACTGCAGGGACGGATAAAGGATGTAGAACAGCTGGCAGATCAGGCCGATCTGGAAGGCTGGAGCCTTGAACGCTTTAACGGTGAGATCGTATCCAGAATGAACTCAGGAGAGGAATTCGGAACACCTAAGTCTCACCTGGATATGGATGAAAAGCAGAGAAAACAGTACAACATGTGGAATCTTGTTCGCTCTGTGGCTGAAAATAATCCAAAGCTGGCAGGCCTTGAAATAGAGGCTTCTAACACAATAGCCCAGCGCCTTGGACTGGCCCCTAGGGAAAGAGGTTTCTTTATTCCTTATGAACACCTCAAAAGAGAGATCACCATTGGCACAATGGAAGGCGGAACGGGAACAGCCGGCGCCCTGGTTGCAACACAGCTTATGACCGGTAACTTCATGGATCTGCTCTATAACACAATGGTCATTGGCCGCGGTCTTAATGTAAAGTACATCAACGGCCTTGTAGGAGATCTTGAATTTTCGAAAAAGACCTCTTCTTCAACCGGTTACTACGTAGGTGAAAGTGAAGCTGCAGCTGAGAGCGATGTCAACTTCGGAACAGATAAGATGTCGCCTAAGACAGCATCAGGCCTTGTTAAGGTTTCCAGGAGATCCTCTATGCAGACAACTCCGGATATGGAAATCCTTCTCATTGCAGATATAATTAATCAATTAAATCTAAGGGTTGACAAATCAGCTATCCAGGGTCAGGGCGTAAAAGAACTGGTTGGCCTTCTTTATTCTGATGGTGTACAGATCATCGACGGCCTGAACTTCACGGAAGGAACGGCAATCGATATGGAAACCGCGCTTGAAATCATGAATGTCAATCTGGATAATGCAGCATGGCTCACAACCCCGACAATCAAGGGTGCTCTCAGAAAACGCAAGATTGAGCCGGGCCAGACAGACAAGCTCTGGGTTAAGAACGAAATGCTGGGAAGACGCGGCCTAGCAACAAATCAGGTCCCTGATGGAACTTTAGCCCTTGTTGATCCCACTGAAATGATCATGGCCACATGGGGAGTTCTGGAAATTCAGATCAACCGCCTCAACGATGACGGCGGAGTTAAGATCATCCCCTTCTGGGATCATGACTTCCTGAACCGCCGCGGCACAAGCACAATAAAAGTAACAAACTTCTCCTAACCCAGGAGGAGTTTGTTCCGGCAAATTGTTGGTCAATATTAAAAAACTGATTTCAATAAAACTTTAAGTGTGAGGAAAATATGGCTGTGACATTAAGAAACACAGGCAAGGTTAGTGTCAGGATTCTGAAAAGATTTGTGTACAAACTTGAAGAAGTAGGCCCGGACACAACCAAGGATTCCCCCGTTGAAATGCCTCTGGACGATTTCAGGCTTTATTCCAAAGCCGGATTTGTTGAGGAATGGGTGGAAGAAAAGGCTTCCCAAAAGGCCTCAGTAAAGAAATAAAAATTAACAGTTTAACGGCCTTCCAAGTAGCCCTGGTGAAAAGAAGGCTCAACATTTAGAAACAGGATAAAGGTTAAAGCTATGAAACTTAAAAATATTTGCCTGGCGCTGCTGGCAATTTTCATCTTTACCGGGGTGACATTCCCCCAGATCGATACTAAAAACAATGCAGTCGGAAAGGATCTTATAGGAAGCTATATGGTTAATATTTCCGGAAAGGTTGCATCTACCGATACACTAACTTCCGCTGAATTTTCTCTCCCCGAATATGACGGAGTAAACTGGAAGACAGATCCGCCCATCTTTGCGGCTCAGCTGACAGGCACTTCCACGGCCACACGCAAAATTACAACACAGCTCCTGGGGAGTAATTTTTACCAGGGGAGCTTTGTGGTTGTAGATACACTGCTATATAAGGACAGTGTAAACACAGAGATCAATAAAACATTTGACGCAAACGGGAAAAAGTATTTCCGCTGGAAGCTGCGAATTATAGGCGCCGCGGGGAATAATAACACGACATTCAAGGAAGCCCTGTACTTTTATAAACGGGAGTAAATATGCCTTACGACTTTGTGGATGAGGCATTCAATTCAGGGATGGAAGAGCCGGCTGTCCTCAAGGCAACCGGCAAAACAATACAGGTGATCTTTGACAATGAAGTTGCAGTCGAACAGGGCCAGTACTTTGAAATAGAAGCCGGCCGCTCGGTTGCTCTCTGCAGGACCGATGATGTATCTGCATTAAAGAACGAAGAAACGATCACCATCAGGAACAAGGATTATAAAATAAAAGCTAAGAAGCCGGACGGCACAGGCTTTACAACTTTAATACTGGCAGTTTACTAGGCATTAAAATGACAAAAAGACAGGCTCTCGTAAAAGACTTAATGCAGATAATGCAGACTATCCGGAAGGAGAATGGTTATAAAACCGACTGCGGTGAGGTTGTGGTCCACTGGATTCCTAAGGTCATCCCTGAACAAGATGCAGAACTAATTAACGTGAAGGACAGCGAATCGGAATACACAGACCGTTTTAAGGGCAATCAGCACAATCCCAAACTCCTGGTAATTTTTGAAGTCGCCTGTGCAATGGGAACAGTTGAAGCAAGCTACCTGAACCTCACTAACCAGCAGGCGGATATAAATCTTTGCATAGGTAAGAATTTGGACTTCCTGAGGGGAAAATACGGAGAGCTCAAGATTGATCCTGTACATGATGACGTAAACATTGAGATTTACGATCATGTGGTTGCTGAAGGTTCCGTTTCGCTGACCTTTGAATATAGTACCAACAAGTGGTTAAAAGACGAACCGGAGTATAATTAAAAATGAGAACCACAGAAGCTGCAGAAGTCCAGACCTTATTAGTCCCCGCCCCCGGCGCAAAAAACAGTACAGACCTGGTCCGCTGGCTTGTATCGTTTATAATCGGGCTGATTGGGGCGGTTATTACCGTCACTCTCTTTGTTGCCTCCAGACCTGACAGGACAGAGGTGAGGCAGATGATAAACGACAGCGTGAACAACAGGTTGCAGAATATTGAAGATAATACCGGACAGCTGAGAAAAGATGTCGGGGTTATCCAGGATGATATAAAAGAAATTCTCAAAAGGAAAAAATAAATCAATTCCGGAGTAGAAAATGAAAGTCCAGACTGGAAATAGAAAATTCATCGGGTTTATAATTCTTGTTGCTGCATTCCTTCTTATCTGCCTTGCGGTACTTGCGCTGGCCGTTATACTCAAGGGGGATAAGTTTAATATAACAGAATTCGGCGGCCTGTTTACTCCCCTTGCAACCGGCCTCATGCTGATCGGCGCCCCGTTCTTCGCCGCTAATGCAGCAGTACATACTTTCGGGAAACCCGAGAATAAAGCAGAAGGAAAGCAGGAATGAACCTTAAGATATTAAAAGACTTCGCCTCCCTGC
Source organism: Ignavibacteriales bacterium (assembly GCA_036261625.1). Lineage (GTDB taxonomy): Bacteria > Bacteroidota > Ignavibacteria > Ignavibacteriales > SURF-24 > JAAXKN01. The sequence continues at coordinate 33,490 of DATAKL010000010.1, read as the reverse complement.
ATTCGATAGACTGGAGGATCCTTTATGCAATCCTTATGACCGAGAGTAATGCCGAGGGATTTGATGAGAAAGGCAAGATTAAGCAGCGCTTTGAATCTGGGATATTCTCAGGATTCACCAAAGTAAAAAACGGAGATTCCCCTAAACACCCTGCCCTTCCTGGACTTGACCCGAAGTGGATTAAGCAGCGCGATGACCATGAGCTCTTATTGATGAGCTATTCATACGGCATTGCCCAGATTATGGGCTGGCAGTACCCCTACATCGGTTATAGATCGATTTATGACATGGTCATGGACTATGAGGAATCTGAAGATAACCAGGTGAAAAACTTCTGCTTATTCTGCCAGAACTACAGGGACGGCCGCTTCTTGAAGGCCCTGCAGGAACTAAATTACAGGCTCATTGCCAACATGTACAACGGCGCCGCCTTTGAGCGGAACCGGTACGATGAAAAACTAAAACACTTTTTCAACCAGGCAAAGTTATGAAACTTACTGAAATACTGGCCTTGATATTTATTGTAGCTGCATCCGGAGCGGCCGGGCATTACTTCTGGCCGTCGAAGGATGGGAAGAAAGATCTTAAAACGCAGAAAGCAGATACCGTCTTTGTTTACAACACCAGGACCGACACCCTCCCCGGGAAGGCCTATCCGGTACCGGTTAAAGAAAAAGTGAACATAGACAGCCTCTGGCAGGAAGCTAAAGAATATGCCCTTGATCTTATCTATCGGGATAAGAAAAAAAGGAACAATCCGGACACGCTGAATAATTACAGTTTTGCTATGGTAAGTGACACGACCTTCCAGGACTCCTCACTTACCGAAAGAATTAAATTCATTTCCCCCATCCCTTTGCATCCCAAGAGCTATTTCACGCGGGAGATAACATGGAAGGAAAGACTCATAAATCAGCCTGTGGCTGAAGAAGAATCCTTCTGGAGCCGCTTTTCATGGGGACTTCAGGCAGGCCTGGGCTACGGAGTAATTCACAACCAGCTGGATCTCTACATAGGAGCCGGCGCAAGTTTCAAAATAAAGTAGAAAGATATTTTTCTTAAATAAACGGGAGATAAAACAATGAACATTAGTGTCGCAGGACTGCAGCAGATCCTCTTTTGTGATGCCGGAACTTTAGGGACCACAAATGCCAATGCATTTGCTCTGGGCTTAAGAGGGGCCGGGAGCCTGGATATTTCACCTTTTAAGCCGGGCAAAGATTACAGAAACCGTACTCTCCGGAATATGATGAATCACAAATACGATATCGAAGCCCTTCAGCCGACAATTAAAATGCTTAAGGGTTTACATGGATATCTTAACCTTAAGGCGGATGTACAGGTTCTGACAAATCCGCAGTCAGACGGGAATCCGTATTGCTTCAAATATGCGGGTAATAACGGTATAGGCATCGGCTTCGAGTATGGAATTACTCCGGATAAAAGATACTTAAAGCCGGCGCTCGAAAGGGCATTCGACTACACGACCCACAAAACCTTTATGGATGCTGCGGATGACCCGAGTGGAATAGTTTCCGTCGCCGGTATAACAGGTGAAGGGGCTGATTTCTCAAAGTACCATGAACCGAATTTCCTGAAGTTTGAAGCATCTAAAGGCACAAGCCTTGTGGATCCCAGGGAAATTGTTGACCGGAGCCTTGTATTTAAGACAAGCGGCAAGAAGACTATTTATAATGAGGATCTGGTAAGCTACCTTACTGCTACCTTAAGCATCACCGGCAGGAATGCAGCAATATCAAAGATCCTTGAAATCCTGAATAAGGATATGGCCCCCAGCATTCTCTGGCGTGAAGGAACAACCGGAACCTGTTTTGAGGACTACGAATTCAATGCCGGATGCCTCACCCTCTCACCCGAGGTAAAGAACTCGGATGATGATTTCTACACAAAGATCACATTCGAGGGGGATATCCCGATCTACCAGGTGCAGTTCTTCACTGGCGCCACCTATGGCGGAGATGTCGCAGACGACGGCACAAAGGGCGGTACAGTAAAATTTGGTTTTTAATAAAAACGATTTAATGGGGAGTTAAAACACAATGGATATTAAACTTGTTAGCAATGTTATTACCTTCCCCTCTTCCGACACCAGGCCTGATGTCAGCTTCACGGCCAGGACAGAAGAAGGGAAAGCTTTCTACGCCTCCACCAGAATCGGTGATATAAAAAGAACACCTTCAGGCTATGAAGTAGTAATTCCTGAACCCATTGTAAAATCCTTTGAAGGCTCATCCTACAGATTCAAAGAGATCAGTGCAATGAAATGCCTTCAGGAAGGCACGCTTCTGCCGGCAGACGCCGCAGCTGAAGCTGAAGGAAAGAAAGGAAAGAGAAACACATCACCGGAAAAAGCTGAGGCATAGAAGGGACAATGGACCACAGAACTAAAGAATTCACTTTTTATGACAAAGACGGGAAGGAAGTAAAGCTTTCTTCCCGCCGTTATTCGGATGAGGTTGAAGAGATCCTTGAAAACCGCTTCGGCGCTGAAGGACTCCAGAGGCTTGCATCATCAAATAACGATGGAATAAACATCCGCTTTAAGGATGCTAAAGAAGATCTTCCCAAGCTCCTCACAGGCGAAGGGCTGGAGAGTGTGGACTGGGGCTATGACTTTGACGCAATTGTGGACGTATACCTTTTTTTTATTCAGTACAAGCGGAATGCCACGCTGAGACAGCTCGAACAATACAAAGGAACAATTGCTTCAGGTATAGAGACAATTCAGACGATTTTAAGTTCAATCCCGGAAGGTATCTCTCCCCTTCTGAACTCAGGGATTACACCAAACAAATCCTCGTAGATAACGATCCGGCGGCGTTCGATTACCTTAAAAAATATTACTGCAGCTGTAAGCTGACAAGATTTACGGCAAGAAGACTCACACAAAGCATAGCTGAAAATGAGAGAATAAAGCACATAAAAAAGAATCTTAATAATGGGAATGATAAGTAATGCCTTCTGAAGATATCATAATACGCCTCAGGCCAGACGGGAGCCAGCTGGATGCCCAGTTTGTTAAGTCCGACCAGGACTTAAATAAGCTTTATACCAAGGCTGAATCTTTCAAGGAACAGCTGAAACAGTGGAGTATTGTTGTAACCGGCTTTAATCAGGCCCTCGAGCTCTCAAAGAAGATTGTGGATTTTGTCCAGGAACCGCTGAATAAAGCCGCTGAAATGGAAGTTCTGAGGAGCACATTCCAGGGATCTGCTGAAGATATTGAGCTCTTTCGCAAGGCCACTGCAGGGACGGTCACGGAAGCCGGCCTCATAAAGCTTTCCAATCAGGCTACGGATCTTGGAATTACCATGAAGGATCAGGCTATATTTTTTAATATGGCTGAAGATGCTGCTGATAAATACGGTGGATCCATTGAAGAAAATTTCCAGAAGATTGTCTATGCAACTGAAGGAAATACAAAAGGCCTCAAGCAATTGGGTATCGAAAAAGCGAAGTATGAAGAAATCGTAAAAGATCTTGCTAAGGCCCATGGGGAGGAGATAACCAAGCTCGATGCAGACACACAGAAACAGATAAGGCTCCAGGCTATTTTAATTGCATCCGGACAAACGATCGACGATGTGAACGCCAAACAGGCCGACAGTAAAGACCGCTTAGAACAGATCGCCGTTGCAGCTGAGGAAGCAAAGGTAAAGTTCGGGGAAATGATCCTGCCGGTGGCCGCTCAGCTGGAAGACTTTCTCATCCCTGCCCTAAAGGGCACTGTTGATAATGCAGATAAAATAGTTCCTGTAATAAAGGTGGCTTCTGTAGCCATAGCCGCATATACAGTTTCAACGGTTGGACTTACCACCGCGCAGAATATTTTATCGATATCTATTGCCAGGGTTAAGTCAGCCATGGAGACTCTGGCCCTTTATGCCATGTATAACCCCTGGACGGTTGCAATCGTGGCCGCTGCAGGATTAGCGATGGCATTATATGAGCTAAATGAAGCTTATGGAAATACCATTGAAAATCAGAAGAAAGAGGCCGCGGCCAGAGAAGAAGCCAACAGGCAAATGCAGCAAAGTCTTAATACTCAGATTAAACAGAAAGAGAGCATTCAGGATCTTTCAAGAGAATATGAGGAGCTGAATAAGAAAGTTGAATCTGGGAAACTCAGTGCTGAAGAAAGACAGAAAGCTGAAAACAGGATGCATGAGATTCTAGTTAAACTTAAAATTCAGTATCCTGACCTCATTAAGTCAACTAATGATTATTCCAAAGAACTTATAAATGTTAAAAGTGCTGCTAAGAACGCTGCAGATGAGATCGGGATTTTGAACGGAAAGCTGACAGAATACCAGAGAGCTCAGGTAAACAACAAAATTGCCTCAGGGAATATCTCCGTAAATGAAAAGTTTCAGGCTCTTGAAAATAACTTTGAAGTTATGGGCCTGAAAAATGAAGATTACGGCGGGGCACTTCCCTTTTATAAGCTAGAGGAACAAGTAAAGAATGGAAAGCTTAGCGAAGTTTCCAAGGCATTGGAAGATACTTATACCAAATACTCTACCTGGGCAACAAAGACGGATTCCGAATTCAATCTCAAAGTTGCTAATGATGCACTGGCCTTGAAAAATGAAATAGATCGTTTAAAAGAATTGTATGCTCTTCAATCATCCGGAGGTATTGTAAATGAGACTAAAGGCTCAGGCAATCAGAATCCTTCCGGCACTGGTGGAAACACAACAGGCGGAAGCGGTTCCAAGACCTCCAATAATGACAAACTTGATGAGAATATAAAGGATGCTCTTAATGAGCTGAACGAGAAGGATCAAGAAGAGGCTGTAAAATCGCTGGAGAAAACTCAGGCCGGCTTGAATATGATTCTTGAAGAAAGGAATAAAGTTACTCTCGAAGGATCTGAGGCCTACTTCAAGGAACAGAAAAGGCTTGAAGATCTGCAGGAAAAGAAGCGCCAGATCTGGGCTGAAGAGAAAAGCCAGCTCGATATTCAAAGCATGGAGAAACAGGTTAAAACTTCAAGCCAGGCTGAGCTCAACCAGATGCTTCTTAATGAAGAAACAACCCTCTTTAATGTTGAAGAGCAGATGAGAAATGCAAAGACAGAGGCTGAGCTGCAGGACCTTGAGCGTACGCGGAATACTACGAATGAGAGAATAAATATTATTAAGGGTGAGACTGCTGCAAGAAAAGAAGCCACGATGCAGATGATGCAGGCCGGGGCCAGTCAGTATGATTCTTCCAAAAAGCTGGGAGATCAGATAAAGGAACAGGCCAGACAGAATATCATGGCTATAATTGCCCAGGCAGTAATGACTTATGTAGGAAGCATTGTAGCCTCTACGGGTCCTCTTGCTCTTGTGCTGGCACCGGCGGCAGGCCTTGCAATACAGGGGTTGCTGAATAAGCTGATTCCAAAATTTGCCAAAGGCGGCCTTGTCCCCGGTGGTGAGCAGCTGGCCTGGCTGAATGAGGAAGGACCTGAATTTGTTGTAAAGCATAATGCAGCACAGAAGTATCTTCCCCAGCTGGAAATGATGAACGCCGGGGAAGATCCTTTCCAGAATTATTCTGCCGCACAGAATATGATTGTTCTTCAGGCCGTAACAGCTATGAAAGCCCGTACGGATGGAATAAATATGGCCGGTGGCGCATCTGGTGCAGATAATGGGCTGATGAAGGAAATAAAGCAGCTGAATACAAACTTCGCCCGCTTCCTGGAAAATCCTTTACCCGCAGTTATCGGGGAACAGCATTACCGGGAAGCTTTCCTTAAAACAGACTCTTATTACAGGAATCAACAAGGATGATCAAGCTAAGATTTAAGGATTACCCGAACGGTGCATGGGAAGACTGGAGTGATTTTCTTATAACTCCACCCCAGATAAGCAAAAGAGTTGAGGCTGACAAAGCCGGTGTAGCTGGCGCCGTAGTGTATGATGATGCAGGCCTGGTACTGTGGAAGGAATCCGGCAATCCGGTATATACTGCCTTTAACAAAGATCTTACTGCAGTTCAGAGATATTTGTTTGAGATATACTGCCCGAATAGCAAAGGACAGCAGCGCAAACTCTTTGAAGGCATGGCCGACTTCGGAAGCAACGATGAGCCTGAACTTTCCAATACTCTGTCCTTAACCGTAAAAGACAAGCTTAGCGCCATGGCGCTTCTGGAGATAGAGAACGCCAGGACATATCAGGAAGGTGTAACGCCGGCAGGATCCACTCACGCGGTAGAATACTCCTTCATCGCTGGATCCGGAGTCACATATCTGGATATCAGATTCAAGGCCAGTGAAGGCAGCTATACTGCTATATCCACAAGTGAATCATTGTGGCCGCTCAACAGGGGTATGGTCTGGGTCCATCCCGTTGACAATACGAAGCACCTTATTCTCTCCAGTAAAATTATCAATCTTGGTGCCGGCAATAATCAGCTTGAATGTGTGCTTTATCCGGCTGTAAAATCCACCAGTACCATCGTAAAGTATGACAATGAAGTGCAGATGAAAAAATATTCTGCTGCAGTCTACAGCCAGGATATTGGTGTCTATGCAATGTCAACGCTTTACTATGGTAGTGCTCCCACACTTACTCTTTTAAGATACGATGGAATAAAGTTTATAAGTGCCCTGCTTAAAAAGCAGTGGCCGGATTCCGCAGTGGTAAACAGGACCGGGAGCGCTGAATTCCCTGTCCCCTTGGAATACTTTGAACAGCTTATATTTGACCAGCCATTTAACACAGATCCTTACGGAGCCCTTAAGCTTCTGGCCGGCTCGATGCAGTGCTACATGTACTTTGATAATGATAGCAATCTGGTACTGCAGAGTAAGAAGAACATCGGGACCAACGGCACCACAAGATCCCTCGGCACTACAGCCAAGATAGATGCCTCCGGGAAGTATTTCTGGGACAAGATAGCCGACGGCGTAAGTATAAATGTTAAGTCCTGGGTAATGCAGAATGGGGAAACCATCACCGGAAAGGCCCAGCTGGGGAAAACAAAACCCGGCAGTACTGCCCCGATAAAGCCAAAGAACGGAATTTCAAGGGACGTTCTGGCCACCGATTCTTCCATAAATACACAGGACGCCTTAAATGCATATGCACTGCAGGTAGCTGAAGATGACATGAACTTCTACGGCCTCAGGCATGGATTAAAACGCGCCAAGCTGGATCTGGATGATAATATCCTCGGCGTTGATGAAGACCCCACTTCCGGGTGGGACATTCTGGATAATATTGTAATAGACGGCGCCAGTTACTTCTGGCCGAGGATGTCATACGACCTGGTAAAGAAAACGCTTGATGTGGACTTTGTAGGCGTTCAGGGGCACGAATATGTCCCCGGCCAGGTATCTGTACCCTACGGCGATAACAGCGCCCCCAGCGGCAGCTCTCCCTCAGGCGGATCTTCCTCCGGCGGCGGATCCGGCACCAGTTACGACACAAGATACTGGAGTGGCTCTGCAGTAGGCCTCGATGCATTACTCGGCCGCCAGTCTCTCGGCCTTGACAACATCGCCAACCTCGGCACCGGCGCAGTAAGCACCGCCGAGTTCAACTACCTTGCAGGCTTAACCGGCAACATACAGGGCCAGCTGAACACGCTGAACGCCGATCGGCACAGTCACGGCAACATAGCCGAGCTGAACAGCATAGACCAGAACCTCTCGAAGCTGAACAGCGTGGAGTTCGCGGGCCTGACAGCAAACGGGGACAATAACGGCATCTTCGCAGGGCAGGACTTAGGCTTTGCCAAGAAAGCAGGGGCTATTGCACAGCTGGTAGCCGGATCCGGAAAAGATTTCATCTTCAGTAAGCTGGGCAACGCTGTTGTGAATGCTGCAAACCTTGCCGCTGGAACGCTTACCGAGCTAATGAGGCTGACCACGGCCGGGGCTCTTATAGTGCTCGGTAGCATAACTTCCAACGCAGCGCAGGGTACGGCTCCTTTTGTAGTTAGTAGTACAACTCAGGTGAATAACCTTAATGCGGAACTATGGAACGGACATAAGTTTAGTGATTTTCTGAACCAAGCTGTAAGAACAGATTCAAGCCCTACTTTTGTTAATTTAACCACTGGCCCTATAGGTATAGGTAATTCAAATGAAATCTGGGGAAGGCAAAGTAGTGGCTTATACCTGAATTATAGGAACTATGCTGGCGATACCTCAACTGCATTTTCTGATTTCTCTATATATAATGGTAAAGCGGCGGCTATAGTTACGTTTACGGGGAGCACAAAGGTTTCGAAGTTTTATGGTGACATAGATGCCTCTGCCACGTTGTATTTCAGGAACAACATTAAGACAATAAATAAAGCAGGAACGGCATGGTTGGATGTATTTGCAAGAAATACCTCAGGGACGGAAGCCCTTATTGATTTATCCAATATTGGCACAATATCAGCTGTTTCTACAACTTTATCCGGGAATATTGTAGCAAATGGCAGTGGGGATAATGCTTTTTTAAGTCAGGTATCAATTGGGCAGACCACGACTTCGATTGGCAAGCTTTATATCAGCGGCAGCAGTTCAGGATACGTTGATGCAGGGATAGTTTTAAGAAGCTATAATGCTGCAAATAACTACAGAGGCCTCGGTACATATTATTACTTGAATACCTCTGGCACTGAATGGTATATTGGATCTCCATATACTGACGCTGATACGATGATAATTGCAAGACAGACTGGATTAGCCGCTCATAATGACAGTACTGCTCAAAAATCAAATGCTCTTATTACTATACTGAGCAACGGGTATATGGGCTTGGGTACAAGTCCTTTAGCAAAATTACATATTTTTGGTTTAGCGCATAGTCTCCCGGCCTCGAGCGGTACCTCGCAGACTGGGCATGCTGCAAGATTTCAGAACAATGATTCCGGCGGAGTGTTAGATATTGGTCTCAATGCTACGAGTGGTGCGTGGCTTCAAGTAACAAATGGCTCAAATTTAGCCTCAGTTTATCCGTTACTGCTTAATCCAAATGGCGGGAATGTCAGCATAGGGTCCTCTGTTACCGATTACAAATTTAACGTGCATATGGCTTCCACCGGAAATAACACCATGGCCATATTTAATAATGCTGACTATACCTCGACAAATAGAAGCGCAATACGGGTGAGGCAGGCAATAAGCACTACTTCCGGATATAGCGCATTTCTGGGTGTCGATGCTTCTACTCATAATTTGTTTATCTCTCAGGATGACATTGCAGCAAATCACCTTGTAATTACGCCTACCGGCAATATCGGTATAGGCGCTCCACCATTAAACATACTGCATATTCAAAAAAATGATGCGGGCTCTCATAATAACAGACCTATATTTATTATTGAGAATACTGCAACCGGTGGAGGATATGATAAGAGGACTGAAATTCAGTTCACAGGAAAGGATTCCACCGATACAGTAAGAACCGCCTCTATCGCAAGTTATGCCGGATATTTACAATTCAGTACCGCAAATAATTTAAGTGCTAACTTCGTTTTAGGTACTGGAAATTTTTATACTACTCAGAACGGCATCGCTCCCTTTATAAGTTATGGAGCCGGAGCTGTCGTAAATACTCTTATACTAAACCAGGGGAAAGTAGCTGTAGGGTTCGCAACCACAGATGAAAAATTAAATGTAAATGGAAACGCTAAGTACTGGGGCGATATCTATTCAGATAACTGGAATGCGGTTGATCCTTATTTGGGTTACTACATAGGGAGAAGTGGTTCGGTATTCTCGAAGATTACTGCAACCGAGATGCACGTTAAGTCATTTATATCTGATTTAGAATTTGCACTTGCCGGGAGCCAGATAGTATGCAAGAGTTCAACAAAAGTATATCAGGCATTTTCAGTCGGACAAAATCTCATAGTTGAGGAATTCGAAGGGTTTACTGGTAGGGTTTTTGAAGATGGCGACTTTGTACGATTAAGGAATCAGTCGAGAACAAATGGCGGAATTGATGTCGTTGACATTTGGGGAACCGTAACTTATTTGAGCCGTGACGATGCCAATAAAACGCAGACGTATGCCTTTACTAAGACGGCCGGCTCTGGTACTTCAGTATTAAAAGGTTCAACAGCTTTGGATTATGGAGTAGCCGGGAACGGTATTTATGAAATAGTTGCCCAGGGACCTTTGGGGAAAACTCCCTTTAGCCAGATTGCCACATTTGCAACCAATCCATGGACAGATCTTAAAATACGTTCACGTAGCGGAGATTTAACCGGCGTTCCCACTACAACTTATGGAGCACTTAAGAACTTTGGCGTTTATACGCAGGACTTTTACGGAGAAGGCAACGTAAATATTGTGGGAACTTTGACCGCTGGTGATTCTAACGGATGGGGAAATACGTTCTATGTTGGCAAAATAAAGAAAAATCTGATTTCAAATAGTTCATTAAAAGCAGCTGATTTCTCAAAAGAGGCTATATGGACCTCGAATTCAACATCAACCGACGTCACGGCGCCTGATGGTAGCAATACAACCGTTAAAGCTTCAACCGGAACAACTGGAAACAGATATTACTTTACCATGGTCCCTGCTGGCATTTTAGGAGCAAATAAAACTTATACTCTCTCAGTTTGGGCTAAAGTATCGAGCGGGCAACATTTGGCAAATCTGTGCTTGCAGGACAGGACTAATGGCGATTATGGTACCCAGATAGGTTGTGCGCTTTCAACGACATGGCAAAGATTTTCGATAACGAAAAAATTTGGAAACCTGACCCCTGACGGGAATACACTGATGGGTTTTGTTAATCCTGATGTGAATATGACAATCTATACATGGGGCTGGCAGTTGGAAGAGGGCTCTGTCGTTACTCCATACCAATCTACGGACAACGGAACACCTTATGGAAATGGCTATGGCATGTGGTCTATCGCAGGTGGCTTTGGTGGCACAATACAGAACCCGGCAATATCGCTTTCAGACTATGGACTCATAGTAAGGAAGCAGGGATATACGCCCGGATGGAGAAATGCAGGAACTGTCTCAATAGGATGGTACGGGGACACAGAATGGGGAATTAAGGGCAGGGACACAAGCGGGAATGCTACTTTTGATCTGGGCGACACAAACCAAATAGCAGGATGGGCTTTTAATAATGTCCAGTTCACAGGCGGCTTGCTGGTCATGCATAAGGACGGAAAGATTTATGCCGGTAAAGGCTCTGCGGATGATGTTACATCAACAGGCTTCTACTTTGACAGGGATAATATATTCTTCGGCACACAATACATGACTTCCTATATAAAGTGGAATTCAACTACCGGAATGAATATAAAAACTGCTCTATTTACCCTTGCTTCCAGTAATGTTTCAATTGCTGATACTTCCGGATGGTTCGGTGCTAATAATATCCTTACCTACTCCGCTAATCAGGTAACGCTGGCCAACTGGATAGCAACAACAGACTACCTTTACAGCGGCAATCCTTCCTATGGTGTACTTACGCTTAAAGGCGGAGCTCAGCCTTGCATTGAATTATGGAAGGATGAGCTAAATAATATCAGTATGTGGTACAATTCGGACGCCGATTGGGGAATTACTGGCAATGTAGAAATGTCGGAACTGTTCCACCTGGGCAGCGGAACAAACCACATTGCCGACTGGAACATCGCATATCAGAAGCTGTACTGCAACCTTTTCGAACTTAATGCCGGGGGAAATGCTTACATAAACATCGGCGACAGCGGAAACGGCATAAATGTAACCACTATTGGAAGATATCTCTATGGAGGAAACGGCATAGGCTGGCATACCGTAAACAGTGGTATCGCTGCAACTGACAGTAATGCAGATCTGATTTTTGAGCTTTCATCCGCAAGGAGGGTAATTTCAGGATTTGGCTTTGATAAGACTAAATTTTACAAGGATATAGATGCAAACAACGGTGTACGCTTAGAGGCAAGCTGGAACGGTTCAACCGGTTTTTCAGGGCTTGCAGTAAAGAAAAACGGTTACGACAGCCTTATGGTTGGCGACTTCGCAATGCCTAATCTTGCATATTCCCCGACAGATTTTACAAGCACCTGCATTGTCAACCAATCCTTTGAAAGTGCCCTTTCTACAGGCTGGACGACCTCCATTTCAACAGGGAGTGTGAGCAGGGTTACTTCAGGCGGCATAGGGACTCCCGTTACACCTCAGGAAGGAAGTTACTTTTTTAGGACAACAGCCGAAAGCGCCGGAAGCGGCTTTGCATACAACTTCTACGCACAGCAGGATCTGTCAAGCCCTGCAAGTCTCTTAGGTAAGCACGTTGTAGTGTCTGTGCAGTACAACACTATAAACTGGTCTTACGGTGGAAGTGACGCGGCGACCGACTACCCGTACTTAATGTTAGAACTCATAAACCAAAATGGCACTATCGCATATAAAAACATATTTACGGGTTCCGGATCGGGTTGGCGGGCTTTGACGCTTGATGCTTTGATCCCATCGGATTCTACTTATGTGCGCCTTAAAATAAGCGGAGGATCGGACACAAGCACCCACTATGCATACTGGTATGACATAGCTTTGGACAATGTAAAGATTTCGGTCTACGATAAAAGTTACTCATATATAACTCCCGGGAGTTTCAATTTCTACAGTGGCCCGATGAACTTTTTCAAGATGGATCCAACGGGGCGAATGTCAATGGGACTAAGTTCGCTTACTGTAAACGGGGATAATGTCTCGGCCTACAGAGGAGAGTTCACAGGAGGCAGCACACCCGCAAACCCTAAAGCGGGAAACTGGTACACCTCAGGCAATTACGTATATCTTTATAATGGCACAAGCTGGCTAAGATTGGTCACAGCATAAATAATTAAATCACATTAAAACAAAAGAGGTTCGTTATGACACAGTTAGACTTAAACAAAATCCAGGGCGACGCCAACGCTACTCTGGTAATCAGATGCAACTTTACTTCTCTCCCTGAGGGGAAGGTCAAGGCAAACGTTACGGTTGAAAGGAACAACTATAACCTTCCGACAAACCCGAAAACGGAGACAAGTAACGAAAGTTACAACTTCGAGGGGACTCCGGAAGAGGTCCAGGCTGGCATGGAGACAGACTTAAATTTAGGTTCTTATTTAACAATTTCAACGGGAGTGTAAGCAGCTATGAAATTCAAATTTGCGAACATCGGCAACCTTAAATACGGTTTACTGGAAATATGCGTAATGGATATTATTTCCAAGACTTCTTACTGGCTCGGGAAATTCCAGAACAAAGTGGAGAGCGAGTACAAAGAATATACCAAACAGGTAAGCAAGCTCCGCGAAAAACACGGGAAATGGAAATACAAGCTTGAAAAAGAAGTCGTAAAAGACGGGAAACCAGTCTTAAAAGATGGGCAACCTGAAAAGGAAAAGATAGTCTGCACACTTGAAGGACCGGAAGGACAGAAATATCTGGTCGATCCGGAAGGCAAAAAGGTTGAGAACCATGAAACAGACTGGAATAAGGTTTACTGGGAGGCCAATAGCGATGAAGACGGGGCCACTTTTAAGGAAGAGCTGGACGCCCTTGACGAGATGGAATTCGAGATCCCATTTGAACCGATAAAGTTAAGCAGGATTGTGCGTAAGGTTGACGGCGGTAAAGAGGAAGAAATAAACATAAAGCCGACAATTCTGGGAATGCTCGACGGGATTATTGTTGATGAGGAAGTACCTGTAAAAGAGGGATCCGCTGCATAAATCTATTGCAAGTTCTATAGCAAATGAGAAATTTTCTTTGTTTTTCGCTTGTATTTCAATATTTCAAGATATTTTGTAATCAGCTGGTCGGGGGTTCAAGTCCCTCCACCAGCTCTGAAATAAAAAACCGCCTCACAAGGGCGGTTTTTTCGTTTTAAACTACCGCATTAATATAGCTCAAAAGTTCTCCTCTGTATTTAACACCAATATCTGAGTAAAATTGTCTTATTTTTACTCACTCATGCAAAAATGTGAGTAATTTTTCCATAATTTTACTCACTTTATATATTTCCTGCTGGAATGATAAATCTTCCGAAACTATTTATTAAAACTAAACTTCTTTTTTCAATCCCAAATTTTGCCGTTTTTTGGGATTGAAATAATTTTCAATCCTAAATTTTGAGCTTTTTTGGGATTGAAAACCCTATGAATGCCAGATAGCATGCACAAAAGAATCTAAAAACCGGGAATACGCAGATTCTCGTGCGCAAAAACATCTAATATTTGAGCACGATAAACTCTTCATGCACAAAGCCCCGGGAAATTTGGGCATGACAGCCTGGGCAAAACCTTTATACCTAAACCGCCGCAGCCTTACTGCGAATAATGTTTTCTTTTATGCCTCTTCTATTTTCTTCCCGAAATGGTCCTTGACAATCGATTGCAGATTTATCATTATTGATACCATGAATTTATCTGTGCGGAAACTTACGGGTAAATATTTTTTATGTATAAAGTTAGTTTCTTAATAATTGAAATATCATCTTTCCACCATATAACAATTTATTGAACAATTATTTTAGGAATGCTGTGCTATGGGGAAATCAGGTACTTTTATCATGCTGAAAAATTCCGCTCTTTTTATCCTTTTTTCTCTTTCTTTTATAGCGGGCTGCAAGTCGCCGAACGAACCTCCTTCCAGGCCTCAGACGTTTTACCCTTTAGCCGTGGGTAATAAGTGGTATTATAATAGCATTACTTTTAATTATGGCGCTGTTAATCTTGATACGACTACGGTAAATTTGGTTGAAGAAGTAACCGGAGTAAAAGTTATCGATAAGAAAAACTACTTTGAAGTTACCTCAACTGACTTGACCTCAGGTACTAAGGATACAACCTATTACAGGATGAGCTGTGACACATTATTCGAAATAATTGCAAAATATCCGGAGAATATTCATGCGGACTTTTCTCTAAACTTAAATGAGCAGGCTTACTGGGACCAGGATGTTAAAGTTACTCTGAAAAATGATGAGTATATGACCTTCGAAACTTTTGTTTATGATGATAGTTATTCTATGACATTTAAGCGGGGAGTCGGAATGATAAATTCAATCCATTATGGATATGGCGACTGCCAAAGGACTAAATTGATTAAGTCGGAAATTAAGTAACAATCAGTATAAAAAAGCCGTCTTTTATCAGACGGCTCCGTAAATACCCTCAAACATTCCAGGCTTTATTTCAGCTGGTTCCAGAGATATGAGAACATAAGGGCGCTGGAAAATGCCACCTGCTTATTTGTAACTGCTGCTGCATGCCCCCCTTCTGTATTCTCGTAATAATAAAAAGGCTTGTTCATCGATTCCATCTTTGCTGCCATCTTTCTTGCATGCCCCGGATGCACACGGTCGTCTTTCGTCGATGTCATAAAGAATACTTTGGGATATGTCTTTGCTTCACTTAGATTCTGATACGGCGAATATTTCTGTATGTATGCCCATTCTTCCGGCTTATCCGGATTACCATACTCGCCCATCCAGCTTGCACCCGCCAAAAGTTTATTGTACCTCTTCATATCCAGAAGCGGCACCTGGCATACTACGGCATTATAAAGATCGGGCCTCTGCGTAAAGACTGCTCCCACAAGCAGACCGCCGTTGCTACCTCCCTTTATCCCCAGATGCTTTGGTGATGTTATCCCTCTTTTAATCAGGTCTTCCGATACCGATATCATGTCGTCAAACACCTTCTGCCTGTTTTCCTTCAGCACCGAACGGTGCCAGTAAGGACCGAATTCGCCGCCGCCTCTTATGTTGGCAACTACATAAACCCCTCCCCTTTCCAGCCATACTTTTCCTGTGACCCCGCTGTATGAGGGAAGTGTTGGAATTTCAAATCCGCCGTATGCATACTGAAGCACCGGATTACTGCCGTCCAGCTTCATGTCTTTTTTATGGATAACATAGTACGGTATCTTTACACCGTCTTTTGACGGTACCTCAAACTGATCGACTGTCAGATCTTTCGTATCAAAGAATTCGGGCAGGCTTTTAACTTTTACGATCTTATTATCATCGGAAACGTAGTACAGGCTTGTAGGCGAAAGGAATCCTGTATAGCTGAAGAAATATTTGTCAGAATAGAAGCCGTCAGTGGTTGTAACTGAAATATTGCCGAATCCGGGAGCCATTACTTTTTCCTTATTCCACCTCGTGCCGTCCCATTTATACCTATAGAGTTCACTGCTTACATTATTAAGAACCTTTACAATCAGATAGTCCCTGGTTTCTGAAGCTGATTCTATGCTCAGCCGCTCCGAGGGTTCAGCAACTACACTGAAATTACGGCTCCCTTTCAGGAAATCGTCATAACCGATGCTCAGAAGTGAGCCCTGCTTATATTTCCTGCCGCCTGTCTGCCAGTCCCTTTTCAGGCTTATGAGCATCATCTTCTGAAATATGCCGTTTAATTCTGCGTCTTCCGGAATATCCAGCTTTATCTGCTTCCCGTTTTCAAAGGCAAACACCTGTCTTGTAAAGAATGTAACACCCCTGTAGATAAAATGGTAAGCCCGCTCCGGAGTGTTCAGAACATAAGCCGAAGATGAAACATCAGTGACTTCTCCGGAAAAAACAGTTTCGGCATCTTTAAGCTTTGTGCCTCTTTTCCACAGCTTCACTATCCTTGGATATCCCGAACTTGTCATGCTTCCGGGACCGAAATCAGTGCCGACGTAAATTGAATTCTTATCTATCCACGACACCTCGCTTTTTGCCTCAGGGATGAAGAATCCGTCTTTAACGAACTGTTTTTTTGCGACGTCAAATTCCCTTATCTCAACTGCATCGCCGCCGCCTTTGGAAAGGCTGACCAGGCAGAGGTTATAATCTGGATAAAGCAAATCACTTCCTTTATATACCCACGGCACGCCTTCTGCCCTGGAAAGAGAATCTATATCAAGCAGAACTTCCCACCTGGGATCAGCACTCAAATATTCTTCGAGCGTTGTTCTGCGCCAGAGGCCTCTTTCATTTTTTTCATCCTGCCATAAGTTATAGATATACTTGCCGGTAAATGTAGGATATGCGATCTTTTCCTTGCTGTTGAGCACTTCATAGGCGGTATTATATATTTCATCGAACATGGGATTCTTTTTCAGCTCGTTGACTGTAGCCTCATTGTGCTCCTTCACCCAGTTGAGCGCCTTAGTGCCGTTTACATCCTCAAGCCAGAGAAAGGGATCATTATCTGCCTGAGCCCAGAGTGTCCGGGCAGATATAATAAGCAAAAATAATAACAGATGCGGCAAACGTTTCATGCGGGTTTCCTTTAATGGTTGATTTTTTGAACTATGCTGAACTTAAATAAGCCCGTCCAGAAAGTCAAATAAGGAAAACCCCGCGTATTCCCCTGCATCTGCGGACTGAGCTGAATGAGGCTGATGGCACCCTCCTGTAACATTATAGCCGGCAACGCTGAACTATTTTATAAGCAGATAAACACCTCCCAGAATAACAAAAATTCCACAAACCTTTTTTGTTAAAAGCATGAGCCTCGAACCTGCAGTCCAGTTGAGGTAATTCTGAACTGCCCTGCTTAAAGTTCCTGCCCCTGCAATTAAGAAACAATGACCAAGAGCAAAAGCTCCAAGAAGCCCTATCGGCAGCGCTAAGCCGGATGATGCTGCCTGGAAGACAACGCCCAATACAGGCGCCATAAAGGCGAAGGTGCACGGGCCAAGACCAATACCAAAGAAAAGCCCCAGCACTAAAGCAGCCGTAAGCCCCCTGAACCTTGTGGAGCTCAGGCTTAAGCCGCTCCAGGGCAGACTTATAAGATCAAGAAGATATAGCCCCATAACAAAAAAGACAACGGCTACAATGTAATTTCCTACACTCCCCAAATCCCCCATCAGCCTCCCCAGCCAAAGAGTAATAATCCCAATAAGGGCAATTGAAATTAATATTCCAAAGGCAAAAGTAACTGAAATGCTGAACGTCTTTCTGATGCTTATTTTGCCCTGACTTGTAATGTAGCCGATTATGAGCGGAATGCCCGAAAGGTGACACGGACTTAAAAGAATGCTTAGGACACCCCAGCTGAAAGAAGCTAAAACAGCCAGGTATGTGTTGCCGTAAAGTGCATCGTTTAATCCTGCAAATATTTCATTTAGCATGTTAGGCCAGAGTTTTTGTGGAAATTATTTAAGTGCTTTTAAGCCTCTTGAACTGAGAAATTTGTCAATTTCTTTTTCAGAATAGAAACCCTGATGCCTGAAAAGCTCCTTGCCGTTTTCATCCAGAAAGACCTGCGTAGGTATCAGCTTAATTCCATACTTTGAAGCATACTGTTTCTGGTCTTCCTTCCACACATCGTAGAAAATCACTTTCAGCTGGTGGCCGTATTTTTCCTCAACAGACTTCATTACCGGCTGCATCGCCCTGCAGGGAATGCAGTTAACTGAACCTAACTCAATAAAGGTTACCTTCGGCTTTTTGACTGTTGCAGCTTTTTTGTCAGTGTTTTGAGCAAAGACAGTTGTACCTAAAATAAATAATAAAGCAAACGCAAGAATCGTCTTTTTCATCGTTTTGTCTCCTCTGCCTGACTTAACCACTCAAGTATCTGCTCTTCCTTGGGGACAATGCCGCTGCTGACAACTTTTTCGTCTATTACCAGCCCCGGCGTCATCATTATCCCGTATTTCATGATCTCCTGAATGTCCGTAACTTTTAATACCAGCGCTTTGATATTGTTCCTGGCAGCAACTTCCTTTACCTTTGCTTCCAGTTTATTGCACCTTGAACAGAAGGAACCCAGAACTTTAACAACCATTTTATCCTCCTTATAAGTAATACCTCAGTAAACGAAATTGAAAATGTATCCTACAATTACAATTCCTACGGCTACTACTGTAACAAAAGTTATTATCAGAGGAAGCTTCAGCACCTTTTTAAGTATTATTGTCTCGGGCAGCGAAAGCCCTATTACAGACATCATAAATGCAAGCACTGTCCCAAGTGAAGCCCCTTTCTCAAGCAGCGCCTGCACTATCGGAATAATTCCCGCTGCATTTGAATACATCGGTACACCTATTAAAACTGACAAAGGCACGGACCACCACGCACTCTTGCCCATGAGGCCTGCCATGAAGTTCTCCGGCACATAACCGTGTATGCCTGCACCAACCGCAATGCCCAGAACTATATAGATCCAGACTTTCTTAACTATTTCCTTTACTGCTTCAACACCGGCCATGACCCTTTCAGAAAAGGGAGACCTTTCTTCAGATATTTCAACGTGACCGGCCTTTATCTCATAAACCCAGTCCTCTACATATTTCTCAAGTTTTAGCCTCCCTATAACGTAGCCTGAAAACATGGATATGATTAAACCCGTAGACATGTAAAGCAAGGCTGTCTTCCATCCGAAAAGACCGAATAAAAGCACAAGGGCTACTTCATTTATCATTGGAGCCGCAATAAGAAAGGAAAATGTTACCCCGAGCGGGACACCGGATTCTACAAAACCTAAAAATAACGGGATGGCTGAGCATGAACAGAACGGCGTTACTATGCCGAGCAGGCTGGCTAAAACATTGCCTGTAAAAAGCGACTTTCCTTCAAGAGCCTTCCTGGTCTTCTCCGGCGAAAAGTATGTCCTTATTATGCCTACAACAAAAACAATCAGCACCAAAAGCAGCAGTACCTTGGGCACTTCAAAGGCGAAGAACCTCACGGCTTCTGTCAGGGCCGAAGCCCTGCTCATTGATAATACATCGTATACGATGAAGTTAATAATTGCTTCAAGACTGAAATAAACAGCAGCCCATAAAGGCAGAAGTAAAAAAATCAAAAGCGGCTTTTTCCTTCTTTCCTGCACAGTAATCAGTTTTTCTGCAGTATCCATTCCTTCTCCTTTAAGATTGCTGAATTTCTACGATATCCGGTTCAGCTGTTTTGAAATATTTCTTCTGAATCCACAGCGCTGCGTTTACAAGACTGATCAGAACCGGCACTTCTACCAATGGACCTATTACTGCGGCAAATGCCTCGCCGGAGTTAATGCCGAAGACTGCAATTGCCACTGCTATTGCCAGCTCAAAATTGTTGCTGGCAGCTGTAAAGGAAAGCGTTGCTGCTTTGGAATAGTCTGCCCCCATCTTCTTTCCCAAATAAAAAGAGACAAAGAACATTATCACAAAATAAAATACCAGCGGCACTGCTATCCTTACTACATCAAGCGGTATCTTTACAATGTATTCGCCTTTAAGTGAGAACATTACAAAAATTGTAAACAAAAGTGCAATCAGTGTAACCGGGCTTATCTTTGGAATAAAAACCTTTTCGTACCAGGCTTTCCCCTTTGCCTTTAGCATAACAAAACGTGTTATCATTCCGCCCAAGAATGGAATGCCCAGATAAATGAACACGCTTTTTGCTATCTGCCCTATTGTTATATCCACAGCAAATGTCTTAAGCCCAAGCCACGAAGGAATAACAGTTAAAAATACATATGCATAGACTGAGAAGAATAATACCTGAAATATGGAGTTAAATGCCACAAGCCCCGCTGCATATTCTGTGTCACCCTTTGCAAGCTCGTTCCATACAATCACCATTGCAATGCACCTTGCCAGACCAATCATTATAAGCCCTGCCATGTATTCAGGGTAGTTCTGAAGGAAAACAATGGCAAGAATGAACATCAGTATTGGTCCTATGATCCAGTTCTGAACTAAGGATAGCGTCAATACCTTTACATTTCTGAAAACATCCGGCAGCTCCTCATATTTCACCTTTGCAAGAGGCGGATACATCATCAAAATTAAACCGACTGCAATAGGAATGTTTGTCGTTCCGCTCTGGAAGCTGTTCCAGAAGTCCACAATGCCTGGAAACATGTACCCTGAGAACACACCTATGAACATTGCAAGAATTATCCATAGTGTAAGATACCGGTCAAAAAATGAAAGTTTTTTTGTTAAGGTGCTCATTTTACTGCTTGCCTTTTGACTTTAATTGCTCTCTGCCCCGGCCAGTGCATCCATAATCCAATGCGTAAGTGTGGATTTTACGGGAAGCTTTCCGCTTGAAACTATTTTCCCGTTTATTATCAGCCCGGGAGTGCTCATCACCCCGTGAGCCATAATATCTTTGAAGTCTGTTATCTTTTCAATCTCAGCTTCAACATTGTTTTCTAAAACAACTTCTTTACAGAGTTTCTCCAGGCTTATGCAGTTCGGGCAGCCTGATCCAAGAACTTTAATGTTAAGCATTTATTATTTCTCCATTGGTCCAAAATATTTCGTTTATTACCGAATTGTTACTTAATTTTTTTTATCTGCTGCAAAGATTATTACGGTCTACAGAGTTAATTTTATTTAGATCACTGCTTACTGCCGGATCACTGCTGATCCAGAATGGCAGCATCGAGAGCATTGAAGCTACTACAGTGTCGCTGCTCCCGGTATTGATCATGTAATTTACCCATTTGCCGTCTTTTTCTTCAATTATAAAACCGGCCTTTTTCAGTACGCTTAAATGCTCCGAAACTGTTGAGGTGGCAAGGTCAAGAACTTCCGTAATTTCACATACGCAAAGCTTCCTTATCTGAAGCATCTTAAGTATTCTTAGCCTGTTGGGATCCGAAAGCGCCTTAAAGAGTTTTGCTTTTTCTTCTATTAACATATTAATATCTCAATTTCATTTCGTTATACACCGAAATTTAATCAGACAAAAATTATTTGTCAAGCCCCGAATAAAAACGGTGATCTGAGTAACAATTTAACCGTTCTGCCCGCCGTCACTCCCGGAAAGCCTTAAATCCAGTTCATCACAGATCTGATTTACGCGCGTAAAGAAAACATCCACATAATCGGATATGGGCATGGGCAGAAGCAGCTTTTCCAGCTCCAAAGAGGTTTCTTCACCGATTTTCCCTTTTTCTACTGCTTCAATTCCGGCCTTGATAAGAAGCTGCCTGTACTTTTCAATAAACGGCTTTATACTTTCATCCTTTGAAGTCATTAGAGCTCCGCCTGCCCTGTAGACTTCACCCATTATGCTCCAGCCCAGGTTTCTTGACATCCTCTGAAATAACAACCGCAGAACCTGAAAATGGCTCTGCTCAGGGAAACCGCAGTTTGAAAAGACGAGCATCCTGTTCGGTTTTTCGTAACGCATAATATGCCGGCACTCCCCAAATTCATCCTTAGCCCAGTGTGGATCGCCAATTACTATCAGCCGGTCCATAAAATTCTTCATTATTCCCGTTACATTATCACAATAAACGGGTGTGGCAAAACCAAGTACATCCGAAGAGGTAACCTTCTCAATCAGTTCGGCCATGCCGTCTTTCTGTGCACATTTTCCCGGAGTCTTTTCCCAGCAGGTCTTACACCCCCGGCACGGGTTTATTTTGTACTTCGCCAAATAAATCTGTTCAGCCTCTGCTCCGGCCTGCCTTGCACCTTCAAGAAAATTTTCAACCAGGACGTTTGTGTTGCCCAGACGTGCCCGCGGACTTCCGTTAAAGACTGTTATTTTCATAATCCTCCTTCCAATTAATAGTTAATCAGTTTGGCTTTGTTTCCTGCATAGCATGAATAAAAATACTTTTAATCATTTTTCAGGGCACGGGAAGATAAAAAAGAGAAAAATATCTTCATAGTTGTATGTACATAGAGTATTTTGTATTATATATGTGTAAAATATCTGTTTTTTCCGTCCCTCAAAGATGCCTTTTTTAAGCATAACCCCAACTGTTTGCCTCATTTTGGATGTTTCTCTGCAGTGCCGCTGCGCCATAATCACCGCTTATAAATTAAGATAAACTATCCATATAATTTTCCGATAGTAATATAAATGGGTATTTAGCCATTGTTAACATAATAAACGGGCCCTGGAAAGATTTATTATAAATGATTAAAGAAAATATTCTTCCGACAAAATATGCACCTGCTGGAAGATCTTCTCTTCAGGAAATAGAGGAACAGAAGGAACTGCTGAAATATAACAGGTCAATTCCCGACGTCCTTAATTTAATTCCCGAAATGACACTCATCTTAAACAGCAGCAGACAGGTCCTTTTTGCAAACAACGCATTTCTGGAAAGACTTGGAATTCAAAGCCAAACAGAAATTACCGGGAAAAGATTTGGGGAAATTATCGATTGCCACCACGCATCTGAAACAGGCGGCGGATGCGGAACAATGGAATCCTGCATGTTCTGCGGCGGAGTAAATGCAATCCTTTGTTCGCAGAAGACTGACACCGAAATTAAGGAAGAATGCAGAATTCTAAGAAAAGATACCCTTGAAGCACTGGATTTCAGAATTACTGCTTCACCTCTTAACATCGGTCCGCAAAAATTTACACTATTCTCTGTTAAAGATATCAGCCATGAAAAAAGACGCAGTATGCTGGAAAGGATATTTTTCCACGATGTCCTGAACACCGCAGGAAATATTTACGGATTTACTGAACTTTTGGAATCGGCATCGGATGAAGAAGTCCAATCTTACAGGAATATGCTGTCCGGATTGTCTAAAAAACTAATTGAAGAAATAGAATCGCAGAGGATACTTACTCAGGTTGAGAATAATGAACTTGCCGTAAATTTATCACAGTTAAATTCCCTTAAGGTAATTGCAGATGTTGCCGATTCTTATAAATTATTTGCTCAGGCTGCTTCCTGCCGAATCATTATAGATGCCAATTCAGAATCCATTGAGTTCAGGAGCGACAAGGTATTACTCAGAAGAGTACTTGGCAATATGCTGAAAAATGCCCTGGAAGCCACGCCTAAAAACGGAACTGTAACCATCGGCTGCCTTGCTGAAGAAGAGAAACTGGAATTCCGTGTGCACAACCAGACCAACATGCCGAAAGATGTTCAGCTGCAGATCTTCCTCAGATCCTATTCAACAAAAGGAACCGGAAGAGGACTTGGCACCTACAGCATGAAATTAATAGGCGAAAAATACCTGAATGGCAAAGTGAATTTCTTTTCAGACACAGAAAAAGGGACAACTTTTTTTATCACTTTGCCGCTGAACAATTAGTTTAGTCGCCAGCCCGAAAATCTCTTTCCTCCCCCTCTCAATTGTCCCAAAAATCGGGACATAATTGAATATTAGGCCAAATGTATATACGTTATTAAAGTCCCTGAATTTCGGGGCCGTATATTTCAGTAAATAGTTTGTCTATTATGAAACAATGAAGAGAGGATAAAAATATGAGAAAAAATCTATCGATTGCTATGCTTATTCTGGCAGGCTTTGCCTTTGTCATTACACAGCTTCAGTGCTCTAACCAGAATAAAGAGAATAAGAAAATGTCGCACGACGAACAGGTCTCCTACGGAAAGTACCTGGTTAATGTCGGCGGATGCAACGACTGCCATTCACCCAAAATAATGACGGCACAGGGACCTGTACCCGACTCTGCAAAACTCCTCTCCGGCCACCCTGCCGGCGAAGCACTTGCGCCTGTTGATACAACCATTACAAACTCAAAATGGATCTTTGCCAGCATGGATCTTACTGCCTGGGCAGGCCCCTGGGGAATTTCTTTTGCCGCAAATCTCACTCCTGACGGCCAGACAGGAATTGGTGCCTGGGATGAAAATGTATTCTTAAAGGCTTTAAAGGAAGGTAAACATATGGGCAGCGGCCGCCCCATACTGCCTCCCATGCCGTGGCAAAGCATAGGACAGATGAAAGACGAGGACCTGAAGGCTGTATTTGCATACTTAAAATCACTTAAACCAATTGACAATAAGGTGCCCGACCCCATTCCGCCAAATATGGTTGCACAGGCAACTAAAGCAGGAAAGTAATTCCCTTTTCAAAATACTTATTATATATTATTAAAGCATTTTTAGAACCTGAGCATCCCCCACGGGATGCCCGGGCTTTTTTCTGCAAAGCCCGGATGCTCAGCCTTTCTGCCAGTACCCAAGGGAGGCATTTTCATATTATTTTCATCTTTTATCTTAAATTAGCAGTGTAAAAATGGACAACGGTAATTACAGAAAAAAAATAAACTGCCCCGGCTGTCAATTTTCATGCATTGCATCGTCTTAACAAATTGCATAATTTTTCGCTGATGAATTCGGGCAGGCAGATGAATTTGGGCAAACTGAATAACTTTTTCAATGGGAATATAAAATGAGAGTCCTTATAATCGAAGATGATAAAAAAATATCCGACGGCCTTTCGAAAGGACTCAGGCAGGAGAGTTTTGCCGTAGACCAGGCCTTTGACGGCATACAGGGGGAAAGCCTGGCGAAAATAAACGACTATGATGCAATTGTTCTGGACGTAAGACTGCCCCTGCAGGACGGCTTTGAGACCTGCCGGAAGCTGAGAAATGAGAAGATACTCACACCGATTCTAATGCTGACTGCACTTGATGATGTGACCGATAAGATCAAGGGCCTCGATAACGGCGCCGATGATTACCTGGCAAAACCGTTTCACTTCGGCGAGCTTTTGGCCAGGCTTCGCTCAATTATCAGACGCAACAGCAAGGTGAGAAGCACTGTCATTTCCAAATACGGCATTTCCCTGGATCAGAATACACATAAGGCTCTGCGCGAGAATAAAGAAATAATGCTTACCGCAAAGGAATTCTCGCTGCTCGAACTCTTTTTGCTGAACCCCGACCGCATACTTTCAAGAGAAATGATATCTGAACATCTCTGGGATATGAATTTCGACCCCAAAAGCAATATTATTGAATCCTATATTAAATTCTTAAGACAAAAAATGGATAACGGCTTTTCAAAACAGCTCATTCATACCATCAGAGGGGCAGGCTACATGTTCGCGGAGAAATCGGAATGACTCTTTCTATTAAACAGAAACTCATATTTGCTTATACCTTAATTTTCGGCATCGTGCTTATAATCTTTGCCTTTATAATTTATCAGAGCATAAGGCAAAATGAAACTGAAAGGATCGACAGCAGCATAAAAAGCTATTCCATAGTGCTTCAGTCTGAAATTGAAGAACAGGCTTCGGATGAAAACTACATCAATCCAGTGGAACTAAGGTCTGTAAAAGCCGAAGGGCTTCAGGATGTAAGACTTGCCCTCTACGACAGCAAAGGCAATAAAATCCTTTCAGATTCACTTGCCGGTGATAAGGAGAAATGGGAAAGTGCAATATTAAACAGGCCTGTAACTGAAACAATTAAAACGCCTTCCGGCAGTAACTACCGCTCCTACTGGAGCGGTGTCGAATGTAATGGGAAAATTGAATATGCCCTTCAGGTTATGGCATCAATGAAACAGACAGATAACTCACTAAGCCGTCTCCTTTTTATCATGTCCGTTATTATTCCCTTTGCCCTTGTCATTGCGGGCTTTACAGCCTGGCTGATCTCCAGGGCGGCATTTAAGCCTGTCGTGAAAATGTCGCGCACAGCCAGAGAAATTTCCGTTAAAAGTCTGGATAAAAGGCTGGAATTACCCGCCACAAAAGATGAAATATTTTACCTCGGCAGCACTTTGAATGAAATGATCAGCCGGCTTGACGACTCCTTTAAGAGCCACCGCCAGTTCATCTCAGATGCTTCGCATGAAATCAGAACCCCGCTTACAATTCTGCAGACTGAACTGGAACTGCTGGAAAATAAACTAACCGAAAGCCCTGACAGGGAAAGTATCAGAACGGCACTTCTGGAAATTGAGAGCCTCTCGAAGCTGACAACTTCGTTACTGACTCTGGCTAAACTCGACTCCTCGCAGCATTCCCTGAATCTGGAGCCCGTGCGGCTTGATGAACTCCTCATTGAAAGCATTCAGTTCATGAGAAAAGCAGCCTGCGGAAGGGATATTTCCCTTGACCTTCGGATTGATGAACCCGTTGAGATAAATGCCGACAGGGATAAATTAAAAAGTGTTTTTATCAACCTGATAGATAATGCCGTAAAATATTCATCCGATAACTCTGCCGTCAGAATCATCATGGAAAAATCCCGCGGCAGAATAAACATTACATTTGTCAACTTCGGAATTTTGATCAAACCTTCTGAACTTAACAGCATATTCGACCGCTTTTACCGGTCCAATGCCGTTAATTCAGTAATAAAAGGAAACGGCCTGGGCCTTACTATAGCCAAAGAATTCGTGGAATTGCATAAGGGTTCAATTTCTGTCGAAAGCGATGTACACTCGGGAACAAGGTTTACCATCGATCTGCCCGCATGAAAGGCTGATTGCTGAAAACCCGGATCCTTCTTGCCCGGGTTTTCAGCAATATTCCCCGGAAAAATTTCACACACTTACACGGCTTTCATATTATTTTCATATTCACTTCTTAAGTTTACCTGTACAGTTAATCAATTATTCAAACAACATTTACGGGTGTATTATGAAAAACATCGGTTATATTTCAAAAGTAGCTTTAACAGCTGCAGTCCTAACTCTTACAATATCTTTTTCTTCCAATGCCCAGTCAAAGAAAAAAGATGTAAAAAAAAATGTCCCCCAGGCCGTTCTCGATTCATTTAAGAAAGCCTATCCGAATGCGGTCATTAAGGGTTCAGGCAAAGAAGTTGAAGAAGGCAAAACATTTTATGAGATAGAAAGCGTCGACGGCAAGGTAAAAAGGGACCTTCTTTATCTGCCCGACGGGAAAGTGGCGGAAATTGAAGAAAAGATTTCAAACAATGATCTTCCCGCCACTGTAATTTCAACCGTTAAGAAGGAATCGCCCAAAGGAAAGATTACTTCTGCTGAAAAAGTCACGAAAAACGGTACCGAAAATTTTGAGCTGATGGTAAAGGATGCCGCGAGCTCCATGGAATTAGTGCTTGATAAGAATGGGAAAGTAATTGCGAAGGAAATTAAAGGCTCCAGGCACAAAAAAGAGTCCAAAGAGGAAAAGGAATCAGGCGAAGAAAATGAATAAGTTCAACGCCCTTTGCCAAATTTAAGACTTCATATAAAGCACAGCCTCTTTATGTGGCTGTGCTTTATAATATTTCACGAATTCATTAAATTAGCCAAAGGTTTACTGAGTATTTTACTCATTCTTTCCACAATTTGAAAGTTATAGCTTTAACCATGAAAATATTGAATGTAAAAGCCTTTTCATTTTTCTTGTTAATTCTGCTGTTTATCTTAATGGTAAATATCCGGCTTTCAGCGCAGAATAACCTGCAGTACTACCTCTCTGCCGCCCTGAGGAACAGCCCTGCCATAAAAGAAAACCAGAGCAGCATTCAGATAATACGACTGGACCGGCAGCTCAATAATGCAGAGTTTAGTCTTCCCCAGGTTTCTCTTACGGCCAATTACCTCTTTGCCCCTTACTTCAATAATAATGAACTCGTAACAACTGCACCGCAGCCAACGGCAATCGGCTACGACGCTTCAGTTACAAACGGCGGACTTTATTCGGCACAGGTAAACCTCTCAAAAAATATTTTTAACAGCGGACTTACGAACGCTTACGATATGCAGACCGGCCTTCAGATCACAAGCACTGAACACGCAATTCAAACAGTAAAGCATAATCTGGAAAAAGACATAACCGATCAGTACATCCTTACCTACCAGGCCGAAGAGCTATACTACCTGTCGGAAGCATTGATCGATACAGTCAGACAGCAGTTGGACTTGACAAGGGCTTTAATGCTCAGGGGACTCGCAAAACAGTCCGATTACCTGCTGCTTAAAGTTGAACTTGCAAATCAGGAGATCGCCTCCCTGGAGGCCCTCAGCAGCTATAAAACAAACCTGTATGAACTAAATACCTCATGCGGCATCACCGACACGGCACTGGTGGAACTTACCCATGCGGACCTTAAAAAGAGGGACCCCGTAAATGAATCGAACTTCCTGAGGAAGTATTCAATAGACAGCATGCTTATAGTAAGCCGGCAGAAAGTGCTTGAAACAAAATACCTCCCCCAGCTGAGCATTTTTGCAAATGCCGGGCTTAATGCTGTTGAACTTACAGGTATACAAAGAAAATTCGGAATAAGTGCGGGCCTTAATTTCTCTTATCCCATCTTCGACGGCGGCCAGAGGAACATAACACGTCAGCAGTCCGCTGTCTCGGCAGATATCCTCGGCCTGCAGAAAGTAAATCAAAGAGTCACTATCCAAAACAAGAAGAATGAAACTTCAAGTCAGCTTTCTGCTCTTTCCCGCAATATGAATGCAATAAACGGTCAGATAAAAGATTATGAACAGATTATAAGACTCTCGCGTTCGGAACTCAGGCAGGGACAGCTGACGATGATTGAATTCATAACAATCCTCCGGAATTTTCTCGACCTTAAAAAGACTGAGATCCAGACCTATACAAACTATCAGCAGGCCATAAATCAATTTAACTATTGGAACTGGTAAAAATGAAATTTCTCCAAAATAATATCTTAATCCTTTTGTTATCATTGCTCTTTCTGAGTTCCTGTGCAAAGCAGGACCCGGAAGAAGAAAAGACTTCTGAATTCAAAGGCGCTTCTGTCAGCTTAATTCATCCGGTTATTCAAAATATGACTGAATATATCGACCTGAATGCCACTACAACTTTTCAGAGCCAGGAGGCCATCCGCGCAACTTTTGCAGGATATATTGTTAAAAGCTATAAAAATCCGGGCGACCCCATCCATAGTGGAGACGTTATTTTTCTTATGAGGACAAAGGAATCAAGCGCCTCAGACAGCGCAGGTGTTAATTACGGAGTCGGAAAGTTCTCGGGACTCGTAAAACTGTATTCGCGTACAAACGGGGTCCTGACGGAACTGGATTTTCAGGAGGGGAATTACGTTTCCGAAGGGGATAAACTGGCCCTTATAGTGGAACCCAGGTCACTAAAGATTCTGCTGAATGTTCCCTTCCGCTATGCCTCGCTTATCAGTTCTTCTAATACTTACAGCCTCAGACTTCCCGACGGGCGGGTACACCAGGCACGGGTGATCAGAAAGATTCCTTCAATTGATCCGGCAAACCAGACTCAGACCTTTATACTTGAAGCAGTTCCTTTTATGGAAATTCCTGCAAATCTGAACCTGAGCGTTAAAGTACCCGTAAAACATGCCGGCAATGCCGTGGCACTGCCCAGGTCTTCCCTGGTTTCAAACGAGACACAAACTGAGTTCTGGGTAATGAAAGCCTTGAACGACAGCCTGGCTGTCAGACTTAATGTCAAAAAAGGAATTGAGACAGACAGCCTGGTTCAGATACTGGAGCCTCCGATAAACATGAATGACAGGTTCATCTCCGAGGGCGCATACGGCCTGCCCGATACGGCCAAAATTATAATTAAAAATAAGATCAAGTAAGAAATAAGATCAAGGCTATGAAAGAGTTTTATACGTCATATAAAGGCCCAATTGCTGCTATTCTCCTTTTTGTGCTCATAGGCGGAATATTCTCGCTTATAAATATTCAGTCCGGTTTATTCCCCGATATTACATTCCCAAAAATCAAAATCATCGCCGAGGCAGGAGAACAGCCGGTAGATAAAATGATGGTAAGCGTAACGGTTCCGCTTGAAAACTCAATTAAGAAAGTCCAGAACCTGATGCTCCTAAGGAGCACCACCAGCCGCGGCAGCTGCGAGATTTCGGCATTCATGGACTGGAATTCGGATGTGGATCTTGGCAAGCAGAGAATTGAATCGCAGATCAATGCCATAAAGCAGGACCTTCCTCAGGGGATCAGCATTACAGTCGAAAAGATGAATCCTTCAATTCTGCCCGTAATGGGCTACTCGCTCGAAGGAACCGGAAAGTCGCAGATCGAGCTCAGGCAGATTGCCGAATATACGGTCAAACCCTTCCTTTCAAGAATTGAGGGCGTTTCCGAGGTTGCAATTACGGGCGGAAAAACCAAGGAGTACCACATCATGCTCGACCCCGTAAGAATGAGCAGCCTGGGAATTACACCGCAGGCTGTCTCTGCAGCCATTTCAGAAAGCAATCTGCTAACCTCCAACGGATATATTTCAGACTACAGCAGGCTCTACCTAAGCATCACAAACACATCAGTAAAAAATAAGGAGGACCTGGAGAACCTCATTATAAAAAATACTCCTCAGCGGGCCGTTCAGATAAAGGACATTGCAAGTGTTGAAGCGGCCGAGAAAAAAGAATACGTAAAGATTAATGCAAACGGTAAGGATGTCCCTTTAATTGCTGTTTTGAAACAGCCCAACACTAACCTCATCAATGTGGCAGGAGAGGTTCAGCGGCAGGTTAAAAAATTAAGCACCATTCTGCCCAAAGGGGTCGAACTTAAGCCTTACTACAACCAGGCCGATTTTGTAAATGATTCGATCCGGAGCCTGAGGGACGTTCTGTGGGTGGGGCTCCTGCTGGCAATAATTGTTACCGTCATATTTCTCCGATCAGTCAAGGCAAGTTCCGTTGTACTTATTACCATACCTGTAACTTTGTCTCTTACAATAATTGTTCTTTATGCCGCGGGTTACACATTTAACATTATGACAATAGGCGCCATTGCCGCAGCCGTGGGCCTTATCATTGATGACGCAATTGTAGTCGTCGAACAGATCCACCGCACTCACGAGGAACACCCTTCGGAAAGCAGCTTTAAGCTCGTAAATGCGGCCGTGAAATACCTTTTCCCTGCCATGGTGGGCTCCTCGCTTTCAACTATTGTTATTTTTCTTCCCTTCGTTTTAATGAGCGGAGTAGCAGGGGCTTACTTTAAGGTAATGACAAATACAATGATTATTACACTCGTCTGCTCATTTTTTGTAACCTGGATCGGACTTCCGGTAATTTATATCCTGTTCTCAAAACAAACCCACAAAGTCTCAGCTAAAGGCCATGATGTAAAGCAAAGGATGTGGGTGGAATATTTCATAAAACGCCCCTTAATTGCTGGAGCCTTTTCCGTCCTCCTCATTGTTGTAACTGTCACTATACTTCCCAAACTCCCGAGCGGATTTTTGCCCGAAATGGACGAAGGCTCCCTTGTGCTCGATTTCGATACCCCTCCCGGCACTTCACTTGAGGAAAGCGACAGAATGCTCAGGAAGGTTGACGACATTCTCAAACATGAACCCGATATCGAAAGCTTTTCAAGAAGACTCGGAACCCAGATGGGATTCTTCATTACTGAACCGAGCCGCGGCGATTACTTAATTCAGCTGAAGAAAGACAGAAAAAAATCTACAATGGATGTTGCCGATGTTATCCGGGGCCAGATTGAATCGACACTGCCTGCACTTAAGGTGGACTTCGGTCAGGTGATCGGCGATATGCTGGGCGACCTTATGAGTTCAACGCAGCCCATCGAGGTGAAGATCTACGGAGATAACCAGGAGGTACTTAAAAATCTTGCCGTCAAAGCCGCCGGCATTATCGAAAAAGTCCCCGGAACGGCTGACGTATTTAACGGCATTACAATTGCCGGCCCTGAAATGATCGTGGAACCTGACATCCCGAAGCTCGCGCAGTTTAACATGTCGCCAGCCGACCTGCAGTATGAAGTTCAGAATATGATTGAAGGCAGCGTTGCGGGAAACATACTGGAGAGTAATAAATTAACCGACATAAGAATTTTTGAGTCGCAGGGAAAACCTCTTTCTATAAACGCCCTTGCCGGCGAGCCCGTGTTCCTTCCGAACGGAACTTCAAAGCCTTTGAGTGAATTTGCAAAGGTGAAGTTACTGAAAGGCGTGGCTGAAATTGAACGCGAAAATCTTAAGCCTATGATTGCTGTAACCGGAAGGCTGAATAACCGCGACCTCGGGAGCACATTAAAGGAAATTCAGCAGAAGATCTCTTCAGGCCTTTCACTTCCTGCAGGCTATAACATTGAATACGGCGGGGCGTACGCTGAGCAGCAGAAAGCCTTTAATGAACTTCTGATGATACTCGTAACCTCCTGCTTCCTTGTTTTTGTAGTTATTCTTTTCCTCTTCAGGAACATAAAAGTGTCTCTGCTTATAATAGCCATTGCCGCCCTTGGAACATCGGGAAGCATACTGGCGCTTTTCCTTACAGGCACACCGCTTAACGTAGGCAGCTACACAGGCATGATAATGATTGTTGGAATAATAGGAGAAAACTCCATCTTTACCTACCTTCAGTATAAAGCCGAACGCGAAAAAACAGGTGTGGATGGATCCATCATTTATTCCATTTCAACAAGACTAAGGCCCAAACTCATGACCGCCTTTGGCGCCATAGCAGCACTGTTTCCTCTTGCCCTCGGTATCGGCACCGGAGCGCAGATGCATCAGCCCCTTGCAATTGCAATTATAGGCGGACTCATAATAGCCATGCCGCTGCTTTTAATCGTTCTGCCTACATTTTTAAGAGTAATCGAGAAGGAATAACAGCATGCAAAACCAGCTTCTCAAGACCCAAAGGCATATAAAAATGAACGGCGTAGCCGCTTTCTGTCTGTAGCCCAGGGTTTCGTCTGCACGCCGAAGGCTTTACGCGTCAACTTAATAGATTTCCAAAGGCCAATGAAAAGAATGCATCAATAAACGTCCAAATTACAAAGCCCCGATGAGGGGCGCTTTGTCTTTAGCCCGGGGTGACCAAACCCGCCTTGGGCGGGTGCGGGAACC
>DATAKL010000003.1:0-18109 GCA_036261625.1 Ignavibacteriales bacterium | reverse complement strand
GTGTGGTCAGGTATATTGCAGGCCAGGAAGAACACCACAGGATTCACACATTTCAGGAGGAATACCTCAATTTCCTGAAATCGTTCGGTGTGAAATATGATCTTAAATACGTTTTCGGGTAAGTCGGCATATAGAACCACTGACGTGGTTCTGAGGTTGTTTTTGAATGTTTTGCTACAAATAGGTATCCGCTAACGCGGATAGGAGCATGGGGAACCACTCGCGTGGTTCGTATATTCTTTTTTTATCTTTCTACAAATAGGTAACTGCTAAAGCAGTTAGGATGTTTAATGCTTCCTATCCGCTTTAGCGGATATCTATTTGTAGAAGCTTGTAGCCCGTTCCGTGGACGGTTAGGATTAACTGCGGGTGCTCGTGGTCTTCTTCTATTTTCTGACGGAGCTTTAATATGAAATTGTCCACTGTTCTGGTCGTGACCCTTTCTTCGTAGCCCCAGATGTTCTTTAACAGGTCGTCGCGGCTTACTGTTTTGTTCTTGTGCTCGTAAAGATATTTCAATATCTCAAACTCCTTGTGCGACATCTGCACCTGGCATCCGTCTGAAAATGCATTATATGAAGGGAAGTCAACTTCAAGCATTCCTATCTTTACCGTCTCACATTTCTTTTCTTCATTATCCATACCGCTTCTTCTTAATACGGCTTTTACTCGCGCCAAAAGCTCCATCAGACTGAACGGTTTGGTTATGTAATCATCGGCCCCAAGCTCCAGGCCCCTTACCTTGTCAATTTCTTCACCCTTTGCGGTAAGAAGAATTACCGGGGTTGAAATTCCTTTTCCCCTTATAGTCCTGCAGATCTCAAAACCCGACTTTCCCGGCATCATTACGTCAAGCAGGATGAGACTGTATCGGTTATCAAGGATCTTCTTTAAGCCCTCGTTCCCATCTTTTGCCTGATCCACCTCGTAGCCCTCAAACTCAAGGTTGTCTGCAAGCCCCATTCTCATATTTGCTTCATCTTCTACAATCAGAATTTTTGTCATATTGCCCTCCTTAAATCTTTAACCGGAAAACTCAGCCTGAATGTGCTTCCATGGCCCATGCGGCTATTAAGCGTCACTTTCCCTTTATGTGCTTCCATTATATGTTTTACAAGTGTGAGCCCGAGACCCGTGCCTTTTACGTTGTGGACGTCGCCTGTTGAGACACGGAAGAATTTTTCAAATATTCTCTCCTGATCTTCCGCGGGGATGCCGATGCCTTGATCACTGACTTCAACAAAAACATAATCCTCATCTTTACCCGTAGCTACTTTAACAGTCTTTTTATCAGTGCTGTATTTGGCAGCGTTGTCAATAAGATTAATAACAGCCTGACTGACGGCTTCACAGTCGAGCATTGCTTCAGGCAGGTCTTCTTCAGGCTCAAATGAAAAGCTGAAGCCGCCTGAAGTCATGTGATATCTGTATGTATTGAATACATCACCTACAACCGTGTTAATATCACTCTCCTTAAAAGTATACTTTTTTCTTCCCGCTTCAATCTGCGAAAAGCTGAGTATTTTATTTACAATGCGGCTTAATCGCCCTGCCTCCTGGCTTATTATGCTGTAATACTCTTTTTTCTTTTCTTCTGTTTTTACCCTTCCCATCTCCAGCGTTTCAGAAAACATGCTGATCAGGGCAAGTGGAGTCCTTAATTCGTGGGAAACATTGGAGACAAAGTCCGACTTTATCTGCGCCAGGCGGATCTCTTTTCTTATATTCCTGAAAACAAGCCAAATGCCTGCAATGAGCAATATATTGACCGAAATAACCAGTATGAGTATCATCTGCCTGCGTGCCGAGGCAAGGTCACTGATTGTGGCCCCTTTGAGCGCAATGCCAAGGCTGTATTCCGGAAGAAGCCACAGGGGCCTTTTCTGCATGGCTTCATTATTTGAGACCGCATCCGTCGAGTAGACCGGAGCATTTTCGCCCTTATAGACTGCAATAAGGAACTGCCCCTTGGATATCTCCTGAAGCTTGGGTCCCATTTTCTGCCGCACAAAATCCTCGGCATTTATGCCTATACCCGCAACGGGGGCACTCTCCCCGTCAGGAATAAAAACCATAAGTCCCGTAAAATAACCTTTCAGGCCCGGCAGTGTTTCAATTTTTGTATATCCCCCGCGTTTATAAGTATAAAGGCGTTTTATCTTCTCCGCGTTGTCACCCAGTAACTTCTTAAGCCCGCTTTTTAATTTTTCCGGATCTTTGATTTTCTCTGAATTGCCTAAAAGAGTGAAGTTCTTCAGGGAAATATCCTCGGCAGTAAAGATTATGCTTATGGGATTTTCCTTTTGAACTTTTTCTATTGCGGCGCGGAAGCCTTCGGGCTTCAGAGCTTTTTCCATCATGCCTGAATTAATTCTGCCAGCCCAGCCGCTTACCATATCTTCCGTATACTGATTAACACTGAAGAGTATAGCATTCATCTGATTGCTGAAAGTCTCTTCAATCAGCCTTTCGTTTTCATTTACGCTGGAGATTTCATATAAGGAAAAAAATACCACGGGAAGAAGTATAATGAGGATTAAGATTAGTGCTATTTTTTTTACGGGTTTATACATTATTCAAGATTAATGTTCTTTGTGCAGGATAAAATACTAAAATGCGGATAATTTAACAATTAAGACGAATGATGCCGGGATAGGGTTCCCGGCATCACACATAAATATATCTTATCAGGATTTTATTTTATGAGGCGCAGATCCTCCACGGGAAGCCTCGGCATCGGCTGGCCGTTGTGCTCTATGATAAGCTTCATGTAATCGGCAAATTCACTTTCCTTTGCACCGAAACCCAAAATGCCTGGTCTTAAGAAACTTAAATCAAAAAGCGGCATTGCAGGATACTGTACAAATCTTATATCCTTTTCCTTTTGAATGCCCGCTCTTTGCTTGGCTACTTTTATTGCATCGCTAAGACCTCCAAGAATGTCTACAAGATGGTTATCCTTTGCATCTGGACCGATCCATACGCGACCCTGCCCCACGGAATCCACAAATTCAGGCGTTAGGCGGCGTCCTTCGGCAACCTTGGTTATGAACATGTCGTAGCTGTCTTTAATAAAATATTCAAACCGGGCCCGTTCCTCAGGCGTAAGATTCCTGTCGGGCAGCCCAATTCCCATAAATGGAAGTGAGGCTCCGAAGCCCAGGTCGGCGTGATCGCCAATTTTAACGTAGTCTGTCGTAAAGCCCAGTTTTTCTGAAAGTCCCGTATTATATACCCATGCGCCGATTACACCTATGGAGCCTGTAATTGTGTTCGGGGCGGATACTATTGTGTCGGCATACATTGAAAGCCAGTAGCCTCCCGAGGCAGCAACAGCGCCCTGAGAGATGACGATAGGTTTATGCTTCTTGTATTTTTTTATCGCCTCAGCTATATAGTCGGAGGCCATTGCATCGCCTCCCGGGGAATCCACTCTGATTACAATAGCTTTTACGCGCGGGTTCTCGGCTGCATGCTGAACGTCTTTAACAAGCCTGCGCGCATTTATTCCCGCATCCATGGATGTAGCGCCAATGGCATAGATAATAGCAATTCTGTCGAACTCGCCCCACTTGTTGTCATCGGGAAGCTTATACTTCCTGAGTGCCCGGGCTGAAACCAGGTGCCTTTTTGTTCCTTCCACTTTCTTAATCACCTCGCTCAGATTCTCCCATCGGTCCAGCGTGTCCACAAGTCCAAGCTCCACAGCTTCCCTCGGCAGGAGAATAACCTTATTATTTACTATGCTGTCCACCGCTTCAGGCGTAAGCCCCCTTGCCTTGCTTATCCCGTCACGCATCAGATTGTAATAGGCTTCTATAAGCCTCCCCCTCTGCACCTTGTCGGCCTCAGTCATATCTTTCCTTGAGAAGCTTTCCATTGCCGACTTATACTTAAAGAACCTGAGCTCATCGAAGCCTATACCAAGTTTTTCAAGCGTGCCCTTATAGAATGTCCTTCCTGCAATTAGCCCCTGCATGGAGAGCATTCCGAGTGGATCCAGAACAACCTTGTCTGCCGCGGTAGCAAAGTAGTAGTCGGCCATATCGGGCCTTTCCAGGAATATAACCACTTTCTTTCCGGACTTCCTGAAATCGATCAGGCGTTCACGAAGCTCCCAGAGCATTTCGCCCGGCACCTGAAGCTCGGTGGCGTTCAGGGCAATTCCCTTTATGTCAGGATCTTCTTTTGCGGCATCAATCTCATTTAAAATGTCATAAAGTGTATTGGATTCATCAAAAAACATGAACCGTTGGTATTTCATTTCTCCCTTAAGCGTAATATTAAGATAGTCTTTGGAAGGGAAAAGTGTGCCGATGAAATTCCTGTCGTATGTGCCTATGCGGATTCCATATGTATTGTATGCATGGGCCTGATTGTCGCCGTAGTGCGCCTGACCTGAAAGTCCTATATGCCCGAATGAAAGCTCAAGGCCGGCACTGAAGGCTTTTGTCTGGAAGTATCTGCCGGTAATTCTTAGTCCCGGAATAACTTCCAGTGCCGCTCCGGCACTCCAGATTTCTTTTTTCCCCCTTACAATCTCAGTATTTCTTAGGACTATATCGGCAAAAAGCGTAATAAATTCATTTCCCAATGGGCGGACTGCAAGGTCTGTATATAACTCCTTTGCTGAGTATGTGGTGGAGACTATTCCGCTGGCTCCAAGTGAAAGGTATCTTGAAGGGCGAAGGAGCATTCCGGCTCTCACGATTTTCGAACGCCCGAAGCGCTCCACATCTCCTCCGGACCATCCAAAGCCCAGTCCAAGGCTGAAAGCCCTGCTCCCAAAGCCAAGGGAGACTCTGTAGTCGGTAACGGAGTAATTCCCGACTTTATTGTGTATCATTCCCAGGCCCAGATTTCTCATGGCGCCGAAAATTCCGTATCGCTTAAAGTCATTCCACCGGCCGTTCTGGTCCGACCAGTAGAATTCCAGCTCAGGGCCTTCCAGGTATGTAAGCAAAGCGGGGTTATCGTAGCCCAAAAGGCCGAATCTCAAGGCGCCCGGTGAGGTAAGCAGAAAATCGTTCTGCACGTTAAATGTATTAAAGCCCTGCGGGCTGCCGGACTGTGTATTATTTCCCGGATTATTATTGTCCTGCTGTGCAAAGCCCTGTGCGGCGGAACATAAAATCAAAAGAGCAAGAACCTTTACAAGTTTCATTTCTCCTCCCGTTATCTGAAAATGCCGGTCAAAAACAAAACCTTTAAGAGATATGTATAGACAATATAAAAGATTCAGAAAATTTATCGAATTATATTTTTATGCACATGCAGGAGGAGGTCTCAAGAAAGAAATTAGGGGACATCTCTCAGTTTATTTTTTGATTCTTCTTGTTAAATCTTTACTCTTGGAAGGGCGCGGCATTTTGGATTTGGTGCCGGCTGGTTTGAGCGGTATGTTTATAATTTCAGCATCCAGAACGTCTTCAATCTTATCAATTGTCCCGATAGTAAAATTATGGTCGCCGCTTAGCCATTTACTTATTTCCGACTCGCTCTTATGGAGCATTTTTGCCAGATCGCTTTGCTTCAATCCCTTTTCTTTAAGGATCTCATCGATTCTGGCCGCAATTCTCATGGAACGGGCAATGGATCTTTTAACATCTTTGGGGACATTATTTAATACTTCTTCAAAAATTTTGTTTGGCATTTATAAACCTTTCAATTCAAATTGCTTTCCTGATACTAAATCCAAATCTGTGAAGCTGGCTTCTTCCTCTTTAAGACTTTTGTCAACTGCGCGCAATAGTTTCACAGCATTATTCAATTCTTCTTTATCCTGATAACGGACAGTACTTAAATCTTTATAACCTCCTCCTCCTAAAAGAACCACCTGATCATTATAGCGTAAACAATAGAGGCGGAGAGGATAGGTTTCGTCGCGTCCAATATTTATTCTAAAGACCATACTTGGTCCTTCAGGCTTGAAGAAGATTTCCCTGGCACCTGTAACTCTGGCCATCTGGTCGATTTTAATAACAATATTTTGAATGATTTCAGAAAACTCGGGATTATCCCTGAAGTTTGTTAAAAACTCTTCAAATTCACTTTGTCTTTTACCCTCGAGCAAAACGCTGTAAAATTTAGCCTTTGGGCCCTGAAGTATGTCGATTATGGTAAATTTCTTCACTTATAAGTTAAGTATTATTCTAACATTTTCCAATAACAATTTGTTTCCCAAAAGACAATATAAAAGATTCAGAAGATTTATCGAATTATTTTTTTATGCACATATTCGGGATGTGATTTTCACGCCAACAGGATAATTCTAAAGGGCGACATGCTACTGTCCTGGTCATGGATGGTTAAGAAGGCAGCTTAAATATCAACTTACTTTATAAAATTATCGATTATCAATATATATTTATTGACTATATGCCCGTATAGCATTAAATTGGACTCCAACAATTTGAGGAATGCCATGAAACTTCTTAAAGGAAGCTTTTTCGTAAAATCCGTTTATACCTATTTCAATTTGTTTACAAAAATCTATCCGTTAATTCTTTTAAGATTAGTCGGGAATTCCATCGGCGGCCAGAAGGAGCAGGGATTATTTCCAAGCGTCGACTTCTATAATTTATTTTCAAATGAACCGGAGTTATTCAGCCCGAATGTTGTATCCTGGCAGGTCAAGGCGGCCATTATAATTTCTAATCTTCTGGTATTCGGCCTGACGTACTTTATGATTATTCAGCTGAACCGGTTCCTTAGAGACCGCTATGAAGAAAATCCGTTTATCCGGGAAAACGGCAAAAAACTAAAAACTGCAGGAACACTTACTATAATTCTCGCCCTCTTTATTTCTTTGAAAGACGTCGTCTTAAAGGCTTATCTGCTTGACGCACCCCTGACTCTTCGGGCCCTTTTAATACCGATGAATTTCATAATGGGGTTCTTCAGTCCTTACTTTATAATCGGCATGTTTACCTATGCGCTTGGCGAAATATCAATAAGGGCGGCAAAGCTTAAAGAAGAAGTTGAATTAACAGTATAGGAAGCAAAAATGGCAATCCGAGTAAATCTTGACGTGATGATGGCTAAAAGAAAAATGTCTTTGACTGAACTGTCTGAAAAAGTAGGCCTAACGCAGGCGAACCTTTCGATACTTAAAACTGAGAAGGCGAAAGCCATCCGGTTCTCGACATTGGATTCAATCTGCAGAGTACTGAACTGTCAACCCGGCGATATACTGGAATATGTTCATGATTCAATTTTAGAAACCAAATAAAGTAAATAATCACTACAATCATGACTGCCGATTGACACTAATAGATCTGAACGATCGAGATGGATGCTATTTGACTCTTTGATTTTGAATGACTAAACTTGCATAAAACAAATCAAAAAAGGCCGAAAGTAGAATAAATTTTTTAGGGATAAACTAAATGTTATTAAGAGAAGACCACATTACAGAATTTAAAGCTAACTGGAGGGATGAACTGCTCAGATATTTTTCGGGCTTTGCAAATACCGAAGGTGGTAAGCTTTTTATTGGTGTGGACGACGATGGAAGAGTCATCGGGATTTCAAATGCAGACAAGTTGCTCCATGAAATACCTCAGAAATCAAGAAACCAATTGGGAATTATTCCTCAAATTACTGTTAAAAAAGAAGAAGACAGAGAGTACTTGATTATTGAAATCCAGAAATCATATGCTCCAATTTCCTATAACGGAAAATATTATGCACGAAGCGGAAGCAGCTGTTTGAACTTCAGGGAAGAGAACTTACAGAATTTCTTATATCCCGCTCTGGAAAAAACTGGGAAGATTACATAGTAGAAACCGCGTCAATGGAGGATATCGATCCGGATACAATTAGGTGGTTCAGGGAAAAAGCAAAGAACAGACTTCCTTTTGTTGGAGAAGATGACGACAAAACTGTACTTATGAAGCTTAATCTTCTATCTGAGGGGAAATTGACCCGCGCTGCTATCCTGCTCTTTGGGCGTGAACCAAAGCGCTATTTTACTTCTGCTATAATCAGGATAGGGCGATTTATTACTGACACAGAAGTGGTTTCAACTGATGAGATAGAAGGAAATCTTTTTAATCAGATAGAACAGGCAATTAAGATCCTTGCGGATAAATATCTGGTACTTAAGATGCAGGATGAAGGCCTCTACCGAAAAGAGACTTGGGATTATCCGCTGGATGCTTTGCGGGAAGCTTTAATGAATGCTATTATACATAAGGATTATTTGAGCAGCCATATTCAGCTAAAAGTTTATCCGGATAAACTTACTCTCTGGAATAGCGGGACTTTACCTAATCAGATCAAAATAGAAGACTTAAAGCATGCCCATCCGTCAGTTCCACGTAACCCTAAGCTTGCAGATGCGTTTTTTAAGGCTGGACTTGTAGAGACGTGGGGACGCGGCACCTTGCGAATTATTAACGAATGCCGTACTGCCGGGCTTCCTGAACCAGTTTTTCAGGAATATCAGGGCGGATTTTTCCTTACGCTGCAAAAGGACCATATAAATGAGGAGTATCTGGCGGGACTTGACCTTAGTGAAAGGCAAATTAGGGCAGTTCTGCATATAAAGCAAGAGGGAAGAATTACAAATAAAGAATATCAGGAATTGTTTGGATTATCAAAGCCCACTGCATCCAGAGAGCTTAAGGAGTTAGTCACTAAAAAAGTCCTTGAACAGGTTGGCAGTACGGGGCGAGGTACTTATTACCGTCTCAAAAACAGGAGTGAAATGGGCTCATAAAGGGCTCATAAAGGGCTCATAAAGGGCTCAAAGGGCTCATGAAGGGCTCATAAAGGGCTAATCATTACGATTTGTGTCAGGTTTAGCCTTCAATATCTGAATTGTCAGCCCGGCGATATACTGGAATATGTTCATGATCCCATATTGGAAACAAAAGAAAATAAATAATAACTTTCAGTTCAAAATATTATTTCTTAACGCAACGGAGCCCAAAATGAAGTATTCGATTTCTGTTCTTGCTTTGTTTTTAGTTATTCTGACCGGCTGCAGTAAACAGCAAAAAGACTATCCCGACGTAAAATATTCCCAAATTGTAAAAGATATAAAATGGGGTTCCGGCATGAATGAGATAAAAACATTATTAGAAGATAAATATAAGC
The DNA here is from genome assembly GCA_036261625.1 of Ignavibacteriales bacterium. GTDB lineage: Bacteria > Bacteroidota > Ignavibacteria > Ignavibacteriales > SURF-24 > JAAXKN01. The sequence goes on along the minus strand of DATAKL010000003.1, from coordinate 9,007 downwards.
TCGATTATAAACAGGAGTTAAAGCAGAGTAAACCAGGTATCAAAGTTCTTGAATTTACAGGCGGCAAAGTTGAAGGAATTAATACTCACAGCTGGGAAGCGAGTTTTGAGGGTGACAGCTTAATTTTTATTGTGGTAAAAGTAGAACCGGGCACGGCAAATGAAATCGAAAGAGCATTCAGCAGCCTTAAGAATGGAGCCGCCAAAGTATCCTTTGCAAAAGCATCCAATATAGAAAATGAGTGGATATTCTCTGAAAATGGAGCCGAGAGATGTTCCCTTCAACTAAATAAGTATAAAAATGGAATTGTTATGCTGTTTTCATCGGATAAATTTATAAATTCATCCCGAAAATAAACAGGCAGCAGAGCATTTAGGATTGCAGAATTAGCAAACCCCGACAGGAGAAAGGTTACCTTATAGTTGCAATCAGTGTCTGCTGAACGCGGAAGAGATCCTTGGGGTCTACCTTGCCCTGACCTACGGACTGCGTGGGCACGGCTGAAAACTCGAAGTACTTTCCCTTATAATTAAATATCACTACTCTTACCGGGAGGCCTTCGGTGCCTTCGTATTCATAGGCCCCGAACCTTTTATTGCTGAACTTAAAATATTCATCCTCACGCACCGCCTTATAGGCCTGCCCCAGCCTGTTAATCTTAAGCTGACGGCTGTAATTAAGCACAAGCGCCAGCGAGTCTTCTGCCGGCTGCGATTTGAAAATGCTGTCGGCACTTAAGGCTACAAGGTTAAGCGTTGCTGAAAAGTCACTTCTTATAAGCCATAAGTCAATCGGCTCGTTTTTCCCTGCCTCAGCCCTCACCCATCCGCGGGGAATTCTGAACGTCAGGTCGCTGGAGGCTGAATAGGCTGTGTCGTTTGTAAGAGGGTAATCGGCGTTTGGGTATATTGCGCTTCCCATGCGCGAAGGAGCGCATGAGTTAAAAAAGAAAAGAGATGAAAAGACTGCCGGAATTACAACCAGACGAAAGAGTATGTTTAATATTTTCGGGAGTCTTTTCATCTTAATTAAAATGTTATTTACCTGCTCCCCTTAAGAATTTAGGGGATTCAAGCGTAAGTGTAAGGGATATTTTGTGTGAGTCTCCAAGTGCATCTTCTTTTGCACCGCTGAAGTGGGCAAATGAATAATCGATGTTCAGCTTCGGAAGCCTGACGCCCGCTCCCACTGTAAAATCCTTAATATCGTTGTATCCCATACGGACTGCCACAACATCTGCATAACTATATTCAAGTCCACCCCTGAAGTCAAGACTTACAGGACCCACGTTCATCTGTGAGGCAAATCTGCGGTTTTCAAATCTCATATCGAATCCGGCTGCAGGTGTTACCTTTCCGTAAAGGAAATTAAAGGCGTATGCAATGCCCGTCTTTGCCGTTGGAGAAATGAGCTCATTTGTGCCGGTATTCCAGGCAACAAGAGTAGTTGTTATATCCTGTACGTTTACACCGAGGGAAAGTTTATCTGTAGGCTGGTATAAGAGTCCCACGTCAAAGCCGATTCCTGTAGCGGTATATTCGGCAATGCTGCGTCTGATGAGTTTAACGTTTGCACCGTAGTAGAGCTTATCGGACTGCCTTTTGGCGAAAGTAAAATAAAAAGCCCAGTCGGCATCGCTGAATTCCTTGATGCGCGAAGGATCGAAGTGGGCATCCGGCCTGTAGATATCGTAAATGACGTTATTCTCGTTATCCACCAGCGCCTGCCTGTTGTCGGGAATGCCGTCTACGCCGAGGCGGATAATGCTGAGGCCGAAGCTCATATCCTGCCCGTAGGGAAGTGCCGCAGAAGCGTAGTTATAATTAACCAGGCTGCCGAAGTTCTGAGAATACATCAAAGCGATCTGGGGATAATCAATCCTTGCCAGTGCAGCGGGGTTCCAGTAGCCTGCCGTAACGTCATTTGCCACGGCCACATAGGCACCGCCCATGGCATTTGCCCTGCCGCCTACACCTATAGCCATAAATTCCCCGGCATACTTACCGATTTTCAGCTGTGCATGTGACTCTGTAATGAGCAAGGCCAGCAGAAAAAGGGGAAGCAACATTTTTTTAAGCATTTATTTTACTCCAAAAACAAGTAATAATGGTCAAGTAACAATAGTGGCGATTTCGAACGAAAAAATTCAGAAATAATGCGTGAAAATCAAGGTTAAATTAACTCTCCCGGATAGAACATGGCGGAGCGCTTTGGGACGCCCCGCCCATGAATAAGAAATTAATCCACAGAAATCAGGGATTCATCGTATTCTTCAACTTTCCTGAAGCCCAGGAGGTTCAGTATGGTTGAAGCAACGTTTGAGAGTCCCGGATTTTTGACCTCTGCCATTTTATATTCTCCCTGGTATTCAGGATCAAAAATAATAAAAGGCACAGGGTTCAGTGTATGCGAGGTTTTTGGTGTCTTCACCCCGTTTTTAACCGTAAACATTTCCTCGGCGTTGCCGTGGTCGGCTGTTATGAGTGCAATGCCGTGGAGTTCCTCTATAACTGTAAGGAGCTCGCCCACGCACTTGTCCACAGTTTCAACAGCCGTAATGGCAGCCTGCATGTCGCCCGTGTGGCCTACCATGTCGCCGTTTGCAAAGTTCAGGCGTCCGAACTTATATTCTCCGGTTCTTAAGAGCTTTTTGGCTTCGGCAGTAATTTCATTTGCCTTCATCTGCGGGGCCTTATCGAATGTGATCCTGTCGGATGGGATCTCAAAGTATTTTTCAAGCGATTCATTGATGTAGCCCGAGCGGTTGCCGTTCCAGAAGTATGTAACGTGACCGAACTTCTGTGTTTCACTGATTGCAAAGCTGGTAACCTTCTCAGCGCAGAGATATTCGCTTATGGTGCATTCAATTTCAGGCGGTGAAACGAGGAAGTTAGACGGTATATGGAGGTCTCCGTCGTACTCCATCATTCCGGCATAGAACACATCGGGAATTCTGCCGCGGTCGAATGTTTCTAGGTTCTTGTCCTGGAAAGCCCTTGAAATCTCAATTGCACGGTCGCCCCTGAAGTTAAAGAACACAACGGCGTCGCCGTCTTCTATTGTGCCTACAGGCTTTTCATTTTCATCCACAACCACAAAAGAATCCATATACTGGTCTGTCATTTTTGGGTCTTCATTATAGAAAGCGGTAACGGCTTCAGTAGCCGATGGGAATTTTCTTCCCTCGCCGTGAACGTGGGCTTCCCAGCCGCGCTTTACGATACTCCAGTCGGCGTTGTAGCGGTCCATTGTAACATTCATTCTTCCGCCGCCTGAGGCAATTTTATAGTCATAGCCCTTTTCCTCGGAAATCTTCCTTAAGAGTTCCTCGGTGGGGTAGACATAAGTAAGGGCCGACTTCTCGCCCACGTCGCGCCCGTCGAGTAAAGCGTGTACGCGCACCCTGCTTACGCCTTCATCCTCTAAGTTATGTATGAGCGCAAAGAGGTGTCTAATGTGTGAATGAACGTTTCCGTCTGAAAGGAGCCCAATTAAATGCACCGTATGGCCGCTTTTACCTATTTCAAGGATTTTCTTCCATGTCTTTGACTTAAATATCGCGCCGTTTTCAATAGCAAGGTTTACCAGAGCCGCTCCCTGTGCAAAGACGCGTCCGGCACCCAGAGCATTATGACCAACTTCGCTGTTTCCCATATCGTCTTCAGAAGGCATACCGACGGCAGGGCCGTGTGCCTTGAGCTGTGTTTTAAGGGGAATTGTCATCAATTTATCTAAAACGGGAGTCTTGGCCAGATAGATTGCATTGTTGTCAGCATTCTTGCCGAGCCCCATTCCGTCCATTATTATTAGTAAAAGCGGGCCTTTTCTGCCGTGAAAATTCTTCAGTCTTTCTAGTGTAAACGCCATTTTTATCCTTCGTTTATATTTTTATGTAAGTATTTTTAAAGATATTATACAATATAGATAATGAAGAATAAAGGCAAAAGAAGTTTCTGCATATATAGCAATCCGAAAGATTCCATGCAGTGCCCGAGATCACCATGATTTGACATTGGACGTTGGAGCCATGCCCGCCTCTGGCTTTGTGTGTCAACTTAATTCAAAATAATAATGAAAGGAGATCATCTGGAATAGCGCAGTCATTAAGCCCCGAAGAGGGGCGCTTTGTCTTTAGCCCGGGGTGAAGGAATCCCCGGACGGGGATGACCGAACCCCTGGGAACCGGATCCCCACACGAAACAGAGCCCCGATGAGGGGCGACTTGTTCATCCCGTTTAAATACAAATCGCCCCTTGTCGGGGCTCCGGGGGATTGGGGGATCCGCTACCCGGGAGTTCCCGCACCCGCCCAAGGCGGGTTTGGTCACTCCGGGCTATAGACAATGCGCCCCTCTTCGGGGCTTAACAATTGCGGTATTCAAAATTTCTGGCTTTCTTTTGCCTTTATTAAGTTGACGCTGCCTCCGCCCAAGCCGGGTGGTTGGGCTTTGGACTTCCCGCGCGAGCGGGATTATACTTGTATTAAACCCACAGGTTAAGTATTTTTATCAATGCCGGGATAAGAAGAATTCATAAAACAATACTTTAATATGAAACAGCCTTTAATTTATCAACTGATGGATGACGACGACCTCCTTATGATCTCAAACGCAATTACTGAGGCCGAAAAAACAACCTCCGGGGAAATCCGCGTCAGCATCAGGGAAAAGAAACCTTTCCTGAAACGCAAAAAAAGTATCCATGAACTGGCAGAAGAGGAGTTCTTCCGCCTCGGGATGGATAAGACACGCGACAAGACAGGCATACTTATCTATCTTCTCCTTTCCGAAAAAGAGTTTCATATTCTCGCCGATACCGGAATAAACGAGAAGGTTGAAAAGAATACCTGGCACAAAATTAAAGACGATATGCAGCAGAAGTTCAGAAACGGTTTTTTCTCTGATGGCATTGTCTTAGGTATACGTGAGGTAGGGGAGATCTTAAGCAGTCACTTCCCAATTAAGCCGGACGATACGAATGAACTGCCGAACACGGTTTCATTCAGATAAATGTTTTGATGAATTATGAGTTTTGACTTAGGTAAACAGCTGTAATGAATAGAAGATCTTTTATTACAAAGGGATTTTTAGCTTCCTTAGGATTTGTTTTAGCTTCCCCTTTTACAGGCCGGAAAGAAGATAACCTTAACGCTGCGCTTAAGGTAAACCGCCCCGACACTTCTCTCTGGAACGACAGTAGGGTAAACCTTGCGTGGATTGGCCATTCCACCATTCTTATGAACTTTTACGGCAAATGGATCTTAACCGACCCCGTATTCTTCGGACGCGTGGGCATCTATGCCCTCGGCTTTACATGGGGACCTTCACGCGTCACAGCCCCGGCACTTACAATTGACGAACTTCCCCAAATTGATATGATACTTCTTTCTCACGCACATATGGACCATATGGACTGGGAATCCTTAAAGACAATCGCAGAAAAACAGCCCGGACAAATTGACGTTGTAACTTCCTATCACTCCAAAGACGTCATTCAGGAGCTCCCGTGGAAATCCCTTACAGAACTCGACTGGGGTGAAAGCCATGAAATAGATTCCACAAAGGTCCGCGCATGCGAGGTAAAGCATTTCGGGTGGCGGTTCCCCTGGGAAAAGGACCGCTCAAGAGGATATTTCAAAGACGGCAGGAGCTATAACGCATATCTGATAGAGCGCAATGGGAAGAAGATACTCTTCGGAGGCGATACGGCAGTTACTAATAAGCTCGACGTATTAAAAAGCGAAGGTGTAGACGTTGCAATTATACCGATCGGCGCCTACCGCCCATGGAAAACCAACCACTGCAACCCCGAGGAAGCCCTTATCATGGCTGAGAGAATGAGGGCGGAATACTTTATTCCTATTCACTGCAACACGTTCCTGCAGGGGATGGAACCCAGGGACGAACCCCTGAAGTGGCTTAATAAATCCGTTAAAAACTACCCGCTTAAACTGGGACTTAATGAAATAGGACAGAGCTTCCAGATCTAAATTGCCTGCTTAGTAATAGAATTGAAAAATTGCACTTCTTCTTATATAATATTATATAAAACGTGGGATGATGTCTTCCGTGAAAACTAAGGAACTGATCAGGATTGTAGAGAAGGACGGCTGGTACCGCTTCCGCTCGGAAGGCGTGATTCAGCAGTTTAAGCACACGCTCAAAATGGGCATCATTACCATCTCCGGCAGGCCGCACGACTATCTGGCCCAAAATTCCATCAACAACATTCTCGATAAAGCAGGTCTAAGATGATGAAATATCTGATTGTAGTGGAAAATACAAAAAACGGTTTTTCAGCTTATGCACCCGATCTTGAAGGATGCGTTGCCACAGGCTTCACAGAAGAAGAGGTGGAACAAGCAATGCTCCAGGCAATTGAAGCCCATCTGAAAAGCCTTAGGGATGACGGCTACATTATTCCCGAGCCCAGATGCTACGCAACGTACATTGAGCTGCCGGATAAAAAGCCCGAAGAATATTCCCTGGGACGTTAATTACTTCCCGGCAGTAACTCCTTCACCTTCAGGAAGCTTCTTATCCAGCTGCTGGTAAAGAATTCCGCCAATGATGAGAATAAGTCCTATAATGGAATAAACCGAAATCTTTTCATTCAGAATAAACGCAATAAAAATAAGAGAAATAAATGGCGCCAGGTATGCCAGTGTGGAAGTGCGCGCTTTATTTTTGCTTAATGAAAGCCCCTTCATCCAGAGGAAGAACGTAATTCCCATTTCAAAAAGCCCCACGTATGCGGCGCCCAGTATGTAAATGGGACTTGTTACCCTGAAGCTTCCGAAGAACAGAAGATACAGGGCCGAATAAACCGTTCCCATTAAGAATGCCCCGAAAAGCTTGGATGGAGCCTCTCTTTTATCTATAACGTTTAATATCCAGTACGAGCCCCAGATCAGAGAGCTCCCGACAGCGAGGATTACGCCCTCGGGGTCGTGGAATTTGAGACTGAAAACATCCCCCCTCGTTGCAATTACAACCACACCGATAAAGGCGGTCAAAAGTCCCAGAATAGTCTTAAAGCCCAGTTTTTCCTTCAGGAACAAAGCCGACATAAGTGAAATCATTATGGGCCAGGTGTAGTTAAGAGGCTGCGCCTCATAGGCAGGAAGGAGCGAGTAAGCCTTAAAGAGCACCATATAGTAAAGAAAAGGGTTCAGGAGTCCTAAGAACATGCTGTTCAGTATATATTTCCCTTTCAGTTAGGAAAGCATTTTCTTCCTATCTGAAAACATCATTATAATTAAAAGGACAATTGTGCTTGAAAGCGAAGAATAGAACAGGAGCTGATCGTAGCTTAAGCCCTCAAGAGCCAGCTTAAAAGCCGTAGCCACCGTGGACCACAACAGAACAGCGCTTACGGAATAAATGATAGATCTTTGTTTGTATATTGAAATATTCATGCCGGAAATTAAGAAAATACTGGTCAGTTTTACAGATGTAATTTTTTGCGGGTAATTTGATTAGCACCAGGGCACCGGAAGGTTTATACATTATTCAGATAAGTACATATAAACGGACCGCCTCAAAATTAAATATGAGGCAGTCCGTTTTCAATAAATATTACTTCAACAAAAGCATCTTTCCGCTCCTGACGAAGTCACTGGCCCTGATCGCATAGATATAGGTTCCTGAAGGGAGACTTGAGGCGTTGAATTCCACGGAATACCTTCCCGTTTCCTTATACCCGTTTACAAGTGTTGTGACTTCACGCCCCAGCATGTCATAGATCTTAAGAGTGACCTTAGAGGCTCTTGGCAGCGCATAGTTTATGACGGTTGTTGGATTGAAGGGATTGGGGTAGTTCTGGCTTAAAGCGTATTCCGTTACAGGCTTTACGTCTGAGTAATTAAGATCGGCAAAGTTATCTTTCTTTACATTCCCTCTGGATTCCGCAGTCGACTTCCTGAGAAAAAAGATTCGTATGAAAAATTAAAAACAGCAATAGGGAAGTACATAACAGGCGCATCTTCCCGGAGAACAGAATTGGTTTCATAGAGCTCCTTGAAAATTAAGATACTAGATAGATTAGTGTATTTTATAATAATACCCGGAAGCTATCTTCTCCCGAGCATGATGAATGCATAGGATCCACCGGGACCATTTCCTCCGGTTACAATAGTATTTCCTTTTACATCAAGAGCGAAAAGGGTGCTGTATAGGATCTGCTGTGACCTGTCATCCGTCCATTTAAGCCCGTCATAGTGCCACACCACCGCATCATCACCTACTGAGAAGATGTCGTTAAGCGCTGTCCCCCTAATTCTGTATGGCCCTGTTCCGTTTTTAATTGTAGTATGAGTTGAGACATTGCGGTTCAGGTAAGATTGTGTGTAGTAGTCATATCCACCACCGCTTAGGACAAAAAATCCCTTGTCTGTACACCAGATTGAACTGACTACATTCTGGTCAAAAAGAGGATCTCTTTTGTCCGGGCTGTATTCATAGAGCTTTTCTACTTTGTTTCCATTTACCCTGAGAAGAACACTCTCCATAGTGAATACATCGAATCCGCATGCCCAGATCTCTTTCCCGTCACTTGTGCCATAGATGTCTGTTAAGTATATCTTATTTCCGGTCTCAAGGAATTCAAATTTCTTTCCGTCAAAGTGCGTGATTGTTCCTATTGCATTTGCAAAGTAGAGGTTATCCTTTGTTGTACCCCATATCCTGGCACAAACTGGAGCCGGATAGGGGAAAGGAGGAATATTCACACATATCCAACTCTTCCCGTCATAATAACTTAGACCACCTGCCTCAGAGGTAATAAAGAGGTAGTTGTCTTGTGTTTTGAAGATGGACATAAGCTGAATTGGTCTATTAAATATGGTTTCTCCATAATCTATCCATATCGGAATGGAAAAGTAGTCCCACTTATGCCCGTCCCAATGAAGCACATTGTAAAGAGTGTCATTGTATGCGCTTTTATATATATTACCCACAGCCCAGATATCATCGTCATTTATGATGAGTATGTCTCGTATCACGCTGCCC
>DATAKL010000002.1:0-105403 GCA_036261625.1 Ignavibacteriales bacterium | reverse complement strand
GTAAATACCTGCCGTTTCTTGACCATAGCTTTTGCCTCCCCGCAGTTTCATGTCATCCATAGACCCGGACAACAATAATTTAATGATTTTTATGTCTTAAATTATTGCCTTTTTTTGTCCAGTTTTTGGGGGAAAGCTCAGATCTACAGGGCTCCGGAGGAGAAAAGTGCCCTTTATGAACTGGACAGATTTGAAGAAAAATGGGGAAAGAAATACCCCGTCGTCATAAAGCAGTGGAGGGATAACTGGACGGGGCTTAGGACCTTCTTCGAGTTCCCTCAGGAGATCAGGACCATAATTTATACGACCAATGCAGTTGAGGCCCTGCACCGCCAGTTCAGGAAGGTGACCAAGGCAAAGACACAGTTCCCGAACGATGAGGCCCTTACAAAGATGCTTTACCTGGCCTATAAGGGAATTTCAAAAAAGTGGACCATGCCCGTGAGGAATTGGGCCATGGTTATTTCACAGTTTGTGGTAACTTTTCAGGAGAGGCTTAAGGCTTACGTTTAAGCCTGCTCCGGTCAATTACACGGAAAAGTTGACAGTCTCCATCTGGGCCCACAAAAAACCCCGGAATTTAACGATTCCGGGGTTTTTCATTTTTCGCAATTTCCCCTTCCATGTAATATTTCCCTGAAACAGCCTGAATTGCAACAAAATTACTGCAATTTCTACTAAGGTTTCACCATGGTAAACTTATCAACAATAATGAATAGCCCGACGTACTAAAGGAAGGCTCATCTGGATTTTTTGATAAAATATTATTAAGCTTTTTCTGAGTCAATTTACTGTGCGGGAATTGACATTAACAAGATATGTATCGGGAGAAATAGCTTAATGAAATTTATTCCTGGCCTAAAACTTAATGAACTATTTTACACTGAAGTCGTAGCTCCCTTATTAAAACGCGACTTTCAAAACCTAGTATATTCAGCAGCCTTGATCGGTTATGGGTCGGATGTCCTGGGCTTTGATTCTCCCCTGTCAATGGACCATAATTGGGGACCCAGGCTGCAGATATTTTTATCTGAAGGCGATCATAAAAAATATAGCGGAATAATAACTGATTACTTTAGATATAATCTGCCTTTTGAGTTCATGGGATTCCCTACTAATTTTAGTTCTCCGCGAGATGACCAAACTCAATCAATGCAGTTCAAATCCTCATACCCGATTAATCATCTTATTGAAGTTCATACAGCACATAGTTATATGCAAATGAAAAGATATCTTGGTATCACTGATATTGAAAATATTACTACAGAAGACTGGCTGAGGCTGGAAGATCAAAAATTGCTGGAATTAACTGCAGGCAAAGTATTCCATGACGGGCTTGGTGATCTGACAAGGCTTCGGAGTAAAATATCATTTTTCCCTCACAATATTCTTTTACACCGGTTAGCCGGGCTCTGGAAACTGATTCAGGATGAAGAGCCATTCGTTGGCCAGTCAGTTGAAAGTGAATCATTCATAGGAAGCAAAATACTCTCTGCCCGACTGGCGGAACATTGCATAAAAATCTGTTTTTACCTGGAAAAGAAATATATACCATACAGCAAATGGCTGATACCTTCGTTTAGAAAATTAAGTATTTATGGTGAAGTAGAACCTCTTGCAGCAGAAATTTTAACTGAAAATAATCCAAAACTGATTGAGGATGCTTTATTAAGGTTATATTCAAAAGTTATCGAAATTCATAACAGGAATAAGGAATTACCTGGGATTACAAACCAGCCAGTTAATTTTTATAACAGGCCATACAAAGTAATATTTGCAGAAACAATAGTTAAACTCCTGACAAACAGTATTTCGGGAAATGAGTTATAAGTGTCGGATAAACATAAACAGTACCATCCGGCTGCCGGTGGTTTCCACAAAAAAAGCCTCAGATTCTTTAGGAATCTGAGGCTTTTTCTTTTTATACTTTTTCATGCAGAACGTACTTAAAAATCATAAGAAGCACTGAGAGTATAGACAGGGCACTTCTTCCCTCCCGGATTATCCAGATTATATGTCGGGAATGGCAGAGATGTATGATCAAATCTGACGTTTAGCGGTATTGCCATATTTGAAATTTTCTTTATCGGCAGTTCAATTCCCAGGCCGTATGTTGCCTCATTGAGTCTTGATACATTTCTATTATCGCCGTAATCTTCAATCCCCATGGTGAAATACCCGCCTCTTAACTTCAATATTTCTAAAAGGGTTACTTCTGCCCCAAGCTGAAATTGTGAATTATTAGAAGAATTTAAGAGATCCATATACTCAGTTGTAAAGAGGACTTTAATTAACCGGAAATCGGCTGCTTTGCTTTTAGGCTGGAATTCATATCCGGCAGCAAGACGCATTATTGATGGAAGATAATCGTCTTGTTTAAGGGGTACCAAAGTTTCAATATTTGTAATGGGATACGATATTTTTGCATTTGTAAAGTTTGTTAAACCAAGTCCAAGATATATGTCATGCTTTATTTCTTCTGATTCAAAATTATATTTTTTCAGCAAACCAGCGTCGAATGTCCAGCCGCTTACCTCATTATTTGCGCCAAACTTATTCTGAAAATAATTTATATTGATTCCGGCAGAAAGTCCGTCAATAATATTGCGGGAATAGTTCATCATGAAAATATTTTCGGAAGGCTGATATTTAGTTAGAACGTATGGATCGAAATCACCCGTATAGTAGAATTCCTCGCCAAATACATAGTGCAGATAATTAAATGAAATGCTTCCGTACCTATCTAAATTTGCTCCGGCTCCATAAACCTCGTAGTTACTTTTTTGACCCATTGGGTATGTAAATTCAAGGTGTGATACTTCAGCATTTGCACCCTTTAAGAAAGAAGAGCTTGCAGGGTTGTAGAAGCTTGTAAATGGGCTTCCATAAAGTACCGCACTCCCCCTTCCCATTGCTTCACTTCTTGCATCAGGCTGTGAAAAAAGAAACATCTCCTGTGCATAGCCTCTATAGATCTGCGCCTCAATGTTAATAAGTAAACAATTAAGAACGGTTAAAACGAGTAATATTCTTTTCATTTTTCTGTTTCCTTATTTTAGAATGCAGTAAATTAATTATTTTCCGCTTACATAAACAGTAAAAAAACCAGTCTTCCCCGGAAAATAATTTTAAAAAAAATATTACTGTTTTTCGAATCATTTTGAAGAATGGCACGAATAAAATAATTAATGGATTTAATTCTGGTGTAACTTAATTTATTTTTCTGTTATAACTTAATTTTTATATGCAGAAATTATGAGCATCATGGGACGGCGGAATTCCTCCCGCATAGATTCATTCTTCTCCAGCATTTCCTTTGATGGCAGCGGCTCAATTATTTTGTTGATAATAAATCCATTATTGATCAGGGAATTAATGTATGTTGTTAATGTTCTGTGATATTTGATAATTCTGTGACCGAGAAAAACAGCTTCCCTGCTGCCTTCAATAAAATAATTATCTACAGGCCAGTGAATTTTATTCCCTTTCTCATCATATATCCAGTCCTGATTTCCAAAGGCCGTAAAAACCGGATGTTCAACAGAAAACACCAGGTTGCCCTTGTATTTTAATACCTCAGATAATTTCACACATATTTGTTCGAATGATTTTATATAATGAAATGCCAATGAACTGATTATAAGATCAAAGCTTTCTTTCTCAAAGTTAATATCTTCAATTGCTCCTCTCATATAAGTAATTCGTTCATCATTTGTACGGTCCCGGGCTACCTTCAACATCTTTTCTGAAAGGTCTATTCCAACAACAGATTGAGCTCCAAGTTCAGCAGCATATCTGCAGTGCCAACCATAGCCGCACCCTAAATCCAGGACCGATTTACCTTTCATATCTGGTAATAATTTTTGAAATTCATGCCATTCACCTGCAGACAGGAGGCCGCCAACTGAACGAGGCATCTTGCTATAATGACTAAAGAAGTCATTATCATCATATTTGTTTTCTTTCAACTGCATTCCTCAAGGTAATTCTTGACTATTCATTTTTAACTGTTTCCGGGCTGCACGAATATAACTATTTTTCGATTCTTTTTGAACAGTAATGGAATCAGCAGTTTACTGACTGACGGGCGTTCATCCATAGGTTGTGAATTACCCTAATCAGTTTTTTTTCTTTCATCAATTGAAAATCTACCGGCACCAAAAGCAATTAGTACCAAGCATCCTCCAAGCACTGAGAGCGGGAAGTCCCATCCTGGCGAGGTCGGCGTTACAAAGCCCATACCATACACATATTTTGTTACGATAATTGCACCTATTAAAATTATCGTGAGTCCTGCTGAGGCCCATCTTGTTAAAAATCCCAACAGCACAGCAGTTGCGCCAAGTGGTTCAGCAATGGAAAGCAGCCTCGTTACAAATAACATAAATGAGGATATCCCTTCCGGAGCATTCGACCAGAACGGGAACTTAAAATAACCAGCAACATAAAATATTGCCGCAGTAATTATTCTAAGAATCAATAAAGCTGAGTTTTGATATATATTATAGTTCTGCATGGCCTTATCTTTCGTTTATTCTTGTGTATGTTATTTCCAAATCTTTATTCCAGTTGATGTCATCTTCGGATATCTCCCAGACTCCTTCAATGATATTTCCATTGTCCTTTACTCTGCCTTTGTATCTTTGAGAAAAACCCGGAAAGTTTCTCCACATTTCCCAGATGCCGTCCTTAAATTTCAAATCATATATTCTTGAAACACCTCTTTCATCAAAATAAAACACGGATAATTTTTCAGCTGAATCATCGCTTCCAATCACAGCTGTGCTGTTCGGGGGACCCGACTGGTTGAAATCTGTCCGCATTATTAAAAATGATTCCCCGTTAAACCAGCTGAAACTAATCCTGCCGCTAATCGGATTAGGAATAAGACGGTGCCGGCCCGAAATTTCCCAATCTCCAAGGAGAATGCTCATTTCCTTCAAAGCAGGATTTTTATCTGTCGATTCCCATTTCGGAGGCATGTTATTTTGTCCCATTTTTATTATATTCAAATTAAAAATGAACTCAATTTCAACTGGAATTCTTATAAATTTTACGATTTCATTACAAAAGCTCTCCGGGCAGGATATAATACATGATTTTTATGGAGGGCTGATGGTTCAAACCAATCTGGGCACAAAAAAAGCCTCTCACTTAAGTGGCTTTTCTTTTTCCCTACTACACTCTTAAAATGATCCCCTAATAACTAATTCTAGCTGCCGACAAGATATTTTTTTGGCGGAAGCTTTACGATTGAAAGCCAGTAATTCTTTATGTTGTTTATAATATCGACAAACTCATCAAAATCAACCGGCTTGGTAATATAGGAGTTGGCTTTCAGCTTGTAGCTGTTAAAAATATCCCTTTCGGCTTCCGATGTAGTAAGAATCACAACCGGAATCGGCTCCAGCTTTTCATCACCCTTTATTTCTCTTAATACATCTAGTCCCCCCAGTATAGGCAGATTCAGGTCGAGTATAATCAGGTCAGGCGGGTTCAGGTATCCCCTGCCGTTTTCCCTTTTCAGATATTCCACGGCTTCACGCCCGTTTGTAATGGCTTTCAGGTTAAAACTTATTCCGCTGTCTGTCAGCGCCTCCTCAACAAGACCTATATCACCCGGATTATCCTCAACAAGAACTATCTCCCATGGTTCGCCGTCATTTGTTTTTTTCACTTTAATACTGTACTCACTTTCTTTGGAATTGTGAAATGAAACCTGGATCCTTTGCCGGCCTCAGATTCCACCCAGATACTGCCTTCATGGCGCTCAACTATTCTTTTGCAGATTGCCAGACCGATACCCACTCCCGGATATTCCTCACGGTCGTTTGCTCTTTGAAATACATTAAAAATTAATTTAGCAAATTCAGGCTCTATTCCAATGCCATTATCCTCCACTGAAAAAAGCCATTCCGTTCCCCTGTCTTCTGCAGAAATCTTAATTTCCGGGACAGTATCTTTTTTTCTAAAATTTATTGCATTACTTAACAGATTTGCAAAAAGCTGTTTTATCTGGCTTCGGTCGGCAGCAATTTCCGGCAATTCCCCATATTCCACTACAGCACCTGTTTCACTAACTGACTTTTTCAGGTCATCAAGAACTGCAGTTAAAACCGTATTCAGGTTCACCCTTGAAAAAGACATTATATCGGCCCTGAGGCGTGCATAATTCAGCAGATCTCTTATAAGCAGCTGCAGCCTTAAGGCACCTTCAAACATGAAAGTTAAATACCTGTCGGCCTTAGGACTCAGACTCCCTTTATAGCGTTTCATCAGAAGATGAGCATAACTGCCCATCATTCTGATCGGCTCCTGAAGATCGTGGCTGGCTGCATATGCAAAGCGCTCGAGGTCCCTGTTTGAACGCTCAAGTTCCGCAATTGTACGCTCAAGCTGCAGCTGGGTTTTCTTCATTTCTGTAATGTCCAGGACTGCACCGAAACGCTTTGTAAGTTTTGCATTTTTATCAAATGAAGGCCTCCCGGCATATTTAATATATTTCAGCTGTCCATCGGGTCTTACAACCCGGTATTCCATCTCAATTTTATCTTCTTTGCCCTCAGCAGCATTCTTAAGAGCGCTCATAATGTATTCCCTGTCATCCGGATGAATCAAAGAAGTTATTTCCTCATATGTTGGATTCCCCTTCCCTGGGTCAAGTCCATAAATATGAAACAGCTCATCTGTCCATTCATATGTTTTTGTTTCAGTATCAAAGGTAAAACTTCCGATATGCGCAAGCTCCTGTGCATCAAGCAGTCTCTCCCTGCTTTCCTTCAATGCTTCTTCAGCCCTTTTACGTTCTGTAATATCCACATGCTGTGTAATCACATAGTCTTCATTATTTAGTTTCGTCATTACTGCAGATAAGACCACCTGTCGGAGTTCCCCGGTTTTAGTTTTTATACTTACTTCTGCATCCGAAACACTGCCGGTTTCTGCTATAGATTTAATGATCCGGGCGCGTTCCTGAGGATTCTTTTCAATCACCATATTGAAATCTGCTGAAGTATGTCCCAGCAGTTCCTCCCGGCTGTAGCCGGTCAGCCTTATGAAGCTCTCGTTAACATCTGTCCATACGCCCTTGGGAAGCTTAGTTATTGTCATTGCATAGGGACTGTTAATAAATGCCTTAAAGAATCGCTCTTCACTTTGCCTCAAAGCTTCTTCTACCTTTTTAAATTCGGTTATCTCATGCGAAATGTGCCCCACACCGTAAATTTCACCTTCAGGATCAATCAGAGGAAAGCTTATATCCAGGTGATAAATTACATTTCCGTCGTGAAGCTTTGTCATTTCCTCCCGCTCCAGCGGCTTACCCGAATTCATTACTTCAAGGTCAAGCTGCCTGAATTTATCGGCCATTTCTTTAGGAAACAGGTCATGATCCCTAAGCCCTATGATATCCTCTCTTTTCATTTTCAGGGCCTTTTCGAGTGCATGATTTACGTTCATGAATCTTCCCTCTTTGTCCTTAAAAGCAATTACCGTGGGAAAATTGTCCATTGTACTCTCAAGCATCTTATGGGTTCTTTCAAGAGTAAGCCCGATCTGTCTGTTTCTTAAATTGTCTTCCGCAGGTTCAGCAATCCTTTGCGGCAAAGATTTCTCGTTGGTTCTTTTCGAACGGCGGGTATTTGTTTCAGAAGGCATTTCTTTCCAGTTTAAGCACAGACTGCCGTTCATATTGGAAAGAGAAAGGTCAATCAGTTTACTTAGCTTACTGTTCCCGCGGTTTTTCTTCAGCACAGGAACTTTTGACCTGTACGGTTTTCCGTCTCCTGCAGCACGGGCAAGCATTTTGAAGAGTTTTTCATTGTCATCTTTGGGAAAAATCTCTGATAACGGCAGTCCGGAGGCCTCTTTGCCGGGCAGGTTTATCCACCCTGCAGCGGCCTTATTGGCAAACTCGACTGTGAAATCTGCTGTATTTCCCGTATTATCCCCTGCTTGATCAAGGATAAGAAAGGGATTGATCAGACTGTCCAGAACCTTATAGAATTGCTCATAAGCTTGCACCTGCTTCTGATCCAAAGAAGAAGAAGAAAATTTTCCCTCATTCATCTGATTCTTATCTTTCATAAAAATAAATTACCGGCTCATATATTTTGATCACGGCTTAAATATTAAAACTAAGGATTTACTTCTCGCTATATGAGGCAAATCTTAGTCCCCCGTCAGAATCTTTAATTATCATTAGCCTGTAATAGTTTGCTGATTTCTTCTTGACTTTAATTCCTTTCCATACGCCGGTAAGTTTTCGTGATAAGACATTTGGTCTGTTATTTCCCTCAGTTTTTCCTTATTATTTACTTTCCGGCAAAATATTAAATAAGGATGTAAAGATTTTTAAGTTAATGAGTAGTTACTTTAACACAGAAAACTTCCGGCAAAAGACTGCTTTCAGCTTTATTGCTGTTGCACTCATTTTTGTTCTTGATGCACTTACACCACGTGTATTTGCAAGCTGGATCTTATATATGGTCCCGATCTCGATAGTTCCATACAAGACGATCAGTAAAAGCCGTATTTACCTTATTTCCTCCGTGATAACTATCCTGATCTGGTCAGGTTTTTTTATTAAACTTCCCGGTAATATCACACCAGAGATTTCTTTAATAAACAGGGCGTTTATTACTCTTGTGATGTGGATAGTTGCCTGGGTACAGATCCAGCGCTCCAACGTACATAAAAGCATGTTAAAATCTGAAGAGGAATTGCGCAAAAGCGAGGAAGGCTTCCGGCTTCTTGCAGAAGGTCTGAGGGACAGCCGGATAAAGCTTGTTGAAGCTCAAAGGGTTGCTCACATCGGAAGCTATACACTTAGTTATACAGAAAATACACTCGAATGCTCAGAGGAGTTATACAGAATATTCGGCTGGGATCCAAATACAAAGGTTGTAACTTATGACGATATTCTGAACAGCATTCATCCTGAGGATTATGAGCTCGTAACAGGAAAAATCAGAAAGTCTTTTGAGGAGAGGACCTCTATTGAACTTGATTACAGAATTGTAACAGGTAATGGCGAAATTAAATACCTTCACACAAGGCGTGACCCCGTCTTTGATAATTATGGAAATCAGGTTGGGGCATTCGGTATTTCAATGGACATAACTCAAAGAAAACTCCAGGCACTGAAACTTGAAGAAGCATATAACGAAATTCAGGGAAGTGAGTCAAGACTGCTTGAGGCACAAAGACTTGCACATGTGGGGAGCTGGGAGCTTGATTTAATTTCAGGAAAACGTATATGGACGGAAGAAGCCTATCATATTTTTGAATTTGAGCCAGCTAAAGAAGCACCTCACATGGATAAAATTCTTTCCTCATTCCACCCGGAAGACAGGTCCCGGGTTACTGAAAAAATAATGGAAGGGGTGAATAACAATACCACAACCAGTTTTGAGGCCCGGCTGCTGCTTCCAGGAAATAAAATAAAATTTATTAAGTACATCGCCAGGCCGGTTTATAACGATGCCGGACAGCTCATTAAAAGGGTCGGCGCAGTAGCTGATATAACGGAATTAAAAATTCAGCAGGTAAAGCTGGAAAATACTCTGTCAAAACTTCAGGAAAGCGAGACAAAACTTCTTGAAGCACAGAAACTTGCCAGCCTGGGCAGGTATTCTATTGATTTTAAGAACGGCGGCAGAATGGAATGGTCGGATGAGATGTACAATATCTGGGAGCTCGATAAGAATAAGCCCCTGCCAAATGTAGAAGAAGTTTGGAAACATGTCCATCCGGATGATCTCGATGAATTAAAAAAAGTACTTTATAGCCAGCTGCCCGGAGGCGAAAGAGTTGAAACGGTGTTTCGTATTTTGTTCCCGGAGGGCAGGGTAAAATATGTCCATATAATTACAAGAGTCATTTTTGATAAAAACGGCAGACTCTTAAAACGTGAAGGAATAGAAATGGATATAACAGAAAGAAAAACAGCCCAGATGGAACTGGAAAGCACACTCGAGAAACTTGAAAAGTCCAATAAGGAGCTTGAGCAGTTCGCTTATATCGCTTCGCATGACCTTCAGGAACCCTTAAGAATGGTCTCGGGATACATGGGACTGCTTGAAAAAAGGTACGGACAGGAACTTGATGAAAAGGCAAAAGGCTTCATACACTACGCTGTAGACGGTTCGAATAGAATGTCCAATCTTATAAAGGACCTTCTGAAATATTCAAGAGTGACAACACGCGCCAAGGAATTTAAAGAGGTTGATCTGAATAAAACCTTCAGCGATGTAACACACGACCTCCAGGTTCTTATAAATGAAAGAAAAGCAAAGATCAGTTCGGCAAAGCTTCCCATCATAAAGGCAGATCCCGTGCAGATGCACCAGCTTCTGCAGAACATAATAGGAAATGCCATTAAATTCCAGGCTGAAAGAACACCCGAAGTCAGTATCAGTGCTGAAGAAAATGAAGGCTGGTGGCTTTTTTCTGTCAAAGACAACGGGATCGGAATAGACCCGCAGTTCTTCGACAGAATATTCCAGGTATTCCAGAGGCTCCACGAGATGGACAAGTATCCCGGCACCGGAATCGGTCTGGCAATCTGCAAGAAAATTGTTGAGCGCCACGGCGGAAAGATCTGGGTTGAATCAGAACAAGGGAAAGGATCAGCCTTTTATTTTACAATACCCGATAACGGCAATCTGGTCAGTTCTAAATAAAATGCAGAATATTTTAATGAGGGACTGGAAGTTCCCCCAAATAAAAAGCCCCGAATTCCACTGAAATTTGAGGCTTTTATTCCTTAAGGTCCTGACTTTATTGCGCAAAACCGGTCTATTTAAAACCTTTTTCGGTGAAAAACGGCACATACTGCTTATCACTTACTAATATGTGCTTCAGAAGCCAGTCCTTTAGAAAATTAAGCATATCAATTGATATTAAGCTTTGTCCGTTCTCAACTTTCTTCTGAAAATCCTTTATCTTATCGACAAATTCATCGTGGGATTTCTTATGGGTAAGAAATGAAATATACTTATTCTGCGCCATAAACTTCTCTTCTGCTGAAAAGTGCGTAACGGTATAGTCGGTAAGCTCTTTTAATATTCTTGCAAGTATGTCTTTAGCCTTGCCGGCCTTCATAGCTTCCTGCAGCTCGTTTATCAGCGCTACGAGCTTCATATGCTGGGAATCGATCTTAGAAAAACCTGTATTGTAATCATTTGTCCAATTAATAAATGCCATGGCATTATCCCCTTTCTGTAATTCAAAGCAGTTTTTATATAAATAGTTTTTAGTTTTCGATCCTATTATTTTCGAAAAAAAACGGGAATAGTTTATTAATACTGAGGTTAACGGGCACTCAGTTGCTATTATTTTACATCCATGTTATAGGGAAATTACGGGAATCCCCGTAGTTTACTCTGAGGCCTGAATTAAAAACCCGCTTATTTCTTCCACTGAGGGCAGACCGTTAGCGTAATAACGGCAGGCCAGATTTGCCTTCTCAGGTTCAGGCAGGTTCTCTAAGTCTATTCCATTTACCAGAACGGTTGGTGAACCGCGGAATTTAACTTTCTCTGCCATTTCAGGTGTCTCCACATAGGTCTCGGCGTAATCCACATCAAAGTCCAGGAACTGAATTGCCTCAAGGACACGCGCTTTCATTTTATCTGCATTCGGGCAAGCTTCAAAAAGCTGAATTTCAACTTTCAATTTATCTTTTATCACTATTATTCCAATTTATGTTCATTAAAAATGTTTGGTATCCCGGGCGCTAATCATTCAGTCCCTTTCCATCCAATATCTGAGGTATGGATTTTTCAACGCGGGACATCCGAGTTTTGGATTGTTTGGGCACGGAGAAATAAAGAAGGTATGCCCTCTGCCTCCCCGGCGTGAGAGCTTCAAAGGCAGTTTTAAGTCCTGCCATCTCATCTAATTTATTCTGAAATTCTTCGGGAACTGAATACTCCTGCGTCTTTTTCATCTCCACCTTAAGGCCTGCTTTTTCCACTTCAACGGCTTCATAAATATAGTGTTTCAGGATGGTTTCCAATTCCTTTATTTCGCTTAGATTTGTAAAGCGCACCTGGCGCTGCGACTGCACGTTCTCCGACTGCCTGACTAAAATGCCGCCGGTATCTTTTAAGAGTGCTCCCTTAAAAAACAGGAGCGCACAATATTCCTTAAAGCCATGGATCAAAACTATATTGCTGTTCTGAAAAGTGTAGCAAGGATGCATCCACTTGAATTCTTCATTCAGTCCGCAGTCAAGCGCAATTGATCTTAGCTTTTCAAATTCCTTCTGCCACTTTTTGGCTTTATTTATAAATTCATCAACTTCAGGGTTCAATCTATTCATTTACTGATTCTCCTAAATAAAGTGAACTTCAACTTCCCCTCCCCGGGGTACAAGCCAAAGATTTTTCACAAAAGATAAAGAATCGGGTTTTCAAATTCAATTAAGCATAAATATTTCTCTCATGGGTTGTTTCCAATCTATATGAGACCATTAACAATAGAGCTTGATGGGTATTAAAAAGCGGTTTTTTTTAATGGGGGTTTATCGTTAATTAAATTATTGAGGGGCTTTACCGGTTTTATAATTCGGGAAATATCATCTGATGGCTATACGCAATTTTACAGGCATTGTCTCCAGTACATACAACAAAAGGACTTCATAAAAGAAATCAGAAACAAAAATAGAGGAATAAATATGAACAGAACAATAAATATTACTCCAGTTAAAATCCTTGCATCTGCAGCCCTCATTCTCATACTGGGCTTTGCTGCCTACGGCCAGGACTCAACGCGAATCTCAGTGCCCCCGACACCTTCAATAGGACATGGACAGGTGATTTCCGCTGCGCAGGACACTTTCTTTAACCTTTATGCCGCCCGCTTTGCCGTCAGCCTGGCCCAGCAGACAGGTCTTTCACTCGATAAAGCTTCTAAAATCAGGGACATTCTTCTGGACTATTATAATAGCATATCTTCAACAAGACAGTCTTTTATTAGAAGCATGATAGACTCCAGCAACGCCGGCAGCACGGCGCCCAACCCCGACGTTACAGGCAGCAGAAAAGCTAACCGGGAGGCAATCACGCGTGACCTGATGTCGGAGTACCATAAAGCAGACCTTAAGGCCGATGAGGATATTATGGATGTGTTTGACAGCCATGCTCAGAAAGTCAAATACGTAGAGGTAAAACGTCAGTGGTGGCAGAAAGTAAAGAATGTCGTATTCTCTACGGCAAATATGAATTCAGGAGGAGTAAAAGTCAGATAAACTTATTTAACTGCATTCAAAAACCGGGAAGCCTCAAATATCAGGCTTCCCGGTTATTAATTGCCTGCGCAGGCAGTTGAATTTTGCGCCTCAGTCTCCCCGGGCCTGCCTAATTATGGTGAATTTAAAAATTTTTACTTTATCTTTCTTATCAGTAAAACAGATCTTTTCAGGAGATATCATGGAACCATCAGCTGATAATGAAAAAATAAATCCGGCTTCATCAGAACTCACGCCTCACCGGGAACTGGCGCGCGATATATTCAGTGAGCTTATATGCATAGATACCACAGAAAAAAACGGCAGCACAAAGGCCGCCGAGGCCATGTATGAACGCCTTAAGAAGGCAGGATTTCCGGAAAGCGATCTGCATCTGGCTGGTCCCGCACCAAGGAACATGAACCTCGTTGCCCGTTTGCGCGGAAGGGGCAAATACCCTCCCGTGCTTTTTATTGTACACCTGGATGTTGTTGAGGCCGAGCGCACCGACTGGTCCTGTGACCCTTTTACTTTTCTTGAGAAGGACGGGTATTTCTACGGGCGCGGAACAAGCGACATAAAAAGCGAGGCTGCCGAAATTGTCTCCAACCTCATTCGTCTTAAAGAAGAGGGCTTTGTGCCCGAACGCGACATTATTGCGGCACTGACCGAGCACGAGGAAGCTGGTAACGCAAACGGGGCACAATGGCTCCTGGAAAACAGGCGCGATTTAATTGATGCCGAATTCGTTATAAACCTCGATTCCGGCGGAGGCAGCATCTTTGCAGGCGTGCCTAAACTGATGGAAATTCAGACCGGAGAGAAAATATTCGCAAATTTTACCATGCGGGTGCATAACAAAGGAGGCCACAGCTCCCTTCCTGTTAAGGATAACGCAATCTACCGACTTGCTGAGGCGCTTTTGAGGCTTTCAAAATACAATTTCCCGATAAGGCTGAATGAAACAACCAGGATGTTTTTTGAACGCGCGCTTCTGTTGGAAAACGGAAGCGTGAAGGAAGATATGGAGGCGCTCCTTAAAACTCCCCCGGATCTTAATGCCGCCGAACGGGTTGCACAGATAAATCCTTACTACAATGCCCTCATGCGCACCACCTGCGTTGCAACGCTTCTTCATGGAGGTCACGCCGATAACGCCCTTCCGCAGACGGCAGAAGCAAACATAAACTGCAGAATGCTTCCCGATGAATATGCTCCGGATGTTCTGAATACACTTAAACTGGTTGCGGCAGATAGCCAGGTTGAAATTACATGTCCCTATGCATCTTTCCCTTCACCTCTTTCACCCATCAGAAAGGATCTCTTTAACCTTGTAGAGGATATTACTTCTTCGATGTGGCCCGGGGTTGTTGTTACGCCGGTTATCTCAAACGGCGCCACAGACGGCAAGCACTTCAGACGATGGGGCATTCCTGTCTACGGCATATCCGGAATGTTTCTGGACATGGATGATATGCGCGCGCACGGAAAAGATGAACGCATAGGAGTGAAGGAATTCTACGACGGCATTGAATTCATGTACCGGTTTATTAAGGGCCTGACTTCAGGACTCTGACTTCAGGACTCTGACTGTACTACCCTTTCCCGTATGTTGAAAATTATGCTTTTGATATTTAATATAAAATACAGGGTATTTCCCTGCACAGGTTTAGTTAAAGCTGTTTCAAAAAGGAAAAGGGAGGAAAAGATGAATAAAATAAAAGATCTGATGATAATTAGAATTCTTGCTCTAACAGCTCTGCTTTTTGCCTTCAATATTGCCGCTTATGCTCAGGACAACGCTCAAAATCAGTCAGGTTCTGCTCAGGATGGCATGTACTCATTCGGCAATGATGCGCAGAATCTGGCAAACCAGCTTGCCCAGCAGCTTGGGCTTACAACCGGGCAGGCCGACAAAATCACTCAGGCCCTTATAGACTATCGCGATAATTTAGTTCAGGCCAGAAAGGATTATCTGGATAAACATCAGACTGCAATGAATAACAATACTAATAATAACACCGAAAATAACCCCGGCGCGCGCGACGTTACAGGAAGTTCAATCAGGCCCATGGCCGGTGATATTGATTCTGCCCCTGACTTAATGCAGGACTACCAAAAGGCGGATCAAAAAGCTGATAAGGATATCTTAGATGCAATGGATAACCATCAACAGAAGGAAAAGTATGTCCAGGTCAAACGCCAATGGTGGGATAAGGTCAAAAACGTTGTTTATCCGACCATAAAGCAGCAGCCTTCAGCCGCAGATCAGAATTCCGGAGACCAGCAGACAAAGTAGTTCCTTAATAAATACAGGTTATAAAAAAAGCCCGGCCTTGCACAAGGCTCCGGGCTTTTTATTGCAAATAATAGAATTCAGAACGAGTAAGAAGCCCCGAAGAGCGCCCTCAGATCTTCCCCTGTATCCAACAAATTAAAACCCAGAACACCTCTGAGGCTGATTCCGGGCAGAAGCTTGTAATCCGCCCCGCTGCTTATCATCAGAGTGTTTGCGTCTTCTGCCCAGAACTGCCCCTCTGCAATAACTGCTAATTTTTCATTTGCCTTAATAACTGCGCCCGCACTTGCAAACAACGCCTTAAAGATTGCGCTCTGGTTTCTCACGTCAATTCCGGCATCTGCCGTAAGGCTTATCTTTTCTGTCAGGGGCTTTTTAAGTGATCCGAAAATTCCGTATCCCTCATTTGTAGGCTCTACATTTGCAGATAAGGGCAAAGTTACAAATGCCCCCGCAGAAACCAGGTAACCGGAATTTACTACATTATAAATTCCTGAAAGTGCGGCATCAGTCTTAAAGGTTGAATATTTCCCAAGTCCGCCCGGTCCGAATGATATTCTGGCCTCCAGGGATTTTGACAGTGGGTAGCCTGTATGAAGATTGTAATCGCAGGTATTAAGTAAGCCCTTACCGTGATTAATAAGATAGCCGGAAACAAAAGGGGCTGAAGAGACTGAGGCTTCCTTTAAGAAGCCCTGGAACAAATGCACATCGCTCTGAGGCATTATGGGGACGGATAACGCTATTGAAATCAGGACCATATAGAGAGCAGGTTTGAGTTTCATATCTTTCCTTAATTTTGTAGCAGATATTTATTTATCAGCTCATGCACAGATGAGCATAATTTTCATGACTCCTGAAATCACTGTTATTAAAATTAAACCAATATGGGAAAAAAGCAACAAAATAAAGGTTTGTTCCCCACTTGGGCTATAGGCTTCAACTTTAGAATTACGGAATAAAGTCCAGGCAATGTTAGCAATTTGAATTACCCACAATAAAATGGCGTAGCCGTTTCATGTCTGTAGCCAAGGGTTGCAACCCGCCTGAAGGCTTTGTGCGTCAACTTAATAGATTTCAAAAGGCCAATGAAAAGAATGCATCAATAAACGTCCAAATTACAAAGCCCCGATGAGGGGCGTTTTGTTTATAGCCCGGAGTGCCGTGCCCGCCTCTGGCGTGGACCAAACCCGCCTTTGGCGGGTGAGGGAACTCCCGGGTAGCCGATCCCCCAAATCCCCCGGAGCCCCGACAAGGGGCGATTTGTATTTAAACGGGATGAACAAGTCGCCCCTCATCGGGGCTTGCCAAATGCGCTATTCCAGATGCTCTGCTTTCACGAAGTTTTTTGGATCGTGCCAGTGACAATAATGTCTCACAATTAGTAATTCAGAGAAAGGCTATGTCAAATGCCTTAAGTTGACGCGTAAGGCCAGAGTCGCGTAAGAACCCTGGGTAAGGATCGCCCCACCCCTAATAAACCGCGCGTAGCGGTTTTATGCATTCGCTATTCTAAATGATCACATTTCATTGGATTAATGAATTACTAAATTTTATGCATTTCCCTTGTTCAATAACCGGATTTTTATTCGGTTTCATGTTCACAACTTCATAAAAAAATTATAATTTTTAATATCAAAAATATGGATTATAATGGAGCAGAATACAGAAAACAGAGCACTGCTTGTCATGGACATGCAGTCGGCAATCCTGGGCAATCTTCCCGGTGCCAAAGGAGTAATTGAAAACGCCGGGAAGGCAATTCAAGCAGCAAGGGAAAAGGAAATACCGGTTGTTTATGTCAGGGTGGGCTTTAGAAAAGGCGCTCCTGAAATAAGCACAAGAAGTAAGTTCTTCGCCTCGCGCAAAAACAGCCCGGCTGCGGAAAACCCGGAGGAATGGATGAAGATTGATCCATCCCTCGCGCCGCGTGAAGACGATGTTGTTGTAACCAAGCGCCGCGTGAGCGCTTTTACAGGAAGCGATCTCGAGGTGGTATTAAGAGCACAGGCAATAGAGCACGTTATACTTTTGGGAGTTGTCACAAGTGGCGTTGTGCTGTCCACCTTACGTGAAGCTTCGGACAAGGACTACCGTATAACAGTCCTCTCCGACTGCTGTGCCGACAGAGATGAGGAAGTCCACCGCGTTCTGATGACAAAAGTCTTCCCGCGCCAGGCTGATGTCATGACATTAGATGAGTGGATCAAAAGCTGATCCCTAATAAAAGGCCCGGCCTTGCACAAGGCTCCGGGCTTTTACTTCCTGCTTCTTACTTCCTGCTGCTTCTTACTTCCTGCTGCTTCTCACTTTCCCCATCCGGGATGGTAAAGAAAAAAGTGGAGCCTTCCCCCGGTTTTGAATCAAGCCATATCCTGCCCCCGTGGCGCTCGACAATCTTCTTGCATATGGAAAGCCCTATTCCAGTTCCGGGATACTTCTCCTTTTCATGCAGCCTCTGGAAAATGACAAATATCCTTTCATGGAACTCAGGATCAATTCCAATACCGTTATCCTTTACGCTGAAGAGCCATTCATGTTCCTTTTTCTCGGCCTTAATCTGAATAAACGGATTTTCCGCCCCCTTAAATTTTATGGCATTCTGTATCAGGTTCTGGAAAACAAGCTTTACCTGTGTCGGGTCTAAATAAAGCACAGGCATTTCAGCAATTTCAACTTGGGCACTATGGTCTGTAATTGCCACCTGAAAATCCCTCATTATTTCAGCCATGAGGTCGTTAAGATCGGTTCTGCTGATAGTTTCCCTGGGAGATGTAACGCGGGAGAATGCCAGCAGGTCCTGAATAAGTGCATGCATTCTTTTGGCTCCATCGATGACGAAATACATGTACTTTGCTGTCTTCTCATCCAGTTTATCCTTCAGCTGCATTTCCAAGAGTTTTGTATAAGCCGAAACCATCCTGAGAGGCTCCTGCAGGTCGTGCGATGCAACGTAGGCAAACTGTTCGAGTTCCTCGTTTGAGCGTTTAAGCTCTTCGAGTGTACGCCTCAGCTCCAGTTCCTGGAGTTTTCTTTCTGTAATATCGGTAACGGCTCCCACGCGTTTAATGGGCTTTCCAATAGCGTCATTTAACGGCCGGGCTATATAACTGACATATTTCACTTTACCGCTTGGGAAGAGCATACGGCTTTCAAAGTTGATGAGCTTATTGTTACTCATCCCTTCCTTAATAGCTTCAATAACCCATGGTTTATCCTCAGGATACCAGCAGGAAGTAATAAAATCCAGTGTGAGTTTTCCTTCTGCCGGATCCAGTTCGCAGATATTATAGGCTTCCTCACTGGCTTCAATTTTCCCGGTTGCAATATCAATGGAAAAGCTTCCCACGTGGGCAAGTTTCTGGGCGTCATTCAGCCTGGACTGACTCAGTTTGAGTTTCTCTTCCATCTCCTTTCGCTCAGTAATATCTGTATTAGTGCCGAACCAGCGGACTACTTTTCCATTTTCATCATTAATGGGAAGGGCCCGGGATAAGAACCATCTGTACTGGCCGTCTTTTCCTCTTAAAGGGAAAGTATCTTCCCATGCTTCTCCGTTTGAAAGGGCTTTGGTCCAGTTTTTCATGACACGGTCTAAATGATCAGGATTATGAACCTTCTGCCATCCCCAGCCCTGCATCTCCTCCAGAGAAGTTCCTGTATAGTCGTACCATCTTTTATTATACCAGAGTATTCCTCCCATTTCATCAGTCATCCATGCAAGCTGTGAAATGTTATCGGCAAGGGTTCTGAAATTTTCCTCGCTTTTTTTGAGTCTTTCCTCGGCCTTTTTGCGTTCTGTAATGTCGGCAGAAAGGACAAAAATACCCTCCGGGACCGGTTCTGCCTTGGCTTCGTACCAGGATACAGAGCCGTCCTCAAATGTAAAGGCCGCTTCAACCTGCTCCCTGGTACGGTTTTCCATGCAGCGCCTGTATGCTTCAAAAAACACACTCTTCTCCACTCCCGGAATGAGCTCAAACATATTTTTTCCTATCATCTCATCTTTGCTGCGGTGGGCGTGAGATGCATTGACGTCGTTGACATAGAGGTAATTCCAGTTGAAGTCGAGAATTGCGCACCCCTCTGTCAGGAAATCGAGAGTGCTTCTGAATCTCATTTCGCTTTGCCTTGAAGCCTCTTCGGCATTTTTGCGCTGTGTTATGTCTGTAAATATGACAGTAAACTCGCCGGCCTTAGGGCAATAGGCATAAACTGAAAGCCACTGACCCAGTGCCTCAAAGAAGACCTCGGTATTTAATTCCCCGCCCCCCAGGGCAACATGACCCAGATTGCCTATATAATCAAAGGAAAAATTCTCAATTCCGGGGAATACTTCAGTGGCATGCCTGCCTTCAATGTTCTCTTTTTTAATTCCGGTAATAAACGTATAGGCATCATTTATCTGTATTATCTCATAATCAACAGGTTTTCCCTGTTCATCCGTTATTGTTCTGCAGTGTGCTATGGCATTTGTGCGGTTATTAAAAAGCGACAGGTACCTGTTTTTAGCATCCTCAAGTGCCTCCTCAGCCTTCTTGCGTTCTGTAACGTCGCGGTTTACTGTGGTATAGCCGGTTACTTCCCCAAATTGATCTTTAACAGGAAGGAGGTGAGATTCAACAACAATCTTTTCATTAAACTTAGTGTAATGGACGGCCTCTATTAAAAGCTCACCATGCTTTTCAGCATTAAGCAGCCATTTATTCCTTTCAGATTCGTCGATCTCAACTTTTAGCAGGACGGCTGCATTCCGCCCTACAGCTTCCTCAGAAGTCCATCCGTAAACTTCCTGTGCTCTTTTGTTCCAAAATGTAATTTTCCTCTGCCTGTCAAATGAGAAGATGGCATCGGAAACATTATCAATAAGCGATGCAAGATACCTGAGGCGGTCTTCCCCGGGCTCCGGACTGTTTTTCATTCCGGTAAAGGTTCCGGTTCCTGTATCACCTGTCATAGTATTACCTTCTTAAAAAATTATAATTCAGGTTAGTTTTTGCTGATGCCGGACTGTTGATTTCAGCCGGCCGACTTATTTTTCAGGCGTTGATTATTATTTTACAAGACTGAGAAAATAAAGCACATGGTTCTTGTATTCATCAAGATCAATGGATTTAGAGATATAAGCGTCCGCCCCCAGATCCATAACAGTCTTCTTATCGGCTGAATTATTCGACGAGGTGAAGACAACAACCGGAACTTCAGAATACTTTCTGTTCGACTTTATTTCCTTAAGCAGTTCAAAACCATTTTTCTGCGGCAAATTTAAGTCAAGTATTATTAAATCCGGGGTTTCTTCAGTATGAATTAAGTAAAGGCTCGCTTCCATCCCGTTTGTAATTGAAGTAAAATTTACTTTGAAATCATCTATTTGTTCAAAAACAGTCTGTATTAATAATATATCACCTGGATTATCCTCAATGAGCAGGACCTCCATTTAAGTTCCTCTTACATTAATTGCATATCATGAAATTTTAAATAAAGGTAAGTAATCCGGCAGGACTTGTCAAGTTAACATTTATTAAATAATTGTAGAGGAAAACATGCTTCCCTTTCATGCCCGGCTTTCATGCAATACTTTAATTTCATGTTTTTCGGCCATTTCTTAAAGCCTGAAACTGTATCCCAGCAGAACGGAAAATGTTCTGTTGTTTACGGGTCCAAATCCCATCCCCTTGTCCAGGTTGGCCGTGCCAAGTTCGTAGAGGGCTTCCAGGCTAAGAATGCCTGAAGCAAAAGAATAATCTGCCCCCACTCCCCCAACAAGACCTAAATCAAATGAATTTGTTTTGGAATTAAGATCAAAATCAGAGGGCATGACGACACCCGGGACCATCACACGGGGATCCCTTTCAACAGTATAGCTCATATTGCTGTTAAGCAGGAAATCAAAGGAAGCCCCGAGCACGGCGTGAGGCTTAAAATCTGAATCCAGGGGAAGATAAATCTTTGCCAGAAGGGGAACTGCAGCGTAGTTAAGATTATAAGTGTAGGTGAACTTTGCAGGCATGTAGCCCGGAAATGACTCCTGTTCAATCCCGTATTTTGTCCCCTTCAGCTCATAGAGTATATCGGCTTCAATAGAAATCAGCTCACTTATTCTGTAAGTGCCTGTAAGCCCGAAGGTGTAACCGTAAGCAGTTTTGTATTCTGCAGTGCTTGGGCTTTCGCTATGGTAGTAAGGAAAGATATAAACCGGCTTCTCAAAGTCCATTCTTATCATGCTGGCGCCACCTTTTACACCCAGGGTAAAGTTCTGTGCGGGGGATATTACTGCCGTAAAAGCAATCAGGAAAAAAGCA
Source organism: Ignavibacteriales bacterium (assembly GCA_036261625.1). GTDB lineage: Bacteria > Bacteroidota > Ignavibacteria > Ignavibacteriales > SURF-24 > JAAXKN01. The sequence goes on along the minus strand of DATAKL010000002.1, from coordinate 83,571 downwards.
TAAAACAATTTCTTAAACATGCAGAAACTCCAAAATGGTTTTCATTAATATAGTAATATTTATTTTAATACCAGTCCTCAAGCCATGAGGAGATAAGTTTAAGATATTCAGGATCGTACTTATAATTCCCCGTCCTGTTCAATTCCGATATGTCGCCGAGGCATCCGGAGCTCAGGCTCATGTTGTGGTCGCTGTTATTTAACATTTCAACGCGGAAGTATCTGTTGCCCGATTTCTTAAATGCATTTTTGTAAGCCTGCATTGCCTGCACGGGGTCGATCTGAGTGTCATTTTTTCCGTAGACCAGGTAAACTGGTAGAGTAACGTTTTCCATTACAGACATGGGATCAAAATGGCTTTCATCCTTTTCATCTATTGTGCGCGGCCACCATCTTTCCGCCTTTTTATAAAATGATGAATCGTATCCAAGGGATTTTACCGTCATAGGATTACTTTTGAAATATGCCAGGGCTTCATCAAAGAGATGTTTGTCACCAGTTGTCCTTAAGGCCGAAAACATTTCAATATTTTTCTTTGCCCTTGAAGGAGTTATCCCCTCGCAGACCATCTGCTTTTCAAGGAGGTAATTCCATTGTTCAATGGAGTTTTCGCCCGGGCAGGAAGATCCGATCATAAAAGAGACGTCTTTTGACTTTGAGATTACAAGGGGCATTATATAGCCTGCCTGACTGCTGCCGAAGAGTCCCAGGTCCGATCTGTCAACGGAAGGGTGGTTATTAAGTGTTTTGATGGCATCGACCACTATGTCTGAAAGCTCTGCAAAAAGGCTGTCGTCTTTTACTATTCCTTTGGAATCGCCACAGCCAGGCTTATCTATCCTGAAATAAGCAAAGCCCCTGTCCAGAATGCAGTTAATAAGTTTTATGGTTTCCTTATTTTTAACTTTTCTAAAGCTCGGGCCGCTTCCCGAGACCCAGATTATAACGGGATATCTTTCATTCCTGAGGTCAGGTATATAGAGGCTTCCGGCAACCTGAAAACGCCCGGATTTAAAGAATACGTCTTCAATTCTTTTTACGTGCAGAACGGTATCAGGAAGATTTGGCCTCTGTGCCATAAGAGCCGTCTGCAAAAGCAATATCAGCAGAATTGTTTTTATTTTCATAACTGCTCCCATTTTTCAGTTTAGACGTATTAAACAGACAATGGTTAAAGGCAGTGAAAAGCAACACTGCGGACAGACAGGTCACCTTCCCAGCGGCGGCATGCCTGCCGGGAAAATCTCAGAACTGAATAAGAGGTTAATTTTCTTCAGGAACCTGCACACCGGCTTTCCGGAGCATAAATGAAATTCGGGTCCCCTTGCCGATTTCACTTTCCACGTTAAAGGATCCTTTGTGCTTCCTGAGAAATTCCTCACTGATCAGAAGCCCGAGCCCTGTTCCCTTCTCCCCGGCTGTGCCTCTTCTTGAAGTCTGCTGGTCCGGTCTGAAAAGTTTTTCAGCCGTTTCACTGCTCATACCTATACCGCTGTCTGAAACGCAGATATTTATACTATCTCCGCCGCGGTCCTCAGCACTGACTTTTACATATCCTCCCGGATTTGTAAACTTTATGGAGTTATTTACAAGGTTGCGAAGGACGGTTTCTATCATGTTCACGTCACCCCATACCTCTGCAGACTCAGGACATTCGGAAATCAGCCTGACTTCTTTGTTCTCGGCAGGAGTTCTCAAAGCTTTAAAGACAGAGCCGATCACATCTGAAAGACTGAAACCTACAGGAGAGAAATCTATTCTTTCAAACTGTATTCTGGACCATGTAAGAAGGTTGTTTAACAAATCCCAGACATTCTTGACTGAATTGTGAATGTTGACAAGAAACTCTTTTTTGTCGCTTTCCGGAAGGGCTTCATAGTCGCTTGCCAGCAGCTCCGAAATTCCGAGAAGTCCCGTAAAAGGGCTCCTGAGGTCGTGGGCAATAATTGAGAAAAACCTGTTCTTCTGTTTATTGAGCTCTTCGAGCTCCTTTCTTGCCTGAAGGAGTGAATTCTGATATTCAATCAACTTTGTCACATCGTTCATCACACCTACAAGTCCGGAAACTTGTCCGTCTTTTTTCACAAGGGGTGCCTTATTAACATTCAGAAAGTAGAGTTTGCCGTCGCTAAGAGTAATTTCCCTTTCAATGTCGTTAATATGAATTTTATTCTGGATAACCTCATCATCCTCCTCGTTTGCAATCCAGCGGTTGCCATTCCTAAGCAGTTCAGAGCTGTCCCTGCCGAATATCTTTTCTTTTGAAATCCTGAAGAAATCCAGGAAATACCTGTTTACAAGCGTAAACTTCTTTTCTCTGTTTTTTACAAATATCAGTGCGGGAACGGTATTAATAATTGTATCCAGGTTATTTCTGCTTTCTTCGAGTTCCAATGAAAGGACCTTCCTTTTTTTCGTGTCGCGCATGATAACAGCGAAATAAATGCTCAGTAAAATCATAAATGCAATTAAGAGCATAAAGTAGTGGAGAAGGTTGTCATCCAGCTTTTCCTGATAGAGCGCAAAGCTCTCCATGCTCTTATCCTCAAACTCCTCGTCCACCTGGTAGAGATAGCTGCTGAACCTATTTATAAGCGCTTCTTCTCTTTTTAAGAGTTCGTAGGAATGTTTTTCCAGCCTTGAGGTCAAATGATAATTATGCGAAAGTTTTGAAAGTTCCTTTCCTGTAGTTACTTCAAGCGAGTCAAGGTAAGGATTCTTCAGGTTTTCCTTTTTCACAAAATCTTTAAGTTTCTGAAATTCAATTTTGAAATCGGATAAGTATTTCAGGTATTCGATGGAATCTCCCTGCCCGTTCTTCAAAAGGTAGCGTTTTCTGTCTAATTCAAGCTTGTTCAGAGCTGCCTTAAGGTTGTTTACATGTATTCTCAGCTCGTTATTGGATTTCAGAACAAGAGTCTGCCTGGATAGCGCCATTTTTGATTCATAGAGGTAAATACTTAAGACACCTATAAGCAAAATTGAAAACACAAAGCCTGCAAACAGCTTCTTCTCAACCGGAATGTTTTTTATATTCATTAATTTAAATTTTATGTCTGATAAGAATTTAAGAATTGGAATTTTAAGCTTATTATCGTAAAAAACCGCATTATTATTAATTAATATGCCATGATCACCAAGCCAGCCCCCACGGAAAAACATTTCCAGAGCAGAAAAACATTTCCAGAGCAGAAAAAAGGCTGTTTTTGAATAAAACACCCCCTGTATTCATCAGGGCATTGAATTTCTTGACCTTATTCTTTAGTTTGGGCAGTCATTTTATAAAAGCACAGAATGGAATCGATAAAAGAAATATATAAAATCGGCTTCGGACCTTCAAGCAGCCATACCATGGGTCCAAGAACAGCCGCTGAAATATTCAGAAAAAACAGCCCCGAGGCACTAAAATACAGGGCTACATTATTCGGCAGCCTTGCCGCAACGGGCAAAGGCCACATGACAGACAAGGCAATTATTGAAAGCCTCTACCCCTTTGAAACTGAAGTCATCTGGCGTCCCGAGGAATTCCTGAAAAAGCATCCGAATGCAATGAAACTCGAGGCGCTTGACATGAATTCCAACGTTACAAATGAATGGACAGTCTATAGTGTCGGAGGCGGAAAGATCGTTGACGATGACCACGACGAAGAGCTTACGAGTGTCTACGGCATCAGCACCATGGATGACCTCCTCAAGTGGACTAAAAGTAACGGGGGCTCACTCTGGGAATATGTAGAGGAAACCGAAGGAAGTGAAATCTACAGTTATCTCTCCGAAGTCTGGAAAGTTATGAATGAGGCTATAGACCGCGGAATTGAAAATGAGGGGATACTGCCCGGAGGGCTTAATTTAAGGAGGAAGGCTTCTTCGTATTATGTTAAGGCAAAAAACTATACCGGTTCCCTCAAGGAAAAGACACTCATATTTTCATATGCTCTTGCCGTGGCAGAGGAGAATGCTGCCGGAGGGAAAATTGTAACGGCTCCCACCTGCGGGTCGTGCGGAGTTGTTCCTGCAGTGCTCAGACGTCTTCAGGAAAGCTTTGATTTTTCAGAACAGAAGATCTTAAGAGCGCTTGCAGCGGCAGGACTTGTAGGAAACATAGTAAAGACGAATGCTTCAATTTCAGGGGCAAGGGTCGGCTGCCAGGGGGAAATAGGCACAGCATGCGCAATGGCTGCAGCCGCGGCAACACAGCTCTTAGGCGGAACGCCGCATCAGGTTGAATATGCAGCGGAAATGGGAATTGAGCATCACCTGGGGCTTACGTGCGATCCCATTTGCGGGCTCGTACAGGTACCCTGCATCGAGCGCAACGCCTTTGCATGCGAAAGAGCGCTTAATACTGCGACCTTTGCTCTTCTTTCAGACGGGCGCCATATAGTTTCTTTTGACAAGATCGTTAAGACGATGAACCAGACGGGGCACGACCTGCCGCCCATATACAAAGAAACCTCCGAAGGAGGCCTGGCTTTACTGTGGGAATGATCTTATAGAAATACCTCCCGGGGACCCTTCTGCCACGGGAGGTATTTTATTTATTTTGATTTATTTACCGTATTTTGACCACTGCTGCTCGCCGCCTTGCGGAGAGGAGTTCTTTACAACTTTGCTTCTTTCTTCAGAGAGTTTCTTCTCCAGTTTCTGCATCTCCTCAGGCGTATGCTTTGTACCCTGGGGTTTCATATTAAGAAGCCCGTTGGTCTCGCGAACCTGCTTGATGGGATCCTGTATATAGTTCCACTGCTCTCCCTGGTTCCAGGGGCCCTGCCCTTCATTCCACGGGCCGCGCCGGTCCTCGCCGTCAGACATATTAAAAGCGGCATGTGTATATCTGACGTCGCCCTGAAGCTGTCCCGGAGGGAAGTTGGGTTCAATATTATTCAAGGCACCTGTAAACTGCTGGAAGTGTGTGATTTCGCGCGTCATGAGAAATCTCAGGCTCTCCTGCACCAGCTTGTCGTCGGTAAATTTAAGAAGGTATTCATATACAATTTTGGCTCTCGATTCTGCGGCTATATTGCTTCTGAGATCGACCGTTGGGTCGCCGTTTGAATTCACAAAAGTTCCCATCCACGGGATTCCCGAAGCGTTGGTAAGAGCCGGGCCTCCGCCTGTCTGAACCAGGAACTGAGGATTCTGCAGAGCAGCATGGATCAAATCATCTTTTTGAGAACCTGACATTTGTGCCATTTGGGCTACAGGGTTCACATCAACAGCATTCTTTAATTCCCCTTTTATTCCGTCTGTAAGCATAGTTATTGTTGCCCCCACAATTTCGAGATGGCTTAATTCCTCGGTTGCAATATCCATTAAAAGATCATAAAGATCCGGATGCGGCTTTCTTGCTGCGAATGACTGTACAAAGTACTGCATTGCAGCCTTAAGCTCCCCGTTGCCTCCCCCGAACTGCTCGAGCAGGAGAGCCGCAAATCTGGGGTCGGGTTTAGAAACCCTTGCATTGAACTGTAAGTCCTTGACGTGATGAAACATTTATTTTCTCCTTCATTTTATCCTCCCAATTGATCGTGCTGCATATTCCCTTGAAAAGGAAATATAACTTTCAAGAAAAGGATTCTTTGTCTGAGTTTCAATAGAGGGAAAATTTTTGGTATGAGAAGGGTGCGAGATTCGAGGTGCGAGGTTTTGTAGATTGCAGATGGGAGGCATTTTTAAAGGCGGAAACAGGTTGAGGATGTCAGATGGGATGTCAGAACCTTTCCTGACACCCTTCCGACATCGATAAAACGTTAAATATCTTATAACCCTGCCTCGCGGCGGCGGTCGCCGTAGAACATGTTTTCATCGAAGTGCTCATGACTGTAGAAGTCGCCCGTGTCATCTGATGTGTAAAGTATGTCGGGATCCATAATATGACGAATGGAGTTCTCATAAATCCTTGTTACGAGGCCTCCGTCATAAAGCGGGTATTCCCTTAAATTGCTCATGCGTATTCTGGGGGCCGTTACCCTGTCACCTTTTTTCTCAACCACAGCAAGACCTACAGGTATGAGAAGGTGTCTTGCGTTAAGCTCATCGTCTTCGTTTTTAAGCGTAATTATTACGTCAAGATATCTTACTTTCAATGCCGCGGGGTCAACTATCAGGTCATCCACCTCACCGAACTTCTCTCCGTCGCCGCCGTATACGTCCCAGCCGCGGACATCCGGGTCATCTTTCGATACTTCATAAAAGTCCAGTTCGCTCAGACTGTATAAAAGTCTTTTCTCTTCCATTCCTTCTCCGGGGTTTATATCCATATTACCTCCTGTTGTTTTACTAAACTAGAATGTCGTGACTATTCGGTTTTTGCTTTCTGAACCATTGCCTGCAGAGCAGCGGCCGACTGCTGGAAGAACTGCTCCACCTTAGGTTTCTGAAATCTCACTTCCTGATTGGGGTTGATTGCTTCGGCCTTCTGCTTTACAATTGCGACCTGCTGCTTCAGGTTCGGATACTTTTTGGCCTGTATTGCATCCATGAGGCCCGCAGCTCTAAGGAAAGCATCTCTGACCCTTACCGACTTTTCGATTGGTGTCCAGTGATTCTGAATGCTGTCTGAGATCGCCTGGAGTCTTGTGCTCCTCTGAATAATGTTACTATCATTTGCAGCGTCCCTGGTTGCCGTAGCTCCAATTGCAGCTGAGAGAAGATAAAGTCCATAGCTTGTATATGCGGGTGACTTTTCGGTATCCACCCTTGTATTGGTTGTATCGCCCAGGAAACTGACAAAATCATTTACGCTTCCGGCTACATCAGTAGTATCGACTATTACAGTAGGTGTCTGTACAGGGTTTTTGGAAGCTGTCAGGCTTCTGATTACCATATAAACAATTGCCACCAGCGCAAGTGCATATAAAACATAAGATATTGGTGAAGGCTTCTTCGGTTGGATTTTTATTTCTGCCATTACTCCCTCCTTAATTATTAATTGATTTCCTGCACGCAGAAAGCGAGGAAATCTCCCGTCCATTTTTGGGATTTCCCACCTATATATTTAATATATTATTTTCTTACTCACGTACAATGGATGAAAAATGCAATTATCCCAGGTCTGATTATGTATTTTCAAAGAATTAACATATTTTTGGGACGTAACTTTAATTAAACAGATATTACTGATATATATCTAACCGGACTTTAAATGCAAAAGCTTTCTATACTTTCGGCTTTACTTCTCCCTTTGCTTTTTTTCTTTGCCTTTACAAAGACTGATGCTTCAGCCGCAGCGTCCTCTGGCGGCAAGCTGCGCGGTATTGTAACGGATTCCACAAGCGGCGAAGCTGTAGCCTATGCCAATGTTTATATCAAAAGTCTCCGCCTGGGCTCTCCTACTGATAATAAAGGCTACTATTTTATTCCGGCTATTCCCGCCGGAAAGTACAAAATTATTGTTTCCTGCATCGGCTTCAGGTCAAAAGAGCTCACGGCAGAGATAACCGAAGGTGAAATCAAACAGCTCAACATTCAGCTTATACCGGGAAGCATAAAATTAGAGGAAATTTCCGTTCTTGGAAATAAATCCGTCCGCGAAAATGAGGCCGACCTGGGGCTTCAGAAGATCAGTATCAAAGAGATCCAGATGATGCCCACAGGCGTTGAGGCCGACATCTTCAAGGTGCTGCAGTCTTCACCCGGCGTCAGCTCTACAGGCGACGTTACCTCGCGCTACTTCGTGCGCGGCGGAAACAGCAACCAGAACCTCGTGCTCTTAAACGGAGTAACAGTCTACTACCCTTTCCACGCCCTTGGAATCTACAGCACAATAGATCCTGAAATGATCTCCGGCATGGAATTCTATAAAGGAGGCTTCGGACCCGAGTTCGGCGGAAGGCTTTCTTCGGTTCTTAATGTGCTTACAAGAGACGGCAATAAAAACAGCTTTCACGCTTCTGGTACAGCAGGCCTCCTTTCAGGAAAAGCTTCAGTAGAAGGCCCCATTCCGGGCGGATCCTTCCTGGTTACAGGAAGAAAAAGCTATTATGCCAGGGCCCTCAAGAAATTCCTGAACGATCAGGATGCCCCGTTCGATTTTTACGACATGTCATTTAAGGTAAACTATGCTAACCCTGCAATCTTATATAACGGGAAGTTTACAGTGCACGGCTTCATGTCGCAGGATATGGTAAAAAACGGCGATCCGTTTAAGGAGGACTACAGCATCAAGAATCAGCTATTCGGCCTGAACTGGTATCAGATCTGGGCTAGCCCACTGCTTTCTGAAATCACGCTCTCATCGAGCAACTTTGAGGCCGAAGTGCTCCCCAATTTCAGTCAGTCGAAACCGCGAAATAATTTTGTGCACGATTTTACCAACCGGTTTAACTTCACCTACATTTACGACAGCCGCGACGAACTGAACTTCGGCCTGGAGAACAGGTTTATCTCCACCGGGCTTAAAATGCAGAACCTCTACGGTAGAAATATCTCCTTCGACCAGTCGGGTTACGGCCTTACGGGTTTCGCCAACTATAAGTTTTACAGGTATGAAAACGTGGGCTTTAACCTCGGCATGCGCATTAACTTTGCATCGATCTCAGAGCTCAGGCCGTTTCTTCTGGAACCGCGTATTAATGTAACTTATAAACCGGTGCCTGTTCTGGCCCTTAAGGCGGGCTTCGGCAGATATTCGCAGGAGATGATTACCGTTTCAAATGAGAACGATCTTATTTCAATTTTCGAGCCCTGGACAATCATTCAGCCCAACATCGCTGCCAGCGAGGCTACGCAGCTTACACTCGGGTTAAGCTACTATCTGACTGAAAACTTTTCAGTCGATCTGGAAGGTTACTATAAGTACCTCACCAATCTTTCAGAGGCCAACTACAACAAATATTTTGTAACCGATCCCGACTATATTAACGTTAACGGCGAAGCCTACGGCTTTGAAAGCCTTGTAAAGGTGCAGACCTCTGGAATGTATCTTAAAACAGGATACTCCTTAAGCTGGTCGTTTAAGATTGACCCAAAAGGACAGCTCTACATCCCGAAGTACGACCTCAGGCATTCGCTCAATATTCTTACGGGATACAACCTGGGAGCGGGCTTTGAAGTAAATGCTACGTGGTTCTTAAATTCAGGACTTCCGTTTTCACCCGTAACAGGATTTTATGACAGGCTTAATATTAACGACGTTTGGTCGTTCCAGGACCTTTCGAACTTTAAGGCTTCAACGATCTGGGACAGGAGGAACCTGAAGCGCCTGACGGTCTATCACAGGCTGGACGTGGGAATGTCGAAGAAATTTACTTTCGGCTTTGCCCGCTTCACACTGGACGCAAGCATAATGAACGTCTACAACAGAAAGAACATATTTTATTTTGACAGGAACACGGGCAAACAGGTCAATATGCTGCCGTTTCTGCCATCCGTTTCGTTAAAGGTGGAATTATGAAAAAACTATATATTCTGATATTAATTGCTGCGGCAGCTTTTTTCAACATGTCGTGCGAGGAGTCAGTAAACCCGAAAGCTGAATTCAAGGAGCAGTATGTGCTTTCGTGCATTGTTGATGTTTCGTCCGATACCGTGCTGGCCGTAATCAGTAAAACTTACGACGTTGATGGTTTGAACCCTGAGGTAAACAAAGTGGACCCTGCTTTGACGGGTGCAGAAATTACAATTACTCAGGCCACAAATACATTTAAGTTTCAGGAAGGTGAAAGGCTGAGAACTGATACCAGCCGCTACACTAGCCGCCAGCAGTATTATTATGCAGCGGGAGTCAAATTCGTAGACAACAAGGATTTGAGGATAACGGCAAAGCTGCCCAACGGGAAGGTTCTTTCTGCTGTTACAACACCGCCCGCGATTCCGGAAATTAAATTTTCTTATGAATTTCCGAACGGACTTAATCCTACGGTTAACTGGTATCTTGCAGGCGACTATTACACTGCCAGGTGGTATCCTGTAAACAAAAACCACTTCAGCTTCCCCAGGCTAACCATACCCTATAAGAAAAATGTGGACGGAAAAGCTGTACCCTTAAGGAAGGAAGTTCCTCTTTCTTATCTGAAGCAGGATGGCAAATTTGTCCCTTTTTATCCGGGTGCCACACAAAGCGACTCGTGCTCATTCGAATACAAAGCCATAAGCTCAGCCCTGCTGAATCTGCCCGAAGGGGACCCGAATTTAACGGACTACATTCTGAAATATATCGATTTCGAGCTGCTTGAGTTCGATTCACCTCTTACCACCTATTATTCGAGCACAAACGGACAGATGGATAATTTTTCCATAAGAACAGAGGAGACGGTTTATTCGAATATTAACGGGGGCCTGGGAATCTTCGGATCATACAGGAAAACAAGAGTTAGAAAACAGCTGGATGCATATTACATCAGAACGACTCTCGGCTTTGAATGGGATAAAAGCGGTATGTAATAACGAAATGCAACAGAACTGAAATTAATGGGCGGCCGTGACTTGAACAGGGGCCGCCCTTTTAATTTTATAAGCCCAGTTCCGCTTTGTTTGCCTTCATGGCTTCAACACAGAACCCGATGTGTTCATCAAGGGGAACACCCAGCTCTTCGGCGCCTTTTGTAATATCCTCCCTGCTTACGGCGCGGGCAAAGGCCTTGTCTTTCATCTTCTTCTTAACTGATTTTACATCCACCTCGTCAATAGATCTGCTGGGCCTTACGTAGGTTACTGCCGTAATAAAACCCGCCAGCTCATCGCAGGCAAAAAGGGTCTTTTCAAGAAGAGTCTCGCGCGGAATGTGTGTAGAACTGGCGTGCGACATTATTGCGCGCCTGAAAGCCTCGTCGAATCCCTTTTCCTTCAGAATTTCATTTCCTTTGAAGGGGTGGTCCTCCAAAGAGGGGTACATCTCGTAATCAAAATCGTGAAGCAGGGCCACGTTGCCCCAATACTCCACATCCTCACCAAACTTCTTTGCATAAGCCCTTACGCAGGTTTCAACTGCATAGGCATGCTTGAGCAGACTTTCCCCTTTTGTATATTCCCTTAAAATAGCCAGACATTCTTCCCTTGCAGCCATTTTTTCTCCTTTACTTTATTGAACAGTTCAAAAATTTGTATTTCTTTTCTGCCGTTGAACTCCGGACGCTTGCCCGCCTTTGGCGTGGTCGAACCCCGCCGCAGGCGGCTCAGGGATTAAAACTCGGGCATATTTCGCCAAGCACGCATTCCAGGCACTTAGGGCGCCTTGCAATGCAGATCTTCCTTCCATGACTTATAAGATAATGAGACGAGTTAATCCACTCACTTTCCGGCAGAAGCTCCTTAAGGCGCATTTCAATTTTCTCCGGGTCATCCGACTTTATAAAGCCGAGCAGGTTCGAAAGCCTCTTTACGTGCGTATCGACCGCAATTGCCGGAATTCCGAAAGCGTTGGCTGCCACAACAGATGCTGTCTTTCTGCCTACGCCCGGAAGCTCAGTAAGAAGGTCAAAATCGGCGGGCACCTCTCCCTTATACTTTTCAGAGAGGACTTTGCAGCAGTTTTTTATGCTTTTAGCCTTATTGCGGTAAAAGCCCGTTGAGTAGATATCCTTTTCAAGCTCTTCATCCGGCACTTTAAGGAAATCCTTTGGCGAGCGATACTTCTTAAAGAGATCCTTTGTCACAATATTCACCCTGGCGTCTGTGCACTGGGCGGAAAGGATTGTTGCAATTATAAGCTCAAAAGGGGTTGTAAAGTCTAAGGCCGATTTAACAACCGGATATTCCTTCTTCAGGATATCGAAAACCTGTTTTGCGTGCTCTTTTTCTTTATTTGTCGGCATCTTTATGAAACCTTTTATCTTTAATCATTAGTCTTTCTACAGGAATATTGTTAATTATATGGCTCTGGATGATTTCCTCAACGTCTTCTTCCCTTACGCCTCCGTACCAGACCTGTTCGGGATAGATAACCATTGAAGGACCGAACTCGCATGCATCCAGGCATCCCGAGGTGTTTGCCCTTACAAGGTGGCTTAAGCCGAGTTCCTTGAGTCTTTTCTTAAGCTTTTCACGGATATCCGGGGAGCCCTTGTCGAAGCAGCAGCCCCTCGGGTGCCCCTCAGGCCTTTTATTTTCACAAACAAATATATGCTTTTCGTATCTTTTCATACTGCAGTCTTTCATTTTTCATAAAAACAAAGATATAAAAATTTAGGTTCAGAAGTCCATAGCACAAAGCCAAATCAGGACAAAATATCCCTGTTCGGGCACCCCCGGGGCAGAAATTATGATTTTTTTTTATTTTTATTAAAATTTTTTGAAAAATTTTTCCGAAAACGCTCCTTGTAACCATATATATATGTATAGAGCAGATTTTTATATTAAAAAGCAGGCAGGATGGAATACAATTTTATCAGGCAGGTTTTTAAGAAGCTGGAAGAAAGAAAAGAAAGGAAGGAATACGAGAGGCTGTATTCTTTAGTCTTAAGGAATGTCATTCCGGCAGTAAAGGAAATTCAGGGCAAGGGGACCCTTCAGACAAAAAAGTAAAATCCGGGTGCCTCCTGATTCTTTTTTCGGGTCCCCGCCCTGGAATAAAAAAAAAACCCGCAATTCAGGTAATCACGGGGTTTTTAGCGTAGCGCGTACCGGATTCGAACCGGTGAGAATCTTTTGAATTAGTGTAAATGAAGGCCATTAAGAATAATTTCGTACATCTTGCGGCAGTCAGCTATCATGCAATCAATGGAAGCGTCTATGAAAGGGTTACCGCCCTCATCTGTAACATCAGGATATTCAACGTATTCGTAACCATTATAGGCCGCAATTAAATCAATAAACAGGCGTATAATTCTGCCATTAAATTCAAAAAACGGATGAATAGCAATCAATTCACAAGTATAATATGCTAATCTTTCTGCAAATAGTTCCTTTGTTAAATTACTGCCTTTTTTTTAAATATCCCTCTTCTTTTAACTCATTAAATAGCCTATCCATTTCAGATTGGATGTTTATGGCAAAACAGAAATTGATTTCTCCTTTTGTTACATTTTTATTTCTATACCTGCCAGCAAAAGGATATAATTTACCGAAGGTCTCTTTGTGAAGTTTTATTATAAAATTTTGATCAAAAATAGTTTTGGAATTTAATTTTTTGTTAAATTTCATGTAAGAAGCGAAGAGGAGTGTCCGATCAGTCTCATCCAGGATTTCTTTATCCTTAATGTCTTTAAAATTGATTGGAATATCAGTCCCGGGATAATAAATATACGAAGTATTAGTTGAATACTTTGACATTTATTTCCTAATAGCAATCTCTCTCGCTTTTACTTTTTTACTTCTGTCTCTAGGTTCTTTATAGCCCTCAATACGACATGAAACTGTTGCTGCTTTTAAGGCTTTTTTAGCTGATAATCTAGCGATTTTCATTCTTTAGTTCCCTTTTAGAATTTCTTAGTAATAAGATATCAATTTAACAATTCAATTTCCATTCAAAATGGATTCATATTTTATTCAATAAACATAATAAATGTATAAATGGTTCGATCATATATCTTGAAACAAGTTATGTCTTGGAAGGCAGGTTGAAAGAAGTAGTACTAACAAATTTAAGATGTAGTTAATAAAAAAACCCCGTAATCCAAAGAATTACGGGGTTTTTAGCGTAGCGCGTACCGGATTCGAACCGGTGATCTCTGCCTTGAGAGGGCAGCGTCCTAAGCCACTAGACGAACGCGCCAGTGTATAAAATTTTTCGATTTTTCAAAAATTACAAGTACAAATGTAACAAATCCTGTCAACTTCTCCAAGTCCTATTTCAATAAAATCATTTTCTTTATGTTTAAGTATCCCCCCGACTTCAGCTGCAGGAAGTATATTCCGCTGGGTAAATTCTCCCCGTTAAATTCAACCGTGTACTCCCCTGCCGGCTTGACTGAATCGACAAGAATTGCAACTTCAACTCCAAGGGCATTATATACCTTTAAGGAAACCTTTGCTTCTTCAGGAATCGTAAACCTTACGGTTGTTGCCGGATTAAATGGATTCGGATAATTCTGATATAACTTATACGTCAGCTCCGGACCTTTTTCTGATATATTTGCTGCCTGGGCACCGTAACTTAAGGGAAATAACAACCCCAGAAGAAATAAGTATATGATTTTCTTCATTATATATCCTTCCTTTTTATAGTTGGACATTTTTCCGGAAAAACAGGTTTAATGCGGCGGAAAAAATAGTAAATATTTTTATTCATTCTCACTTTCTTTTAATTTACGTTTAATATTATTAATATTAAATACTTAAGATCACACATATAATATTAACGAGGTACAGAATGAAAAAATTCCGGATGATGCCCCTTTTCTTTCTCCTTGGGCATTCTTTCCTCCCAAACTATATAATTGACCAGGAATCTGGCATGTCTTTTAAGTCGCCTGAACTTGAAAAAGTGGCCTCAGGGCTCAAATTCCCGGAAGGACCTGCCTGGAACGGGAAAGATACACTCTACGTTTCTAACTGCTACGGCGACTGGATTACGCGCATTACAGGCCAAAAGGTGGACTCTTTTGTAAATGCCCCCTCAAAGCCCTACGAATTTGAAAAAACTAACGGCCTGACCGTTTATAAAGACGGCAGCGTCTTTGCCTGCGAATTCGGAAAAGGCGCTATTTTAAGGTTCTACCCCGACGGACGCTGCGAGGCTGTTTCTGAAGGCTACGAGGGGAAACGCTTCAAAAAACCGAACGACCTGGCCTTCGGCCCCAGGGGCGACCTTTATTTTACCGACCCCCTTGCATACGACAGGAACAACCTGGACGGCGTTATTTATATGATATCTTCGGATTTCAAAACCACCCGGCCTGTAGCCCGGGATCTCGGTTTTCCAAACGGAATCGCTTTCTCTGCCGACGGGAAATATGCTTATGTATGTGAATCTGCATTTGAAAGAATTATCCGCTTCCCCGTTCTGGAGGATGGATCATTCGGCAAGTACACGGTTTTTATTGACCTTCCCGGCGGCGACCCGGACGGAATAGGATTTGACACAGAAGGAAATCTCTACGCAGCCCATTTCGGCGGCGGCGCGGTTTATATAATTTCGCCCGAAGGGAAAATTAAGGGCAAGATTCCAACCCCCGGAAAAAAACCGAGCAACGTTGAATTTGCCGGAGATGACATGAAGACACTCTATATTACAGAGGATGAAACAAATTCTGTTTATAAAACCAGGGTTGACATTCCGGGCCTGAGGCTTTTCCATTCGCCTGGAACGGAATAAATTCCCTACGGTAAATTTTTAGTTTGGGCTGGAAGGCTTATCCTAAAGCAGGCTCCCGGATGTCCTTCGGAGCACAGACGGGAGGGACTGCTTACATAAATTGATCCTTTGTGGCGCTCAATGATCTGCTTTACAACCGAAAGCCCCATTCCAGAGCCTTCGTATCCGCCGTGCTTTATATTCGAACCGCGGTAGAATTCCTCAAAGATCTTATTGAACTCACTTTCAGGAATTCCAATGCCGTTGTCGCACATTTCTATGAATAGCTCCTTATCGCTGTCCGAAAGAACAATTTCAATTACACCGCTGCACCCGATATACTTAACTGAATTGCCAAGAAGGTTTGAAAATGCCACGTCCAGCAGGGCGCTGTCGGCATAGATACTTTTCTTTTCTTTCCTTTTGTCTACAAGACTCACATTTATTTTCTTCTCTTCCGCCGTTTCCCTGTGCTGCTCAATTATTCCCAAGAGAAGGTCTTCTATATTAATCTCCTCTTCTGAAAGCTCATCTAAAAGTTTTAATTTGGAAAGGCGGAGAATGTTGTTTATCATCCGGATTGTCTCTTCAGTTCTCTTTCTTGCACGGTTGAGCCTCTCGGCAACTTCTGATGTGACAGGCCCGAGGAAAGATCCCAGTATGAGGTCGAGATAGGAATGCACTGCAGAAACCGGTGTTTTTATTTCATGCACCACGCCCATTATATATTTCTGCTTTTCCACTTCAGCCTGATTAAGTTTCCTCAGAGTTTCAACCAGGTCCTGCTCCCTTCGGTAGAGTTCATGAGCAATTTTATTGGCAATTATTACGCTTACAAACATCATTAGACTGAAGATTATTAGAAAAACAATTATAAAATTAAGATTATTGTAGAGGGGGTAAATGAAAAGTCCTGCTACGCCGTGATGCGGAATTAAGCCCAGGTATTCAAAGAAAGCCATTAGGGAAAGCAGAAGGACCACAACCGCTGATATTGTGTAGATTACAAAACCGGGCAGAATAAGACTCCCGATTATCATGTGAAAAATAAAAAACATATATATCGGGTTTTCAATTCCCCCGGCATAGTAGACCAGGAGCAAAAGAGCCGCAAGATCCATTATCATCTGTAGAAGCGACAAGTGCAGCGGATGAAACCTTCCCGGCTCAGGCTTTATATAGTGCCTGAAATAATGAAAGCATGCATTGTAGAACAGAATTGAAAGAGTGATAATTACGTAAGCTTCTGCCTGGAGGCTTGTCAGCGGCAGCTTCAGAATAAATTCCAGTCCCAGCTGCATTGCTATGAGCATAGCAACTGCCGCATATCTCAGCTTTATCAGCCAGATATTTCTTCTTTTGACCGAAACCCAGAACTCCGGATAATCACCGGCCCATGCAGGAATTAATGAAATCATAAGACCTGTTCTTCAACTGGAATTTGAAAGTAATCTATGGTATTATTTCCTCTTAGTCAATAGACCCGTTTAAATCCTCCTAATTGTGTTGAATTAGAACACTTCTGAACTTATCTTTTGATTATTAATTTGAGATAGTAACTATGAAATATAACATTCTCCTTCTGGCTGTGTTTCTCTCCATAGTTGTAATTGCCGGGTGCAAGGATACGGTTACAAACCAGAGCGTAGATGAACACCAGATTCCGGCATCGAATGTAAGCTATAACAGGGATATTCAGCCCCTCTTCGAGGTGAAATGCAATAATTCGGGCTGCCACGACGACCAGAGCCGCGCCGGGGGCCTCAGCTTTACTTCATATCAGAATACAACCAGCGACCCTACTGTTGTTGTAGCCGGCTACCCTGAGAACAGCCGCCTCATATGGGCAATACAGCCCGGAGCAGCAAACCAGATGCCACCGGTGGACCGCCCGCAGCTGACAAAAAACCAAAGGGATGGAATTGCAACATGGATTAAAGAAGGTGCCAGACCAAATTAAATCCAATTCAGGGGCATACCTGCTGGAAATTTATGCGCCAAAGCCTTTTAAGATCAGAAAAGGGCGCTTCGAGGGCCTCTGCCTTTCTGAAGGGTACTACTATTACGCCGGCAGCGCACAGAAGAATTTAAGGCAGAGACTTGAGCGCCACTTAAGGAAAAATAAAACCCTTCATTGGCATATAGATTATATTACCTCACTTGCTGGAAATAAAATTACAAACTTCTGGATTTTTGAGGATGCATCTAAAGAAACTGAATGCCGGATAACTCAAAGGCTAATCCTGGAATTTAACCTCAGGAGCGTAATAAAGGGTTTCGGAAGCTCGGACTGCAGAAACTGCGAAAGTCATCTGCTTGCAAGCGGGAAGGTCCCGCTTGCAGGTTTCTCAATCTAACTATGCGGCCCCTTTTAGAGCCACTTCATATCTTTATACCACTGGCAGGTTCTCTGTATTCCGTCTTTAATTGAAATCTCCTGATGGTAGCCCAGTTCGGCTACAGCCTTCCGTGTGTCGCAGGTCCAGGCCTCCTGAACAAGATCCCTTGCCTTCTCAAGATTCAGTGTGGCAGGTTTGGAGCTGAAGGCGGCAAAAAACTGCGCAATTGCTGCAATGGTGTAGACCACGAAGTGCGGCACCTTGACCTTAAGTACTTTTTTATTAAGCACTTCGGAAGTTACCTTCCCTATTTCTGTCCAGTTATAGAGAACCTCTGAGCTGATAAAGTAAGTCTGGCAGGATGAACGTTCATTTACTGCTGCCAGGTAGAAGCCCCTTACAAGGTCAAGAACGTGAATAAGACTGATCGACTTATCCTTCATGCCGATTGTTGTCATGAGGCCCTTATTGAATGTCTGGAAGAAGATGAATATCTCGGTATCGCGCTCTCCGTAAACGGCAGGAGCACGGCAGATGGTAATGGGCAGACGGTCCATATAAGTCTTTGCGAGTTTTTCCTCCTCGAGCTTGCTTTTTCCGTAAGTAGTAATAGGGCTGCATTCAGATTCCTCATTTACGAGCTTTCCGCCCAGTGAGGGGCCCGCTGCGGTCTGGCTGCTGACGATTAAAATTTTCTTTATTGTATCCTTCACATCCAGGGCGGCTTCAAGTATGGTGCGTGTAGTTTCAACATTCCCCTGAAAATATCCCTCGGGGGTCTTTGATTTCACCACGCCGGCCACGTGGAAGATGTAGTCGGCTCCCGCGAAAGCTCTTTTCAGTCCCTCTTTATCAAAGAGTCCGCAATCTATAATTTCCACATCTTTGCCGCTGAGCCATTTAAGGTTACTGGAGCGCCGGGTAATGCATTTTACCTTAAAATTCTTGCTTAAGAGCAGATCCACCAGGTGACTGCCCACAAAACCGTTAGCTCCGGTAACTACGGCAACCAGGCTGCTATTTTCCATGTTAAATTCCATTTGATTTTAAGTTGATTTAATTATAGATTTTGCATGAAAATTAATCTATACGCGTGAACCAGACAAAAATATAAAATAAAGAATCAAATTTCACATAAAGTTAATAGTATTAGGAGGAATATTTTGGATCTATTTACGAAATGTTTTGAATTTACCAGGGCAGATGAGGTGAAGGCATCAGGTCTTTATCCTTATTTCAGGGAAATTGAAGAAAACGAGGGACCTGTTGTAACGATGAAGGGCAAAAAAGTTATTATGGCAGGATCCAACAACTATCTTGGTCTGACCGCACATCCGAGGGTAAAAGAAGCAGCAGTAAAAGCCGTTGAAAAATACGGAACTGGCTGCTCGGGTTCACGCTACCTTACGGGCACTATCGATCTTCACGTAGAATTGGAAGAAAAACTGGCTAAATTTTTGGGCAAGGAAGCATGCCTCCTTTTCTCAACCGGATACCAGACAGCACAGGGAGTTATTCCCACACTTGTTCAGCGCGGCGAATATGTGGTCTCAGATAAAGACAACCACGCCTGCATTGTAGCAGGCAACCTTATGGCCAAAGGGGCCACAGCAGAGATCGTACGCTACAAGCATAACGATATGAAAGACCTGGAAAGAGTAATATCGAAGCTCCCGAAAGAAGCCGGGAAGCTTGTTGTCTCCGACGGAGTCTTCTCAACAGGCGGTGAAATTGTTGATCTGCCGACACTTAACAAGATTGCAAAGGAATACAACGCCAGAATTTTAATTGACGATGCACATTCAGTAGGCGTTATTGGAAAAGGCGGAAGAGGCACTGCAAGTGAATTTGACCTGGTTGATGAAATAGATATGACAATGGGAACCTTCAGCAAGACATTTGCCTCTTTAGGCGGTTTTGTCGTGGGCGATGCAAAGGTAATCAACTACATTAAACATCAGTCCCCTGCCCTTATCTTCAGCGCTTCACCGACACCTGCCTCAGTTGCCTCGGCAATTGCAGCTCTTGAGATTTTAATTGAAGAGCCTGAAAGAGTAGACCGCGTTATCAGAAATGCAGACAGGGTAAGAACCGGCCTCAAAAATGCCGGCTTTAATGTTGTTGAAAGCCGTACGGCAATTGTTCCTGTCATAATCGGCGACGATGCCCTCTGCTTCCAGATGGGCAAGATGCTCTTCGACGACGGCGTATTCGTAAATGTGTTTATCTCACCCGGCGTTCCGCAGGGACGTCAGATGATGAGAACAAGCTATATGTCTACTCATGAAGATTCACATCTCGATTACATCGTAGATTCAATGGCGCGTAACGCCAGGAAACTGGGAATTATTGAATAATCAGTTTGTTTTTCTTAAGTTCCCCCCGCCGCTTTTGGCGGGGGGAGCTGTAAATCTACAACTATCTATACCGGCATACTTCAGTTATTTTAAGTATGCTTTTTTTTTAAGAGGAAAAGTATGGGAAATGTTAATATTAGAACGGTCACATCCAAAAGCGACCTGATGAAGTTCATCAAGCTGCCCTGGAAAATTTACGACGGTGACCCGAACTGGGTTCCGCCTTTGATAATGGACAGAAAAAAAATCCTCAGCCGCGAGAAGAATCCCTTCTTCAAGCACGCCGAAATGGAAATGTTCCTGGCTGAAAAAAACGGCGAACTCGCCGGGCGCATTGCTGCAATTAAAAACGATCTGCACAATAAATACCAGAACGATAACGCCGGGTTCTTCGGCTTTTTCGAATGCATTAACGACCAGGAGGTTGCCAACGCCCTTTTCGACGCTGCAAAGGCGTGGCTCAAAGGCAAGGGCTTTGATATGATGAGGGGACCTGCAAACCCTTCAAGCAACGATGAGTATGGAATGCTCCTGGAGGGTTTTGATGACTCTCCGCGACTCCTCATGACATATAACCCGAAGTATTACCTCGACCTTTGCGACAACTACGGCCTCAGGAAGGAAAAAGACCTTTATGCCTACAAGCTCGAAAACCAGAAGGTAATGTCTTCAGAAAAACTAAAACGGGTTGCCGAGCTTGCAGCCAAAAGAGCGGGACTTGAAGTTACCTCACTCAACATGAAGGATTTCAAGAAAGAGCTCGAGAAGGTTAAATATGTCTACAACAAAGCATGGGCTCCGAACTGGGGATTTGTTCCTCTTACAGATGAGGAACTCGATGCAATGGCAAAGGACCTAAAGCCTCTGGCCGAACCCTCGCTCGTCATATTCGGCACAATTAAAGACCAGCTCGTGGGCTTTGCCCTTGTGATGCTGGACTATAACCAGGTATTCAAAGAGATGAACGGAAGACTCTTCCCGTTCGGTTTTATTAAGATGTTTACACAGAAGAAAAAGATTACATGGTCGAGAATCATTACCCTCGGCATTATTCCCGAATTCCAGAAGAAAGGGCTCGACGCAGCTTTCTATTATGAAATAGTCCAGAGGGCTCATGCTGTCGGCATAGACCTCGGCGAGGCGAGCTGGATACTGGAAGACAATGAAATGATGAACCGCGGCGCCCAGGTAATGAACGGCGAACTGTACAAGAAATACAGAGTGTATAACATGAGTATTTAACTTTAAGCATTTCTATCACCGCAAAAGCGGCTCAGAAAGGGGCCGCTTTTCTTTTAAGGACCCGCAAAAATATGCTGAAAAAAATATTTATCCTTTTACTCCTTTCTTCCCCTATGTACTGCCAGTTCAGCCCGGCTGATCTGGATCTGGCTGAGACCACATATTCAAGAAAATTCGATCCCGGGATAATTCATAAGTATTTTACTTCCGGAAGACACCAGGATGTAAAGGCTGCCCTCTTAAGCATCAGTAACTCAGGCGACACCTCTTTTGTAAAGGCCGTAACAGATTTAAGTTATTCCAGATACGGGGACTATATCTCCTTTGCACTGGGACACCTGGGCCCTTCAAAAGAAGCCTCAGGCTACCTCCTTCAAAAAGCTCTTTTGGGAAAGGGTGACCTTTTCCAGGAAGCAGCCTTCGACGCCCTGGGAAGAATCGGCAGCGTGGAGAACTTTAATACTTTATTAGAAAAATATTCTCTTAAGGACGGTAAAGGCTTTAACGGAATATCACTTGCAATTGCAGGGTTCAATTCCAGGGGCATAAAGTCACAAGACGGAAAAGATCAGTCTATACTTAACAGCGAGCTTTCTGAGACAGAATTTCCCTTAAGAAGAAGAATCCACGCGGCTTTTGCCCTGTCAAGAACAGGCGTGAGTAAAGAATCTGAAGAAGCCCTCCTCAATGTCCTGTCAGAAAAAGGTTCAAAGGAAGAAAATATTCTCCTCAGGCAGTATGCGCTTTCAGCATTAAGAAAACTGAAGTCATTTAATGGTGATCTTACTCTTTTTAAGTCGCTTGTAAAAAGTCAGGACTGGAGGATAAGGACTGAGGCTGCAAAGGTCCTGTGCTATTTTAACTTTAAGACTGAAGAAGAGCTTCAGGCATACCTTCAGCTCATAAAGGACTATAACCCTAATGTCTCCCGTCAGGCTGCAATTTCAATTCGTGAAATGAGGCTGGAGGGGGGCTTAAAAGGATTTCTGAAAGAGGAACTGTTAAGGAGTTTTGAAAGCCCGCTTACTCTGAATACAACGGGAGAGATCTTTCTTACGCTGGCTAAAATGGATCCCCAAGATGCCTTCAATCTTGCCTCAAAGGAAAAAGATAAGGTGGGAAAACTCTTCTTCTACCGCATGATGCAGGATAACTTTACAGACCCGGCAAGAAACTTAAACCGTTTAATTGAAAACACTCCCGACAGCAAGTCTGAAGAGCTTGAACGCCTGGGTGCATTTCTTGCGCTTCAGAAGTATCTGCCTGGAAACGAAAGGCTTGACGGCATTCTCTTAAGCAGCCTTTCGTCGTCTTTCGGCGCAGCCGTTTCCGTTACAGCTGACGGACTTGATTCCACGTTTATTGAACGCCGCAAGGATGAGCTTAAAAGAATTATCAAGAGACAGACAGACCTTCATCTTAACGACGCGCAGTTTACCGAAAGCAACATGTCGCTTGCAGCTCTGGCCGGGAAGATTTCGCCGGAATTCAGGATTGAACTTCTGAACTTCATGAAAACCGCCTCGCTTTACTCGATGAATTCCTTTGCATTCAGGGAACTGGGCAGAACCAACGGACCGGGCAAGGATATGGACAATTTCATGAATTTCTGGAAAGAAGCATTCCTTTATAAGTCTGCCGTAGTTACAACGGACAAAGGGAGTTTTACCATAAAATTTAATTCCGAAGTCTCTCCCATATCTGTTGGGAACTTCTGTTATCTGGCAAAGAAGGATTTTTTCAACGGCATTATATTTCACCGTGTGGTGCCCGATTTCGTCATACAGGCAGGCGATCCTGAAGGGACGGGCTGGGGCGGACCCTGTTACGAAATAATTTCTGAATATTCCCCTGTTCCTTTCGACAGGTCCTATGTAGGGATGGCCAGTGCAGGCAAGGACACCGAAGGCTCGCAGTGGTTTGTAATGCACAGCTACTTTCCCCATCTCGACGGCCGTTACAGCAATTTCGGCAAAGTAGTTGAAGGCATGGACGTAGTGGACACAATCGACCAGGGTGATAAGATAATTAAGGTTGAGTTAAAATAAGTGTCCCTGCCGGGAGGATGGGTATCAGAAAATGGTTCCTGACATCCTGCCCCCCAATATTGCCGCCCGTTTAAAATGAAAAAGCCGGACCATCAAGCTCCGGCTTTTTCATTTTATAAAACTTTTTTACTATTGCTGCTCAAGCGCCTCGTCGTATTTTGAGATGTGAGCAGGATCGATCCTCTTCAAAGTGGCAAAAATAGTCTTGTCGGGATAATCTTTCATATAATTTACTATTTCAGCAGACTTGGTGTCAAAGAATACCTTCATCAGAATACCCCTTATATCCTGCTTCTGCCTTAAAACATCCAGATCGCGGATCAGCTTTGCAATGTTTTCCTGCGCCTTCTGCTTGTCCTGCGGACTCAGGTTATAGATATCCAGACCGTTATAGTGATAATTGAAATAATCTTCCCTGAACGTACGGTACTTCTCGTTCAGAAGATCCTCAATCAGGCCGCGGCGGTTATAAGGGCTTGTGCTCTTCTCCCAGCCGGCCGGCTGTTTGCTGTTTGCTCCCAGGAGAGCAATGTTATAGGCCTGCGAAAACAGCTGTGAACCGCCCAGCATATTATAGGAATCGGCATCCAGACCTATAATCAGGTACGCATAAAAATTAAGAAAACTTGTAAGGGGATCGAAGACGGACTGGTTGAAATACATCGACTGCCCGCGTTCGTAGACAAAGTTCCACTGGTTATCAAGCACGTTAAGCATCAAAGAAGACTTATTGCTCTTGTAGATAGGCCTCAGACTTGTAACGCTTACCTGGGCCGAATAATGGGTCTCATCGGTGGCATTATCGAAAAAAATATTAAACGAGCATTTGATCCTGTCCCCTTCCCAGGCATCGCCTGTAAAGCGGTTGTTGTTAAGATAATCCTGAATTTCCTGGGCAAAGCTGGAAAGCAGATCCTTGTTTATCGTAGGAAGCTTTTCAGTATTAACTTTAACTATTGCATCAAGCTCCTGTGCAAAAAGACAGGCAGGCAGTAACAGTAGGAGAAGTAGGTATTTCATTTTTCAACCAATAGTTGTTTTATCGTTTGACTTAATATATAAATTTGAATATTATAATTCCAGAGGCAAACCTTAGATTTCGATGCCACAATCCTTTTACATTCTCATTATAATTATAGTTTCTGCGGGATTAAATTATTCCCAGATGAATCCCGGTGCAAGACAGATCGCCATGTCAAACTCGGATGCAGCTCTTCAAGGAGACGTGTTCTCATCTTTTAACAACCCCGCCGGTCTGGCAGGCTCAATGGATCGGGAACTGGGAATTTTCTACTCCCCTTCACCCTTCGGACTTACGGAATTATCCAATGCCGCTGCGGCATATACTGAACCCACGGCCTTTGGAACCCTGTCGCTTGGAGTATCAACTTTCGGTTTTTCACTTTACAGGAAAAATAACTTTGCCGCCGCCTTTGCCCTCAGAATATCTGAAGTCTCGCTTGGGCTCAGCCTGAACCTTCACAACCTTACCATTCATAACTATGGTTCGGCAAACTCACTGGTGATAAATCCAGGGATCCTTTTATCATTTCTCCGTGAGCTCGACTGGGGCCTTTCCATTGAGAACATCCTTAACGCCTCATTTGGAAAGACCAGTGACCAGATCCCGCGCATCCTTTCTTCCGGCTTCAGCTATAAACCTCATAGGACAATAATGCTTTTAGCTGCAGTTGAAAAAGCAGCAGGTTCCCCCCTGTCCTTCAGAACCGGCATTGAATATTACATCATTAAATATATTTCTCTCAGGATCGGACTTGCAACTGAACCGGACAGGTTTTCTGCCGGAGCAGGCATTAACTACTCTTTTCTGAAATTTGACTATGCCGTATTCACTCATCAGGACCTGGGACTGACACATCAGATCGGCACGGTCGTGAACTTCGGCTCCAATGAGTAAAAAGAAATTATTATGAAAATTCCTTTTATAGCAGGACTCTTAATCCTCCTGAACAGCTTAAATTTTTCTCAGGAAAATTCACATCCGGACAGTTTACTGCCGGGGAAATTAGAGATGCCTTTCCTGGACCGCTTCTGGAATAATGTTCTTGAGGATAATCTTTCAGAGGTCAACGAAGCTGAACTTTCAGATGAGCTTGAATCTCTCTCAGCACACCCTGTTGACATTAATACAGCCGCCCTGGAGGAGCTCCTTGCGATCCCTTTTCTTAATTATCAGGACGCAAAATCCATAATTGACTACAGGAATAAATCGGGAAGATTCTTTTCCACAAACGAAATCAGACAGATCAGAGAACTTCCTAACTCACTTATAAATAATATCTTGCCATACCTCACTGCAAGTATTCCTGAAGTGATTTCCGCAACTTCAATTACTTTAAGGGCAAATCCCGACTTCAGCACCGTCCCAACTGTTGATTTCAGGACCAGACTGCAAGGCAACTCCTTATATAATAAGGATCTAACGGCCGGAACTTATACCGGTTCTCCAATCAGGTTATATAACCGCCTTAAAGTTAATGCCAAAGACAGGTATCAGCTTGGAATCATTCTTGAAAAGGATGCCGGCGAAAAGTCCTTTACAGATTTCAATTCATTCCACCTTTTAGTCAGTTCAGTTAAACCTTTTGATGCCATTCTCCTGGGCGACTACAACGTGGAATTCGGGCATGGGCTTGCCCTCTGGAATCCCTACGGCTTCTTGAAGGAAGGCAGCCCGGTCAGTTCCATGCATATGAGAAGTAAGAATATTAAACCTTATCTGAGCACAGACGAAAACAGCTTCTTAAGAGGTGGCGCAGCATCTTTTTCTTTTAGCAGCTTCAGCATGTCTGCTTTCTATTCTGATAATTTCAGGGATGCAAACCTTGATCCCCTGTCGGGCAAAATCACCTCATTTTACACTTCGGGCTATCACAGAACGCTGAGGGAAAGCCAGAAGAAAGACAGAATTAAAGAAGTCCTTTTTGGCGGAAAAGCTGGCTATAATTTTGGTAACGTCTTCAAGGCAGGGGTTCTTTATTACCAGTCCCAATTCGACCGCCAGTTTCTTGAAACTTCCCCGTTAGGTCTTTCAGGCAGCAGGTTTCATGTAATTGCCCTGTCCTATGAACTGTTTTTAGATCAGGTCTTTATCTCTGGGGAAGCTGCCTCTTCAGGCAGAAAGTCCGCCATAAGGAGCTTTCTGGAGTTACCGCTTACTGAGCCTTTAAGCGCCATTGTCCTTTTCAGGCATTATGATTCAGGGTTCCCTTCCATGCACTCATTTTCCTCGGGTACCGCTTCGGGCTCTGCGAGGCAGGAAACCGGGATCTACGGGGCTCTGAATGTTAAGACTCCTCTCGGGACTTTGGATATATACTACGACCAGTTCAGAAGAGAAAAACGTTACTTCCCTTCAAACGGGAATCAGTTCGGCTTAAGCTTTTCAGCCGTTCCATTTAAGAAGTTGTCGCTGAATTTAAGATACAGAAACGGGGAGGAGGAGATCTGCGACTTTTCTCTTCCCGAAGAAGCTTTAAGCCTGAGGCAGATCCGCAGCTTTAAGGCTGATGTGCGCTGTGATTTCCCGGGCTCGCTTTTCCTTAAACTGCACGGTGAAGTAAACAGATTTCTGGGTCCAACGGCGGAACATCCGGAGAAAGGCTTCGTTATTTTTGAAGAGGCAGGAATTTCCAAAGACTTCTTTTCACTCTCGGCAAGAGTTTCATATTTTAAGACGGACTCCTACAATTCCAGGATTTATCTTCCCGAGATTGACGCGCCGGGAAGCCTGACAGGATATTCCCTCTCGGGACAGGGGGTGAAGTGGTCTCTAAACTTAAGAGGCAGGATATCGAAAGAGTTTTCAGTTTCCATTAAATATTCCGAAACTTCAGTGCCTCAGACAAATAGCTACCGGTCTGAAGAAACAAACAATACCCTGAACCTTCAGCTGGATGTAAAATTTTAGTTTTATAAAATATTCACCGCAGCAGCAGGGGCTCTCATGCCCCTGCTGAAATGGTTTTATATATTCAGAATTTTTGAAACTAAATCTTAAAATTATGTCCACATCCCCTGGTGCAGCACTGTGCCGGAGGAATCGTACATCCACCACTGCCCTGAGCCGTTGGACTGCCACAAGGTCTTGAATGAAAGATTATCCCCCATGTAGAAAAGGAGCTGGCCTGATTTGTCGGCGTTTTCCAGGGCTTCAATTCTTGAATGGACACTGCCGTTGCGGTATTCTCTTAAAATGGCGGTAATGGATCCGTCGGAGTTCTTCTGCCAGCTGTAGTCCCCTGTCAGGAGGTTTGTGTTATCATGATATACTTTCCAGGTTCCGCTCTTCCCGTCAGCACTGGAGGTGCCTTCCAGAGCCAGCCAGTTGTTATAGGTAATGCTGTCGTTTGTACCGCTTAGAGTCAGCTTCCAGTTGTAAGACCCGTCCTGCAGCCTGGTGGTAGTCAGTGTGGCCACAATCGAGCCGTTCATATATCTTCTAACCCAGCCGGTATCGCTTTTGGCGGCCTGGACATTCTGGAATTTATTCAAGTAATTCGTAAAGCCGTTGAGTCCCTGTATATATCCTTTTACGAGCAGGAGGCTTGCATCTTT
Source organism: Ignavibacteriales bacterium (assembly GCA_036261625.1). Classification (GTDB taxonomy): domain Bacteria; phylum Bacteroidota; class Ignavibacteria; order Ignavibacteriales; family SURF-24; genus JAAXKN01. The sequence continues at coordinate 55,836 of DATAKL010000002.1, read as the reverse complement.
AGAGTTTGAGCCGGGCCCGTTCAGGCTTGCAGAGGGTACATCGGGCGGTAGACTATTGTTTGTTACTGTAACTGGAGCAGAAGGATTATTGTCTTTTTTGGAGCAGCCGTAGGAAAGAAAAGCCAGTATCAAAAAAGATGTGATCAGAAAGCCGAACGACCTTTTCATAGGATCATCTCCTTTTATATTTATAATAACGCATTCTTACTTTTCGGTTCAGAGCCTTAAAAACCGGCTAAAGAGAGCTACAACATTTCGTGCTATAATATGATATGAAATCTTTTTTTTCTGAAAAAGGTATTTACGCGGAACGTTTGTACGGGGAAAGCGAAAAAAAAGCCCCTTCTGAGGTATGAAAGGGGCATAAGTAAGTTATTTCCAGCTGCCGCTTGATGCTTCCAGACCGTCGGTATATGATTTCCAGTCGCCGCTGCCATCTGTTTTCCAGATTGACTGGAATGTTATTACATTATTTTCATCGTAAACTCTCAGTTCACCTGATTTATCGGGCCTGTTGATGATCTCTTTCTTACCTGTCTCCAGTGAGTAGGAATAATTTGTCAGCGTGCCTGAAACAACTCCATCCTCATCAGTAGTCCAGGAAAGCCTGTTAACAAGGATTGTTGTATTTTCGTCGTATACGTTCCAGTTTCCATTTTTTTCGTCTGCGCTTGTGTTGCCGTCCATAATTTTTCTGTTGCTGTAGTTATGGCCATAAATATTTCCATTGAGGACCAGTTCCCAGGAAACGCTGCCGTCAGTGTTCTTCAGGCCTGTTAAGGTTTCGGTTGCTCCCCCTCCGGCCTGCCAGACCCAGCTCCAGATGTTTCCGTTTTTACTGGGTGAAATATGTATAAAAGCAGAACTAATAATTTGAGCGTAATTATTGGCTGAAGAAATCTGGGTCTTTGTCTGCGCGGCATACTGGTCTGTTGACCTGGTATTAGGCCCCTGAAAAGAAAAACTGGGAAGCGAAACAGCCCCCTGATTTTCTGTACTTACGGGATTATCTTTTTTGGAACAGGAAATAATTAAAACGGGGAAAAGGAACAGAATAATAAAGGAGTGCCATTTTTTCATTTTGATACCATTTTTATGTCTATGATTTATCTGAATTCTATTTGGACTGGTGGTGAAAATTAAAAAATTTTCTGCGAAAATGAAAAGATGAGATTCATTACCGCAAAAAAAAGCTCCTTTCAGAGCTTGAAAGGAGCTTAAAAATAAGTTATTTACTTAAAATTACTGCCAGTTGCCATGGTTGTCTTCTACACCGTTATTATAGGAATGCCATTCGCCGGAGCCGTCAGCCTTCCAGGAGGACTGGAATTCCAGGACAGCATTTGCACCATACTGTTTCAGTGAACCTGAATTATCTGCATTATTTACCACTTCCATTTTTGAGCTTACAGTTGAACCGTCATATTCAATTATTGTACCTGTAAGCGTTCCGCTGCTGTTGGTAGTCCAGGAAAACTCAGCTACGGTGCTTGTAGTATTGGGCTTGTATATTTTCCAGTTTCCGTTTTTCCCGTCGGCACTTGTATAACCATCAACTGCTTTCCAGTTATTGTATGCATCTTCATCAGCATCAACTTTACCGTTTAAGATCAGCCTCCAGGTAAAGCTGCCGTCTGAATTCTTGGTAGCATAAAAAGTCTCTGTAGCACCATTACCGGGTGAAACAACCCACTTCCAGTCTCCTCCTTCACTGCTTGGCTTAACGGCCGAAAAAGGACCGCTGAGCATCTGCGGGAAACCGTTAAATGCTGTGATAACGCTATTTGTTTGTGTGGCGTATGTGTCGGTTGAAGAGGTGTTAGGACCCTTAAAGGTGATTGTAGGGAATGTAGGCGCAGTTCCCGATGCCTCCGGCCCTGTCGGGTTATCATCCTTTTTTGAACAGGAAGTAATTACAAGTGAAAGAAGCAGCAGGATAAACAAAGAGTAGAACTTTTTCATTTTGGACCCCCGAGATTATTATTTGTGATTTATTTGGAAGAATAGAATTCGGTTTTTCCCAGTTTGCGATATAATTTAAGAGTTAAATTATTGAATTTTTAACAAAAAGCAAATAAAATAAATTTCCAGGTCTTCTCCACAAACTTCCCATATTTTCTTCGCGCGGCGGAGCGGATGCCATTTTGCTTGATAACATAAAAGGAATTCTCTAATTTAGATATCGACAATTCAACCATTCATAAATAAGGACTTATATATGCGCACAATAGTTTCAATGCCGGGCGACGGTATAGGTAAGACAGTTCTTCCTGAGGCAATCAGGGTGTTAGATGCAGTTGGTTTCGAGGCAAATTATGTCCATGGTGATATTGGATGGGATTTCTGGATAAAGGAAGGCAATGCACTGCCCCAGAGAACTATAGATCTGCTTTCTGAGCATAAGATCGGCCTTTTTGGTGCCATAACAAGCAAGCCCAAAGATGCTGCTGCGAAGGAACTGGATCCGTCGCTCCAGGGAAAAGGCTTTGTTTACTTCAGCCCGATTGTGGGTTTAAGACAGCATTTCAATCTGGATATCTGTATACGTCCATGCCTGTCATTCAAGGGTAATCCCCTTAACTTTATAAGAAGAACCAAAGACGGCTTCGAAGAGCCGATGGTAGATGCCGTTATATTCAGGCAGAATACCGAAGGCCTTTATGCCGGAGTTGAGTGGACTAATCCCCCGAAGCAGGTACGTGATGCCCTGGAGACTCACTCCAAAATGAAATTCTTCAAGGATACGCCGAGCGAGGATCTGGCAGTTTCCACACGCATTGTTACAAGAAAAGCTTCAAGAAGAATTCTTACTGCTGCTTTCGAGTACGCAAAGAAATACGGATATAAGAACCTCACACTCTGCGAAAAGCCGAATGTCTTAAGGGAAACCTCGGGCATGATGTTCAAGGAAGCAAGGGAAATTGCAAAGAATTACCCCGGCATCGAGCTCTGGGATACAAATATAGACGCACAGATGATGTGGCTTACAAAAAATCCTGAGGCCTACGGGGTAATTGTTGCAGAAAATATGTTCGGCGACATTATAAGCGACGGCTTTGCCGGCCTCGTTGGCGGCCTGGGCTTTGCCTGCAGCGCCAATATTGGTGAGGAAGTTGCTGTCTTCGAACCTACACACGGATCTGCCCCGAAGTACCAGGAGTTAAATCCCTCAATCGTAAATCCTATTGCCATGATCCTAAGCGCATGCATGATGCTTGACCACATTGGAGAGACTGAAAAGGCCGATAAGATACGCCGCGCAATTGCCAGTGTAATTGAAGAAGGATGTGTTAAGACCTACGATATGATGAAGCTTAAAGGTGGCCCCGACGTGTTTAAGCTGGGTGCCGCGACAACACAGGAAATGACTGACGCAATAATCGCTAAACTTTAATTTGAGGAAATAATGCGCGAGAAGGTATTAAAAATATGGCCCGAGATCAGCTGGATTAAAAACGAAGATCTCAGGAACAAGGTAACCGACTGCTGGGTATATGCAATTGAAAACAGCGTGCTTTCTGCAGAGGATCTTGAGAAGATCCCCTTTTCACTCCTCTTAAAGGACTGCAGGATCACCTTCATGACACATAAACGCACCTGCGTAAAGCTGGCTGTGGGTATGGCTGAGACAATGATGGAAAATTTCAAGGATGAAATTAAAATAGACATGGACACGCTTATTGCAGGCGCTATTTTAATTGACGTGGGAAAACTTCTTGAATATGAAATCAAGGACGGAAAACTTACCACCAGCAGTGCCGGGAAAATGCTCAGGCATCCTTTCAGCGGCATAGGCATTGTGGACCGCTTCGGCATCCCGGTGGAGGTTCAGCACATTATTGCAACACACTCCAAGGAAGGCGACCTGGGAATGAGGACTGTTGAATCGATCATTGTTCATCATGCAGATTTTGTAAGTTTCGATCCTTTTAAGGCTTAATTTTCCTTTTGCGGCGGGGGCCTTGTGCCCCCTGCCCTGAGGAAAATATACTGTAATTTCTGACTTCTAAAACACGTAAATGAACTCTCTTTTTGAGGAGGTTATAAAATGTCTCAGACATTAATAGAAAAAATTGCACAGAGATTTGCCGTCGGGCTTTCAGAGTCCCACGAGGTCCATGCCGGAGATTATATTTCAATCAGGCCCGCCTATGTAATGACACACGACAATACGGGAGCCGTAATTCCCAAGTTTAAGAGCATCGGCGCCCAAAAGCTCCGGAACCCGCACCAGGTTGTAAACACGCTTGACCACAACGTGCAGGATAAAACAGAAAAGAACCTGGAAAAATATAAGAAGATAGAGGCCTTCGCAAAAAGCATGGGAAGCGACTTTTACCCTGCCGGGCGCGGCATAGGCCATCAGATTATGTGTGAAGAGGGCTACGCCTTCCCCGGTACTATGGTAGTTGCCTCAGACAGCCACTCAAACATGTACGGAGGCTTAGGATGCTTAGGAACACCCATTGTCAGAACAGACGCTGCTGCCATCTGGGCTACAGGCAGAACCTGGTGGCAGGTGCCGCCTGTTGCAAAGGTTGAACTGAAAGGAAAGCTCCAGACGGGCGTTACAGGTAAAGACGTCATTATCGCCCTCTGCGGACTTTTTAATCACGATGAGGTCCTCAACCACGCAATTGAATTTAGAGGCGAAGGGGTAAACTATCTTTCAGTGGATGAAAGGCTTTCAATAGCCAATATGACAACCGAGTGGGGCGCTCTTGCCGGAGTCTTCCCGATTGATGAGGTTACAATAAACTGGCTTAAGGACCGTGAGAAGTTTCTTTCAAAACGAGGTCCTGCCGGAGTTAACTCGGACATAAACGGCATTAACCCAAGAATAAACACTGAAAGAATTGAAGCGCTGGGAAAAGAATGCCTTCAGGCTGATAATGATTGCTTCTATTCAAAGGAAATTGAAATAGACCTTTCCTCGGTTGAGCCATACGTTTCAGGGCCTAATACGGTAAAGGTGATGACCCCGTTGTCTGAAATTATAAATAAGGACGTTAAGATCGATAAGGCTTACCTTGTCAGCTGCGTCAACAGCCGCGTAGATGACTTGTCCGAGGCTGCAAAGGTTGTCAAAGGCAAAAAGGTCTCCGAAGGCGTCAAGTTCTACATTGCAGCAGCATCAAGCGAAGTGCAGGCTGAAAGTGAAAAGCGGGGCGACTGGCAGACTCTTCTTGAAGCCGGTGCGATACCGCTTCCCCCGGGTTGCGGCCCGTGCATAGGCCTTGGGACGGGACTTTTAGAAGACGGCGAGGTAGGTATTTCAGCTACAAACAGGAACTTCAAAGGTAGAATGGGTTCACCTAATGCTCAGGCATACCTGGCATCCCCTGCCGTAGTTGCCTCAAGCGCACTGTCTGGAAAAATCACATACAGCTGGACTGGAGTGAGCTCAAAGCTCATCGGATCAATAAAAGAATCAAAAGAAACTGTGGATTCTGAAAGTGAAGTTAATATCATTAAGGGCTTCCCGGAGAAAATTACAGGTGAAATTATCTTCTGTCACCAGGACAATATGAATACAGACGGAATCTATCCCGGCAAGTATACATATAATGACGATATGACGCCTGAAGAACAGGCAGCGGTCGTTATGGAAAACTACGACCCTGAATTCGGAAAGATTGTAAATAAAGGCGACATACTTGCCGGCGGCTTCAACTTCGGTACCGGAAGCTCCAGGGAGCAGGCTGCAACAGCCCTTAAGTACAGGGGAATTCAGCTTGTTGTGGCAGGATCGTTTAATGAAACATACAAAAGAAACGCGCTTAATAACGGCTTCCTTTTAATTGAAGCTCCCGAACTCATAAGGGATCTTAAAGATAAATTCGGAAAGTCGCAACTCACGGTTAAAACCGGCGTCGCGGCTGAAATAGATTTCAAACATTCAGTTCTTAAGGCAGAAGGCAAACTGTACAGGATAAGTCCCGTTGGAGCGGCCGCACAGGAGCTCATTGTCTTCGGCGGGCTTGAGAACTGGGTTAAAAACAATTTATAAGATTTATAAAAGGTGAATTGGACACCTTTTCAGTTAATAATTTTTAATCAGAGGTATTATGGAAAAGTCGTTTTCACGTCAGATTGCTGAATTTGCTGTTAACTTAAAATATGAGGACCTCCCTTCTGAAGTTATAAATGAGGTTAAAAGATATCTTTATGATTCCGTAGGATGCGCATACGGAGGATATCATACAAAGGACGTTAATATTTTAAGAGATATTTATAAGGAAATGGGCGGTAACGCTCAGGCCACTCTTATAGGATTCGGGGATAAAGTTCCTGCCGTCAACGCCTCGCTTGTCAATTCACTCATGATTCGCGCGCTCGACTTTAATGACATTTACTGGAAAGAAGATCCTTCGCATCCTTCGGACCTTATACCGGCAGCCCTTTCTGCCGCAGAACTATCAGGAGCATCGATGAAGGATGTAATTACGGCAATTGTGCTTGCATATGAGTTTGAGCAGCGCCTCTGCGAATTTGCGGTTCCCGGAGTGCGTGAACGCAAATGGCACCATGCAACGCTAACACAGTTTGTCTCACCAATTGTGGCAGGCAAAGTTTTGGGTCTTACAGTCGATCAGATGGTACACGCCATAGGCATTAACGGCAGCCATAATCATACAATAGGCTGCCCCACGGCAGGTAAACTCACTATGATGAAAAACACTGTCGACCCGATGGCGGTCCAGGCAGGCGTCTTTGCAGCCCTTATGGCCCAGAAAGGCTACACGGGAACTGAAGCCGTTTTTGAAGGCAAAGAAGGCCTCATGGATGTATTCGGCCCTGAGTGGGACACGGATAAGCTCCTCTGCGGCCTGGGTGAAAAGTTCAAAATAATGGAATGCGGCATGAAGGCATTCCCCACCGAGGCCCTCACTCATACACACATTACCTGCACGCTGAAGGTTGTAACAAAGAACAACATCAGCTATAAGGATATCGACTCGGTTACAGTTACAACAATTGCAAGAGCCTGCGACATTTTGTTCGATCCCCACAAGTACCGCCCCGAATCTAGGGAAACCGCAGATCACTCGCTTCCCTACTGCATTGCAGCAGCCCTGGTTGACCACAAGATAACAACAAACTCCTTCTCGGAAGAAAAGATGAAGGACCCGGCAATCTGGGAAGTAATTGACAAGATTAAGGGTGAAGCCTCCATTGAATTTGAGAAGATGTTCCCGGCCAAACAGCCCTCGCGTGTCAAGATAAGGACCAGGGACGGGCGCGAATTTACAGAGTACCTGGAATTCCCGAAAGGCGACCCCAGGGAACCGATGACAATGGAAGACCTTGAAAATAAATTCAATGCGCTGTCATCCAGGCTTCTTACGCCTGAAAGGCAGCAAAAGATAAAAGAGACCATTTTTACCTGCGAAAATATGACGGCTAAAGATTTTATGGCCAGTCTTATAGTTTAAAATTTCCGGCATTAAGTCAGTAAAGTCTTAATGCCGCTTTTAACTTTAATTTAACTCTTGAAGAGAATTTAATATGGAACAATTAAAGAAATCATCTGCCGGAAAACAGGGAGATAAAGTACGCTCCGACTGCTACTTCGAACTTGAGATAACTCCCTCCGGCGGAATTGAACTGGAAATTAAAAGTAAAGTCAGTACGATGTACGGAGATTCAATCCGCAGGCTCATACTGGATATGTGTGAATTTTTCGAAATTAAAAATGCCCGCATCTGCCTTGAGGACTCCGGGGCGCTTCCATTCGTACTTGCAGCCAGGTTTGAGCTTGCAGTAAAGAAGCTGTATCCTGAAAATAAAAAGGAGTTCCTCCTTCCGATGAATAAGAAGAACATGTATTCGACAACCAAGGATCGAATGCGCCGCAGCAGGCTTTATCTTCCGGGCAATGAACCCAAGTTCTTCCCGAATGCAGGTCTTCATGAGCCGGATGCTGTAATTCTTGATCTTGAGGACAGTGTTGCTCCTGTGGAGAAAGAGGCGGCGCAGCTGCTGGTAAGAAATGCCCTGAGAAGAGTTGACTTCTACGGCACTGAAAGGATGGTAAGAATAAATCAGCTCCCCTTGGGCAAAAGAGACCTTAATTTTATTGTACCTCATAATGTCCACGTAATTTTAATTCCAAAGTGCGAAAGCCCTGAGCAGATCTACGACGTGGAAAATGAGGTCGTGCGCCTTAAGAAAGAGTACAACATCTCAAATGAAATCTACTACATGCCTATTATTGAAAGTGCGCTTGGTGTTATGAGAGCATTCGAAATTGCCTCGGCCAGCGAGAATGTATGCTCTCTTGCAATAGGGCTTGAGGATTATACGGCAGACCTGGGAACACAGAGGACAGATGAAGGGAAAGAAAGCTTCTTTGCTCGCTCCATGCTGGTAAATGCCGCCAAAGCCGCAGGCATACAGGCAATCGACACCGTATTTTCAGATGTAAGCGATATGGAAGGGCTGAGAAAAAGCGTGCTTGAAGCCAAGTCGTTAGGCTTTGAAGGCAAGGGCTGCATACATCCAAGGCAGATCAAGGTCATCAATGAAGCCTTTGCCCCGGGTGAAGCCGAAATTGAAAAAGCAAAGAAGATTGTGCTTGCCTTTGAAGACGCCGAAAGAAAAGGGATCGGGGTTGTGTCCTTAGGAAGCAAAATGATTGATGCGCCTGTAGTAAAAAGGGCACGCAATACGATTCATCTGGCACTGTTAAATAAACTTATTCCGGAAGACTGGAGGAATAGCTGAAAATGAAATTACTGAAAAATGCTGCCGGAAGACTTGTTCCGGATGAGATAAACGGAGAAAGTCAGGTTCCTTTTAAGGGAGTAAATAAGTATAAACCCTCGGGCTGCAAGGCCAAGCCTGCTGTCAGAAGCTGCATAGATTATCCTGAAGATGGGAACAAACTTGTAGGAAGTCTTAAAGAAGCCTTAATTAAAGCAGGCATTAAAGACGGAATGACCATTTCAACACACCACCACTTAAGAAACGGCGACGTGCTTACAAATATGCTCTTCGACATAATTCATGAAATGGGCGTTAAAAACATACGCTGGTTCCCGAGCGCGTCATTCCCCTGCCATGAGCACCTGATACCTTATCTTGAAGACGGCACTATTAGCCATATAGAAGGAAGCATGAACGGTCCTTTGGGGCGCTATACGACGCAGGGAAAAATGAAAGGCGTTGGTGTCCTGCGTTCACATGGAGGGCGCTACCAGGCAATTCAGGATGGCGAAGTTCATATTGATATCGCTGTTATTGCAGCACCCACTTCGGACCCATTCGGCAACTCAAACGGCGTTAACGGAAAGTCCGCAAGCGGACTTATAGGATTTGCCCTTGGAGATTCTGAATACGCCGACAGGGTCATTGTTGTAACAGACAATCTCGTTCCTTTTCCCTGTGTGCCCTGGCAGATACAGGGAAACAACGTGGACTATGTAGTTGAGATAGATTCCCTTGGTGACCCATCAAAAATTGTCTCCGGAACAACTGAGGTAACAAAGAGCCCCGACAGGCTTCTTATTGCCGAATACGTTGCGCAGTTTATTGAAGAAGCAGGGATCATGAAAGACGGATTCTCTTTCCAGGCAGGTGCCGGCGGAACGAATCTGGCATTTGTTTTATACCTCAAGGAAAGAATGAAGAAAAAGGGTGTAAAGGCGCGCTTTGTGCGCGGCGGCAGCACGAAGTACCTCGTGCAGCTTTTGGAAGAAGGCCTGACAGACTACATCCTTGACGGACAGACATTCGATCTTGAAGGCGTGCGGTCAATGAGGGAAAACCCCAATCACGTTAATACAAGTCCCTTTACAAGCTACAACTTTCACGGCAAGGGTAACTTCGCCTCAATTATAGATACCGCAGTCTTAGGTGCCACGGAAGTTGACATAAACTTCAATGCAAACGTTGTTACGCATTCAGACGGATACCTGCTTCATGGAATCGGAGGCTGGCAGAACTGTTTGTACTCAAAGTGCACAATTCTTGCAATCCCTTCCTTCCGCGACAGGATACCTGTTATTGTTGATGAGGTGACTACTCTATGCGGACCGGGTGAACTGATTGACGTTATCATAACCGAACGCGGCATTGCGATTAATCCCAGGAGACAGGATCTCTTAAAGGCTGTTGAAGGCACGAGCCTTCCAATTAAGCCGATCACAGAGATCCGTGATGAAGTTTTTGAGATCTGCGGCGGAGCCCCTCAGAAGCCTAAGATCAATAATGACAAGGTTGTTGCCGTTGTAAAGTGGGTGGACGGAACGGCGCTCGATTCAGTGTTCCAGGTTATCGATTAATCCCCAATTTTTAATTTTGGACCTTTTTATATTTAGGGCGGGAGAAATAGTTTTTTCCCGCCTTATTTTTTCTATCCAATTGTAAAAGGAGTTTTTCCAGTGCGCACCTTTAAGCTGAACCCCGTATTTCTTCTTTTAATTTTCTTCATATTCCAAAACCTGAATGCCCAGAGTGAAACCTTCAGGGGCAGCCTCGAGCATAAAGGCTATAGCTCAAGCGTATTCAGCGATTCTGGAAAATTCAAGTGGCGCTTTAAGACCGACGGCATGATAAGGAGCACTCCGGCGGTTTCTAACAAAATGGTTTACTTTGGCAGCAGAGACAAATTTTTTTATGCCCTGGACAAGTCCTCAGGCAGCCTGGCCTGGAAATTCCAGACAGGTGACGACATATCATCCTCCCCTGCTGTTTCAGATGGAGCGGTATATTTCTTAAGCCGCGATAATTTCTTTTATGCTCTGGAGGCCCTTACGGGCAGACTCCTCTGGAAGTTTCAGACCGGTGAGGAATTAAATCAACCGAAGGGCAACTACAAAAACGGGGGCTGGGATTATTTCCTTTCGTCTCCTGCAGTTGACAAGGGAACTGTTTTCTTCGGCTCAGGTGACGGATACTTCTATGCATTAGGTGCAAAAGACGGGAGTATAAAGTGGAAATTCAAAACTGAAAGCATTGTTAGAGCTTCACCAGCAATTAAAAACGGAATTGTTTATTTCGGAAGCCACGACGGCAATCTTTATGCTCTCGAAGAATCTACAGGAAAAACAGTCTGGAAATTTAAGACAAAGGGAAACAAGTATTTTCCCAAAGGTGAAGTCCAGTCGAGTCCTGTAGTTACTGACAGCATGATATTCTTCGGAAGCCGCGACGGAATGCTTTACGCTCTCGACATTAAGACAGGAGAAAAGAAGTGGACATTTGATCACGAAGGATCGTGGGTTATTACGTCCCCCGCCGCAGTAAACGGGCTTGTATATTCCGGCAGTTCAGATGCCCAATTTTTCAATGCAGTAGATATGAAAACGGGCAAAGAAAAGTGGAGAGTAAAGACTCAGGCAAACGTGTTCTCTTCACCTGTTGTTGCAGGCAGCATGGTTTACTTCGGCTGCTGGAACGGAGTCGTTTATGGAGTCAACGCCTTAACAGGCGAGGAGAAGTGGGGTGTATATTTGGAAGGCCCCGTGCAGTCCTCCCCCGTAATTGACAATGGCGTAATGTACATCGGCTGCGACGACGGCTATCTCTACGCGTTTCAGTAGAACAAAAATAAATAGTTATTAAATCCAGAATGCCGGGAAGTTGTTCCCGGCATTTTTTATTTTCATAATAATGAAAAATATTTGCGCTCTTTTCTGTAGATTTAGGGATATAAAATTTTTATTAAAGGTTCATATGAATTGGGAACGTTTACTCTCAAGCAGACGCCTTGGCGATTTAGGACGCACGAGCCTTCCGCTTTCAAATGACGGACGGAGCGAATTTCAGCGCGACTTCGACAGAATAGTATTTTCTTCTGCTTTCAGACGCCTGCAGGATAAGACTCAGGTATTCCCTTTGCCCGAAAGTGACTTTGTGCATAACCGCCTTACTCACTCTCTTGAGGTCTCCTGCATAGGGCGGTCATTGGGTAATTTGGTCGGCGAAAGAATTCTTGAAAGACACTTAGAACTTCAGGATAAATTTACCAAGTTCCACTTCGGCGAAATTGTGGCCGCAGCATGCCTGGCGCACGATATAGGCAACCCCCCGTTCGGACACTCGGGCGAAGACGCCATATCCGAATACTTCAAGCACGGAGGCGGAAAACAGTTTGAAGAAAAACTTAACGACAATAAGAAGTGGAACGACTTCACAAAGTTTGAGGGTAACGCCCAGGGCTTCAGAATTATTACCAAACTCCAGAACCCTACCATTTTCGGAGGCCTCTGCCTTACGGCTGCCACACTCTCGGCTCTTACAAAATACCCGAGGGAATCCTTTATTGAACACGACAATGCTGAACTCTTAAGAGGACAAATTTATAAAAAGTACGGGTTCTTCCAGTCGGAAAAAGAACTCTTCCGTGAAGTAGCCGAAGAAGTGGGGCTCCTTAAAAACTGTACGGATAGTGACTGCTATTTCTGGAGCCGCCACCCGCTCTCTTTCCTTGTTGAGGCCGCAGACGACATTACTTACAGAATTATGGATCTTGAAGACGGATTCCACCTTGGACTTGAATCTTTCTCGAGGACCGAAGAGCTGCTTAGAGGACTCATAGATGAAAACACCTTAAAGTCATACGACGGACGCGACAGCAACGACAAGATAGGATACCTAAGAGCCAAAGCGATGAGCTCTCTGGTCTATCAGCTTACAGAAGTATTCTCAGATGAAGAGGAAAACATAATGCAGGGTAAGCTTACACAGGACCTGATCGAGATAATACCTTCGGCAAAAGTCCTCAGGGAAATTAAAAACGTTTCCAAGGAAGAGATATATTCATACAAAAGTGTAATTGAACGCGAGACCGCGGGCTACGAGGTCTTAGGAGGCTTGCTTGACATATTCATTACCGCCGTCAATGCCGCCTCGGATGGCAACGCAAGCCATAAGAATACAAAGGTTCTTCAGCTATTGCCTAAACAGTTCGTAAACACAGGAGGCGTTCCTGAAAAAGACCTGTACTTACGGCTCCTCAAAATTACGGATTATGTTTCAGGTATGACGGATTCATATGCAATTTCATTATTCAGGAGAGTAAAGGGTATTTCTCTGGCGAGTATATAAAATTTTTGTTTGATTGTATTAAACCGTCAGGGCGAGCGCCGCTCGCCCCACAGTTAGTGCATTATTCTTCAAGTGTGGAGATGTTTCCGGGATCCTGCCCCAGGGCCTGTGCCTTCAGAACCCTGCGCATTATTTTGCCGCTTCTTGTCTTTGGAAGCTGATCAACAAATTCCACCTTTTCAGGCTTTGCAATCGGGCCCATTTCATGCCCCACGTGATTACGCAGTTCTTCGGCCAGCTGATCGCTTTTTTCAAAACCGCTTCTAAGAATTACGTACGAATAGATTGCATTACCCTTCACCTCGTGCGGAAGTCCTATTGCCGCAGCCTCGGCCACAGCCGGGTGGCTTACCAGGGCACTTTCAATTTCTGCTGTTCCCAGACGGTAGCCTGAAACTTTCAATACATCATCAACCCTTCCTATAACCCAGAAGTATCCGTCTTCGTCTTTTCTTGCCGAATCGCCTGTCATATACATTCCCGGGAAGCGGCTCCAGTACTGATCAACATATCTCTCGGGATCTTTATAAACTGTTCTGAGCATAGCCGGCCACGGAGTTTTAACAACGAGGTATCCTTCCTCATTCGGTGCTGCGGGTTCTCCATTTTCGTTAAGGACATCCATCTTGAGTCCTGCAAAAGGACGCGTACCGCTTCCAGGCTTTAAGGGTATTGAAGGAACAGGCGTGATCATGAACATACCTGTTTCCGTCTGCCACCAGGTATCCATTATCGGGCAGCGTTCCTTGCCGATTACCCTGTAGTACCATTTCCATGCCTCGGGATTTATAGGCTCACCTACTGAACCGAGTATGCGAAGTGAAGAAAGATCGTACCTGTTTGGCCACGCCTCTCCGTAGCGCATGAGTCCCCTTATAGCAGTAGGTGCCGTATAAAGTATATTGATTCCGTACTTTTCAATCATCTGCCACCAGCGGTTCGGGAAGGGATAGGTCGGTGCTCCCTCATACATAAACGATGTGGTACCGTTTAAGAGAGGTCCGTATACAATATAGCTGTGCCCTGTGATCCAGCCCGGATCGGCGCTGCACCAGTAGCGGTCCTCCTCGTGTATGTCAAAGACATATTTGAGCGTGGAGTAGACGCCCACCATAAAGCCGCCGTGCGTGTGGACAATGGCCTTGGGTTTGCCTGTAGTGCCTGAAGTGTATAGAATAAACAACGGGTCCTCGGCATCCATAACTTCGATGTGGCATGCCGTTCCTGCAATCGGGAGGTTCATGAGTTCATGGTACCACATGTCGCGTCCCTGTTCCATGTTTACCGGCTCGCCCGTACGCTTTACAACGAGCACGCTCTCCACTGTTGCTGCTCTTTGAAGGGCCTCGTCTGCAATCTGTTTTAAGTGAACAATTTTTCCTCTCTGATAGCTTCCGTCGGCAACAACGAGCACCTTCGACTGGCTGTCTTCAAGCCTTTCATGCAGGGCCTCGACTGAAAAGCCTCCATAAACTACGGAGTGAATGGCGCCTATTCTTGCGCAGGCAAGCATTGCAATCATAAGTTCCGGTATCCTTCCCATGTAGAGAGTTACCCTGTCGCCTTTCTGAACGCCGAGGCTTTTAAGTATGCTGGCAAAACGGCATGTATCGCGTCTTAGGGCAAAATATGAAAAGCTGCGGAACTCCCCGTTCTCCCCTTCCCAGATAAGGGCAAGTTTGTTTCTGCGGAAAGTCTGTGTGTGACGGTCCAGGCAGTTATAGACAATGTTAGTTTTTGCGCCTGTAAACCATTTATAAAAAGGTTTCTGGCTGTCGTCTAAAACCTTATCCCATTTCTTAAACCAGTGGAGTTCATTTGCTTCTTTTTCCCAGAAGCCTTCCAGATCCTCATCGGCCTCCTGGCAGATTTTATCCCAGTCCTTGGCAATAGCCTTATGGATTACAGCTTCCGAAGGATAGAAAACTTCACCGTGCAGTTTTTTCTCTTCTGACATCATACCCTCTTTCTTTTTAGTGACTTTTAAGAATGTGCCCTTTCTTTCCCGGCCTCTTGCCGGCCTTAAAGGATAATGAATTGCTGACAATATATTGTGAAGAATAAAACAATTAAAAACAAGTTAGCTTTTGGAACTCAGAAAATCAATAGTTGAAATCCGGCCGGAAGCCTGCAATCTGCCCTCCGGTTTGTTCTTCTTCTGAAATAATAATATTATATTGCAGCATTGTATTTTACGGACGTCAGACCGGCATTTTCCTCTGAGCAAAAACAAATATCCGGAACAATATGAAAAACATTAAATCCGCACTGCTTTTTCTTTTGCTGCTGCAGGCAGCCTGTTTTCCACAGACTGACGGGAGTCCCGAGATAAGTCTTATCGGAACATTCAATACTTATACTAACTTTAACAGGGAGGCCCCCGGATATAATAACCTGAATTTTGCACCTCCCTATATGGAGCTTCTTGTCGGCGGCTACCTGAACTCTTTTTCCAGGGCGGCTGCCTTGGTATCCTATGAGGAATCTTTTATTCTGGAGGAGTTATATGCCCAGGTGGTAAGAGGACTGCCCTGGGACCTGCAGGTAAAGGCAGGAAAATTCCTCGTGCCTTTCGGGAAGATTAATACCGTTCATCCTCACGCATGGCCATTCCTGGAAAGGCCCTTATTTCACCAGATCTATTTCGGACCTGAGGGCTTTAACGATATTGGTGTCGACCTGAGCTTTATAATCCCGACGGGCGGCATATATACTTCTCTTGACCTGGGAGTTTATAAGGGTGACGCAATTGGAAATTCCGAGGCTTCAAACCCCAATGATCAGGAAAGCATCAGAGCCCTAAGAGGAGTAAGCCCCATATTTCAGGGGAGGCTCGGTTCATTTTTCAAGGTGGGTGATTACTCCAGCATTGAAGCAGGAATTGATGCTTCCTACGGAATTCATTCGCAAAATCTGTTCAGCATAAACGGAAACAGCCTGCCGCCTTATGAAACGAGATCACTTTATTACACATTCCTGGGAGGCGATTTTAAGTACAAGTATAAACCTGATGAATATACTTCCATTACCATTCAGGCAGAAGGACTCTGGAATCACAGGGACGTCTCACGATTTGAAATTTCAGGCGCATCAAGGCGCGACCTGATAAAAACCATTAATACCGGGGGCGCTTTTTTGTTTTTAGATTACCAGTTCCTCAAGCAGTTCTCCACAGGCGCAAAATACGACATTACTTACGGCATTTTAGGTGATATCCCCTCGGAATTCACGCTTTCAAATGACGACATAAACAAGACAGAAGGCATCTCGGGCTGGGTATCGTACTATCCTGAAGAGGAGACCTTTGCTCTCAGGCTGGAACTTCAGCATCTTATTTTTAATGTGCCATCCTACGTAACCAAGAACAGTGAGACTACACTTACGCTTCAGATGGTGTTTTCCTTAGGACTTCATAATGAAAAGCATTCTCATTGAAAGAAAGATGATAACATGAAAGTATTTGCTGAGGAGTTAAGGGATTGATTGACCTTAAGGCAGGGCAGCCGGAAAACTGCCCTGCCTAAATAAACAGAGGGTTTTTATTTTAATTCTTTTTTCAGGTACTGACCCGTCAGGCTCTTCGGGTTATGGGCAACTTCTTCGGGCGTACCCTGGGCTATTATCTTGCCGCCGTACTCCCCGCCGCCGGGTCCTAAATCCACTACATGATCGGCAACTTTTATAACGTCCAGATTGTGCTCAACTACAACTACTGTATTCCCTTTTTCAACAAGCTTGTTTAATACTCCCAGGAGAATCCTTACGTCTTCAAAATGCAGACCTGTTGTGGGTTCATCCAGAACGTATATTGTTTTTCCTGTACCTACTTTGCTGAGCTCTGTGGCAAGCTTTACTCTCTGGGCTTCACCGCCAGACAGGGTTGTCGCCTGCTGGCCTAAGGTTATATAACCCAGACCAACGTCATAGATCGACTGGATCTTTCTTTTTATTCTGGGCAGATCCTCAAAGAATGTGAGGGCTTCTTCTACTGTCATCTCAAGTACATCGGCAATCGACTTTGTTTTATATAATACTTCAAGAGTCTCCCTGTTGTAGCGCTTGCCGTGGCAGACGTCGCACTCCACGTAAACGTCAGGCAGAAAATTCATTTCAATTTTCTTCAAGCCGTCACCCTGGCACTCCTCGCAGCGTCCCCCGGAAACGTTAAAACTAAAGCGCCCCTGCGCGTATCCCCTCATTTTCGATTCAGGCAGCTGTGCAAACAGGTCCCTTATGTGCGTGAACACACCTGTGTATGTTGCGGGGTTTGACCTCGGCGTCCTGCCGATCGGGGACTGGTCTATTTCAATTACCTTATCTATATTCTCCAGACCCAGAACATCTTCAAATGGAAGCGGGATTACCTTCGACTTATAAATTTTCTTCATCAATATTCTTACCATCGTCTCATTTATAAGCGAGGATTTGCCCGAGCCGCTTACGCCGGAAATCGCGGTAAACGTGCCGAGCGGGATCTTAAGATCCACATCCTTAAGATTGTTGCCCGATGCTTTCTTTATTTCAAGCGCCTGACCGGTACCTTTTCTTCTTTCCTTCGGCACCTCAATTCTGATCTCGTCTTTTAAGTACTTTAAGGTAAGAGACTCAAAACCGTTATTTGAGTTAACTATCTTTTTAGTCTCCCCTGCCAGGCATATCTCGCCTCCGTGGACACCCGCCCTGGGCCCCAGGTCAACAATGTAATCCGAACTCTCCATGGTCTCCCTGTCGTGTTCCACCACGACCACCGTGTTGCCGAGCTCCTTAAGATTCTTCAAAGAATCTATCAGTTTTATGTTGTCGCTCTGATGAAGCCCGATTGAAGGTTCATCCAGAACGTAAAGCACTCCTGCAAGCTGGCTTCCGATCTGTGTAGCCAGTCGGATGCGCTGAGTCTCGCCTCCTGAGAGCGTGCGGGCCGAACGATCGAGCGTCAGGTAATCAAGCCCCACGTTTAAGAGGAACTGCAGGCGCGAGGTGATCTCTTTTAAGATCTGATGGGCAATTATCCCTTCACGACCTTTCAGATCTACTTTCTTAAAGAAGTCTAGTGCCTTCCTGATCGAAAGCGCCGTAACCTGGCTTATGTTCAGGTCTTTGAATGTCACGGAAAGGGATTCTTTTTTAAGTCTTCCCCCCTGACATGTACGGCATGGGAGCGTATTCATAAATGACTCGGCCCATTCCCGAATCTTTGGGGAGGTTGTGGTGTCGTAATAATGCTTTACGTAGTTCATAACGCCCGAGTACTTATGGACATAAGTTGCCGTTCTGCCGCCGCCGAAGGAATATGTAAATGGAATTTTCTCTTTTGTCCCGTAAAGAAGAACGTCTTTCTGCTGCTGGTTTAAGTCCTTAAGCTTTGTATCGTATGTGAAGCCGTAAAGGTCGGCAACAGCCTTAACCTGGTTAAAGAACCAGATCTGGCGCGGCTTGCCCAAAGGGGCAAGGCCTTCCTCGTTAATGGATTTATTCCAGTCAGGCACTATGAGATCTATATCGAGCTCTTTTTTCTCTCCCAGTCCGTCGCAGTCGGGACAGTATCCGTAAGGCGAGTTAAATGAGAAGGAATTAGGGGCCAGTTCCTGGAAACTCAGCCCGCAGTGCAGGCATGCGAGATTGCGGCTGAAGACAAAGTCCTCCTGTCCGTCGTTTACAATGACACTTCCCTGCCCGTAGTTAAGTGCAACCTCAACCGATTCAGCCACCCTTGCTCTTGAATTCTTGTCCACCTTAAGGCGGTCTATTAAAATTTCAATGTCATGTACCTTGTAGCGGTCAGTCTGGAAGCCTTTTGTAATTTCGAAGAGTTCCTTGTCAACTCTCACCTTCAGGAAGCCGTCAGAGGCAATCTCTTCGAAAAGCTCGCGGTAATGCCCTTTTCTTCCCCTTACCACAGGAGCCAGAACCTGGATCTTCTTGCCCTGGTGCGCCTCCATAATTGTATCTACCATCTGCTCGGCCGACTGTTTTGTAACCGGACGCCCGCAGTTGTAACAGTGCGGAAGCCCGAGCCTTGCAAAAAGAAGCCTCAGGTAGTCGTAAATTTCCGTAACCGTACCGACGGTGCTCCTGGGGCTTCCGGAAGTCGACTTCTGCTCTATGGAAATTGCCGGGCTTAAGCCCTCGATCAGGTCCACGTCCGGTTTTTCGAGCTGGTCTAAAAACTGTCTGGCGTAGGAGGAAAGAGATTCGATATATCTTCTTTGCCCCTCCGCGTAAATTGTATCAAATGCCAGGGATGATTTGCCGGAGCCTGAAAGTCCGGTTATAACCACAAAGGAATCACGCGGAAATTCTAAATCTATGTTTTTTAAGTTATGTTCTCTGGCGCCCTTTATTACTATCTTATCCTGAAAATCCATTTTCTCGTCTTTGGTTCAAATTTTTTTAATTTAAAATGTTATATTAAGGATCACTTTATTGAAAATCAAATTTATTTAGTGCATAAAATCCGGTACATACAATGCCTCTGCCTGAAGAATTCTTAACCATAAAAGAGTTTTCCGAATCGAAATTCAAGGAAAAAGGCTCCCTTTTTATCGGGCAGTGCTATCCTGTTGAAACTGAAGAGGAAGCCCTAAGCCGCCTGGAAATGGTCAGAAAGAAGTACTATGATGCCACCCATCACTGCTATGCATACGCGCTTACGGGCGGGCAGATGAAATATTCAGATGCCGGCGAACCCTCGGGCACTGCCGGAATAAGAATTCTGAACGCAATTCAGCACTTTTCACTTCTGAACCTACTTGTCGTCAGCATCAGGTATTTCGGAGGTACAAAGCTGGGAGTAGGTCCTTTGGGAAAAGCATACTATAACTCAGCTTTTACTGCCCTGGAAAGTGCTGAATTCATTAAAAAAACCTGCTATAAAAAGATACTGGTCAGCTTCGACTTTCAGTTCACAAGCCACGTTCACCATGCCCTCTCCAGAGTAACTTCCAAAATCCTCAGCACTGCGTATGAAGACAAGGTTACACTTGAATGTCTTGTCATACCCGGCCACCTGGAGCGCATGCTCAACTTCTTCAACGAAACACTCTCAGGAAAAGTTCAAATAGAAGATAAAAACGAATATATCTATCTATAATTATTTGTTGAATTTATGATCATTTGAGAAAAATTTCTTATCAGTTTTAGGAATTATTCCGCCCCGAAGTAAAAATTTTCAACAATTTGAGGACCTGCCAGATGGTATAATTATTGTTACATACACTTAGTTTCTCTATTTTTTTGAATTATTGGTGGATAAAGTTGACAAAAAGTATTTTTATCTCTAATTTGGATACCGGACATTGAGATCTATTTTAACCACTCATATAACATTCAATATTTTTGGGGAAACTCTATGATTTACACAAAAACGGGTGAGTATGCTATCCGTGCCATTCTTTTTCTGGCCAGGCAGCCTAAAGAAAATCTGATTATGTCTTCAGAAATTGCAAAATCGGAAGACATTCCGGCACACTATCTGGCAAAAATTCTTCAGAGAATGGCAAAATATGGATACGTCGATTCTTTTAAGGGAAGAGGCGGCGGATTCCAGATTACTGATTTGGCTTTGAAAAGTTCTATTCTTGAGATCGTCGAAAGAGTTGAAGGTCCTGTTATAAACTTAAAGTGCGTTACAGGCCTCAAGGAATGCTCCGACGAGAACCCCTGTCCCCTTCACGAGGAATGGGCTCAGGTCAGAGAAAGGATCTTTCAGTTAGTTTCAAGCAAAACAGTACAGGAGGTAGCAGAAAAATATGCCGAGACACTGAACAAAAACAAATAATCCTTTTTCAGGAGTGGTTACTTATGAGGCTTTTTCTAGCTCTGTTCCTTGCCATAACAAGTTCCCTCGCCGTGGCTCAGACAAAAACTCCATGTATTGAATGCCACAGCGATAAAGCTTTAACTACAGAGAGAAATGGAAAGGAAATTTCTCTGTATGTCGATAACGATAGTTTTAAGAAATCTGTTCACGCTGATATTGAATGTACCGACTGTCATGCCGGCTTTGATGCTGATAATATTCCTCATAAAGAAGGCAATAACATTGCGAAAGTTGATTGTGCACAATGCCACGATACCGAGGTCTTTTCAAAAAGCATTCATGCAAAGAATAAGGTTGAATGCTTCGACTGCCACACAAAACATCAGATTGCGAGCGCTTCGAATGTTAAAAAATCAGAAGCAGATCTGTGCATTAAATGCCACAAGTCTGCTTCTGTTGCATCTTACAAGAAAAGCGTTCACTATCAGAAATTCTTAGCAAAAATCAAAGCTCCAATCTGCACCGACTGCCATAACAAGTCGGCTCACCAGATACAGGCCGCAAAGTTCGACAAAAACTCTGAAGAAAAGCTCTGCGCAACCTGTCATGAGCAGATACAGGGAGAATTTGCAAAAAGTATTCACAAGCTGGCCAAAGACTCCAACACGCCCGGCTGCGTCAGCTGCCACGGGGCACATGAAGTCTATAACAGCAAATATTCCATTTCTTCGCAGGCATGCTTAAAATGCCACCTGAACCCGCAGAAGTTCAATACTCCCGGCAAGTCAAAGTTTGTCGGCTTTGTAAAGAACTATGTAACCAGCATTCATTCCAAGGGTCCTAAAGGCAAGGAAGCCGCAACTTGCATCGACTGCCACGGCGATCATATGATCATGGGCACTAATGCCTCCAAGGCACTTACCTCGCGCGAAAATATCCCGACCACCTGCGGAAAATGCCATGCCGATGTCCTTAAAGACTATAACAAGTCGGCTCACGGAATGGCTTTTGCAAAGGGCCTTGCAGTTGCTCCAAGCTGTGTGGACTGCCACGGTGAACATACGATCCATTCAATTCAGGACAAGGATACCAAGCTTGGCAAGGCCGGTGAAAAGGACGTCTGCTTTAACTGTCACGTTAAAAACCCGGAGGTAGTAAAGCTGACCGGAAGGCCTTCAACAGACGTTAAGGCATATGAAAAGTCGGTGCATTACATGGCCCTTAAGAACGGCAATGAAAACGCTCCTACATGCTCCAACTGCCACGGCGGCCACCAGATGCAGAACGCCTCATTTGCAAGTTCAAAAACCAATAAAATGAATATTGCCAAAAACTGCGGCAACAGTCCTGAATGCCACGCTTCAATTGCAGGCGTTTACAACGAGAGCGTTCACGGCGTTGCTGTAGCCAAAGGAGTTAAGGAAGCCCCGACATGCATCAACTGCCATGGCAACCACCAGATATTCGATAAAGATAACCCATTAAGCAAGGTTAACCACGGCAAGCAGGTTGTAATGCTCTGCTCAAGCTGCCATGCCGATGTAAAGCTCGACAAGAAGTTCGGCATGCCGACTGCACAGTCTTCCAGCTACCTGGAAAGCTATCACGGCCTTGCCGTAAGGGGCGGTTCAAAGTATGCGGCCGACTGCGCAAGCTGCCACGGCTCTCATAACATTAAGCCGAGCAGCGATCCCACATCAAGCATTAACGAGAAGAATCTTTCACAAACCTGCGGCAAGTGCCACCCGGGTGCAAACCTGACTGCTGAATTCAAGCAGGTTCACCTGAAAGGAACAGAAAGTGAATCCCCTATCCTCTTCTGGGCCTCAAAGGGCTACATGATCATGATCATCGTGATCATTGGAGGAATGCTCCTTCATAATATCCTGGACCTCATCAGAAAACGCCAGGAAAAGAAAAAGCACCACAAGGAGATTGAAAAGCTTAAGAAAGAAGGCAAGGTTTATTTAAGAATGAGCCTCAACGAGCGCATTCAGCACTTTATCATGCTTACAAGCTTTATTACGCTCGTCTTCTCGGGTTTTGCACTCAAGTACCCCGACAGCTGGTGGGCAACCGTGGTAAGAACAATTCTTGGCGAAAACGCCTTTGAAATCAGAAGCCTTGCACACCGCTTCTTCGGTATCGCCATGGTTTCGGTTTCACTCTATCACATTTACTACCTGGCATTCACAAAAAGAGGAAGGCGCATGTTCATGGACATGCTTCCAAACCTTCAGGACGCAAAGGATGTGCTTATCAACGTCAAATATCTCATCGGAATGAGCAAGGAAAAACCGTTCTTCGGACGTTTTTCATACATGGAAAAAGCCGAATACTGGGCTCTCGTGTGGGGCGTAATTGTAATGAGCGCTACAGGCGCCATGCTCATGTTCAACACCTACTTCCTTGCAATTGCACCCAAGCTCCTGCTGGACATTGCAACGCTTGTCCACCTTTATGAGGCATGGCTTGCCACACTGGCTATTGTAGTATGGCATTTCTACTATATTATTTTCAACCCCGAGGTCTACCCTCTCAACAAGGCCTTCATCAAGGGTACACTGACTGAAGAGGAAATGGAGAATGAACATCCCCGTGAACTCGAAAGAATCAGGCAGGAAGAACTCGCTTCGGAGGCCGCAGTTGAAACTGATAAGGAAAGTGTCAAGCTCGACGAACTGGGGAAATAGAGATATCTTTTTTGCCCATACGGGCTACAGGAACCCTGACCCGGGTGTTCTTTTCAAAACTAAAACAATTACTGATACAGGCGATTTCATATCGCCTGTATTAGTATTATACATTAGAATTTCCACTATATTTTGTCCTGAATTTTATTAATTATATTTTAGGATTCCATTGTCATCTTATTGCTTCTATTAGCTTGATTTGAATATATTGTACCGTAATTTTTTTGGGAATTATGGCTCATCTTTGACAAAAAAGAAAGGGGAAACCAAATAAATCAAAAGCTCATCATTTAATTAATTGGAGGTTAATATGTTAAACAAACTCATAGCTGGTTCAATCCTTGTTGGATCGATAGGTTTATTTGCCTTTTCGGCAAATGCACAGGAAAAGGACACCAGTACTCAAAAGTTCGGATACGTTGGCGTAGAAAAATGCGGAATGTGCCACAAGACTGAAAAACAGGGTAAACAGCTTTCAATCTGGCAGAACTCTAAACACTCACAGGCCTATAAAACTCTTCAGACAGAAGAAGCCGACAAGATAGCCAAGGAAAAAGGCTTTAAGACAAAAGCAGTTGAAACCAAAGAATGCCTCGAGTGCCATGCCTCGGGATACAATGTTGACGCTTCTCTCAAAGGCCCGAAATTTAAGGTTGAAGACGGCGTTCAGTGCGAAACCTGCCACGGTCCCGGCTCGGAATACCAGAAAGTCATGAGGAATCGTGAAGAAGCTGTTAAAAAGGGCCTGGTAATCCATACAGACAAGGAAAAATTCTGCACAAACTGCCACAATTCAAAGAGCCCGACATTCAAAAGCTTTGACTATGACAAGTACTGGGCTAAAATAAGTCACATGATTCCAAAAGAAACAAAATAATTTAAATGGGAAGGCAATGAATAAATTTATATCATTCTGTATATTGCTTCTCGGTTTGCCTGTTTTGATTTCTGCACAAAATATAAATGGAAGACTCTCGTCTTCCATTTATACGTTTGAGCGATTCGACACAACCGATGTATCTAATAAGTATGTCCGGGCATATGAAATGCTCAATTTGAATATCAATAAAGGACAGTTCTCTTTGCGCTCTTATCTGAATTTCGAATCAGATCTTTCCCGCAAACAGGATTATGACCCAAGACTAAGATTCTATAATTTATATTTGGAAGGAAGAAGCTTATTTGACATTGCTACGATTAAGATTGGTCGCCAGCCGATTTTTAACTCAATCGCCGGCGGCGGTTTGTTTGACGGTGCCGACCTGGATTTAAGATACGGCAGCTTTAAGCTCTCAGGCTACTACGGAGCCAATACTCCTGCATATCAGAAATTCGAGGTCACGAAAAACTGGAACGACAATTACATTCTGGGGGGCCAGTTTACAACTACTGCAATCAAGAACACTCAGATAGGTTTGAGCTACATAAATAAAAACTTCAAGCCTGAGGATTATTATTCCACCCGCTTTGACGCTAATCTGAACCCTATGCAGGTTCTTATAGATCAAAACTCAAATCAGTTCAAATTCGCTTCTGCTGAGGTCTCATACCGCCAGGAAAACCTCCTGACACTCGATACAAGGTACGACTACGACCTTAATTATGAAAAGACCTCCAAGTTTGAAGTGGATGGACGCTACGAACAGATTGAAAACCTTGGAATCGACGTGTACTATAACTACAGGGAACCGAGAATAAGATACAACTCCATTTTCTCAGTTTTCGATTTCGGCAACACCCAGGAAATCGAGGGAGGACTGGACTACAGGTTCTTTAATGCCTATACGGTATTCGGAAAGTTTGCAACCGTAAAGTACAAGGATGACAACTCTCAGAGAATCACCTTTGGCGTAAACACCAACTACGGAAGCCTCAGCTACAGAAAGAACCTTGGTTATGCCGGTGAAATGGACGCCGTCTCTTTATACGGCGCTTATTCTTTTATGGAAGGATTCTTTACTCCTTCTTTAGGACTGGCATATACAACGTATAAACTTTCCAAAGATGATCCTAAGAATAATCTTACTTCAGTTCTTGCAGGTTTTAACCTGCGCCCCTGGAAAGCTCTGTCTTTCGACCTTCAGGGACAATACCTGAATAACACGATTTACAAGAACGATCTCAGGCTTTTCTTCAAAATTAACTATTGGTTTAACACTAACTTAAAGCTGATTTGATATGAAACCAAAATACATTTATTTAATACTGACACTAGCCATTACCGGCTTTCTGGCCTTAAATGCCTTCACTACTGAAGGGGATAATTCTCAGAAACAGACCGGTAACGAGAAAATTATTAAATTTTCTCACAAGCTTCATGCTGAAGTGACAGACTGTCAGGGGTGCCATTCCAAAGCCGCAGGTAGCACGGAAATAGGAAAGGATCTTTATCCAAGCATGGATGACTGCTCAAGCTGCCACGATGTAGAGGATACAAACAACTGCAAGATGTGCCACTTCGATGAAAACTATGAGGCTTTGCGCTACAGACCCTCAAACCTTATTTTTAATCACAAGTTCCACGTAACAGAGCAGAAACAGGAATGCCTGACATGCCATAAAGGCATCGATCAGGTTGAATACGGATACCAGGCATCGCCTGAACCTTATCCTTCGATGAGCCTCTGCAATACCTGTCACAGCAATTATAAAGACATTGCAACAAACGAGTGCGATGCCTGCCATAAGTCAACTGCTGAATTAAGACCGGTAAGCCATCAGAGAGGGGACTTCAGAAAGACACATAAGTTCGAAGCCCTTCAGGCAGATGCGAACTGCAATATGTGCCACGATAATACTTCATGCCAGGAGTGCCATATTGGAAACAACATGCTTACAGAAAAGAATACAGCTACAAACTTCCATGCTCCTTATACTCCGGTTAACTCTTTTGACAGCAAGCCTCAGAAGCAGCAGATTACACGCGTACACGACCTGAATTATGTTTATAATCACGGTATAGATCTAAAAGACGGCAAAATGGAATGCCAGACATGCCATCAGATCGAAACCTTCTGCGCTGAATGCCATCAGAATGCCGGGCAGCGCGACTTCTCAATTCCGGGTGTTATGCCTTCATCGCACAGAAAGCCGGGCTTCATAACAGCAGCCGTCGGTTCCGGAGGCGGAGAGCATGCCGTTGATGCAAAACGCGACATTGAAAGCTGCACCGCATGCCATGACGTGCAGGGCGGAGATCCCGTCTGCTTAAAATGCCATATTGATCCCGATGGAATCAAGGGCGACAACCCCAAGACTCACCCATCCAACTTTATGCATGATACACACGGCGACTGGCATAATTCACAGGGCTCGCTTTGCTATAATTGCCATACAAACGCCACACCTGATTCCCCGAAGGGAGTCGGCTTCTGTGGTTACTGTCATAAATAATAGAAAAATTAAAGAGTAAAAAATGAAATACATAATCACATATCTTTCATTCATCTTAATAGCCGGTTTCTTCGTTGCCGGCTGCAGCGAAGTCAAGAAAGATCTTCCGGTTCAGCCGACATCAACTTCAGTTGTGCACGGACCAGGATTCGCGCAGTTTGGTAATCCAAACTTCCACGGAAACTACCTCAAGAAGAACAACTGGAATATCAGGCAGTGTCAGGACTGCCATTCGGGCTACAATGCCGGCGGTACCGGCGTAAGCTGCAGAGGGTGTCATAATCAGACTGCAGGACCAGAGGCATGCAATACCTGCCATGGCGACTTTACAAATCCTAACTTTATCGCTCCGCCGGAAGATACACACGACAGCACAAAAACTTCCATGCGCGGCGTGGGTGCCCACTGGAGCCACCTCTACACTAACGAGCTCAGTAATCCCGTGGCCTGCAATGAATGCCATACAGTCCCCAATTCAGTCTGGGACGCAGGACACATTGACGGACAGTATGCAACTGTCAAATTAGGAGCCTTTACTACCAGCAAATCACCCAATGCGCTATATAATCCCTCGGATAATCCGACATGCGCAAATACTTACTGCCACGGCAACTTCTCATTCTCCAAGGATTCTGCAGCCGTTACTGACCAGTATATATTCTCAGGCAATCAGATCTCCGGAAACAACTTTACACCGACCTGGACAGACCTGATTATCTCCAGTGCATCATCACAGGAAAAGAAGTGCGGATCGTGCCACGATATGCCTCCTAAAGGCCACCTGGGAACAGGAGTCTTTACAATTGCAAGCTGCGGCGGCAGCGGATGCCACTTCGGAGTTGTTGATGACGCAGGCAACATAATAGACAAGAACAGACACGTAAACGGTGCTGTTAATGTCCACGGAAAATAAAATTTCCCGTCTTACAAAAAAGGGCCGCCTAAAAAAGGCGGCCCTTTTTTATTTTAAACGGAGAAGAAATATTTTGAAATTTTAGCCCTTATCATTAATTTTTTATACTTCTTTAAATAATTGTTTCACCTATCACCAGGACAAAAATGAAAACACGAATCCTTTTACTCCCATTTCTATTATTGAGCATTTTTATTCTGTCCCACTCAGCTTTTGCTCAGACAGACAATTACAAAGTCCTTTATTCCGACAGTGAAATGGTTATTAAGGAAATTGACACAGAAACTTTCCTCGTTATTCATTCATTCCCCTGGCCTGCAAATTCACTGGTATTAAAGTTTGAGAAAAATAATTTCCTCCTTATCGATACACCTTACACGGATGAGGCAACTGAAAGGCTTGTTGAGTTTCTTAAGAAAAATACAGGCGGCAAAATTAAAATTACTGCCGTAAATACACACTTCCACGTAGATAACCTGGGAGGAAACGGCTATTTAAGGAAAATTCATGCAAAGATATACGGAAGCAGCCTAACGGCAAGACTCCTCAAGGAAAAAGGGCTTGGCCAGGGCATGCTTGAATCGATGAAGAATATGCCGGACATGTATAATTATTATAAGAATAAAAAACTCGTTCAGCCAGGCTGCCTCTTCCCTGCTAAAAAAGGGCTTAAGCTTCACTTCGGGCGGGATACTGTTGAAGTCTTTTATCCGGGTGCAGGACACACTCCGGATAACGTGGTAGTTTATTACCCGAAGAAGAAGATACTCTTCGGCGGATGCATTCTTAAAGCCATGGAAAGCATTTCCAGGGGAAATCTTGGGGATGCAGATGTAAATGCGTGGAAAGGCTCGGTTGAAAAGCTCTTAAACAGGTATCCTGAGGCAAAACTTGTAATTCCGGGCCACGGCTCAATTGGCGGCATTGAAATGCTCAGGCATACGATAGATATAGTTTCTAAGTAAACTTGATTAAAACAGGTTCAGCTGCTGAAAAGGCTTATTGCCGGCCTTGATCCTGAGGATTTCATTTGCGCGGTTTCTGTGCGTGAGATAGACTTTTGTGCCCGTAAGGCCGTTACTGCTAAGAACCTCCTCTGCCGATTCAAGAGCCAGATGAGGCAGGTTACACTGCTGGCTTATGTGGGCCAGTATGACTGCCTCAGGAAGCCTTGTGGAAGCTTTAATTACTTTGTCCAGAAGTTCGGCGCACTGAGGATTTGAAAGGTGGCCTATCTGCCTTATTCTCTGCTTTAAGTATTCCGGGCGCCCGGAATTCTCCAGCATATCCACGTCGTGATTTGATTCCACCATTATTATATCAGAATCGATAAATCTGCTAATGATCTCATCGTGGAAATAACCTATATCGGTTGCCACGGTAATCTTTTTTACCTCAGAGCCCAGGTCTTTGACTATATTATATCCGAAGCATCCGCCGGTGGAATCGTGGGGAACTTCAAAACCTGTTACACTGAAGTTTCCGATATGAAGCTCTTCATCAGTAAATACTTTCAAGAGCCCCGGCGTGTGGCCTCGTCCCATGGAGACATACTTCTGAGCCAGGTCACGCCTGATGTTATAGTGGCAATAGACAGGAATACCCGCCTTGTTGAATTCCTTCATCATGGTGCGGTTTACATGGTCGCCATGCGTGTGTGTTATCAGTACCCCTGAGATAAAGGAAAGGTCCATTTCCAGAAGGTCAAGATTTGCGAGTATATACTTCGGGTTAAAACCGCAGTCGATCATAAGGGCGCTCGTCTTGTCCCAAATTAAAGTACAATTTCCCGCGCTTGAACTGCCGAAGACCCTGATATTTATTTCCATCTTAAAAGAAGACCAATCCTTAAAATTCATAAAAACCGTGACACAGGGGGTAAAAATAACAAAAAAATTGTTAACATCCCCTCTTTCACCCGGCAAGGGAAAAATTTTATCCGTAAAGACATGGGCGCTTGTAGCATTTAATTTTAATTTGTGCTATCTTTTTTCTTACGAGGGCATATAAACCGGTCCGGTCATATCTTAGGAATTTTGTCTGAAAATGCTTTTTTCTACTGATAATTAGGCAATTGAAGCCTTATGCGGGGCATTCTTTTAAGCCTGCTTAAAAATTATTTTAATAAAACATATATCATAGAGGCATTCTTTGGATAATCCGATTATTTTCATCTCCAACGGGAAAGAGGTGCGTACTTTCTTAAGCCCCGCCGTAACTTTGCTCGATTTCATAAGAAAGGAGCTGAATTTAACAGGTACAAAGGAAGGCTGCCGCGAAGGCGACTGCGGTGCATGCACGGTTTTAGTAGGTGGAATTGAAAACGGCGGCCTTTTCTACAGAGCTGTAAACTCCTGCCTCGTGCCCCTTGGGATGGTCCACGGAAAGCATCTTGTTACAATTGAAGGAGTCAATCAGAAGGCTCTATCGCCTTTTCAGGAGGCGCTTATAAATGAAGGGGCCATCCAGTGCGGCTTCTGCACACCGGGGATTATAATGTCCATGACAGGATATCTTCTTTCAGACCGCTACTTAAGCCTGGAAGGCGCAATAGATGCCATTGGAGGCAATATCTGCCGCTGTACGGGATACGAGGCGATTAAACGTGCCGTATACAGCTTTATGATGGAATCTGAAATAAGCCTGGAGGCGGGAAGAAAGCGCATGGAAAGCCTCATTGAAAAAGGCTTTCTTCCCTTCAGCTTCATGAATATTGAACAGATGCTAAAGGAAATAGCTCCCCTTAAAACACTTTCATCGAACGGCAGCCCGGAAGTCCTTTTTGCAGGAGGAACAGACCTTATGCTAAAGATGCGCGACCGGCCTCCGGACATTCATCTTCATTTCCTTACTGAAGAGAAGGAAGAAAAAATCATAATTGAAAAGGGCTTCTTTGTACTGGATGCCGGCCTCAGTGTCACGGAAATGATGAATTCTGAACTTCTTAAGAGCTCTTTTCCGGAGTTCGGGAGTTATCTCAGGCTTTTCGGCTCAGAGCAGATAAGAAACATGGCTACTTTAGGGGGGAACATCGTTAATGCCTCCCCTGCTGCCGATCTGGTAAATATTTTCCTTGCGCTGGATGCGACACTTGTTCTGAAAAATAAAAATGAAAACAGAGAAGTCACCTTAAAGGATTTTTATTTGGGCTACAAGCAATTTGATAAAAAAGGCAGTGAAAGGCTATCAAAGCTCAGGTTTCTCCTGCCCGAAGGGAACTACTTTTTTAACTACGAAAAGATTTCGCGAAGACAGCATCTGGATATTGCAAGCGTCAACTCATCGATTTATATGGAAGCTGAAGACGGGTTCATCAGGAAAATCCATATCTCTGCCGGCGGGGTTGCACCATTCCCATTGTATCTGAAAGAAACAGCACAATTCTTCAAAGACCGGCAGATCACTTACGAAAACATCCGTGACGGAGCTTTAATTGCTCAAAGTGAGATAAGTCCAATAAGCGACATCAGGGGCTCGGAAGAATATAAGCGCCTGCTTTTAAGACAGCTCCTACTTGCTCATTTTTTTAAGTTTTTCCCTGAACTTACTATCAGCGCAGAGATCCTTTTTGCTTAAAGTAAACAATTCACCGGGAGACTTTTACATACAGGAAAAGTAAAATAATAAATAAATCTGAAGCCCTATGAAAAACAGTGATCTTCTTTTTCACGCCAGGGGTGAATCAAAATTTATTGATGACATCCGGATTCCCAAAGATACACTTTTTGGCTCGGTGTTTTATTCTTCCATTGGGCATGGAAGAATAATTTCCCTCGACACTTCTGAGGCGCTTGGCTCCGCAGGGGTTGCATCAATCCTTACTTCAAAGGACGTTCCGGGTGAAAACCAGATCGGAGGCATTGTTTCAGATGAAAGCCTTCTTGCAGAAAATTTTGTGCACTATGCCGGGCAGCCTGTTGCAATTATAATTGCAGAGACTTCTGAAATGGCAAGAAATGCAGCCGGGAAAATTAAAATTGAATTTGAAGAGCTGCCCGCTGTAACCGATCCGCGCGAAGCCTACAGGAAAGGAGACCTAATTATCCCGTCCAGAGTCTTTTCAATCGGGGAAACTTCCCTTGCATGGCAGGATTGCCAGGTAATTGTTGAAGGCACGGCAGAAACAGGAGCCCAGGAACACCTTTATCTCGAAACCCAGGGATCAGTTGCATTTCCCTCCGATTCAGGCAGCATTAAGATAATTTCCGCAACACAGGCCCCTACGGCAGTGCAGAAAGCAGCATGCAGGGTTACGGGGCTGCCAATGAACAAAATTGAAGTGGAAGTCTCACGCCTTGGCGGAGCATTTGGCGGAAAAGAGGATCAGGCAAATTCTTTTGCCGCGATGGCGGCCCTTGCCTGCATGAAATTAAACCGTCCGGTTAAGATTGTCTTATCGAGGCAGGAGGACATGAGGATAACAGGAAAAAGACATCCTTATTCATCTGATTTTAAGATTGGGCTCAATGCCGAAGGCAAAATACTTGCCTATGAAGTGACGTTTTACCAGAATGCCGGAGCTGCCGCCGACCTGTCGCCGGCAATACTGGACAGGACACTTTTCCACGCCACAAACAGCTATTTTATCCCGAACGTAAAGGCAACAGCCCTGAGCCTGAGGACAAATCTTCCGCCGAATACAGCATTCCGGGGCTTTGGAGCGCCTCAGGGAATGTTTGTAATTGAAAGCGCAATCTATAAGGCTGCAGAAAAAATGGGGGTGGACCCCTCTTTAATTCAGAAAAAAAATCTTTTAAGTGAAGGAGATACTTTCCCATACGGACAAAAAGCTGAAAACTGCAACTCAAGAAAAAGCTGGGATGAACTGGAAAGGATCTTTAAGGTAAGTAAACTTGAGGAAACGACCAGGGAATTTAACCGTAAAAACAAATTCTTCAAGAAGGGCTTTGCCCTTATGCCGGTTACCTTCGGAATATCCTTTACCAATACCTCAATGAATCAGGCATCAGCTCTTGTGCACATCTACTCAGACGGCACGATCGGCATCAGCACCGGCGCGGTTGAAATGGGCCAGGGTGTAAATATGAAGCTCAGGCAGATCGCCTCAAAAATTTTTTCTGTCAGTATAGACAAAATTAAACTTGAGACCACTAACACAACGCGCGCGGCCAATACGTCGCCTACAGCAGCAAGTTCAGCTGCCGATATGAACGGGAAGGCTCTTGAGAAGGCCTCCGCAGAGCTTCTCCGGCGCCTTATAAAATTCTCAGCCCTGGAGCTTGATGCTGACGAAGAGCAAGAGGAAGTCACAATTGAAAACGAGGAAGTAAGGCTAAACGGGAAACCTTCAGGCTTAAGCTGGAGTGAGCTTATCCGTATGTCCTTGCAGGAAAGAATGGATCTTTCCTCGCATGCACATTATGCTACGCCGGGAATTTATTTTGACAAATTCTTAAACCAGGGGCGCCCTTTTAACTACCACGTCTATGGAACGGGACTCGTTGAAGTTACACTCGACTGCATTAGGGGTACATATGAAGTAGACTCACTTAAAGCCGTGCACGACTTCGGAGAGTCGCTTAATCCTTTAGTGGACCTGGGACAGGCAGAAGGAGCAGGCATGCAGGGACTCGGGTGGCTTACTATGGAAGAGGTTATCTACAGCAATAAAGGTGTTCTTCTAACTGATTCCCTTTCGGGCTACAAAGTGCCCGACATATACTTTACACCAAAAGAATTAAAGATTGAATTTCTCGAGAATGCAAATAATGCGCGCGGGATCTTTAACTCAAAAGCCATAGGCGAGCCTCCCTTCATGTACGGAATAGGTGTATTCTTTGCACTGTTAAATGCAATGAAGGCATTCAGGCCTCTTAAGGAGTTTGACTTTAAGGCTCCCCTTACAAATGAACGGGTGCTCCTCTCACTTTACAAAGAAGAAAGGGAAGCTGTGCCTGCATAAAGAATATATATCATTAATAAATATATGGGAAAGACATGCTTCTTCTAAAGAATTGTTCTTTCATTGCTATGCCTGAAGACGGCAAGATTATTAAAAATTCTGACATCCTTGTAGAAGGAAACCGGATAAAAAGTATCGGAAAGGACCTTTGGGCGGATACTGATTCCGGTAAAACGCTCGACTGTACAGGGTGCATCGTAGTGCCGGGTCTTGTAAACACTCACCATCATTTTTTCCAGACCCTCACACGCAACTTAAAAGAAGTCCAGAACGCAAAGCTTTTCGACTGGCTAAAATACCTTTATAAGATATGGAAAAATATTGATGAAGAGGCGGTCTACTTTTCTACAATGACTGCCGTTGGCGAACTCCTAAAGACCGGATGCACACTGACAACGGACCACCACTATCTTTATCCTGAAGGCTTCCAGGGGGACTTGATGGGCATCCAGTTTGAAGCCGCCTGTCAGCTCGGAATCCGTTTTTCACCATCGAGAGGTTCAATGTCTCTTGGAGAATCAGTAGGCGGGCTGCCTCCGGATTCAGTGGTGCAGAGCGAAGATGTAATTCTTGAAGACAGCCTGAGGGTAATTGAAAAGTTTCACGACGCGGGTGAAGGCTCAATGAGGAAGATAGTGCTCGCCCCCTGCTCCCCGTTTTCTGTAACAAAAGAAAACATGAAAAGAACGGCTGAACTTGCCCGGCGTTATAGGGTGCGCCTGCATACTCATCTGGCAGAAACGATGGATGAGGAAGCTTTCTGCAACGAAATGTTCGGGAAAAATCCGCTTGGAGTTATGGAGGAGGTAGGTTTCTTGGGTGAGGACGTTTTCTTTGCTCACGGAGTCCACTTTAATGATGAAGAGCTTATGCTTCTGTCTGAAACGAAGACTTCAATTGCACACTGCCCTTCTTCAAATATGCGCCTTGGCTCCGGTGTGGCAAGAATTTCAGAGATGCTGAATCTTGGGGTCAAAGTTGGTCTGGGCGTTGACGGCTCGGCTTCAAACGATACCTCGGATATGCTGGGAGAGCTCAGAAATGCGCTTCTATTGCAGAGAGTAAAATACGGAGCCCAGGCACTTAGCTCTCTGGATGTCTTTAAGATGGCAACTGAAAACGGAGCCCAAATACTGAACTACCCCATGACAGGAAAAATTAAGCCCGGTTACCTGGCTGACCTTGCAGTTTTTGATCTTAACAAACTGGAATACACGGGAAGCCTTTCTGATCCATTGGCAGCACTCATCTTTGCCGGCATAAGCCATCAGACTAAATATACGGTGGTAAACGGTAAAGTCGTGGTCGAAAACGGATACCTTACAGGAGAGGACGAGGAATACTTAATAAAAAAAGGGAATGAGGCCTCAACGAGACTCCTCGGCATATTGAATTAATATTTTTTCAATAATAAATGAGGGCGAATTGTATGCTGCCGGAAAATTTAGAGTGGAAATTTCCTTCTTCAGCCGAAGAAGCCGTTGAGCTCTTAAGGCGTCCCGGTGCCATGCTGCACGGAGGAGGAACAAGAATCTTGAAGACAAATCCCAAAGGAGTAAAGCTCCTTATTGATGTTGGCGCACTTGGCCTCGGCTATATTAACTATATCGACAACGCTTTCTACATAGGATCGGACGTTACATTCAGTGAAATAGTTAAATATTCAAAAAAAGAAAATAAGATCGCTCTTCTCGGAGAGGCGCTTTCCAATGCCGCTTCAACGCCTCTCAGGAACAGGATTACCATCGGGGGCTCTCTTAAGGACTTCCCCATCTGGTCGAGCCTTTATGCCCCGTTAATTGCACTTAAAGCAAGAGTTGAAATTCTGAAAGACAAGCCTGAGATCTATAGTGTTGAGGATTATGTCTTAAAGGGAGTAATCAAAACAAAACACGTAATCAGGCATGTCATTATTGATGATGAGGAAAATTTGATTTGCGGAGTAAAGAGGTTCTCAGTGCTGAGGTTTGAGTATCCTGTCTTTACCATAGCCGCCGCCCTCAAAATCAATGGCCAGACTATCAAAGATGCACGCCTTGTAATTACAGGCGTAAAGAAAAGGTTTAAGAGGTTCATTAAAGCTGAAAATGCGCTTAAAGGGCAACCTCTTGGTGATTTGCCTCTGGAAGGCGCTCTCAGGCACATCAATCCCGTATTTATTCCGGACTATAAATTCAGCGCCCGCTACAAGGAATCGACAGCCAGGGTTTACTTTTCGGATCTTCTAAACGAATTAACCGAACAAATTAAAGGAGATGATGAAAATGAAGATTCCGTTCAACATTAACTCCCGCATAAAAGAGCTTGAAGTAAAGCCGAACGAAACCTTACTTTCAGCCTTAAGAAATAACGGCTATACCGAGGTCAAATGCGGATGCTCTGAGGGTGAATGCGGGGCCTGCCTGGTACTCATGGATGAAAAGCCGGTCAATAGCTGTCAGGTGCTGGCAATGAGCGTGAGGGATAAAAAGGTAAAAACCGTAAAGGGGATCGGAACGCTTTATCTTCCGCACCAGATTCAGAAGGCCTTCGTTAAGGCCGGTGCCGACCAGTGCGGCTTCTGTTCACCTGGCATGATAATAGCCTCATACAGCATACTGAAGGAGACAGAGAACAAACCTACGAAAGAAGACATCACGCGCGGCCTTGACGGAAATCTCTGCCGCTGCACGGGGTACGTTAAAATTCTGGAGGCTGTTGAAAATGCAGCTAAAACCTCACTGACTGAAGAAACTAAGGCGCCGGAGGCAGTATGTACAAATATGTAAATAAACCTGTGGAGAAAATTGACGGACTGGCACTTGTTACAGGCGAAGAAAAATACACGGACGACTTTATCTATAAGGATATGCTCCACGTTGCAATACTCCATTCAGGATATGCGCATGCAAAAATTGAGGAGATTGACGACACTGAGGCTCTTAAGATGCCGGGCGTCGTTGAAGTGCTCTCATATAAAAACATAAACAGGATACTCTACACCACTGCCGGACAGGGCTACCCTGAACCCTCCCCTTACGACACTTGCCTCTTTAATGACGTCATGAGATTCGTTGGCGACAACATATTGGCCGTTGCAGCAGAAACAAAGGAAATTGCAGAAAAAGCATTAAGCAAAATAAAAGTAAAGTTTACCGTGCTTGAGCCGCTCTTAAACTTTGAAGATGCCGAAACCTCAGAAGTCATAATTCATAACGGCGACAACTCCCATGCAATGATACCGGTCTACTATGACCCCTCGCAAAACCTGGCGGCTAAGGTTGAAGCCTCAGTGGGCGATTTTGAAGGTGCATATATGGATTCACCAAAAAAACTTGACTGCACATTCTATACGTCATATGCATCGCACTGCGCAATTGAGCCGCATGCGGCTGTCACATTTCTCGACAGGCGCGGGCGCCTCATTATCTGCTCCACTACACAGGTGCCTTTTCACGTAAGACGGATTGTCTCAGCCGTCTGTGAAATCCCTATTGCAAAAATCAGGGTAATAAAGCCCAGGATCGGCGGGGGCTTCGGAGGCAAACAGGAAGTGCTGCTGGAGCCTGTTGCGGCTTTGGTTACATGGCGCACAAAGCGTCCTGCAAAACTTACATATTCCAGAAAAGAGGTCTTCCGCTCAACACGCACACGCCACCAGTACAGGACCACCTTCAAAGCAGGATACAGTGAAGACGGTTCAATTAACGCACTTCATCTTGATGCTCTTGAAAACTCAGGCGCCTACGGCTCCCATGCGCTTACCGTACTTTCCAATGCAGGCAGCAAGACTCTTCCTTTGCTTAATAAAATTCAGAACTTGAAGTTTACCGGAAAGGGTGTCTACACGAACCTTCCCACGGGAGGAGCCTACAGGGGTTACGGGGCAACGGAAGCTTATTTCGGCTTGGGACAGATAATAGATATGATATGTGAGGAAACGAAAACCGACATAATTGAATTTTATAAGAAGTGGACCATTAAGCCTGGAGAAACTTCCCCCATATTCCAGGCCCTGGGTGAAGGTAAAGCAGGCGTTGCAATGACAATCGGTTCATCCTCTCTGGAAGAGTGTATTTCCCTTGGCCTTAAAGAATCCGGATGGTATGAAAAAAGAAAGCTATATGGAAAAGACTCTCCCCTAAATCAGGGAAGATTTAGAAGAGGAATCGGCATGAGCGTAATGATGCAGGGAAGCGCCATTCCTGAAATTGATATGGCATCAGCCTATATGAAAATGAATGACGACGGATCCTTTAACCTCCTTGTTGGCGCAACTGATCTTGGAACAGGATCAGATACCGTTCTATCCCAGATAGCCTCCGAAGTGCTGGATACGCCGGTAGAACAGATCATTGTAAACTCATCCGACACAGACCATACACCTTTTGATACCGGAGCCTATGCATCTTCGACCACATATCTCTCGGGTCAGGCCGTAAAAAAATGTGCTGAAGAGATAAAAAGACAAATACTAAAAACAGGCGCTGCAATGCTTCATCTTGGTGAGGAAAGTGTTGAAGTAAAGAACTCTTCAGTTACTTCCAAAGACGGTCTCTCCGGTGTATCCTTTGAAGAAATATGCCGGTATAGCTTTTACGAGAAAGACCAGTTTCAGATACAGGCCACGGCCTCACACGTTTCGCCCAAGTCGCCTCCCCCGTTTGCAGCGCACTTTGCGGAAATTGAGGTCGATACATTAACGGGAATAATTAAAGTGCTTAACTATGCAGCTGCTGTCGACTGCGGCGTGCCTATCAATACCACGCTGGCCGAAGGACAGGCTGAAGGTGCAATTGTAAACGGCCTGGCTTATGCGATTTTTGAGGACTTTTATTTTTCTGAAAAGGGAAAACTCTTAAACGATACCTTCGGCAAATACGGCTTTATGACGGCCTCCGACATTCCCCCGATAAAGGTTATACTGGTTAAATCCTTTGAGGAAACCGGGCCTTTCGGTGCAAAGTCAATTTCAGAGATAAATATAAACGGAGCCCTGCCCTCTCTGGCAAATGCCTTCTATAATGCTACAGGCAAAAGACTCCTGAGGGCGCCTTTTACTCCTGAAAAAGTTCTATGGGCGCTTGAAAACTGAAAGTCTGTAAGTTAACTTATTCCCAATAAGTTAACTTATTCCCAAAATGATTTTCGTCTAAAATAATAAAGCCATGATACTAAAAAATTGCCTCATCTATGACGAGATCTCGCAGAGTGAAAGAATTGTGGATATTCTTTTTTCGGACAAGATCACGGGCTATGAAGAAAACGTTTCACAGATGTGTCCTTCGGCCAGGACATACAGGCTGAGGGATCTGGAAAAGGAAACAATCCATAAGATCAACCTTGAGAGTGAAAACTCCATAATTGACTGTGAAGGGATAATTGCAATTCCGGGGGGCATAGACCCCCACGTGCACTTCGATACTCCGGGCTTTACAGAAAGGGAGGATTTTTACCACGGCAGCATGTCCGCTGCTGCAGGTGGCGTTACAACTGTAATTGATATGCCCTGCACATCTCTTCCTCCTGTAACAAACGCGCAGAATTTCGATGTTAAATTGGAAGCAGTAAAAACCGAGTCATGCGTGGATTACGCATTCTTCGGAGGCGTTGATGCCGAAGACTTTGAGTGCTATGCTAAAAACATGTGGGAGCTTAAAGAGCGCGGCGTTAAAGGCTTTAAGACCTATTTTACCTCAGGTATGGCTACATACCCCAGAGTAACCCGTTATCAGTTCTTTAAGATAATGCAGAAAGCCAGGGAACTCTCCCTTCCCGTCCTGCTCCATGCCGAGGACTACGACCTGATAAAAGAGCTGGAAATGGAGTTAAAAGACAGGCCCGACGACTTCTACAGGTATTATCTCTCAAGGCCCGCGCTGGCTGAGATACTGGCTGTCTCAAATGCTGTTGAAATAGCAAAAACAGTTCATGGAAGCCTGCACATTGTGCACGTGGCCTCCTCGGCTGCAGCCTGTATTATAAATGAGGCGATTGACAAACTGGATATAACCTATGAAACCTGCCCCCACTACCTTTATTTTACTTTCAAAGATTATGAAAACAAAGGTTCAGCACTGAAAACGATGCCCGGAGTAAAGGATCTTGTTGACAGACAGTGCCTCTGGGAATTCCTTAAGAACGGGAAGTGCTCCTTTGTGGCTTCAGATCATGCCCCTGCAAGCCTTTTGGAGAAGTCCTCGGAATCTTTTGCAATGAATTACGGCGGAATACCGGGAGTGCAGACACTTATTCCTTCGGTATTTTCAGAAGGCTATATGAAGTCACGCATAGACTTAAAAAGGCTAACTGAGATTACTTCGAAAAATGCAGCCATGAGATATAACTTATATCCCCAAAAGGGATGCATAATGAAGGGATCGGATGCCGATCTGACACTTATTGATAAGGAGATGGAGTGGACGTTCCGCCCTCAGGACCTCCTCTCCAAAGGCGAAACATCACCTTTCTTCGGCGAAACCTTCAAAGGCAGGGTTGTGCTTACAATATTAAGGGGAAGGATTATCTACAGCAGCAGTGCAGGCATAACGGTTAAGAAAAGTTACGGAAAGTTCCTGGGGAACTAGGAATTAGCAGGTAGTAAGTAGTTGATAGTATGTAGGAAGAAAAAATCCCGGCTATGCAGCCGGGATTTTTTATAAAGACTATGCTTTTACTTCTTTTCAGTTGTAAGAGCGGAGTTAACGATCTTCCAGCTGCCGTTTACCTTCATAAGAGTAACAAATTCAACCTGTTTCAGTCTGGCATCTGTAAGCTCAAGTTTTGCCATTGCTAAATTGTCGTTAATGTCAACTGAATTGATGGTAAGATTTCTTTCCCATCCGCCGATCTTGCCGGCTTTTACAGAGTTGATATAGTCTTCAGCAGCAACCTGAGTAAAGCTGTTATTAATTTTATTCAGAGTTGAAAAGCTGGCCTTTGGTGCCAGAAGTTCCTGAAGATTTGAAACATTTCTTGTATCAGTAGCTTTTACAAAGCTAGATACTGCCTGTCTGACCTCATCTTCTCCCGGCTGGGCAGCCTTTACGGCAAGAGATAAGCATAAAACAGAAACAAAAACTAATAAATAACGCTGGATCCTCATAAATACTCCATGATTGATTAATGATTTGTAAGAAGAGGATCTGTCAATTCCGGATTTTAGCATTTTTAACGGCTTAAGGAGACAAGTAAAATTATTTAAAAGCAACAGAGAGGAAAAAGACAAAATTGCTGCTCCTAAAGTCTATACTAAGTAATATTAATCAGAACGATTTAATTATTTACTTTCCAGCAAAAATTCGGGATAGCAGAATTCCTCATTTCCCTTTTTTATCAATAATTAAGACGATTAGTAAATAAATTTTGTTCCGTTAAATTATACAAAATTTCAGAATTTTTATAACAATATTTATAAAAACTTTTTGAATTCCAGACGCATGTGCTTTTGCTCTTTGCCGTGCCTGATGGCCTGGATTTCAGATAAAATGCTAAGAGCAATCTCATCGGGGGTATTTCCTCCCAGATCGAGCCCGACCGGGGCGAAAAGATTCTGAAAGTTCAGTTTCCCACCAAGTTCCCTGTTGACAAACGACACTGCCTCCTTCACCTTTCTGACCGATCCGATTAAACCGATATATTTCAGATCAGGGTAATTCTTATAAAGATAATGAAGAACATTCATATCATTTAAATGATTATGTGTAACAATCAGCGTAAAGCCTTGCACATTAATATCAATAGGCGGCCTTGCCTCAAAATCGGGTTTCGGAAAATCGGCGTAATGCTTTTTACTGTAATAATTAAGCGGCACTTCAGTTAACACTTCTTCCCTGTTGTCCACCAGAACAACATAATAATTCAATAATCTGGCCATTCTGGCTACAGCCTGCCCTACGTGTCCTGCCCCGAAAATATAGAGTAAATTTGATGCGCTGAAGACCTCAAAGAAAAGTGTAACCTCACCACCGCAGAGTGAGGGGATTTCTATTTTGCCGTCTTCCCTTCTTCCGGGCACCGGCTCTTTTTCTGAGGATTCTCTTAATACCAGGGTTTCTGTCGTGCAGCTGATGCCGGAGGTCAGAAGCTCCCTGGCTCTTGATATGGCATAAAACTCTGGTCCTCCTCCTCCGACGGTTCCGTTTATGCGCCCTTCTTCTCCTGCAAGCATCTTAAAGCCCGGTTTGCCGGGTGAACTTCCCTTTGAACTGATTATTGTAATAAGAACAGATGCTTTATTTTCTTTTACCCTTTTTTGGAGTTCCTCTAAAACCTCTATCATCTGCATGAAACCTCTTCGTTAAATTCTTCAATCAGCCTGTCAATTTCACCTGCCTGGCTCTGTATATTTGTCCAGTACTCAGCATCATACCACTGCCGGTTAAGTTCACTTAGGCTCTTATTCTGCTGTTCAATCCAGGTAAAATATTTCAGGTTGTGGATTCTTTTTCTTTCGTAATAACTAAGTTCTTTTATGTGGGAAATATCTTCTGAAGGCATTAAATAGCGGTCGAATGCCTTTGAAGCCTCCCGCAAGGTATACTCCCCTTCCAGCTCTTTTGCCTCCTGGAGTCTGGACAGATACAGTTCAGCTGAATCGGTGAGCACCGTAAAGATAACATCGTTTTCCGTAAGTTCATAATATCTTGCCATTTTAACAGCTGAGAGCAGGTTTGCAATGCCTGAAATACCCGCAAGGTGGAGCTTTAGAACCACATCAGCAGGAATCCCCTCTCTTATCATGAATTCACGCCCCAGGGGCTCATTAAAGAGCCTGAAGAGGCTCATGCATGCATTGTCATCAATAGCTGTCACAAGGTCCGTATTCCTTATGTTATGAATCCAGGGCACATGTTTATCGCCGATGCCTTCAATTCTGTGGCTCCCGAAGCCGTTTTCAAAAAGTGTGGGGCATTGGATGGCTTCTGTGGCGGCAACTTTAACCGAAGGGTACTTATTCTTCAGGCTATCGCCTGCGGCTATTGTGCCGGCCGATCCGGTAGAAGATACAAATCCCGCAATGTTTAATTTCCTGTTTCTTTTCTTCAGCTCTTCGGCAAGTTCACTAAGGGCATTTCCTGTTACCTCGTAGTGCCAGAGGTAATTACCCGGTTCATCGAACTGGTTGAATATAACGACCTCGGGCCTTTGGGACTTAAGCTCATTGCATTTATCGAAGATTTCCTTTACGTTACTTTCACTTCCAGGCGTCGCAATAACCTCTCCTGAAAGCTTCTTAAGCCACCGGAATCTTTCACTGCTCATTCCCTCGGGCAGTATTGCAACCGAGCTGCAGCCCAGGAGCGCGGAGTTGAAGGCGCCGCCGCGGCAGTAATTTCCGGTTGAAGGCCACACAGCCTTCTGCCGCGTTGAATCGAAGCTGCCTGTTACAAGCTGCGGCACGAGGCATCCGAAAGCCGCCCCCACCTTGTGGGCTCCAATGGGAAACCATTTGCCCGCGAGGGCAATTATCCGCGCCTTTACACCTGCAAGCTCTTGAGGGAATTCAAAATAATTTACGCCTGAGAAAAGTCCGCCTGTTTCTTTAGGTTCATTTTTCCATGTAATGCGGAAAAGATTAACCGGGTCTACGTCCTTCATCGCAGTACTTTTCAGGCATTCCTTAACGGTCTCAGGAATCGAATCAGGGTTTTTCATCTGGCTGAAGGTAGGTATTATGACACCACGTTCCCTGCACCTTTGAATATTGTTCCTGCGGGCGCTCTCATTTACTTTAAGGTTAATCATCGGAATTCCCCTTATATTTTTTCTTCCCGGAAAATTTATGCCTTAAGAAAATACATAACCCGTGAAATTAAAAGCTAAGGATATTTATAGCTGCTTTCAATATAAGAAAGGGCATGATGAAGATCCGTTTCATCATCAATATCAAAACAGATCCCCCCGTCGCTAACCGGACAAAGCTCAAAGCTCAATGGTTTCAGAACCTCCCTGAAGACTGCCTCATTGGGATTATTAATGACAGCTTCTCTCACACTGTTTCTAAGCAGTACAGGATGCCCCTTTTTCCAGCGTACCCCGCCCCCTTCGAGATTTATAAGAGTAGTGGGAAAAATAACATCTTTATCTGTTTTCTCTTCCAGTAAATTTATAAGCATTGTATATGTACTGAGGCTTACAAACGGAATGTCTCCCGGCATAATAAAAACGGCTTCAGAAGATTTGTCAACCACTTCAAGTCCACTTTTTACAGATGAGAACATCCCCTTTTGAAAGTCTTCATTTTTAATGAGCCTTATTTTCTCTTTTCCCGCATCTTCCGCAGTACATATATTCCCGACGAGTACAGAAAGCCTTTCAATGCTGTAGCCGCCTACAACAATTATGTTTTCACAGACTTCCAGCATAGGCCTTAACGTGTAATAAAGAAGCGGCCGGCCTTTTATGCTGATTTCCATTTTCCAGCCTTTCATCCTGGAAGAAAATCCGGCAGCCAGAACAACCCCTGTTAATTTTCTTTTCTTAACTCCTGACGTCATTTATAAGATAAACTTTCCTTTAGTCCAAAA
Organism: Ignavibacteriales bacterium; assembly: GCA_036261625.1. Classification (GTDB taxonomy): domain Bacteria; phylum Bacteroidota; class Ignavibacteria; order Ignavibacteriales; family SURF-24; genus JAAXKN01. The sequence continues at coordinate 11,594 of DATAKL010000002.1, read as the reverse complement.
TGTTTAATTATATGGCCTATATCAGGCTCAAAAACCTCCGGAAATTTAAGCTTTTTTGAGGAAACTTCAATATCCTTCAGGCCGTGTCCCGTAAGAAGAATTACAATGTTTTCTTCTTCTGCTGCAATGCTGCCTTTCATCTTCATAAATCCGGCAAATGCCGCGGCGGAGGAAGGTTCAGTAAAAACGCCAGATTTTTCCGAAACAAGTTTCTGCGCCGTCAGTATCTCGTCATCGCTTACAGTAATTATCGTTCCCCCGGCCGCTTTCAGGTCCTTTAGTGCCGTGTATGCATTTCGGGCTACATTGACAGAAATTGAATCTGCAACTGTTCCGGCATGGTATTTCAGGTCGAACACGTTTTCATATAGTGCCTTAAAAAGAAAACTGCTTTTTTCTGCCTGAACTCCCACAAAACAAGGTACCTCTTCAATTAAGCCCAGGAATTTCAGGTCATTAAAGCCTTTAATGATTCCGCTTAAAATTACGCCGTCGCCAACAGGCAGAAACAGCTTATCAACCTTCTTTCCTTTAAGCTGGCTTATTATTTCAAAAGCCGCAGTTTTTTTCCCCTCCATGGTCATAGGGTTATATGCGGTATTCCTGCTCAAAATGCCTGTAATGCGCGAGAACTCGAGCGAGAGGTCAAAGGCATCATCATAAGTCCCGTTTACCGATATGACCTCAGCCCCGTACTGAAGGCACTGCACAAGCTTTGCCCTGGGGGCCTTGGAAGGAATAAAAACGAACACCTTCTGCCCTGCCGATGCTGCAATGCCTGAAGTCGAGGAGGCGGCATTTCCTGTAGAGGCAATTGCAATTTTATTTTCATTCCACTTTTTTGCCAGGGCCGAGACAAGGTAAGATGCCCTGTCCTTGTATGAGCCCGTGGGGTTTGTGCCTTCAAATTTCAGGTAAATGTTATTCATCCCGAGCATCTTTTCAAGGTTATGTGCCTTTATAAGCGGCGTATTCCCAACAGGCAGCGGCGGGAAGAATTCTTTCTCTACGGGCAGATAGTCAAAGACATCAAAGCTCTCAAGGGGCCTTTTGGAATTTCTTAAGGCATCGGGCATCATAACCTTCAGCACACCCTTGAGGGGTTTGCCCTTAAGTTCACTTTCCCGGCAATGAGGGCAGAGCATTATTCCCCTTGTAATGGGATATGTCCTGCCGCAGAAACTGCATAAATAATAAAATTCATTTTTCACAATACAGCCTCAAAAGAGAATTTTAGTTTATTTCTTTTGACTAGAAGTTATGTTTAAAAATAGGTTGTAAAAAGATAATAAAAAAAAGAGCATCCTTTTCGCAAGTTAGTTATACTAACGAGATGAATCTAACTAAATAGACGACTCAACGATAAAGGAGGCTCTTAAGATGCAAAATAAGGAATTAAACTTCTCGAATCAAAGTTTTTTTATCGGCCTTGATGTTCATAAGAAAACCTGGTCTGTAACGGTAAGAACCAACAGGATGGAGCTTAAGACATTCACGATGAATCCCTCTCCAGAGGAACTCTCGAAGTATCTTAAGAGGCATTATCCCGGAGGCAGGTATCTGAGCGTCTATGAGGCAGGCTTCAGCGGATACTGGATAGACAGGAAGCTAAGGAAATACGGAATAGAGAACATAGTGGTCAGTCCGGCTGACATACCGACCAGGAACAAGGAAAGGGTAGTGAAGAATGATGCCATAGATTCCAGGAAGCTCTCCCGGGAGCTTGAAAACGGAACACTTCAGGGGATATATGTGCCCGAAGTGCTTCAGGAGAAGCTCAGGAGCTACTGCAGGATCAGATACCAGCTGACAGGCAACCAGACCAGGCTCAAGAACAGGATCAAGGGATACCTGGCCTATAGCGGGAAAAAGACGCCGGAGAATTATGAGGTAAGGAACTGGTCCGGGAAGTTCATCAAATATCTTGAGGAAATTGAGTTTGAGGATAAGGTAGGGCGTGAATGCCTCGCGCTCTACCTCGAAGAGCTGAAGGAATCAAGGGAAAGGCTCTCCAGAGTACTCCTGAGGCTCAGGGAGTACTCGAAGGAATACGGCTTTAAGCCCCTCTTGGACCGGCTGCAGAGTGTTCCGGGCATAGGCTTTATTACTGCCGTTACACTCTACACGGAACTGATGGATATGAAGAGGTTTAAGAGACCGGATGACCTGGCAAGCTACGTGGGGCTTGTTCCTTCGGTACACTCCTCTGGGGAGAAAGAGAGAGTCTTAGGCTTAAGCCACCGCTACAGCAAGTTCCTAAGGAGTCTTCTTATTGAGGCCAGCTGGGTAGCCGTAAGGAAGGATCCTGCCTTGACTCAGAAGTACAATGAGCTGATACAAAAAATGTCAAAGCAGAAGGCAATAATCAGGATAGCAAAGAAACTTCTCTATAGAATTCAGCACGTCTGGAACAAAGAAGAAAGCTATGTCTATTCAGTTGTAGCATAAGGTATTTATAAATTAGCTCTTAGATAATAATGAATCTTTTTTACAGGTATTGACCGTTGATTTCGTGGCTGCAAGACCAGACCAGAGAAATAAAAACATATGGATCATTGTATCTGACTAGAGTGCGGCAATACATTTATTTAATTTTATCATACTTCCTGCAGCTCCCTTTTATATATAGGGATGACTGTTAATAACAGGTTGATTCATTTAAAGAGCTTATAATGTGTGCTAATGGTTCTGACTAACTTGAGACAGAAATTATTCCTTAAAACAAGGACAACGGATCGCTCTATAAAATTTTACAATAAAGCTTGATTTTTAACATAACAGCCACTTGCTTTAGCTCGTGGATTTGGATCCCCCGACTATTTGGGCTTTAACCCCCGATTATCAGGAGGATATCTGTGGCTAAAGCCACGGGTATTTTGATTCATTTGTCCACGACCTGAAGGTCGTGGCTAGTCAGGTCGTGGCTAGTCATATATGAAATTAAAACGAATTATTTAATTTACATCGTCAGGGCCATAATGGCCTTGGCGGTGTGGAGGCGGTTTTCGGCCTCGTCGTAAACAACTGATATCTCAGGGTTATCAAGAATTTCATCTGTAACCTCATGACCCCGGTCTGCAGGAAGCGCATGCATGAGCTTTACACCTTTGGAAGCAAGGCTGATTCTTTTATCGTCACATATCCAGCTCTTGTATTTACTAAGGTTTTCCTGCATTTCCTTTTTGCATTCATCTTCATTTAAGAGATAATCCTCAACGCTGTAAAGTCCGAAGCCTCCCCAGTTCTTTGGAATCACAACGTCGGCCCTATCAAAGGCCTCATCCATGCTATCCGTAAAGCGCAGGCTGCCTCCGCCCGCCTCAGCATTTTTACATGCTTTTTCCATGATATTTTTGCTTAAAGGGAACTCCTCAGGATGAGCAACCGTAACATCAATTCCATACCTGGGGAATAGGAGAATCTGCGTCTGGGGCACTGAAAGGGGCTTTGAGTGAGTAGTGGCATAGGCCCAGGAGATTGTAACCTTAAGGCCTTTTGTATTGCGCCCGAAGTGTTCAAAGATTGTCATCATATCGGCAAGTCCCTGGAACGGGTGATAAACGTCATCCTGGAGCGACATAACTGGCACAGTTGCATATTTTGCCATAACATCCAGGTATTTTTTCCCCGTCCCGTAGAAGCAGTTACGGCAGGCAATGCCGTGGCCCATTCTGGACAATATGACGGCAGTGTCCTTTGCCGATTCTCCGTGCGAGATCTGCATCTTGTCTGCCGTCAGGTCGTGCGCATGGCCGCCTAACTGTGTCATGCCGGCCTCCATGGAGTTACGGGTTCTGGTGGACTGCTCAAAGAAAATGTTAAAGAGGGTCTTATCCTGCAGAAGCCTGTGTGCCTGGCCGCGGGCAAACATCTTCTTAAGGTCAAAGGCAGTTTCAAATGCGGTATCAAGTTCCTGTTTTGTCCAGTCGTCATCTGAAAGGAAGTGCTTCCGGAAAAGATTGGAAACCATAACTGCTCCTTTTTTTTATGTTATACTTTGCTCATAAGATGAGCATAAAAGGCGGCTGCCTTAATGAGATCGTCAACAGGGACCTTCTCATCGGGGGCATGTGCCAGAACCTCATTTCCGGGGCCGAAGCCCAAAACAGGTATTCCGTAGATCCCGTTTATGACAACCCCGTTTGTTGAAAATGTCCATTTGTCAATACATGGATTTTTATTGAAGAGGTCTTTAAAAGCCTCTTTCCCTGACTGTATGAGAGGATGTTCCTCTTCAAGTTTCCATGTGGGATAATATTTCTCCATTCCGTATTCAAATCCTGTATAGGCTTTCTCCCTGTAGTTAAGAACTTCAGCCTTTGCTTTAATATCCATGATAATTTCCTGTATTTCCCTTAAGGCACCATCCCTGTTTTCACCCCAGGTCAGGCGCCGGTCAAGATGTATCCTGCTGTAATCGGCTACTGCACAAAGTGAAGGGCTTTTGGATACAAATTCCGTAACGCTCAGGGATCCTTTGCCCAGAAAAAGGTCGGAGGGAAGAAATCTGTTCAGGAATTCAACTTTAAGAGCAGTCCTTGCTCCCATATAAATTGCGTTAATTCCCCTTTCAGGGGCGCTTCCGTGTGAAGAGAGGCCCTGGAAGGTAACTTCAATTTCCATTCGCCCTCTTTGTCCGCGGTAAATATTCAGGTTAGTGGGTTCAGTAACAACTACAAACTCAGGTTTTATTCCGTCTTCCTCAATTATGTATTTCCAGCAGAGCCCGTCGCAGTCTTCCTCCATAACAGAGCCGATGAAGTAAATTGTCTTTCCTTCAGAAAGCCCCATTTCTTTTATAATTCTTCCTGCTGTTACAAATGCCGAAGCCCCTCCTTTCTGGTCGACCGATCCCCGTCCGTGGACGAAGCCATCCAGGATCTCTCCGCCGAATGGATCAAAGTGCCAGTTGTCGGGATTCCCGGTGTCAACAGTATCTATGTGCGCATCAAAGGCTATCACCTTTGGGCCATTGCCTATTCTTCCAATAACGTTTCCAAGGCCGTCGGTTTTTACCTCGTCGAAATCTGCTTCTGTCATGATATTCTTCAGTTCAATGGCGGCATCTCTTTCTTTTGTGGAAAGTGACATTTTTTTAATAAGGCGTGAAAGGTTCTCTGCAGTATATTGCTGAAGTCCTGAAGCACAATCGAAAATCCTCCTTGCAAGTTCCATATATCTTCCCTGAAAATGGTTTATATATCGACCGGCATTAGTTAAAAAGAGTATTCCTGAGTTATGTATCAAAATTTAGCTGAAGGATGGCATGTTACGGATTAACACACTTCAAAGTTTAGTTTAACATAAAAAATATAAGTTTTTTCTTTAATAGCAACATTCCCCTGAAAGAAAATTGAATTGGGATTATTTTGAAAAATCTTTTTATATTTCCTTTACCTTGTATTTATAAAGAATTCCTGCGCCCGTTTATTCCGGTTACTAAATGCTCTTTTCAGTTAAACAATTAAGGAGCCTTTGTATGTCCGAATTGATGAAGCCCCTCAGGTTAAAAGAACTTCTTGAATGGATTCTGAGTGAATACCTTTACCAGAGATCCATATTCGGCATTCCGGAGGAGAAATTTTTCTACAAGAAGAAGAATTCTTCGGTTAATATTTTCAATCAGAAACTCGACCTTCCCCTGGGTCCTGCAGCAGGCCCCCACACACAAATGTCGCAGAATATAGTTTCCGCCTATCTTTGCGGGGCAAGGTTCTTTGAGCTTAAAACCGTACAGAAGCTGGATAACCTGAGGCTCGAAAAACCGTGCATCGATGCCGAAGATGAGGCTTACAATGTGGAATGGTCGCAGGAACTTTCCTTAAGTGATTCATTTTCCGAGTACCTCAAGGCCTGGTTCCTGATTCACTTTCTTAAGGAGTCCTTCGGGTTTTCAAGACTCCGGGAGAACGGTTTTATTTTCAATATGAGCGTGGGCTATGATCTTGAAGGGATCAAGAGCCAGCGGATGGACAGCTTTCTTGAAGGCTTAAAAGATGCCTCAGCAAGTGAACTCTTTGATGAGTACCGGAATATAATTTTATCGCTAACACATACTAAACTCTTTGAGGCTTTTCAGGAGTGCCTGAAAGGTTCAGAGGGACTTTTAGAAAGATTAATAAATGTTTTTGAAAACATACCATCCAATGTTTCAAATTCAGTTACACTCTCCACAATGCACGGATGCCCCCCGGGCGAAATCGAAAGAATAGCTGAATATCTCATGAGTGAAAAAGGGCTGAATACCTTTGTTAAACTGAATCCCACACTTCTTGGTTATGAAATAGTTGATAGTATAATTAACTTCCCTTCAGGCAGCTTTATTCTTGATAAGAATTCCTTTAGAGAGGATCTTCAGTTTACTGATGCCCTCAGCCTGATTAAAAACTTAAAAACCTTTTCGGAAGGCACGGGTAAAACATTCGGAATAAAACTTTCAAACACGCTGCCTGTAAAAAACAACAGGCGCAGGTTTCATGAAAATCAGATGTACATGTCGGGTAGAACTCTTTTCCCACTTACAGTCACTCTTGCAGATAAACTCTCAGGAGAGTTTAACGGTAACATAAACATTTCATTTTCAGGAGGTGCTTCAGCTAAAAATATAACTAAGATCCTTTCAACAGGAATCTATCCCGTTACAATGGCAACGGAGCTCTTAAAGCCCGGCGGATATATGCGTTTAAGGCAGATGGCGGACTTAATTGAAGAGGACTGCATAATGACTACTGAGACCCGGGGAAAAAGCATTGATCTTAAGGCTCTTAAATTGCTCGCTGAGGAATCTCTCAAGAACCCTCACTACAGCAAATCGGAAAATATTATCCGTGTGCCTAAGGTCTCCTCAGAGCTTGAGATGTTCGACTGCTATATATCGCCTTGCGTGCAGGCCTGTCCGGTACATCAGGACATTCCAGGCTACGCACGCCTTATAAGTGAGGGCCTCTACGCGAGGGCATTTCAGCTCATTGTTCAGAAAAATCCGCTCCCTAATATTACAGGATATATATGCGACCGCAAGTGCATGTCAAACTGCCAAAGATGCCAGTACGACTTTCCGGTTGAAATTCGGGAACTGAAGAAGGCTGCTGCAGAAAAGGGATACATGGAATACCTGAAGGAAAATAATAACAGCCTGAGCTTAAAGCCGAACGGCATAAGAGCGGCCGTAATAGGGGCAGGCCCCGGGGGACTTTCTGCGGCATTCTTCCTCAGCAGGGCCGGATTCGATGTAACTGTTTTTGAGACTGCGGATAAGGCCGGAGGAACTGTCAGGCATGCAATACCAAATTTCAGGATCCCCGAAGAAGCCATTAACAGAGACGTGGAATTTATTGAAAAGCACGGCGTTAAATTCATCTACAATGCCGATAAAAACTTCTCAGTAAGCAGACTGAAAAAGGAGGGTTATAAATATATTTATGTTGCAATCGGGGCTTCTGAACCTTCAGAAATAAGCCTCTCGGGCACAGGCAGAGTTTATAGTGCAATCTGGTTTTTGAGGTCCTTCAATTCCGGAGAAAGGCTCCCCCTTGGTAAAAACGTTGCAGTCATCGGCGGGGGAAATTCCGCTATGGATTCGGCCAGGGCTGCCAAAAGGATTGATGGGGTGGAAAATGTATTTGTCATATACCGCAGGACAAAAGAGTTCATGCCGGCTGACCGTGAGGAATTTGATGCTGCCATAAGTGAGGGGGTTATTTTCAGGGACCTGCTTCTGCCAGTTTCATTTAGTGATAAGGTTCTGTGCTGCCAGAAAATGGAACTCTCTGTCCCTGAGGCAAACGGCAGGATGGGAATTAAAGCACTGAATAATTCATTCGAATATCTGGAAATTGACACCGTAATTTCAGCTGTAGGTGAACATACAGACTTTCAGCTTCTGAGGGAAAATAAACTCCTTGGAAATGAAGCCGCAAGTCCCGCCGTCAGCATATCCTCAAATGAGTCGTTACTGGAGAACGTATTTATAGGAGGTGATGCTCTCCGCGGCCCCTCAAGCGTAATTGATGCTGTATCCGATGGAAAGAAAACAGCAGAGTATATAATCGCAAAGGAAGAAATTGCAAAGGAAGAAATTGCAAAGGAAGAAAACAGGATTTCAGCTCCTGGAGGCAGTATCCCGGAAATAGTAAAACTTAAAGGCACGGTATTTCAGAATAACGCTAAGACAGATTCCCTTATGGCAGACAGATGCCTCAACTGCAGTCTTCTTTGCAACATATGCGTGGAAGTCTGCCCCAACCGTGCAAACGTTGCAATTCCTTCGGCTGACATGGACCTCTTCCGGGATAAGTTCCAGATAATCCATATCGACTCCCTTTGCAACAGCTGCGGAAACTGTGAAACCTTCTGCCCTCACGTCGGGGGCGCCCCATACAGGGATAAACTGACTTTGTTCCATGATGAAAAAAGTTTCTCCCAAAGCAGCAATAACGGATTTTTTCTCGACTCAGCAGCTTTTGAAAGCACTGTGGCGGCAAGATACTCCGGGGAGACGGGACTTATTATGATCGACAGATTTAATGAAGTGACCTCTACTTCATTTGAAGCAAGCCTTCAGGATGAGGCTTTTCACCGGTTCATTAAAACAATAACGCTTGTTCTTAAGAACCACCGCTATTTAATCCCTGAGAGTTCAATAAAGAAACCTTATCCGGCAGCAGGAGGCCTCCGGAAATGATAATTCTGAAAAATGCAAACGTAATGTCATTCTATCCGCCTTCTGTAGAAAATAACATGGACGTTGTAATTGATGAGAATGAAATTCTGGCCTCAGGCAGAAACATATCAGGCGACTACCCTGAAGGCCGAATCATTCATTGCGATGGAAAATATGTATCACCCGGACTCGTATGCTCTCACAACCATTTCTACTCAGTCCTGGCAAGAGGGATTTTGGCAGATATAAAACCCCCGAAGGATTTTACAGGAATACTTAAAAACCTCTGGTGGCGCCTCGACAGGGCACTTGATGAAGAATCCCTCTACTCAAGCGGAATCGTCGGGGCTCTTGAAGCAATTAAGTGCGGCACTACTTCCGTAATAGACCACAACGCCTCTCCCTCATTTATTAAGGGCTCGCTCTCTGTGCTTAAAGAATGTTTTCTGGAAACCGGACTCCGGGGCATACTTTGTTATGAGGCAACAGACAGGAACGGAAAAGATAAAGCTTCAGAAGCAATTGAGGAATCTGTAGACTTCATCAGACAACTCTGCGGAAAACCCGGGGAGGAATCTAAAAGGCTTGTTGAAGGCGCAATTGGGGCACATGCCCAGTTTACATTAAGCGACGGAACGTTAAAACTGCTTTCTGAGGCAGTAAGTGAAACCCGGAAGGGGCTCCATATTCACGCTGCCGAGGACAAATACGACTCGTCGTACTCGCATCACTTCTATGGCCTGGATATCGCCGAACGCCTTGAAAAGTTCGGACTTCTTAATGAAAAGTCGATTATTGCCCACGGGATCTACTTAAGTGAAAGCGAAATTGATATTTTGAACCGTCACAGATCCTTTCTTGTGCACAATCCGCGCTCCAATATGAATAATTCCGTTGGTTATTCAGACAAACTGCGCCTGGCAGATAACCTGGCACTGGGCACCGACGGAATTGGATCTGACATGCTGGAAGAGCTTAAAACGGGCTTCTACAAGAGTTCCGATGCTAAAGGGAATATCTCTTTAGACTCCCTTTTGAAAGCCCTGCAGAACGGAAACCTGATCCTTCAGAATTACTTTAACAGAAGCTTCGGGAAGATTGAAAAGGGCTTTACGGCAGATATTGTTGTCTTTAACTACAATCCGCCCACACCCATAGTCAGTGAAAACCTCGGAGGGCACCTTGCATTCGGGTTTTCTTCTGCAAATGTTGAAACAGTAATAATTAACGGCAATATTGTACTTGAAAAGGGAGAATTTCGCTTTGATATAAGTCCCTTTTACGAACGGGCAAGAATACAGGCTGAAAAGCTCTGGCGGAAAATCCGCAGCATCAGAAATTAAATTTCAGGTATTCTTTTCGCCCATGCCGCCATTCTTTTATATTTCGCAAAGTATTACTAAATTCATTTTTCAAAAATAATACTTTTGTAAATGGGTGACATTTTAAAATTAAGAGATGCTGCTGACCTGCTTTTCAGCATGGACAGATATGAAGAGGCTTTCGACGTCTACGACGAGGTTTATTCGCAGATCTGGAGCGCACTGGCTTCTGTTCAGAATGGGCTTTCGGAATTTTCCTTCGGATTTCTTACTCACAATATCCGCCAGGCAATTGACTTTAAGAACCACTTCCTTGTTCCTGCTGTAAATACAGTATTCCTCAAGTGGTTTAACCAGGATATCGATCAAACATTAACTGAATTTATATATTCAGCTTCCGGGCGCCTGCAGTGTATCTGCCTTTCGGATACCCTATTGGAAAGGGTACCTGCAAGCAGTGTGGTAATAGACTACATCATACTTTATAACCTGGTTCTCAACTCTTCAGGGGACAAGTGGATATCCCACCTTTTTAAGCTCGTTACACCGGTTGCAGACAGCAACAGGTTAAAGAAAATAAGGCTTAATTTAGGTTCCGTTTCAGCAGACATGCTTATAATTGAATCGGCTGAAAAGGTAAGACAAACCGAATGGAATAACATTAATCTTACGCTCCTGGATTACCTGAACAAAACTACAGGAATGAGTGAGCTTTACCAGTCCATTTCCGCACTCTCAGGAAAGGGGAAATGGGAAAAGCACAGCAGGAATCATAAAAAGAAAGAAACTTCAGGCAGGCATGCCGGGAAAGGATCTTCCAGGGAAAGCTCTTCTGAAGAAAGTTCTTCGGAAGAAAGAAACTCCTCGGGAAAAACTCATTCAGGGAAATATTCTTCAGGACGGAATTCCTCAGGAAGAAATTCTTCTTCAAATGCCGGAAGTGACAGCTACAGGTTCAGTTATGCAGATTCTTCTGATGAGGAAAAGACGAGGTACTTCGGAAGCGTACTGGGCTTAAGAGGCAAAGTCACAAAATCTGAAATAAGAAAAAAATACATCGATGAGATGGCCAAATACCATCCGGATAAGGTAGCAAGCCTGGGGGAAGAACTGATTGATCTTGCCGAGAGGAAAACCAAGGAAATCAACATGGCCTACGAGTGGCTCAAGATGAAGTTCAAGTTATAAAGAATTTTTTAAAGACAAGAAAACCCTGACGGATAATTTCTATCTGTCAGGGCTTTCAGTCTGTTTTTACTTCTTATTTTTCAGGTTCTCACTTCACGAGCATCATTTTTCTGTTCTGGATGAAGTTGTTTGTCTTGAGTTCATAGACATACAGACCGCTCGTAAGATTCGTTCCGTCAAAAGATACCTCATAGCTGCCCGGCGCCTTCTGTTCGTTGACCAGGGTTGCCACTTCCTTGCCAAGCATATCAAACACCTTAAGAGTTACCATTGAATTCTGGGGAATGGTATAGCTGATCTTTGTAGTCGGGTTAAACGGATTCGGATAGTTCTGATCGAGCCTGTAATCCCCCGGTGCAGTTGACTTTACGGTCTCAACAGCTGTAGTGGTAGTTCCGTCAAGTTTAAGTATCTCGTCAATG
>DATAKL010000001.1:0-223511 GCA_036261625.1 Ignavibacteriales bacterium | reverse complement strand
CATTGACGAGATACTTAAACTTGACGGAACTACCACTACAGCTGTTGAGACCGTAAAGTCAACTGCACCGGGGGATTACAGGCTCGATCAGAACTATCCGAATCCGTTTAACCCGACTACAAAGATCAGCTATACCATTCCTCAGAATTCAATGGTAACTCTTAAGGTGTTTGATATGCTTGGCAAGGAAGTGGCAACTCTGGTCAACGAACAGAAGGCGCCGGGCAGCTATGAGGTATCTTTTGACGGAACGAATCTTACAAGCGGTATGTATGTCTATGAACTCAAGACAAACAACTTCATCCAGAACAGAAAAATGATGCTCGTGAAGTGAGAACCTGAAAAATAAGAAGTAAAAACAGACTGAAAGCCCTCGAAGAAATTTCTTTGAGGGCTTTTCCATTTTTCAAACTCTTTTCGATAGTAATATTATCTTTTTTAAAAGGAATACCAAAGAACTACACATAAGACTCTTCTTCATAATTACTATAATACTCCTTGACTTATATCTTTCGAGTATGCATTTTTATAGACCCAATTTTACTGCAGGACGTCTTGTAATGCGATTTTTTATGCTCGACAAAATTACCGAATGGAAGCCGGGACAAAGCGCCAGGGGTATCAAAAATATTTCCATGAGCGAGGACTTCTTTGACGACCATTTTCCCGAATATCCTATTATGCCGGGCGTGCTCATTATAGAGGCTCTGGCTCAGCTCTCCGGACTTCTGCTTGAGGAAACGGTTGAAAGAGATTTTAATAAAAAACTTAAAGCCCTCGTTACTATTCTGGAAAAAGTAAAATTCCGCAACATCGCAAAGCCGGGCGACACGCTCGAGCTTTCAACGGAAATTATTTCTGTCCACGAGGATTCAGGGAAAGTCCATACTACGGCCAAATGCGGCAATAAAAAAATAGCCGAAACTGAAATGACTTTTGTGCTTGTCCCGTTCAACAATGAACAGCTTGAAATTAAAAGGCGCAAACTGCTGAACTTCTGGCTTCAGGACGCGAAATGAAGAACAGGGTTGCTGTAACAGGTTTAGGCGTCGTTTCCCCCCTTGGCATCGGTATTAAGGAAACTTGGGGTAAAATAACAAATAATGAAAGCGCAATTTCGGACGGATCCTTTGAAGGCTGCCAACTGTTTCCGCACTCCAGGTGCGGCTCTGTTCCGGAATTTGACCCGACTGACTTTATCGCAAACAGACGCATCCTTAAGCTCATGAACCGCGAGGCGGTTCTGGCTTCGGCTGCTGCAAGGCTTGCCATTGATGATGCACGTGTGGAAGGATTTTATAAACCTGAATCCTTGGGGCTTTTTCTTGGCAACGGACTTACCTCGGGGGATCTGGACTATCTGCTTCCGCTCATTGAGAATTCAATTGATGAGCATGGAAATTTCTCCTATCATCTCCTCGGAAGTAAAGCGCTTCCCGGCTGCAGCCCCCTCCTTTCGTTTAAGATTCTGCCCAATATGGCCTTAAGCTTTATCTCAATTCTTTTTAATATTAAAGGGCGCAACATGGCATTTAACCCCTGGCCGGGCAATACGGCCCAGGCAATTGGAATGGCCATGCGCTCAATTGAAAACGGCAGCGTCGATTGTGCTCTTGCCGGAGGGTGCGATTCAAAAAACCATTTTACAGGCTTTGCAGCGTTTTCAAACTACAACTTGCTTTCAAACAAAGGCATTTGCTCTCCTTTCAGCCGGGAAAGCGACGGACTAATCCTGAGCGAAGGGGCCTCGGTTGTCATTTTAGAAAATTACGAACGGGCGAAAGAAAGGGGAGCAGAAATTTATGCCGTTTTGTCAGGATATAATACACTAACCGACTCTCATGGAAAAGAATATTTCTCTTCATCCTCTCACACGATGGTTGAAGTTATGAATAATACCATAACTGATGCAGCCCTGAAACCAAAAGATATAAATGCTGTTATAGCAGGGGCTTCCTCAATCAGGACTTCAGACATGGCTGAGGCCTCGGCAATAAGTAATGTTTTTGGAAATCACCTGCCACTTATTACAGGCACAAAGACCTTAACGGGCCACATGCTTGCTGCCTCGCCGGCATTCGACGTATGCATAGCCTCTTATTCATTCTTAAACGGCGGAATGCCCGCCCTCTTGAATAACACCGATCCTGATATCAGCCTGAACTTTTCTTCTTCCACAGGAGATGCGGAAACAATACTCGTAAACTCATTTCATCCGGGAATAGCAAAGGCAGGCTTTATATTGAGGAAAGACTCATGAAAAGAGCTGTAATAACAGGCGCCGGAGTCGTTTCACCAATCGGGACGGGCAAGGAAAAATTCTTTAACTCCTTAAAGAACGGGACCTCCGGTATTTCAAAGCTCAGCCTCTTCGACTCTTCGGCATTTCCGGTAAGGATTGCCGGGGAGGTTCGTGACCTGGATTTTAAGGATGTTATAAAGGAATATCCGCTGGCTGCATGCTTCAGCGACAGGAAAGTTTTCTTTGGCCTTGCGGCTTTTGAAGAGGCATTCAAGGATTCAGGCCTGGAAAGTTCAGTATTAAAAGATACAAGGACGGGCATCGTACTGGGCCTTGCGCTCGAAGTTTTCCCGATTGAACAATTCTGCAGCTATACCTCCGGAAATAAATTTGGGTTTAAGGAGTTCCTGGAAGTTGCAGAATCAAAGAAAGCCGGCATGCAGACCCCGCTCGATACTGCAGGCAGTCTGATTGCGCGGAAGTACGGCCTTACCGGTCCGCTTTACACAAACTGCTCGGCCTGTGCTGCATCCACTCAGGCTTTAGGGCAGGCATTTGAAATGATAAGAAATGGTGAACTGGATATAGCCATTGCGGGCGGGCTTGATTCCATGCTTAATCCGCTAGGTATCGGGGGCTTCAGCCTTTTAGGTGCACTCTCTCAAAAAAATGATTCTCCTGAGGCTGCTTCAAGACCCTTTGATGCAGAACGCGACGGGGCGGTTCTTGGTGAAGGTGCAGGAATTATGGTAATAGAGGAAATGGAGCATGCATTAAGGCGCGGGGCAAAAATATACTGCGAATTATCCGGTTACGGCTCAAGCATCGACGCATATAAACCTACCGATCCAGATCCTGATGGATATGGGGCTGCAAGGGCAATGCTGGATGCGATCCAAAGCGCGGGCATTACCATGAACGAAATAGATTATATAAATGCACACGGCACTTCAACTTTCAAAAACGATGAAGTGGAAACTCTGGCAATTAAGAAGGTCTTCGGCCAAAAGGCTTACAGCATTCCTGTAAGCGCTGTTAAATCGATGACAGGACATCTTATTGCCGCTTCGGGAGCTGTGGAAACTGTTGCATGCCTTATGGGCTTTAAGGGATATATACCTCCCACAATAAATTATAACAAGCCGGACGTTTTCTGCGACCTCGATTATGTTCCCAAGTACGCAAGAGAGTGGAAAGGGGAGTATATGCTTAAAAATTCTTTCGGCTTCGGCGGGCAGAATGCCTCTTTGGTATTAAGAAGATGGAGCAATAATGAAACTTAAGGATAAAAACTCAATTGTTACCGGCGCCTCTTCGGGCATTGGCAGGGCAACAGCGCTTGAACTAGCCAGCCAGGGCGCAAACGTTGCAGTAATATACTGCAGCAATAAAGAAGATGCAGAACAAACGGTTAAAGAGATTGAAGCTATGGGTAGAGGCAGCATTGCCATTAAGGCAGATGTTTCCGTAATGGAAGATGCCGTGTCAATGGCCGATCTTGTACAGAAGACTTTTGGAAGAATAGATATTCTGGTCAATAATGCCGCCGTAACGGCCGATTACCCGGCAGTTGGAATGAACGAGGAGTGGCATAAGGTAATAGACACAAACCTTACAGGCGTCTTTAACGTATCGAAGGCTGCATCAAGATATATGCTTATGAACAGGAGCGGCAGAATAATTAACATTTCTTCCATTGCCGCACGCTTCGGGGGCAGGGGACAAGTAAACTATGCTGCAAGTAAAGGAGGCGTTGAGGCCTTTACAAGAGCACTTGCCGTAGAGCTTGGTGCCAAGGGCATTAACGTAAATGCCGTGGCTCCGGGAGTTATTACAACAAAAATGAGCGAAGAGTTAAGGGACAGGGCGGGAGAACAGCTTCTGTCTAGAATTGTTCTTAAAAGGTTTGGAACGCCTGAAGAAGTGGCAAGGCTTGTTGCATTTTTATCATCTGAAGATGCCGCCTATATAACAGGTCAGGTTTTCTCAATTGACGGAGGGCTTGGACTGTGTTAAATAACCCGATCCTTGAAATCATTAAAAGCAGGCGCAGCATCAGGAAGTTTACCGGTGAAAAGATTTCTGATGAGGAGATTATATGCATTATAGAGGCTGCAGGAAGTGCCCCAAGCAACAGCAACAGACAGCCATGGAAGTTTATTATACTTAAGAATGAAGAAAAGAAAAAAGAAGTTACGCAGGCAGTCCTGAATAAAATTGAATTTTTAAAAACCACGCCTGCAAACGATGAGATAAAGACAGTTATCGATTCCTATAAGGATTACCTTTTGTTTATTAAAGACGCCCCGGTGCTTATATTTGCCCTGTATAAACTTCCGCCTCTGATATTAAGCGAATTTGTAAGGGATAATAATCTGCAGGGACTTGAAAGCATGGCGCAGAATGAACTGATAAGTGTTTCCATGGCAGTTGAAAACCTGCTGCTTGCCTCACATGCAACAGGGCTGGGTGCGTGCTGCACAACGGGTCCCTTAATTGCATCTCCTGAAATTAAAAATATACTTGACGTGCGTCCCCCCTTTGAGATAGCCTCGGTTATTGCTCTGGGGCGCTATGATCATCTTCCTGACATGCCGGTAAGAAAACCTTTTAAGGATATTATAGAGGTTATTGAATAAATGCATATTCCGGTAAATAAACTGCTGGATAATTTTTATTCCATCTTCTCCAGGCGAGTGTATCTGGATAACAACGCAACAACGCAGCTGGATGACAAGGTGCGAATGTACATGTATAAGATTCAGAAAACAATGTACGGCAATCCCTCTTCCATGCACATGCCCGGAATGCGCTCCCGCGAGGTAATTGAAAATGCCCGACTTGAAGTCTCGCGTCTGATAAACGCCACGCCTGAGGAGATCATCTTCACCAGCGGAGGCACAGAGTCTAATAACACCATTATTAAGGCCGTAGCCGCACAGAATTCGGGGGCTCACTTCATTACCTCATCTGTGGAACATCAGTCAGTTCTTACTGTTTTTAAGTCCCTGGAGGAAAAAGGTTTTGAAGTCTCCTATATCGGTGTCGACAACACGGGTAAGGTTAATATTCAGCAGATAAAAAATGCAATCCGGGAAAATACACGCCTTATTTCCGTAATGCATGTAAACAATGAAACAGGCTCGGTAAATGACATAGGCGAAATTGCGCGCCTTGCAAATCTGAACAATATACTTTTTCACAGCGACGTTGTGCAGTCTTATGGTAAGCTGAAAGTAGATGTAAGGCTTCTGCACGTGGATTACCTTTCCATTTCATCGCACAAGATTTACGGCCCCAAGGGCTGCGGCGCCATGTATGTAAGAAAAGATGCGCCTTTCATGCCGCTTTTGGAAGGGGGGCATCAGGAAAGTGTTAAAAGAGCCGGTACCGAAGCGCTTTATAATATTGCGGGTTTCGGCATGGCCTGCCGGAGAATGCTGCAGATGGATACCGATAGCTATCTAAGGAAGATGGCTTTAATAAGAAGTATCATATTTGAAGGTGTGCAAAAGATTTTCCCTGACGTCAGGCTCAACGGAGACATAAACGGGTTTCCATCAACACTGAACCTCATGTTTCCGGGTATTCCAAATAGTGAGCTTATTTCATACCTGGACTATTATAACGTTGCCGTTTCTGCGGGTTCAGCCTGTGTGGCAGGAAGCGAAGAATTGTCGCACGTTCTCTTAAGCCTGGGGCTTAGAGATGAAGAAGCAGCCTCGTCAATAAGAATAAGCATCGGCAAATATAACAGCCTCAAAGACGCAGAGAAATTTTTAAAGGTCCTCACGAGGTTCAAGTATGCAAAGGAAGAGTTTTTTGAATATGCATTTCCTGAACGAATCGGTGAAAACGAGTTTTCAGATAAAGGCAAACTCTTTGCCGACCTGCGCAGTGAGAAGGAAATGCTGGAGCATAAGTCTCTTCCGGGTTCAATACCGGTAAAACCTCAGCTTAAGGAGTTAAAGAAACTGCCCCGCGACAAAGAGATAATTTTAATATGTGAGGATGGATACATATCAAATTATTTTGCGCCCAAGCTGAAAAACGCGGGGTGGAAAAATGTAAAAGTAATGTTCGGAGGCCATAAGAGGTGGCGCCTGATAAATAAGATATATCACAATTAACAGGATTTTATAATGAATGATGCTGAAATAATCGACAATCTGAAAAAATGTATTGCTGAAACGGTGGGAATAAAAGTGGAAACTATTACGTCGCTTGATGCTTCTGTAATAGACGATCTGGGTGCCGATTCGCTAGACCTTCTGGATCTTGTCTTCCGCATAGAAAAGGCATTTAATATTACAATCTCGCGCGGTGAAATAGAGGCTCAGGCAAGGGAAACGCTTCCCGCGGAGGAATTCGAAAAAGACGGATTCCTGACAGACAAGGCAAAAGAGGCATTAAGGCAGGCTCTTCCTGAGGTGGAGGAACATAGGTTTGACGGCAGTCTCAGGAAGAACGACATTCCAAGGCTTCTTACGGTTAAAACTTTCTACAGGATAATAAAAAGCAAAATGGAGGCTGTAAATGCTTCTTGAAGGTAAATCTGTTATCGTTACAGGCGGCACTGGTGCTGTAGGAAGCGCCCTGTGCGATGTATTATCGCGTGAGGGTGCCAGTGTTGCATTTAATTATGAAAAGAATAAGGATAAGGCCTTGGAAGTTCAAAGCCACATAGAAGAAAACGGGCGCCGTGCGCTTGCTTTTCAGTGCTCGGTGCTGGATAAGGAAGGTGTGGCCCAAATGGTAAAAAAGACCGCGGAAGAGTTCGGCAAAATAGATATTCTTGTCAATAACGCCGGCATAGTGCAGGTAATGCCATTTCCTCTCATAGAAGAAGAGGAATGGGACCTCGTTATGGATGTAAATGTAAAGGGGATGTTTATTGTGACCAAGGAAGTTGTAAGGCATATGGTAATGCAGCGTTCGGGAGTCATAATAAATATGGGATCCATTGGAGGAGTAAGACTGCTCGAAGTGCCCGTCCATTACGCCGCCTCAAAAGCTGCCGTAGGAGGATTTTCAATTGCACTTGCAAAGGAACTAGCCCGCTATAACATACGCGTCAACACTGTCGTGCCCGGAATGCTCTCGGGCGGGGTGGGGCTGAACGTTCCCGAAAAGCAATATAATGAATATATGAAATACTGCGCCGCGGCAAGACCCGGAAAGCCCGAGGAAGTTGCCGAATACGTTGCTTTTCTTGTATCCGACAGGGCTCAATATATAAATGCGCAGAACCTTTTAATTGACGGAGGGTTATAAGGCATATGCTTCAGGACCTCAGGAAAGACAGAGATTACACCTATTATGAGCTTACGCAGAGCATGTGCCGGCAATGCAGGAAGATAGTTGATGCACAGATCATTTTCCGCAATAACAGGGTTTACATGCGCTCTGTCTGCCCTGAGCACGGGGCCACTGAGACTTTAATTGCATCCGATGCTGCCTGGTACCTTAAAGTGATAAATTCGCCTCAGGCTCCGGACCGGCCGGTCAACCATTCAAGGGAAATTTCAAAAGGCTGCCCCTTCGACTGCGGGCTCTGCTCCTGGCACGAAAAGGCATGCAGCCTGCCTGTATTTTCAATTACAAACGCCTGCAATTTGAAATGCCCAATCTGCTTTACTTATAACCGCGAGGATAAGAAATATTTTATCAGTGAGGATGAGTTTAAGTCGATTATTGACTGGATAATCGAATCTGAAAAGGAAATTGACCTCATAAACATTACGGGCGGGGAACCGACACTCCACCCGAAAATATTCAGTCTTCTTGAGATTGCGCAGAGAAAGGAAATTGGCAGAATAACCCTTAACTCCAACGGCATTAAGCTCGCTCAGGATGAAGACTTTGTAAGAAAGCTTGCAGAATATGGCGTTTACATTATTTTGTCCTTCAACACGCTCGACCGTGAGATAACAAGAGATCTACACGGCAGCGATATACTCGATTATAAGTATAAGGCGCTTGAAAACCTCGAAAAATACAATGTCCCAACTACCATACTTAATGTATCTGTAAAAGACCTGAACGACAAGGAGATAGGATCTTTTGTAAAGCTCATGCTTAAGAAGGATTTTATACGCAGCCTTACAATTCAGAATATGACTTACACGGGTTTTGGCGGCGGGAGTTTCTTTAACGGCGAAAATTCCCAAAGGGAGCACCTTACTATTGATGAGGTAATAGGGAATATCTCCAGGGCATTTCCGCAAGTGATATATGAAGACGACTTTGTGCCCCTTCCGGGCTCTCATCCTTTATGCTACTCGGTTAATTACCTTTTCAGCATGGACGGGCAGGTGCTTCCCCTGAAAAGGATTTTCAGCCCTGAGGAATACGCGGCAGTTCTGGGGAAAAAATATCTCATCCATCCCGACGATAACTTCCACACAATGCTTATGAATAAAATCAATGAGATCTGGTCCAAAGAGGATAACGATCCCGAAAGGGAGAGAAAGCTTCAGGTTCTTAAGAGTTTTATCTCGCAGCTTTATCCCGTGGGAAAAAATCTCAGTGCCTTCGAGCGGCAGAGGATTGCCGAGAAAAATATAAAAACGATTTATATCCACTCGCATATGGATGAGGATAACTTCGACGTATCGAGGGTGGTAAGGTGCGGCGACCTGGTGCCGGATGTAAACAAGACATTCATTCCGGCATGCAGCTACAACCTTTTCTACCGCATGAACGATGAACGTTTCTGGGTGGAGAAACAGCTATGAACAGCAGTTACACATATTATAAAACAACCCGCAGTGTATGTCCGGTCTGCCATGAAGTAATTCCGGCAAAAATTATTTTTGTTGAAAGTTCCGTGTATATGCTAAAGAACTGCACCTCTCACGGAGAGTTCAGGGCTCTTATAAGCAGGAATAAAGAGAACTATATTGAATCACTAAAGATCAACAAGCCGGCTACATACCCGTTACAATCATTTAAGGACAAATTTGAGGGCTGCTCAGTAAACTGCGGACTCTGCACGGAGCATCAGCAGCATACCTGCCTTCCGATTATTGAAGTAACCGATTACTGCAATATGGACTGCCCAATCTGCCTGGCTTCAAACCACAGACGGTTTAACATGAAGCCGGAAGAATTCAGGGGGATAATAGACGGCCTCGTTAAGGCTGAAGGAATAATAGATCTCATAAATATCAGCGGGGGAGAACCAACCATTAATCCACATTTGCCCGAGCTGATTGATATAGCACGCAGGCCTGAAATTTTAAATATTTCCATCAGTACAAACGGAAGGATATTCCTTAAAAATAAGGATCTTCTTTTAAGGCTTATTGATAAAGATGTTTTTATCTCCCTGCAGTTCGACGGCTTTTCACCCGAAGCCTACAAGGTAATGAGGGGAGAAGGCATGCTGGATGAAAAGCTTGAAATACTTGCACTTCTGGAAAAACATTCAGCACGCACATCTCTGGTTATGACTTTGGTAAACGGACTGAACACGGAAAGCGTACCCGCAGTACTGAAATTCTTTCTGGAAAAGGAATTTATTAAATCGCTCATGTTCCAGCCCGTTATCTTTGTAAACAGCAGGTTCCCATATAACGAGTCAATGGCAGTAACCCTGCCGGACGTGATGGAAATGATTGCTTCCGGTTCAGGAGGCATAATAGACCAAAAGGATATAGTAAATCTGCCATGCAGCCATCCCTCCTGCTTTGCGCTTACTTATCTTCTTAAGCTTAAAGGCGGGGGCTACATTCCGCTTCCAAAACTTATTGATATTGAGTCGTATCTGGATACGATAAAGAATAAGACTATACCGGGGCTTGAGCCCGGTTCATATAACATTATTCAGGACAATATTTACAGGCTGTGGTCATCTTCGGGCATTTATCCGGAGACGGAAAAGATAACAAAGACAATAAAAAGTCTTATTGGCCAGATGGGCAGCCTGGGGCGGAATCCGTCTGCCCCCGATGTATTTAAGATTGTGGAGAGCAATGTAAAATCGATATATATACACCATTTTATGGATTCATACAATTATGATATTTCACGGGTCATGAAATGCTGCAACCAGTATGCCTTGCCTGGTAGTAAGCTCATCCCATCGTGTGTTTATAATAATACAATCAGGGAAAGGTAAATTTCTGAGTGCGGAAGAATGCATTTGGGTTTAATGATTAAGGAGCATAAATGCGGTTTTTATTTGCAGATAAAATAACAGAAATATCAGAGCGGCACATAAAAGGCATAAAGAGCGTGTCTTTCGAGGAAGGCTTTATAGATCCCCTTTCAGCAGAGGAGGGTAGTTTCCCCAGGCTTTTAATGATGGAGTCGGCTGGGCAGTTTGTTTCATGGCTCATTTTTTACATCACGGGCTTCAAAAAAATTCCGCTCATTGCTTCAATCGATCTGGCTGAAATCCGCGGATCTGTTAAATGCGGCGAGTGCATCAGAGTTGAAGTCATAATGGAAAGTATCAATAGTGAAGGAGCCGTTGTAAATTCAATGATCTATAAAGACGAGAAACTGGTTGCTGCAGGAAACAGGTGCCTGTGCACTTTTGTGGATGCGGAGAAGCTTGTTGATGCTGCAAGATTAAAAAGCAGGTTCCTGGAAATGGCCAAAGAAGCCGTATATAGCAAATAATGTGAGGAGTTCTGGAAAAATGAAGCTGCATACCTGCTTAGTATTATTGGTCCTTATATTTTCCGGCAGCTGTGCCTCCGGCAGTGAAAACGATTATGAGGCGCGCCTCATGAAGATGAAATCAAAGTTCGACAGCATTAAGGATTACAGCTGCACATTTGAATCGTATTCAAGCAATGGCGAAAAATCTGCCTCCGTAACTTTTAAGTACTTTTTCCGCAAACCGAAGTCAGTCAGGATGGAAATACTAAAAGGCAAGTATTCCGGTACCACATTACTGCTGCAGAAAGATAATACCGTAAGGGTAAAAGTGGGAATGATCATTGTTGGGCTTTTCACTTTTACCTATCCGGCAGATCACCGATACGTGTGCGACTACAGGGGAAACGGGCTCCACAATTCAGACTTTGGCTATTTCATAGAGGAACATATTAAGCTTCTTGGCCTGACGTCGGTAAGACTTGCAGGTGAGGAGGAGCTGGACGGAAGGAAGGTTCTGGTTTATGAACTTTTGTCAAAAGATCTTTCAAAATCGCGCGCGGTTGCAAAAGAAACAATATGGATAGATAAAGATCAGGACCTTTTAATTAAATACCGCCAGTACGATTCTTCGGGACAGCTGATTCAGTCGGGATATTACAAAAACATTAAAATCAACAGCGGACTGAGTACTTCAGTTTTTACAGATTTCTGATTCAGGCACGCTGGGAAATATTGAAAATGAATTATATCTTATACTTTTAATGGGATAACTTCAAAATGTCTGAAAATATCGCACTTGAACGCAAAAAAATTGAATCCTTTTTCGAAGAGGAAAATGAGAGGTTTGTTGAGTTCAGCCTTGACTGCTCCCTGGAAAAAAGGATTAAATACGTATGTGAGGTTATGGACCCGTTCCTCACATCTGCAAAGCTGGACTTCAGATTTGTCATTGCCAAAATTGCCGAGTTAATTGCTTTATCAAAAATAAAAATTTTCATCTACAGGCTTCTCGGGGTAAAGATAGGTAAAGGAGTATTTATTTCTCCTGATGTAATCCTGGATCCTCATTTCCCGGAACTGATTACGCTGGAGGATTATTGCGTCCTGGGATGGGGCTCAAAAATATTTACGCATGAGATGAGCACAAAAAAATACCGGGTGGGCAGAGTTAAGATAGGCAAAGGTGCCGTTGTTGGAGGTTTTTCAATAATCCGTTCCGGTGTTACGATCGGTGAAATGGCCCAGACCGGCATGTATTCATATGCCTATAAGGATGTTGCTCCATATAGTTCATTAAAACAGTCAGGTGCTGCATATGAACAACTCTAACACACTTTCCAAACAGGCCCGGTGGATGAGGCTCGGCATGCAGGCAAATCTTTTCCCGGCATACAAACGCTTCAGAAGGAAGGTAATGGAGCTTTCAGGCATTAGTCCGGCATCATCTGTTCTGGACTTCGGATGCGGCGTGGGACTTTTTGAGGAGTACATTAAGAAAAATATGGAACTCTGCGAAGGGAAAATTACCGGGGTTGATACAGGGAAAGAATTAATTGAAATTGCAAAAAGCAGTTTCCAGGATACCCGGAACTACGAATTCTTTCTTATAGATGAAAGCGGAAGACTGCCGTTTCCGGACAATAGTTTTGATATTATACTCAGCAGCTTTGTCCTGCATCTTCTGACAAGACCTCAGAAGGCTGATGTACTGAAGGAATTTATGCGTGTGCTGAAGCCAGATGGGCACATGCTTCTTGCAGAGATTGGAAAGCCGAAGACGGTTTTAGGGCATTGGATAAAATTTCTGACATTGCATTTATGGATTAAAATCTGGCCTTATGAAGTAAACAGCGTCGATTCCTTCAACGGGCTTCTGCCGGATTTCATACATTCTGCTGGCTTTACGAAAGTCGAAACAGTTTTAAGAATGAAGGGTTATATAGATTTTATTTCCGCTGCAAAAGGCCTGTGATCTGTTTAATTTATGTCAGCCTGAACAAAGGCATTAAATATAAGTTATGTTGTGCTTAAAGCTTCTAATTGAATACTTGCGCATAAGTCTATTGCACCTATAACGGCAGGTTTAATCAATTCAAAAGATAAAGGCTGAGAAAAAGAGGCGCTTATTTTGAAGTAAAATAATCGCATATTAGTATATTCTAGGGGATAAACAACAGTTTGCAGCTAGTTCAAAATATGCTGTGGGCTGCAGCAGCTCTTTACAATTCCGCGGAGCTTTGATGTTTCAAGCGGCTTCGGAAGAAGCTGATCGCCTCCAAAGACTTTTATGTTTTTTAATGTAATAATATCTTTTTTTTTTCTTTTCGGCACGATTGCCCCTTTGCTAAATAATGGTATTTGTTTTGTACCATGTTCTCATTAGGTTTAATATAGGTCATGAGTTATTTATATGTCTGGTAATATTCCGATTTGCGGATGAAATCAATATTTGTTTGAAAGGAGTTACAGCGTTGAATGGAACTTAAGCTACAGCCGGCCGCAAGTTATAAAAAAGGAAGATCTGTACTGGGTACGCTTGCGGTCTCAAAGATCCTTATAGTTATAATTTTTATTATTGATATATATCTTCCACTCGGATACGCTGTCTGGATCCTGTATCTTGTTCCCCTGATCTATGTTTCAATAAGACTTCGAAATCCTCTCTTTACAAATCTGACACTTGTATTATGCATAATCTTAATAATAGCTGAATTCTTCTTAAGCCGTACTGTAGCCAGTTACAGCGCAGCCCTTTTCAATGCAGTTGTAGGAATATCGGTTTTCATATTCATTACTTTTATACTTAACTATAAAAATTCGCTCGAAAAAAAGCTTGCTGAAAGCGAAGAACTCTTCAGGCAGACCTTTGAACAGGCAGGTGCAGGAATAGTCCACTTTGACACTGCGGGGCGGTGGATCAGAATGAATGATAAATACTGCGAGATTGTAGGCCACAGGCGCGAAGAGCTCCTTCACCTTAGCCCAAATGATATCATTCATCCGGAGGACCTTCAAAAGGATCTTGACTGCAGGCTGAAACTCCTCTCGGGTGAAATAAAGGATTATAAAATTGAGAAAAGATACGTGCGCAGTGATGCATCAGTAGCCTGGACCATTTTTTCCTGCACACTCATGCATGATGCGGCAGCAGGAGGGAAGTATTTTGTTGGGGTTGTTGAAGATATTACCCGGAGAAAAATAGAAGAAGAGAAGTTCCGTAGGATTGCTGAAACTATGCCGCTAATTGTATGGACTGCTGAACCATCCGGGGAACTTGATTTTACCAATCAGTGGGGCCTTGACTTTACAGGTATGAGTCTAAATGAAATAAAAGGCTGGGGGTGGCTTAAAATGCTTCACCCGGATGACCTCACCCAGGCAGAAGAGAAATGGAAGGAGGCACTGAGTACCGGAGGAGTTTTTGAGGACACTGCTCTCTTCAGAAGGCACGACGGGCAGTACCGCTGGTTCCTGACACGCGCCGTGCCGCTGAAGAATTACAGCGGAAAAGTAACTAAATGGATGGGCACTTCCACCGATATTCATGACCAGAAGGAATCCTCAGATAGACTGCAGGAGGTAATGAAGGAACTTGAAAGGTCGAACAAGGAACTTGAACAGTTTGCCTATGTGGCCAGCCACGATATGAAGGAACCTCTCAGAATGGTTTCAAGTTATCTTCAGCTGCTGGCGCAAAAGTACCAGGGCAGACTGGATAAAAATGCCGACGATTATATTGGCTATGCAGTTGACGGTGCCCTCAGAATGAGTAAACTCATAAATGACCTTCTCGCATATTCCAGAGTGTCCACTAAAAAAAGAGAATTAACCACTGTCAATCTTTTAGAGGTTGTTGAGGATGCGTTGGGTGACCTGGAGGTGCTTATAACTGAAAGCAGGGCAGTGGTAATCTATAAGGATCTTCCCACAGTCAAGGCAGATATATTACAAATGAAGCAGCTTTTTCAGAACCTCATTCAGAACGCCCTCAAGTTCAGGAAAAGCGAAGGCATTAAGGTTGAGATCGATGCACGGAAAATGGGCCCTGAGTGGATCATCAATGTGACGGATAATGGAATAGGCATTGATCCCGAATACTACGATAGGATATTTGTTATTTTCCAGAGGCTTCATGGAAAAGATAAATATTCGGGGACCGGAATCGGCCTGGCTCTGTGCAAGAAAATAGTCGAGCGCCATGGAGGCCGAATTTGGGTGGAATCGGAACCCGGCAGGGGATCTGCATTTTATTTTACATTGCCCGCAGAGGGTTAAATTGCTAATAGTATAATTATTATTTACTTTATACTTCTAAAAATAATTTAACCATGAACATTCTTTATATAGAAGATAACGAAGGCGACAAGCTTCTTGTAAGAACGATAATTAAGAGCATCAATCCGGCCTACAATGTTTTCATATTCCCGGATGGTCCCAGTGCTCTTGGTTTTCTGAACATGATGAAGTCCAAAGAAAGTTCTTCAATCGATATTATACTTCTCGATTTCGGTCTGCCCAGGATGAACGGCATAGACATCCTGCAGGTGCTTCAATCCGATGAATCCTTCAGTAGTATTCCGGTAGTCGGCTTTTCAGGCTCAGGCCCCATGCGTGAGGAATTTAAGACGATGGGTGCCGTTGCCTTTATAGAAAAGAAAGTCGACCTCTATGAAATGGAACTTGAGTTAAGGGATGTTCTTTCTGCAATCAAAAGCCGATATTTATAAAACCTGTTAATATCATTTTATCAGAATAAATTTTTTAACAGCTGAAAAACTGCCCGAAACCAGCCTGTAGAGATAAACGCCGCTTTGAAAAGTGCTCCCGTCAAATCTTTGGCTGTAGGTCCCGGGTGATTTCTCCCCGTCAAAAAGAACAGCAACTTCCCGCCCCAGGATGTCATAAACACTTAAGGTTACTTTTGAAGTTACCGGGATTTCATAATTTATAACCGTAGAAGGATTAAAAGGATTCGGATAATTCTGCCTTAATGCAAATCCGGCCGGAGAAGTATTGCCGGCATCTTTTACATCAGCAACGACATGTTTACGCAGAAGGTCCCAGAGTTCCGTTCTGCTGCCGTCCTGTCCGAGCGCCCACATGCCAACTCCTTTAAGTTTTTTTAATGCCGCCAGGCTGTACTT
Organism: Ignavibacteriales bacterium; assembly: GCA_036261625.1. GTDB lineage: Bacteria > Bacteroidota > Ignavibacteria > Ignavibacteriales > SURF-24 > JAAXKN01. Next base: position 207,515 of record DATAKL010000001.1, on the reverse strand, counting down.
CAGTCCGATGCTTGAATCGCTATCAAACCAGTCCTGCACCCAGGTGACTGAATCCTGCTTATAGCAGTACCATGGAGTTTGCGATGAGATATCCCACTTAAGCCCGTATTTCTGTGCATTAAAAGCTTCATCGCGGAAGAGCATGCTCCTGACAAATTTAACAGCTTTTGCATATGACTTATCTGAATCAACCTGCCAGCGGTTCCCGTAGTATGGGACTCCGAGAATAAGCTTTTGTGAATATGCAGGAATGACATTGCCGTATCCGTAAGTTGTAGAGCTAAGAGCCGAGGTAATGTTGTCCGTCTGGCTGTTTCCATATAAGGGAGCGCCTGGCCCCGATGTTTTACTCCAGGCCCCGTAAAAATCATATCCCATAACAAAAATGTAATCGCATGCCTTTGCCAGCCCCAAAAGGTCCCATCCTCCCCAGTTAATAACCGGTCCGGCAAAGGAGACTTCCTTTCCGGGCAATGCGTTATGAATTGTATCGGAAAGTTCCGTCATAAAGCTGTTCATTGCTGAACCCCGGTCTGCCTTAAGCACTCCCTCAAAATCAATATTCACTCCGTCCAAAGAATACTGCCTGATCATATTCCTGATATTGGAGAACAGGTTCTGCTTACTTGTTTCTGTAGAAATCAGGCTGGTTATCTGGGAGCCGGTAAAATTTGTAACGCACATGATTACTTTTACGCCATGCAGGTGCGCCTGGTTAATGACATCTGTCCAAGGCCAGTAACTGGGTTTTGAAAGGCCCCCGGCTGCATCAGCCTGAAAATCAAAGCAGGCTATATGAGTTAAAAGGTCATACTGAAGAAAGTCCTTTTCTGATGAGTATTCCCAGTAGGGAAGATATCCGAATACGGCAGATGAAGACTGTGCTTTATCGAGCTGAAGCGGAATAATTCCCCGTCCGTCCTCACTGAACAGGCTCTTATGCAGCGTTTGGCTTCCGAACTCCTTTTTCTGAAGTTCATGAACAGAAAGCGGTTCCTGCCCATAGGCAGTGTAAAGAAGTGTAAGTATTAAACTGAAAATGTAAAGTATCTTTTTCATAGACCTAAGAATAATGTTAAATTAATCTTCGGCAAATATATGATACTTTTTCTATATTTTTAGCTTAATGCTAAAAATTATTTCCCTTAAAACGCCTCAGTGGGGAAGTGGTTCCTTCAATATTATTTGATCAAAATAAACTTATTGATTTCAGCATACCCTTCTCCCGCCAAAGCCTGCAAAATTATACGCCGCTCAGAGCAGATTGCTTGCAACCTCGGCAAGCTGGCTGCGCTCACCTTTGACAAGGTTTATGTGTGCAAAAAGCTCCTGACCCTTCATTCTGTCGATCAGGTATGTAAGCCCGTTCGACTGGCTGTCGAGATAGGGGGTGTCGATCTGGTAAATGTCGCCGGTAAAGACAATTTTGGCCCCTTCGCCGGCGCGTGTAATAATTGTTTTAACCTCGTGCGGCGTAAGATTCTGAGCTTCATCGACAATAAAGAAAATGTTGCTCAGGCTTCTACCCCTTATGTAGGCCAGGGGAGCAATGAGGAGCTTTTCATTCTGTATCATGTCGGAAATGCGCCTGAGCTCGGGGCTTTCGGGCTGGAATTTGGTTCTGATTACAGAGAGGTTATCCCAAAGGGGCTGCATATAGGGATCGAGCTTGCTTTTAATGTCCCCCGGAAGGTATCCTATGTCGTTATTTCCAAGCGGCACCACGGGTCTTGCAAGGTAGATCTGCTGAAAAGATTTCCTTTGCTGAAGTGCCGCCGCAAGGGCAAGGAGTGTCTTGCCGGTTCCCGCCTTGCCGGTTAAGGCTACGAGTGCCACTTCGGGCTTCAGGAGGGCATCCATGGCAAATATCTGTTCGGCGTTGCGCGGTTCAATGCCGTAGGCAACCGGTTTGTTAATCCTCTCAAACTGGCTGGTCTTCTGGTTAAAATGCACGAGCACGCTTGAGCTGCGGTTCTTTAAGATAAAATACTGGTGCGCCAGAGGAACTACAGGAAGCGAAAGCTCCTCTTTGGGGACTGAATAAGGTTCCTCGTAAAACCTGGCAATTACAGAGCTGTCGAATCCGTCGCACTGTTTCCATCCGCAGTAGAGTTCGTCGAGGTTCCTGATCTTGCCGGTTTCGTAATCTTCGGCCTGAATGCCTATGGATTTGGCCTTCATTCTGAGGTTAATATCCTTAGTTATCAGAACTACCTGCCGGGAGGCATGTTTTTTTCTCAGCTCGTCGGCAAGCGCCAGGATCATATGGTCGGGCATTTTCTGTATAAAGGCATGGTTAACCAGTTCCGACTGAGGGGGGCTGACCTCAATAAAAAGGTGTCCCGAATCTTTTCCGGCAGAATCTTTTCCGGCAGAATCTTTTACCAGCGGCAGTCCTTTTGTAAAAAGGCTGGGTCCCGAGATGTCGTTAAGCTCCCTTATGAATTCGCGGGCCTCGTAGTTTATGGAGTCGCTTCCTTTCTTAAAGTTATCCAGCTCCTCCAGGACAACGATCGGTATAACGACGTCATTTTCCTGAAAGTTATAGATACAGGTGTGATCGTAGAGGATCACGTTTGTATCTATTACAAAGATCTTTTTCTGTTTTTTTGCTGCCATTTTTTCAGATCTCCTGTTAATAGCTCATTGCTCTGTCTTCTTTTAATATAAAGTGACGGGGGTTCTTTAGCAATTATAAAGAGTGTCCAGGCTCCGCCGCCTGTCACGGGGAGCCGGATGGACAAATAAATGACTGGAAAAAACGGCATGAAACAATTTCCTTATCAAAAGAGCCGGTCTTTAAGGCCCGTACTATGATAAATGTATTATATCAGAGAAAGGGGTAGATTTATGATGAACATGAAAAAGACAATGAAGAAAGCCCGGAAGACCATGAATAAAGTCGACTGGACCAAAACAGCCCACAATGCGACTTCAATAGCAGGAGCGGTAGGCGGTGCAATTGCCCTTACAAGGGCTATTTCGCAGCACAGGGGGTTCCTAAGGCCCCGGAAGTGGTACAATCTTCAGAGGGCGGCTAAAATAGGAGCAGCTTCAATTTCTATTCTTGCAGGCGGGCTGAAGTTATTCAACGATAATCTGCCCGATCAGGCTAAAGAACTCAGGCACCAGTACAGGCATTATTCCAGGCGTTACAGGAAAATGCTGGCATTCTGAAATTAACCATTACCAGAATTTTTTTATCCCGGCCGGAACTGATGAAACTCCGGCCCTGTAATTTTATATCCTGCCGGTTTTATTTTTGGGAAAGGGTTCCGGCTAAACTAAAAATTGGGGTGCGCTGATAATGAGTAAAATCCTTGTAGTTGAAGATGACAGTATGCTCCTGGATCTGATAATGGAAATACTTTCCGGCAGCGGTTTCAGGCCTGTCGGGGCTGCAAACGGGAAAGAGGCACTTGAAGTGCTGAAAAGCCAGGGAGCCGATCTTATTCTTTGTGATGTTCTTATGCCTGTTATGGACGGATATGAGCTCTTAAAGAAGGTCAGGGGAAGTACCGCGAACTATATTCCTTTTATTCTCCTTACAGGCAAAGCCGAAAGGGCGGACTTCAGGAGGGGAATGGAACTGGGGGCAGACGATTTCATTCCGAAACCTTTCACGGAGGAGGAACTTCTGGGGGCAGTTCTGGCCCAGATGAAGAAGTGGAGCTCGCTTGGAGTTCCCAATTTTCCTCAAAGGACAGTTTTCACCGGCCTTCCGGAAAGGCTCGGTCCGGAAGATCATATTCTTCTTACGGCAGACAGCCAGCCCAAAATACTGAAAGTAAACGACCTCAAGTGCATTGCAGCCCTGGGCGATTATACCAGCGTTTTTACTTCCGAAGGGAAATTTATTGTAAGGAGGCCGATGAAGGAATGGGAGGAGATGCTGCCGAAGAAGTATTTTATAAGGATACACCGCTCGACCATAATTAATGTGGATTTTGTGGATAAAATAGAGAAACTGCTTAAAGGCAGCTATAAGGTTTACCTGCATAATATTCCCAAGCCTTTTATCATAAGCAGGCGCTACAGGAGCAGATTTAAGGAGAAATTCAGCTGAAAAGAGCGTTAAAATAAGGGAAAATGCCTCTAAGCCTTCTGTAGATACCGCTTATCCTACAGAATGAGCCTTTAGTCGATTATACATTGAATTTCCATCACGATTATTTCATCTTAAAAATAGATGGTCGTATTAAAGATTTTCGTTCCGATGCGTAAATTTAAGAAAATGTGTGTAACCTAAGATTTTGTGTTTTTATCTCTCATGCTCAAGTAATAGTTCTTTTTCATGGCGACCCCTCAACCCCATCGAATGTCTACGGATTGTCTTCGGATGATTGTTGTAATTCGGTGGGGTTTTTTATTTTAAATTCCTACAAATAGGTAACCGCCTGCCTGCCGGCGGGCACGGCTAAAGCGGTTAGGAAAGGAGCATTTTCAGCCTGAAAAATTAGAACTTTTACACTTTTATCCTTATCTTTAAGCCTCACTTTTTTTCTTATGACAAATACCTACAGATATCATTTTAAGAATACTGCCATTCTGGCCTATCCTGTTGCTATAGGGCAACTCGGGCATGTAATGATGGGAGTTGTGGACAGCCTTTTTGTGGGAAAACTGGGAGCTGTGCCTCTTGCGGCGGCTTCAATTGCAAACAGCCTCTTCTTCCTGATTTTTGTCATCGGTCTCGGGGTAACCTTTGCCATTTCGCCTCTTGTTGCAATCGCCAGCAGCAGCGGCCGCCTGAAAGAATGCGGTATAATACTGCGTAACGGCCTGGTTATTAATATTGCGGTGGCATTACTGCTCGTTTCAGTTGTCTTTACGGGCTCATATTTTCTGAAATTTCTGAACCTGCCTCCTGATGTGGCCCGTCTGGCAGCGGTTTATATGAGAATAATAGGACTTTCAATACTTCCGATGATGACATTCCAAACCTTCAGGCAGTTTACTGAAGGGCTTTCCATTATGCGTCCTGCCATGATAATAAACATTGTTGCCAACCTGGTTAATGCCCTGGGAAACTGGGTTCTGGTCTTCGGGAAACTGGGCCTTCCGGCCCTGGGCTTTGAGGGTTCTGCAATTGCCACACTGACAACAAGATGCTTCATGGCAATTGTAATGACAGCTTTTGTCTTAAGATCCAGCCGCTTCAAAAAGTTTAATCTCACTTTCGGAATAAGGAGAATGAATGCCAGGATATCAAAAAAGATTCTGGGGATAGGGTTTTCAAGCGGGTTTCAGTATTTTTTTGAGGTGGGTGCGTTTTCATCGGCGGCAGTTATGATTGGCTGGATCGGAACTGTTGAGCTTGCTGCCCATCAGATAGCCCTGAATCTGGCTACAATTCCCTATATGGCGGCAACAGGCATTTCTGCTGCTGCGGCAATCAGGGTCGGAAATGCCACAGGGCGTGCTGACCGGCAGGAGGTCAGGCGTGCAGGTTTCAGCGCTCTTATACTTACGGCATTGCTGGAAGTGTTCTCGGGACTCATATTTGTCCTGTTCAGGGATTTTCTGCCGGCCTTATACATAAATAACGTTCAGGTGATTTCAATTGCCGCCTCGCTTCTTATAATAGCCTCATTCTTCCAGATTTCAGACGGCGTTCAGGCTGTTGCACTTGGAGCCTTAAGAGGCATTACAGACGTCAGGATTCCGACATTTATAACATTTATTTCCTACTGGGTGCTTGGACTTCCCGTCGGGTACCTTTTTGCCTTCCATTTCGGATTCGGGGTCAGGGGAGTCTGGTTCGGCTTTATAGCAGGCCTTACGGCTTCAGCTTTGTTACTGACCTCGCGTTTTCACTTCGGAAGCAGAGGGGGTTTTCTCAAATAAAAAAAAAGAAAATAATTACCTTTGCCTTAGTTTGCCGTTTTTTTTATTTTCCTTCTCGACCGATACCGGAGTTTAATAAATAATTTCCCCATACAGGTGACAAATGAAAAGTAAATTACTTCTGTTAATTCTGTTTATTCTGCCTTTTAGTCTTGTTTTTCCGCAGAAGAGCTGGATCAGGATCAATCAGCTCGGCTACCTTAACAAGTCTGTAAAGGTTGCTGTTCTCTTAAGCAAGGAAAACCTGAACGTTAAGTCTTTTGAGCTGTGCGATGCCCTGACAGGCAAGAGCCTCTGGAAATCGAACAACGTTAAATCCTACGGCAAGTACGGAGCTTTTGAAAGCTCATACAGGCTGAACTTTTCTGACTATAAGAAAGAAGGAGCCTACTATCTGAAGGCCGGGGATGCAAAGTCGCCTTCCTTCAGGATAGCAAACGATGTCTATAACGGCACGGCAGACTTTCTCTTAAAATATATGCGTCAGCAGCAGTGCGGCTATAATCCTTTCATCAAGGACAGCTGCCACACGCACGACGGTTTTATAATTTTCCACCCCGATCCCAAAGTGGATTCGACGCATATTGATGTTGTGGGCGGCTGGCACGATGCCTCAGATTACCTTCAGTATGTAACAACATCGGCCAATGCAGTTTTTGAGATGCTTTTTGCCTATGAGCAGAATCCTGAATCATTCGGCGATGAATACGATAAAGACGGCAACCCAGGGGCAAACGGCATACCTGATATACTCGACCAGGCAAAATGGGGAATGGATTGGCTTGTTAAGATGAACCCCTCAAAAGACATGATGTTCAATCAGATTGCAGATGACCGCGACCATGCAGGCTTCAAGATGCCGAGCCTGGACCCTGTTTCATACGGAAAGGGAAAAGAAAGGCCGGTTTATTTCTGCACAGCGACGCCTCAAGGGGTATTTAAAAATAAAAACAGGTCTACCGGCCTTGCATCTACTGCCGGAAAGTACGCTGCTGCATTTTCACTGGGATCTGAAATACTGGCAAAGTACTACCCCGAATTTGCCAAACTTTTGAAAACCAAGGCTGTTGAAGCCTATGAGCTGGGCGTTAAATACCCTGGGGTCTGCCAGACAGCTCCCTGTGTATCCCCGTATTTCTATGAGGAGGATAACTGGGTGGATGATATGGAACTGGCTGCCACACAGCTTTACCAGTACACAGGAAAAAATTATCTTAAGGATGCTGCCGAATATGGAAAACAGGAGCCTGTAACACCATGGATGGGTGCCGATACTGCAAGGCACTATCAGTGGTATCCGTTCCTGAACCTGGGGCACTACTTCCTGGCCAAACAAAGCGATAAGAAAATTGCAAAGGAATTTACAGCTGACTTCAGGAAAGGTATCGACAACGTTTACCGGAAGGGTAAGTCCAACCCGTTCTTAATAGGCATTCCTTTTATCTGGTGCTCAAACAACCTGGTAAGCGCAATGCTTACACAGTCGCACCTTTACTACAATCTGACCAAAGATGATTCCTACCAGGAAATGGAAGCAGCCTTGCGCGACTGGCTTTTCGGATGCAACCCCTGGGGAACCAGTATGATTATGGGGCTGCCGAAAGACGGAGATAACCCGACAGACCCGCACTCGGCATTCTCTGCTGTTTACCATATGCAGGTCGACGGCGGACTGGTTGACGGCCCTGTTTATACAACGATTTTTAATATGCTTAAGGGTCTTACGCTCCATGAACCCGATGAATATGCTCAGTTCCAGGGCGGCCGCATAGTTTATCACGACGATTACGGCGACTATTCGACAGATGAACCGACCATGGATGGAACGGCAAGTCTGACCTACTACCTGGGCGCCCTTCAGGCCGAAGGTAAAAAAGATCAGTCGGCGCTCCTGGGAAAGAAAGACAAAACAGAGCTGCAAAAAAAAAAAGTGAAATGAGCCTGGGCGGTATTATCAGGATGGATAAAACAAAAAAGGAAATCCACCTGGTATTTACCGCACACGATAAGGCAGAAGGGGGAGAGACAGTTAGAAATGTTCTTAAAAGACATAACATAAAAGCATCCTTCTTCTTTACCGGCGACTTTTACCGCAATGCGAAGTTTACGGGATTTATTAAAGAGCTTAAACATGACGGGCACTACCTGGGTGCCCATTCAGACAAGCATCTTCTCTATGCTCCCTGGGAAAAAAGGGACTCGCTTTTAATAAGCCGTGAGGACTTCACGAAGGACCTCACGGCAAATTATGCCGAAATGGAAAAGTTCGGTGTCAAAAAAGAGGACGCCAGATACTTTCTTCCCCCCTTTGAATGGTATAATGAAGATATAAGCCGCTGGACAAAAGAGCTCGGGCTCGAGCTCGTGGACTTTACGCCCGGAACAAGATCCACGGCCGATTATACTTCGCCTGCGGTCGACAAGAACTACATTTCGAGCGATAATATTTACAAAAGCATCATGAATTATGAAAAGTCGGACAAAAACGGCTTAAACGGCTTTATTCTTCTTATACACATTGCTGCCAATGAAGGCAGGAAAGACCCGTTCTACGACAGGCTGGATGGTCTCATCGCAGAGCTAAAAGCCAAAGGGTACAGATTCACCCGCATAAAATAAATTTTAATAAGACTCCACCCTAAACCATGCAGCTGGATTGGTTTTCATAAAACCACTACGTGGTTTTTTAGGGTGGGGGCGTCTTTACCCAGGGTTCCTGCGCTCCTTCGGAGCTTGCAACCCTGGGCTACAAATATGAAACGGCTACGCCGTTATTATCTTTGCCTGGAATTTATAAATCACTAAAGGTTCATGAAAACCTCTTGCCCATAATTAATCTCTTTTAGATTGCTTTTTTGTGAAAAATATCTCAAGTTAATAATGGAATTATTCCATGGCGTTAATGGTTGTGAAGCCGGATACGACGGCGTACCGAATCGGCTAATAGATAATCCTATAGACTGTTTCTGAATAAGGCTGCGATTTTATGAGAGATCCCTTATAGTCTCCGGCATTAGGATTTTCCCTTAACGTGTCAAAATCTGTTAAGGTGACCTGAAAATCTGAAGTTGGCTTTTTATTGTTCCCCCAAGTATAAAAAGGAGTCAATCTTATGAAAACGGTTACCAGAGCTGCTGCCTCTGCAATGCTTCTTTTCATCACACTTCTGCTTTCCAGCAGTGAAGTATATGCTGTAGGAGCGCTGTTTGCACGCCCGCGCTGGAGCACACAGGAATACGCAAAGATGTGGATCAAGAAAGTTGACGTTAAAGTCGATATCCAGGAGCAGATTGCTGTTACACATGTGACTCAGGTGTTCTTCAATGAAATGAATACTTCGGTTGAAGCTGTTTACATGTTTCCTCTTCCGGAGAACGCTACTATATCCCAGATGGCCTACACCGTTAACGGTCAGCGTTATGAGGCTGAAATCCGTGAAAGGGCAGAAGCCGTAGCGGATTATAATCAGAAGGTCAGGCAGTGGCTCGATCCGGCTCTGCTTGAATACCTCGGAAATAATCTTTTCCGCCTCAGCATTGTTCCTATTAATGCAACCTCCGAGGTAACGGCAGAAATTACCTATGTTGAACCGTTGAAGTATGACTTCGGCATTGTAGGGTACGACTTCCGGCTCAATACGCTGGGGCTTTCTTCAAAGCCTCTCGAGACCGTTACGGTAAACGTGGACGCCAGTTCCAACTATGCTTACAAAAGCTTTTCCTCGCCCTCACACGGCAACTCTACAGCTTCCACTACGACAAAGATTTCGGACAAGCATTATAAATTCTTCTATGGCGACGAGAACTACTTCCCCGATAAGGACCTGAAGATTGAATTCCAAACCATGAGAAGTGAAATTGAATACCATGCTCTTACCTATAAACCTTCTGCGAAGGATTCCATCGGAACCGACAGCTATTACGCGATCTGGATCAGTCCGCCTGACAGCCTGACCCAGGGCGAGGTGATACCGCAGAATATTGTCTTTACGGTAGACGTTTCCGGGAGTGTCGACGGCACACGTCTGGATCAGATTAAGGAAGCACTTAATAATTTCCTGCAGCTTCTCGATCAGGGTGACATGTTTAACATTGTGAAGTTCGGAACCACAGTTGAACTATTCCAGCCCGATCTGGTGGCTGCAACAAGTGATAACATTCAGAAGGCCAAAAATTACGTCCAGCAGCTTTCTGCTCTTGGAATGACAAACATCAGTGAAGCACTTACAAAGTCGCTTCAGCAGAGCTACGGCGATTCAACTTCAAACAGCATAGTTTTCCTGACTGACGGTTATCCCACGTGGGGTGACACGGTAGTTTCCACTATACTGAGCGATGTAAAGCAGAATAATACGAAAAATGCCAGGATATTTTCATTCGGTGTGGGCGATCAGGTAAAGCGCTCATTCCTGATGAGCCTGGCTGAAGAAAATCACGGATTCAGCAGGTTCATTACCGCAGACGACAGCATTGCGCTCGTAATTAAAGACCACTTTATGAGAATTGCCAAACCGGTGCTGACTGATATCAGTCTGGACCTGGGAGGCCTCATGGCCTGGGACCAGTATCCCAAAACCATAGGCGACCTGTTCTGGGGAAGCCAGCTCATGCAGGTGGGTCTTTATAAAACAGGCGGCAGCCAGGTTGTTACACTAAAAGGCAAGGTCCGCTCAAAAGACGTTGAATTCAAGCAGCAGATTGATTTTCCCGATACTCTTGGCGGCCACAGATTTGTGCCCAGGGTATGGGCCAAGAATAAAATTGACTACCTCCTGAATTTAATAGGAATGTATGGTGAGAAAAAAGAGCTCGTCGATCAGATAGTTGAACTTTCTCTGCGCTTCCAGATACTTACGCCTTACACGGCTTTCTATGCCGATCCGACCGATCCTAAGACCGGTGTGGAAAAGAAAGACAACACTATTCCCGATAAATTTGCCCTCGCGCAGAATTATCCCAATCCTTTTAATCCGGAAACTAAAATAACCTATTCTCTGCCAAGAGGACTTTCGAACTACCGAGTCGTTATAAGAATATTTAATGCCTTAGGGCAGCTGGTCTTAACTCTTGTAGATACCGATCAGGCCCCGGGAAATTATACCGTAGCCTGGAACGGCAGGGATTCGAGAAATCAACAGGTCCCCAGCGGAATATATTTCTATACCATTCAGGCAGGGGATTTTCAGCAGACGCGTAAAATGGTATTAATGCGATAAAAGTTTTCCCCGGAGAAAAAATGAAAAAAATTATCTTTGCGGCACTGGCACTTCTGCTGGTGCCCATTCTATCCTATGCCCAGGATAAGACAGGCTACGACATTTCTACCGAAAAGCCTCTTAAAGGGCGCACCTCAAACTCCATTATGTCTGAAGGGAGCCTGGAATTTAAGAACAGTATTATAGGCATGACACTCCTTAAAGGAGGATATTTTACCCTGGGAACTACGGGCGGAACTGCTGCCGGCAGCCTGGACAATGACTGCCAGCTCACTTTCGGGCATCCTTACGCCATGACTTCATACCCGGCGTTTTCAGTTGACGGCTCATGGCAGAAGTTCGATGACCTGAACCCCTCTGAAGTAACCCTTGCAAGAACCGGGGATACGCTAAAGGTCCGGGCACTGAAAGAAGGGATCTTCTCGGTCACATTCTCAATGTATTTCCAGGCCTCCGATTCCACAATGAGACTTGGATGTGAAGTTGTAAACCTTGATTCAGTTTCACACAGCTTCGGACTGGGTTTCATTCTGGATCCTGCACTGGGCCGCTGGGGCGACGCTGCAGTTTACCTTGATGGAACTACCCTCTTAAAGGAAAGCAAGACATTCTCAGTTCAGGAAACCCCCTCTGAAATTATGCTTTGGGAGAAGTCAACGGGGGCAAAGGGTCTTTCTGCTGCCTTAAGTTTCAGCAGTAAGCCCGATAAAATGATTTTCGCCAACTGGGCAGATGCATTTAAGTCTGTTTCACCTGACTTCGACAATTCGTCTCCTTTGACTCTTTACGACTGCCTTATAAAAACTTACTGGAATGAGACCCAGGTAAGTCCGAACGAAAAGAAGACTGCAGATATGGTGATCTCCTTAAGGAAGCCCGACTTTTCTTCGGCCACTTTCTTAAGATGGGATATACCGCAGTTCTTTGCTCTTAATAACGGACTTGTATTCCCCGAAAAGCTGGATACATATCTTGAACTTAACAAGACCGGAAACACGTCATTCACTAACGGGGCCTTACAGCTAAGTCTGCCTTCGGAGATGACTTCCTCAAAGACGGAGTACTCTTACGGTGCATCTGTTCCTGGTTATCAGAACCTGGAAGTTACTCCACGCATTATCTATGAAAACAAAATTGCGGAAGTATCAGTAAAGCTGCTGGACGGAACGAATGTAATTGATGAGATCCACAGGTTCGTTTTTATTCCTGCCACACCGGTCTCCGACAGCGGGCTAATTGTTAAGATCGATACTCTTATGAGTTCCAGGTTCCCCAGTATGGCCCTTACATTTGAGGTTACAAGGGAGGATAAAGGAAACAAGATTACAACATTAGCTCCTGAAAACATTTTCCTCTATGAGAATTCCTCCCGCATAACAGATTTCACTTTCGGCAAGGACACCTCGGGCGGAGCCACCAGTGCAGATATAGTCTTTGTGCTGGATGTTACAGGGAGCATGGGTAATGAAATTGATGCTGTCAAGAACAACATCATCGAGTTTGCAGACAACCTTTCGAAAGAAGGAATTGACTACCAGCTTGGGCTTGTTACGTTTCTGGATGAGGTCGAAAACAAATATCCCTTTACCAAAGATGTACAGGCTTTCCAGCAGAACATTGCCGCGCAGTATGCACACGGAGGAGGCGACGGGCCTGAGAACTCTCTTCAGGCGCTTCTGGATGCCTCCAGGTTTAATTTCCGTCAGAATTCAAAGCGGATTGTCGTCTGGATTACAGATGCCGAGTACCATGAGAACGATTCTTACACATCGCTTAAAAGACAGACTGTAATAGATTCACTTCTGATTAATGGAATAGTGGTTAATGCAATAGGCGAAAAAATCTTTAAGTCTGACTTCTACGATCCCATTGTTATTCCTACCGGCGGGAATTACTACGATATTACAGGAAACTTCAGGGATATTCTTCTTGACATATCGCGCATGAAGTCGAATTATAAATATCTAATTTCCTACCGCTCAAGTGCACAATCAGGCACAAATGAGGTGAAACTTCAGGTGAGGTTTGCAGGACTTGGAGGCCAGGCAGTGATAAATTACAACACGGCCCCGAAGGGCATTGCAGAAAAACGCCTTGCATTTTACCCTAACCCCTTTAACCCCGAGATTACTTTCCAGGTTAGAAAAGGGGAGTTTGTAAAAGGAAAAATAAGGATTTACAACGTACTGGGGCAGAAGGTAAGGGAGTTCGAACTTACGGAAAACAGTATGCAGAAATTAGTATGGAATGCCAGAAACGACCATGGCGGCATGGTGGGCGCCGGATTCTACTTCGCTGAGCTTACGCTTACTGATAAGAAAAATGTGAGCTACAGTGAAACGGCAAAAATTCTATACCTAAAGTAGCGGAGGATAAAGTGTTGAAAATAAAATTACTACTAAGTGCTTTGTTTTTGGTTCTGAGCTTCTCGGTCTCCAATGCCACGGGAGTTTTAATGCCCGTTAAAAAGGAGTATCCGAAAGATTTTCTGCGGCTGAAATCTACCGAGGTTACTGTAAACATACACGGCATTGTGGCTGAAACCATAGTTCTTCAAAGCTTTGAAAACGAATGGGACGATTCAACAGATGCTGTCTATTCTTTTCCTCTTCCTCCTGATGCCAGGGCCACAAACTTCGTCTACTGGTATCAGGGCAAGCCATACAGAGCTGTTCTGCAGGTCAAAGAGCAGAGCACAAATCCCGGAACCGGTGAAGGCGGCGCTGCAGCACTGGTTAACAGCTACATCGGCAGAAACGGCATAAAAATTTATTTGAAGGGAATTAAGGCCCATTCAATTCAGACCGTGCGCCTGCATTATGTAAGCCTTCTGGACTACTACCAGGGGAAAAGCACATACACATTCCCATTAAATACAAAAGACTTTGTCCCTTATCCTCTGGACTACGCAAAATTTTATGTTAATGTTAACTCCAACACTCCGATTACAAAGTTCGACATCCCGGGCTACACGGATATTAAAACTTCACAGCCTTCAGACAAGGAGCTCGCTGTTGAAATTCTGAAGTCAAAATTCTACCTGGATAATAATTTCAGCTTTTCTTACGAAACCGATATCTCGAAGCTGGGCGTGGATTTTTATTCCATTGGTGCAAGAGATACAACAGGCGGGCACTTTGCTGTATTTGTACGCCCGCAGAATAAGGCCCTGGCCGACAGCGTTCTTAAGAAGTGCATCGTGTTCCTTCTTTCAAAAAACAGCAATATGAGCGGAACAAGACTTGATGCAAGCAAAAGCGCTATATCAAAATCTCTAGACCTTCTGAGTCCGAAAGACTACTTCAACATTGTTACTTATGATTATTACGTCAATGCATGGAAGTCTTCACCCGTTCAGGCTTCATCCGATAATATTTCGGGAGCTAAGTCGTACCTTAATTCCATTACCACCAGCGGGGGAAGCAACCTTCAGGAAGCCTTGAAACAGAGCCTTAGCCAGTTTAATGATTCAGCATTTGTAAACAACACATTTAACAGATCTGTACTCGTATTTTCAGAAGGCGGATCAAACCTGGATCCGGTTCAGATTGAAAAATTAAACACCAAAAAAGCCGGCATTTTCCCGATATGTCTTGCAGACAACATTGCTCAGGCCCGTCTTGAAATGGCGGCAGCCTTAAACTACGGATTTGTTACTTATATCGGATCTGAGGACAACGCCGAGATGAAGATGCTCAGAATCTTCAGCCAGATCAGCCAGCCGATATTAAAAGATGCAGCCTTTGAATTCGGCAGCCATGCAGGAATTTCAGGAATAGTTCCTGAGAGAATACCTGTTACATTTGCCGGCTCAAGCTTCTTTATGGCAGGGCGTTATAAGTCTTCAGGAGATTCTCCTCTTAGCATTGCTGGCTATTCGGTAAAAGGCGTGACTGCATTTGATTTCAGGCTCCCGTTCTCGGCTGACACTTTGAAGTACAGGTTTGCTGAAAGCATCTGGGCAAAGGAAAGGATCGATGAGCTGGAAAGAAAAATTGAAATCTACGGCGAAACTCCCTCATCAAAGCAGGAGCTGATTGCACTCAGCCTTAAGTATAATATCCGCTGCCGCTATACGGCTTATATAGCCGACTACAAGACTCCTGCAACGGATGTAAAAGCAAAGAAGAATGCCATAGTGCCGCAGTCTTTTATTGCCGGCAACTATCCAAATCCTTTTAATCCTTCGACAAAGATCAGGCTTTTCTTAAGTGACGCCTCCAGGGGTAAACTGAAATTTGTGAGGATATACAACGTTTTAGGACAGCTCGTTGCACTGATAGATATAACAGGTTTTAACGCCGGGTGGAATGAGGTTTATTTTAACGGGCGTGACCTCTACGGGAGCACTCTGCCAAGCGGAATCTACTTTGTGCGCCTGCAGGTTGGAGAAGAATTTGTAAGCACATTCAGGATCAACCTGATTAAGTAAAAAGTATAGGTGCATGCCTTTTTCGGGGTATGCACCTTTTCTATTCTAAAAACTATTCTTCCAAAAGCCACTCTTCTGCCAGGTCGTCCTTAATTCCTGCAATGAACCTTGAAGGCTTGGAGAATGTCATCCCTTTCTCCCTGTCGAATATGCTCATAGGGTAGGAGATGTACAGGTTCTGCCTTGCCCTTGTGGAAGCCACATACATAAGTCTTCTTTCCTCCTCAAGAGCCTCAAAGCTGTCGAATGACTGTCCGCTCGGGAAAAATCCCTCCATGGCGTGTATAATAAAAAGTGAATGCCACTCGAGCCCCTTTGCCGAATGTATGGTAGAGAGTGTGACATATTCATCTTCATGAATCTCGGAATCCACGTCAATTACGCTGTCGCGCGGAGGATCTAAGGCCATGTCGGCAAGAAGAGTGTCAAGTGTCTTATAGTTTTCCGTAATATTGAGCAGTATATCAAGATCCTTCTTTCTTTTATTAAAATCGTCGTACTTTCCCTTGAACAGGGGATAGTAGTAGTCCAGAACCAGTCCGGCTTTTTCTGTGGGGGAAGATTCTTTTGTGTGGATCTTGTTGAGCAGAATAAAAAGGTTCAGTATCCTGTCGTTATATTTTTTCGGTACAACGGTCTCGGGATTGGATTGAATGCTCAGGCGCGAGACGGAAATTTCGTCCAGGATTTTCTGTGCCGTCTTGGGTCCGATCCCCTCATGTAGCATGAGTACTCTAAGCCAGCTTACCAGGTCCTTCGGGTTGGCTGCAATCCTTAGGAATGCCAGGACGTCTTTCACGTGGGCAGTTTCAATGAATTTCATTCCTCCGACCTTAATAAAGGGGATATTTGCCTTATTTAGCTCAATTTCCAGGTCAAAAGAGGAGTAAGAGGATCTGAAAAGAACAGCAATTTCCTTTAAGGGCACCCCTTCTTCCCTTAATTCAAGTATCCTGTTTACAACAAACCGGCTCTGCATGTTTTCATTGGTGGCTGAAATTATTGCCGGGAGCTCACCGCCATTTTTCCTGGTGTAAAGGAACTTGGGGTATTTTTCAACTGCAGCTTCAATTATATAGTTGGCAAAGTTGAGTATTTCCTGTGTTGAGCGGTAATTTTCCTCAAGTTTAATTATCTTAACATCCTCAAAGAGCTCGGGGAAAGCCATAATATTCTTAAAATCGGCTCCGCGGAAGGAATATATCGACTGTGAGTCGTCGCCTACTACCATTACGTTCTGGTTATAATAGGCCAGGCCGCGCACAATTTCAGCCTGTATCATGTTGGTATCCTGGTATTCGTCTACCATAACGTACTTAATTCCGGAAAGGAAGCTTTTGGCTGCAGGGCTTCTTTCGTTTAAGAAGCGGTTTAAGTAGACCAGGAGGTCGTCATAGTCCAGCAGGTTATTCTGCTGTTTATAGGCATTGTAAACCTTCTGAATTTCCAGGATTACGTCACAAAATTCAAAGAAATGGGGGTATTCTTCCTCCAGTATATCCTCAACGGGCCTTCCGGTATTGACGCTGAAGGAGAAGATCTTATAAATAGTCTGTTTTGTAGGGAATCTTTTTTTGACTGCTGCCAGGTTAAGGCGGCTTCTAATGAGGTTTACGACGTCCTCGCTGTCGCCCTGGTCGAGTATTGTAAATCCGGGGTCAATTCCAACGGCCTTGCCGTACTTTCTGAGTGTAACGTTTGCAAAGGAGTGGAAAGTGCCCCCATTGATCTTCGAGCACCTGTTATCCAGCAGCAGAGCCGCCCGGTTCATCATCTCATTGGCAGCTTTTCTGGTAAATGTAAGCAGAAGAATTGCCTTCGGATCAATTCCCAGTTCCACCAGTCGGGCTACCCTGTAGACAAGCGTGCGGGTTTTGCCTGTTCCTGCCCCGGCAATAACCAGGTAGGCCCCTTCGGTTGAGGAAACAGCCTCAAATTGTGTAGCGTTCAGTTCAGTTTTATAGTTTATCTGGAAACGGGATTCGTCAACATTGGGAGTCTGGATTTCTGTGGATCCGATCTTCTTAAGCTGATATTTTTTGACCATTTTTCACTTTTTCTTGGGTTTTGGGCTCTATTGAAAGCTCCTGAAAACGCATTTTTTGCAATAATTGAAACAAAATTTTACATTGCACAATATAATGAATTCTATATTAATTCCGATGAGTCCCGTCAAAAGCTCCGGGGAATTAATAAGCCATTTTTTTTATCTGAAATTAACGGGATATTAAACCTTAAGACCTCTTTTTCCCGGATGAAATGAGGGGATAGGCGTTAAATAAAAATTTAACTTAAATTGAAACTAATCTTGAATAATATTGTTATGTTACTATACAACACAATTCAGGTAAAACAGTTCAACTATCAGGTTTTATACTTGATTGGGGGGTATACAATTTATATATTATAGTTAAGAGTAATCCTTAAAAATACGCATTAAGAAATGAGGGAATTTATATGGACGGAAACTTCTCAGAAAGAGTGCAAGACGTAATCCGGCTGAGCCGTGAAGAAGCTTTGAGATTGGGGCACGACTATATCGGGACCGAACATCTGCTTCTGGGCATTATCAGAGAAGGACAGGGAATGGCTGTAAGGATTTTGAGAAACCTGGACTGCGATCTTGTAAAGCTGAAAAAGGCAATTGAGGATACGGTAAGGACTTCCGGCGGAACTCTTACCATAGGCAATATTCCCTTGACTAAGCAGGCAGAAAAAGTACTTAAAATTACACAAATAGAATCCAAAATCTACAAATCTGACGTAATCGGCACTGAACATATTTTACTATCTTTGCTTAGAGATGAAGATAATATTGCTACACAGATATTGCACCAGTTTAATGTGACTTATGAAAATGCCAGAGCGGAGTTAAATAATATTTTAAGCAGCAAAAATCCAAAGGAAACCGGGGGCGCTACTCCTCCTCCTTCGGAAAAGAAGGTCGAAAGGACAAAGACTCCGGTCTTAGATAACTTTGGACGCGACCTGACCAAACTGGCAATTGAAGATAAACTTGATCCTGTAATAGGACGTGAACGTGAAATTGAACGCGTGGCACAGATCTTAAGCCGCAGAAAAAAGAATAACCCGGTCTTGATCGGTGAGCCGGGCGTGGGTAAAACCGCAATTGCTGAAGGACTGGCATTAAGAATCGTACAGAGAAAGGTGCCCAGGATACTGCAGGATAAAAGAGTTGTAACTCTGGACATTGCGGGCCTGGTAGCAGGAACTAAATACCGCGGACAGTTTGAAGAAAGAATGAAAGCTCTTATGACAGAGCTCGAAAAGGCAGTTGACGTTATTCTCTTTATTGATGAATTACATACAATTGTCGGCGCCGGCGGAGCCTCAGGTTCCCTTGATGCTTCAAATATGTTTAAGCCGGCTTTGGCCCGCGGCGACATACAGTGCATCGGAGCCACTACGCTCGATGAGTACAGAAAATATATTGAAACCGACGGGGCCCTGGACAGACGGTTCCAGAAGGTTATGGTCGATCCGCCCACGGTGGATGAGACCATTCAGATACTGACAAATATTAAAATTAAATACGAAGAGCACCATCACGTGCGCTATTCGGATAAGGCAATAGATTCTGCCGTAAGATTAAGCGACCGCTACATTACAGACCGGTATCTGCCCGACAAGGCAATTGACGTTCTGGATGAGGCCGGAAGCCGCGTTCATATGGGCAACTATTCTGTCTCGGAGGAGATCCTTACTTTAGAGGAGGAGATCGAAAAAGTAAGGCAGGAAAAAGTTAAGGTTGTAAAACGCCAGGACTACGAGGAAGCAGCCCGCCTGCGCGACAGGGAGCGCAACCTGCAGAGTGATCTTGAAATTGCAAAAAGGGAATGGGAAGCCAAAACCCAGGACCTGGTCTATGACGTAAGTGAAGACGACATTGCAACCGTTGTTTCAATGATGACCGGTATTCCTGTTACACGCGTTGTACAGGCTGAAAGCGAAAAACTGATGAACATGGAAAAAGCCTTAAAGAGCCAGATCGTCGGGCAGGATGAGGCTGTTTCAAAACTGACCCGTGCAATCAGAAGAACACGTGCAGGCCTGAAGAACCCGAACAAGCCGATCGGAAGCTTTATTTTCTTAGGACCTACAGGCGTCGGTAAAACCGAGCTGGCAAAGGTTCTGGCGCGCTATTTATTTGATTCTGAGGACGCGTTAATCAGAATTGATATGTCGGAGTATATGGAAAAGTTCTCGGTATCGCGTCTGGTTGGAGCGCCTCCGGGATACGTGGGCTACGAAGAAGGCGGACAGCTTACCGAGAAAGTAAGAAGAAAACCTTACTCGGTAGTGCTCTTAGATGAAATTGAAAAAGCCCATCCGGATGTGTTCAACATTCTTCTGCAGGTTTTGGATGACGGTATTTTAACCGACAGCCTTGGAAGACGCGTGGACTTTAAGAATACCATTATCATCATGACCTCGAACGTCGGAACACGGGACATTAAGCCCACGGGCGGTATCGGTTTCGGCGGGGCAACCGACGAGAGCAAGTATCTGTCAATGAAAACCTCGGTTGAAGATGCAATGAAACGCCTCTTTAACCCTGAATTCCTGAACAGAATTGATGAAGCTATCGTGTTCAAGAGCCTCGAAAGGGAAGACATTATGCAGATCATCAGTATTGAACTGAAAGATCTCATTGAAAACCTGCATCAGAATAAGATGGATATCGTGCTGGATGACTCGGCTAAGGAATTCCTGGTCACAAAGGGCTTTGATCCGAAGTACGGAGCAAGACCTTTGAAAAGAGCAATTCAGAAGTACGTCGAGGATCCGCTTGCTGAAGAGATCTTAAAAGGCACCTTTAAGCAGGGCAGCCGGATTGTTGCAAAGCATGCTGAGGGTCAGGAGGAACTCTATTTTATAGAGGAATCTTCTGAGGCTGGTGTATCAGATGAAAAAGAAAAAACCGGCCGCTCCGAAAGCTAAGGTTAAACATTCATAATTACATAAAGGCGGACATGTCACTTAAGCGGCATGCCGCCTTTTTTTTTACTTAATTTAAGGTCCCCTGCCTCACATTTAATCTTTTCCCTTTTCACTTGCAAGCAAGCTGTGCTATAGTTATTTTTCAAGGTAAAATTATAAATCTGGGAATTAAAATGAGTCTTAGAGACAGTCAGATACTGGAAATTTTTCTCGAAACAGGCGCTCTTCTGAACGGGCATTTCCGCCTTACCTCAGGACGGCACAGCAGCCAGTACTTCCAGTGCGCAAAAGTCCTTCAGTATATGAACCATACAGAAACCATCTGCAGCATTATAGCTGATTATTTTAAGAATTATGAAATAGATACCGTCATTGCTCCTGCAATAGGCGGAATTGTTGTGGGGCAGGAAGTTGCCCGCCAGTTGGGGAAAAAATCCATTTTTGCCGAAAGGGAGGAAAAAGAGCTCACCTTAAGACGCGGCTTTACAATTACACCCGGCGAAAAAGTCCTGGTCTGCGAGGATGTGGTGACCACAGGGGGCTCGGTTTTTGAAGTAATGGATATCGTAAGAAAGCTGGGCGGACTGGTCGTGGGAGTAGGAATGATAGTTGACCGCTCAAACGGCAAGGTGGATTTCGGAGTGCCTCAGGTAAGCGGTCTGAAACTGGATGTTGTTTCATACACACCGGAAGAATGCCCGCTCTGCAAAGAGGGAATTCCGGTAGTTAAACCGGGATCGAGAAAAGTTTAATAAACCTCTAATGGGGATTGCTCTATGAAAACTCTGGTACTTTTCCTTTTTCTGACTGTGTCAATAATGGCACAGGTGGAGTTTAACGACTATTTTGAGCCTAAGACCTTAAGGATCGATTACTTCCACACGGGAACAGCTTCAACTGAATCTGTTTCCATGGATGAACTGAGAATGGAACCCTTCTGGGGAGGCTCGCACAAGAACCTTATAGACACGTTCGGATACGGGAAATACATGGTCATGGTTTTCGATTCGGCGTCAAACAAACTCATCTATTCAAGAGGTTATTCAACACTTTTCAGTGAATGGCAGACTACGGCTGAGGCAAAGAAGACCACTAAGACCTTCAGTGAAACTGTCACCATGCCTTTTCCTAAGAAAACCATCCGCACTGAGTTCTACAGCCGCGACAGGATGAATAAATTTCAGAAGAGTTTTGAATATTATCTTAACCCCAAAGACTATTTCATTTCCCCCGAACTCCACAGGAAGTACGACACTTTTGAAGTCCTGAAATCAGGCGACCCTGAGAAGAAGGTGGATCTGGTTATAATTCCTGACGGATATACGAAAGATGAAATGGAAAAGTTCAAAAGCGACTGCAAAAGGTTTGCCCAGTACCTTTTTAACGCCTCGCCGTACAAGGAGAATAAGGATAAGTTCAATGTATGGGGCGTTGAGGCTTATTCTGAGGAGTCGGGGACAGACATTCCGGCTAAGAACCAGTGGAAGAAGACGGCTCTTAACACCACATTCTATACATTCGACCTTGAACGCTATCTTATGACTTCGGACAACAAGTCCCTGCGCGACATTGCGGCAAACGTTCCCTACGACCAGATATATATACTCGTTAATACAAATATGTACGGCGGGGGAGCAATTTATAACCATTACTCTGTCTGCGTAAGCGATAACAGGTTCGGGGAATATGTATTTACACACGAGTTCGGCCACGGCTTTGCAGGCCTGGGCGATGAGTATTACACTTCAGACGTGGCTTATGAAAATTTCTACCCCGAGGGGGTTGAACCCTGGGAGCCGAACCTTACAACAATGGTGCACTTTGAAAACAAATGGAAGGATATGGTGGCCCAAAACGTTCCTGTGCCTACTCCCGCAGATAAAAACTACGAGAAAACTGTAGGGGTTTTTGAAGGCGGCGGCTACGTTGCAAAGGGGGTCTACAGGCCGAGCGTGGACTGCACAATGAAATCGATCTCTGTTAATAACTTCTGTCCTGTATGCCGGAAGGCCATTGAGAAGATGATCGGTTTTTATTCAGAATAGATTTTATATTAAAGGAAGAAATGAATCAGAAGAGATTATACCGCACAATAGAGACTGTTGCAGCAGGAAAGTTTCAGACCGAAGAGGAAATGCTTGAGACTGTTCTGAACCAGATCGTATTTAAGGAAGAGGCAGGAATAATAGGCGGCAGGCTCTGGAGGCTGGATGCGGCAAATAAATCTTACAAGCTGTTTTTTCAGACAGGCAATCTTGAAAAGATAACCGATAACTTCCAGATCTACATCGAGGATTATCCGGTCTTTGAGATGCTGGCAACAGACAGAACTGTACTGTCTGATGAAACCAATATGGTCTTAAGAGAAAAAGGAATTTTCAAGTACTCGGTCTCCGGCGTGGGTTCCAGGCAGAAGGTCGACGGGAAGCCTTTTTATGAATTCCTGCTCGCCTTAAACAGCAATAATATCAACGACGAGCTCAGGCATACACTGAACATTGTTGCCACGGTTCTCACATCACAGCTCAAGCAGCGCCGCATAAGTGAAAATGCACAGCACATGAAGGCCGATATCGACCGCGCAAAGCAGCTTCAGAAAAGCATTCTTCCCGAGCACGAATATAAGTTCCATAACTTTGAAATGTTCGGCCTTACGCTTCCGGCTGAAATTATAGGCGGGGACTTCTTCGATTACCTTAAGATCGGCGACGACGAGGAGCGCCTGGGCATAGCTGTTGGGGATGCCGCAAGCAAGGGCTTAAGCGCAGCCGCCGAGGCCATGTACGTCTCCGGAGCACTCAGGATGGCAAGCGCATTTCAGATAAAGATCTCGCCGCTCATGAAAAAAATGAATGAGCTGGTGCATAAAATTTTCAGCGAGGCAAAATTTACCACGCTTTTCTACGGCGAAGTTGCAACAGACAAAAACGGACTTTTCCTTTATGCAAATGCCGGGCATAATCCTCCCATTTTTATTAAGAGCTCAACCTGCGAGGCAACTTACCTTATGCCTACGGGACCCTTACTTGGGCCTGCCCCGCACGCGAAGTATGAAACCGAAAACCTCAACTTCTCCAAGGGCGACGTGCTTTTAATTTATACTGACGGAATAACCGATGCCGCAAACACCGAGGAGGAATGCTACGAGGAAAAACGCCTCGAGAAAACCCTGAAAGAGGTGATACACCTTTCTCCAAAGGAAATAGCCTATACAATCTTAAATGACGTAATACATTTTTCAAAAGACGGAACTTATTCAGACGATAAGACCCTGGTAGTTATAAAAAGGACAATGTAAAATGGAACTAGCTGAGAAACTGTTAAATGCCGGCGTCGTGGGCGCCGGGGGAGCAGGATTCCCGACACACGTAAAGGCAAAATCCCAGGTTGAATTTGTGCTTGCAAACGGCGCCGAGTGCGAACCGCTCCTGCATAAAGACGTCGAACTGATGATAAACTTCGCCCCAGAGATCGTCCGCGGCATGCAGCTCATGATGGATTCGACTGCGGCACGATTGGGCTACTTCGGCATAAAATCAAAAAATATTCATGCCATCGAGGCCGTACAGGCTGCCATACACGACCACCCGATTGAAATCTGTGAGCTGGGCGACTTCTATCCCTCGGGTGATGAATACGAACTCGTCTATTCTGCAACGAAAAGACTTATACCGCCAGCCGGAATACCTCTTAACGTGGGCTGCGTTGTAAATAACGTCGAGTCTTTGTACAACGTTTCAAGAGCCATGGACGGTATACCGGTTACTGAAAAGATACTTACTGTTACGGGCGCCGTAAGAAACCCTTCAACATTCTTTGCCCCTATAGGAACAAGCTTTGAAGACCTTATTAAATTTGCCGGCGGAACTACTGTAAGGGATTACTGCATATTCATTAGCGGCATTATGATGGGAGGCTATACCTACGATGCTTCTGAAGTGGTGACAAAGACTACTTCAGGAATAATTATTCTGCCTAAGGACCATTTCCTGGTAAAAAGAAAAGACAGGACGGATAAGTCCAAATACCGCATAGGCAAATCGGCATGCGACCAGTGCAGCTACTGCACTGAGTTCTGCCCGCGCTACCTTTTGGGCTACAACGTTCAGCCGCACAAGGTTATGCGTTCGCTTGTTTTCTCGGAGACGGGCACTCAGGTCTGGAATCAGTTTGCGGAGCTCTGCTGCTCATGCGGGATATGCACACTTTATGCATGCCCAGAGGACCTTTATCCCAGGGAAGCCTGCGAGTGGTCCAAAATAGAGATGAGAAAAGAGGGCTTTAAGTATACACAAACTCATCCGGTACAGGTGCACCCCGTAAAGGAGGGACGGAGAGTCCCTGTTAAGCAGCTCATAAAAAGGCTGAATCTGCAGGACTATAACCTGCCTACGCCTTTTATAAGAGAGGGCCTTAAGACTGAGAGCGTCAAAATATTACTGAAACAGCACACAGGCGAAAAATCCGTGCCTGTTGTTGATTCAGGCGCAAGCGTTAAAAAAGGGCAGATAATTGCAAGGCCCCCTGAAGGAAAGCTTGGAGCAAATCTGCATGCTTCAATTGACGGCGTTGTTACAAACATTGCAGAGGATTTCATTAGAATTATTGCCAAGTAGTTTCAGTACAAGTGTAAGTACCAATTAACAGGATAATAAAATGGATAAAAAGAACTCCATAGGTTTAATAGAATTGACGAGCATAGCTGCGGGCATGCTTGCTGCCGATATAATGCTCAAGACTTCTGATGTTGAGCTGATTCTGAACAGGTCGATATGCTCGGGCAAGTACATGGTTTTGATCGGAGGCGATGTGGCTGCTGTGCAGACTGCAGTTGATGCAGCTTCAGATATGGTCCGCTTTGCAGTAATAGACACCTTCGTAATTCCGAACGTGCACGAACAGATCTTCCCGGCCATTGCGGGCCATAATGGCGTGGAGATGCTGGAAGCCCTGGGTATAGTGGAATCTTTTTCCGTTGCATCACTCATTGAAGCCGCCGATGCTGCAGTAAAATCGGCTAACGTGAGGCTCATTGAACTCAGGCTTGCAATGGCTTTGGGCGGAAAGGCATTTTTTACCTGTACGGGTGAAGTTGCCGCCGTAACCTCGGCCGTGGAGTCGGGCGCCAAAGTGGCCGCAGATAAGGGGCTTCTGGTCAATAAGGTTGTTATTGCACAGCCAAGACAGGAACTGCTGAACGATATGATATAAAATTTTTGGAATAAGTGTATTTTCGATTCAAAATTCCCTGTTTTCTTTCGATTATTATTAGAAAAACAGCTTAACTGGAGTAAAAGAGAGAGTACAGAATATGAGTAGTTTCAGATCCGGTTTTTCAGGAGTGATCCTGAGGGTTGCACTGTATTCTTTATTCTTTTTTTTGCTTCTGACGCCTCAGATTCCGGGAGAGAGTCATACACGGACAAGCATTTCCCAGAAGACTGCCCTGGAGAGAAAATCTTTACGGGAAAAATCTATACGGAAAAAATCCTTACAGAAGAAGTCTTCTTTGAAGGGTAAACCTTCTTCAAAGGGGAAATCTTCTTTGAAGAAAAGACTTCTTAAGCCAAAGTCCTCCCGGAAGGCATCTCTAAGAAAAGAAATTACGAAAAAAAAGTCCGCACAAAAAACTTCACCCCGCACAATTACTGTAGTAATGGAGAATTACCCGCCCAACTGCTACATTGAAAATCTTCCAAAGGTAATTTCAGAGAACGAATTCAGAAACTCATTTTTGAAGAAGATGCAGAACAAATCACAAAGGGATCTTCTTAGTTCAGCCTATCGTCTTGACAGGCAGACCGGCAGGTACTACTTATCGGGAAATGCAGATGCGGCGGATCTTGAGAAGCTCAAAGAAGTTCTTTTCTCCCAAGGCATATTAAAGCTTACCGGTTTTGAGATCGAGATATCAAGGGAGATTTTCTCCAAACTTGGCCTTAAGCCTGAATACAGGGTATACCCATGGGCAAGATGCATTGAGATGATGAAATCGGGCTCTTCCGACTGCATACTGACAATATTCAAAAACAGCGAGAGAATGAAATATCTTTACTATCCTTCAGAATTTACCGTGGATCAGCCCAATGCTCTTTTCAAGCTGAAGGAATCGCGAATTGCTTTTGACGGGGACCTTAGAAAGCTGAAAGGGCAACTGATAGGTGTAAAAATAAGCACCAGCTATGGAGGGAATTTCGACCGTGCAAATTTCCTGAAGAAAGAGCAGGTCTCTTTTACCGAAGCGGTGATCAGTCTGGTGGAAAATAAACGTGTCAGCCTGGGAGTCGGGTCCATAACGCAGCTAAAATACCTGATGAACCAAAGGGGAATTGCCGGTAAATTTGAATTCCTGAATCCACTTGTAAGCCAGGAACATCTCTATATCGCTTTTTCAAGGGCAAGGAAGCATAAAAAACTCTCTGAGCAATTCGCAGCAAATCTTGCCAGGTTCAAAAAGACTGAAAAATATAAAAAAATCCTGAAGAAATACGGGATTGCAAACTCTTAATAAATGCCCCCTAAATGGCAGCACCTAAAATTCCAGAATATAAAATGACATCCAGCAGCAATCTTCACCATATGAAATTTAGAAATTCAATACTGTTTAAGACTATTCTTATTGTTACGGTAAGTGTAGTGGTTTTCTTAGGTATTTTCGGGAACTCAACATACATTTATGAAAAAAACAGACTCTTTGCTGAGACAGTAAGAAGGCAGAATGTAAAATTTAAGAGGATCGCAAACAGCATCATTGAACCGGTATGGTCCTATGATGAACTAGCCGCCAGGCGCATAATATCCTTTGATGAACCGAATAAGGAGATTATGGCGATTGTTATAAAAAATGAAACGGGAGAGTTTTTTCAGGGTGTTTCCCGTAACGGATCCTCCAGATTCTTTAGTCTTTCGGAAGATGATATTCCGCAGAAGCTTCCCTCGGGAGGCTATATAAGCATAATTAAGGATGAGATCAAGCGAGGCGGGGAGAAAATCGGATACCTTGAGGTCTACTTCTCCGACGAGTCAGATCATGAACAGCTGCAGAGTGTCTTAATAAGAATCATCTTGCAGACGGCAGTTATTGCTCTTGTAATCATAATAAGTGTATACTTCAGCCTTAGGAATGTAATAGTCAGGCCGATCAGGAAATTAAGCCGCAGGATGGAAGAAATTTCAGAAGGCAATTACCTGCTGAAACTGCCGGGAAGGTCGGAGGATGAAATTGGCTGTCTTATTGATTCTTTCAACAGGATGATCGACCGTCTTGAAAAACAGAGAAGCGAGCTGATGAACAGCGAAATAAAGTACAGGTCGATTTTTGACGAGTCAAGCGACGGACTGATGCTCATAAAAGACGGGGAGCTCCTTGAGGTTAACAAAAAAGCCTCCCAGCTCTTCGGCATTACCAGGGAAATGGCAAGAGGGATAAAAGTAAATGAGCAGCTTAATTCGGATAAGAACCTCTTAGCCATGAATATTACCGGAAAAATTGACAATGCTCTTGCAGGTGAGCCTCAGGATTTTGAAATTCAGCTTGCTGATCCTGCCGGTGAAAATATTATTGCCGATATTAATCTTCACAGGGTGGAACTCCAGGGCGAGGTGATACTTATTTCGATTATACGCGACATTACCAGCCGCAAGATCTCCGAGGACAGGATAAAGAACTCCTTGAGGGAAAAGGAAATTCTCCTCAAAGAGATTCACCACAGAGTGAAAAATAACCTTCAGGTCATCTCCAGCCTCCTGAATCTGCAGTCGGGATTTATTGAAGATAAAAAGGCTCTTGAAATGTTCCGCGAAAGCCAGAACCGGGTCAGGTCCATGGCTTTAATCCATGAAAAATTATATAAGTCGGGTGACCTTTCCAGCATAAATTTCGGGGAATATGCCCGGAGCCTCTCATCAAATCTCTTTAAGTCGTATCATGTAAATCACGACTCGATCAGGCTCAGGCTGGAAGTTCAGGAAGATGTATTTTTAAGTGTGGATACAGCAATCCCGTGCGGGCTTATTATCAATGAACTTGTAACAAACGCCCTGAAATATGCCTTTGAGGATAAAACTTCGGGCGAAATCGGAATACGCTTCTGTTCAGACGAAGAGAACTATTCACTCATTGTATATAACGACGGGACGGAATTTCCACGCGACAAGGTGGACCTGGTCAATCCCAAGACGCTGGGCCTTCAGCTGGTAAACATACTGGCTTTGCAGCTGAGGGGAAGTTTTCAGTTGAAAACTGATGTAATAACCGAATTTATTATTATATTTCCGGTTAAAAAAACATAAGATCGGGCTGGAAGGAAGAGAAAGGGGTAATTTTTAATTTCAATGGGAGTTTGCCCTGTTATGGCAAAAGCAAATATTTTTATTGTTGAAGACGAAAGCATCGTTGCACTCGATTTGAAATATAGCCTGGAAAACCTCGGCTATACTGTATGCGGACTGGCTTCTTCGGCTGAAGAGGCTGTAAAAAGAATACTTGAAGTGAAACCGCAGCTGGTTCTTATGGATATAGGCCTTGATGGCCCGGCCGACGGTATTACCGCAGCAGCAGAGATAAAGTCTAAACTCGATGTACCTTTAATATACCTTACTGCCAATTCAGACGAGGGCACATTCAACCGCGCAAAAGTAACCGGACCCTTCGGATATGTCCTTAAGCCTTTTGATGAAAGAGATCTTCAGACAACAATTGAAATGGCACTCTACAAATATGAGGCTGAAAGCCGTCTTAAGGCGAACGAAAGGTGGTTTTCCACCACGTTAAAAAGCATAGGAGATGCCGTAATTACAACGGACCTCAAAGGCAATGTGACATTTATGAATGAAGTTGCCGAAAAGCTTACGGGCTACACCATTTCTGAAGCCTCAGGCCGTGCGCTTGAGGAGGTATTCCATATATTCAACGAAAATACACATGAGAATATGGAGCACCCTGTTGCAAAGGTTATAAGAGATGGCGCAACTGTGGGCCTGGCAAACCATACCGTTTTAAGATCCAAAGACGGCAGTGAAGCCCCCATTGATGACAGCGCTGCCCCGATAAGAGACGACAAGGGAGCAATTACAGGCGTTGTTCTTGTATTCCGCGACATAAAGGAAAGGAAGGCTGCCGAGAAAAAGCTCAGGCAGTCAGAAGAGAATGCGCGCAACATTATTGAGCTCTCGCCATATGCAATTCTGGTCCACAAAAACGGCATATCGCTTTACTGCAATTCAGCCGCAGTGGAAATGATCGGCGCAAAAAGCCGCGATGAAGTAGTGGGACAGCCGGTCTGGAAATTCCTTCATCCCGACTTCCATAGGCTTGCCCTGGAACGTATAAAATATATGCTGGAAACCGGGCAGAATGTACCTCTTTCAGAAGAAAAAATTGTGCGCTTTGACGGACGCGTGCTGGACGTTGAAATTGCCGCGGGATACTTTTTGTATGAAGGGCAGCCTGCCATTCAGACCGTTATACGCGACATTACCGAAAGGAAGGCCCACCGGGAAGAGATCCGGAAAAGTGAAATGCTCTTCCGTCTTGTTTGGGAGAACTCTGCAGACGGAATGAGGCTGACCGACAAATTCGGCAACGTGAAATTGGTAAATGAATCTTTCTGCAGAATGGCGGGGCTGAGCCGTTCACAAATGGAAGGCAAATCAATTTCCATTATTTACCGCGATGAGTTCAGAGGGGAAACAATTTCGGACTTTATCCGCAACTTTAAGGAGGGCACCATTATTCCTCATTCACAGCAGAAGGCCAGACTGTGGAACGGGAAAGACCGCTGGTTCGATATTGCACACTCGGAGATGAACCTGCCCGGACAGGAACCGATGCTCTTAAGCGTTTTCAGGGATATTACTGAAAGGAAAAAATCTGAAGAGAGGCTTTCAAAGCTGAATGAATGCATGCTCAGTTTCGGCGCAGACGCAAAGGAAAACATAAACCGCCTGGTTGCTCTCTGCGGTGAACAGTTGAGCGCTGCAGGCGCCATTTATAACCGCCTTGAAGATGACATGCTCTACAGCCTGGGGCAGTGGAACCTCCCGGAAGGTTATTGTGAAAAGGACAGGGCAGAAGGGCACATATGCTACGATGTTATACGCGGCGACAAAAACAAAACATGGATTATTCCGAACCTGGAGGAGACAAATTATGCCGATACCGATGCCAATGTAAACCGATACGGACTTAAGACTTACATTGGCAAGCAGGTTGCATGCGACAACAAGCCGGTGGGCTCTCTGTGCATGGTCTATAAAGATGACTATAACCCGAGCCAGGATGACCTTGAACTCCTGGGCATAGCTGTTGCAGCAATAGGGGTGGAAGAAAAACGCAAACACGCTGAAGATGAGCTGATACTGGCAAAAGAGGAAGCCGAAAAAGCCGACCGCCTTAAGAGCGACTTTTTGGCGCAGATGTCGCACGAAATCAGGACTCCCATAAATACCATACTCAGCTTCACATCACTCTTGAAGGCCGAGCTGGAAAATAAACTTCCCGAGGATATGGCCTCTGTCTTTAAGATAATAGACAGCGGCGGAAGGCGCCTTACAAGAACAATTGATATGATCCTCTCGATGTCGCAGCTGCAGTCGGGCAGCTATGAAATGAATCCAAGAAAGCTTAACCTGAAGTCCGACATTCTGGACAGCCTTTTTAAGGAGTTTGAGAACCAGGCCAAGCTCAAGGAGCTGGAATTCAGTCTTTCAGGGGAGAGCTCTGAAGATGAGGTGATAACAGGGGATCCTTATTCGCTTACTCAACTATTCCAGAATCTGATAGATAATGCAATTAAATACACCAGGAAAGGTAAAGTTGAGATCCTGATTTCCAATGGCAAGCCTGATAAGACATCGGTCACTATCAGGGATACCGGCATCGGAATTTCAGAAGAGTATATCCCGAAGCTCTTTTCACCTTTTTCACAGGAGGAGACAGGCTATACTAGACGCTTTGAAGGAAACGGGCTCGGTCTGGCTCTGGTGAAGAAATATGCCGATCTTAATGGGGCGTCCATTAAGGTTGAAAGCACCAAGGGGGTTGGCACTCAGGTATGCGTGACCTTAAACAAGGAGAACGAACTATAAAGATTCTGACAATGCCCGAAATGAACGGCTTTAGTTAAATCTGTGGGCAAAATCTCTTTGTTTCAATTAATATTATTTTTATATAACTTTTTTTATGATATAATTCGGAAAATTAATCACATGAAAATTATTTCCAGTTTACTGCTGATTTTAACTTTGACTTTAAGCGGCTGCATCAGGCATTCTGATCAGCAGCTTAAAAGGAAGACTCGCCAGAAGGCAGTCCAGGAAAATGTCAACTTTAAGAAACTCACGCCAAATTTAATGGTAAATGACGTCAATGAGACAATAAAATTCTACCACGATAATCTTGGATTTGGGGCAGATGTCACCATTCCGGATACAGGGAAGTACAATTTTGCAATACTCTCAAACGGGAATGTTGAGCTGATGGTTCAGAAAAGGGAAAGTTTCAGTCAGGATCTGAATGTAGCAAAAGATGCGCAGATAGGGGGAACGTTTTCCCTGTTTTTTGAGGTAAATGATATCGTTCCGTTGTATGAGAAGGCAACTTCAGCCGGCCTGCAGATGGTAAGGGAGCTGCATCAGACATTCTACGGCACAAGAGAGTTTACAATTCGTGACAATAACGGCTACATTCTGACATTCTCCGAGGCAGCCCAAAAGTAACGGGGTTCTTGGAGATACAAAAGATATTTATTAACTGCAGCAACTCCCTGGCTGCAGTTTTTTTATGCAGGCTTTTAGAACTCTGCGAGCTTTTCGACGTCTTCAAGCGTAATGGTCATTAGATCCTCATCGTTAACGTCGCTTAATTTTGAAATCCTTTCTTCCTGATTGCTCACGGTCTCATAGAGGATCTGGCGCGCCGTGCGGGCATTTCCGAAATTCTTATCGCGTTTTGAATACAGACGTGTAAATATTTCAAGGAGGAACTGCAGGGCGCCTTCATCTAACCTGTAGCCCGATTCGTCGGCAATATTGGCTGCAATTTCAAGCATCTGGCGCGGGGAATAATCCTCAAATGTAAGTATGTTAGAAAAACGCGACTTCAAGCCCGGGTTGGAGCTTAAAAACCTGTTCATTTCATCGGGATATCCTGCCGTTATAACTGCGAACTGCCCCTTGAAATCTTCCATTCTTTTTAAGAGTGTATCAATGGCTTCCTGACCGAAGTCGTGGCCCTGCCTTGCCAGAGTATATGCCTCATCAATAAAGAGTGTTCCGCCGAGCGCCTGTCTTATAACCTCGTCGGTCTTCAAGGCGGTCTGCCCCTGGTAGCCTGCAACAAGACTGGCGCGGTCGACTTCAACTAAATGTCCTTTTTCGAGGAGCCCCATTTCCTTGTATATTCTGCTTAAGAGGCGCGCCACGGTGGTCTTTCCTGTACCCGGGTTCCCGAGGAAAACAGCGTGCATATTCTTCTCAATTACTGAGAATCCCCTTTTCTCTCTCAGCTTTGCCACTTTCAGTCCTGAGACGAGCTTTTCAACACTTTTCTTCACCTGCAGAAGTCCCGTCAGATTCTTTAATTCCTGCATATAGTGATTGAGCTGTTCGATGTCGCCTTCAATTCTGAAGGTTTTCCTTTCACTCTCACTGAAAATAATATTTCTGAGGTCAGCAAGTCTCAGGGTTTTAACTTCAGCCTCATCGGGTTTTTCCTGAGTCTCAGACAATCGGAGGAGCTGATTTTTAAGAGCTCCTTCAAGGAGGTTTCTTACTATTCTTGCATTGCCGAAAGATTTATCGCGGTTTCTGTATATAGAATTGTAGTATTTTCTTAAAGGTTCGCGCGCCTCCTCTTCAAGCAAAAATCCTTTTTGGGAAATCATCGATAAAGTAATATCCAGGAGGTCATCCGGGTTGTAGTCCTCAAATGTAATGGTTTTTGTAAAGCGGCTTTTAAGTCCCGGATTACTCTCAAGAAAGCTTTTCATTTCTTCGGTATACCCGGCAGCAATAACAATAAATTTATCCCTGTCGTCTTCCATTCTTTTAAGGAGTGTATCGATTGCCTCATGACCCTGGGTGTCACTTCCATTTTTTGAGAGTGTATAGGCCTCATCAATAAAAAGAGTTCCGCCGAGCGCCCTGTCAATCAGTTCTGAAGTCTGCCCGGCTGTCTGCCCGGCAAAGCCTGAGACCAGTTTCTGTCTGTCGGCCTCAACCAGATGCCCGCGGGGCAGGATGCCTAAGGCTGAGATTACTTCACTGTATATGCGTGCGACGGTTGTCTTTCCTGTGCCGGGATTTCCTAAGAATATAAGGTGTGAGAGGAATTTTTTATTCAGATCCTCCCCCTGAAGTGCCAGATAACGGGCGAGCTTAACAGTTTCATGTATCTCTTTTTTAACTGACTCGATTCCAGATAGGTTGTTGATTTTCTCAAGCGCTTTACTTAAGGCTTCCTCATCAATAGGAATAGGAACATTTCTTTGGCCGCCCTCTGAAGACAGAATAGCACTAATATCCTTGCCGGTGAAAGTAGTCATGGCAAGTTTTGTTTTCTCCTCGTCTTTGAGGCGGAGAAATCTTCTGCTTAACTGGAGTTTTGCCTCGCTGAAAAACCTGGCTGCAAGACGCGCATTGCCGAAAGACTTGTCCCTTTTTCTGTAGAGGCGCGTAAATTCCTTTTTTAAGAGTTCAAGGGCTTCTTCATCCGGAGTATATTCTTCCTTTTTGGCGGCAGCATTAAAGATCTCAAGGAGTTCTTCTGGTGAATAGTCGTCAAAATCGAACTGACGGGTAAAGCGGCTTTTAAGTCCCGGGTTGGAATTAAGGAATGCCTGCATCTCCTCGGGATAGCCGGCTGCAACGACTACAAATTTCCCTTTATTGTCTTCCATTCTCTTTAAGAGGGTATCAATAGCTTCCTGTCCGAAATCCTGCCCGCCCTGTGACTTCTTGACCAGAGTATACGCCTCGTCAATAAAAAGTACCCCTCCCATGGCATCCGTAACGAGCTTATCGGTCTTTATTGCGGTCTCGCCGATATACTGTCCCACGAGGCCGGCACGGTCAACTTCAACAATATGCCCTTTTTCCAGGAATCCCATTGCCTTAAGAATTTTTCCGAGCATTCTGGCAACTGTTGTTTTTCCCGTTCCGGGGTTACCCTGAAACAGGCAGTGGAGCGTGAAGTCGGCACTTGCTGCAAGACCCTGCCTTTTCCTTTCATTCTGAAATTCAAGATAGCTGATAAAGTCCCTGAGGGATTCTTTTACTTTCTTAAGTCCGGTAAAGCCGTCAAGCATATTTATTAAATCTGAAAGCGATTCTTCCTCAATCCGCATAGCTGGCTTGTAGGCCGGGGAAGTGTTCCCGGGCAACTCTTTTCCGGCATCGCCTGTCTCAATAACATTGGTGTACGGCTGAAGCCGGTCCTGGTTTTCAGGAATATACTTTGGTTCAAAAGACTGCTCGATTTCGCTTGTCCCGATTAAAAACCAGCGTTCACAAACTTTCTGGTCGTCAATAAAGATTTCAAGTCTGGCCTGCCCCTTTTCCCAGTAGCCCGGAACGTCTGCTCCCCAGTACTGAATGAAAGTTGCTTCCTGCCAGGTTTTTTCTATAAGAACACTGAAACTGTTCTGCCCCAGTTTCTTCCCGTTCAGATACCACAGTGCACGCCCCGTAAGGCTGAAATCGGATTTCCCATAAAACGGGTTTGCAAGAAGGAGTTCTGCTCCGACAAAAGCGGTTTCATCCCATTTGAACTGAACAAGGTATTTTTTGATGTCCTTTTGCCTTCCGGAATTAAAGGCGCACATTCTGGCATCCAGGAACTCTAAAGTGCCATTCGGGAAGTTCTTAAAATCGATTCTTTTCCGAAGGCTAATGACCCCGTTTTTTTTCTTTTCGTCTTCAGTATTTGTTTCAGGAATTTTCGGGTCTGTATCCTGCCTGTCCGAAACAGTGGGTGTTTCCCAATCATCGTTTTCTTTTTTACTGCACAGCCTGATGAGATCACTGTAAATTGCCTTAAATGCAACATTTCCGGACATACTTTCCTTCAGTTTTTCTGCTTTCTGCAGGGCGGGGAGGTACTGAAATAGTGCCCTCATGGCTCTCAGTTCCAGCAGCTGCGCCCTGAGAGTTATCTCACTTGTGGCATCTTCCTTACTGCCGGAGAGGATTTTTCTTGCAACAAAAAGAGTAAACCAGTTTTCCCCGTATGTAAGCGCATGTTCAGCCTCTTCCAAAAGATTTATGTCCGCTGCAGTTTTCTCCCCGAAGAGGTCGTTGTAGCCTGCAGCAATTCTATACCATCTTTTTGCCTGTTTAAGATGGGAGGCTTTTTCACCTGCAATGAGAATTGCTTTTTCCATTACCTCCAAAGCCTCAAAGAACCGTCCTAAGCCTGCAAGGCTTCTTGCCCGGCTAATGTAGGCCTCCAGGAGGAGGTATTCTTCATTTTTAACTGCCAGGTCAAGATCGCTCAGGGCGCCTTCATAGATGCTCATGCGGCTTAAGAAAAGTCCGCGGAAAAGGCGTGAATTAAAGCTTCCTTCATCAGATTCCACAGCCAGGTTGGCCAGCTCAAGAGCCTTGGCTGGATTCCCGTTTTCCAGAAGCGCCCAGGCGCGGCATATTATAGCGCTTGAATCATCGGGCATTGCATAATAGACTTCCTGCGAAATACTAAGGGCAGACTGAAAATTTCCCTGTCTTAAGTTTTCATAAGCCCGCCAGAGAAGCTCCCGCCGTGCATCCGGAGAAGTGCTGTTTATATCTTTTCTTTTCATACTGTCTTATACTAAAGAATTTTTTTCGTTTAGGCCTTTTGCAGTCTTACTTTCAGGCGCCTTTGTTTTGAAATGGTTCAGCAAATATAAAATATTTTTCATTAAAAAAACCGGACTTAATTACTATCGAAAGAAAACCTTAACTTGTTCAGCACCGGAGGAGTATAGGAAGCATTGAACCGGATTTTTACAAAAAAACTCCTTTTTTTTAGAAACTTCCGGAACTTTCCTTCGTCTAAATTTACAGAAGGGAGAAGATTTTTAAGCATGGAGGACATAATGAAAAAAGTATTACTGGCATCAGCCTTGTTTTTCCTGGTATTTGCCGGCTGCCACGGCTTTGGATTCAGCTGCCACGGCATTGGAGTAAAAGGGAACGGCACAATAAAGGAAGAAACCCGCTCTTTAAGCGATTTTAATTCGGTCGAAGTCGGAGGGGCCTACGAGGTGGATATTACCTGCGGGGGAAGCCCCGGCATAACAATAGACGCTGAGAGTAACATTCTGCCCCTGATAAAAACAGAAGTCAGCGGTAATACTTTACATATTTCTAATACAAAGAGCATAAGCCCAAGGAAAAAGATAAAAGTTAAAATAACAACGGCAAACATCGATGAAGTGGAAACTTCGGGCGCAAGCAATATAACGGTTGAAAACATAGATAACGGCAGAATAAAGCTCGATGCCTCGGGGGCCGGGAAGATCAACCTTTCGGGGAAAACCGGGATGCTGAGGCTAAGCCTTTCCGGAGCCGTAAAGGTTAATGCAAAGGATCTCATTGCCAATAATGCCAGTGTTGAAATAAGCGGAGCCTCAAAGGCTGATGTATATGCTTCAACTGAGCTAAGAGCAGATATCTCGGGCGTCGGCAGTCTGGATTATTACGGTAATCCGAAGAATGTCAGAAGTAGTGTCTCAGGAATAGGTTCAATTAACGAAAAGTAATTTTCCTCATACATAGCTCCTTAATTAAAGGAACCTCTTAAGAAAGGAATACCGGATGAAAAGCGGTATTCCTTTTTTTATGAGTGAGGGATTAAGGGGAAAGATCGGGCTCCAGCCACGCATCTAAATTGAATCTTTCTTAAATTGAATGTATCTTTTGAAAGCAACAATTTCAGGAAAAATAATGGAAAACTTCAGTCCGCAAATAGCAATAATCATGGGCAGCGATTCCGACCTGCCGGTAATGAAGGAAGCAGCCAGTGTCTGCGATCAGTTTGGAGTAATGTTTGAGCTCAAGATCATTTCTGCCCACCGTACGCCGCACATGCTGGCCGAGTATGCAACAGAGGCGATAAACCGGGGCATTAAAGTAATCATTGCAGGCGCCGGCGGTGCAGCCCATCTGCCCGGGGTGACGGCAGCCTACACGCCGCTTCCTGTAATCGGTGTGCCTATTTTAAGCAAGTCCTTAAACGGCCTGGATTCACTCCTCTCCATAGTTCAGATGCCTTCAGGAATACCAGTGGCAACCGTTGCAATCGGGGGAGCCAAGAATGCAGCTCTTCTGGCCATTCAGATCCTCGCAGTGGAGGATAAAAGCCTGCTTGAAAAAATGAAGAACTACAAGAAGAAGCTGGCAGAGGAATCCGCAGCCAAAAACAACGCCATAGGCTAAACCCGCCTGATTTTTAAGAGCCCGGAAACTTCCGGGTTTTTTTATTCCCTTTAACTCTTTTGTTCGGCCGAATCACTTAAATGCCACCCGGCATCTCATTTTATTGTACCATCCGCCTTTTCCTATTGTTAGGAAAATATTGATTATTGTTAGAAAAATTCACAATAAGTTTTCCCCTAAACGGCCCTGATGTGCCCATTTCGGGTCAAAAACAAGGGGGAAAATAATGGCACATTAATTGCAAAACGGGTATAAAACCAATAAACAGGTATTTAAGATGCATTCACATATTTTCTCAAATTACACTCCAAAAGATAAAAGCAATTTAATTTCTCTCCTGCAGGAAGTGCAGAATATATACGGGTATTTGCCCGAAAAAGCCTTAATGGATATTGGTGAATTCCTGGATATGCCTTTAAGCAGGATCTACGGGGTGGCAACCTTCTACAATCAGTTCCGCTTAAAGCCCCTTGGGAAGAACATTATCAGGGTTTGCCGGGGAACCGCCTGCCACGTGAAAGGTTCAGCCAATCTTTTGTTTGCGCTGGAAACCGCATTAAACTGCAAGGCAGGGGATACCACACGCGACAAGAATTTTACGCTCGAAGTGGTAGCCTGCATCGGAGCATGCAGTATTGCTCCGGTCATTGTAGTTAATGATGATTACTACGGACGGGCAACAGTAAAAGATATTCCGAGAATCCTGAAAAAATATACTGCCCAGGAAGTCTCTGCTGAAAAAATTGAAGAACAAATTACGAGCCAACAATGAACACATTTCTGGATAAATGCTGCAGCGAATGCTGGCACAGCTTGGAAAAGCCGTGCAGAGAGTTTGTTGCCTGCTGCACTGAAGGGCCACTTTGTCATCATAATTCCGAATGTCAGGAAAAATTCAAAAGTCTGAATAAAAGGTTAACCTTTAAGGATCACGACATTCCCGTCATTTTTATAGGAATGGGCACCTGCGGCCTGGCATCTGGGGCAAAGAAAGTTGAAGAAGCAATTAGAAGTGAATTAAAAAGACTTAACATAAATGCCCGCCTTGTAGCAACAGGCTGCATCGGCTACTGCTCAAGGGAAGTTATTGTAGATATAAAGCTGCCGGGACATGACAGAGTTTCTTACTGCGAAATCGTTCCCAAAATTGTTCCCAAGCTGATACAAAGGACAATCGTGGAAAAAGGAATTTTCAAGGAAAAGCTCCTTGGAACACACGGAAAAGCAACTCCTGAGGTTCCGAACATAAATGAGGACCCGTTCTTTAAGCATCAGATGAAGGTTGTCCTTGAAAACTGCGGCATAATTGATCCGGTCTCAATTGACTCCTATATAAGCGCCGGTGGTTTCAGGGGTTTTGATAAAGTGCTCCGACTTATGAAGCCAGAAGGGGTGGTCAAAGAAATGCTCGCCTCGGGGCTCAGAGGACGAGGTGGCGCCGGATTCCCCACTGGGAAGAAGTGGGAACTGGCTCTTAAGAATAAAAGCGATGCAAAGTACGTCATCTGCAACGCCGATGAGGGTGATCCGGGTGCATTCATGGACCGTTCGGTCCTGGAGAGCGACCCCTACAGGGTAATAGAAGGAATGCTCATTGCAGCCTATGCAATTGAAGCTACACACGGCTACATATACTGCCGCGCAGAATACCCGCTTGCAATTGAAAGGCTGGAGAACTCAATAAAAGAGTGCAGACGCTACGGCATCCTGGGCAAAAATATATTAGGAAGCAGTTTCAGTTTTGATCTGAAAGTCAAAAAAGGGGCAGGAGCATTTGTCTGCGGCGAGGAAACGGCTTTAATTGCCTCAATTGAGGGCAAAAGAGGGATGCCGAAACCCAGGCCTCCTTACCCTGCCAATGCAGGGCTCTGGGGAAAGCCTACCATTATCAATAATGTTGAAACCATGGCCAATGTTTCTTCCGTCATAACCAGGGGCTCAGGCTGGTTTTCCTCAATCGGGACAAAGTCGAGCAAGGGAACCAAGGTATTCGCACTCTCCGGACAGATAAAAAACACAGGTCTTGTGGAAGTTCCTATGGGCGTAACACTTGAAGACGTCGTATTTAAGATAGGCGGAGGAATTCCCAACAACAAGCTCTTCAAAGCTGTTCAGATCGGGGGACCCTCGGGCGGATGCCTTCCTGACAGCGTCATTAAAACACAGGTGGATTATGAATCGCTGAAGTCTGTGGGTGCCATGATGGGCTCGGGAGGCTTTGTTGTAATGGATGAAGACACCTGCATGGTGGACATAGCACGGTTCTTCCTTACCTTTATACAGAATGAATCGTGCGGAAAATGCGTGCCCTGCCGAGAGGGAACAAAAAGAATGCTGGAAATAATTGAGAGGATTCCCAAGAGTTATAAAAATACAAAAGACAAGAAAGAGCAGCTGCAGCGCTTTAAAGGAGTTGTACACCTGCAGCGCCTGGCCGACGTGATTAAGGATACTTCACTTTGCGGCCTGGGGCAGTCGGCACCGAACCCTGTCTTGTCGGGCCTGAGATACTTTAAGGAAGAATATGAGGCTCATCTCTACGACAGGAAATGCCCGTCCGGAGTCTGCAAAGAGCTCCTGACATTTACCATAGACAACAGCATCTGCTCGGGCTGCGGTCTCTGCCTTAAGAAATGCCCCAATGAAGCCATTGCAGGGGAGAAAGGACAGGCACATTACATCGTGCAGGATAAATGTATTCAGTGCGGCATGTGTTTCGAAAGCTGCCGCTTTAAGGCTATTGAGATAAACTGATTTTCCCGATTAAATCGAATTAGTAGAGGAGATTCTAATGGTTCAGTTAACCATAAATAATATAAAAGTTAATGCAGAAGAAGGAATGACTATTCTGGATGCTGCAAAGTCCGTGGGAATACATGTGCCTACTTTGTGCCATCTGAAAAACCTGACCCCCACGGGTGCCTGCCGTATGTGTGTTGTGGAAGTGGAAGGCCAGAGGGGTCTTATCCCGAGCTGCGCTTATCCGGTCTACGAGGGGATGGCAGTGGAAACCAACTCACAGCGGGTGCGCCGCGCAAGAAAAACCATCGTCGAACTGCTTGTTGAAAATCATCCGCAGGACTGTCTTATATGCGTCCGCAACAAGAACTGCGAACTACAGGACCTTTCCGAGCAGTACGGAGTAAGAGAGCACCGCTACAGTGGCGAGACCAAAAAGCATGCAATTGACGCTTCAAGCCCTTCAATTGAAAGGGATCCTGCCAAGTGCATTCTCTGCGGCAGGTGCGTCCGTGTCTGCAATGAGGTTCAGAAGGTGGGGGCCATTGACTTTACGAACAGAGGATTTTCAAGCATCGTTACAACTCCGTATAACAAAGGCATTAATGTCTCGGACTGCATTTTATGCGGGCAGTGCATACTTGTCTGTCCCACGGCGGCCCTGAGGGAAAAAAGTCATCTTAAGGAAGTGGCATACGCTCTGAACGACAGAAAAAAATTCACCATTGCACAGATTGCCCCGGCCGTAAGGGCCTCTTTGGGAGAAGAATACAACCTCCCCATGGGCACAAACGTAACGGGGCAGCTCGTTACAGCCCTCAAGCGCCTCGGCTTCGATAAGGTCTTCGATACAAACTTTGCCGCCGACCTTACAATAATGGAAGAGGGAACTGAGCTCGTAGACAGGATAAAAAACAAAAAGAAGATGCCGATGTTTACAAGCTGCTGCCCGGGCTGGATAAAGTACATCGAACAGACCAGGCCTGAGATGCTAGGGCACATTTCGAGCTGCAAGTCGCCTCATGAGATGCTTGGAGCAGTTACCAAATCATATTATGCAAAGAAAATGGGGCTTGACCCAAAGGACATATTTGTAGTTTCCATCATGCCCTGCACGGTTAAGAAGTTTGAATCGGACCGCCCTGAGCTTTCAGGAAACCTCATGCAGGATGTTGATGCAGTGCTGACGACACGCGAACTGGTAAGGTACTTCAAAATGGCAGGAATTGATTTCAGCGACCTGCCTGAAGAAAAGTTCGATAACCCGCTGGGTGAGTCGACCGGAGCCGCCGTCATTTTCGGAACATCCGGAGGCGTGATGGAGGCTGCATTAAGAACAGCTTATCATATTCTTACCGGGCAGGAGCTTGAAAAGCTTGAGTTTGAAGATATAAGGGGGCTTAAGGGGATAAAAGAGACTTCTGTAAAGATCGGAGAAATGGAATTAAATATCGCTGTTGTCAATGGAATAGGAAATGTGGCCCCGGTTTTGGATGAGATTCAGAAAGGAGCCTCAAAATACGATTTTATTGAGGTCATGGCCTGCCCCGGCGGATGCATAAACGGCGGAGGACAGCCGATACATAACAGACCTGAAAAGGTTCAGAAAAGAATAAAAGCTCTCTATGAAATAGATTCTGAGATGGCCTGCCGCAGGAGCCATGAAAATGAGGCTGTAAAGACCATTT
The DNA here is from genome assembly GCA_036261625.1 of Ignavibacteriales bacterium. Lineage (GTDB taxonomy): Bacteria > Bacteroidota > Ignavibacteria > Ignavibacteriales > SURF-24 > JAAXKN01. The sequence goes on along the minus strand of DATAKL010000001.1, from coordinate 165,214 downwards.
ATAAGGAATTTTTCAAGGAGCCGAACAGTCATAAATCGCACGAGCTGCTGCATACTACATATACCGACAGACGTGAACTCCTTAAGAACAGCGTCGGTTAAAACGGGTGCAGCGGGCAGATTTTCGATAAACTTTAACTAACAAAGGCGGGTTATAACTGATATGGCAATGAGCAAAGGCATAGTAAGCACGATTGGGCAGAAATGTAAAAGATGCTACTCCTGCATAAGGGAATGCCCTGCCATTGCAATCAGAGTTGTAAATGGCCAGGCAGTTGTTATCGGTGAGAGGTGCATAAGCTGCGGGCATTGCTTAAAAGTCTGCAGCCAGCAGGCAAAGCAGATTAAAAGCGACGTTGAAGTTTTACTTGAGGATATACTTACCTCAGGCAATGCCATTGCAATAGTTGCCCCGTCGTTTGCCGCATCTTTCCCGGAGAGTTACAGAAAGCTGCCAGCTGCACTTCGCATACTTGGATTTAAGACTGTAGCCGAAACTGCTTTCGGGGCGGATCTAGTAGGGCAGCTTTACGCTCAGGAAATAGAGTCGCTCGGGGGAAAGACCATTATCAGTTCAGCCTGCCCTGCAGTATATAACTATATCGAAAAGTATATGCAAGAGCTGGTGCCGAACCTTGCCAGGATAGTCTCTCCAATGATCGCCATGGGACGCTACCTGAAGGCTGACCAGGGAGATGATGTAAAAGTGGTATTTATAGGTCCCTGTGTTGCCAAGAAAAGCGAGTATATGGATGAGGAGGTAAAAGGGGCAATTGATGCTGTTTTAACATTTACAGAGCTGAAGGAAATTTTCATAAACAGGAAAATAGATCTTGCCCTGCTTCCGGAGGCTGAATTTGATCCGCCGCACTCCCACATGGGAAAAGTCTTTCCGCTCTCAGGCGGACTACTCAAGACGGCCAGAGTTCCGAACGATATACTTGCAAAGGAAACCATTATTGTAGAAGGCAAGGATAAGGTTCTTGAAGTCATTAATGAGATAGCACAGGGAAACATCAAATCAAAGTTTATTGATATTCTTTTCTGTGAAGGATGCATAAGCGGTCCGGCAATTGACAGCAGCCTGAATTACTACTCCAGAAGGGAAAAGGTAATTAAATACTGCGAAGAAAGCCTTCATAATGTAGACAAGCATTTGTGGAAAAGCAACCTTTTTAACAGCAGGAACATCAGTTTCAGGAGGAATTTCTCCTATAAAAGCCAGAGAAGGCCGATGCCCTCGGAAGAGAAGATAAGGGAAATACTTGCGCGTTCAAATAAATTTGAAAAGCAGGATGAGCTCAACTGCACAGCCTGCGGATATCCCACCTGCCGCGAATATGCTGTTGCAATTGCAAAGGGACTGGCCGAAGATGAGATGTGCCTGCCTTATCTGATTGACAAGCTGGAGAAAGCATACGACGAGCTGAAGAACACGCAGGAACAGCTCCATTCGGCGGAAAAGCTGGCCTCAATCGGGCAGCTTGCCGCAGGCGTGGCGCACGAGATTAATAATCCTCTGGGCACAATTCTGCTTTACTCCTCGATGCTCAGGAATGAATGGTCAAAAGTCTCCGGTTGCAATCAGTACACAGAAGACCTGAACATGATAATTGATGAGACGAACCGCTGCAAGAATATTGTGGCTAACCTCCTGAACTTTGCCAGGCAGGGAAAGCTTAAAGCGGTGAAGGTCAATGTCTGGGAGCTTTTGACGAACATGATGAAGGCTTTTTCCATTAATCCGGTTTATAAGGACGTCAAAATACAAATGGAGAACAGGGCCGAAAGTCCGACCATTGAAGCCGACAGTGACCAGATTAAGGAAGTATTCCTGAATGTACTGAACAATGCATTTGAGTCCTTTGAGGAAAAGAAGGATAAAATTGTATCTGTGTCGGTAAGCATGCAGAATGAGTTCCTTGTAATAGACTTTATGGATACGGGCTCGGGCATTCCGAAAGAAAATATCGGGAAACTGTTTACGCCTTTCTTTACAACTAAGAAAATGGGAAAAGGAACCGGTCTTGGCCTTGCAATAGCATACGGGATAATTAAAATGCACAGAGGGGATATAAGGGTTCAAAGCAAACCGGGCGAGGGAACAACTTTTACAATAAAGCTTCCTTCAAATCTTAACAACATTAAAAGTTTTATGAATTAAAAAATATGAATCATGGAGTTGAATAAATGTCAGTTCACGAAAAAGTAAAAAAGATTCTGCTGGTTGATGATGACATTGATCTGCTTGAACAGAACAAGATTCTGCTGGAATCAAAAGGTTATGAAATCGTTACGGCTGAAAGCGTGGATGAAGGCTTCAGCCAGTTCAGGAAAGAAAAGCCTGATGCTGCTATAGTAGATCTAATAATGGAGGAGCACGACTCCGGCTTTATCCTTTGCCATAAAATAAAAAGAGATCCTTACGGGAAGGGTATTCCGGTCTTTCTTTTGACATCGGCCACCTACCTTACAGGTTATAAGTTCGGATCCTCGACAGCAGAGGAAAAAGAATGGATAAAGTGCGATGCAGTGCTGAATAAACCTATTATGTTTGAAGAGCTCTTAAAAAAGTTAGAGCATTTTTTTGAAGCAGCAGTCTGACTTTATGCAGTTAAAAGAGGAATCATTCAGTTAGTATAAATTCTATAATATTCTGTAAATTGATCGGGTGTATCCGGTTTTGGTTCATCATCTGTTCTAAGGTTTCTGTAAACAAAATAAGGGAAAAGCTGTGGAAACCCATAAACCGCATGTGCTGATTGTGGATGATGAAAGAGGACTCAGGCTTGGTACAAAGCGTCTTTTGGAGAGCGAGGGCTTTACAGCCGAAGCTGCTGAAAACGGAACTGAGGGAATCAGACTTGCCCGCCTGAGCGAGTTTGACCTGGCAATTATTGACCTTAAGATGCCTGACCTTGACGGCATTGAAGTGCTTAAGGAAGTCCGTAAGGCAAATCCGAATACTGTATGCTTTATTGCCACCGCATACGCGAGCTATGAGACGGCTATTGAGTCCACAAAACTGGGTGCCTACAGCTACATTCCGAAACCATTTACTCCTGAAGAACTCCTTCTTCAGCTCAGGAAAGGCTACGAAAAAAGGCTTCTCATACTGGAGGCCGAGCGCCTCAGAAAAGAGCGTGAGGAAAGGCTTCTGGAGATTGCATATGAAAAAACAAGATTAAAAACCATAATTGATTCGATTACCGAAGGAGCACTGGTGGTAAACCGTACCGGTGAACTGGTTTTGTATAATTCCAGCGCCCTGAAGTATCTGGATCTTCATGAAATATTTATCGGGGATGTAATCCTCGAGATCCTTCCAAATGAAATTACCGCCATCATTAAAAAATTCATAAATTCCGAAGAATACATTCCTAATTCCTACTCAACACAGATTGAGCTGAAGCCGAACAAGGAGCTGGTAATTGAGGCCACCTGTTCGCCTGTTCCGCATGCAGACGGCAGTCTTGCGGGAGTTGTTACGGTAATAAGAAACGTTACTGAATCTGTAAAAGTCGAGGCCGTCAAGTCGCAGTTTGTCTCCATGGTAGCCCACGAGCTGAAAACGCCGCTGGCCGCCGTAATAGGATTCTTAAAAATAATTCTGGATGAGGAGGTCAACGTTTCGGCCGAACAGCAGAAGGATTTTCTTGAGAGATCCTTCTCGAGGCTGCAGGGACTTGTTGCAATGGTCAATGACCTCCTGGACATCTCCAGGATGGAATTAAAGAAAACACAGCGCGAAATAAAAGAGCTTGAAATTGAAGAGATCATCAGGTCAATAATTGAATTTCTGGAATTTGAGCTTGAAAAAAGGCACCTTAAGGTTACGCTTAATATTGAAACTGCGGGCTTAAAGCTTAAGGCAGATCAGAATGAAATAAACAGGCTCTTCACCAACATACTCAGCAACGCCGTTAAATATAATAAGGACAACGGTTCAATTGATATAAATATCAGCACTTCAGGAAATTACCTCGTTACAAAGGTTTCCGATACCGGTATCGGAATGACGAGGGAGGAAAAGTCGAAGCTGTTTCAGGAATTCTACAGGGTAAAAAACGACCAGACCCGCGGCATTAGCGGCACGGGCCTGGGGCTTTCAATTGTAAAGCGCATTGTGGATTCCTATGCGGGTAAATTGGAGGTTGAAAGCTGGCCCGGGGAGGGCTCGGCTTTCAGTGTCTTTTTACCACTCAGCATCTCCTGAAGAACGCTTAAAAATTCTGGTGATTATCAGTTTTCAGTGATTATCAGTTTTCAGTGCGGCACCAGGTTAATTTGCATCTGACATTCTACTGGCGGGTTAACCCTGGAAAAGAATCTTATTCGTCCTAATTTCAAATTCTAATAATCTAAAATTGGAGAATCTTATGGCACTAATCGCAATCATCGATGATGATCCGGATATTCTTGATGCCAGCAGTCTGGTTCTTGAGTCAAAGGGATACGAGGTGGTTACAGCTTCAAATCCGAAGGACGGCTATCAGGTTGTGCTCAAGCATAATCCGGATCTGATCATTCTGGATGTGATGATGGATGAGCCTGATGACGGTTTTTTCCTGGCCCAGAAGTTCAGAAGGGAAAACGTGCACACTCCCATTATTATGTATACATCCGTGTCCAAGACAATCGGAATGGACTATGGTGCAAGTGAAATGGTTCCTGTGGACGACTTTGTTGAAAAGCCGATCACTCCGGATGAGCTGATCAGAAAGGTAGAAAAACTTTTGGTTAACCAGGTTAAGGAGTAAAAATATGCTGGTACTTGAGAAAAACTCGTTAACGGAGGAAGTGGAAAGCCTCGTTGGAAAATACGGGCGTGAACGTTCCTCGCTGCTTCCGATACTTCAGGCAGTACAGAGAAAACACAAATTTATCAGTGATTTTGCGCAGCAGGAGATTGCCAGGTTTCTGGACATTCATCCTGTAGAAGTATACAGCGTGGTTTCTTTTTATTCATTTCTCCATTCAGAACCTCAGGGCAGAAACATTGTCCGCCTGTGTCAGACCATTGCGTGCGACATGTCGGGCAAGGAGGCAGTTGCCAGGGCTGTCGAACGGGAGCTCGGCATCACATTCGGCCAGACCACCAGGGATAAGAGGATAACTTTAGAATATGCCAACTGTCTAGGAATGTGTGATCAGGGTCCGGCTATGATTGTAAACGACAGGGTCTATACACACCTGACACCTGAAAAAGCAATTAATATTCTAAATGAAATCAAGTAAAGAGGAGCCGATATGAAATCTAACGGAAACAAGTCCGCTTTTCGCCAGGGAGCTGTTCTGTTTTCTGAATACACTCGCGGCAGCGGAATAAAGAAAGCTCTGGAGATTGGCCGGGAGAATATACTCCTTGAACTTAGGGAATCCAAACTTAAAGGGCGCGGAGGCGCCGGATTTCCGACAGCTACAAAATGGATGCTCGTGGCTGCAGCAAAAGCAGAAGAAAAATTTATTGTCTGCAATGCCGACGAAGGTGAGCCCGGAACATTCAAGGACAGGGTGCTCATGCTGGAGTATCCGGAACTTGTCTTTGATGGTATCGTTATTGCCGGATATACGCTTGGGGCCAGGCAGGGAATAGTTTATCTCAGGGGTGAATATGAATACATGCTGGCTTCACTTGAAGATTATCTTGAACAGATGCGCCAGGACAGGCTTCTTGGAGAAGGCATTTTGGGCAAAAAGGATTTTAATTTTGACATTGTAATACGCCTTGGCTCAGGAGCTTATGTCTGCGGAGAGGAGACTGCTTTAATCGAGTCGCTGGAAGGAAACCGCGGTGAAGCCCGTAACCGCCCCCCATACCCGGTTAATACCGGTTACTTAGGGCGCCCGACGGTTGTAAACAATGTTGAAACACTTGCCTCTGTTCCGCATATACTCTTAAAAGGGGGAGAGTGGTTCAGAACATTCGGCACCGATAAGTCCACCGGGTCAAAACTATTCTCCGTCTCGGGCGACTGTGAACGACCCGGAGTTTATGAGCTTCCCTGGGGAACAAAGATAAAAGATCTTCTGGAGCTTGTAGGCGCAAAAAATACAAAAGCCGTGCAGGTCGGAGGCGCCTCGGGTGTCTGTCTGCCGAAGAGCCAGTTCGAGCGCACGCTGGCATATGAGGATGCTGCAACCGGGGGATCTATAATGATCTTTAATGAAAACCGCAATATGCTGAAGGTTCTCAGGAACTTTATGGAATTCTTCGTCGAGGAATCCTGCGGCCAGTGCACCCCTTGCAGAATAGGAAATGTAAAACTCCTTGAAGGCATCGAGAAAATAGAAAAGGGGTATTACACATTCGGCCAGCTCAATAAGCTGAAGGATCTTGGACGGACAATGCAGGTGGCCTCCAAGTGCGGACTGGGCCAGTCGAGCCCTAACGCCTTCCTGTCCATCCTTGAAAACTTTAAAGAGGAAATATTCAATAAAAACGGTTTCGGAGGACATAATGGAAAGTAAAGATAAATCCAGAGTACCCGTAAGTCAGAAGCCCCACGTGGTTGAAAAGCCGAAAGATATCCATACAATCGGCGGAACTGTCTCAATTGAAATCAACGAGAAGAAGGTTTCAGTTCCACTCGGCACAACTATTCTGGAAGCCTGCAGGGAAAACCAGATCCACATTCCTACATTGTGTCACCACGACGACCTGTGTGTTGCAGGCGTCTGCCGCATCTGTGTTGTTGAGGTTGAGGGCATGCGCACTCTGCAGGCCTCCTGCACCTATCCGATAACTGCTCCTATAAAGATACATACTTCAACACCTATGGTGCGTAAGGCAAGGCGGCACATAATTGACCTCCTCCTAAGCGAGCATTACGGCGAGTGCTATTCCTGCTTCAGGAACCAGAACTGCGAACTTCAGAAGCTTGCAAAAGAATACGGAGTGGACCAGTATAATTTCGGGCATGTGGAAAAGCCCCGTTATGAAACAGACCATTCATCGGCTTCAGTAGTAAGGGATATGAGCAAATGTATCCTCTGCAAAAGATGCGTAAGAACTTGTATTGATCTTCAGGAAGTAGGTGTTCTTGAGGCAATAAACCGCGGGCATGATACTCATATTGGAACATTCTTCGACAAGCCGCTGGCCGATGTAATCTGCATTAACTGCGGGCAGTGCATTAACCGATGTCCTACGGCAGCCTTAAGGGCAAATGATTCTTCAGACGACCTCTGGGCTGCAATCGACAACCCGAATAAACACGTTGTAATCCAGACGGCGCCAAGTCCAAGAGCCGGAATAGGAGAGGAGTTCGGCTTAGAACCCGGGCATTCACTGACCGGGGAACTCAATACGGCACTCCGCCGGATAGGCTTTGACAGGGTATTCGATACGAACTTTACGGCGGACCTCACCATAATGGAAGAGGGCACAGAACTCTTAAACCGCCTTAAGAAGGCTATTGTACTGGGCGATGAGTCGGTAAAGCTTCCGCAGTTTACTTCCTGCTCGCCAGGCTGGGTGAAGTTTATCGAGCACTTCTATCCGGAGTATCTGGATTACCTCTCAACTGCAAAGTCGCCTCAGCAGATGTTTGGTGCCGTAATTAAGACATTCTATGCCAAGGAGACAGGCCTGGATCCGGCTGACATTGTCTCGGTTGCCCTTATGCCGTGTTCGGCAAAGAAATTTGAATGCAACCGCCCCGAGATGAGGGCATCAGGCTTTAAGGATGTGGACTACGGCCTGACCACGCGTGAACTGGCACAGATGATTAAGGAGGCCGGCATATACCTGCCTGAAATGCCCAAGAGCCACTTCGACGAGCCTTTCGGAGATGCCTCGGGGGCAGGGCTTATTTTTGGCGCTACGGGCGGCGTCATGGAGGCAGCCTTAAGAACAGTCTACGAGCTTGTAACAGGAAGGGAAGTGCCCTTCAAAAATCTAAACATCACGCCCTGCCGCGGCTTCGAAGGAATCAAACAGGCCTCTGTTAAGCTTGAAGGCTTAAAGCCTGAATACAGTTTCCTTGAAGGCGTGGATCTGAAGTTTGTTGTTGCACACGGAACTGCAAACGCAAAGAAAGTTATGGAAATGCTTAGGAAAGGGGAGCTCAGCGACGTGCACTTTGTTGAGATCATGGCATGCCCCGGCGGATGTCTTGGCGGCGGAGGGCAGCCTATACCGACCTCGGAGGAGATCAGGAAAAAACGTGCTGAGGCGATCTATAAGGAAGATGAATCGCTCAGCCTCAGGAAATCGCATGAAAACCCGTACGTAAAATATATTTATGAGAATTTCCTGACTGAAGGCCCCTGCAGTGAACTTTCGCATCACCTGCTGCATACGCAATACGTAAAACGCGGCAAATTTATAGCTTAAAAGTATCCTTTATAAAAGTGACCTCCAATTACTTAAAGGAAAGAAGAAGGCCGGACACAGACCGTGTGCCCGGCTATTCTTTTACCTTTAGCCTGCTTAAAAGAAAAATTCCATTTGTACCCGAAGCAGAATTCTTGTAAGTTTCCGGAAACTTTTTTCAAATGTGTCGTGGGGAGTCCGGTAAAAAGGTATGAAGATTATAAGAATCTTCTTTAAGGTTACTGTATTATTAATTCTGATTTATTTTCAGCCGCCTGTCTTTGCGCAAAACGTAAGGGCCGGTTTGGCTTCCTTGAAAGGCATTGTCAGAAATGAAAAAGGTGATGCCCTTCCAGGAGCAAACGTAGTTATTCTGGAAAACGGCATTGGTTCGGAGGCCGGAATGGGCGGCAGCTATTTAATTCAAAATGTAAAACCTGGCCTGTACACCCTCAGGGCTTCTTATTTAGGATATGAGTATTCTGTAAAAAATGTAGTTGCTGAGGCGGGAAAAGCTTCAGAAATTAATTTCTTTCTCAAGTCTTCTTCTTTTCAGATAGGGGGAATTGAAGTTCTGGCTGAAACAGGCCTTCTGCCGACAGATGTTGTAACAAAAACCCTGATCACCAGCGGTGAAATTGAACACTACCAGGCCTCAAGCCTGAAGGACGTTCTGGATCTCGTTCCGGGCGTACAGATAACCGATAACCCGGGAATAGGAAAAACCGGCCAGGCTGCAATTAGGGGTGACGAACAGGATCTAAATTCTGCTTTCGGGACACTCATACTGGTGGACGGAGCGCCGGTTTCAAACAATGCCAACCTCCAGTACGAAAGAATGTATAACTCCAGTACCGGAAGTTCGAATTTGGGCGGAGGAGCCGACCTGAGGACCATACCTGCCGATAACATCGAGTCGATTGAAGTTATTACGGGACTTCCTTCTGTCAGATACGGAGATATGACTGAAGGGGTAATAAACGTAAAAACCAAGAGCGGTCCTCAGCCCAACCGTCTTAAAATTAAAAACAATCCCGATACAAGGGAAGCTAACCTTGGGGGCGGGTTTAATCTGGCCTCCGGTATCCTCAGCTATAACCTGAATGCCGCAAGGAGCGAAAGGGATTTAAGAAAACAGGGGGATGAATATACCCGCCTTAGTGCACAAAGCATTTTCTCGGCTTCTGCCTTTAAGGGCCGCCTGAAGTTTAACAATAAGCTGCAGGCACAGATGCCTTTTGATGAGGAAGCACCCAAAGGGGACATAATGCAGACAAAAAACTATAACCGGGGCTATTACGTTGGATATTCGGGCTGGGGAAAATATACTTTTGAAGAAGGCACCTCTTCCCTGGAGTACAATTCATACCTGAACTTAAGAAGAGAAAATTCGATGAAGTCAAAGCTTAATTTCGAACTGGTGGTTCTTCCAGGCGGTGATACGGTTTCTTCTTACATCGGAAAGCTGGAGACCAGGGGGAGTGAATGGAATCTGGGGGGGAGACTTGAATGGAATAAGATTTATTTTACCGGGAACCTGGTACATAACCTCATGCTGGGCACTGAAGTAGAGTATAATGCCAATACGGGTGAAGGCATCATGCTCGATTCAGTGCTTAACTACTACGGAGCTGATTCCCCAAAAAGATCCTATAGGTTTGACGACATCCCGGGGCAGGCGCTCTTAAGCCTCTATGCGCAGAATAAAATGACCTGGCACAGTCTGTTCGACTTTAGCCTGACTCTTGGTTTAAGATATGAAATGAACCGTCCATACGAATTTAACCTTAAAGGCATTTTAGGTGATGGTGACATAGTCAGATCCCGCCGGGGCTCTTTCTTAAATCCCAGAATGAACTTTATGGTTTATTTCTCACACTACAGCCAGCTGAGGTTTAGTGCTGGAATAACCACCAAGTCGCCCGCAATGAGTGCAATTTATGTTCCTCCAACATACGGTGACTGGAGAAATCCGTTAGACGGGAAAACTTACTATTATATTATGAACCGGAGAGCGCCGGATTTGAAGGGGTTCAGGGTGTCGCAGTTTGAGGTATCCTACGACCACAGTTTTTTTAATTTCCTGGGAACTACTTTTTCAGCCTACTACAAGGAAAGAAAAAATGAAAATGAATCACAGATGCAGCCGGTAACCACAGTTCTAAATAACAACGGGAAGCTGACGGCTTATTTCATAGATGATTATTATCTGCAGGAGAATCTGGGCTGGACAATTTCAAAGGGGCTGGAGTTTACTCTAAGAACGGGAAAAATTAAACCTCTTAATATGAGCTTTATGGTTACAGGGTCCTATTACAATCAAAATTCGGGAACAGGTGTTACAGGCTACGACTTCTATCCCGACATATCAAAAGGACGGATACCGAACTATAAGCCTTCCGGAGTAAACATCGATACTTTGATGGCCTTTGCTTATAAGCCGGGCACCCATTGGAACGACAGGCTTCAAATTAATTATTACCTGAAGTATACCATGCCGCCTCTTGGACTTTGGGTGACACTCAGGGCCGAACAGTTACTGTTTGAAAATGTGCAATCACTGGATCAGGAGTATGAAGACTACAACCTTTTGACTGAAAGCGGCAAAATCAACTATGATTTCCAGCGCAGAATTGTACACAAGGACGGGAAATGGCTTCTTAATATAAACATCAGCAAATCCCTTTTTAAGGGTGCTGAAATATCTTTTTACGTAGACAATCTCCTGGATGATCCTGCAATTTCCAGGTCTTACATTACACCTGCAGCAATTAGTGAGTCTGCAAGAAATCCGGATTTGTTTTACGGAATTGAATTCAGCTGTATTCTAGACAACTTTTTTAACAAGGAATAAACAATGAAAAAGATAATATTCTTAGCGGCACTGGCTCTTTTTATTTTTATGGAGGGCTGCAACAGTGAAAAAGCTCCCGTTACGCCGGACGGCGGATCGCAATTGACTATTAAAGCCTACTGGAACGACTCTCAGGATTCCATTGCACACTACGTCCCTATGGCAAATGCCAAGGTAATCTTAAGCTCAGAGTATGGCATGCAGGTTAAAAATACAGATGCAAACGGAGTGCTGGAATTAACCGGCCTGCCGAGCGCGGTTTATGACGTTTCTGTGAGAATGCAGCACCCGCTGGATGCCTCAATCACACTTGTTGGAACCAGGCTTTCAATTGCAATATCACCTGAGAAAGCGGCAGTGGATACAATTTATGCCCAGCCAACCTCAAACTCAGGCATAGCAATAAATGAAATTTATCAGGCTGGATCGTCTTCAAATGGCCTGAAATATTTTAAGGATCAGTTCATTGAACTCTATAACTCCAGCGACAGCGTTAAATACCTGGACGGAATGATGGTCATGCGCTTTACAGGCTCCACTACCGCTGGAGTAGATCAGGATAACGACGGGGACATTGACGGCTTGTCATATGCTTATAAGTTTCCGGGTAACCCGGGAGAAAGGAACTATCCTTTCCCGCCCAAGAAATTTCTTGTTTTGGCACAATATGCTTATAATCATAAGAATGAATGCGCTGCGAGCATTGATCTTTCAAATGCCGACTGGGAATTTTATGACCAGTTCGATTCCAAAGAATTTGAAAACCCTAACGTTCCAAACATTCTTAATATGAAATCAGATAAAGCTGTGGATTTTATGATGGCACTTAATAATGATGTAATTGTAATTTCTGACGGGAGGGATCAAACCTTAACCGATGGCATAGACATCTCAACCGTTCTGGACGGAGTTGAGTTTCAGACCGATAGCAAAACGGCCAAAACGCTGGATTCCAGAATAGACAGAGGTTATACTATTTCTCCTCCAAGCTATAGCGGAAAATCTATTCAGCGCAGACAAGCCGGCGAGGATACAAATAACAGTCAACTTGATTGGGAAATTCTGCCTTATCCCACGCCGGGATACCAGAAATAGTTGGGTGAAAACCGGATGTTTAAGAATCTTTTAACAGCGTCTGTTTTTCTGCTCGTATTTGCGCCTTTTATCCAGGCTCAGAACCTGAGAATAATGTCACTGGGCGGAATAAAGTACGGGCTTGATGACAGGGATAACTCGCTTAATCCTTATGACTTTGGCGGTAATCCTGCATGGCTGATAAAGGATGAAAAGGAAACCTGGCAAAGAATCACTCCCTCATTCGACAGGCTCTGGGGGGAATATAAGCGCCCTTACGATTGCGAAAGTGAAGATAAAGACGGGATTTCCTTTACAGGCGTAAAGCCGCTGGGAGAAAGCGGAACATTCCTTGGCAGGGCTTTCTATTCCTACGAGGCCAGGAACGATGTCTACAGGTCGCTTGAATACAACCCTTATGGCGGCGAGGCTTTTTTCATTACCGATACAACAAAGGGGAATTTCAGGTACGACGGCCCGGGCGTGGGCTTTATTTATAGTTACGAACTTCTGCCCGGGCTTTTTACAGGATTGGAGGCCGGTTACAGGCTCATGGACGGCCTGAAAAATGTCTATTCTGCCGCTAAGACGCTTTACAGGGATGTAGACGGAAAACTGGGCCTTGCATACAAACTTACAAATGGCCTGGTGCTGGGTCTGGATTTTGAACTTCTCGACACTCAGGAATCGCTGGAAATGAAGGATGAACTGAGTCAGGGCGAAGTTGAAATATTTAACTACCGTGGTGAAAATTATTCTACTTATCTCAGGCGGGCAGTTGTAAAGGAGAAAATAAGAAAACAAGGTCGGAAGTTTGCCTCACAAATACTATACAGTCCTGCGGAAAATTTGGAAGGCGCAGTAAAAGCTGAATTTGCACTTTCCGAAACGAAGTTTCTGGTTCCCTCAAATGGCCTTAAAGAATTTGAAGAAAGCTTCGCGGATTTTCAAAATTATTACCTGGAATTCCGGGCTAAATATACACCTCTGTGCAACCTTATAATTGGAGGAGAATTCAGTTATCTTCAGAAAGATTCCTGGACTAAAAATTCAGGATCCGGCCTGCTGCTGTGGGAGTGGAATCTAAGGAGAACCACGCTCGGAGCAGGAACAACATACAAAATTGAGCCCCTTGACCTGCTGCTTGGAATTGATTATGAAGCAGAACTGATTAAAGCCGATTCATCAAAATATATTGATGTTAAATTCAATAGTGTATCAGGCTTGAATAACAATGTCCGCCTGGGTGCTGAATACAGGCTGCTGAACGATTTTTACTTAAGAGCCGGATACAGCCTGGGAAGAAAGCAGGTGGATCTTATTTCCGGGGGGAAGAGCGTTGCACTTAAGTCTGCAGTAATTGGTGCTGCCATAAATATTTTTAAGGAGACAAAAATAGATTTTATGGCCGGGTATGGGAATGAGGCGCCATCGGGCTACGTTGACTATTCAAGAAATCATTTTAGCGCTTCGGCAGCAGTAAGATTAAATTCTTTCTAGATGTTCTTTCTATTCCCGGATGCGTGAGAAAAGAAATTGACAAAGGATCTGTAAATATGTAAATATAGAAAAATAAATTCTGCTTTGGAGAGCTTCAGATGAAAAACAGGATAAGGCTCTTATTTCAGGTGGTTTTTCTGGGACTGGTGGGCTATGTGGCAATAAGACCTGCTTTCGACAAGGGGTATGCCGCCGATTTTGAAAAATATTGCCCCTATGGGGGAGTCGCTTCTTTAATGAGCAAGCTGAACCAGGGCACCATGGCATGTACGATGGGGGAGGTGCAGGTTGCACTTGGCATCGGTCTTTTAATTGGCGTGCTCCTCGTAGGAAAACTCTTCTGCAGTTTTGCCTGCCCAATTGGCTCTGTTTCAGAATGGCTGGGGCGTCTGGGTGATAAGTTAAAGATCAGGCGGGAGATGCCACTGTGGCTGGACCGTCCTATGCGGTCACTAAAGTACGTAATTCTTTTTCTGGCACTTTACTTTACAATGACTTCAAGCGAACTTTTCTGCAAGGAGTTTGACCCGTATTTTGCTTCTGCCAGCCTGTTCGGGAATGCCGACACAGTCCTTTATTTCTCCATTCCGGCATTTATTCTTGCCGTGGCGGGATCCCTCTTCCTGAGACTCTTCTGGTGCAGATACCTTTGTCCGCTGGGTGCCCTCAGCAATATATTTATGAATATAGTCGGCTCAGGCAGTGTGATAATAATATTTATAATTATAAAGTATTTTATCCCTGATCTGAGTTATGCATGGCTAGTGGGGGGACTGGCCGTTTCAGGTTTAGTTACGGAGCCTGGCCTCATGAGGAGTTTCATTAGCCCTCTTCCCAAGGTTACAAGAAATGCCCAAAGGTGCACATCTTGCGGCCTGTGCAACAGGAAGTGCCCTCAGGGTATCACAATTTCAAGTTATGAGAAGGTAAACCACATTGACTGTAATCTCTGCAGCGACTGCCTCAGCACTTGTCCGGTAAAGAATACTCTTTCGATCAGCGGCAGGAAGAGCTTCAGGCATCTTGCTCCTGCGGCTTTCGCGGCGATCCTTTTCTTAAGTCTTGGAGCTTCAGGCAGACTTAATTTTACAACCATTTCTGAGCGCTGGGGAGATTATGCTTCGGCCTCAAGCGTGGCTTCATATGAACGCTCAGGGCTGAAGAATGTAAAATGCTACAGCAGTTCCATGGCCTTGAAAGGCAGGCTTGAGGCTGTTGAAGGCATCGTAGGCCTTGATACCTGGGCAAGCGCGCATGCAGTTAAAATTTACTATGACCCGGCCAGGATTTCAGAACAGAAAGTAAAGGCTTCGCTCTTTAGCCCATTAAAGCAGGAGATCCGCCCAATTAAAGATCCGTCCTTAACGGGTCTTTCAGTCTATCAGGTTGGTGTCAATCATCTATTCGACATTTATGACTTTATCTACCTTACTGCTGCATTAAAAGAGGATAACGGCATATACGGCTTTGAGACCCGTTACGGTGAGCCTGTAGTGCTGACTGTTTTTTTTGATGCCTCAAAGACCCATCCCGGCAAAATCAGACAGAAAATTGAGCAGGATGAAGTTGAGGTTCAGCTTGGAGAACTTGTTCGGAATGTGAAAACCGGTTTTGAAACTTATGACGAGGGCCGGGAGCTTGGAAGGCTTTCAGTACCGGATTACAAAAAGAGAATATTCAGGCTATACGACAGGATGTTCAACGGCTATGAGGAATATGAAGAAAAGCAGCTTCATGCGTTCATTTTCCCGATGCCCGAGGCTGCAAACCCCATGCTCAGGCAGCGCTTCAGTTCTCTTACAAGCCACCTTTCGGCTGACGAGGGGATAGTCCGCTTCTCCACGAGATATCTGAATGGTCCAATCGCCATAGTTTTTTTTGATCCGGAAATAACAAATGCGGAAAATATTAAAAAGGCTCTTCTAAAACCCGTGCTCAGAGTCTTTACAAGTGACACAGAGACAATGGACGTTCCGAATCCTTTCCACATAAAACCGGAGGGGAAAACCATTAAAGCTTCGGAGCTTAAAATAGATGAGGAAGAAAAGAATATATAGCGAAAAGCTCTATTGTGAGTTATCTCACACGGGTATGGCCGTGAAAGTTTGAGACAGATCACAATCCGGAAATAACAGACAAATAAAGCTTAAAAATTATTGCTTTATCAGTTTAGATTTATTAAAATGCTTTCAGGAAAAGTGATCTAAAACGGTTCTCCAGGCGAGGGACCTGATTACATCTCTATAATAAAAGATGACTCCTTTTCAGTTAATGCTCAAAAGGGAGTCTCAATATGCCGCCCCTGAAACAGGCGGCATTTTTTTGACATCTCTGACAAATCTTATATTCCCGGCCAAGTCCACTTACTCATCCCGGCTTTTTGGTTTAGTTGTTTCTTGTTAATATATTTCTTTTTAACTTAATTACTGTTTGTATCCAAATTTATAGTCTAATCATGATCAGTTTCAGCCAGGCACAGGAAATAATTTACAACGCATTGAAAGCTCCATGGCTTAAGACGGAGTACATCCCTCTTCAGGAAGCCCAGGGAAGAACACTTGCCGAAGAAGTTACCTCAGAGGTGGACCTTCCGCCATTTGATAATTCAGCCATGGACGGCTTTGCCGTTAAATTCAATCCGGGCATCAGGAGCTGGACGATTAAAGGGGAGATCCCGGCAGGGCATTACACCGATTTTATTGCCGACCCGATTTCCACGGTTTCCATAATGACCGGCAGCAGGCTTCCTGAAGGATTCGATACAGTAATTCCGATTGAGGATGTGTTTGTAAGAGAGGACAATGTCATTCTTAACACAAATGCCATGTTTACAAAAGGAATGAATGTTTCAAAAAAGGGGCAGGACCTCATGAAAGGGCAGACTGCTCTTGGAAAAGGGACATTCCTTAAGTCCCCTCAGATTGCTGCACTTGCCGCCTGCGGAAGGGGGAAAGTTAAGGTTTATGAGAAGCTGAAAATCGGCGTGCTGGCTACAGGAGATGAACTTACTGAAATTGACCAGGCGCCTTCGGGCGATAAGATCAGGGCTTCCAACCTTTATTCAATCCTGAGTGCAGTTAGGGAAATCAATATGATCCCGGTAAACTGCGGCATTGCAAGGGATAGTAAAGAAGAGATTAAATCAGCAGTCAGTAGTGCCCTCGAAAAGTGCGACATACTAATTACAACAGGGGGCGTTTCGGCAGGTAAATTTGACTACGTAAAGGAAGTCTTCACCGACATTGGCATAAAGACACTTTTTCATAGGGTTAACATTAAGCCCGGAAAGCCCGTCCTTTTCGGCCTAATGGAAGGTGAGGGGCATACAAAGCCGGTTTTCGGCCTTCCGGGCAATCCGGTCTCCTCGCTTGTAACTTTTTATCTCTTCGTTAAGACTAACATCATGAAATGTTTCGGGCTAAGTGAACAGCCTCCTTTAAGAGCAGTACTTAAGAAGAGCATAACAAAGTCAGATTCAAAAAGGCATTTTGTAAGGGGGCTTGTCAGCCGGGATGAATTGGGGGTTATATCCGCAGTTCCTGTAGGGCAGCAGTCATCGGGCAACCTCGTGCAGATGAGCATGTCGAACTGCCTGATTGTTATTGAAGAGGAAAGACTGAATCCTCAGGAGGGTGAGGAGGTAGAATGTATAATGATATAACTGCCTGTATTCTCTCCGGAGGCAAAAGTACGCGCATGGGAGAAAACAAGTCTCTTATGAAAATAGGGGATAAAACCGTAATTGAAAGACTTAAGGATCAGCTGCAGGAGATCTTCAGCAAAATAATCCTTATAGCCAATGAGCCGGAGGAGTACAGTTTTCTTAAGCTTCCGTTATACCCGGATATTTATCCGGGCCGTGGACCTCTTTCAGGCATACACTCGGCGCTTGTGAATTCCACGACGGATAAATGCTTTATTATAGCATCAGATATTCCACTGATGAAAGGTGAAATGATAGAATATCTCATTAGTTACAAAACCGATAAACCCATTACAATTGCCCGTGCCAACGGGTTCATCCAGCAGCTCTGCGGAATCTATCATAAAAGCTTGATTGCGGAGGCGGAAAAAATATTGCTGGATAAAGATCAGGCGGAAGAAAGATCCACCGAACAAAAAAAGAGAAAATGCAGAGTGCTCGAAATGGCTGAACGCCTTGGGGCTGAAATTATTGATGCCGAAAAGCTTACTTTCTATAGTGAGGATATGTATTACAATATGAACCGCCAGAGTGAGTTCAGGTATGTCAGCTTAAGACTATCTTCTCAGGTGAATGCTGCGCAAAAAAAAGTTGAGGATTTCTCCCGGGCTCTAGATTAACCCGTTTAAGATGACAACTTCATCGCCGGGGAAGATTTCACCTGACTTTATAACCCTGGCAAAGATCCCTTCCTTAGGCATTATGCAGTCGCCTGCCTTGTTGTATATAGCGCAGTGCGAGTGGCATTCCTTGCCGATCTGAGTAATTTCAAGCTCTGCCTCAAGTCCAACTTTAATTCTGGTTCCGATCTTTAGCACCGGGAGGATTAAGAATTCTGTAGTCAGATTTTCGGCGAATATGCCCGGCTTAAGCTTACTTAAGCCCAGAAGTTTCATCTTCTCTATGCTTTCAAGTGCAAGGAGGCTTACCTGGCGGTGCCATGCTCCTGCATGGGCATCCCCTTCAATTCCGAAGTTTTCAACAAGTTTTGCTTTGGTGACGTTTGTCTTAGGTACTCCTTTTTTTTTGCTCGTTGAAATTGCAACTATCCTGCCTTTTTCATTTCCCATATTTATAGTCCCCGCTTTTGCCGCCGGTCTTAGAGATTACCTTAATGCCGGAGATGACCATGGATTTACTGATAGCCTTGCACATGTCGAAGACTGTGAGAGCTGCAACGCTTACGGCCGTAAGGGCCTCCATTTCAACGCCCGTTTTCGAAACTGTTTTCGTTTCGGCTGTAATTTCCACGGATTTGTCCTTTTCATTTAACTCAAGCGACAAACTGACATTGGAAATGAAGATATTATGGCACAAGGGAATCAGCTCATAAGTTTTCTTAGCCGCCTGAATTCCTGCAATCCTGGCCACAGTGAGAACGTCGCCTTTGGCAACATCATTGTTCTTTATTTTTTCAAATATCCCGTCTGTAAGAAGCACCTCACAGGAGGCCGCGGCAGTGCGTTCGGTATCGGCCTTTTCTGTAACATCCACCATCCTGGCCTTGCCCTGTTCATCAAGGTGTGAAAAACTCTTCATAACTTTATTATCCTCCGATATTCTGCATGGAATTTCTGTTTTCCAAAGCGAGCGTACTTACTTCCGGGTGTTCTCTTTCTTTCAGGCTTAAGGATTCCGAAATTATTGTTATTATGTCGAGGTCACTGCTGCCCTCGTCCCGGAGCACATCCCTTAAGTCGATTTCTCTTTGTGCGGGGTCAAAAAGGCAGAGTTTCAACCTGCCGTTTGCCTTAAGGCGGAGCCTGTTGCACTCTGAGCAGAAATGCTGCGAAACGGGGCTGATAAAGCCTATCTTTGCCTTATAGCCCGTCATGCGGTAGAGTTGGGCTATCTGGCTTTTGTCTTCAATCTTCTCGAGATGGAAATGTTTCTCAATATTTTTTTTTACTTCTTCAGAACTTACAAAGGTTTCCCTGGTCCAGCCGTTATTCTCAAAAGGCATAAATTCGATGAATCTTACCGTGATGTTCCGGTTCCTGAAGAAGTCTGCAAATTCCGCTGCTTCGGAATCGTTGATGTTTCTCATTACTACGCTGTTGATTTTTATGTTCTGAAATCCGGTTTCTTCCAGGCCATTGATATTCTTAAGGACCTCGCTTAGTTTATCGGAACCTGTTATGTACTTAAAGACTTCGCTGCGCAGTGAATCGAGGCTGATATTTATCCTGTCAAGACCGGCACTTTTCAGGGCTTCGATGTTGCCCTCGAGGAGTGTGCCGTTTGTAGTAACGGCAAATTCAAAACCGGTACGTTTTTTAAGAGGAGAGAGTGCTTCAAAGAACTTCATAATATCTTTTCTAAGCATCGGCTCTCCGCCCGTGAAGCGGACTTTTCTTATTCCAAGGCTTTCGGTAAAGATTCTTACAACCCTGAGGAGCTCATCAAAGTTCAGAATTTCTTTTTTATCCGGTTTTAATGATTTTGGCAGCTGAGGATTGCAGCAGTAGATGCAGTTAAGATTGCACCTGTCGGTAAGTGATATTCTCAGGTAATCGTGTATCCTTCCGAATCTGTCTTTAAGCACAAGCGGCATTTTATTCCCATAAAGTCTTTAAATTAAAGGACCAATAGAGCAGCCAGAGCCGCACCCACAACAACAGCTATAGGATGCAGTTTAAGCCAGTAAGTAAGAGCAAACCCGAAGGCTATAAACAAAACACCTTTCCAGTTTGAGAAGCTGGAAAACAGGTAGCGCGCCATGATTGCCATAATCATTCCTATGACTGCAAACTTTACACCTTCGAAACTCTTGAAGACGTACTTGTTCTTCTCAAACATGCTGTAGAAGTAAGCTGCAAGGCTAATTATTGCAACAGGCATAAACATGTTGCCCAGGTTTGCTGCAATAATTCCCCAGATGCCTGCAACCTTGTAGCCGGTATAGGTGGCATACTTGATTGAAATGGCTCCCGGAATCACCTCCACCATGCCGAGTACTTTCAGAAACTCGTTATGGCTGAGCCATTGGTGCTTCTGGACAACTTCGGTTTCGATGAGAGGAATAAGCGAATAAGCCCCTCCGAATGAAAAGCTGCCAACCTTGAGGAAAGAAATAAAAAGTTCCAGCAGATTATTAAGCATCTTTTTTCAGCCGGTTAATGCTTTATTTCCAGGGATTTTTCCTTCTCAGGAGCTTCCAGTACGTCATCCACCCAGCTCATTGCAGCCATCGTGGAAGGCAGCCCCAGCGTAGGGAGTGCCAGCATGACAGCATGCCTGATTTCCTCATGGCTGAGGCCTGCCTTTAGAGCTTTTCTTGTATGTGAATGAACAGCTCCTTCCATACGTGCGCCTACCGAAATTGTAAGCTTTACAAGCGCCCGTGTTTTAGCCTCGAGCGGGCCTGCTTCGTGGACAGCCTCTCCGAGCTTTTCGTATGCTTCTGCAACCTGGGGATAATCCTCAGTAAATTTCTGATATCTTTTGGGTACTCCTGCCACTTTGACCTCACTGATTTTCTTTAGTGTTAAAATAAAATATAAATACTCTAATCGCAATAATGGGATATTTATAAGCATATTAATCTCCGGCTCCAGACAAATTAGTTATGTCATTTAAGCATTTTTTCAATTAATTTTATGTGTCCAAAATGAAGCAGTGCTTTTTATTCTGTCTCAAAAAGGAACAGGGCGGCTTTGAATTGTAAAATAATTGTATTTAATAGAGAGATTTTGACTGGCATCAAAATTGATTAACTAATGCGGATATACTTTGTATAAAGGAATATTCCATATCCGGTAGAGGAGATTTGCAGAAATTTCAAAAATTGTTAATTTAAGTTGAAACAAATGGCGGTTTGATTTGATAAATGGAAAGACAACTGAAATGAGAAAGAATAAGGAAATACTTCGCGGGAAAATTATTCTGGATAATTTTGAAAAGCCGCACGAGGATACGGGCAGGGGAAATAAACTGATGGCTACGATATTTTCAACCGGCATTGTATCTTTGCTTTTAATTATCACCATTGCCGTCACTTTGCCTATAACAGGACTTTCATACAGCAACCTGTTTGTATTTTCTTCTATTGTATCTCTGGTAATTTTCCTTTTCGTGCTGCTCTTCAGGTATTTTTCGACGCTCATAATGGCGTACCTCTATATAACCAAATATACGGTCGAGAATAAAAGCGATTTTTTCCCGTTTGTTTCCATTATTGTTCCTGTGTACAATGAAGGCAAGGTCTTAAGCAATTCCATAACATCGCTCCTGGACCTGGATTATCCGAACTATGAAATAATAATTGTAAACGACGGCTCTACAGACAATACAAAAGAAGTAGGCCAGAGCCTGGTGGGAATTCATAAAGGCAGACTGGAGATGGTAAGGGTCTCCATGATCAACAAGCCTAACGGGGGAAAATCTAAAGCTCTCAATGCAGGTATACAGTATTCAAAAGCTGAGTTTGTGCTCTGCATGGACGGCGATTCACAGCTCTCGGCAAATACCTTAAGGGCAGGTATCAAGCACTTTACCGATCCTACAATAGGTGCCGTTGCCGGCAACGTCAAGGTCTTGAACAGGAAGAAGATGCTCACAGACCTGCAGGCTCTTGAATACGTCGAAGGCTTAAATATGCCAAGAAGCGCACAAAGCCTGATTAAGCTTGTAAACATAATACCCGGACCCGTGGGTATTTTCAGAAAGAAGGCCATTCAGGATGCCGGCTGGTACTCCAGCGATACGTTTGCTGAAGATGCCGACCTGACGCTGAATATAATGGCTGCAGGATGGAAAATTTACTATGAGCAGAATGCCATCTCATATACCGAGGCCCCTGAAACATTAAATCAGCTCTTAAAGCAAAGGTACAGATGGACAAGAGGAATTCTGCAGTCGATCTTAAAACACAAAAGACACCTGTTTAATCCGACACTTAATTTCGGCAATTCACTCGTCCTTTGGTCAATGTTCTATGAGGCCCTTATCTGGCCGGTAATGAATATATTTGCAAACCTGTTCTTTATTGTAGTTGCATTGGTCTACGGAATGAGTAACCTTCTGGCATTCTGGTGGGCCGGCATTGCGCTGCTGGATCTGATGACCGCACTTTACTGTGTGGCAGTTGAAAAGGAGGATATACGGCTTGTACCATATGCTTTTATATACCGTCTGATATTTATTCTGATGATCGATATTACAAAAGCTATGGCTACAATCGAGGAGTTTTTGGGAATTGAGATGAACTGGGGTAAACTGGAAAGAATAGGAAACGGATAATTTTGAAAAAAAGACTTTGAAAAACACAGAGGTTTAACATGGAACTGATCCCTATACTGTCATTTATTATTTTGGTTGCTACAATCAGCACCTTTATTCTCGCCATTGGAGCTTATATACTGTATAAAATGCGTGAAAGAAAAGGGCGTACTTCAGTAATGCCTGCACCGCGATATATAGAAGCTGAACTCTTTACTCCAAATCAGGCTGTCATTCAGCAGGGGGGACCTGCAATGCAGGGTAGTCCAGCTATGCAGGGTAGTCCAGCTATGCAGGGTAATCCTGCTATGCAGGGCGGCGGCGGACAGGTTTCTTTCCAGGAAACTTACTCCAGACCTAATCCTGAAGCAAGGCCTTCTATGGCACAGGCAGCTCCGGCAGGCCGCGCAGTAGTGGCTCAGCAGGTCCGCTCAAGGCAGCAGAATTACCAGATGCCTGTGGAAAATGAGCCGGAGGAGGATCCGACTAATAAAAAATTCATGAAATACACTACCGAAGGCTATGTTCCTGTCAGTAAAACCAAAACCGGGGAAAATCTGAAGTGGCGATAAAAACAGTAAATAGGATAAAAGTAAATCAGCTTATGATATTACTGACAGGGTTGGTTATTCTGACCGCTGCAGTTTTAATATTCCTATTTATCATAAAAGGCGTTTACGGAAACTATAACATCTCCGAGATACTGCCTACAAGGGAGAACCTCAGTTTCTTAAGCTCCGGTGAGGAGTATCCTGCTGCTATATTGTACTCAAAATATACAGAGAACCTTCTTCCGCAGGGGAGCACCTGGCTTAATGATAACATAAGCACATGGAGAAACTTTCTCAGGTCTTCAAAGGTCAGAAGTGAGGTCATAAGCGACCAGGCCATTGAACTCGGAGAACACTTCAAATACAAACTTCTTATTCTGCCCGGGGCAAAAGCCTTAAGCGACAGGGAAATTGCACAGATAAAAAAATACATCGAAAAAGGGGGAAGCGTATTTGCAACCAGCGGAACCTCATCCTTCTCTGATAACGGCAAATGGAGAGGCTGGGATTTCTTCAGCGAGGTTTTCGGTCTTAAGTTTACAAAGGAAATTACACCCGACGAATTTACAAAAATTCATACCTTAAGAGGGGGACTTCCCCTGACGGCGGGAATACCAACAGGATACCCGCTTAAGATTGCAACCTGGGACCGCCCTATGGCATGCGAAATTCTGGACCCCAGAACCACGCAGGTAAGTTTCTGGTACAATTTCAGGACCGAGCTTGGACTTGTACGGGAAGAGGTGAGCAAAAGCGCCGGCATTGCGTACGGAAGGTATGGAAACGGCAGGTTCGTCTGGATGGGATTTGAACTGAACTCTGTTATAGGACAGCAGGAGGATTATATAAATTTCGGAAGGCTGTTCCAGAATTCGATTAACTGGCTGACGTATGCCCCGACAGCTTTTGTAAGGGACTGGCCCGACTCTCACGAATCAGCCGCAGTTATTATGCCTGTAATTGGTTCAAATGCGTATAACGTACAGAACCTCTACGGCATTATCAGTTCAGAAAAAGTGCCGATGACGTTTTTTGTTGAACCAACGGCTGTCGATGAAAACAAAGACATATTAAGAAATCTGCACAATTACGGAGAGCTGGGATCGATTGTAGACCTGGGTTATCTTGCCTCGGTTAATGATACTGTCAATAAGCTCTATGACTATAATACTCAGCTTAATCATTTCAACCAGTCGAAGCTCAGCCTGTCCCGGCTTCCCGGAGGAGCAGGCAGGGGGGCCGTTCCTATGTATGGCCTTTATGACGATAATTCCCTGAGAGCACTTATTGATGCCGGCTATAACTACATAATTACAGATTCACTTACAGACAGGTCGGTGCCAAAGACAATCATAAAAGGCGACAAGCGCATAATTGCTTTTACAAAGACCGCCCGTGATGATTACGAGGTCATCAGGAATTACGGGCTTACGGACCGGGAATTCCAGCTTTATACTTATGAAGAGGATATAGACAGACTTCTCTTTGAAGGGGGCCTCTATATTTTCAAGCTGCATACCGAGTACCAGTGCCAGCCGCAGTATGTGGACGTTGTAAGGGAACTCATAAGGTACATGAAACAGAAGAATATATGGATTGCAACTGTTCCGGAAATCAGGGACTGGTGGCTTTCAAAGTCGAACCTTGAAGTAAATGCAGAGATGAGAAGCTCAAGAAGAATTGCCGTTGAGATCTCAAATCCCGGAAACATTCAGGTAAATAATGTAGTCGTGCAGGTCAATCTGAATCGTGATATGCAGAGCCTTCAGCTCTCAAGCGATATATTTGGAACCAGGATACCCAAGTACAGTTTTGACAGAAAAAATCAGATCCTGAGATTAAAAATTGATAAAATAGATGCTGGCGAAGCTTTTTCATACTTTGTGGATTTTGACGTCCCTGCAATTTAAGGGAAAGCAAATTGGAAAAATCCAAGTTAATGCAGCATACAGTAAAGTGAGATTCCAATGAAAAATACTTATTTACATATTATAGGACTAATCTTCCTGGCTTTCATGGCAGTGGGGTGTGCAGATGCGACGAATTCGCCCGACAAGCTGCCGCCGTCTCTGGAAGTCTACAGGCCGTCCGTAAACGATACCATTACGGTCGGTAAACAGATGATCAGCTATGCTGCTTCAGATGACCAAAGGATAGCATTCTTTGAACTCTATGTAAACGGGAAATTCGTCTCTCATATTAATGCTAAGGAAGACGGGTCAAATCCTGATATTTACTGGGATGTGGATTCGACTCTGGCAGACTCAAAGGCAAGCTATTACATCAAGGCATATGATGATGGCGGTAACGCAACAAAGAGCCAGGAGATAACCGGCGTCTATGTTGTACAGAGCAAGGAACCTCCGAAGGCGCCCTCGGAGCTGACTTTAAGAAAATTCAACAATACTGTTTTTAACTTTAGCTGGAAGGATAATTCGAATAACGAAGACGGCTTTGAACTATGGCGTAAAGATGGACAGGATGGTGAGTTCCATCTCTTAAATACAGAAATTCCGCGCAACAATACTTCGGTCAATGATCAGGTGCCTTCTGAAAGCGTAACTTATTATTATAAAATAAGGGCATTCAGAGACACATCTAAATCCGAGTTCAGCAACATCGTGGGTACCACCGGCTCAAACAGCCTTATTCCGTGCCCAATCAGCCTTACGGCACAGCCGGGTAAAACTGAAGTCAAACTCGACTGGGTTTATCCTGCTCCATCCGAGAGTATACTGGGATTTGAAATTGAACGCAAGGGCTGGGGCGATTATTCACAGCTTTCTATTGTGCTGCCCAGTATAAGGCACTACGAAGATACCAAACAGATGAATGCATATCAGATTTACACCTACAGGATAAGAGCTTTTACGGGAGATGGAAAGTCTGACTGGTCGGAGGAAATTTCTGCTACCATACCAAACTGATAATGGAATTCCGGATATGGGCACACACAGAGAAAGATTCTACCCTGAGAGTTTCGGCAAACTAATTTATGACATCTAATAAAGACATATTAAGAATCTTAAACGGACTGAAAGTCCCGTCCTTTATTGCAGATAAAGACGGGAGAATCCTTCAGGCCAATTATGAAGGCCGGGCGCTTCAGGAGGAATATTATAACATTGAGAGCATATTCGATCTTTTTACAACTGAAGCCTCAGCAATTCTTAAGGCGAAAATTCCGGAAAGCATTGAAGTCTTAAAGCCGGTTAGAATTGAAAACCTGGAGACTATACCTCAGGCCGGAGGAAGGGGGCATGAAGCTGAAGTTGTTGTCTCAGCTTTTGAGTATGAAGACAACATTTATTATGCCGCCATTACGGTTTACTTTTCTTTAGCGGAGAAGAGCGCTGAAAAGCTGGAGTTTAACTTTTCATCCAGGGAGTTTAAGGATATAATCAGGGATGAAGAGCTCTCAAAGGTATTCGATGAAATTAAATCTTCCTATCCTTTTACATTCCTGGGGAAGACCAGAATTCAGAATGAAATCAACAAGCTGGATGAGTTTTTCTGGCTTAAGGATTCAGAGGGAAAATATATAATCGTAAATCTGCTTTTTGCACAGTTCCTGGGGCTCAAGCCAAGTCAGATTGAAGGAAAGCATGAAAAGGAATTTGTGCCGAAGCACATGACAGAGATACTTCAGTCGGTTGACAAATACATAAAAGAAACAGCCAATGCAGTAATAAGAAACGGATTTCCTCTTTATCAGTTAAACCATGAGTCTGCGCGACTAGTTGAAATTCCCTTGTGTGATCTGGACAATAATGTAGTTGCTGTAGCGGGTGTTTCTCAGAAGGACTATGCTGCCAATTCTCACAGGCAAAACGGCTCCTTCCCGGAGTTTTATGAAAGTGCGCTTGGATGCCTGCCGGGCGTTGTAATAATTGCCGATAAAGATGGAATTGTTAAGACTAAAAGCGGGGAGCTCCAGACCTTAAGAACCTCTGAGGTCTGCCCAGGTATGGCTTTGGCAGACTGCCTGCCGGCGGGGCTCGGTTTTGAGGCTGAAAACTTTATGCGCTCCGGAGGCGCAATTACTGAACCCCTTGAAGTCAGAAAGGAAATCATATCAGGCAGCAAAGTAATTCCTTTTGTTTTTCACTTTAGAAAAATTTATAATTACAGGGGAAAATCAGAGGGATTTCTAATTTTTATTCAAGAGGATACTAGTCTTTCAGCCAACAGTAACACAATAGGAAATAAGGAAAAGATGTACGAAATCTTAATGCAAACAAGTCCTGAACCAATGTTTATTTATGACGTTGAAAACCTGCGCTTCCTGGATGTAAATCAGGCGGCGCTTCAGGTCTATGGATACTTCAAACATGAGTTTCTGCAGATGGATCTGACGGATTTGTACGCGCCTGAAGATATACAGACACTTCTGGATTCCTCCAATTCCCGGAACAAGGAAGGGGTTTTTACCGGCCCCTGGCGCCACAGGAAAAAAGACGGCTCCTCAATACTGGTGGAGATAAGCAAGTCGGCCTTTGAGTTCCAGGGCAGGAAAGCGCATTTCAATATAATACGAGACGTTACACAGAAAGCAGAGCTTGAGAAGAACTCTCAGTTCTTTAACGCCGCATTTAACGCAATAGGCGATTTAATTTTTATTACCGATTCAGAAGGCTTTATAACAAAGACAAACGACTCTGTTACGCGCGTTCTGGGCTACACCAGGGCTGAGATGGATATGCGCCCATTCCTTACACTGGCTTCAGACGGCTACAGGGCTGAAATAAACACTTCAATTTTCTATTCGAAATCCAGGAAGCCTGTAACGCTTGATGTTGAACTTAAAAAGTCCGACGGCTCCTTAACTGAGGCAAACCTTACTGCCGTTCCTGTCTTTGACTACGATGAACAGGTCTCCTCCTTTAGTGTGGTTGTAAGAGTAAAGCAGAAGCCTGAATCTGCAGTTTATAATGCCGAAGCCTCCGGTCTAAAAACCCCGCAGGCCTCTGATGCCCCGGCAGGCGTTCAAAAAAGCGGCAGCATAGATCCCGGGTTTTTATCGAGCATGTTCCACGAGATTCTGACTCCGATGAATGTGATACTTGGATTTATACAGGAACTGACAGAAAATATTGAAGAGCCCACTTTGGAGCAGAAGGAATCCATAGATATTATTAATCAGAACAGAACGCTCCTTATGCAGACCATGGACTCCGTCCTTGAGTACTCGCACATTGAGCAGAACAGAGTAGAAGTTGTTCCACAGAGGGTATTCTTTACCGAAATTGTAGACGACCTGCAGAAAGACCTCGGTAAAGTTATGTCTGAAAGCAAAGTAACGTTTAATTACGGAAAGATCTCTACTTCTTTGAACTTCGAGACCGACAGGCACCGCCTGGAATCCTTCCTCGGCATGTTCATTAAAATGGCCCTGCGTATTACGAAGGAGAGCAGCATATATCTTTCAGCTTATCAGTATGATGACGAGTACTGCCTGATAAGCTTAAAGGACAGAAGGTCGTCCATTTCTCCATATCTGCTAGAGAATATGGCATTGCTCCTTACGGCTGAAGAAAACAGCATTAAGAAAGATTTTGGAATTTCCAGACTTACCATCCGCCTCATCCGCCGGCTGCTCGGGCTCCTTTTGGGAAAAGTTGAAGTAGTAAACAGATCGGGTGAACCTTCGGAATTCGGCTTCCTCTTCCCCCTTGTTTTTAAGAAGAATAATGAGGAAGAAAACCGTACTGAAGTTAAAGCGTCTTTCAGCGATTTAGAGGCAGGTGCCTCTGGCTCCGGAGAATATTCCTCTAAAGGACATACCGTTCCGGTTTCGGGGGAAGATGATATGGACTTAACTGAAGAGGGTGAAATTACCGGTAATCTGGAAAGTGCTCTGAAAGAGGAAGAGCCCGTAAAGGTATTTGATCCCGACGTCCCGGTAAAAGAAACGTTTTCACCTGCCGTTCCGGCTGCCAAAGTTTCTGCCCCGGAGCAGGAGGCCTCTTTGGAAAAGACATCTCTTACAGATCTTACGCGCCTGCAGTGCCTTTATGTTGAAGACCAGATAGATTCACAGATACTCTTCAAGGTGCAGATGAAAGACCTTAAGAAGGTGGATTCGGTAACGAGCTTTGAGGATGCACTGCCTTTACTTGAGGCGAACAAGTACGACTTTATTATCATGGATATCAATCTTCAGGGAGAATATAACGGCCTGGATGCACTAAGAATTATACGCAGGCTGCCTCAGTACAAAAACGTTCCTGTTATTGCCGTTACGGCATATATTCTTGCAGGAGACAAAGAGAAGTTTATTGCTGCCGGGTTTAACGGATTTATTTCGAAACCTGTCATGCGCGACAAGGTTCTGGAAACCCTGGGAAAAGTCATCTGATCCGTTAGTCCTGTTTATGAAATTTATCTTCGCCGGGCAGGTCCCCACCTGCCCGTTCCTTTTTTAGGCCCCTTATGCTTCTGTCCATCTTTCTGAAATAACCCTTATTAATCCTGCACTTTATTTGAGAAATTAAATCTGTCAATATTGACAAATTATATTTTCTTGTTTAAAATTACCATACAGATGTATGGTAATGTTGCAGAAAGAAGAAAACATACATATATCCTTCTATATTCAATAAACAGTTCAGGAGGAATTCATGCCGCAGAGTCTGACAGAAGTCCAGAGGAAAATACTCGATTTTCTTATAGAAGAAAGAACCTCCAGGGGTATAGTGCCCACACTGGCTGAAATTGCTGAAAAGTTCGGCTACAGGAACCGCTCTACGGTCCAGCAGCACCTGGAGGCTCTTGAGAAAAAGGGATTCATCAAAAGAAACCCCAGGCTGTCGCGTTCAATAGAAATAAGGCTCGAGGATAAGTACTTTATTCCGAGGCCGGTGCTGGGGGAAGTTGCAGCCGGAAACCCGCTTACCATATACCCCGATGCCATAGACACCGTGGAGCTGCCTTCGGTTGCAAAAATGCCCGGGGATTCATTCCTGCTGAGGGTAAAAGGGGACAGCATGAAGGATGCATATATCTTCAGCGGCGACTTCGTTATAGTTAACCCCAACCTTAATCCTGTGAACGGGCACTTTGTTGTTGCCATTCTGGACGGCGCCGCCGTGGTAAAGAGGTTCTATAAAAAAGGTGACCAAATTGAGCTGCATTCGGAAAACCCTGACTACGCTCCTATTATTGTCGACAGGAAAAGCCACGTCTTTAAGATATCAGGCGTTGTAGTGGGGGTATACAGAAGCATGGAGAAGAAGACTCTATGAAGCAGCAGCAGCAGAAAATGCCTGATACTTTTATCGGAACAGCAGGATGGTCTTACAAGGACTGGGTCCCCGCCTTTTATCCAAAAGGTCAGTCGGGAGGCTTTGACTGGCTGGAGTTCTACAGCCGCTATTTTAACTTAGTTGAGGTTAACGCAACTTATTATGCCTACCTGAGCCCAAAGGCAGCCCACGGGTGGGTTGAAAAAGTTGAGAAAGCCGGGAATTTTCTCTTTACTGTAAAACTGCATCAGGATTTCACACACGCCAGGAAATTTGAAATGGCGAACATAAATGCTGTGCAGATGAATCTGGATATACTCTCAGATGCCGGGCGTCTGGGGGGGCTCTTGATGCAGTTCCCTTATTCATTTTCCTTTGATTCGGCGGCACTTGAACACATAAGGCTCTTAAATGACATCTTCGGAGGCTATAACCGCTTTCTGGAAGTAAGGAATTCCTCCTGGAATAATGAGGAGGCCTACAGCTTCCTGCATGAACTGGACATTTCGCTTTGTACTATAGATCAGCCCCAATTGGGCCGCACAGTCCCCTTTGATCCTGTTGTTACGAACAGCCGGGCATATTTCCGTTTTCACGGCCGCAATGCCGAGGCATGGAAAAAGTCGCTTGGTAATTACGGCAAGGATCAGAGCTATCAGGAGGCAAGCGAGAGATATAAGTATCTCTACTCGCCGGGCGAGCTCGTGGAAATTGAAAGTAAGATAAAAGAGGTCTACGGCAGGGTAAAGGATATTTACGTTGTAATGAATAATCATCCCAGCACCTATGGGATTGTAAATGCTTTTGAAATGATGCATATGTTAAGGGGAAGGAAAAAGATCACGGTGCCGGAGAACAGCTTAAAGGCGTTTCCAAGATTGTCCCCGATAGCCGAGGCAGGTTAAATGCGCACAATATTTCACCTGGATCTGGATGCATTTTTCATATCGGTCGAGCGCATACTCGATCCCACGCTGGAGGGGAAGGCTGTCATTGTAGGCGGCCATCCTCATGGCCGTGGAGTAGTAGCCGCATGCTCTTACGAGGCCAGACGATACGGTCTGCATTCGGCAATGCCTATACGCGATGCATACAGGCTCTGCCCTAATGGAATTTACCTTCACGGGCACCACCAGGAGTATTCAAACTATTCCAAAGCTGTAAAAAGGCTTCTGGAAAGTTATGCTCCTTTAATTGAGCAGGCTTCCATAGACGAGTTTTACATGGATTTTACAGGGTGCAGTAAAACATACGGGCCCCCTCTTGTAATTGCCGGACTCCTTCAGGAAAAGGTCAGAAGCGAACTCTCTCTTCCGTGCTCAATCGGAATAGGAACCAATAAAACAATTGCCAAGGTTGCCTCGGACTTCATGAAGCCCCGCGGAATTACATTCGTAGCCCCCGGAATGGAGAAGGAGTTCTTAAGACGCATGCCCGTTGAGGCCCTGCCCGGCGTCGGAAAGGTTACGCTCAGAGAACTTAACGGCAAGGGTTTCTATAAAGTGGGGGATATTGCAAAGCTCTCCGAAGACTATCTTGCCGCAGCTTTCGGTAAACACGGGCTTGACCTCTGGAATAAGGCTAACGGGAAGGGAAACGACTGCCTGACGGCTTCACATGAAAGAAAAAGCATTTCAAAAGAACATACATTCAGCGAGGACGTTTCGGATAAGAAAAAGGTGGAGAAAGTGCTCTTTGAACTCAACGGGCAGGTCTGCCACTATCTCCGCAATAATCAATGGCAGACTTCCACAATCAGCATTAAACTCCGGTACTCCGATTTCAGTACCGTTGTAAGATCCAAGACAGTTACGCCGACCGATGACGACCAGGTAATCTTTCTGACGGCACTGGACCTCTTCAAAAAGGCATATCAGAGGAGAGTTGCAGTAAGACTTATCGGCATTCACTTAAGCAACTTCTCTGAGGCTGCCAGTCAGGAAAGCCTTTTTGAGGCTGAGGCCTCAAGAAGAAAAAGAATGCTCTCTGCTGTTGATGTGCTGAGAGATAAGTACGGCTATGAGGCCCTTGCTCTTGGAAAAAACTGACACAGGGAGGGGGAAAATTGCTTAATAAAAATGAACCGGGCTTAAAGTTAAAGGCTAAGATATGGTGGAGTATCTTTTTCAATGCTGTCACTTCATAACCATTCATATTATTCTGTTCTCGAGGGCACCATAGCCCTGGATGAGCTTATCCTGCATGCAAAGGCCTCCGGAAGCCCTTATATGGCCCTTGCCGACAGGAATAATATGTACGGGCTCATACAGTTTGCAAAGAAGGCTCTTTCGGAAAACATTAAGCCTATCTTGGGAGCGCTCGTTGACGATCCGAAGGAGCCTGCTCTTAACGCAGTTTTTATTGCCCGGAATAATTTGGGCTATTCCCAGCTCTGCAAACTGATTACTGCAAGAAACCTGAAGGAGGATTTTTCCCTAGAGGATGTTTTCCGAAAGAGCGATCTGAGAAACCTATTCATTATTTCATCTTCATTAAAGCTCCTCGGGAAGATCAAAGACTGCAGCCTCTGGAGGGAAAATATCTTTGCCGAACTGATTATAACAGAGAAACATAAAAAAAAGACAAGGGCTCTTTACGACTTTGCCCGTGCTAACCATCTGCAGATTGTGGCTTCGCACCCGGCTTACTTCTCTAAAGCTGAGGATTATATTCTCCACAGGACTGTTACGGCTATAAGGTTAAATTCCACTATTCATAACCTTCCCTCTGAAAGTCTCCTTGACGAGGAATTCTGCCTTAAGTCCTCGGAAGAGATGAAGGAATTGTGGCGGGCCCTTCCTGAGGCCATCTGGAACATGGAGCAGATTGTAAGAGGCTGCAGCGTGGAGCTTGACCTGGGAACCCAGAAATTCCCTGTATTCCCTTTACCCGAAGGGGAAACAGCATTTTCATATCTCTGGAAGGCGGCATTCCGCGGACTTGAGGAGAAGTACAAACCTATTACAGAAAAAGCCATTAAAAGACTGCAGCATGAGCTGGAGGTGATTGAGGAACTAAACTACACGGATTACTTTCTTATCATCTGGGACATCATAAGGGAAGCCCGCAGAAGGGGAATGGTCTCAATCGGCCGCGGCTCTGCTGCAAACAGCCTTGTATCCTACTGCCTCGACTTTACACAGGTGGATCCCTTGTACCATAACTTTTATTTTGAAAGATTCTTAAACCGCGGGCGCAAGAGTCCTCCTGACGTGGATCTTGATTTCTCGTGGCAGGAAAGGGACCAGATTGTAAAGTATATCTACGACAAGTACGGCTTCAGCAATGTTGCAATGATTTCGACTGTTGTAACCTTCCGTGCACGTTCGGCTTTCAGGGAAGTAGCCAGGGCCTTCGGCATTCCGAATGAGGAGATCTCCCGCTACAGTAAATTTATACCCTGGACCGGCGCACAGAATCTTGTGGATATAGCTTCTAAATTCCCTGAGGCGAAATCGCTCGACTTTCACATGGAGCCCTGGCGTTCTGTAATCCGTATCGCCTCCCGTCTTGCCGGTTTCCCCAGGCACCTGAGCGTCCACCCGAGCGGTATTGTCATAACGGCCCGCCCCATTACAGACTATGTGGCCCTTGAGTATGCAAAGAACAAGGGCCTTGGGCTCATAATTACACAGCCTGATATGTATTCAATTGAAGAGATGGGGCTTGTAAAGATCGACCTTTTAAGCCAGCGTTCTTTAGGAGTGTTGAAGGACACACTCTTAAGGATAAACCACCGCACTGATGCCGGCCAACAGAAAGGTCCCCGTCTTTTCCAGATAAATACGCAGAATTAAGATGCTTTTTTGTGTAGGCAAAAATCCTACAAAACTTTCAGAAACATCCCTATACCCCGGCGCCTCTAAATCAGCTATTTTGGAACATCCATTAATGATGAATTTAAGTTCTGATATTATGAAAAGGAGCAAACATGTTGTGGAATTTCTTTATACTGTTTTTTCTCTGGCTCATCGGGATGTCCAGTTCTTTTACACTGGGTGGCGGAATCCATTTACTCCTTGTCCTTGCTGTAATATTAGCCAGCAGGGAATTCATCAGAGTAAGAAAAGAAAAGTTTTTCTAAACTCTTCGGATTTATAAGGCAGCCGCTCTAACGATGAAACAGAGGCACAAAAGAGAAAGGGATGAAAACACTTGAAAGGCACAGTCTGAACAGGTACGATTCTATAGCCCGGGTTCTGACCGAGAACAGGGCTGTTGTTGCTCACATAAGGGAACTCTCATTTTCCACTTCAAAATTCTGTAAAATTGTAGAAGTCATAAGAAAACGACAAAAAGAATTCAACTCTCAGCTTCATTCGGAGCAGTTAAGAACATTAAGGCTTAAAGATGAGCTGATAATGATCCTTCTGGCAGCCGCATCGGCTCTTTATCAATTGGGCAAAGAAAGTGAAAACGCTCTACTCCTGGGCGCCTCAAAATTCAGCCAGAAAGAGCTTTTTGCAATGGATGAGAAAATCCTGCTTGAAAAATCGATGACGATCTATCAGCTTGCCTCGAGGTACTGCCGGGAGTTAAAGGAATATGACTTAACTAAAAGCAGGCTGCAGTTTCTTAAGAATAAAACTGAGGAATTTAAGGCGGTTCTGAATGCAGACAGGGAAAAGTACTTTTACCTGAATCATTCCATCATAAGTCTTGACGAACTTTTTATGCAGGCCGACAAAATTCTGAAAAATATTGACGGTTTTGTTAAGATGCTCGGAAGCAGTTATGCAGATTTCAGCAGGGACTATACAAATATCAGATATGCCAAAACAAACTAAGCACTTCAGCAGCTAAGCACTTCAGCAGCTAAGCACTTCAAAAAACTTTATCTTAGACAGCTTCTCCTGGCCTGGGACTTCAGTCCTGAAATTCACTGAATCCGAACCCGAGATAATTCAGCTTTCCAAATCCGCACTGGTAGCCTACTTTTATCAGATCGGGATTCCCTTTCACCCTAAATGGCACCATGTTTCCCAAGACGGAAAAACTCTTCTGATTGGATTCAAGCATGAACTTCGGTTTTAATTTCTTGCTGGTCTTTTCGTTTGCAAAGATGTAGTTCCGGTCCCACTGGAAGAAAATATAATCGTTTGTAACCTGCGAGTTATATATCGCTTCATACTTTCTGCAGAGATCTTCCTTTATGAGTTTGCTTGAGAGGTGTATGTCATCGCGGTAAGTGTAGTAAACAGTCCTCAGGACATTTTTAATCATTTTTTTGCCGGGCAGAATAAGAGGCGATTTAGGCACAAAGATAATATCGTCTCTGAATACCGTCTCCTGGATGGTTTCCACTTTGCTTATTAAAAACGTTGTCTGTGAGGCACCCTTCCTGACAGTAAATTCCTTATCCTGCAGCTTGTCGGCAATAAGATTTTTAATATAGTCACTAATTAGTGGAAAAGAAATGCTCAGGTGTGCATTATTACTGCGCAGAAAAAGAGTGTCTTTTTTATGAAAGACGTTTTCAAAATGCAGGTTGAAGGTAAAAAGCCCGAAAGGCTTATCTGCAGCCCGAAACCCCTTTTTCTGAAGAAAATCCTTAAATTCCCGGGTTTCAAAACCCAGGAGGCTGGAAATTTCCTTCGATAAAAGCGCATTATAATTGTAAGGGAATTCTTTTTCCTTAATTGCCTTCAACTTTAGTATTAAACGCATAACCCTCTCATTTTAGGAGACCAAGCAGAAAAACAGAACTGAATAACTGAAATACCAAGCTAAAACATTTTATAATTATTATCAACCCATATAAAATTTTGCCTTTCTCCGGTTTTTGCCTTTCTCCGGGCGGAAAAGAATAAAGGCAAAGAAGGAAACTTATCAGAGGACGGGCAGGTTGGAAAAACTGTTAAGTTCATTCTTTGCCTTTAAGGTTTAGGACATTGGAAGCAATTTCTTTTTATATACAGGAGCCAGTCTTTCCGTTGTCGTCAGGTGCTCTTTTACGTTCTTATTAGTCCTTCTGAACTGAGCAAATAAGTACTGGACCGTGCGCATACTCCAGTGATCCGTTTTAGCCATCTCGCTGAATGAAGGGACATAAATATCATTGTGCTGACTAAAATACTTTCTATAAGAAAACAGCTCCATGTGAATGCGTACAAGGTAAAGTACAAATACCCATACCAGAAACAACCAAAACAGTTCCATAGGTAACCTCCCTCCCAAATGATGTTTCTTTATCCCTAGCTATTTGATTGAAAAGATATTAACAAAAAATGCCCTCTGAAAAACAGCGTTTGACTATGTTGCAAAAAAAATCTTCGGCGTATAAATGGTTTTAAGAAAATTATATTCAGATAAATTGAGTATGGTTTCTTAAAATAATTTTCTTTAGCGTGATGATCATTCAATCCTGGGCTTGATAAAGAAGTTTTACTGTCTGGTCGTTCTCATGGGTATCTAATTATAATATAAAACTAAATTGCATATACGCAAATCAATACACAAAAAAATAACGTCAAAAAAAATCTTTTCTCAGGGCGTGCGTTGAATGCAAACGGATAATAGCAGTGATGCAGGGCATAGCATATTTATCTAGGTCCTGCAGAGAGATAGAGAAAGTCAGTTGTGGTCGGGTATAGTGAAATAGAAAGTGGAACCTTTTCCATGTTCCGAATCAACCCATATTCGTCCGCCATGGTGTTCAACAACTTTCTTGCATATTGCAAGTCCGATGCCTGTTCCCGGGTATTCACTGCGTTCGTGCAGGCGCTGGAAAATTACGAATATTCTGTCATGATAATCGGGTTCAATGCCGATGCCGTTATCCTGAACAGAGAAGACCCAGCTTTTATTTTGGAATGAGCAGTTAATTCTTACAACCGGTTTTTCATGGTTATGAAACTTTATGGCGTTTGTTATCAGGTTTGAAAAAAGCTGTTCAATCTGCACCTCATCGGCAGCAATGACAGGAAGGGAACCGAAGCTTACACTTGCCTGGCTTTCTTCAATTGAGAGCTGCAGGTTTGAGAGCACCTTTTCAATTACCGTCCTGCAGTCGACCAGTTCAAAGCAGCGGTTTCTGGCTGAAAGGCGGGAATAAAGGAGCAGATCTCTTATAAGGTGCTGCATACGCATGGCTCCTTCAACAATAAATTCAATGTATTCATCTGCATTGGAATCGAGCCTGTTCCGGTAGCGCCGTGCAAAAAGCTGTGTGAAATTTGAAACCATTCTTAATGGTTCCTGCAGGTCGTGCGAGGCAACGTAGGCAAACTGCTCCAGGTCCTTGTTGGAGCGTTCAAGTTCAGTCAGAGTCTCTTTGAGTTCCTCTTCAGATTTTTTGCGCACAGAAATTTCGTGCAGGTTATTTTTGTAGAGCCGTGCATTGAAAATCGCCAGGGCAATTCTGTCGGCAATATTCTGCAGGAAGAACTGGTCGTCGAGCGTGTACGGATGTCCCGGTTCATCCCTTGATATATCCATTGTACCGATCAGTTGGTTTTCCACCCTTAAGGGGACCATGAGGAAGCTGAATGTTCTGTAGTTTTCAGAATAGGGAAAAAATTCCTTTTGGCGGGCGCTTATGAGTTTTTCCTTTGTGACCGAGGGGATGAGCACAGGCATTCCGGTCTTAATAACGTAGCCGGCAAAGCCCCTGTCGGAGGCCTGGGTTTCGGCTTCAAAAATATTGCTCAGGAGCTTAACCTTCTCGTAGTCTGAATGATAGAAAGCAACAGGTGTAATCCATTTACTATCTTCCGAGGTAAGTCGTATAATAGAAGCATCGCCAATAAGTTCGGCCGTATATTTTACTGCAACATCCAGAACGGCCTGATAATCGAGTGTAACCTCGTTGAGCTTCTGTGAGATGCCGGCCAGAGCCTCGGCGCGGTACTTCTGGTTATAGATTTGTCCCTCTGCTTTTTTTCTTTCTGTAATGTCGCGTATGACGCTGACAATCAGCGTCAGGTTTCCGATTTCATCGTAAATGGGATTAACATAGTGTTCAGAAATAAAGATCTCCCTGTTTTTGCGCCTCAGGTGGAATACCGTTTCATAAAAGCCTTTTGTCTTAAGTGCATCGTTCAATTCTTCAGTAAAGCGGGCATACATCTCCTGGTTGATGTGCAGGAATTTCATATCCTGTCCTTCAAGTTCCTGTTTCTCATAGCCCAGTATTTTTTCAGCTGCCTTGTTGCAGTCGATTATTCTCTGAGTGGCCGGATTAATTAAAAGCACAGCTTCATTGAGGCTGGAGAATACGCTTTTAAGTATTCTGTTCGACTGTCTCAGTTCGGATTGTGAGCGGATCTGCTCTGAAACATTCAGAAGGGAAATTATTATTCCGTTTACTCTGTCCCTGTGGTCAAAAAGAGGAACGAGATCCCAGTTCCAGAAGTTGGAATCCTTTTCCGTCACACCTGAAGCATACAACGGACGCTCCTGAATATAGAGCGATTTTTTAGCCGTTATCACCTCGTTAAAAAGCTTTCTATCCTCCTCTGAGGAAATAAAGTCAAAGTAATTCTTTCCTGTAAAGAAGGAAGCATTCCTGGAGAATATACGGGCAAATGCCTGATTGACTCTGATGATTGTAAAGTCATTCTTAAGATATATAAAAAGAAGGTTCGTATTGTCGGATATTGTCTGAAGCAGCAGGTTGGTTTCC
Organism: Ignavibacteriales bacterium; assembly: GCA_036261625.1. GTDB lineage: Bacteria > Bacteroidota > Ignavibacteria > Ignavibacteriales > SURF-24 > JAAXKN01. The sequence goes on along the minus strand of DATAKL010000001.1, from coordinate 126,129 downwards.
CTGAGAACGGTTTCATTTTTCCGGCTGTATACGAGATAAATTAAAATCATCCATATAAGGAGAATTTCTATCCAGCGGCTTATGAGGATTGTTTCTGACCTGTACTCAGACCATATATAGACGTCGGCCAGTATCAGGAGGGTTGTCGCCCAGGCCAGTGCACTTGTATAGGAGCGGGGATATTTCCAGAATATCATAAGCACTGGAAATATATAAAGCACCCCTACCGAATAGGGAAGAAGTATGTCCGCTATAAAAATACAGATAGTGACAAAAATGGACAAAAATAGTAAGGAGAGTTTATTACTATTCTGCTCCATAGTGACCCCTTGTTTTATAAACCGGGCAAACATGCCTGTTTTGGCCGTAGCCCGATTTTGCTAAAATTTATAACAATTATTATTTAAAAACAAGTGGGCGGGGGCAGCCTGGGCTACAAAAGAGGATGGGAGGTCCGATGTCCAACCATGCCAGAGACTTTATGCGTCAACTTAATTTTATAATGTTAACATTTATATTCAAATGCCGCGGCAGCGGCATGGTGTCGATAGCCCGGTGGTGATGGACCCGCCTTTGGCGGGGACTGAGCCCCGGGAATTGGAATAAAAAAATCCCATAGAGCCGCGGCAGCCGCGACATGTTTCGAAAACGGGATGATATTTTCAGGAAAATCCCAAAAACCATAAACGATGATGGAATTTCATTGAAATAACCATTATGGAATCGGAATATATCGCGGCTGCCGCGGCTCCAAAATATTTTTTATCCATAACCCCGGGGTTCGGTCATCCCCATCCGGGGATTCCTTCACCCGGGGCTATCGACACTATGCCGCTGACCGCGGCATTTAATACATACGCGTTTGAGATTATATCTTAAGTTGACGCGTAAGGACAAAGGCGAGGGCACGCGTCCGATGTCATGAAGGGGCAGGGGAGAAAAGAAAAGCCGGCAAGGGAAAGATCTTTGCCGGCCTTTTTGAAAAGAATATTCTTTGTTGAAGAATATTATTTAAGGTAGCCTTTAGCCATCATAAGTTCTGCGCAGAGGATTGCTCCTCCTGCAGCGCCCCTGACCGTATTGTGTGAAAGGACCACGAACTTATAATCGAAGAGGCTGCATTTTCTAAGCCTTCCAATTGAAACAGCCATCCCCTTGTCGATATTTCTGTGAAGGCGAGGCTGAGGGTACTTTTCCTCAGTAAAATAATATATCGGGTTTACCGGAGCCAGCGGAAGATCCAGCTCCTGCGGCTCGCTGCGGAAACTTTTCCAGCATTCAATTATCTCTTCGGCTGAGGGCTTCTTCTTCAGATTAACCTGCACGGTTTCAATATGCCCGTCGAGGACCGCAACCCTGTTAGTCTGGGCGCTGATCTTTATATCCAGCTCCTTAACTGAATTGGTATTTAAGCTTCCAAGAATTTTTAACGGTTCAGATTCCAGTTTTGCCTCTTCGCCGCTTATAAAAGGAATTACGTTGTCCAGACTGTCGAGGCTGGAGACGCCGGGATAACCGGCTCCGGAGAGTGCCTGCATAGTAACCACATTAACAGCTTCGAGCCCGAAATTATCGAGCAGGGGTTTCAGAGCTATTACCATACCTATTGTTGAACAGTTCGGGTTTGTAACAATTGCACCCTTGCCGTAATTCTGATGGCGGATGAGTTCCAGGTGGCCTGCGTTGACTTCAGGGATCAGGAGCGGAACGTCAGCATCCATGCGGTGATTTTTTGAATTGGAGACTACTATGTAGCCGTTTTTTGCAAGGTCACTTTCCAGGTGCCCTGCAACGCTTGAATCCAGTGCGGAGAAAAGCAGGCGGCTTTCCAGGCCCGGCTCGCACTTTTTAACTTCCAGTTCAGCAACACTTTCAGGTATAGGACTTGGAAGTATCCAGTTTACTGCATCCTTGTATTTTTTGCCGGCCGATCTGTCTGAAGCTGCAACTTCCGCGAGATTAAAATAAGGATGATTCTCCAAAAGCTGAATGAACTTCTGTCCCACGCTGCCCGTAGCGCCAAGAACACCAACATTTATTTTTTCTTTTCTAACCAAATTAAACCTCTTGTAATATGTCAGTTAAAATATCAATACCTGTTTGTATTACGGAATCATCCGGCAGGAACCTGGGCGTATGGAGCCCGTATCTGCTGTCCCTGAAGGTTCCGAGCCAGAACATAAAAGAAGGGTAGAGGTGCGAAAAAAATCCGAAATCCTCTCCGGTCATTTTATATCCGCAATCGATAAATTTATGTTTTTGTGAGAGCTTTTCAGACATCTTTCTGAAAAGTTCTTTGTCTACAATAACCTCGCTGTAGAGTGAACCCTCATCAATTGACCAGCTGATGCCTGTTTTCTTCTTAACCTTGTCAAGCGCTGAAACAATTTTCTTAAAGAACTCTTCATTTTTCCTGCTGTCGAGCGCTCTTATTGTGCACTCAGCTTTTGTGTAAGAGGGGATAATGTTCCTTGCCGTGCCCGACTCAACCCTTCCGTAGCCGAAGATAACCTTTTCGTCTGAGCGCCTCATCTCCTGCTGAATTTCATCGAGGAATAGTCTTAAGGCATCAAAGGAGTTAATTCCGTTTTCAGGGAACGCCACGTGGGCGCTTTTGCCGTGGATGCTGATGTCAAGTTCGTAGGCCGAGGCAAAGAGAACGCCCGGCGTGGAGGCAATTGTTCCAAGTTCATATTCATCTGTCACGTGCAGGGCAAAGGCTTTCGTGATATTGAACTGATCGAGAACTTTGGAATCTATTATTTTTTTAGCTCCTCCTCCTCCTTCTTCTCCGGGCTGGAAGAGGAAAATAATGTTCCTTTCGGGCCTGGTTTCGGTGACACGCTTAATAAATCCGTAAAGGATTGATGTATGCACGTCGTGGCCGCAGGCATGCATGAAATTGTTTTTTGATGAAAACTCCACACCTGTATCTTCCTTAATAGGAAGCGCATCAATATCGGCCCTGAACAAAACGTAAGGGCCGTCGTTTACCGTGTATTCAACCACAAGTCCTGTTTCAAGCGGCTGGTGAATTATTATATTGTTTAATTCTCCCAGGTTTTTTCTCAGAAGGCTTGTCGTTTCAAACTCATGAAACATCACTTCCGGGTTCTCGTGCAGTCTGTGGCGCAGTTCAATAGGCGTTAACATTTTTTCTTAACCTCTCTCTACAATTTAAATTCTTTTACGAGGGCATCCACGGCAGCCTGCTTATCCTGTTCACCGATCAGGCAGGAGATAGCTATCTCAGAGGTGGTAACAAGTTTTATCGGTATATTCTCAAGAGCCTTAAAGAAAGTTGAGGCCACGCCGATTCCTGAGCGCATTCCGATTCCCACGATGGAGACTTTAACGTTTCCTGTGTGGTATTCAACATCCCAGTCCTTCAGGTCATATAAAACCTTATTTAATGCCGCCTGAAGGTGCTTTTTCTTGCTTTCAACAATAGTAAAGGAAACCACGAGGTTCGACTCTGAATTAATGATTGAAATCATATCGACATTAAGGCCTTCCAGGGCCACCTTTTCAAATATTCTTCTTACAAGAGAATAATCCACCGGGAGGCGTTTTATAAAAACCTGGGTCTGATTTTCCATCAGGCTGCATCCTGTAACTTCAGGCTGTTCAATAACTATATTTTCATTTGCCACAAAACTACCCTCCTCATCGGAAAAAGTTGATCCGCAATAAATTTTAATTCCAAATTTCTTTGCAATCTCCACGGAGCGGCTGTGGAGAACCTTGGCTCCCAGGCTTGCCATTTCGAGCATTTCGTCGTAGGAAATATACTTAATTTTCTTAGCCCCGGGATGCAGCCTGGGGTCGATGGTGTAAATTCCGGCTACGTCGCTATAGATCTCGCAGTCAACTCCAAGGGCTGCTGCCAGTGCCACAGCCGAGGTATCGGAACCACCGCGCCCGAGGGTTGTAATTTCTCCTTCTTCAGTAATGCCCTGGAATCCTGTAACAACAAGAGCGTCGAGCTCTTCCATTAGTTTAAGAATCTTTTTTCTGTCGAAGCTGATAATCTTAGCCTCGTTATATCTTGCCGTAGTCTTAACGCCTGCCTGAAAACCGTTTAGAGACCTGCTTTTTATCCCTTTTGTCTGCAGAGCCATTGCCACCAGGCTGGCCGAGACCTGTTCTCCTGTAGTCAGGAGCATGTCGAGTTCCCTGGGATCAGGACTGCTGGTAATTTCACGTGAGAGTCTGATGAGGTTATCCGTGCTCTTGCCCATGGCAGAAACAACAAGGATTACCTTGCCCCCGGCTTTTACCTTTGAGGCTATTTTATCTGCAATCTTCAGTATTTTTTCTGAACTTGCAACCGAGCTGCCGCCGAATTTCTGAACAGTTATATTCAATTTAATTATTTCCGGATTATTATAATTTTCTTAAGGCATCAATTAAGAGAGTCTTCGATTTTGTTTTCTCGTCCACCTTCTTAATTTCCCTGGCCGGAATGCCTGCTACAACGCTGTTTTCCCCGACATCCGAAATCACAACCGATCCGGCTGCAATTACAGCGCCATTGCCTACCCTGATGCCTTCAAGAACAACGGCATTGGCCCCGATGACGACATTGTCTCCAATTGTGACGGGGTCGGCATTAGGCGGTTCAATTACGCCTGCAATAACGGTGCCTGCCCCGATATGGCAGTCGCGGCCGATAATGGCTCTTCCCCCGATTACGGTATTCATGTCGATCATTGTACGTTCGCCAATTACGGCTCCTATATTTATTACAGCGCCCATCATAATAACGCAGTTACTGCCGATCTCGACCATATCTCTTATGATGGCTCCCGGTTCAATTCTGGCGTTATATTTTGTAAGGTCAGCCATCGGAATTGCAGAATTGCGCCTGTCTGCCTCCACTCTGTAGTTTTTGATTAAGCTTTTGTTTTTATTATAAAATTCTTCAAAAGCGCTCAATTCCAGTATCAGAATGCCGAAGTCACTTCCCCCAATAAATTCGAAACCTGTAAAATCTATTTTGTCCAGTTCACCTGAAAGAAAAACCTTCAATGGCGTCACTTTTTGGGAACTGGCTATATAATTAATAATTTCGTATGAATCCATAATAAAATTCTTCCTAACTGTTTTGGAAAAGCACATCTTTGAAACTGTAGAGCCCGGACTTCTTCTGCAGAACAAAATCTACGGCCTTAAGAACTCCTTCGGCAAATGTTCTGCGGCTTGTGGCGCTGTGAGTTATGGTGAGGACCTCGCCAAGTCCGCCGAATGAGATTGTGTGTTCGCCAGGGACATTGCCTATTCTTAAAGAATGAATGTCAACATTCCTGCCGATTGCATTTTTAATCATTATTGCCGTGCCCGAAGGTTTATCCTTCTTGAAGCGGTGATGAGTTTCGGAAATTTCCACATCCCAGTCATCCAGGTTGTCGCTTAGGAATTCAGCGCACCTTAAGAGCATCTGTATGCCTACCGAATAGTTATAGCTGAGTACTACAGGCAACTGCTGGCTTGCCTCGGTAATAAGGCTAAGCTGCTGGTCGTTGTAGCCCGTAGTTCCGATTACCAAAGGAACCTTGAACCCGTGAGCCAGTTCCAGAGTCTTCTCCAGTGCTTCAGCCAAGGAGAAGTCTATAAGAACCTCCGGCTCACCTTCTTTCCAAAGCCCGTTTTTATCCAGCCTGAGCACCACTTCATTTCCCGTCTCAGACATTACCTGTTCTATCTCATGTCCCATTCTTCCCGAGGCGCCGATTAAGCCGTATTTTATTTTAGCCATTTTTGATCCTTCCTGAAGCTTTTGTTGTAAAGACTCTTATAATGCTCATCTGCACCCGACTTAAGAACTAAGTAAGGCTTTTTACGCCTTTCATTATGATTTCCGAGGTTTTCTCTGAAGCTGCAATCAGCGGAAGTCTTAAAGTATTTTTACAGTATCCCAAAAGGCTCACGGCATACTTAACGGGTATAGGGTTTGCCTCAATGAACAGATCGTTCATAAACCTCAGATATTTCGAGTTTAGCAGGCGTGCCTTCTCCCAGTCATTTCCCAGTATGGCATCTGTCAGGCCTGTCATTTCTTTCGGGAATACGTTTGAAAATACAGATATGACGCCTTCTCCTCCCAGAGCCATAATGGGGATGGTCTGATCGTCGTTTCCGGAAAAGACCCGGAAGCCTTCAGGCTTCATTGCCATGAGTCTTGCTATCTGGGAAATGTCGCCGCTAGCCTCCTTAACTCCAATTACGTTAGGGCAGGCCTCATGAATTCTTAAGGCGGTCTCCGGCAGAAGATTCATTGCTGTTCTGCCCGGAACATTATACAGCAGTATCGGGAGTTTTGTTCTTTCAGCAATGTATCTGTAATGCTCAATGAGGCTAGCCTGTGTTCCCTTATTATAGTATGGATTTACAATCAGAAGGCCGTCAGCGCCGCAGTCCTCTGATAACTTATTATTATCTGCAACTTTCCTTGTATTGTTCGTACCGGTACCGGAAATAACCGGAACCTGTCCGGATACTTCGGAGACGACCATTTGGGTAATTTTTTTCCTCTCCTTGTCGTCAATTGTTGAGGCCTCACCGGTTGTTCCAAGAACAATGAGAGCGTTAACGCCGCTCTCGAGCTGAAAACGGATAAATTTTTTCAGAGATGCATAATCAACTTCAAGCGATTCATCAAAAGGCGTAATAAGAGCTGTGCCCGTTCCCTTGAACATATATCTCCTCCCCGAAACAAATTTTTAAGTTAAAAACAGTTAATCAGCAGTAAGAATAATCTATTTCGCAAATATAACATAATAATAATATTAAACCCATTTGCAGACTGGATTTCTAAATTCTGGTGCATTCATTTTCTTTCAAAGCTGCCTTGAGTAATTTCTCTTTCCTCTTCCTGGAGTTCAACATTAATTGCCACGCCTGCTCTTGCGCCTTCGGCTGCAGCGACTAAGACAAACTTGACGTCTTTTGTTATATCGCCGGCAGCAAAAACACCCTTTATGTTTGTCTGCTGCGTCCGAGGATTATTGCTGCACTGAGACCTGCAGGACCGCCGCCGATGATAATAACGTAATAAGTGTTGTTCATTTTTAAAAAGTCAAAATTCAGAAATGAAAGTCATTCAATTATTTGTAAAGATTTATTCGTTTAATGTCAACGAAGGAATTCTGACTGTAAAGGAAGTATAGTTTTATGACACAGGGCAAATTACGGGGAAGAATTTTTCCGGGAATATGTTATCTTAATTGTATGGCTGAAGCATGTAAAACATTAAGAGGCAAATATGAACCTGGCTATTTTAGCTGCCGGCGAGAGTTCGCGCCTGAAGGCCGAGGGCTTAAAGATTCCGAAACCGATGATAAGCATTAATGGCGAAAAGATAATTGAAAGAATAATCAGGCTGGGAGTCTTAAACGGTGTAACCTCCATCTACTGTATTATTAATGAGGAGGAGAGGGCCCTGAGGGATTTCTTTATTTCAGAGGACTTTCAGGTCCCGGTCAAGCTCGTCATAAGAACGACAGAAAGCTCCATGCACAGCCTGTTTACACTTGCGCCTTATCTTACAGAAGAGCCGTTTCTTCTGACAACCTGCGATTCTGTTTTCGACGGCCTGGAGTTCTCAAAGTTCGTAAAGTCCCTGAAGGAAAATTATTCTTCTCACGGTGTTCTTGCAGTTACACAGTACATAGATGATGAAAAGCCTTTGTGCGTGGAGATGGACAGCAGGAGTTACATAACTTCCTTCAGCGATACACTTAATGGCTACCAGTGGGCTACAGGGGGGATTTATTACTTTTCACCTGAAATCTTTAAGATGATTAAAACTGCCCACGACATGAAGATCTCACGGCTCAGGAACTTTCTCAGGCTCCTTTTAAGCGGGGGCTATAAGCTCAAAGGCTACCCGTTTTCCAAGATAATAGATGTGGATCACCTGAAGGATATTAAAAATGCCGAAGAGTATCTCTGCTCCTGAAGGTGCCAAAATGGGCCGGGATTCCCTTTGCCGGGAGAAAGAAGCATCAGGAATTAAACTTATTCTATTGAAATAATAACAAAAAATGGGTATATAATTTAATAGGCAGACATGTCTGACCTGTGTTCTTAGTATAACCTTCCTTAAATGATGGAGCCAGGATATGAAGTTAAAGTTTGCAGGCATCCGGCGGAAAACAGAATTTTCTCCGAACCATGAAATGAACGATCTGGCAATAATAAATTGCACAGCTGAAAACTTAATTAAGCAGGGAGCAGATGTTACTTTATACGATGAAGACAGTATAAGTCCCGGGACAATAAAAGAAGACCTTATTTTTTCAATGGTTCAGGGCCCAAAGGGCATTCAGGATCTTTTCAGGATTTCAGAAGAGCGCGCCTGCCTTATAATCAATTCCCCCGGGAGCGTTTATTCATGCTACCGGTTCAACATGCTGAAGCTGCTCTCAAAGGGGGGAATTCCAACTCCCAAGAGCATTCTAACCCCCACCGGAGTCACTCTCAACGGCCAGATAAATGAGTTCACCTCGGAAAGACTGTGGGTTAAAAGAGGGGACGTGCATGCCGTAAGAAAGGAGGACGTAATTTCAGTTGCTGCTGACCGCGAAGAGATCTCAACAAAACTGGAGGAATTCCACCGCCGCAGTATCGACAGGGTTATTCTTCAGGAAGACGTCAAGGGGGACACGGTGAAGTTTTATGCCGTTAGGGAATCGGGGTTCTTTTACTGGTACTATCTTTCCAACAATTTCAACACCTGTTTTGATGAAAACGCCTTAAGGCAGCTTAGTGAGGCTTCGGCCTCGATACTGGGCCTTTATGTCTACGGCGGCGACGCCATTATAACCAGGGACGGATCAATTATAATTATAGATATTAACGACTGGCCGAGCTTTGCACCTATCAGGGAGGAGGCCGGCTACAATATTTCCAAACTACTACTAGAAAAAGGGAGGGAATTTGTTAACAGCAGACTTTAAGCCAAAACACGCTTCCATGAAAACTCAGGTGCCCGGGCCCAGGTCAAAGGAGCTTTTCGATCTGGAGCAGAAATATATTTCCCCGGGAATTCAGACCATTGCAACTTCTTCTAAAATTGCAGTCGAAAAAGGGGAAGGCGCAGTTATAGAAGACGCTGACGGCAACAGATATATAGACTTCTTTGCCGGTGTCGGCGTTGCAAGCCTGGGCTATAACCATCCGAAATACGTAAGGATGATGCAGGATCAGGTATCCAAAATCCACGTCGGAAGTTTTACCTCAAGAAACAGGGCCGAGCTTTCAAGACTTCTGTCTGAAGTAGCAGTAGGCGACCTAAAGCGTACGCAGTACTACAGCTCGGGCGCCGAGGCCGTAGAGGCAGCCCTGAGGCTGGCAAAAAGCTATACCGGGAAATCTGAATACCTGGGGTTCTGGGAAGGATTCCACGGCAAGACGATGGGAGTTTTGGGACTTCTGGGAGATAGTTTCAAGCACGGCCTGGGCCCCTTGCCCTTCGGCCGCTACGAGACGCCTTATGCAAACTGCAGGCATTGCCCCTTCGATAGGAGCTTTCCGGAGTGCAGCTTTGCCTGCGTGGACTTCATAAAGAAAAAGATCCGCTACGAAACTACAAACGACATCGCCGCAATTGTAGTGGAGCCCATTCAGGGCACAGCCGGAAATGTCGTTCCGCCCGAGGGCTTCCTTGCAAGGCTAAGGCAGCTTGCTGATGAAATAAAGGCCGTTTTAATTGTAGATGAAATGATAACGGGCTTCGGACGCACGGGCAAAATGTTCGGCTGCCAGCACGATAATGTTGTGCCCGACATTATTACCGTGGGCAAAGGCTTCGGCGGCGGCTTCCCGATGACGGGACTAATGTCGCGCGAGGAGATAATTTTCTCCAAGCCTTTTGCAAACCCCTCTGGCAGCAGCTCAAGCTACGGCGGCAACCCCCTGGCCTCGGCAGCCGCACTGGCAACTCTAAGGACAATAATTGAGGATGACCTGGTTGAAAATTCCCGGAAAGTTGGAAGTTTCATGCTCGAACGCCTGAAAACCTTTAAGGATAAGTTCCCATTCGTGGGTGAGGTGCGCGGCCGTGGACTTATGATTGGCATGGAACTCATAAGACCACAGGACCCGAAGGAGAAGCTGGAAAAGAAGTACACGCAGATGATATTTCAGGAGTGCCTGAACAGGGGGCTCATCGTTATGGGCTACAACCCTGATATAAGAATAAACCCGCCTCTTATAATTACTGAGGAAATAGCCGAAGAGGGAATAGACATAATGGAGGAAGCCTTTAAGGATGTCGCAGCTAGAATTATCGTATAAAACAAGAGACGTTGAAGAGTTTCTGGACGTTTACTTCTACCGTCCTTTCGGTTTCATTATTGCAAAAGTATGCTGGAAACTGGGCATCAAGCCTAATGCCATTACTACTATTGGGATGATAATAGGAATCCTTGGAGGGCACCTGCTCTACTACAATGACATGAGGCTGAACCTTTACGGCATTCTTCTTATAATATTAAATGAAGCCTTCGACAGTGCCGACGGGCAGCTTGCAAGGCTGACCGATTTCCGGAGCAAATACGGAAGGATTTTTGACGGTTTTGCGGGCAATACCGTATTCTTAAGCATTTATATTCACCTGTGCCTGAGGTTTATTGCCTCAGGCGGAGGCATCTGGATATTCGCGCTTGCAGTCGTTTCAGGCATCTGCCACTCATATCAAAGCGCAATGGCCGACTACTACAGAAACGGGTATCTTCATTTTGTGATCTCGGTTAAGAAAGGTGAAATTGATAAACACAGGGAAGTGGTAAAGAGATTTCAAAGCCTGAGCTGGAAGAAGGATTTTGCGGGCAAGTTCCTGACCATGTTTTATGTCAACTACACACGACAGCAGGAGAGCCTCTCACGGAATTTCCAGAAACTTTTCAGCCGCAGCGCGGAAGTATTTAAGGGTAATATACCCGATGAGTTCAAAAGGGCGTATAAGGCATACAATAAACCTTTACTTAAGTACTACAATATTCTTACAACCAATACACGGCTCGTCTGGATGTTTATTGTAGTTCTCTTTAACAGACCGCTTTACTATTTTCTTTTTGAGCTTACTGTTTTGAACATACTTCTTGTCTGGGTAACACTGAAGCACGAAAAAATAAATGAGAAGCTCCTTCTCATGGTAGACAGGTTTCAGGCTGCCAAAGTAAAAATAGAAAAATAACCGTATAAACCCCGGGAGAATCAGGTTGCTTAGAGGTGCCATAATCGGAATAGGGAAAATAGCACAGGAAGGGCATATGCCGGCATTCCTGGATCCTGCGCTTGCATCCGCCGGAGTCAGCATAGTTGCAGCAGTGGATAACAATGATGCAACAATAAAAATGGCAAAGGCGAAATTTCCCGGCATTACATACTACAGGACTATTGAGGAGATGTATAATAACGAAGATGTGGATTTCATCGACATCTGTTCGCCTCCCGATACTCATGCCCGGATAATTGAAGAAGGCCTCCAAAAAGGCGTTCATATACTCTGCGAAAAGCCTTTTGTGCTTAAGGCTGATGATGCCGAAAGGCTTTATAAAAGGATTTCCGAAAGTCCGAATGTATTTATGCCCGTGCACCAGTATAAATATTCTCCCATATGGAAAAGATTTAAGGATGAAATTTCAGCCGGACTGGAGGCAAAGAGCATTCTTCAGTTTAATGTATTCAGAACAGAAGCCGATAACGGAATAGCCTCAGTTCAAAACAGGTGGCGCACCGACCCCACGGTAAGCGGGGGCGGCATTTTATCAGACACTGGTGTGCATTACCTCTATCTTTCACTCTGGCTGCTGGGAAAAGTAAATAATGTTACCAGCCGTATATTATCCATTTCGCACACTGAATACAGTGTGGAAGACACGGCTTTGGTAATTCTGGAATCCGAGCATGGTGTAGCCCAGATCAGCCTGACGTGGGGAGCCGACAGAAGGCATAACAGCGCAGTCCTGGTAAACAGCACGGGAAGCCTTATTTATAACGGCACGGAGCTGGTAAAACATAAACCGGGGGGCGGAAGCGAAAAAATTCCTGTCCCTGATGCCTCAGACAAAAGGAACTATGTTTCACTTTACGTCTCCCTTTTACGTGAGTTTTTAGGGCAGATTACCAGAGGCCAGAAGGATAACTGTCATCTGGATGAAGCCTATAAAAGCATCAGGCTTTTACATTCATGCTACAGGGCGGCTGAACTAAATCAAACAGTCGGTCTTTAATGCGGAAAAAGCTGTTTCCCATATTGTACGTCCTTGGCATCGCCATCTTTGTCGTTCTTATCTGGGACTTCGGCCTGGATAAGGTCATGGCCAATATAAGAAAGACCGGATGGTGGTTTCTGCCGATAATTGCGGTTTGGGGGCTGATTTATACTATCAATGCACTGGGATGGTATTATATACTGGGGGAGGACAGAAAAAAAGTTGCATTCTGGAGAATTTTCGGCATAAGCCTGGGCGGCTTCGCCATAAATTATCTCACTCCGTTTGTCAATCTCGGGGGGGAGCCGTACAAGGTATATGCCCTGAAGGAATTTACGGGCATGAACAAGTCCGTCAGTTCGGTAACCCTTTACAGAATGATTCACATTATCTCGCACCTCATCTTCTGGCTTGCCGTAATACCGGTAACTTTCTTCGTTATCCCTGTGTCACTGAAATTTTCATTGCTGTTGATTATACTGTTTCTGGTGATCTTTTTCATGCTTGCTTTTGTCTTGTCCAGACACAAACTTGGAATATATGAAGCTCTCTCGAGGATACTGATGCGTCTGAAGTTCCTCAAGTTCTTAAACAGAAAGCTGGAAAAGAATAAAAACAACATTACGGAAATTGATGCGCAGATTAAGGACTTATACGTAAACAAAAAAAGAATGTTCTACACCGTACTGGCTATGGAATTCACTGCACGCGTTCTGGCGGCTTTTGAATTCTTTTTCATTTTCCGTTCCATCGGTATAGATATATCGGTCTGGCAGGCGCTCTATATACACGGGGCATCCTCACTTTTCCTGAACATTCTGTTTTTTATGCCGATGGAGTTCGGGACCAGGGAAGGGAGTCTTTATCTAACGCTGAAGGCCTTTATTCCCGATGCTGAGGTTGGAATTTATATAGCGCTTGTTAACAGGATCAGGGAACTCTTCTGGATAGGCATCGGGATGCTTTTAATACAGTTTAACAACAGGAAATTAAAGAAAGAAAATGCCTTAATTATGCCCAAGAGCGAGACTAGCACATGAAAGCAGTAATTTTTGATTTTGGCGGAACACTTGATACAGACGGCGTGCACTGGAGTATAAAGTTTCTGGAAGCTTATCATAATGCCGGTGTTTTCATTCCGGAGAAGATCTTCCGGAATGCTTATATATCTGCTGAAAGAGATATGGCGGGAAGGCTCAAAAGCAATACCGGTCTTGAGGACACTCTCAGAATGCAGGTATCTCTGCAGTTAAAGCATCTGGTGGAGGACTATAACTGCAGATTCTACGATGAAGTGCCCTCCCTTGCCAAAGAGATCTCCAGGAGCTGCTTTAATGAGGTAAAAAGGAATGTTTCCCTTGTCCGGAATACACTTCTAAGGCTGTCCAGGAAGTACGAACTGGGTGTTATTTCAAACTTCTACGGCAATCTTCTCCAGGTCTTAAAGGAGCTGGGCATAAGAGAATTTTTCTCCATAGTAATGGATTCTGAAGTAACGGGTTTAAGAAAGCCCGACAGGCAAATCTATCACCGGCTCCTGAAGGAGATCCTGCTTCCGGCTGAAGAAATTATAATGACCGGTGACTCCTACGAAAATGACATGCTGCCTGCAAAGTCGCTGGGTTACAGGACCATATGGCTCAGGGGCAAAGCCTGGAAATATCCCGAGGAATTTTCCAGTGCGGACTTCATCATAGGAAGCTTCATGGAAATTGAAGAGGTCATAGAAATAATGGAAAGGATCCAATGCCGGGAATCCTTATCACACTACCGGAAATAATTATCCCTTCAAATCCAGCCATCTATTTCGAATAAAGCTTTGCAGCTTTTTCAGCCGAAGAAGTAATCCCTTTAATAAGTGCCGAGCTGAAGCCATGGTGTTCCATCTGGTTAAGGCCCGCAATTGTGCACCCCTGCGGGGTTGTAACCTTGTCCACCTCTTTTTCAGGGTGGCTTCCCAGGTCAACAAGAAGTGATGCGGCGCCCTTGGCCGTCTGTGCTGCCATTAAGAGCGCGTCTTCGGCATGGAAGCCGATTTCAATGCCTCCCTGTGAGGCTGCGCGTATGGCCCTCAGGAAAAATGCAATACCGCAGGCGCAGAGTGCAGTGGCAGGAACCATTAAGGATTCATCTATGGTGAGCACCTTGCCAACGGATTCAAAAATGCGTTTTGTCATTTCAAGTCCGCCTTTACTGGTTTCATCGGCGCAGATGCAGGTCATGGATTCCCTGATGGCAATTGCAGTATTAGGCATAGCTCTTAAGACCGGGATGTTGTTGTTTTCAATTTTCCGTCTGATCTCCAGAATTGAGGCCCCGGAAACGACAGAGATAACGGTATGTCTTTTCTCATCAAGCGAGTCTTTAATTTCCGACAAGAGTCCGTCGAGCTGCTGCGGGGTTACGGCTATAATTATAATATCGCTTTTACTTACGGCTGCGCTGTTATTTACCTCCACACCGAAGCCCTCGCCTTCAAAGGATTTGAGGAGATCTTTATTCCTTCTTGTCACCGTAATGTCCTGAGCCTTAAAAACTTCGGACCTTACAAGTCCCTTTGCAATTGCAGAGCCGATATTGCCGCCGCCCAAAATTGCCGCTGTCTCATTTTTCGCTGCCATCATAAATCCTGGTTACTTTAAATATTTTACAATATAATAAATAGTTCGAAAGAATTCCCGCATTTTTCGGGTCTCTTTATAAGCCAGGATTTCTTCTCAAAGGAAAGTCCTTCTTTTAAGCTCTCTAATTAGCTTACCTGCATTTAAAGTAATTAATATATGAAAAACGTAGAGATTTCTTGCCCATTGGGTATTAAAGAAAATCAGAAATCCAAGTACAAAAAAAAAGCAGAGTCCTCAAAGAGGACTCTGCCTTAAAACATCAAAAATTTTGTTAATTTATTAAGCAAATCACTTCAGAAGCATCATCTTGCCGCTTTTGACGAAGTCATCAGCTCTCATTTCATAGATGTAAGTTCCTGAAGGAAGGTTTGAAGCATTAAACTTCACATAGTACCTTCCCTGTTCTTTGTACTCATTTACCAGAGTTGCGACCTCTTTACCCAGCATATCATAAACCTTTAGGGTCACCTTTGAAGTCTTTGGAATCTCATAGTTTATGACAGTCGTAGGATTAAAAGGATTGGGATAGTTCTGGCTTAAAGCATATTCCACTGGGGCAGTTTCACTTTCCACTATTTCCTTTTCAGGCTTCTGAACCTTATCCTGCCCGGAGCTTAGGAGATAATATTCCATATTGTTTACAATCAGGTTCTCCTTAGCTATTCCATCCACACTTAATCTTAAGTATGCCTTTAGGCTTTCAAGCATGTTTTTTACCTTCAATGTCTTTTCTTCTAAAATGGAATCTTTCATTCCGAGACTTTGCTCAGAGACTTTTTGGATAACTTTCCCGCTTCCTTCTTCAACGAGTTCAAGTCTAATCTTTAGATCACTTTTCCACCCTGTCTTCTTTACCCAGAGTTCAGTGGACACAGATGCGTCTTTTTCGAATGTGAAGCCTTCGGTCCTCATGAATGAGGAGATAGGGATATCCTTCTTCTTTAATGAATCAGATTTATAGAATGAAAGACTGCTGCCCTTAAAGTTTCCCACCTGCACTACAAGTCTGCCTGGAATCTTTGATGTCGTGTCAATTATCTCAAGCCTCCTGAATGTTTTCACATTTTCCAGGCTTGAGGAATTTGAGGCATTCTCAGAAGATGACTTAAGGCGGTATGAGCCACCAGAACTGGTGTTGTTTACTGTCTGTGTGGCAATCTGGTAAGGCATTGCACTTCCCTTGGCTGTAACGTAAGTCATGCTTCCAGCTGGTGCTTTTTCAAGGGCTGTCGGGTATTTTATGGGAGCCGAAGGGGTGATGTAATTTAGCCCGTTCCAGGAGGTGCCGTTTAGTGAAATCATGTTGAAAAGAGTCATAGTGCCTCCAGCCGAGTAGAACATTGAAACTCCGCCGTCAAGAGCATCATTGTGGCCTGAAAGTGTGGCATAGATAATCGAAGGCTCGTAAATTACCTCATCCCTGAAGGTGCTTATGCCTGAAAGAACACCATCTTTATAGCTTCTGTGCATTGCGGCAGAGTTATTGCCGTAGTAGTCGTCGTAGGCTATCCAGCTTACGTGTGTTCTTCCCGTTCCGTCAATGGCTACCTGTGAGTAGACTGGGGCTGCCGGGATCTGGCTTGAAGAATACATCTCTGCAACCCCCGTCCAAAATGGGTCGTAATAATCGAAGCTATAAAGGTTAACCCGAAGGGGTCCTGCAGTATATGTTGTAGAGACCATGAATTTCCAGAGCTTCTGGTTCCAGGCTATGGAAGGATTGTTATCCATTATTGGAGTACCCAAAAATACAGGTCCTCCATAGTAAAAACTATAGCCGCAGTCATCTGAGTATTTGTAGTGCATCTGGTATTTTCCTGCATTCATCTTCTTATAGGCTACAAGCACGGCATAATCATCCGAAGAAATACCAACTGAGGGCTGGAGGTCGATGTTTGCGGCATCTGAATCCAGAAGAACTGTTTCCCCGGGGTTTTGAAGTGACTTCAGGAAAAGATTTCTTACACTTCCTGAAGTCTCCTGCCATACACAGAAAACATCATTAAATGGATAAGCAGAGGCCGAAGAAGCAATGGATGGGGAAGTGGCTGTCCCAGATCCTGAAATTTGCTCTTCGGGTGTCCAGTTTGCTCCGCCGTCAGATGAGGTAGTGTGCCATATCTTTCCCATGGATTCATAAACCAAATGAAGCTTTCCGCCTGAGTCTTTTGTGATCTTTCTCTGGCTGCCGCTTCCTCCGGTGGCAGAATTTGTGTTTGAAAGAAGATGTCCTTTATAATTAGCTGTAACAACTGCATTGTCGCCTGTAAACACCACCGCTTTCTGATCAAATCCGGTAGGATTTACACCAACTTGCTGCAATGTGGCATTTGTCACCGTCCAGTTCCGAAAATAAAAATTTCTTATTCCGATTGTAGTACCCAGATTTATTGGCAATATTGCCTTAGCACGGACAGAATAGAAAGTACCTGAAGTAACTGTCTGATTTAATAGTACTCCATTGTATGCCTGGTCATTTTCATACCGTGTGGTTGTATTCGGACTGAAAGGAGAAGGTCTTGATAAAAATGTAGCTGACATTCCCTGATTTCTGAGTGTGTTTCCATAATTCGGGTCCTTGTAACTGATAAACCATGGGTCCATAAAGTCAATGGTGTTCTCTGGAAAATTATTCGATGAGACTCCTTCTAATAAATTTTGAATTGTTACATTGGAAGTTATTGATGAAAAGCGAGAATCGAATTTAATATCATTTGTTCTGATACTAAAGGAATGATGGTTTAGGACATCAGTTTCTCTAGCAGAATTTCTTTCCCAAAAAGAGTACTTCTGATTACTATAGATCCCCTGATCCCCCTGCAGAATTTCATCGTTCCTTGGTACAACAGAAAAGGGCTGCCCGGGGGTAAGGCGTGTACTAAATGAACTTCCATTCCATCTTCCCACCGTCCCCACCTGAGTGAGATTGCCTGAAAGCGTCTGTGATACAATGACATTTCCCATATAGATGTCAGCAGTCATTGTTGGAGCTGAATTTGAAATATTAGTCACTTCGACATAAGTCGAACTGCCATCGTAGGCATTTGAATTAGGTGTTGTTAAAGACGAAAAACTTAGTTTATTTGTACTTCCTGGGAATGGATCTCCATCATTTCCCTTGTTTATTTTCTTTTCTAAGGAATATAAGCCGTCAGCTTGCTCTAAGGCTACTTTGTAATGTCCATTGTCAGTATTCCCCGGATACCATTCCCATGTATCATCTAAGTAATTTTTATCAATATGATAAATAAGTAACCCATTACCTGGCAGATAAGAATCGTATCCGGTTTGCTGCCTGTTTTCAAGCATGTAATATTCTGAGCCTCCCGCTCCATATTTCCAGACCCTGTATACTGTTGAAGAGTTCCCAAGACTCTGAATCTGCTGATTTACTGTATTTGTGTTAATATTTATCACAGTTGCAAATTGAGTTGTCCCCCAATGCATTTGTGATCTTGACCATGCGTCAGGATAGGCAGGTGAATTACCTTTACCATTACTCCCATTCCAGCTTCCAGCTGCCATCAGGCTCCATTTACCCAGTCCCCCATAACCTCCACCTGAAGGATCATTTATGTCAAATAAATCCGGCAAACCAAAAATCAGGTGGGCAAATTCATGAGCAAAAACTCCGCAGGTTATATCGCCAACAGTTTCAAAATACTCGGGACATATCGAGTATTGATGTATTTGAACACCGTCACGTTCAATAGGCTCATGCATTAGATCTGTATGCGACCACATGTCATTGCTGCTTCCAGAATACTCTGCACCAGCACCGGAATGAACAATCATCAGACCATCGACCAAATTATCTCCATCATTATCATAATTTCTGAAATCAACAATTCCGTCAACAGCATTACAGGCATCTTCGGCAAGCTTTTGAGCGTTATAAGGGTAGCTTCCCATTCCGTTTTTATCACCAACATAATAACTGTAAGACTGGGGCATCCGTTTCCATCCTACTGAACTAGGTGAATTTACGGTCACAATGTCAAATGTACCCGAACTTAGGGTATAATAATAATCTTTTAATGTGCCCTGTGAAGGACCAAAAGCAAGATTATCAAACACGGTAGAACCCACTGTGTTAGGTTTGTCAGAGAAATCCACCAATATTACAAGCATCCTAAATGTGGAAGTAAGAGTAGAATTAGTGGAATATTTTTTAAGAGTGTTTGATCCGGGGCTGTTTATTTGAATACCCTTCTTCTTTAATGACTCACGCCAGGAAGCATTAAAATAGCGTTCTTTGAGTTCCTGATAATGCTGAAGAAAGTAGGGTTTTGGAATCAAACCCTTCTTGATCATTTCCTGCACTCTCTCATGTGGAGGGATTGTTGCTATAATTGTTCCGGCAAAAATAGCAAGAAATAACAAAGAATACCCGATCCTGTTTTTGAACATTGAAGTACCTCCTTATTATTTTTATGGGAAATTATTATCATTATTTCATTTTCTTTTCCCGATCAAAACTATTCCGCTCTGGCCATTTCCTCCCGATATGGCAACAATGTTTCCTTTTACATCCAGATTGTTATAAGTCCCGTCTAGGTAAGTCTCACTTATAAAGCTTTTCCAACTTGCTCCGTTAAAATGGAGGACTTCTCCATATGCCCCGACTATAAACACATCATTTATTCCATTGCCTTTAATTTTTGTTGTTGAGTGATGAGTATATTTACTCGGACTGTTTTCCCACAAACTATCAGCAAGGCTTGCTTTTTCATAAATACCATCTCCCGCCAAATAATAATGCCTGTTCGGTATGAACCAAATTGCATCCAAGTCCCAAATAAGCGGCTCATAAGAAATCGAGGTAGCCGTATTCCCCTTTATGCTTAGAATGGCTCTTCCTGAAGGGTAGTTTGTAGTGGCAGTGGCTAAAATCTGCATCTCACCTGTTATTTCATCCATAGCTCCATGTATATCTGTTATATGAAGGTTTGTTCCTGTTTCCAGTTTCTTCCAGTTGTGTCCGTCAAAATGGGTTATCATTCCGTTCCAGCCGATCCCGTAGAGGTCATTTGAGCTTTTCCCCCAGAGTCTGTTTACGGACTGCCCGTTTTCTTCCCCTCCAATCAGGTCTATTCTCTGGTATGAAGAAAGCATATTCCGGGATACCCCGTCCCAGTGGTGAATTGCACCGTCTGTAAGCCATATGTCATTAGGGCCAAGAACAAGAATACCCCTTAGATCCGGCATAAGCTGATTATTTGCATCAAATATTTTTCTTAAGGTCCACTTCTTCCCGTCCCAGTGTGCAACTGTATAAGGCTGCACATCAACATGTCCAAGGGAATCATTAAGATAAATCTGCCCAACTGCCCAGATATTATTTTCATTTATAATGGCTATATCACTCATCCGGCTTCCAACCACTTTATCCCCGAATTCAAAGCGCTGCCAGCTGACACTGTTGCTGCTGGTGTCAAGAGTGTTTAATGTTATAGTCTGATCCTTTTTTTGATTAATATGGATTTGATAAGTATAGGTGTGGTTTGGCGTGAGTGTATTGTCATAAACTACTGTATCTCTAACCCCAAGAGCAAAATTGTAGCGGGATTGGCCATCCCTAATAATGGTTACTCTTGAAGGAAGGGGAATGACACCTGCATTTATTCTAAGCCATACCTCCGTGCAGGATACACCGTCAACACTTAGCCTGTTTCCTCCTCCCGGTCCATTTGGACTTTTACATCCCAAGGGTATTATAAAAATTATAATAAAAAAAAGATGCCTGCATGTTCTGAAGATTAAAGGCAGCATCGGGATTCCAGAGCCGGCAAAATACTCCATTCTTAATACCTGTTTTATTTTTAGCATAATTTTAACACTTTCTGCATTATCCCTTATTTTCAGCCGGATATCATTAAAAGCGACTTCATGAAGGGAAATATTAAGGTCTTCTGTTAAATCCGGTTATATGTCTGCGGGAACTCTATAAAATTCTTGAATAGGCGCAGTATTTCATTAGGAATACACTTTTACTGCAAATTCCGAAATTGATGAAATAATTACGTCTTTATAGTAACTGCCGCAAGTTTTTTCAGGTCCTGATTTCTTTTGTGGTAAGGTTCTTACAAGAATAGAATTAGATAGGTATAGATGCGTTGTCGTATGTTTAATCGCCGAATTCATTTTTAACTCAGAAAGAGCTCCTGGTATGAATTAAGATGGAAGAAAGTTATGATATGCATCAATTAATGTCAAGCCTTTTCTAAAAAATCTGATGGCATAGTATATCTCTTTTCAGGTAGGGATTTGATTGCATTGAATTTCAGGCTTATTATTCGTTTTATGAAATTAATATGAAATAATTCTCTGCAATTGATTTTTAAGCTGTTTTAGAGGTTCTATGGCTGAAATACCAAAGTACAGGTCGCTGCTCTTTATGGATACCTTTGATGAAAAGGCTGGAAATATGAACGTAATTATTGAAACTCCAAGAGGGAGCAGAAATAAATACAAATATACTCCGGAAATGGACCTGTTCATGCTCGACAGCTCCCTTCAGGCGGGGGCCAGTTTCCCCTTTGATTTCGGCTTTATTCCTTCTACAACGGGTGAAGACGGCGACCCCCTGGATATACTGGTTTTAATGGACCAGTCGGTCTATACAGGCTGCCTTGTTCCAGTGAGACTGATTGGAGTAATTGAGGCAAAACAGTCGGAGAAAAAAGGGAAATTTGAGCGCAACGACCGCCTTATCGGTGTATTTACAAAATCCCACGGCTACAACGATATAAAAAATCTTCAGCAGCTGAATAAAAGCGTCCTCGGGGAAATCCAGTATTTCTTTGAGACTTATAACAGGTACAAGGGGCGTGAGTTCAAGCCCTTAGGGCAGTTCGGTCCCCAGCGGGCGCTGAAACTGGTTAAGCAGGGAATAAAGAAGTTTAATGAAGAAAACAGTAAAGAATAAAATAATATAAAGGAAGTTAAAAAATGGAAAACGACAATAATTATATAAATGACCATGGTGATCACGATCAGGGCGGACGAAGACCGGATACAAAGCCTGAAGAATTTGAAGGTGAAAATGAAATTACCGGCTACGGCCATAAAAGAAAAGCAAAGGATAAGAAAAAAGGCGGCAGCGGGCTCGAGGAATATAATGAAAGACAGCAGGAAAGAAAGGATTCCCAGCCCAATCCCTTCGAAGGGCCGGACAACGCACAAGATAACGTACAGAACGAATAAAATATCATAAAACATACCCTTAAAGGGCGGGCAGAGACTGCCTGCCCTTTAAATCACTTTTCCCGATATTCCTTATAAAGAGCCTGTATATAAAAAATCTCTAGAAGTTTTTCCGATTTATCTCTATTTTCATACTCAGTTTTACAGTTATGAAAATGGGAGAAACTTTATGCGGACATTCTTTTTGCGGGCAATTTTGCTTCTGCTTTTATTTGCCGGTTTGTCATCAGCACAGACAAAAGTTGAGGACATTAAAACTTTCAGCCTCAAAAACGGCATGAAAATAATTGTGCTTGAGGATCACTCTATTCCAAACGCCAACATGTATCTCTTCTGGCGCGTGGGTTCAAGAAATGAATACTCCGGCATAACCGGAATATCGCACTTCTTTGAACATATGATGTTTAACGGCGCTAAAAAGTACGGCCCAAAAATCTTCGACCGGGTAATGGAGTTTAACGGCGGGGCAAACAACGCCTATACGACCGAAAACGTTACAGTCTACACCGACTGGTTTCCCTCAAATGCTCTTGAGACGATATTCGACCTGGAGGCAGACAGAATTGCAAACCTCGACTTTAACGACAAGCTTATTGAAAGTGAAAGGGGAGTCATTCTTTCTGAAAGGAGCACGGGACTTGAGAACAGCAATTTTGAATTCTTAAATCAGCCTTTGCTCGGAGTTGCTATGACAGCCCACCCTTACCACTGGCCCGTTATAGGCTATGAGTCGGATATAAAAAACTGGTCGAAGAGTGATCTTCAGAATTACTTCAAAACCTATTACGCTCCGAATAACTGTGTTGCAGTCATCTCAGGCGACGTTAAGACAAGTGAGGTACTGGCGCTTGCACAGAAATATTTTGAGCCTATTCCCGCACAGGAGCCTCCCAGGAAAATCCATACCGTGGAACCTGAACAGCTTGGAGAAAAAAGGCTTACGGTCTATAAGGCCGTTTCCACGCCAAACGTGATGATAGCCTATCATGTGCCCCAGACGGGCTCAAGCGACTATTATGCCCTCGACCTGCTTAACTCAATTTTGTCTGAGGGCAAGAGTTCAAGGCTTTATAACGCGCTTGTGGACAAAAAGCAGCTTGCAACCGAGGTCTTTACCTACACTCCGCAGGCATTTGATCCTTTCTTAATGTTCATCTATGCCGTTGCAAGCAATGACGTTAAGGCTGAGGCTCTTGAACAGGCTATATATGCTGAACTGGATAAAATTTCCAAAGATGGTGTTTCAGATAATGAACTCCAGAAGGCAAAGAACCAGAAGCTTATGGAATTTTACCACTCGATGGAAACCATTAACGGCAAAGCCAACAGCATCGGAACCTATGAACTTTTCTTCGGCGACTTTAAGAAACTCTTCAGCGCGCCCGATGACTACAGGAAGGTTACAAATGACGACATTAAGCGAATAGCCCAAAAGTATTTTACACAGTCCAACAGAACCGTAGGTTTTCTTGAGCCGGAAAAGGAGAATAAGTAATGAAAAATCTTAGAATTTTACCCGCATTTTTATTAATGCTTGCCTTCTTAAGCGGCAATGCGTTTGCTCAGAATGAAAAAGTTTCAGCCTACAGGCTGCCCAAATATGAAAAGTTTGTCTTAAATAACGGTCTTACGGTCTATCTCATGGAACAGCACGAGGTGCCGCTGATCAATTTTTCTATGGCTCTTCCGGCTGGATCAATTTACGACGGCTCTAAGGCGGGCCTTGGGTTCTTTACTGCCGAGGCTTTGCACTTCGGCACAAAGAGCTATACAAAAGACAAGATTGAAGAAACCTTTGACTTCTACGGCGCTGATTTTTCTTCCCGCGCAATAAATGAATCGGCCAGAATTAACGCTTCCTTCGCCTCTGCAGATAAGGATAAGATTCTGCCCATTATTAAAGAGATGGTCGTTAATCCGATTTTCGACAAGACGGAATTTGAAAAAAGAAAACAAAGAGCGCTTCTGGAACTCAGGCAGGCCAAGGAAAGCCCGAGAAGAGTAATAAAAAGCTATTTTGATAAGTTCCTCTATGGAAATAACCCTTACGGAAGTCCTGTGCTTGGGACCGTTTCATCCATTTCTTCAATCAGTTTGGATGATCTTAAGAACTTTTACGATAAGAACTATATCCCAAACGGCTCATCCATTGCGCTTGCCGGGGACTTCAACACTTCCGAAATGAAAAAGCTGATAAGTGAACTCTTCTCAGACTGGCAGAAGAAAGAGGCACCACAGGCTCCGGTACTTCAGCCTGAGGAAAAGCTTCAGTCCAGCAGGCTTCTTCTTGTAAACAAGGACGATGCAATTGAAACAACTTTTCTTATCGGAAGCTACGGCATAAAGCAGAGTAATCCCGATTACATTGCCGTCGAGGTAATAAATACAATCTTAGGCGGCAGGTTCACCTCCTGGCTAAATGATGAACTGAGGGTAAACTCGGGCTATACCTACGGCGCAAGAAGCAGCTTTTCGGCCCTAAAGGAGACGGGAACATTTACAATAAGCACCTTTACCAAGACGGCTACAACTGTTCCGGCAATTGATCTGGCCCTCAAGGTCTTAAAGCGCCTGCATGAAAAGGGGATTGATGAAAAGACTCTCACATCGGCCAAGAATTACCTGAAAGGGCAGTTCCCTCCAAAATATGAGACCTCGGATGCACTGGCCGAGCTACTGATTAATATGTTTGTCTACAATTACAATGAGTCGTTCATTAACGATTTTGAGAAGAATGTTGACGGACTGACACTTGAAAAGACAAAGGAAATTATAGCTAAGTATTTTCCTGAAAACAACTTGCAGTTTGTCCTGATCGGCAAAGCCTCTGAGCTTAAGGATAAGGTAGCAAAGTACGGAAAGATGGAGACCATAGATATTAAAGATGAGAGTTATTAAGTCAAGAGCCTGAAGCGAAATTTTTAATTTTTTTGTTTTTG
The DNA here is from genome assembly GCA_036261625.1 of Ignavibacteriales bacterium. GTDB lineage: Bacteria > Bacteroidota > Ignavibacteria > Ignavibacteriales > SURF-24 > JAAXKN01. Next base: position 101,139 of record DATAKL010000001.1, on the reverse strand, counting down.
ATTTTTCAGTCCAAATAAATAACTTCGCTTCTGCCGAAAAAAGAAAATGTATGCTCATACAAAGAGCTGTTATAATAAATTCATATAGGAGATAACGTGAGCGCGGATATTAAAGAATTAAGCAGTGTGGATTTTCTGGACAATTACAGGGAGAAAAAACCGAAGGGTCCCGTTAAAAGGGAATTTGTGATCAATGATGACATGAAGTTTATGGCGCAGGAGATCATAAGCGAAGAAAAAATTGACGTGCATCCGGCCAAAATAGAGTATGTTACGGTTGAACCGAATATTTCAAAGAGCACGGCTGCCAAGTGTGTCAAGACCGGTAAGGAGTTGAAGTTCTTCTCGAATCTGGATTATGTGATCGAGGTTTCAGGGGAGTTGTGGACTGCTTTGGACAAGGAAACAAGAAGAATACTTCTGGAGCATGAACTCAGGCACATTCTGGTCCTTCAGAACGACAAGACGGGCGACTGGAATTTCAAGCTGAGGAAGCACGACATTCAGGATTTCGGCCGTATAGTCTCCAAGCACGGCGTGGACTGGATAAAAAGAGTAAGGCTCTGCCTGAGCTCGCTTTATGATCTGACCCCGGCTGAAGAAGATAACATACAGATGTAAAATTCTCTAAAGGATTTTATTTTAAGGGATACAGAAAAAGTTTTCTGTATCCCTTTTTTTTACGCCCGAATGAGGGTTTTAAGAAAAATCCTCCTGGCCAGGAATATTATTGAAAGAGTAAAAGTAATAGCCCTATTTACGTCCGCTTCAACAAGAAAACTTTTGATGACGCTGGTAAGCACCTCCAAATTGACGACTACTCCTACAGGAAAGATTTAACGAAAAAATATTTGGAACAATAATATCGGTCGAACACACGAAAAGCATTATTCCCGCTTCAATGCATATCCAGGCATATCCGAATCCTTTAATTCCACTGCAAAGTTTGACATTCAGCTAAAAAATGCAGGGATGTCAGGCTTGTGGTATTTTATGCACAGGGACAGAAAGCAGCCATTATTTTCGGAGGCAATAATCATTCCGACAATTTTACATTTTCTTTCAATGCAGATCACTTAACCAGCGGGGTGTATTTTGTCCTGCTGAAACAGGGCACGCTCTTCTGCAAAGAAAAGAAAATTTTGCTAAATAAGGATGTCTGGGTAAAATAAGTAAAAGACTTAGGCTTTATTCAGGGCATCTGCCTTTTAAGCAGAGGGTCGGTGGTTCGAAACCACCCGCGCTCACCAATTTTCCCGCAAATACAGTTCAAAATCAAAGCCTCGGACTTCCGGGGCGTTGTCGATTTTACCCCCTGTACTCGGAGTGTACTCGTTTTGACAGAGCGAGTTTTGTTTTTAATCACATCAGACTTGACATAAGAAAATATTCGCCCTACCTTAAATCCATAAACAGATCTCAAAACAACTACAGGAGCAACATGAAACTTTCCACTGTTTTATTTCTCTTAGCGCTCCTTACGTCTGCCCATGCGCAGATTGACACAACAGACTTTTTCCCGATGCAAACCGGAAACCAATGGGTGTATAAAGGCAGCAACAACGATTTATCGTATTTTATCAAAATCCATCTTACGGTCACTATTACACAAGACTGGGTTTCACCTAATGGTGAGCACCATGCCTGGTTCCATGAGGAATACTCTGATGACCATGGAGGCCACAGAACGGACGACTATCATTACTGGAAAGATTCCAATGCAGTTTATAATGACCAATGCCCAGGAGGCACTAAAATCTTTGATCTAAGCCCATACTTAAAAGATTTTAGTATATGGGCAACATGCAGACCTGTCCGATTAAAGGGGAGTATAATAGGAAGGGGAGTCCGTTTTTCTGGCGAATATTCCGACTGGCTGCGGCAAAACGTTGAGGCCAGGAGTTTTGAGGAAGTATTATATTGGACGGATGACACATTATTCCAGAGGGTAGAGTGGTCACCTTTCGACGGCTCCCCGCAGGAAACTTTGTTGCAAGGGATCGGAATGGCACGCTTATCTTACCTCTCCGGTGCATCCTATCATCTTGTAGGTGCTATCATTAACGGCCAGAAGTTCGGGGCACTTACATCCGTCGAAACCGGAAGAAGCAGTATTCCCAGTTCAATGCAAATCCAGGCATATCCCAACCCTTTTAATTCAACGATTAAACTTAACGTCACTTTAGCACAGGAAGGCACAACAGAGCTCACGGTTTATAACGCGCTGGGGCAGAAGGTGGCCACTATTTTCGAAAACTATAAACCTTCCGGCAGCTTCACATTTCCCTTCAATGCAGATCACTTAACCAGCGGAATATATTTTGTCCTGCTTAAACAAGGCAGAACGGTCTGTAAGGAAAAAATCCTTTTACTTAAATGAGCCCACTAATCTTTTCACAGGGAGTTCTAAACATACTGTTGCTTTTGATAGTTGTCCGGATTTCGTTTTCACTTCTTCTACAGGAATATGATGATAGAGTGATTGCTATAAAAATGATTATGTTAAAGTATTTCATTTTAATCATCAAATGTTAATAATATTTCCTATTTATGGTGACAAGAAGCGTTTTCGGAAAAATGAGGAACCAAATAAAATCAAAGACCCGGACTTTGAGCAGGGTATTGTAAGAGGCCGGAGGGCTTAAAAGCCCTCCTCCTACTCGATATTAGCGGTAAAGGTAATACTTCTTTGAGAGTTTTTTGAAGGATTCAATGTCCTTGTCAAGAAACGGCTTCACGTCGCTATAGCGCATATGCTCGGTGAAGATCTTTCTTACCTTGTCTGTACCGGCCACCTTGTCAAAAAAGTTTATTCTGTCCTTCTTTGCCATTTCAAAGGGATTTTTATCCGGGTATAATTCATTGTTTACCTGCATGAAAAGAAACTGAAGCGACAAGAGGTTTACTTTCTTCATGTCCCAAAGGTGTATCTCAACGCCGTGAAGCTCCTTGTTTGCATTTGCCCCGTAGAAAGGCTTAAAAGTCATGGGTCTGAAGAGCACCCCTTCGAGGCCGAGAGCATTCATCTTATCGGCAAGCTTCTTGCCGTCAATCCATTCTGCTGCAAATGTCTGAAAAGGTATCGTGTAGCCAACGCCTTCTGATACCGTTCCGAGTTCGCCCATAACACCCGTTGCAACATAGTATTCTGGCGTATCCTTATGCGGAATGTGGGGACTTGAAGGAACCCAAAGAAGACCTGTATCCTCAAATGACATGCTGCGCTTCCAGCCTTTCATCGGGACAACCGTAAGCTTGCACTCTATACCGTCTTTAAGCATTCCTTCATTGTTGATAAGCTTGGCAAGCTCGCCGCATGTAAGGCCGTAAACATAGGGAACCTTAAACTGGCTTACGAAGGAGATGAATCCGTCTTCAACCACGTTGCCTTCAACCTTAAGTCCGGTCAGGGGATTGGGGCGGTCTAAGACAACGAACTCCTTGTTGTTTTCTGCCGCGGCTTCCATGGCAACACCCATGGTCGAAATATAGGTATAAGAGCGGCAGCCGTTATCCTGAATGTCATAGACAAGCACGTCTATATCTTTCAGCATTTCAGGCGTCGGTTTCCGGGTCTTTCCGTAAAGGGAATAGACGGGGAGATTTGTAACGGGATCTGTATATGAATCCACGTGCTCACCGGCCGAGAAGTCGCCTCTTACGCCGTGCTCGGGTCCGTAGAGTGCAACAAGCTTAACGCCGGGAGCCGAAAATAAAATGTCAATGGTTGACCTGAGGCGCTGATCGACGCCTGTGGGATTTGTAATAAGGCCTACGCGTTTTCCTTTCAGGATGTCGAAATTTCTGTCCTTAAGGACGTCAATTCCTGTCTTTACCTTAAAGGTCTGTGCGTTCAGGGCCGCTGTCAGAACCAGTACTGAGAATAAAAGCCATATCTTTTTCATCATTTTAACCTTTGGATTATTTTGTCTACAATTGAAGCGCTCTGTGTCTTTACGTCGCCGCAGAGAATTTCAGCGCTTTTTAAGAGTTCAGCTGCAATTGTCTGGTTTTTAAGAGAACTGCAGTTAATTAAAACGTTCAGGAATGCACCCTGTGCACTGGTCGACAAAAGCAGTGCTGCCACGCCGGCATCGGAAAGGGAGTTCTGGTTTCCTTTTTCCACAACAGTTTCTACAAGGGGGAGCACCTCGTTAGCTGTCCTTATTACCTCGGAGGGAACTTCAGCTGCCTGGAAGGTAGCCTCATCTATTTTCTCCAGGCGGCGTAACTTTTCCTCTTCAGTTTCCTTGGGCAGTCTGAAAGCTTCCATAACCCTGTCGAACGCTTCATTATCCTTATTTGCAAGCGCTATGAAGCGGTCCTTATATTCTTCCAGGCTTTTTTTCACTTCAATCATTTCGGCTTCACTTTCGGCATACTTCTTTTTCCCGATCGTAAGATTACAGACCATCTCGCCAAGGCCTGAGGCCAGGCTTCCGCATAAAGCTGCAACATTTCCGCCTCCCGGGGTGGGGGAGTTTGATGAAAGATCATCCAGGTAAGATTTTAATGATTTTGAAATGTCCATTATTATTCCTGTAAATTGTTATTACTTTTATAAAATTCTTTTAGATCATGTAATCGATTACTTTTTCCTCCGGAATGAACGGGTTCAGGCTGCTTAGCCCGAGGCTTTCAATGGCAGCTTCAACGAGTTCTTTTTCGCTTGCCTCCTTGTTCTGGCTGTAGAATCTTCCGGCCATAAGGAGCGCCTCAAGAGGCACAAGTCCTACAATTTCACTTCCCTCAACCTCAAGACCCAGTCTGCGGGCTTCCTTTTTCACCTCTTCAAATGCCAGGTGTATAGGAACAACGGTATAGTTCTTAAGGTTCATGGATACCTGAGTAATGTTGTATTTTTCAAGATAAACGCCCATTGCCTGGACGGTCTTAAGGCGCCCTGGTATTTTAACGGTCTGTCCGTCAACTTTTACAACATTTCCCATTTCATCTCTTTGCGGTCTTCCGGTTTCTCTTAAAAGCTCTGAGATTTCTTTGGAGTACTTAACGTCCGGAGACTTAATGTTTACGTTATAAGCAATAAGGAAAAATCTTGCGCCTGTAACGAGCGCTCCAAGCTTCGGGTTAAATTCTGCATTACCAAAGTCAGGTGCCCAGGCCGGATCCTTAAGTTTTTCTTCCAGGCCTTCATATTCGCCTTTGCGTATATTGGATAAAAGTTTTCTCTGCGGTGTGCGGCTTGCTTCTTCATACAAGTAGACGGGAAGGTTCAGCTCCTCAGAAATTCTTTTTCCGAACTCCTCCGAGATTTTAACGCATTCTTCCATCGAGGTGTTTTTAACCGGAACAAAGGGCACCACGTCTATAGCTCCCAGGCGGGGGTGCTCACCCTTATGAAGCCTCATATCAATTCCAGCGGCTGCAGCCTTGCAGGCGGCTATAGTCCCTTCCAGAATTCCTTTTTCATCTCCTGCCAGGGTTACAACAACGCGGTTATAATCCCTGTCGGGTTCCAGGCTTAAGAGCTTAACATTCTCAACTTCTTTTACTGCATTTGAAATTTTCTCAAAAACAGCCTCATTTCTGCCTTCACTGAAGTTAGGTACGCATTCGATAATTTTCATAAACTGTCCCTGAATTGAAGATTTATAGATTTTGCTTAATTTATTTTCTCAGTCTTACTTAACTTCCGGTCTGGTGTAGATTTCCCGTCCGTTTTTAATTGTCATATAGTTCAGGTTTTTACCCACCTGATAGACTATGTCGGAATATTCCGTTGTATCAAATATTGCCAGGTCGGCTTTCTTGCCAATTTCTATACTCCCTCGGTCCTGGCTTACGTCGAGTGCCCGGGCGGCATTTATTGTAACAGCCGAAATTATCTCTTCAATTGTCATTTTCATCTTAATTGCAGCAAGGCTCATTACAAGGTTCAGATTTGCAATATTGGACGATCCCGGGTTATAATCCGTAGAAATTGCAACAATTGCGTCTTTTGACAAAAGTCTGCGTGCCGGGGCGAAATCGTAATTTAAGAAGAAGGACACTCCCGGGAGCAGAACGCACACGGTTTCCGAGGCTGCAATTTTTTCTATATCCTCATCTTTAATAACTTCCAGGTGGTCTATGCTTACTGCCTTATGCTTTAAGGCTACATCAATGCCGCCAAGGGAGTTAAACTGCTCGGAATGGAGTTTTATCTTTAGGCCGAGCTCCCCGGCTTTTGAAAAGATATCATCCACCTCTTCCTTCCTGAAGGCTGTAGCTTCCAGGAATGCGTCGCAGAACATGGCGAGGTTTTCCTTTGCAATTAAAGGGAGCATTTGTTCTTTTATGAGGTTTACGTAACCTTTTCTGTCTGAGGAATATTCCTTTGGGAAGGTGTGTGCGCCTAAAAATGTAGGAATGATATCTATCTCATAAAGTGTGTTAAGGAGGTTTATGACCCTGAGGAGTTTTACTTCATCTTCAAGGCTGAGTCCGTAGCCGCTTTTAACCTCAAGGGTTGTAATTCCCTGGCTGATGGCGTATTCAACCCTGGGGCGGGCCAAATTAACAAGAGCCTCAAAACTTGAATTTCTTACGGCATTTACGGTTTTTCTTATTCCGCCTCCTGATGCTGCAATCTCCTCATAGCCTACGCCTGAGAGTTTCTGCCGGAATTCATCTGCTCTTGAGCCTGCAAATGCCAGGTGAGTGTGGCAGTCGATTAAGCCCGGTAGGATAACCTTCCCCTTAAGATCAATCACGCGGTCGAACCGTCCGCGGGGAAGTGAGCTGTCGGGTATTATATCTTTAATTATCTCATCCTCCAGCAGAAGAGAGTGCCCTTCGATGACACTTATCCCGCGCATCTGGCTGCCGCGCTTAAAATTTTTCCCCTCTGCCGAGACAGTAACAATCTGCGAAGGGGCCGAAAGTAATGTAAGCATAAGATGTAACTCTTAAAAAAATTCAACAGAGTGGATAAATATAAATAATTAACAGCTTATTTGTAATATCGATGACGGACACAAACGTCCTTTATTTTAAGCTCTGATGGGAAAAAGCCCCTTTTGAGTAAAAAAAAGGAATTTTTTGGCTAAAACCCGATTATTTTGTAAATTGCACTATTAAAAATAAAAGGACTTGGAAAATGCCGCCATCAAGAAAGCTGAAAATTCTTTTTGTTACTTCTGAAGTCGTTCCTTTTGTTAAGACCGGCGGACTGGCTGATGTTTCAGCAGCCCTGCCTCAGACACTGACTGAATTAGGGCATGAAGTTAGAATTGTTGTTCCAAAGTATGGCGCCATTGATGAAAGAAGGTTCAAGATCCATGAAGTCGTAAGACTTAAGGACCTGACGCTTAAGATTGGGGATAAGGATGTTGTCTTTTCCCTGAGAAGTTCATTCCTGGTGGGGCAGAAAGCCAGAGTCCAGATCTATTTCCTCGATAACTACGAATATTTCGGCAGCCGTCAGGGCCTCTACGTCGATCCCAATACAGGGCACGACTACGCCGATAATGACGAACGCTTTACACTCCTTGCCCGCAGCATCTTTGAGCTTATCAATAAGCTCGGCTGGGTGCCCGATATTATCCACTGCAACGACTGGCAGACAGGTCTTATTCCTGCATATCTGAAGACCATTTACAAAGATGACCCTTCACTTGCTCCGGTTAAGAGCATTTTTACGGTCCATAATCTTGCATATCAGGGATTTTTCCCGAAAAGCGATTTTCCCAAGACAGGCCTGCCTGAAGAGCTTAATTCCGAAAAGGGGATTGAAATTTACGGCAGGCTTAATTTCATGAAAAGCGGCCTCATGTTCTCAGATGCAGTTACAACCGTAAGCGAACGCTACGCCGAGGAAATAACAAAGGATGAAGAGCTAAGCGCAGGCTTAAAAAGCGTCCTTACGAAAAGAAAAAAAGACATCTACGGAATTATAAACGGAATTGACGATAAGGTCTGGAATCCTGAAACCGACCCGCTCATCCCGAAGAAATATTCAGCCAAAACTTTCGATGAAAAGCTGGAAGATAAAAAAGCCCTCACTGAGAAGTTTGAGCTTCCATATGATGAAAATGTACCGGTTATTGGACTCATATCAAGGCTGGTTGACGCAAAGGGCTTTGACCTGATTGCCTCAATTATGGAAGACCTGATGAAGATGGATTTACAAATGGTTCTCCTGGGAACAGGGGAGAGAAAGTACCACACCTTATTCGAAAAAATCCATCAGAAGCACCCGCAGAAATTCTCCTGCTACCTGGGTTTCGACGACGAGCTGGCGCACCTGATTGAAGCCGGAAGCGATATGTTCCTCATGCCTTCACGCTATGAACCCTGCGGGCTTAACCAGATGTACAGCCTCATGTACGGCTCGGTTCCTGTGGTAAGGGAAACAGGCGGACTTGCCGATACGGTGGAAAAATACAATGAGAAGGAAGAAACAGGTAACGGATTCGTCTTTAAGAAATACGACTCCCAGGACCTCTTAAAGGAAATAAAAAGGGCAGTTAAAGTCTTTGGCGACAGGAAAGCCTGGGCGAAAATTGCAAAAAGCGGCATGAAGCAGGATTTCTCATGGACAGCTTCGGCTAAGAAATACGTTGATTTGTATAAGAATATTTTGAATAATGACTGATGGCTGACTTTAGTGCTGTGTTCTTTGACCGGGACGGAACCTTAAACCTGGACCCCGGATATCTCGGTGATCCTGAGAAGGTTGTTTTATACCCCGGTGTCAGTGAGGCTTTGCTGAGCTTAAAGAGTAGGGCCTTTAAAATTGTTGTTATTTCTAATCAGTCGGGCATTGCAAGGGGATATTTTACTGAAAAAGAGGTCGATGCGGTAAATCTGAAGATAAACGAACTTCTTAAGGCTTCGGGTGTTTTTGTGGATGCATTCTACTACTGCCCATACCACCCGGATTTTAATACACCTGAGGAATGCCGGTGCAGAAAACCTTCTCCCGAACTGGTCTTTAAGGCAGCCAGGGATCTTGATATCGCGCTTCCGAAGTCCTACTTCGTCGGCGATATGATTTCAGACGTCGAGTGCGGAATTAATGCGGGATTGAAAACTGTCCTGCTTAAAAATACCCTGAAAGAGGAACAAATTTCAGGCTTGCTTGTAAAAGATAGGCTCCCCAACTTTATTGCTGATAATTTAATTGATGCGGCGGATTTTATTATTAAAGATTTTTCCGGAGGAAATTGATTGTACTCAAAGTTTAAGTATATATATTTGCTGGCTGCCCTCAGCCTTTCCATGTTCCTTTATTCCTGCAGCGATAACCCTACAGAGGCAGGTCTGGGACTTTTGGATCAAAGCGACTTAATAACTCTCAATGCTGACAGCTCGATTCAGACACAGTCTGCTTCTTATTTCAAGACTCCAATAAACCTTTCCTCTTCGGACAGAGCTCTAATAGGCAAATACGGCAACCTCCAAAGCTCCATGTTAGTGCAGTTTGCACTTTCAACCGTGCCCGATTCAACACGCAAAGGACTCCTGGACGGTTCGGTTACAATTGATACGGCAAAAGTTGAAATGTATACCGTCTACACCCTGGGGCCGTCAAATGCAAATTTCGATTTTACTGTCCATAAGATCAATAACAGCTGGGGTAAGGATTTTACAGCCGACAGCATACCGAAATTGAATTCCGATGCCGCCAATCTCAAGTCATCCGCACTTAAGACCTCGGATACACTTTACACATTTAATCTGGATAACAGTGCAGTTACCGGATGGCTTAAGGATTCAACGTACATATATACAAAAAATTACGGGCTCTACTTTGAGCCTGCCGCCAATTCAGGCAAAATCGTAGGTTTTCAGGCAATAGCTGCAGCCCTGGTAAAACCGATCATGAAGATGACCGTGGTCTTCCGCAAACAGGATGGATCCAGATACAGCATTGACTTTTCTGCAAATAACGACATCTTTACCGTATCCGGCCCAGTGCCGCAGATTACAACATCCGATCTGGTTGTTCAGGGAGGCCTTGGAGTAAGCTCTAAGTTTCAGATCAGCACTGCAGGTATTCCCGAAGACGCAATTATCAACAGCGCCGTTCTGGAGCTGACCGTAGACACGCTTCATAGTGTCACCGGAACCCCGGCTTCAAATTACCTTGTCGTTGAATTCGTGACCAACAGCAGCACTAATTCCTACGACACCTTAAGGACGACACTCCTTAACAAGTCCGGCAACGTTTTCTCCGGAAACATTGCAGCGCATATTCAGAGATGGATTAACAAGGAAGCAAACAACGGACTGATGATTTCCCTTGGCAATGAGACCGCTTCGGGGGATCTGTATACCTTTAAGAGCGGTAACGCAGCCGACAGACCAAGGCTTAAAATACTTTATACAGCAAAAAAGAAGTAGTTAAATTTTACTGAACCTAAAAGTTTGAAATATATGAAATTAATAAAACCCATTGTCATTTTACTTTTCCTTTCCTCCCTTACCTTTGCTCAGCAGGGGGGATCGGTCTATTCAAGGTTCGGTATCGGTGAACTCGACCGCGCCTATTCAGCCCGCCGCTTAGGTCTCGGTGAACTTGGCTTTGCCGTCTTTGACCGTGACTTCGTAGGTACATTAAACCCTGCCGCCTGGACGAAGCTGAACCTGACGCGCTTTGAAGTTGCCGTCAATTTTCAGGATCTCAAAATGCAGGATAACCTCCAGAGCAGGTATTCAACTCTTACCCGCTTCTCCGGATTTACCATGGGCGTTCCTCTTCAGAGGGACTGGGGGCTTTCACTGGTTGCAGGTATTACGCCCTACTCAAACATAAGTTATAACATAATGCAGAATGTTCAGGATGCTGCAAATCCTTACAGCGTCTCTTATGAGGGTAACGGTTCAATGACCAGGACATTTATCGGTTCGAGCTACACGCTTCCTTTTGATGTCAACATAGGTGCATCACTCGATTACTATATCGGAAACCAGAATTATTACTCAAAGATTGCTTTTGAGAACGAAAGCCTTACAAATCCCGAATACCAGACTACGTATAAGTCATCTGGTCTGGGCGGCACATTCGGCATCATATCGAACGACTTTTCCAAACTCTTTTCTTCTGCCTCAATTTCAAACCTGAGGCTTGGAGCAACATACAGTTTCAAGAGCAAGTTCGATGCCGACAGCGGGGTGGCGCGTACAACCTCCCTGGGAACTGAATCACTTACTTCGGCCAAATCCACTCTAAAGCTCCCTATGAGTTTTGGGGCGGGTCTTAGTTTTCTTTACAAGAATTCCTATCTCTTCCTGCTCGATTACCTCTACGAGCCGTGGAGTAAATATGAATTTAACGGCAGGAGCATGGCTAACTTAAGAAACAGTGAAAAAGTAAGTGCCGGCGTTGAATACAGGAATACTGATTTACACGCACACGGCTTCTTTGAAACACTCATCTTAAGAGGCGCCTTAAGCTATGAAAAGACACAGTACCAGTTAAACGGAAAGGGAGTGGATCAGTATTCAGTCTACGGAGGCGTTTCTCTGCCTTTGGAATATCAGAACACTCTGGACTTTGGTCTGCAGTACTCCATCAGGGGAGCCGTGGAGAACAATCTCCTGAAGGAAAATATTTTTAAGTTAAATGTTTCTTTAAGCCTTGGGGAACTCTGGTTCTTAAGACCGCAGGGCAGGTAATATATTATAGGATTAAGAATGAAAATTGCATTAGCATCTGATCACGCAGGTTTCCGTTATAAAGAAATTATTAAAAGTTATCTTTGCAATAAAGGTTTTGACATAGTTGACCACGGTACATTCAGCGAGGAATCGGCCGACTATCCCGATTTTATCAGGCCTGCTGCGCTTGACGTGGCAATGAAATTTGCAGACAGGGCAATAGGCGTCTGCGGCAGCGGAATAGGTGTTTCCATTGTTGCCAATAAAGTTTCGGGCGTAAGAGCGGCTCTGGCCCTCAATGAAGAGATGGCAAGCCTCTCGGTTCAGCACAATAACGCCAATTTTCTGGCTCTTTCAGAAAAATTTATTGAGGAAAATCAGCTCCTTAAGATTGTGGATGCATGGCTCGGTGCAAAATTCGAAGGCGGCAGGCACTTAAGAAGGGTTAATAAAATTGAGACTCCTGAGAACTGAGTCCGTTCCGGAAATTAAATTATATTACAAATAAAGTTAAAGAAAGTTATGATGAATCATTTGCAAAAAGACAGCGAGATTTTTGAAATTGCAAATCTCGAACTCTCACGTCAGCAGAATAACCTTGAATTGATAGCTTCTGAAAATTTTGTTTCAATGGCTGTTCTTGAAGCAGCGGGTTCTGTTCTGACGAACAAGTACGCCGAAGGCTACCCGGGGAAAAGATACTACGGCGGCTGCGAATATGTGGATATGGCTGAGAACGTAGCCCGCGAACGCCTTAAGAAACTCTTCGGCGCTGAGTACGCCAACGTGCAGCCTCATTCAGGCTCACAGGCCAATATGGCTGTCTATATGACGCTTCTTCATCCGGGAGACACGATACTGGGACTTAACCTTGCACACGGAGGCCACCTTACGCACGGAAGCCCGGTTAACTTCTCTGGACAGATATACAGGGCCGTTTCATACAGCCTGAACGAGAAGACACAGATGGTCGATTATGATCAGGTGGCCGACCTGGCAAAGAAGGAAAAACCGAAGCTCATCATTATGGGCGCCAGCGCATATTCAAGAGACTGGGATTATGCGAAGTTCCGTGAAATTGCAGATTCCACAGGAGCCCTCCTGATGATGGATATGGCTCACCCGGCAGGGCTCATTGCAAAAGGACTCTTGAACAATCCTCTCCCGTATTGCGATGTGGTTACTTCAACTACTCACAAAACCTTAAGAGGTCCCAGAGGTGGAATCATTCTTGTAGGCAAGGACAGGGAAAATCCGCTCGGAATCAGGACCCCGAAAGGTGACCGTCTTAAGATGATGTCTGAGATATTCGACTCCATGGTTATGCCCGGCATTCAGGGCGGACCTCTTATGCACATCATAATGGCCAAGGCCGTTGCCTTCGGAGAGGCACTGGAGGATTCATTTACAGACTATGCAAAGCAGATCATAAAGAATTCAAAGACACTTGCCGATAAAATGCTCGCAATGGGCTACGATATTGTCTCCGGCGGCACGGATAACCACCTCATGCTTGTGGACCTGACAAACAAGAATATTACAGGCAAGCAGGCAGAAAACGCCCTGGGACTGGCAGGCATAACTGTCAATAAGAATATGGTTCCTTTCGACAAGCGCAGTCCTTTTGTAACCAGCGGAATCAGAATCGGAACTCCTGCTGTTACAACAAGGGGAATGAAAGAATCTGAAATGGAAACAATTGCCATGCTTATAGACAAGGCCATCAGTAACTTTGAAAATGAGGAAACTCTTTCTTCAATTAAAGCTGAAGTAAAGAATCTCTGCTCGGGCTTCCCGCTCTATCCTGAACTGGGAACGCTTGTTTATAAGTCTTAACTTTTTACAAACCATAAAAATTCTGAAGGGCGGAAGATTGTTTATCTTTTTTCCGCCCTTTAATTAAGATTAAAAGAACATAAGCTTGGAAAATACAGATTTGTTTGACAATGAAAAGCCGCAGCAGCAGCCCGGCGAAATGTCCTTCCTCGATCACCTGGAAGAGCTTAGGTGGAGAATTATATATTCCATGATAGGGGTTATTGCAGGCACTGTTGTCTGCTGGGTCTTCAGCGACTTCCTGATAACAAATGTTCTTCTTGCTCCTGCCGTTAAGGCAGGAATTAAGCTGCAGAACCTGAGGCCTTTCGGTCAGATAATGCTGTATTTTGAGATTTCAATTATAGGGGGGATCATTCTGAGCCTTCCTAATCTGGTCTATCAGCTCTGGAAATTTATTGAGCCTGCCTTAAGAACAAGTGAAAAAAGATATATAAGCGGAATTGTTCTTTTTACCACTTTCTGTTTTCTTTCAGGAATTGCATTTGCCTATTTCGTAATGCTCCCGTTGACCTTCGGTTTTGCTGCAAGCTTCGGTTCAAAGGCTATTGAGAACAACTTTGCAGTAGATGAATACCTCTCTATCATAGTCAGTATAATGCTGGGTGCCGGGGTGGTATTTGAACTGCCGATGCTGTCGTTTTTCCTTTCAAAGCTGGGCATTCTTAAGCCTCAGCTGATGAGGAAATACAGAAGGCATGCCATGGTAGTTATCATGGTACTGGCAGCATTCCTCACTCCCGGAACAGATCCTGTTTCTCAGCTTGTTTTAGCTGTGCCTTTGGTTTTATTGTACGAAATAAGTATATTCGTATCTAAAATGTCACAAAGGAAATCTTGATTAAGTCACAATTATCCGATATCAGCAGCCCCATAAAATCAGAACTGGAGTGTTTTAACGGCCTTTTTAAGAAGTCATTAAAGTCCAGCGTCGGACTGGTGGATCTGGTTACCAGGTTCATTATGAAGCAGAAGGGGAAGAAGATACGTCCTCTTTTGGTTCTCCTCTCGGCCAAGGTGGCCGGAGGCGTCAACGACAGGACATACCGCGGCGCAATTCTGGTTGAGCTATTGCATACTGCCACACTGGTGCACGACGACGTGGTGGACAATGCAGACAAAAGAAGAGGCCTGCCATCCATTAATGCCATCTGGAAGAACAAGGTGGCAGTTTTGATGGGCGACTATCTGCTTTCGCGCGGACTTATGATTGCAGTTGACGGAAAGGACTTCGACTTTCTGGGCATTGTTACAGATGCCGTAAAACGCATGAGTGAGGGGGAACTGCTGCAGATAAATAAAACCAGAAAATTAGATATAGATGAGGAAACCTATTTCAGGATCATTTCAGATAAAACAGCATCCCTGCTTGCCACGTGCTGCGAAATAGGCACCGTAAGCGCTACAGAAGACACGAAGCTTCACGCCTCGATGCGGAAGTTCGGCGAAAACATAGGCATTGCATTCCAGATCAGGGATGATATTCTGGACTATGTCGGAACCTCCAGCATCATTGGTAAACCTCTTGGCGGGGACATCAAGGAAAAGAAAATTACACTTCCCTTAATTTATTCACTCAAAGAGGCCCCGGAGTCGGAACGTGCCTCCATTCTTAAGCTCATTAAAAAGGGAAGCAAAAACGATGAGGTGAAAAGGGTCATTGAGTTTGTAAAAAAATACAATGGAATAGACTATGCTGTTGAAACAGCCCACAGGTATTCCTCTCAGGCAAAGGAGATCTTAGACCAGTTCCCCGATTCTGAAGGAAAACTGGCCCTTCTTGCCCTGGTGGACTTCATTATAGACAGGAAGAATTAATAATACGGTTTGTTATTTTTTATAAGGACGCGTCTTTCATGTGAAGATCCGTCCTTTTTTATTTTGTGAATTCAATCAATTAAATTTTCCAAAATAGCAAAGTTTCCTGTTGAAATTAAATTTTTATTGTTATAGTTTCCGTGGTAATAGTTTTTAATTAGCCTAAAAGTCAGCCCGGGAAATGATTTTTTTAAGTGTCGGTAAAAGAATAAAAGACTTTTCGAAGGTAAGAATTTACTCCTTTGTCCACAAGTTTTCACACGGTGGCAATGGAGTGGTATCCCCTGCAGAAGGCCGGGTTGAGATAAAAAGGCTTTACTATCCCAACGGAGGCCTTAAGCTTGAAACGAGCTACAGGAATGGAAAACTCGAGGGCATTGCCAATTACTATTACGAATCAGGAAGCCTGAAGGCACGGGAATACTACAGGGACAACAGCATTCACGGCCTGTCCATCTGGTACTACGAAACAGGCGAAATTAAAAGCGAAAGGTACTATAAAGACGGCTCACTCTCACATAAAAAAGACTTCGACAAAAGCGGCAGGCTGCTGCAGGCATAAAACTTTCCTGACCAAATATCTCTGATGCAATACTGATCATTCTGTTTTTTCTCCATTACTGGTTTCCCATTCCGGATCTCATTCTCTAATACCATATGCGTCTTCATCCATATGCATCTTCATCCATATGCATCTTCATCCGTATGCATCTTCATCCGTATGCGCCAAGCTCTTGCGGCCCATAGCATGCGAGGAAATGAATGCCCATCCTTCCATATATTTTAAGTCCGGACTTTTTATTCCGAACTGGCTTGACTGCTTTGTTTTTTAATTTGAATTACTTATCTTAAAATAAATCCCGGTCTATGCGGATAATTGAGGGCATTAAATTATCAGGGCATGAAACATTATACCTGACCATAGGCGGGATGTCATATCTAAAATATAATAAGAAAGAGCGTCAGGCTTACCAATCATAGGAAAGTTCTTATATCGGTAGATATTGATATAATCTCAAATCTATTTGTTAAGGATCAAAATGAAAAAAATTTTACCGGTGAAAAAAACTGTGCTCGATTATACACTAAAGGTCAGGCTGCCTGTAACCATATTTGTCATTTTGTGCTCAGTTGTGCTTACATATTTTATCTCCCGGCCTGAACGCGACGGTGTGGGCTACGGGCCGGAGCAGCCGATTAAATTTTCACATAAACTGCACGCCGGCACCATGGGTATAGACTGCCGGTACTGCCACACAGGGGCCGACAAGAGCCGGCATGCAATGGTCCCGACGGTCGCCACGTGCATGAACTGCCACAGTGTTGCGCGCAAGGACAGACCTGAGATCATAAAACTTACCAAATATTTCGAAGACAACAAGGCGATTCCCTGGAAGAGAATTCACAGGGTACCGGACTTTGTCTATTTCAATCACAGTGTGCACGTAAACCGCGGCATCAGGTGCCAGACATGTCACGGAGAGGTGCAGAATATGGAAGTCGTGGCGCAGATGAATTCATTTGTAATGTCTGCCTGCCTAAACTGTCACAGAAATGCTCCGACTATGCTCCCTTATGTTAAGAACGTAAAGTACGGACCTGAAAACTGTTTTGCCTGTCACCGCTGACAAGGAAAGGAAGTAAAGATTATGTATCAAAATATAAAATCACTCCCGAGAAGAAAATTTTTTGGGAATATGGGAAAGACAATTGCAGGACTTATTCTTGCGGCAGCTTTCCCGGTAAAGTTCCCTCTGTGGGATAAAAAAACACTTCCTGCAGGCAAAAAGATCAAAATTACCGAACATCCAATGGCAGTAAAAAGAAGTAAGAAAGGTTTAAGAGGATGAATAACTCACATAATGAAACTTCCGGTAAAGATCCAAACTACTGGAGAAGTCTTAGAGAGCTCAGCGGGCAGGACCCTGAGGCATTTGAGGAAAACGCAAATGAGTTTATGAAGGGAGTAACCGATGATTTTGATATTTCGAAATTAAGCCAGGTTTCAAGGAGAAAATTTTTAGCTTTGCTTAGTGCTTCTGTTGCCTTTGCAGCCTCTTCCTGCACCAATTATCACGACAAAGGGGAAATAATTCCCTACAATAAAAAACCCGAGGAAATTACCCCGGGCGTTGCTAACCTGTATGCTTCAACCTGTACGGGATGCCGGAATGCATGCGGAACACTTGTAAAGACACGCGAGGGCAGACCGATCAAAGTTGACGGGAATCCCGACCATCCGGTCAATAAAGGTAAGATATGTGCAATAGGGCAGGCGAGCGTAATAAATCTTTACGATCCGAACCGTCTTAAAACTCCGGTCCGGCTCTCCGATGGAGCCCCGTCTGAAATTGAGTGGCCCATTGTGGACGACGGTATGATTGCAGAACTTCACAAGGCGTCCTCAGCAGGAAGGCAGATTGCAATAATTTCCCGCATCGTAACCTCACCTTCGGAGAAAATGGTCCTGGATAATTTTATTGCAAAATATCCCACTGCTAAAGTCTATTCGTATGAAGTATTTAACAACGGGGTGCGTAACGCTGCCTGGAGACGCTCCTACAGTTCCGGGTCTTTCCCGCTTATTCAGTGGGATGAGGCAAGAGTAATAGTTTCACTTGAAGGGGATTTCCTTGCCGGCGAGGGGCACACAATTGAGAATATTCGGCTTTTTACAAAAGGGCGCGACGGCTTCATGAACACAGAGTTCAACAGGCTTTACATGGTGGAAAGCACTTTGACCCCGACAGGAATTGCTGCTGATTACCGCCTGAGGCTTAAGGCCGACCGCCAGCTTGACTTTGTACTGGCCCTTATGAATGAAATTGCGGGAAGAATAGGAAGCCCCGTAAAGACTCCCGTCACCATTTCACTAAACGATTTTGTAAGGAAGGAAAATCTTCCGGCCAAAACAGTTGAGCATATGGTAACGGATCTTATTGACTTAAGTGGGAAGGCTGTTGTCTTTGCCGGAGGCAAGCTGCCCGAAGACGTTCATGTGGCTGTAAATGCATTAAACGAAATGCTCGGCAATACGAAGCTCTACCGCACCGGCGAGGCAGAAGTTGTTCAGATGCCCGCAGCACAGAAAGCTGACTGGGAAAATCTTATCGGCCAGATGAATAACGGCAGCGTTCCGATTGTAATACATTACAATACAAATCCTGTTTTTGATCTTCCGCCCGATTACGGTTATGAGAGCGCACTGAAGAAAGTGCCTTTTTCCATAGCCATGCTGCTGGAGGAAAATGAAACCTCAGCCCTTTGCAAGTATGCTCTTCCGATAAATCATGATCTTGAATCCTGGGGCGACCACAATGTAAGAACTGGAGTCTACAGCCTTCAGCAGCCTGTAATTTATCCGCTGTATTCAACCAGGCAGAAAGAGGCGGTTCTTCTTACCTGGGCCTCAGGGGACAGGAAAAGCTACAAGGATACAGTCTATCACGATTTCATCATGAATAACTGGGAAAAAGGGGTTTATGCAAATGCAAATTCTCCCCTGGATTTCAGGACATTCTGGTTTACTGCTCTTGAAAACGGCGTCTTTGTTTCGCCAAAGAACGCTTCCCCAGAGCAGAATGCTCATACTGCCGGCGCCTTCCAGGCAGCTAGTCTTTCTGAAATAAAACCGGTGCCTTCGGGGGGCAGTTTTACGCTGTACTTAAAGGAAAATTACTCTATCGGCGACGGGCGCTATGCAAATAACGGATTTCTGCAGGAATTGCCCCATCCTGTGTCAAAGGTTGTCTGGGATAACTATGCTGCTATTTCCCCGGCAACGGCAAAAGAGCTTGGAGTCGATTACTACGATAAAATTGAAGTAAGCCTGGGCAGCAGGAAGCAGGAGTTTCCGGTTTTCATTCAGCCCGGCACGGCAGACGGGGCCATTGTAATAGAACTGGGCTACGGCCGCTGGAAAGCCGGTGAAGTAGGAAGCGGTGTGGGCATAAACGCTAACATGCTTATGAGTAAAGATGCCCGGATAACTCCCTTTATTTACAATGAGGTAAGTGTAAGGAAGACCTCAGGCACCTATAAACTTGTCACCACACAGGAGCAGCATACAATTGAGGACTCACGTGCAAAGGATGCCCACCTGAAGCGAGGCATTATAAAGGAAGGAACTGTTGAGGAATATCAGAAGAATCCGGCCTTTCTGGAAAAAGAAGAGCGCGAAAAGATCTCAATGAACAAGAATCCCGAGTACGTGGGTGTAAAGTGGGCCATGGGAATAGACCTCAATAAATGTGTGGGCTGCAACGCCTGTATTACCTCTTGCGATGTTGAGAATAATGTGCCTGTTGTTGGAAAAGAGCAGGTTAATAACGGACGTATTATGCACTGGTTCAGGGTTGACCGTTATTACTCGGGTACTCCGGACGAGCCTGTAGCCTTTACGCAGCCGATGCTCTGCCAGCACTGCGACACGGCTCCCTGTGAAAACGTATGCCCTGTGGCTGCTACGACACACAGTCCCGACGGCTTAAATCAGATGGTCTATAACCGCTGTGTGGGAACCAGGTACTGCTCGAATAACTGCCCCTACAAGGTCAGACGCTTTAACTTCTTTAACTTCAGGGATCATTTTGCCGACGGCTATTACCTTCAGGAGCCGGTTGAGATGCTCTATAATCCTGAGGTTACCGTCCGTTCACGCGGTGTAATGGAAAAGTGCACATTCTGTATTCAGAGAATAATGCAGGCAAGGGAAAATGCAATAGAGGAAAACAGGAATCTCTCAGGAAGCGACGTGGTAACAGCCTGCCAGCAGGCATGCCCTTCGAGTGCTATAGTCTTTGGCGATGCCAACGACCCGGACTCCATCATATCAAAGTTCCGGGCTCACAACCTGGGATATCATGTTCTGGTGGACCTGAATACACGGCCTAATATCACTTATCTGGCAAAATTAAGAAATATTTATCCGGAGGTTTAACAAGTGAGTGTCGATTATTCAAAGGAATTTTCAGTCATAGAGGGCAGGCCTACATTAGCAGAAGTCAACGATCTGATAGCGCGTCCCACGGAGACCAGGCCCGACAGGTTATACTATATTATACTTACCATAACCGTCAGCATGCTGCTGTTTGGAGTAGTCTGCCTGGGGTTCACCTTTTACTACGGAATAGGCGAGTGGGGCAATAATATTCCCGTGGGCTGGGGTTTCGGTATCGTAAACTTTGTCTTCTGGGTCGGTATCGGTCATGCAGGAACACTTATTTCGGCAATTCTATTCCTCTTAAGGCAGAAGTGGAGAAACGGAATTGCAAGATTCTCCGAAGGCATGACAATCTTTGCCGTTATGACCGCAGGGCTTTTTCCTCTTATACACGTGGGGCGCCCGTGGCTGGCTGCATATCTTTTCCCTTACCCTAATGAACACGGCGTGTGGGTTAATTTTATTTCACCCCTGGTCTGGGACGTGTTTGCCGTTTCAACATACCTGACGGTTTCACTGATATTCTGGTATGTGGGACTTATTCCTGACCTGGCAAACCTGAGGGACCGGACAACAGGGAAAATTAAAAAACTTATCTACTCGGTTTTCTCCCTGGGCTGGAGGCATTCGAACAGGCATTGGCATCATTATGAAATGGTTTACCTCGTTCTGGCAGGCTTCGCAACGCCTTTGGTCCTGTCGGTTCATACGATCGTCAGTTTCGACTTTGCCGTATCGGTTCTGCCCGGCTGGCACTCGACAATTTTCCCCCCGTACTTTGTAGCCGGCGCAGTTTTCTCAGGCTTTGCCATGGTGCAGAACGTTCTCATATTCGTAAGAAAAATATTCCATTATGAGAATATAATTACTATCGATACGCTGGAGAAAATGAATAAGATCATGCTCCTTACGGGCTCTATGGTTGGATATTCCTACGCAATGGAATTCTTCATTGCCTGGTACTCGGGAAACCCGATCGAGCAGTTTGTATTCATTAACCGCGCATTCGGCCCTTATGCCTGGGCGTACTGGATTATGGTTACGTGCAACGTAATTTCCCCGCAGCTTTTCTGGTTCAGAAAAATAAGAAGGACAGTTCCAATAATGTTGATAATAGGAATGTTTGTAAATGTGGGAATGTGGTTTGAAAGGTTTGTAATTGTTGTTACATCGCTTTCGAGGGACTTTCTTCCATCGAGCTGGCATTACTTTACGCCTACTTGGGTCGACCTGGGCATATTAACCGGAAGCTTCGGGTTCTTCTTCACCTGGCTTCTCTTGTTCATAAAGACGCTGCCCGTAGTCTCAATAGCTGAGGTCAAGGGTGTCATTGAAGGCGCTCAGGTTGAACACCATATTGCGGAGGATTCGACAGCCTACAGACCCCGGCAGCAGGAGGATATTTAGTTATGGATAAAAATTTGTTGTTTGCAGTAACTGCACTCTTCGACACCCCGGGTGAAATAATCCATGCCGCCAGGGCAGTCCGGGAGGCTGGCTATACAAACTACGACGTCAATACTCCTTACCCTGTCCACGGCATGGACAGTGTAATGAAGCTGAAACCCTCGACCTTAAGCTATGTTGCACTTGTGCTGGGACTTACGGGAGCCTTTGCGGCCATTTTCTTCATGTGGTGGGTCTCTGCAGTGAATTATCCCCTTGTAATCGGCGGAAAGCCTTACTTTTCTCTTCCGGCATTCATTCCGATTACCTTCGAGGTCACCGTACTTTTGGCTTCAATAGGAACTGTTGTGGCAATGCTTTTTATCTATTTTAAGCTTCCCAACAACAGCTATCCACTGCACGACACGGATTATATGCGCTCCGTCTCATCCGACAAGTTCGGCATTGTAATTATGGCCCGTGACCCGATGTTTGACGAGGAGAAAATTACTGCTCTTTTTAAGGACATGAAGGCCGGAAGTGTTGCTTCTGTTTATTTTGATCCGGATGAAATCGGTACTCTTCACCGCGCAATTGACAAGAGATTTCTGGGCTTTCTTGCGGCAGTCTTTATCATAACTGCAGCTGCAACATACTTCAGCCTGAATTATATCCTCTACTGGCAGCCTTTTAACTGGATGGCCGAACAGTGGAAGGTTACTGCTCAGTCGAAGAGCACATATTATTCAGACGGATTCGGAATGAGAATGCCCGTGGAGGGAACAGTAGCCAGAGGCTTTATGCCTTTCCTTTACAAAGGGAACCAGGCTGCTGCTGCAAAGTACATGGCGAACCCTCTTGTAGCTTCAAAGGAGGTTCTGGCAAAAGGGCAGGATAAATTTAACACATTCTGCAGCCCGTGCCACGGATACTTCGGAAAAGGGGACAGCCGCCTGAGGGGGCAGTTCCCGGCTCCTCCAAGCCTGCAGTCTGAAAAGGTAAGAAACTATAAAGACGGCGACATTTACTACATAATTACTGAAGGACAGAACATCATGCCCTCGTATGCCAAGCAGATAACACGCGAGGAAAGATGGGCAATTATACATTATATAAGAGCACTACAAAGAAGTCAAAATGCCGGAGGGTCTGAAGCAAAATGAGTCTTACGAATGAAAATTTCAACTACAGAATAAAAGAATTTCCCAGAAGCGTAAGCATTTTAGGCTGGGGCCTGCTTGCACTTGGAATTATACTGATTGTGGTATCATTTTTTATCGACAGGACAAGAAGCTCCTTTAATATACTCATTTCCTTTATGTTTCTTATGAGTATCGGTCTGGGGAGTCTGTTTCTTGTGGCCCTTGAATACGTTGCCGGTGCCGTCTGGAGCACGCCGATAAGAAGGGTAAGCGAATTCCTGTCCACCATTTTATTTATCATACCAGTTCTTGCCGTACCGCTTTACTTCAGCATGCACGAGGTCTTTCACTGGAGCCACAGTGAACTTCTAAGGCAGGACGCGGTACTGGCCGGCAAGTCGCCTTACCTGAATGTACCGTTTTTTATTATTAGAACACTGGTCTGCTTTGCAATATGGCTTTTGTTTTATATTCTCATCGTAAGAAACTCTGAAAAGCAGGATGAGCTTAAATCTCAGGCAATTACAACAAGGAATATCAGATCCAGTGCCGTCTTTATGCCGGTCTTTGCAATTACAATTACGCTTGCCGCAATAGACTGGATGATGAGTCTTGAGCCGCACTGGTTTTCGACCATTTTCGGCGTTTACTATTTTGCCGGCACAATACTGGCCGCACTGGCCTCGGCTACAATTGCTGTAGTTCTTTTTATCAGGAAAGGCTACTTCACCAACATTACAGAAGATCACCTCTACAGCCTGGGGGCACTCCTCTTTGCATTCGTTAACTTCTGGGCATATATAGCCTTCAGCCAGTATCTTTTAATCTGGTATGCCAATCTGCCTGAGGAGACGACATGGTTCCTCCTGCGCTGGCAGGGGAGCTGGAAGATAGTTTCAATTGCTCTTATAGTAATTCACTTTATTGTGCCTTATTTCGGTTTACTCTCGCAGCCTTCCAAGATGAATCCCCGCAGGCTCATGTTTATGTCAGTTTGGATCCTCTTTGCACACCTGTTCGATCTCTACTGGCTCATCATGCCGACCTTCAGCCGAACGGGGGTCACCCTGGGCTGGATGGAGTTTGCATTCCCCATTGCCGCAGTAGGCCTGGTGATAGTATTCTTTACGCTGAAGGCGAAAAATACGAACATTATTCCGATTGGTGATCCCAAGCTGCAAAGAGGGCTGGATTTCAGACTTTAACTTTAAGGGACTTGAAAACAAATGGAACAAAGACCGCAAATTGAAGAAGAAATAAATTACCGTGATGTCTTAAGAAATCCCAAAAGGTGGTTCGGGTTAATTTACCCCTACTTTTTTGTCCTTATTCTCATCGGTGGGTACTATTTTGTCGATCAGCTGAGTATTGCCAATCAGAACGATGTTTCTCCGACAATAGCCGACTCGGCAAATGTATTCCTGGACATAAAGCCCAGGAAGGCGACTGCACAGAAGGGAGTGGACGTAAAAGAGATGATGCAGCCCACGCAGGATATGATAAACAAGGGCAAAACTCTCTTCCAGACAAACTGCTCAAGCTGTCACGGACCAAACGGCATGGGCGACGGACCTGCAGGAGCAGCCCTGAACCCGAAGCCCAGGAATTTCCATTCAAACCAGGGATGGGTAAACGGACGCAGAGTTATCGATATGTATGGTACACTGCAGAAGGGGGTGCCGGGAACCGGCATGCCTGCTTTTGAATACCTGCCGCCTTCTGACCGCCTGGACATTATAAGCTACGTGCGCACATTTGCAAACGATTTCCCGAAACCCACAGAACAGGAACTTGCCGACCTGAATAAAACCTACAGCCTTTCCCAGGGCACAGTGGGTGCTGCACAGATCCCGGTCAGTGAGGCCATTACAAGCATCAATTCCGGGGCACTGCCAAAGATGCAGAATATTTATGCCATTTTATCTTATATTAATAATAATGCAGGGGAAGCCGGAGCCCGGAT
This sequence comes from Ignavibacteriales bacterium, assembly GCA_036261625.1. Taxonomy (GTDB): domain Bacteria; phylum Bacteroidota; class Ignavibacteria; order Ignavibacteriales; family SURF-24; genus JAAXKN01. Next base: position 76,448 of record DATAKL010000001.1, on the reverse strand, counting down.
CTTTAACAGCGTTAGCATCAATAAGTTAAGAAGCCTCGTTTACCTCAGTTCTTCTGATAGCTGGAAGGCTAGTCTGGATGATTTTATCAGAACGGTTACTTCAAACCCAGATTTGAACGGTTTTCAGCCTGCAGTTGTAAATCTTAGCGGTAAAGACTGGAACGATCTTTACCGGTTTTTATTAAATGTTTATTCGAAAAGGAGCGCTTAGAAAATGATTCGGTTTTATAAGGCTAAAGGGGCATTCCTTTTTTTTCTGGTCTTTCTCCTTTGCCTTGCGGTTTATTCAAATGAGGCTTTTGCATTCCAGACTGGTGAGAAAGGGAAAGTAGGTATAGATGAAAAACTTGGCAGCTATCTTCCTTTGGATGTTACATTAAAGGATGAGAACGGACTTCCGGTTACACTGAAAAGCATGATTAAAAGACCGGTTGTTCTTGCATTTGTTTACTACCACTGTCCCGGTATCTGCAGCCCGCTCTTAAATGGTGTGGCAGATGTCATGGACAGGGTTGACATGGAGCCCGGGAAGGATTTTGACATCTGGACCATCAGTTTTGACCCGAATGACAAGCCTCAGGATGCAAAGAAGTGGAAAAGTGACCACATGGGCGCCATGAGGCGTCAGTTGCCTGAGAGTGCCTGGACTTTCATGACAGGCGACAGCGTCTCGGTCCACAGGCTTACAGATGCAGCCGGTTTTTACTATAAACGCGACAGGGGTGACTTTGTACATATGGGTACTCTTATTGTACTGTCCCCCGAGGGTAAAATTACCCGCTACATCTTCGGGACACAGTTCCTTCCCTTTGACGTCAAGATGTCTGTCATTGAGGCCGAGAAGGGGGAGACCACACCTACTGTCAACAAAGTACTTGCCTTCTGCTTCAGCTATGACAGGCAGGGGGGGAAATATGTGTTTAATGTTACAAAAGTAATTGGGAGCTTATTGTTATTCTCTGCTGTTGTGCTCTTTACTGTTCTGATTATTAAAAGCAGGGTAACGAAAAGAAAAGGAGAGGAGCTAAAACATGGCTGATCATGCTATTCATGGAAACTATGTCGATTTTTATGACGAACAGGGGCCGCATAAGGGCGTTCTGGCCTGGATTCTATCGACTGACCATAAAAGAATCGGACTGATGTATCTTATAGCCCTGACGACATTTTTCTGCATCGGGGCAACCATAGGCGTCTTGATGAGGCTTGAAATGTTAACGCAGGGAAGGACAATCATGGGGCCTCAGACCTATAATTCCCTTTTTACGCTGCACGGACTGATAATGATATTTCTTTTTGTAATTCCCGGCATTCCTGCCGTATTCGGCAACTTTTTCCTGCCTATTATGCTGGGGGCAAAAGATGTGGCATTCCCGAGACTGAATCTGTTATCGTGGTATTTCTATATCGGCGGGGGTATATTTGCCATACTTTCACTCTTCCTTGCCGGAGGACCGATCGATACAGGCTGGACGTTTTATGTGCCATACAGCCTCAGGACCGGCACCGACGTATCGTGGATGATTCTGGCTGCATTTATATTGGGTTTTTCATCAATTTTAACGGGACTTAATTTTATTACAACAATCCACCGCATGCGGGCTCCAGGCATGGGGTGGTTCCGGATGCCGCTGTTTGCATGGTCAATTTATGCCACAGCCTGGATTCAGCTCATTGCAACACCAATTGTAGGTATTACTCTTGCTCTGGTTGCAATTGAAAGACTTTTCGGTGTCGGGCTCTTCGATCCGGCACTTGGAGGAGATCCGATTTTGTACCAGCACATGTTCTGGATATATTCACACCCGGCCGTATACATCATGATACTGCCTGCAATGGGCGTGGTCAGTGAGATCATTCCGACATTTGCGCACAGGACAATTTTCGGCTACAAGGCAATTGCAGTCTCAAGCCTTGCTATTGCTTTTGTCGGATATTTTGTCTGGGGCCACCATATGTTTTCCTCAGGCATGAGTGACACGGCAAGGTGGATTTTTTCACTTTTTACTTTCCTTGTTGCAATTCCAAGCGCCGTGAAGGTCTTTAACTGGACGGCAACACTCTACAAGGGCTCGATTGATCTTAAAGCGCCCCTGCTTTTTGTACTGGCATTCATATTTGTATTCTCAATCGGGGGGCTGACGGGGCTTATTTTAGGCGCTCTGGCTACAGACATCCACCTTACAGATACGTACTTCGTTGTTGCGCACTTCCACTTCGTGGTATTTGGCGGCACGGGGTTTATCTTCTTTGCTGCTCTGCATTACTGGTTCCCGAAGATGTTCGGGAAGCTTTATAACGACAGGGTTGCAAAGGTTGCCATCAGCATTATAGTTCTGGGCTTCATGATGCTATACTTTACTTTCTTCATACTGGGTTATGAGGGAATGCCCAGAAGATACTACGATTATCTGCCGCAGTACCATGGGCTGCACGTCTTTGCAACAGTTGGCTCATGGGTCATGATCACAGGATTTATAGTCATGTTTGCAAACCTTTTTTACGCCTTTAAGAAGGGTCCGAGGGCCGGAATGAATCCCTGGGGCGGAATGACGCTGGAGTGGACAGTCCCTTCTCCGCCGCCGCAGGAGAACTTCGAGGAAATTCCCGTTATTACTCACGGGCCCTACGACTATCATGCCCAGGAGGAGGCAAAAGAAAAGCAGGAAGAGTTTAACCATTCAGCGGAGGATGAAAAGTGAGTAAAATCCCTGATGCGGCCGTAGTAAACGCCGCACTTCCAAGCGGGCGCCCCGATGAAGAGCATCTACTTGAGGCTCACGGGCACAAGGACAAGATGGGATCAAAGATCGGGATGTGGCTTTTCCTTTTGACAGAGCTTCTTCTCTTTGGAGGAATGTTCCTCATCTACGGCATCTACCGTTATATGAACAATGAGGATTTCCATACGGCAGGGCAGGGGATGAATACAATAATAGGCGCTCTGAATACAGTGATACTTTTAACCAGCAGTCTTACAGTTGCCATGTCGATTACAGCCCTGCAGAAGGGAAATAAAAAGCTTTCACTTACACTGCTGGGCTTTACAATTTTCTTTGCCGTCTGGTTTTTGGTAAACAAGTATTTCGAATGGTCACATGAGATCCGCAGCGGAATCTATCCGAAATCTCCGGAGCTTTTGAACCGCTCGCAGGGCGAGATACTTTTCTTCGGGCTTTATTACGTAATGACCGGCATTCACGGTCTTCATGTAATTATCGGTATTGTTGTACTGAGCTTTATGGTGAGCTTTATAGCCAGGGACAGGGTTACAAGTACTGATTACTCCAAACTTGAGAATGCAGGGCTTTACTGGCACCTGGTCGATATAATCTGGATATTCCTGTTCCCGTTATTCTATTTATTACGATGAGGGTTTAATATGGCAGATAATAAATTGCATACCGGTTCAAGTGAGACTTCAGCGCCTCATATTGTTAATTACAGCACATATGTGCTCGTTTGGCTGGCTCTTCTGGCTTTTACGGCTGCAACGGTTGCTGTTGCCGGAATAAATTTCGGAGGCATTACGCTTCTTATTGCTCTTATAATAGCAGCTGCCAAGGCCTCGCTGGTGCTGAACATTTTCATGCATATAAGATTCGATGATGTTGTCTTTAAGGTATTCGTTGGAATTGCCATAATGACTTTGCTGGCGGTTTTTATATTTACATTTGCTGATTATATATTTAGGTAAGGGGAAATTAAAATGTCAGGAGCTTCTAATTACGCACAGTCAGTTGATAATTCATTTATCTATATAGTAACAATTTCAGTGATAATACTGCTGGGTGTTACTTTTACAATGATATACTTCGTAATCAGGTACAGCCGCAAAAGAAATCCCAGGCCCACAAATATTGAGGGCAATCTTGCACTTGAAGTTGTCTGGGTTACAATACCGACACTCCTGGCGCTTTCAATGTTCTACTACGGTTTTACAACTTTTGCAGAACTGAGAAAAGTGCCAAAAGGGGCCATGACTGTTAAGGTAACAGGACAGATGTGGAAGTGGAGCTTTGAGTATGCAAACGGTAAAAGGTACGATACTTTGTATGTGCCTGTTAACAAGCCTGTTAAGCTGGAGCTGACGTCGCTGGATGTTGTTCACAGCTTCTATATCCCTTCTTTCAGGATAAAGGAGGATGCAGTTCCGGGTAAAAAGGATTATCTGGTCTTTACTGCCAACAATACGGGCAAATACCAGGTGGAGTGCGCAGAGTACTGCGGCATGAATCACGCCTACATGCTCAATCAGGTTATTGTAGTACCGGAGGATCAGTTTGCAGCCTGGCTCAATGAGAACAGCAATGCTCCTTCAGCAGTTTCAAATGCCCATGGCGGAGTGCCGGGAGCAGTTCCGGAAAACGTACCCGGGAAGTTGCAGGGCCTCCAGAATGATACTGTCGGCGGCGGGGCCAGCAACCCCAAATAGTAAAAATTGTATTGCTAAAATAAATTTAACAATTCAAATAAATTTTCAGGTTTATTTAAATAAAGAAAGCCGGTTCTTTTGAACAGATTTTATAATAAAAGAGGGATTATTCCAATATTACTGGAATTAGGAAAAGTCCGTATAACACTTTTTGTGGCAGTATCAACTTCTGTGGGATTTATACTTGCTTCGGGAAGAGTGGATTGGCAGATGATTTTTGTTACCATGGGCGTGTTCCTGCTAGCCTCGGGTTCATCTGCCTTGAACCATTATCAGGAAAGGAAGACCGATGCCTTGATGAGCCGTACCCGGATGAGGCCTATTCCTTCGGGAGCCATAAAGCCTGGCATGGCGCTTTTGATTGTAATAATGTTTTCAGCAGCAGGACTTCTGGTTCTATATTTTTCGGGCGGCATCACATCAGCGCTTCTGGGGATGCTGGCTTTGGCATGGTATAATGCTTTCTACACGCCGTTAAAGAAAATGACTGCATTGGCTGTAGTGCCGGGAGCTTTAATAGGCTCCATCCCGCCTGTAATCGGATATGTTGCTGCAGGCGGAAGAATTATGAACCCTGAAATTCTTGCCGTTGCATTGTTCTTTTTTATATGGCAGGTTCCGCATTTCTGGCTTCTTTTGATGATATATGCAAAGGATTATGAAAAGGCAGGATTTCCCGTTTTAACGAATTTGTTTACAACAAAGCAGCTTACAAGAATTACTTTCGTCTGGATTGTAGCACTGGCCGTAAGTTGTCTTTTTATTGCGCTTTTCGGCCTGGTGAAAAGTCCGGTTATAAATATCATGCTTATACTGGCCGGCATATGGCTCGTGTGGGATTCGAGAAAACTGATAATTCACAGCTTTGAGAAGGTGACGTACAGATTTGCATTCAGGGAAATCAATATTTATGTTCTTTTGGTGGTGATACTTCTTTCCATAAATAAGCTTTTCAATTTTTAAAACAGGATTACGCATTATGGAATTTCTGAACAGGCTGGTAATACCGCAATCGGCAGAAAATCTTACGCTTTTGAGGTATATACTGATTCTTGCCCTGGTTCTGTTTCTGCCGTATCTGGCATTTCTGAAGGGAATATCCCTTTATTCTGTTGTATTAAATCTCTGGGGCAGGAAAAAAGAAAACAAAGATTATCTCCGTTTTTCTAAAGATCTTATAGATTTAGTAACCTTCAGCAAGAGCATTGCAATAGTGCTTGGAATAGTCCCGATTGTGAGCCTGATACTGATCTATTCACAGCTCCTGCAGACAACGAAAATGGGTGTGGTTACATTTATGTTTGTTGCAGGGATTATTTTTGTGCCGGCAGTAATACTGATATATTCCTACAAGTATACTTTTCATCTGGACAGGATTTTAAGAAAGCCCGCTGCCCCGGGAGGCAATTTGCCTGCAGAAGTTATGGTACCTCAGGGCGCCACGCCCGCAGGACCGGAACAGGGCGTAATAATGACTGAAGAGCCGGCTGCCCAGGCCGTTGCTTCTCCTCAGGCACCAGACTTTGAGGGAGCAGATGAACTTGAAGCCTTCAGGGAATCAAACCTCCGCATCAGCAAACGCTCCGGCATCTGGGGTGTTCTACTTCTTTTTATCTCGTCGTATCTTATCATTGCAGGCATTCAGTTTTCATTTGAGCCTGAGGTGTGGAGCCAAAGTAGTAACTTCTTCAGTCTTATTTTCTCATTGAGTGCCATTTACAAGTATGTATTCTTCCTAATTGCAACTGCTGCAATTACAAGCGGCGCCATACTGTTTTATTACTTTTCATGGAAAAAGCCCGTAAGTGAGGAGAGCCAGTACGCAAAATCAATTGAAAGGTTCGGGCTCATTTCCGGAATCTGGGCCGTTATTGCGCTGCCTCTGTTTATTCTTGTCAGCCTTTTTATGGTTCCCAGGGGTGCAATTTCCGACTCATCGTTTCTTCTTTCGCTTTTAATCCTTCTTACACTTTTTGCACTGGGCCATTTTTACTATATGATGATAAAGCAGAAGGGGGCAAACTACAGCAGTCAGATTTTTTTCCTTCTCATAATTTTCTTTGTGCTTTTTACCGTAAACGATCAGGTATCCTTCAGTTATGCAACGCAGAGGCAGGAGCTGGCGCTTGCGGCCAATTACGATGCAATTGTAAAGGAGAAGATGGAAAAAGCAGGCAAGGGACCTGTTATAAGCGGAAAGGCAATATACGACGGACGTTGCTCTGCATGCCACCGCTTCGACAGGGTGCTTGTGGGGCCGGCCTACAAGAATGTCCTCCCGAAGTATGAAGGGCACCGCGATCAGCTGATAGCATTCATTTCCAATCCGACTAAGAAAAACCCGGCGTTCCCTCAAATGCCTAACCAGGGCTTAAAGCCGAAGGAAGTTGAGGCTATTGCAGACTATATCATGAAGACCTACAAACAGTACAAGTAAGATTTACCTTAGCAATATAATACTACTCAATAAGCCGCCCGTTTGGGGCGGCTTTTCTTAATTTTCCCATGCCTGAAATTTCCCCAAAAATTGAGCCTTTAAGGCCGATGATTAAAATTGACATTATTTGATAATTTAGATAAATTTGACACTTAACAATAAAACATAAATAGTAATGATAGAACAATACATACCAATATTTCTTGTTATCGGTTTTGCAGTGCTCTTCAGCCTTGCTGTTATCGCTTCTTCAAAGCTTTTCGGTCCCCAGAGGCCGAATTCCGAAAAATTGAGCACTTATGAAAGCGGTATGAAACCGGTCGGGAGCGTGAGAGAGAGGATATCGATAAAGTATTATCTGGTCGCCATGCTCTTTATAGTTTTTGACATCGAAGTGATATTTGTTTATCCATGGGGTGTCGAATTTAAGAAACTTTTGGGTGAAAACGGTTCATCGGCATTCTTTCCGATGCTGATATTCCTTATAGTGCTTGAACTGGGGTTTTTATATGTCTATAAGAAAGGCGGTCTGAAATGGGATTAGAAGCCAAACTGACTTCAGATGGTTTTATTACTACAACAATAGATGCTGTTATTGCATGGGCAAGAAAAAACTCCGTGTGGCCCATGCCTATGGGTATTTCATGCTGCGCTATCGAAATGATGGCCTCTGTCGACCCCAAGTACGACCTTTCGCGCTTCGGAAGCGAGGTAATGAGGTTCTCTCCCCGGCAGTCGGATCTTATGATAGTTGCAGGTACGGTTACATATAAAATGGCAAAGGTGGTTAAGAAAATTTACGACCAGATGCCCGACCCGAAATGGGTAATAGCCATGGGTGCCTGCACCTCCACCGGCGGCATGTACCGTACTTACTCAGTAGTGCAGGGAATAGATCAGTTCCTGCCCGTGGATGTTTATACTGCTGGATGCCCTCCGCGCCCGGAGAACCTGATCAATGCACTGATCGAAATTCAGGATATAATTTCAAAGACACGCGGCCGCGACTATCAGGATAAACCGCTTCTTGAAATGGGATTCTCAAAACAGTAAGACCCGGTGACTCTTTTAGAGTTAATTAAAATAACGGGTTAATTTAGAATTTTTTCGCCTTACTTTATCAAATATGGAATTAAAAGAAGTAATTATTGAAAAACTTAATGGCACAATAAAGGATGCGGTCCTTGAAGTCTCAGACTTCAGAGGCGATCTCTGCCTTGTAATCAGACCGGAGAAGTTTCTTCAGACGTGCCGCTTCCTTAAGGATGATGACGAACTCGGCTTCGATATGTGCGAGGATGTGACAGCAATCGACTGGGCTAAACGTAAAAACAGGTTTACCACGGTCTATCACGTTTATTCACTGAAGAACAAGTTCAGGCTGCGCTTAAAGGTAAACCTGGAAGGTGAGATGGCCGAAAGCGTTACTTCCATTTGGGCATCTGCCAACTGGTACGAGAGGGAAACCTTCGACATGTTCGGCATAAAGTTTACCGGTCACCCTGACCTGAGGCGTGTTTATATGCCGGAAGAATTTGAATATCATCCATTAATAAAGGAATTCCCGCTTCTGGGTATACCGGGTTCAATACCATTACCAAAAAAATAAGATTATGGACAATAGAATATTTAAAGACGAAAGCAACTCGCAGATCCTGCATGCCCTCATGGCCGATACCGATATCAGTATCGATGACGCCCTTGAAAATGAAATGATTCTGAACATGGGCCCGCAGCACCCTGCCACACACGGCGTCTTAAGGCTCCTCTTAAGACTCGACGGCGAGACCGTTATGGCATGCGTGCCGGAACTTGGATACCTGCACCGCGGATACGAAAAACTGGCCGAGAATATGTCTTATATGGAATACGTTCCCCATACAGACAGACTCGACTATACTTCCACAATGTGCAACAACGTGGCCTACGTTCTGGCAGTGGAAAAGCTTGCCGGCATTGAGGTTCCCAAACGCGCCCAGTATATAAGAATGCTTATGGCTGAGCTTTCAAGAATTGCAGGGCACCTGATTGCAATCGGTACATTTGCAATGGACGTGGGCGCTCTTACAGTCCTTCTCTGGGCCTTCAGGGAAAGGGAGAAAATTCAGGACTTTTACGACATTGTAGCAGGCGCCAGGTTTACCACGAGCTATACCCGTATTGGCGGCGTTGCAGCAGACGTTACCGATGAAGCTCTCGCGATGATTAAGAACTTCATAGACAACTTCGATCCTGCAGTCGATGAAATTGAAAAGATACTTAACACAAACAGAATTTTTATAGACCGCCTTGAAGGAATCGGTATTCTCTCAAAAGAAGATGCAATACGCCTCGGCGTAACAGGCCCCACCTTGAGAGGTTCAGGCGTTGAACACGACATCAGGCGCTCAAACCCGTATCTTTTCTATAACGAAGTGGATTTTAAGGTCCCTGTCTACACTGAAGGCGACTGCCTTGCACGCTATTTCGTTAGGGTTGAAGAGGTTCGTGAAAGCGCAAAGATAGTGCGCCAGATCTTAGAGAAAATGCCTAAGGGCGAGGTAAGGGCTAACAGCCCGAAGAAGGTTCTTCCTTATAAGACTGAGATCTATACGAAAATGGAAGAGCTCATTCACGATTTTATGATTGTAAACTTCGGTATGAATCCTCCTGCAGGGGAAGTTTACAGCGCTGTTGAAAACCCGAAAGGAGAACTTGGATTTTATATCGTAAGCAACGGTAAGGGTTCCCCCTGGAGGTTTAAGATCCGCTCCCCCTCATTCTGTAACATTCAGGCACTGCCCACAATGATTAAGGGCAATATGATCAGTGACGTTGTTGCAATCATCGGAAGTATCGATCCTGTTATGGGTGAAGCTGATAAATAAGCCTTTAGGCCAAAATAATTAAATGTAATTTTTACTTTTTGATTGAAAATAAATGGACTTTAAGTTTACAGAAGAAAATCTAACGAGAATTGAAGCGGTAAGGAAAAAGTACCCCGCTTCAAAAGCCGCTGTTATGCCTGTCCTTTATATTGCACAGGAACAGAACGGCTACATTACCAGGGAAGTAATGGATGAGGTTGCCACGGTGCTCGGCATAAATGCCGCGGACGTCCTCGGCGTTGCCACCTTCTATACCATGTACCACACCAATCCGGTAGGTAAGCACCACGTGCAGGTATGCACTAATGTTTCCTGCATGTTAAGAGGAGGCTACGAAATGCTCGATCATGTGGTTAAGAAACTCGGTATCGGGGTAAATGAGGTTACATCGGACGGCAAGTTCTCAATTGAAGAGGTTGAGTGCATGGGCTCCTGCGGAACTGCCCCGATGATTGCAGTAAACGACGACTACTTCGAAAACCTTACAAAAGAAAAATTAACTGAAATCTTAGATTCCTTAAAATAACAGAATCGAATGGAAAAAATTTTATTACTGGACATACCAAACTATCACCAGATAGAAGTATATAGAGAACACGGCGGATATGAAACTGTAAAGAAAGCCTACAGTATGACTCCCGATGAGGTGATTGATGAAGTGAAGAAATCGGGCCTCAGAGGCCGCGGAGGAGCATCATTCCTTACAGGACTCAAGTGGAGCTTCATGCCGAAAACTACGGACAAGCCCAAGTATCTCTGCATTAACGGTGATGAAAGCGAACCGGGATCGTTCAAGGACCGCCAGATATTTCAATTTAACCCGCACGCTCTTATTGAAGGAGCCTTAATAGCCTGCTATGCTATTCAGGCAAAGGCCGCCTATATCTATATCAGAGGTGAATACCATAACTGGATAGTGATGCTGCAGAAGGCCCTGGATGACGCCTATGCCGCAGGTTTTGTGGGCGAAAAGATGAAGGAAACTTTCGGCACCAGCTACGAATGCAATATTTACATTCATAAAGGCGCCGGCGCATACATTTGCGGCGAGGAATCCTCGCTCATGAATTCAATTGAGGGTAAGCGTCCTTACCCCAGGGTAAAGCCCCCGTTTCCGGCACAGAACGGTCTTTGGGGATGCCCGACTACAATAAATAACGTTGAAACAATTTCAAACGTTCCGACTATTATAAAAAACGGCTGGGAATGGTTCAGCAAGATCGGGGAGCCGAGGCACCCCGGCACACTCCTTTTCGGCGTTAGCGGACACGTTAACAAGCCCGGCGTTTATGAACTTCCTACAGGCGTGCTTTTAACAGACCTGATCTACAAGTATGCAGGCGGCGTTCCGGGCGATAAGAAAATCAAGTGCGTTATACCGGGCGGATCTTCCATGCCTCCTTTAAGAGGCGATCAGCTTGAAGGCATTAAGATGGATGCTGAAAGCCTCAAGGCTGCAGGCTCTGCAATAGGTACAGGCGGCGTTATTGTAATGGATGAGGATACAGACCTCGTACGGGTTCTGGCAAGAATATCCAAATTCTATTACCATGAAAGCTGCGGCCAGTGCACACCATGCCGTGAAGGTACAGGCTGGATGCTTAAGACGCTGAACAGAATTGCAAGAGGGCAGGGAACTTCCTCGGATCTGGACCTTTTAATTGACGTTGCAAAGAATATTGAAGGCAACACGGTCTGCGCTTTGGGCGACGCCGCGGCATGGCCGGTCAAGTTCATGATTACAAGATTCAGGGATGAATTTGAAAAGGCTGTTAAAAGGGAGATTGTTATCCCCGTAGCCAATAAGGTTCACTCGATGCGTCAGACGGCAGTTCCGCTTCAGGACCTGAGCAAAAGCTAGTAAGTAGTAGTTAGAAATTAGTAGGTAGTATAAAGCCGGCTTATTTAAGTCGGCTTTCCTTTTTTTATGAATAAGTGATTTTTATATGGCAGAATTAAAACACGTTACAATTTTTACTGACGGCGGAAGCTTTGGAAACCCGGGCCCCGGCGGCTATGCGGCAATTGTGGAATACAAGGATAGAAGGCGGGAGCTCTCCCAGGGCTTCAGGCTTACTACAAATAACCGCATGGAGCTCATGGGGGCTATAACGGGCCTTAGCGCCCTCAAAGAACGCTGCCGCGTTACATTGTACACCGACTCGCAGTACCTGGTAAACGGGGTAATGAAGGGCTGGGCAAAGAAGTGGAAGGCAAAAGGGTGGATGAGAAATAAAACTGACAAGGCTGAAAACGCGGACCTTTGGGGGAAGCTCCTGGACCTTACTGATTATCATGAAGTCGAGTTCAAATGGGTAAGAGGACACTCAGGCCACACTGAAAACGAGCAGTGCGACAAGCTATGCAAGCAGGCGGCCCAGGGGACTGATCTTCTGGAGGATACAGGATACAAAGGCAATCAGAATTCAAGCAAATGATGTCAGGAACCACATCCTGACATCATTTACAGTATTTTACCTTGCTCTAAGTTCCAGTTTTAATTTTACCTTTTCCTGTCCTCTTAAGACCACAACATCAACCACATCGCCCGGGGCAAATTCTCCCATGGCATACATGTAATCGTAAATATTTCCCACTTTCTTTCCGCCGAATTCAACAATTATATCTCCCGCCTTAAGGCCTCCTTTCTGTGCGGGGCTTCCTTCGGAAACGCCCGTTATTTTGAAGCCGTCGGCCTGTGAAGTGTAATCGGGAATTGTGCCGACGTAGACCTTAAACTTCATGCTGCCTCCGGTGTCCTTACGGGCAACTTTTACATAATCGGGGTTCTTTTTTGCTGAATCGAGATATGCGGCAACATCGTAGACGTAGTTTACAACCTTTTCCTCCATCAAGGAATTTATTTTGTCGGCATCATCTGTAGGGCGGTGATAGTCGTTATGGATTCCTGTAAAGAAAAAGAGAACCGGTATGTCCTTGGCAGCAAATGATGCCTGGTCGCTTCCCAGGTAGCCGTCCTCACTTAAAGAGAGCTTAAAATTGTAGCTGGAGTTGGTTTTGGTAAGAAGGTCATTCCAGATGGAGGAAGTCCCGGAGCCGTTTACTACGAGGTTGTTCTCGCTGTTCATTCTTCCTATCATATCCAGGTTCAGCATGGATTTAATGCTTTTTAATGAATCAGGGAAGTGATTTACAAAGTAGGTTGATCCTATTACACCAAGCTCCTCACCGGCAAATGACACAAATATGATGCTTCTTTTAAGAGCGTCTTTAACAGAAGAAAACCTTTCAGCCAGTTCCAGGAGCCCTGCAACGCCGGATGCATTGTCGTCAGCCCCGTTATGGATCATAGGTTCAGAGCCCTTGTACAATGAGCCGGTTTCTCCCATTCCAAGGTGGTCGTAATGGGCGCCCAGGACAATGTATTCATTTTTAAGCTTTGGATCCCTCCCGGGTAAAATGCCCGCAATGTTTCGCCCCGTTTTCTCAATTTTCATCACCCCTGTCCTGAGACTTAGAGTGGTATTTTTAAGCACAAATGAAGCGGGTCTGAGTGAGTCATTTATAGCGTGCTGATACTGCTTAAAGTTTAGTCCCTCGCCCTTAAAGATCTCATCGGCAGCTGATCTTTTAATCTGCATGGCTGCAAAATTCTTTACTGCCGGGGCGCCGTCGTAGCGGAGCGGCATGAGTTTGTCCTCGTCGTCTTTGGGCATGTATCCGTTAACAAAAATTATCCCGAGGGCGCCTTTATCTCTGGCTGTTTTTGCCTTCAGGCGCAGTTCCGAATATTTTTCGAATTTTGAGTGGGGGTTATCTATCTCAGGGTTATATTTTAATGCAAGGACGATTTTACCCTTAACGTCAATGCCCACGTAGTCATCGTAGTTCAGCTCAGGCGCCGAGATGCTGTAGCCCGCAAAGACCACAGCCCCGGAATAAGAAACGTTATCTGAAAATGGGGCTGTTACATATTCTTCGTTCAATTTAAGCTGCTTTTCACTGTTATTTATCTTTAATGCAAGGCTGTTGTCTCCCGTCATCTCAACGCCTGCAATGAACGGAAATTCCTGGGAAAAACTTCCGCTGAAAAAGGGCTTAAGACCGTAGCTTTCAAATTCCTGTTCAATGTAGCCTGCTGCCAGTTCAGCGCCCTCACTTCCGTTTTGTCTTCCCTTTAATTCATCAGAGGCAAGGTAGTTTACATGAAACTGAATTTCATTTGCCGTAATGGCCGGAGAGGCATGTCTTTTATCTTTGTGGCCGCCATAGGATAAAAAACCAAAAAACAAAATGGAAACGACTGCTGGAAGTAACAGCTTGCGCATTGGAAGCCCCCGGAAAATGGTTTTGAAATATTTTCCTGTAAGATTGGAAAAAATTTAATCCGAAGCAAGTGATAGTTCGCCCTGGGGGAGCGGCCTCTGAAAAACGGTTTAACAGAAAAGAAAAATGGAGGCTGTGTTACCACAAGGCCTCCATTTATATTATTCGGAGTAATCCAGGTTAGATTTGGACATCTAAGCTGAAATAAAATTCTGACTTAAATAAATATTTGTGCTAATATTCCGCCCACTAAAAATGCGAAAATCCAGGTTCCGCCCCAGATTATCATTCCCTGTTTCCAGCCTCTTTCTTTTAACATTATGACAAATGAAGCTATGCAGGGGACGAAAAGAGTAATTGTTGTTATTGCAACGGTTATCTGCATCGGGCTTAATTTAAGATGGAAAAGTCCCGCGGCACCGAAGTCACGCCTGACCATTCCCATTACGAATGCATTTGCGGCCTCCTTGGGAAGTTTGAGCCACATGGTTGTAAATGGCTTCAGTATATCCTGCCATACCGTAAGGAGTCCCGTAAGCTGCATAATTCCCACGGCGAGTGCCCCGACGAAGAACCAGAAACTGGCTTCCTTCATGAACCCGTATGTTCTGTAGAACATCTTCTTAAAGATGTTATCCATTCTGGGAAGCCTCATTGCAGGAAGATCTATCAGAAGAGGGGAGCTTTCGCCGGGCAGAAACCGGTTAAGCAGTGTCGAAAGCACAACAAGTACGGTTATAATTGTAACGACATAAATTGTAAAGGGCACGGCTCCTGCCATGCTCATTAAAACTGCAATAACTGCGAGCTGAGCCGAACAGGGAATAACAAACTGCAGGATAGCTGTTACGATTGTCTTTTCTCTTTCCGTACCCAGGAGCCGCGTTGTAATGGTTGCCATCGTTACACATCCGAACCCCAGTATGAGTGGAATGACGGCTCTTCCGTTTAAGCCAAGTTTATTCAAGGAGCGGTCGAGCATTGTTGCCAGGCGGGGCAGATAACCCGAATCTTCAAGAAGAGCCATGACAAAGTAAAATGCAGCAACAAGAGGCAGCAGCATGAACAGAAGATAGGTGACGGTCATTGTAATTATGCCGAACTCACCGAAGAAAAGCCTGACGATGGGGTTTTTGAATTCAAATGAGGTAGTTGAGCTGTGAGGGGCCGAGACCTGCTTAAACTCCGAGACCTTCTGCGGGTCGGCATTTAGCCCATCGGGGAAATTAAAATCTTTTACAGAGATGGAATTGCCGCTGCCGTCCTGTATATCAACTGAAATGTCTACCGGAGTATACTTGCCTACAAAGGATTTTACATAATACTCAAACTGTCCCTTGCCAAGGGTGTTCTCCGTATATTTTTCCACACGTTGAGAAATAAAGTCCCCTATAAAGAAATAAACAAGTATAAGCACAACGGCCAGTATGGGAATTCCAGTATAGGGGTTTATGGCCATGCGCCCCAGCTTATTGAAGAATTCACCCTTCCTGGAGTCCTCAAACTCAACTTCGCTTACAATTTCATTTACCGTATTTCTGCGGTTGATGTAAATTGCTTCTCTCTGGTCGGCATTTCCGGGAGGAATGCCGTGCTTTTCAGCAATAATTTCATCGCCTTCAAGTATAATGAGGGCTTCGGCTTGTGTGCCGACGCGGTCGAGCGTATTATGCAAAAGGTGGTGAAGTTCAGGCGACTGGTTTCCCTCGCGGGCATTTTCAATGGCGTATTCGATCTTGTCGAATCCGGCCTTGGTTACTGCTGAAGATTCAATTACCTCCACGCCCAGAAGTTCTGAGAGGCGTTTTACGTCAATTCTGATTTTCCTTTTCTTTACCTCATCGCTGAAGTTTAAGAACACGGTCATCTTTTTTCCCATCTCAATAAGCTGCATGGTAAGGAAAAGATCGCGTTCCAGGTGCAGGGCGTTCACAACGTTCAGGACTACATCGCCCGAGAGTATGATATCGCGGGCAACTTTTTCCTCGTCATTAAAAGACGAAACCCCGTAGACGCCCGGGGTATCGAATATCTCATAATCCTTGTATGTGCCTTTTGTAATGGAAATTGTTGTACCGGGGAAGTTTGAAACGTCGACGTACATTCCGCTTAAGTAATTAAAGAAAAGCGATTTACCCACGTTCGGGTTGCCGGCAAGAACTACCTTATTACTTCCCGTGGAAGATCCCAGAACTTCCTTGACGTCTAAATGGGGATGGCAGTCATTGTGTAGTTTATTTATAATAGTATCTGACTTCATATTGTTTTACTGTTTAATTTTAAGCAAACTCAATTTGCAATTTTAATCTTTTTTGCCAGGTCGTATCCGATGGCAATTTCCTGCCTGCTTTTCTGCAGGACTACGGTTCCCCCCGGAAGCCTTTCGACGCAATAGACCTTTGAGCCTTCAGTAATTCCAAGCCTGATGAGCTGAACTTTAAGCAGTCCCTGGGGGAGTGAAAGCACCGTTATATACGTGCCTTTTTTTGCCTTATCCAATGTATTATTCATCTTTATTACTGCAATTATTATCTGAACATCTGCCGAAAATGTTAAAAGTGTAGTTAGTCATCTCAAAGCCTTCCTTCCGGCAGACCTTTTCGATGATATAGTCCAGTTCAGGCGTACTGAATTCAATGATTTTCCCGCAGTTTGTGCATACCAGGTGCTCGTGGTTTTTTTTACCGAATGAGCTTTCATAGCGGTTCATATTGTCGCCAAAATTTCTTTTGGAAATGATATGGGATTGTTCGAGGAGTTCCACGGTATTATAGACGGTGGCCCGGGAGACGCCTGAGTTCATTTTTTTCATGGCGATATAGAGGTCGTCAGCCCCGAAATGCCCCTGGTAGTCCAGGGCAGCATTTAATACCTCAAATCTTTCAGGTGTGATGCGGTTCTTTCCGTTTTTAAGGAATTCCCGGAATTTTTCTTCGGCTTCTGCTTTCAATTTTGTTTCGTGTGTTATTTAGATTTAGTCTGTGTAAAAATAGAATTTTTTATCCTTAGAAGCAATACTAACAGAATAATTTTATCTGTTTTTCTTTTTCTGCAGATGCAGAAGTCTCAAAAAGGAGAGGAAAAAAGCCTCAGGCGGAAAAAAAGTTTTGAGTTTATGCAGAATTTTCATGATCTTATTGTAACTTGTACTATTTTCAACAATCTAACAGGAAGAAGGCTTATGTCAAAAACATTTGAAATTATCGAAATTGTTGGCATTTCTTTGGAAAGCTCCTCAGATGCTGTAAAAAATGCCGTAATGGAAGCAAATAAAAGCCGCCAGGTGGCATGGTTCCACGTGGTAGAAGAAAGAGGGCGCGTTACACAGGATGGGAAAATAGAGTTCCAGGTTACAGTTAAAATCGGCAGGAAGATATCAGAATAAAGAAGTTCCAGTTCAGAAAAGGAAAGTTCAGCCTGGAAAAAGAAGTTTCCGGGTCTAAATCTAAAGAGGAACTTTCCTTTTATTTTAAAATGTTAAAACTAATTAGGAGACAATATGCTCAAAGAGGGAGATAAAGCGCCTGAGTTTACATTAAAAGATACTAACGGAAATACCGTTTCTCTTGAGGATTTCCTCGGAAAAAAAGTAGTCCTCTACTTTTATCCTAAAGACGATACACCGGGCTGCACAAAGGAAGCCTGCAGCTTCAGGGACAATCTGCCGGCCTTCGGGGGCCTGAATGCCGTTATTCTGGGCCTAAGCGCCGACAGTGAGGAATCGCACAGGAAATTTACATCTAAATATAATCTGCCTTTTACGCTCCTGAGCGATCCGGATAAAAAGGTAATCCAGGCCTACGGCGTTTGGAAAGAGAAAAATATGTACGGAAAAAAATCGATGGGAATTGAACGTACAACCTTTATAATCGATGAACAGGGAAGGATAATGAAAGTTTTTCCGAAAGTAAAAGTCGATGGCCACGTCGAAGAGGTAATGGAAGCTATCGGAAAGAGAAAAGAGACAGTAAGCTGATTAAGTTAAATAGTGTGACGGGGCACAGCATGCCCCTCACCCATAAAATTGTTAAAAGAAAGGTCGTCTTAGAATGCTATATGTTACCCGCAGGGAAGTCTTCAGTGCATCGCACCGCCTGCATAATCCAAAGCTTGATAACGAGGAAAACAGAAGAATTTACGGTAAATGCAACAGCGAATATGGCCACGGGCATAATTATGTCCTGGAGGTTGTTGTTGCAGGGGAAACGGACCCTAAAACAGGCTACCTCATAGACATTAAGTGCCTCAAGGAAATAATTTTAAGAAACGTAGTTGATAAAGTAGACCATAAGCACTTAAATTACGAGGTGGATTTCTTAAAGGGAGTTATCCCGACCTCAGAAAACCTGGCCGTTGCCATTTGGAAAGAGTTAGTGGGTAAAATCCCTTCCGGCAGGCTTTTTTCAGTAAAATTATACGAAACGGAAAATAATTATGTTGAATACAAAGGCGAATAAACACATTAATCTGGACGTTGTGGAAGCCCAGGTAAAGATGCTCCTCGAGGAACTGGGCGAGGACCCATGCCGCGAAGGGCTTCAGAGAACTCCTCACAGGGTGGCCAAAGCCTATGAATTCCTGACGCAGGGCTACAGGAAAGACATTAAAACAGTCTTAAACGGGGCTATTTTCGAGGAGCGTTATGATGAAATGGTGGTTGTAAAGGATATAGATTTCTTCAGCCTCTGCGAGCATCACCTCCTGCCCTTCTTCGGGAAGGTGCACGTAGCCTATATTCCCAACGGAAAGATAGTAGGTTTAAGCAAGATACCCCGCATAGTTGAAGTATTTGCACGCCGTCTTCAGGTGCAGGAACGCATGACGCAGGAGATAGCAGATACAATTAAGGAGTACCTTCAGCCCAAAGGTGTGGCTGTGGTCTCGGAAGCCCGGCATATGTGCATGATGATGCGCGGCGTAGAAAAACAGAACTCTGCTGCAACGGCAAGCGCTATGCACGGACTTTTTAAGGAGGATGCCCGTACAAGAGCTGAATTCTTAAACCTGATATCCACCGCCAGATACTGATGAATGATAAGAATAAAGTCATCTGGGTTACAGGAGCAGGCTCGGGCATTGGCCGCTCTGCAGCCCTGGAATTTGCAAGATCGGGCTTCAGTGTAGCAGCTTCCTCAAGGCGCCTGAGCCCCTTAGAAACACTTGAGCGGGAGGTGGAACATGAAGGCCTAATGTTCCACCTCGTCCCTTGCGACATCAGTTCACCCTCCCGTGTGGAAGATGCCGTAAATGAAATTACCTCAATCGCAGGGGATATCGACTGCCTTATTAACAATGCCGGAATAACCTCATTTAAGCCTGCAGAGGAGAATTCCCTGAAGGAAATCAGGGACATTATCGAGACAAATCTTTTGGGCTCTATTTACGCCATCAAGGCTGTTCTGCCCGGTATGATCAAAAGAAAAAGGGGGACTGTAATAAATGTACTTTCCACTGCCGCCATTGAGGTCCTCAAAGGCAGCAGCGCCTATGCAGCTTCCAAGGCCGGGCTCCTGGCCTATACGGATGTCTTAAGGGAGGAGGTGCGTAAGTACAACATCAGGATAATTGACATTATACCCGGTCCCACCAGAACACCCATGTGGCCTGAAGAAATGATGAGAGAACATGGAAGTAAAATGATGGACCCGCATGAGGTTGCCCGCATGATGCTGGATGTCTATATTAATAGTAAAACCATGGTTACAGAAAGGGTAATATTGAAACCTATCGGAGGAAGTATCTGATGAGTGAGAGCAGGGAAGTATCTGTTGTGACAGGTGCAGGCAGGGGAATCGGGAAAGCTATCGCCCTGCGCCTGGCTCGCGAGGGGCACAATGTTGCCATATTCAGCCGGACTGAGAAGGAATTGCGGCAAGTGCAGGAAATGATAGAACTTACAGGCGTCGGCTGTAAGTATTATACGGGAGACGTGGCGGATGAAAATTTTGTTAACTCCTCAATTCAAAATGTGTTAGAGTGTTTTAATAAAGTAGATTGTTTAATAAATAACGCCGGTATAGGAATATTTAAGAACTTAGTGGACTCCTCTCTGGATGAATTCAAGCGCCAGATAGACACAAACCTCATTGGGGCTTACCTTTTTTCGAAGGCTGTGCTCCCATCCATGATCAAAAGAAGGTCGGGATCTGTAATAAACATTTCCTCTCTGGCCGGGAAAAATTCCATGGCCGGCGGCACTATGTACTCATCTACAAAACATGCTCTTCTTGGTCTTACGCGCTCGCTTATGCTGGAAGTAAGGCAGTACAACATCAGGGTTGCTTCCATATGCCCTGGTTCGGTTGAGTCGGAATTTGCCCGGGATTCAGGCTCCGACCCCCGCAGCACTTCAGGGATCCTGATGCCGGAGGACGTTGCCGAGGCGGTCGTGAGCGTACTGAAAATGCCCGTTCGCGCTCTTATAAGCGAGCTTGATCTAAGGCCGACAAATCCAAAAAAGTAAGGATATTCAGGTCCTGGTCCTCCTCCTTTATCTACAGGCAGAGAAGTGCAAACTGCATTGTTGTGCACATAGCAAAATTTTGTTTATATTTGTCGGGTTATCCTGTGACTAATTATTGGAATGCCTGTATGCGAATTTATATTATTTTGGCTTTATTACTGACCATTATAGGAATATCTTCTTCTGCCCAGACAGAGCGCGGGGCTTATGTGGCTGCAGTCGTAAAAAGCGGTTCGATTATTGGGCAGAACAGCATTATTGCCGGAGGAAGAGCGGGCTGGAACTTCAGTCGCAGCTTTTCTTTTGGGGGTGCTTTCTACAGCCTTTCAAATAAAGTTCTAACAAACGAGACGGATCCCTTAAGCGGACAGAAGCTCCTGGCCGTCTTTAATTGCGGCGGACTTGAAATTGAATACTTCTATCCTTCTGAAGGCTTTTTGCACGGGTCTTTTCTTTTATTTCTGGGCGGAGGCGGTCTTAAGCCTAAAGCCATGGATACCTCAGTTCCCCATACAAGCTATTACGGGCAAAGCTTGCTTATCTGGGAACCTCAGATTAATCTGGAGGTGAGTCTTACACGTCTTCTGCATCTGGGACTCGGCTTTAGCTACAGGTACGTAACAGGTACAGATGGTTATATTGGACTTCAAAATAAAGATCTTAGCAGCCTTAATTCTCTTTTTACTTTAAGATTCGGCACTCATTAAATAATAAACTAAATCTGTTACGGTGTTAAACAATGTTCTATAACCTGAAAAAAAATATACCGGAATTTACGGTTTTGTTCCTTCTGCTCCTCATTAGTCCTCTTGGGGCAGTAACACCGGCACATTCTGAAATGACTGCTGCTGATTCATCGCTTACTCCATCCGGGGAGTCAAATCAAAAATTCCTTTCTCTTAATGACTTTACCTATGCCGGCCAGAGGCGCTATACGCTCGATGGTTCACTGCCTCTTTCAGAGACAAAGATAAAACCACTGACTGCCTCAATTGTCGGGGGAATATATTTAGGAGCAATTGTCGGGCTTCACATCAATCAGGCCAATGCATGGTGGAAGGACAACAGGGGGGCATTTCACTTCCAGGAGGATTGGTTTTCTGCCCTCCAGGTGGATAAGGCCGGGCATTCTTTCGGATGCTATATTACTTCCTATGTTTTAAGCGAAGGGCTTATGGCCTCCGGAGTCAGCTATGATGCCTCTGCCCTCTGGGGAAGTACACTGGCCCTGGCATACCAGACATATGTGGAAACTGAGGACGGGTTTGCAAAAAACTGGGGCTTCAGCCCTTCGGACTGGTATTTTGACGCCATAGGTGCCGGATTTTTCCTGGCCCAGCATTATAACCCCTTCCTGCAGAACATTACTCCAAAGTGGCAGTTTGTACCTTCAGAATGGACCGGGAAGCCTATTATACTGCGTCCAAGGACATTTATAGATGATTATAACAGTTCCACCTTCTGGTGGAGCGTGGACATCTATAACATTTTAGGTGAGAATGAAAAAAAGTACTGGCCCAAGTGGCTGAATGTTGCAGTAGGCTACGGCGGCGATGCAATTGATGCAAATCCAGACCCGAACGGGCCTCCCGACCAGCTTTCTGTAAGAAGATATATACTGGGCCTGGATCTGAATCTTGTCAGGCTCCTGCCCGACGGGGGCTGGTTCTGGAACTGGGCACGTCAGAGCCTGAACTACATTAAGCTCCCGTTGCCTGCCCTGGAATTTACAGAAAAGGGCACCAGGTTTTATGTGTTCTATCCCTTCCGCATTAATCTCGGGAGCATGAGGTTTTAAGAAAATAAAAAAGCGCCCCTTTTTAACGGGCGCTTTATCTTAATTTTTACACCATTGACTTCTTCTGACTTTCCCATTTTTGTAAAAAGGAATAATAAAAATTCAGAATGCATATATAGAAATCTTTTTATATTTTTATTCAGCAAATTTTAAGTTCTGATGCAGTATTCCGAATAAATTATCCTTAAATGGATACTCTAATATAAGAATATATATGAAATTAAGAGTTTTATCTTTTCTGCTTCTTCTTCCTGTTCTGGCATTCCCGCAGGAATATTCATTCAGGTATTACTTTGACCACGGGCCGACGCGGCCTGTAGCATTTTCCATATTTGAGGACAAGAAAGGATTCCTCTGGTTCTGTATGAATATAGGGGTGCACAGGTTCGACGGAGTAAATATGAAGGACTTTAAGGAAGATTCCGAGTTTTTGAAAAAAGGTGCTTTCTCAGGAATCGAGGACTCCAGGGGGAACTACTGGTTTGGAACGTTGCGCGGAATTGTTAAGTTTGACGGAACAAGACTGGAAAATTTTGAATGGAAAGGAAGAATAAACCGCTTTTATGAATCGAAGGACGGCACAATCTGGGGGGCAGGAGATAAAGGAATCGCAAGGTATTATAAGGGAAAGTGGACGAAAATAAAATCTCTTCCGGACGGTTCTGAAGTCGACCTTGTCAGGAATGTTGCTCCCGACAAGGAGGGTAAGCCCTGGTTTTTGTGCCGCAGCGGCATTTTGAGACCAGAGGGCGCCTCATTTTCCTGGTTTTACGAAGATGAAATGTCCAGTGCGTTTGCCTTCGACAAGTCGGGCAGGCTCTGGTTTGCAACAAAGAAAAATCTCATGCTCTGGGACGGCAGCAGCATTAATACACTTCTGGACTTAACAAAGTACAATATAAAAAGAGTTTATAACATTTTTCACGACAGCCGGGGCAACATCTGGCTTTGCACCGATGCAGGCCTTTTCAGGTACAAAGACGGGAAACTTTACCTTATACCTGTTACAAACGACTCCTATTTCAAGTCAGTTTTCTCTATTACCGAAAGCAGCGATGGAGTACTCTGGGCCGGCATGCTGACCGGGATCTGTAAAATGGTGCCTAAGAACTATGAGATTTACGACGCCTCTAAGGGGCTCAATATCAGCCTCATAAGCGGAATAAGTCAGGATAATACAGGCAGTTTGTGGCTTTACAGCTACAAGGGAGGCACCTGCAGGCTAACGGGCAATGTTTTTTCAAACAATTTTCTCCATGGAAAGCTTGATCCGGCAGACATTATTTCCGCCTGTCCGGCCAAAGATGGTTCTGTCTTATTTGGCGGCACTAAAAATGGCACTCTCTACAGACTTAAAAACGGAATACTTTCCATTCTTAACGCAAATCCTGAACTGAAAAGAACTGATCTTATAAAAGAAGGCCCAGATAAGAGAATTTGGTTCCAAAGCTCAGGAAAGGTTTACTTCTATGATGGAACAAAAACGGTTAAGTATTCCAAATCTCATGGATTTTCACTGCTCTATAGTACGGACGACAGGATATGGCTGGGATCAAAAAAGGGGGTTAAAACTGAAGACAATAGTGTATTTATCCCCTCGCACTTTAACGGGGCAAAAGAAGATTTTTATTATAAAGCAGTTGCCGTCGACAACAATGGCTATTATTGGCTGAGTATCTTTCAAAAAGGAATTCTCAGATATTCTCCATGGAATAAAACCTATGTGCGTATTACATCCGGTCAGGGACTTATAGATAATTCTGTAACTTCAATGACTTTTGATAAAAATAATAATCTTTGGATCGGGACAAAGTCAGGCCTGAGCGAGCTTAATGTAAGTGAATATAACCGTTCGGGGAAGATACTTTTTAAGAACTTCGGCAGTGAGGACGGTTTTCCAAGATGTAACTCTGAAGCCATTTACTGCGACAAAGAAGGCAACGTGTGGGTGGGGGTACTGGATAAACTGGTCAAAATAACTTCAGAGAAGACGCTCGAACCTTTTTCAGACCATAAGCCGGGTGTTTATATTACAAATGTCAGTTTCCTTTACGATACCACAAATATATTTTCCTTTTCGGAAGGAGCTGATCCCAAGACAGGACTGCCGGTAAACTTAAGGCTTCCGTACAACAAAAATTATCTGCAGTTTTCTTTTACTGGAATTGACTACAGGAATCCCGAGGGCGTTCAATACAGGTATAAACTAAACGGTCAGGATTATAACTGGTCCGGGTTAAACCGCGGCAGAGAGGTGGCCTTCCGTAACCTGGAGCCGGGAGAGTATACCTTTTCTGTAATTGCCCGGAATAAAGACGGCCTTTGGAGCCAAGAGGCTGCTTCATTTACATTCAGGGTGATGCCTCCTTTCTGGAGAACCTGGTGGTTTTATTTAACTGTAAGTGTTCTCTTAATAAGTTTCATTTTCACTTATATAAGGTTCAGAACCAGTCATCTTGAGAAACTGGTGGCCTTGAGAACGCAGGAACTTAATGAGGAGAAACAAAAGGTTGAAAATATCAACAGCGAACTTGAAAAAAGCCGCTATCAGCTGACAAAAATCAATGAGCTCCAGGCCCGCTGGCTGGATGATCTGGCTGAATCGGAAAGATACTTAAAAGAGGTAAACAGCAGCAAGGATAAGTTCTTCTCCATTATTTCGCACGACTTGAAAAGTCCTTTTAATGCACTGCTTACTTATTCTGAATCTCTGGTGGAAAATATAGACCAGATATCACAGGAAGAGCTGAGAGATTTTACAGTCAAGGTTTCCCGATATTCCAGAAATGTCTATAACTTAATTGAGAACCTGCTCGACTGGTCGAGGATGCAGACCGGACGTATGGAGTATTCCCCGAGGGAGATGGGGATGCTTTCTTCTATAAGGGAGGTCCTTCTGGTGCAGGAAGCAATTGCCCAGAAGAAAAAAATTACCATTGTTAACCTTCTGACATATGAGATCCCGGTTTTTGCCGACAGGAACATGGTTATGGCTATTCTTAACAACTTTATTTCAAACGCTATCAAATTCACCTGGCCAGGCGGGAAAATTGAAATAAGTGCAGTGCCTGAGGGAGGCTTTGCCAGTCTGTCCATTTCCGATAACGGCACCGGCATGGAGGAAAGCGAAATTGAAAAGCTCTTTAAGATAGATTCACACTTCTTTAAGAACGGTACATCGGGTGAAAGAGGAACGGGACTCGGGCTCATACTCTGCAAGGAGCTGATTGAGAAAAACGGGGGATTCATATCTGTGGAAAGTAAACCGGGCATTGGAAGCACCTTCAGGTTTTCTCTGCCGCTGGCGTGAAAGTCAATTAATAATTAAAAATTAAAAAGTAGAAGAAAAACTCCGTAAAAGGTATTTCTTTTACGGAGTTCTTTTGTATTCTTAAATTCAGGCTGTTGGCTTGGCTGCCTTTTTTGTTGTGCCCCTTTTTCTGCCTTTTGCAGCCGCAATGTTTTCAGCGGGAGTCTTTCTGGCTTTTCTTAATTCCTCACCGGCCTTTTTATACCTGTTTATGCTTGCTGTAACTGCTGCCTGGAATCTGTTTACTGTATCGGTGGTTGCATCTATGGCGTTGTTATAAATTTTGCTGCTTGTATCTTTTACCGCGCCGACTGAAGTATCAAAGGTGTCTGCAATATCCTGTCTTAATTCTTTGCCCGTCTTTGGAGTAAAAAGGAAGGCAAGTATGCTGCCTGCGGCACTGCCGATGAAGATTCCGGTAATTAGTTTTTGGTTGCTTTTGCGTCTGCTGTTAAACATATATACCCTCGTTTTTAATTGTAACTTTTTCTTAAAGTAAATCTCTTTCTAAGCCTTATCATAGTATCACAATATATAATATGGTTAAATACAAAGTAAATCAAGTTCTGCTGAAAAATATTTACAATCGTAAATATTCAGGGCATAAAGGGCTCTTCTAAAGAATCTTTTTCCGGGCAGAAAAAAGGGAAAGACAAGATGTTCTATGAGGTCTTTCCCTTTGATCTTTTCATCTCTAAAATCATATGTTTGAACCGGTATTTTCTTCGGCCATCGCTTCTTCTTCAATTTCCTTGCTGGTTTTTACCTTTTCAGTGGCATTTTTATAGGATGAAATGCCGGCATTTAAAGCAGACTGGATCTTGTTAATTGCTCCTGTTGTAGCATTTTTTGCACCGGAATAGATATTTGACGTGGAGGTTTTAACCTTCTCCATGGAGTTATCCATCGTGTTTTTAATGTCTCCTCTTAACTCCCGGCCGCTTTTTGGAGTAAACAAAAAAGTCAGGATGCTGCCGGTTGCGCCGCCAAGCAATACGCCCGTGATCATCATTTTAGTCATGTTCCGCCTTCTAAACATAGTAGCCCTCCTTAAATTTAATTCGTATCGCGTGCTTAAAGTCTGCTGTTTGTAATATTATATACGATAAATTTCTATAAGTCAATATTATAAATAAACTACGCAGAACATTTGTTCCGGATGTAAAAGACCTGCTCCGGCAAAAAAAAAGGGCAGGAGATGCGATGTCTCCTGCCCCAAATTGCCTTTCTTAATATTTAATTGCCAATTTGCCCAGCCCTTTGTCTCTTAGGGCTGTTTCAAAAAGCCGGTCGAGGTTTCCAGCGATATCTATAAGCACCAGTTCATTCTGATTCACAGAAATTACAAGCATTTTTGTCAGATTCTGCTGCTTGTTGAGCTTAAGAAATACGGCTGAGACTTCATTTTTATTAATACTTCGTACCATTTTAATATAGCCGCCTTTCTCCATCATCCTGCAGATTTCGTTAAAACTTTCGGCATCAGGCACATCTGTTTCAGCCTTACCGACGTCATTTTTCTTTTTGTAAATGCCTAACTGAAGCCCTGAAATGTTTTTAATCAGTTCAATATTTTGCTTATCGTCATGGGAGCTTTTTACTACCTGTTTAACAACTGCCATGCTTACGCTGCCCAGTGCAAACTCCTGGTCTTTCTCATACTTGCTTCCTGCAGCTTTGAGAAGGTGGTTTCTTACATTCCTGAAATTACTGTTGACATCAAAGCATCCGGCCGACAGGAAGGAGACTGCAAGAAGCAGGAGGATAATTCCTGAAATCCTCAAGGTTTTCATTCTAGTGCCTCTTCCTGTTGTGGCCTACGCTGTCGAGCGAGGGGATATTAAAGTTTTCTGAAAGGCTGCTTATGGTCTCAAGGTCGATGTTTCCCACGATGTTGATAAATGAGGCTTCGCCTTTGGGACTTACAGTAGTTACAACCAGTCCTACGACATTATTATTTCCGTTTGTCTTGATATAAACATTGGCATTAGAACCGTGTTCGCGGGTTTTAACTATTCTGCTCCAGTTGTTGCGTGTAAGTTCCTGATCGAGCGATTTCATCTTATTATAAACGCGTTCCTCGTTTTTAGGGCTTACGGCAAAAGAATTAACTTTAACCAGTTTTAAGCCGCTGAGAAGATTGTTAAACTCCTGATGGCCTTTCTTCTGAAAACCTGCAGCAAGTTTAAGGAGTTTTTCATCCAGAGTTACCTCGGTTACGTTGTCTCCTGATTCCATTGAGGAAAGGTCTCCGAAATCGATATATCCGGGTTCATTTTTGTAATCGGCATTCTGCGCAAAGCTGCTTGTGTAAAGCAGAGCAACGCAGAACATAAGCATGTTAATTAACTTTTTCATCTGTTGTCTCCTTGTTTATTAAATTTCTAACTGTGCTAAAACCCTCGTTTATAGGCCTGCTTACCTTCTCAGGCAGTATCTCATTTATAACGGTCGATTTCGTCTCATTCAGAATGCTTCCGACCATTTTCAGTGCTTCGGATGCCTGCTCATTTGCAAGGGCAATTTCTTTTTGTGAATATGGCACCGGCTGTTTATTCTGTCTGAGAAAAATGGATAAAGCTAAGGCCGATACCATAATTAAAACCATTGCAGCCGACCAGACGGGTTTTGAGAAAACCGCACCGTAAATATCCAGAAGGAAGGAGTGCTGCTTCCTTTCTTCGGGCAATGTCAGCTTTTCAACCCTGCTTAAAACACTTCCAGGGCAGGCTTCCTCGAAAAGGCTGTGCACCTGTCGGGCAGTGGTTTTATATTCCTGATAAAGCCTCTTAACCTCCGGGTCCCATGCGGCTTTCCACCTGATAAGGAGTCTTTCCAGCAAAGTGGCATCTTTATATGCCGCAGAAATAACTCTGTTAAGAAGCTTTTCATCCATTTCAGATCGTTTCACTTTTGACATATTCTCTTAAATCCTCTTGCAGCTTTTTTCTTGCTCTTAAAAGATATACCTTGACGCTGTTTATCGGGATCTCCAGGCACTGACTGATCTCCTTATATTTCATCCCCTGCAGTTCATAAAGAAGAAAAACAGACTGCAGGTTTTCAGGCAATCTCCTTAATGCTTCATTTATTCTGTCGTTTACAGAGTTAAGATGCATGGATATGAACGGATTGCCTTTTGTGTCGCTGTCGGGGAAGTTCTCAATAAATTCCTCGTCCATAGAGCTTTCATTTTTATAACTCCTCGTTCTTTTTCTCAGGTAGTCCATGCAGAGGTTATGTGTTGTTTTCATAATCCAGGTCTTAGCCTTTAGAACATTAAATTCATCCATGTTTTGCCAAATGCGTATGAGCACCTCCTGGGTGACGTCATCGGCATCCATTTTATTTTTCAGCAGAAGCTTTGAGTAGCTGTAGATCCTGTTCTTATACTGCTGAAGGAGGAATTTATATTTTGTTGTTCTTAGCATCATGGTTTCTTAATGTATAGACGAAACAGGCCGCGGAAATGTTACAGCCATGCCTGAAAAAAAATCTTCTCTTAAAAGAAATGTGAAAAAAAAGTGTCTAAATTTATCCCTCATGGAACTCTTTTACAATTGGTGCGTCATAATTATTGAGCGCTCAAAAAAGGAAATATTTTTATCAATTTCTTTTTAAGAGGTGTAAAAATGAAAAAGTTTGCAGTAATACTGTCCGGGGCACTTTGTGTGCTTTTCTTCGGTTTTTCAAACGCCAGCGCTTTCAGCCCTGCGGGACCCCAGGATGAGGAATCCCTTCTGAAATCAATCAAATCCGGTAATTTTGATGAAAGAGTAAATTCAGCTTATGCTTTAGGAGAAATCAAATCCGCTAAAGCCATGATCCCTTTACTTGCAATGCTAAAGGATGAACCGGTCGAAGGTGCCAGAATTATGGCTGCCCTGTCACTTTATAAAATAGGAAAAGAGCAGGGAATATATGCCATTGAACGCGCTGCTCAGTTCGACAAGAGTGAAAGAGTAAGGAAAATGTGCACTAACTTTTACAACAATCATGTACTGAATGAAGCTGCCGATAAACCGGATACGGAAGAAGAACTCCTGGATGCCGTAAAGTCGAATGATTTTAACATTCGTGTAAATGCTGCCTTTTTGCTTGGCGAGATAAAATCAGAAAAAGCTATGATTCCGCTTTTAAGAATGCTGCGTGAGGAGGAAACCGATAATGCAAAACTTATGGCAGCCTTATCGCTTTATAAACTTGGCAACTATCAGAGCATTTATGCCCTTAGGACGGCCTATGATTTTGACGAAAGCCCCAGGGTCAAAAGGATGTGTGCAATTTTCTATAATACCTTTCAGAGAGAAAACAGCAGATAGCCCCGCATACAGGACTTTAACAAAAGGGCTGTAAAACAAAAAAAATACAGCCTTTTTATTTGTGCCGCTGAGATTCTGACATTAAAAGTTTCCCCTTTTTTTATTTACATCAATTTCTTATATAAATATTAAAGGGGCCGGTTAAAAGAAAACTGTGTCGCTTTTTGACCAGAGAATGACGAGAATTCAAAAATAATTTTCAAATTCCGGAGAAATATAAATATGAGTGATGATAAAATGAACGGGGAAGGCAATTCGGATAAAATTGACAATTTTACCGAGAAACTTGAAAAGCTGCACGACAGGCTGTGGGAACTTTACGATGAGGCAGATGAACTTATGAAGGATCAGAAAGCTGTAAATGAGATAAACTACATTTCTCACGAATCGGCACTTGCCGCCATGGCTTCGGTCAGATACGGGCTCGACATAATGATATCCATCTGTGAAAGCAGCCTGGAGTACCTGGGCGTTGAGTTTGAAGATGATGAGGATAATGAATAGCAGAGACAGTAAAATAAAATTTGAACAAATCAAAAAAATATACTGCGGAAGCTTTGCGGAAAATATAAAATTAGCTTATCATAAGGGGTTAAAATTTACACGATTTTTAACCGGGAGGATAGAGCAAAATGACTTTTAAGCCAAATATTCCGCAGTATAAGGCTAACCTGCAGGCTGAGACCAACAGCTCGGCTTTATACAGGATTTTATCGGAAACTGAAACCAAGGAAGAATTAAAAAAGGTATATTCAAGACTCGCTGAGTCGGAGGAAAGGCACGCAAAGTTCTGGCGCGAACAGATCTTAAAGGCAGGAGGGAAAGATCCACTTGTAAAGCCTGACTGGAGAACGAAAATTCTTATCTTTCTGGCCAGAAAATTCGGTCCGCAGTTCGTTCTGCCTACAGTGGTGGAAATGGAGGAAACCGACAGCCAGAGCTACAGCCATCAGCCGGAGACAAAAAAGACTAGTATGCCAGCCGAGGAAAAGTCGCACGGCAGGCTTTTCAAGGCGATGATGAATACCGGTGGACTTGAAGGCACGCAGATTGCCCGTTTTGAAGGCAGACACAAAGGCGTAGGAGGCAACGCCCTGAGGGCTGCCGTTCTTGGTGCCAATGACGGACTGCTATCAAACCTGAGCCTCGTAATGGGTGTGGCCGGGGCTGCCGAAGGGGCTGCGCTTTCGAACGGGACGATACTGATAACAGGATTTTCCGGGCTCCTGGCGGGTGCCTTTTCCATGGCCTTAGGAGAATGGCTTTCTGTTCAAAGCTCACGCGAACTCTATCAGAGGCAGATAAGCATTGAAGAAAGTGAACTTGCGGCTAACCCGCAGGAGGAAATGGAAGAACTGGCCTTGATCTATCAGGCAAAGGGTCTTTCCGAAGAGCAGGCAAAAACTATGGCCAGCCAGCTCATCAGCAATCCCAATACTGCACTTGATACGCTTGCACGCGAAGAGCTTGCTATAGATCCTGAAGAACTGGGCGGCTCTGCCTGGGAAGCTGCCGGAATGTCATTCGTGCTTTTTGCAATAGGTGCAATTATACCTGTAATTCCTTTTATTCTTACCTCCGGCAAGACGAGTATTATTCTTAGCCTTGTTTTAAGCGCACTGGGACTTTTCGGTATGGGAAGCGCAATAACGATTATGACGGGAAAGAGCATCTGGGTCTCGGGTACAAGACAGCTGATCTTTGGACTTCTTGCGGCCGGCGTTACTTTTGTAATCGGATGGTTTATGGGAGTTTCCCTGGCAGGATAATGAAACTGTAGTAAATAAAAAAGGGCGTACTCAGGAAGTACGCCCTTTATTTCATTCTTCCGGGCAAAGAGGATATCAACTGCTAGTGGAATTCTTCAGTTGCAGCCGGAAGGGTAAATGTAAATGTTGTACCCTTGTTGGGGCTGCTTTCAACCGATATTGATCCCCGGTTTTTCTCAATGAACTCTTTGCAGAGTATGAGTCCAAGTCCTGTGCCTTTTTCATGTGCCGTTCCCTCAGTTGAGAGGTTAGAATCTATCTTAAAGAGCTTGTCCAGCGAATTCTTGGGAATTCCCACACCTGTATCAGCCACTGAAATCTTAACGTGTCCGTTTTCCTTATTGGCCGAGATGGTGATCTTTCCGTTGGGATTTGTAAATTTAATTGCGTTTGAAATAAGGTTCTGAAGTACGCAGTGCAGCATCTTGCCGTCGGCATAGACTGCAATATCCCTGTTTATATGCTGTTCAAGCTTAATGCCCTTTGTAATGGCATTATTCTTAAGGAGCGAGAAAACGGGTTTCACCTGTCCGGGCAGGCTTAAAGCTTCAGGGTTAAATTCCATCCGTCCGGTCTGTATTCTCGACCAGTCGAGCAGATTTTCAATTAAGTTATAAATATTCTTAACAGATGCATTTATATGAACAATAAAGTTCTTAACCTCATCTGAAGAAAACTGTTCAAAATCCTGCATGAGGAGGTTTGTAAAGCCCATCAGGCCGTTAAAGGGGCTTTTCAGGTCGTGAGCTATAATTGAGAAGAAGCGGTCTTTTTCAGAGAGCGATCCCTGAAGTTCCTTTTCCGATTTTTCAAGCTGTTCGTTAAGCGCCATCAGTTCTTCAGTTCTCTGTTCAAGCAGGTACCTGCTTGTCTGAAGGTCAGTTGTATATTCAAGGAGTTCCTGTTCAACTGTCTTCTTGTAGATAGCAGAGGCAATCTGTTCAGAGACGAATGTAAGAATTTCTTTTTCCTTTTCGCCGTATGCGTTTTCGTTCTCATAGTCCTGCACAACCATCACGCCGGTAGTCTTATCCATTACTTTCAACGGCACTCCGAGCCATACCTTGGAAGGGGTTCCGATTACTTCAATTTCACCCAGGTCTCTTAAGGCAAGATCCTCTTGCTCGGTGATCAAAGTTCCCTGACCTGTTCTAAGGACATACTCGGTAAGGCCTTTGCCGATCTTCTTTGATTTCTGCGGGGGATCGAATTCGTCCACAAAATACGGGAAGCTGAGCATTTCATTTATCTGATCGTAGATTGCAATGTAGAAGTTTTCAGCCGGCATGAGATCTTTGATAATTTCATGCAGCTTGCTGTAGAGCATCGTAAGGTCGGATGTATTGTTTACGGCTTCGGAAATTTTGTAAAGGGCATTTTTAACTACTTCACTGCTTTTCCTATCCGAAATATCCCTCTGAATTCCAAGGTATCCTATTATATTGCCCTCTTCGTCTAAGATGGCGCTGCCGGAGCCTTCAATTGTAACAAGGCGGCCTTCTTTGGTTTTGTTAACCACTTCACTCTGAACGGACTTTTTCTGGGTTAGCAGGCTCCAGAAATATTTATACTGCTCCGGCGGGTGGACTCCGCTTTTTAATATTCTTGGGGTGACTTTCCCGACGACTTCCTCGCAGGTAAAGCCGTAGAGCCTTGTAAACTCCGGATTTACATATTTTATTATGCCTTCAACGTCTGTAATTAAAATAGCCTCGTTCGACCACTCGACAGCCTGTTTGAACCTTGTAAGAATTTCCTCGCTTTCTTTTCTATCGGTTACATCGATAAGCACAATCAGTGTGGCAGGTTCATTCTGGTAGAACATGTCCACACCCCTGATGACTGCAGTTTTTTTCTGTCCTGACTTTGTGATTATCTTGGTCTCATAATCAGGCAGAATGCTGCCGTGGGATCTTTTGCTGATAATTTCGGCAACAAAAGATTTCTTTTCATCAGGAATAAAGTCCAGAACATGTTTGTTCAGGAGTTCTTCTGCATTGTAGCCTGAGAAGTCTGCGGCAGTTTTGTTGGCAAAGACAATTCTTCCTTTTTTATGTACAATTACAATATCGGGAAGGTTTGAAATTACGGCTTCAGAGGCCTCCTGGCTTTCCTGAAGCTCCTGTTCGGTGCGCTTGCGGTCGATTGCCATTGCAATCTGTGTGGATACAAAGGCAAGGAGTTCCTCGTCTTCCTTTGTATACTGCAGATTCTCATTATCGTAAATCTGGACGGCAAGCACCCCGATCTTCTTTTCATCGTATGTCTTTAGCGGCACGCCCAGCCATTCGACCGAAAGAGCGCCCTGCTGTTCGACTTCATTTTTATCTAAAAGCTCGAAGAACTTTTCCTTGTTAACCAGAAGAGGTTTGCCGTATCTGACGGCATATTCTGTAAGGCCGTGTCCGAACTTCTGAGGGCCGTACCGGCTTGGTTTATTTGGCGAGTCGTATTCATCAACATAATATGGGAAACTGAGCGTCTGGCTCAATTCGTCATAAAGAGCAATATAAAGGCTGTTAGCAGGAATGAACTCTCTTAATATGGCGTGAACTTTTGCATAAAGCTCATTAAGATCCTTTGAGCCGCTGGCAGCCTCAGAAATTTCATAGATTGCAGCCTGTTTTTTCTGTTCATGCCTGTGCTTATTGATGTCCTTTAATATTGAAACCAGACAAATATTCTCTCCCTCACTGTTTTTTACAGCCGAGGCAGTAATTTCGCCGAAAAATTTGCTTCCGTCTTTTCTAAGAAGGGTATGTTCAATTTTCTCTGCCGGTTTACCCGAGAGGATTTCCTGGTGAAAGGCTGCTGCTTTCTGGCGGTCTTCAGTTGCAATCAGCTCCAGAAATGGTTTTCCCAGGAGTTCACTGGCATTCTCGTAGCCGTGAATTTCCGGCGTGCGGGGGGAGACTTCAAGAATGATCCCATTCAGGTCCGTTACTACAATGGGATCCATTGACATAGAAATTAGTGTTTTATATACATTTCCGCAGTTAATTTGAAGCTGTGAAGCCGTATCGTCTGAATGCCTGCTCTGATTATTTTTCTTTTGCATTATAATTTTGTATATAATCGCCTGCAGAAAAATTATTCCTTCGCCCACTGGTATCAGGAAATCCGGTTCTGCAGGTCTTAAAAACTTTTACCCGTTATTATATTCGAACAAATTGGTTCTAAATTAAGGGTAAAATTTTATATATACAATAGGGGAAAGCAAAAGAAAAACTTTATTTCGCCGGACTTATTTAAGTATTATGCTGTAGCCCATCTGAAGTCCAACGGCTCCTATCAGAACAGCTAGTATAAGTCTAAGTGTTCTGCTTTTGAGCAGGTGGCTTATATAGGAGCCCATATATACCCCGGGAAGCGAGGCCAGAACTGCTGAAAGTGTCAGAAGCAGGGGTACCTGTCCGGTTAAAAGCTTTCCCAGGCTGGCCGAAAAAGCTGACAAAAGGACAATTCCGAGCGTTGAACCGATGGTGATTCTTGTTGGAATCTTTAGAAGAACCATCATCAGGGGGGAAAGCAAGAAAGCCCCGGGAGCGCCAACCATACCGCCGAAGAATCCCACAAAAACCGCAATCAGCACGGCAGCCGTGCGGCTGAATTCAAGGCCCGGAGAGCTCATTTCATCTGCGGGCTTCTGAAGGAGCATGAGCAGGGCACCTGCAATTGTCATAACGGCAAAGACTGTAATAATAATTTCCGGTCTGATCATGCCTGAAAGTGCAGCACCCAGAAATGAGGTAATTGCAATAGGAATGCCCATTGTCCAGATCAGTGTGTTATTAACCGTGCCTCTTTTTTTATGCATCAGCATTCCCAGGCTTGAGGCTGCAAGGACCTGAAGGGAAGTCATTCCCGAAATACTCTTCACATCCAGCCTGTGGATTCCCAGCAGGGGGGGAAGGTAAAGATAAGCCGGGATCAGGAGGACAGATCCTCCCAGGCCCAGCATCCCTGAAATTAAGGAAGTGAAGAAAGCAATCAAAGCTACAACGATGAATTCCATTACTTTCGTGTCCCTGAAAATTTCAACTCATTTACCCGGGGATTTCTGCTTTGCATCCAGCCCGAGGTGCCGCTTTCGAGGTTAAGAATGCCGGAAAAGCCATGCTTTGCAAGATAGTGCGAGACTTCAAATGAACGGTTTCCCGACTGGCAAATTACGACAACTTTCCTCCCGCCGCCGCGCGGAATTTCATTAAGCCTGCGTGTAATTTCGCTTGTCGGAATGTTGACAACTCCCGGCACAGCCCCGAAAGCCATCAGTTCAAAGGGCTCTCTTACGTCCATAAGAAAAAGATCCTCACGGTTATTTATCATTCCGGCCAGCTCTTCTGGAGAAATGTTTTCAAACGGAAGATCTGAAGTTGATACTCTTTTTGTGCCGCACTGAAGTGTCATTTTCCCTTCTTTGGAGGCCTCGGCAAACGGTGGGAAGAAATCCCTGACAAATTCAATATATTCTTCTTTTGTCCTGGGCCTCAGGAAAGGGTTATCCATCTTTTCATCGGATAAAACCGAATACTCATTTTCCTCGTAATCGTGCCCGGGGAAGATTTTTATATTACCGGGCAGTATCAGTACTTTATTAAAAAGGCTGTCGTACTGTTCCGACGGGTTTCCTCCCGGAAGATCGCTTCTTCCTGCCTGGCCAACCAAAAGAAGGTCACCTGTAAAAAGCATGTCCTTTAGAAGGAGGCTTATGTGGTTATCTGTATGTCCGGGCGTAAAGAGGACCTTTAGCTCAAGAGAGCCGGCCTTAATAGTGTCCCCGTCGTTAACATATCGGTCGACCTCAACCGAGGCATTAGCTCTCAGTATATCGCCAATTCCGAACTTATCGCCCTCATCAACGACCTTCCATTTATCTTTTGTATTTACGTGCATTATTACTTCGGACCGGGTAAGGTTTTTTATTTCTCCTGCGGCCGTTATGTGATCGGCATGGGTATGGGTATCAATTACATATTTAATTCTTAAGCCCAGCTCATCAGCCGTAAAAAGAATTCTCTCCAGATCTTCAATGTTCGGATCAATTACAACTGCTTCTTTTGTATTTTCATCTGCAACAAGATAAGTCAATGTACCTGTATCATCCTTTGAACGGATTTGTCTGAAAATCATAGCCTCTCCTTTAAAATACTTATTCACTTAATTCCTTTCAAAAATGCTTTTCTTTTGCCCTTTATAAGTGTGATACATGGAGCCGCTAAAGGATTCAGGCTGTGTTTTGGGAATAAGCAGTGCCCCTCTTTTTGAGGCAAGCCTGATCTGCCGCGAACTGTATGAAAATTCAGATTGAGAAATCCTCCACATCCGGAACCTGCAGGAAAAGCTATATATAAGTAGAGAATAACCAGGCCTTTCACGTATTATCTATGTCTTTCCTTGACAAAAGGGCCTTTTAGTAATATATTTCCCCCATTTTAAGAACTGAAAGATTATAAAAGGAATTCTTAGGATGACTTTTCCGGCAATTGAGTTCAACGCCCTTAATTTTGGCTTGTTGAAAAACATAATTTTAGCTATTGTTCTGGGCGCAATTGCGGCTTTTATGTCTTTCAGGCAGAAGTTCCTGACAAAAGGAGGCTTCCCCCGGCAGGAGACCGCCTGCAGCGCACTGGACGGACACCTGGGCTACTGAAATTGGAACCTTGGGAAGGGCAAAGACGTATAACATCCTGAACATGAAGTCTGTTGAACAGGGGACTTCAGGCGGAATATCCATCCCCGGAACTCTGGGAGCCATGGCCGGGGCACTTACTGTTGCAATTTCCTCGGCAGTGTGGATAAATTCAGGATTAATTCTGTACTTTTGTATTATTGTTTTCTCCGGCACCATGGGGAGCCTCATTGACAGCCTCCCGGGAGCTACTCTTCAGGCAGCTATTTACTGCAGAGTCTGCGGCAAAATGACTGAAAAGAAGTTCCATTGCATGAAGCCGGCTATACATGAAAAAGGCTATCTGTTTGTCGGAAACGACATGGTGAACCTTGCTGCCGGCATAACCGGCGGCGTTTTTGCAATTATTTTCCGGAACATCTTACGGTAAAAATGAAAAATTTAGTACTGACATTATTATTACTTACGTCGCTTACGGCATTAAGCCGGGCGCAGGTCGTTAATACACAAGATCTCCCTGAACATAGCACCCCCATGAAGAATATTCCTGAAGGCTATGCAAATGCAATGGAAGCATTTCAGGCTGGAGATTATGTTAAAGCCTACAGGCTCTTTGAAGGCTTCTATGCCGAAAGAGGCGTTGATGAGGAGCTTTCCTCATCGGCTAAATACTACTCGGCTGAAAGCCTCCTGAGGTTAAACCAGATCGATGCAGCAATTGCAGCATACGGCTATTTTACAAGCAAATACACGGAGTCGAATTTCCGCGCAGACGGGCTCTATAAGCTTGGAACACTCTACTACAGAAAGAAAGAGTATACCAATGCCCGCGAAACCCTGAAACTCCTGATAGAAGACTATCCTTATAATGAATATGTCGGCTCTGCAATGTACCTCATCGGGGATCCATACTCTCAGCAGGCGCGCTACGATGAGGCTATAAAGTTTTTAGATGACGCCATTGCCTCAAGAAATAACAGTAAATATAAACCGAACAGCATCTATCTGCTTGCCAATATTTATGAGAAGAAGGGGGACTACCATCAGGCTGTTGCCAATTACGACACCCTTCTGGCTTACTATAAAACACATTCACTGGCTCCTCATGCACAGATCAGAATCGGCCTCTGCTACTTCGAACTCAAGGAATACGATAACGCCATCCTGGAACTGAATGATCCTCTCATTAAGGAACTTTCAGACAGCCTGCAGACTGAAGCTAAATATATTCTTGCTAATTCTTTCTACAGATTAAGGGAATATAAAGATGCCGGTTCGACATATGAAGAGATTCTTAAAGAGAACCCTGAAAGCACGGTTAAAAAAAACGTGGAATACGGCCTTGCCTGGGTCAACTTCCAGCAGGCTAAATACGATGATGCCTATAATCTGTTCTCATCCTTAGCTGAAAAAAACGGAGGCGATTCCATTTCAGTTAAATCGCTTTTCTGGAGCGCCGAGGCAAGGCGCTATGCCGGCAAAGACGACGAGGCTCTTAAGCTCTACGGCGAGTTCCTGAAGCGTTATCCCGCAAGCCCGCTTACATCTCAGGTGAAATATTTAGTCGGGGTTGTTAAATATAAAACCAACAAGGAATCTGTCTCAGAAGAATACTTAAAACAGGCCGTCAGGTCGGAAGATGAATCCGTACGCGGACGCGCTCTTGCCGTTCTGGGGGAAATAAGGCTTCGGGCCATGGATTACCCGGCAGCAAAGAAATATTTCAATGATGCGCTGAATATTGAACATCTGCAGCCGGAGCTCAAAGACCGGAGCCTCCTGGGACTTGGTATTGCAGACTACTACTTAAACCGCACTGATGAAGCCATAAGCTCATTAAACAGGCTTCAGTCTTCAGCCCGCTCCTTTGAACCTGGCAAGACCCATTTCTACCTGGCTGAGTCTTACTTTGCAAAGAAGGATTTCAAGCGGGCCCTAAAGGAGTATAATCAGGTTGGCGAGAAGGACAAGGAACTGACTGCCCAGGTGCTCTATGGCAAAGGCTATACATATTTCAACCTGAAGGAATTTCCAAATTCATCTTACAACTTTTCCGAATTCACAAGAAGATATAAGGACAGTCCCCATTATACCGACGCCCGGCTAAGGCTCGCCGACAGCTATTACGGTGAAAAGAAATTTGCAGAGGCAAGCCGCATATATCAGGAAGTTTTCCTTGCCGAGGGCAGCCAGAGCAGCGATTATGCATATTATCAGTATGCGCAGGCGCTTTACAAGGCGGGCAACGCCAATGAGGCTATCAGGGAATTTGCAAACCTTCAGGAGAAGTTTCCCGATTCAAAGTATGTGGCTGAAAGCCAGTACATAATCGGCTGGATATTCTTCCAGAAGGGGAATTACCGCCAGGCTGTTGCAAGCTATCATACGCTCTTAAGCCGCTACCCATCGGCTTCAGTTGTGCCTATTACATATAACTCAATCGGCAATGCATATTTCAACATGGGAAGCTACGATTCGGCGGTCGTCTATTACAACAGGGTTATAACGGGTTATCCTGCAAGCAATTACGCCTTTGATGCCGTTATGGGTATAAAGGATGCCTACATGGCAGATGACAAGCCTGAGCAGGCCGTCAGTTTCATCGACAGCTATGTATCACAGAACCCGCAGGCAGCAAACATAGACCAGATACTTTTCAGAAAAGGGGATCTTTATTTTAACCTCAGGAACTATGAGATGGCCAAAACGAGCTATAAGGATTTTGTCTCCAGGTTCCCGCAAAGCCCGCTTGTGCCCGATGCTTATTATGCCATAGGCAAAAGCGCCGAAATATTAAAGCAGAACGAAGAGGCCCTTTACAACTTTAACATTGTCTTCAAGAATTATCTTCTGAGCGATCCCGGAATAGCCTCGGTGCTTGAGATGGGGAAGATACATTCTGATCTTAAAAACTATGATGCCGCAATCAGCATCTACAGCACGGCAATAGACAAGTTCCCCCCGGAATCCTCCAGGATACCTGAGGTTATGTATAGCAGGGCAATGGCATACATTGAAAAAGGTGACCTGCAGAAGGCTTACGACGATTTTAACTATCTCATACAGTACTACTCCGGGACCATTTTTGCCGCCGATGCAAAGTATCAGATTGCGCTTATAGAACTGGCCCGTAAAAACTTCGAGACCTCAGATATGCTCTTAAAGGAGCTTTCGGAGGAAAGAACCGATGAGCTTGGGGCAAAGGCCCAGTACTACTACGGGGTTTCACTTTTTGATCAGAATAAGATTGATGACGCAATTTCAGCTCTTGTAAGGGTTAAGTTTGCATTCGCGGGCTTCGATGAATGGCTTACCAGTTCATACCTCAAGCTGGGTGAATGCTACGAAAAGAAAAACGATAATGCCAAGGCTAGAGAAATGTATAAGACGGTCTTAAGCCGTCACCGCAGCGACAAGTTCGGAGCTGAAGCACAAAACAAATTACGGAGTCTGGACTAATGAATAATAATCTGATGATAAAAAGAATAATAATACTTATATGGGCTCTTCCATGTCTTCTTTTGGCCCAGGAAAATACAGACAAAAAACAGCAGAGTGTTGAACTTCCCGAATTTGTAATTACGGGTGTTGAAAGAGTTAGCCTTCCTACTGTTACAAAACCGAAGGCTGAACTGGTCCCGATGCTTTCCGATGAATTCTTCAAGCCGGTTTATTCGCCGGAGGATCTGCCGATTGCAGAAATATCGAACCCTGTAAAAAAAGAAGTGACATTTAATTCAAAGACTTCCCGGTATAAAGGAAAGATGACTCTTGGCGCCGGTTACTACAGGCTGCCCGGTGCAGAGCTTACCTATGGAACCAATTTCGACGGCGGAACATTCTTCGGCAGGATGTGGACATTCAACGACAGGGCATACGTGCCGTATTCGAATAAGAACGGTCTTGGAATTGACCTTGCAACTTCATTTTTCTCATCCGACACTTCGGGCTTCCTGCCGGGAACGGTTTACAAGATGGGGGGAGGCTACAACCTGAACTCATACAGGTTTTTTGCTTCGGATAACCCGGAGAGGCTAAGAGGCATGAATAAGGGGAACCTGAGACTCTCCATGTCGAACCTGATCAGCGATTATTTTAAGATAAGTCTCGATGCATCGGACAATATGCTTTATTTAAGCGATGCGGACTTTGGTGAAAACCTCCTCTGGCTTAAAGGAGGTATCGAAACGGGCTACAACGGCTTTAAGATCGCGGGCGATGCCAACGTGAAGTATCAGAATATCAGTGAAAAGTTAAACGGCAAAAGCGCCGTGGGATTTTTGGATGCAAGGGCTTCAATGAAACTTAAACCCACCGGCGACTGGCAGTTTGGGTTCGGTCTTTACTATGCAACCAGCGATTCGAGCTGGATGCTTCTGCCGCAGGGATTCTTTTTCCTTAAAATTAACAGCCAGTTATCCTTGCTGGGTGAACTGATGCCG
Organism: Ignavibacteriales bacterium; assembly: GCA_036261625.1. GTDB lineage: Bacteria > Bacteroidota > Ignavibacteria > Ignavibacteriales > SURF-24 > JAAXKN01. The sequence continues at coordinate 34,686 of DATAKL010000001.1, read as the reverse complement.
CAGGCAGACTTCCTTTCGGTAGGGGACCTGGTTACAGCAAATAATTATTACCATATCAATGCAGGGCACGTCTTCCAGAAAAGTCCAGTTAACCTGAATGTGGCTCTCAAATATGAGTTTGATACTTACTTTGAAATTGAAGGCGGAGTCAAATTCTCCAGGTTCGACAATTACGCATACTTCAGGACAAACAGGATAGATAACAGTGTATTTGACGGGCAGGCCGTGGTATATCCGCCCAAAGGGATGTTCGACATTGCAACAACAAAGGCAAACCGCTTTACAGGCTATGCAAACCTCCTTTTCCATGCCGGTCCTTTTGGCTCATTCTACGGAAAGTTTGAAATGGAGGATTTCCAGACGCCGCAGGGAAGAAAAATTCCTTTTAATTCTGCCATCCGATCAAGCCTGACTTACGGCTACAATTTCCCGTCTGTTGAACTGAAGGCTACATTGAACCTGAATTCTTCATCCTATGCCGATCTGGCCAACAGGACCGAAATTCCGGCATATGCAGATATGTCGCTCCGCGCCGGATATAAGCTCCATGATAACTTAAGCCTGTTTTCTCAGGTCTCTAATCTCTTTAACAAAAACAATTACATCTGGTACGGCTACCAGGAGAAGCCGTTTGATATAGTTTTCGGAATTGATTACAGGTGGTAAATAATATACATAAGTTTTAGCCGGTCTGTTTTGATTTTGTGTGCGATTTTACTTTAATTTGGCAGAGTGTATTTAAGCCAGTTTTTGATAAATAACCAAAAAGATGAAGAAAGAAGAATTAGTAAATATAATCTCCTCGAGACTTGCCTCACAGGGCAGGGAAACAGCCGTTGCTTTTGATGTTTTTCTGCAGAAAGTTGCCGAAAGTCTGGAAGTAAATGAAACTGTAAAGATTCCTGAAGTGGGAATATTCCAGCTGAAAAGAAAGTCTTCAGGCCCGGAAAAAGGCATTCAGGAGAAGAGTTCATTCTACCTGCTGTTTGTTCCGCTTAAATACAACAGACGCGACAAAAATGAGGTTCTCGCTTTCCCGGTAAATCCGCGCAACGTAAAGAAATCTGAGCTTGAGGATGATGTCTTCAGCCTGAGCGTTGACCAGCCTGTTATACCTGTAACCGAACAGGCCAGAAAAGATTTTCTTGTTCATTCATCCTACCTCATGATGCAGAAAAATTATGAGGACAAGGCTGAGAATATTCTCTCAAATTCCGTTACCTTAAGCGATTTTGATATAGAATATAATCTATCCACAGTAATTGAAGAAAACACCCCCGGTTTTACCCCCAAAGCTGAAGAAGGATTCCCCCGTGAAGAAGGAGAACACGTTCCTTGGGATTTCGGGGAAGAGGAAAGCCTTAAGGATGAAAGTGCTGAAAATTTAACCGAAGAAAGTAAAACTGAAGAAGAACTGGCTTCTGAAAATCCGGCTGACGAAGATAAATCTGCTGAAAGCACTGAAGATGACTTTGATGCCATTGTAGCTGAAATTACAGGTGAGTTTTCGGATGAAACCCCCACTTTTGATGCCGCTTCAGCTGACTTGAAAGAGGATCTTTTGACCGGCGCTGAAGAAAATCCAAACGAAAAAGTGCAGACGGAGACGAAAAGTGAAACTGAAGTGGTCTTAAATGAGATTCTGCCTGACGACAAATTAAAAGTCCCTGATGATCTTTTCAAGGATCTCCTGGGAGAGGATGAATTTTCTGAGAGTGAAATTCCCTCGGAGAAACTTCCCGGACTTCAGCCTGATAGTGAACTTGGCGAGGACTGGTTCAGTCTTGATGAAATAGACGATAATGAAGAGGAAGAGGTCAGTGAAGAGCCTGCTGCGCAAATTGATGATCAGGCGGAAAACATTGATGAAAAGCTGGAACTGCTGACTGAAATGGATGCAGGAATTGAAATAGATCCATTTGAGGATTTTACAGAAGAGACAGAAAATTCCGCTGAAGAAGAATCTTCGGAAGAAGAATCTTCGGAAGAAGAACTCTCGGAAGAAGAATCTTCGGAAGAAGTTACGGAAGAAGAACTCCTGGGGGAGACTCTTCCGGAAGATATGCCTTCTGAGGGAAAACCGCAGGAGGAGGAATTAGTCCTGCCTGAGGAGGGGGGACTAAAGGGCATTTCGGCTCTTGGCGAAAAAATGCTGGAGGACGAGGATGATGATGAAGCAGAGCACACTTCAAAATATCCCGCCGCGTTCTGGGCAATACTTGGCGCTGTGGTTCTTATTACTTTAGGAGGCGTTTATTATTTCTTCTTTATGGGTAAAAATCACATGCTGCTGCCTGACTTTCTAAAGAAGGGAAATGCTAAAACTGAAGCGGCTGCAGTTGTAAAACCGCAGGTAATTGAAAGGGATTACAGCGTTCCGGTGACGGTATATGAAAGAAGCACTGAAGATGCTTCAAAGACTCCGGAAGTACAGGAGGAGGCCGCCAGCCAGAATGCAGATCAGAACGGCAATCAGGTGCAGAATAACCCTTCTGTACAGGGTAATGCTCCGGTTCAGAAAAATGTTCCTCCTGAAAACAAACCGCAGTTAAGTAAAACAACGGAAACAAAACCTCCGGAAACAAAGCTTTCCGGTACAAAACCTCAGCAGAACAACCCGGCAGTGAAGAGTAACAATGATTCGAAGAATAGCAATGCTTTGAAGAATAACAATGCTTTGAAGAATAATCCTGTTGTAAAAAATACTCCTCCGGTTGAAAAGAAGCCTGAAACTTCAACTAACCAGTCCATTCAGCCGAGGAGCGACACAAAGAACAAGCTGATAAAGGAATACATTTTTACAGACGGCAGGGGGCATTATACAATTCAGGAATCATCCTGGCAGTCGATAAATGAAGCAGTAAAAAGAGTAAAGCATTTCAGGAGCCAGGGGCTGGATGCCTATTATACAAGGTATGCTCCTAGAGGGGAGAAGGTTTGGTACAGGGTACGGGTAGGGGATTACAATTCGCTGGAAGAAGCTGAAGGCGCCCTTAAAAGGTTAAGATAAGAGTAAAAAGAGATACTGAAAAATTAAATTCTTAAAAGATGACTTTCCCAAAGATAAAAAATACTTCTTATATAATGTCAATCGGAGTGCACGGGCTTCTGCTCGGCCTGTTCCTTCTTCTGAGGGCGGGTTTTTCGTATACTCCGACTGAATATGTTGAAATCGGTTTCGGCAATCCCGGAGGCTCAGGAGGAGGCGGCAACGGTGAGACACAGATGGTCTCCGAGGACCCGCAGGCGGGCGACCTTCCTCAGCAGTCGCAGCAGGATGTAATCCAGGAAAAGAAGAGTGAGGACATTCCCAAGGTTGAAAATCAGAAGACTCAGACTTCAACAGAAGACCGCCTTCCGGCAAAGACTGAAAAGCCCAGGAATGAGAACATTACCTCAAAAAGCGGCACAAACACCAAAGATGTCGTCAAGACAGGCAACGGTTCACCTGCAGCAGGCATAGGCACCAATCCCCTGGGCTCCGGCATCGGCAACGGCATCGGCAGAGGCTCCGGCAACGGAAACGGATCCGGGGATGCTAACGGCGACGGGTACGACATATTCTGGGGCGGAAAAGGGGGCAGAAAGATTTACAGCTATTCGCTTCCACGCTACCCTGATGGCGTTTCCAAGGAAATTGACCTTAAGCTGAAGTTCACAATACTCCCCGACGGAACCGTCGGAACCATTATTCCATTAATGAAGGCCGATACAAGGCTTGAAAGCTCGGCAATAAATTCTCTAAGGCAATGGAGATTCGAACCGCTGCCCCCGGAGCAGAAGCAGCTTGAGCAGACAGCAGTTATTGTTTTTCCGTATCGTCTTCAGTAGCTTCCTTTTCCTTATCCTCTCCGTAGTAGAGTCTGTAGAAAAAGTATTCTGCTATTGCCAGCAGGAATAAGGAAAAGGTATCCCTGTCGAAATAAAGCCCGAAACCTTTCGGCTCCATTAAAGCTCTTGCGATCATTCCCGTAACGGCCCAGCCTACGGAAAAAAGCACCACTATAAGTGCTACGTTGGAGAGTGCGGAAGACAGGGATTCATCCTGCCATTTTTTTGTAAAGATTATCGTAACAAAAACAAGGTGTACGAAAAATATAAATGCTGTTATCATTTTTAATGTGCCACAGTTAGTAATTAGAGATTATTATCCTCGCTGTCTTTCCTTCTGTTTATGATCTGCATGCCTATGAGTCCGCCAACAATTCCGAAAATTGAATTTACGATGAGGCTGCTCATAAAGACTGAAACCGTATAAAGCATGGAGAAACCATACTTATTGATTTCATCGACCACTCTGTACATGATATCCATAACCTCGCGTGCAAGCTGTTCGGGGTAAACCGAACGGAGCATATTTTCAAGTTCAGGCAGCGATCCGGCAATAGATATCTCCCTGGTCAGAAAGACTATGAGCATATCGAACATGGTGCCGAAGAAAGCGGCAAAAATGCCGGTTGAAAGACCAAGCAGAACGGCTAAAGACGCCTTAATGTTTGTTTCACTTCTATTGGCCTTCTGGTGAAGTACAAGAGCAAAGAAAGCTGCCACGGGTACAATAAGACAGCACGAAAGACTCCTGACCAGAGGAACAATATTAAGAACGCCTGCAGCAAATCCGCACACCAGAGCCGGTAAATATTTTTTCAATTATGATTCCTGTCCTGAGATTTTAATTCTATCATAAATTTTTCAAAAGCATCCAAAATATAAAAAAATCCCACTGAACCTAAAAGGAGCCCGGTAAGAAAAGCAATCATTTTGGAATAATTATATACATTAACAGAATAAAGGATTACGTCAAGCAACATCGGGATGCCCGAAAAGATGAGGTATTTTACAGGCAGCCTTTTCTTCAGCGAAATAAACAAGGATATAAAAGACGCCATGAAAACTCCCGCATATATGCCGAAGCACCTAGAGCATACAAGAAGGGGACGCCCCATAATGAAAATTGTTTTTTCCGGTATCTGGTGGCAGACGTGCGAATAGCAAAGGCTGCCAAACAGATAGACTCCTGCCGTTGCCTTAAAGATGGGGATAAGGACCTCGAGGAAAATCCCCAAAAACCAGATAAAGGTGAGGGAAAAGATAAAAATTTTAAGCTTCATTCCGTCAAAACAGTTAAATAATATTATTCAGGTAAAAATATGCGTAAAATATGAATTTTTACACCCTTCCGAAGCGTAAAATGTGATAAATCGGAAATATCCTTTAGAAAAAATCTTGATTCAGAGTAAATTTACCTTTATATTAAGGTTTCAAAATTCATGGAGTTGTAATGTCAAGAGTATGCGAAATTTGCGGCAAGGGCCCAATAACTGGTCATAACGTAAGTCATGCTAACAACAGAACCAAGACCAGATGGCTTCCTAACCTGCAGAATGTAAATGCTATTGTAGACGGCAGAAAAACAAAATTAAAAGTTTGCACAACTTGCCTTAAAAGCAATAAAGTTGTAAAAGCTGTTGCATAAAGAGGCTGTTCTATCAGCCTTTTTTTATTTTAAAGACCGCTATCTGTTTCTTCGTTAGCACGTACAAGTAATCCTTAAAGATAAGTCCTGCCGATATTTCACTTCCCGGTTCGAACCCTGTGAGGTGTGCTTCCTTAAGCTGGAGCTCATTATCGTTCAGGTCGGCTGTAAATACCCTGTCGGCGGAAGTTAAGACAAGGTTATTGAAAGTGATATTTATGCTTTTCATCGGAATTTCAGTGGAAATTCTGGCCAGTCCCGTTCCGAACTGGTCGAATATGACAATGCTCGAATCGTCCAGGGCATAGATTCTGTTATCCTGTGAGATTGCAAATTTCTTGGGGTCGTTAAGGGCGTACTGCCCGGAGCGGTAATTCCCGAACTGAAGGGAATATTCGCCCGATATGTTGAATTTGAGGATTCTTTTGTTCTCAGAGTCGAGTATATACATATCGCCCTGCGTGGAGACAGCCGCACAGGTGGGATAACCGAAAGTGATATTGCCGTCGGAATCTGTACTGGTGTTCTTATTTTCGCCGCCACGTGACCGGACGATTGCCAGAAAATTAAGGTCCCGGTCAAAGACCTGGATTCTGTGGTTATTCTTGTCGGAGACGTAAACGTTGAGTGTAGTGGCAAAGACGTCTGCCGGGTCGTCAAAAGAGGACTCATCCCACCCGTAGCCTCCGATGTAGCGCAGTTCATTTCCCTGGAGGTCCATCTTATGGATTTCATTAGTCAGGGCATCGGCAACATAGAAAAAGCCCGACGGGTTAACAGAAAAAGATGAAGCCCCCTGAAAGTGTCCCAGTTCGCCAGCAAACTCATACTGCTGTGCGAATGCCTGAGTGAGACCCAAGAGAATAATTGCTGCTGTAAAAAGTCTTATCATAATCTGCAAAGTACAAAGTCCTTCTGAGAAAGGCAACGGATATAATCAGCAGACGTCTTGTAATTGAATCAATATAATTTGCCAATAATCCTTTGAAATTTCGGGGCAATTCATTAACTTATCTCAGTATCAAAACAACTTTTGGGGTTCTTATGCGTTGTTTTATTCTTGCCCTTTTGCTCTCGCTTATCACACTGTTTGGCGGAATCTCCAGTGCCCAGACGCAAAACCATAATTACCGCGGGAACCTGGTAAAAATTAACATGACATCTAAATCCGTCAATCTATCCGATACGCTCGGCAGCTGGATTGACATTTATTCTGCAAAAAGCTCAGGTCAGTACGACGAAGGTGCATCCAGTTATTACGATCACCTTTCGCTTAATGGGCAAAGTTATCTTCTGAAAGAAGTTCATTCATCCAGTGGTCCATATATCCAGACGTTCTCCGGAGCTGACATTCTTGAAAATGAATATTGGAAAAGTGAAAGAAGTTTTAACAGTACAGGGGACGGATGGTGCGTAATGTCTCCGTTAATGTTTCCAAGAACGCAAATTGTACCGGCAGGTCAGGGTGCCTGGCTTATTAACGGCACCCTGGGCAATACGTTCATTTATAATAATGACAGCCTCAGAACGTTATTCAGACAGTATAACCATCCGCATAGCCAGGTACCGGCAGAAAACCTGGTGGCCATTATTGGAATGGTCTCAGACCGTTATCTGGCAATATTTGATAATGGGAATCATGATTATGAATATCGTCTGGTCGATCTTTCAAATTCTCCTGATATTCCTGAAGAGGGCAGTACTGCCATAAAATTTTACGGCACCCCTGATGAATTAATGCCATATATAACCATTAAACAACCGCTTTTTAGAAGGGCAAGGAGGATCTGTAATAAACTCTATCTATTCCAGAGTGAACATAACGGAGATATGCATTTCTACAGTTTCAACGATACAAGTTTTACCTACATAAAAACGGCTTCCGGCGATCCATATCTGAGTGCAGGCTTCTCCTGGGAGTTCAGGAATAGTAAATTGTGCATCGAAGGCCACTATACTTACGATCTGAATATTTCAGATACAACATTCATAAACAGAAAATTATTACCCGGCATAGCCAAGACCCCTGGTGCGGCCGGCTTTGACAGAGAACTCAACTATGCGGCACAGATTGACGGCGATACGCTGAGAATATATGACATAAATAAAGAGTGCTATATTAATGCAATCTGTATCAAGGGGGTTAATAAGCCGTTCAAACCTGTAGTTGACTATCCCTATGTTTACCTGCATCAGACCATAATTGAAGAAAACAGCTCAATTTTGGGTGTTGAAAAAGATAATTCAATTGTAAAAAACTATTCGCTTTCAGCTTATCCGAATCCATTTAACCCTGTTACAACACTGGAATTTAATATGCCCCAGGCAGGGCAGGTGGAACTTAGGATCTATGATGCCCTGGGAAAGGAAGTAACTACACTTGTAAACGAAGAAAGGAAAGAGGGAAGTTATAAGGTCCGGTTTAATGCATCGTCTCTTCCAAGCGGGATGTATCTCTGCCGCATGAATGCGGGAAAATACAGCGTAACAAGGAAAGTGATTTTATTAAAATAAAATGCGCTAATCTATAGTTATATTGACTCACATTTGTAACTAATTTGCTTCAGTACCGTATATACACAAATCTTCCAGGAGTGTCTATGAAAAGGAATCTTTTGTTTTCTATGCTCTCAGTCTTTTTTCTCATCGCGGGGACAACCGCAGCGCAGACTACAGATTCCGCAAGCTATTATGGGAATCTCTTAAGAATTCCCATGCTTGCTGACACCGTTTCACCGTCCGACACGCTCGGGAGCTGGGAGGATCTTAAATATTGGGATTATGGCCACCCCGGCAGACAATATTCATTCTATTATGGCCACCTGAGCCTTCAGGACCGCGAATACCTCCTGAAACAAAAAGAATGGTATATGTTCTATTCATATATGGAATCGTATGGCGGAGAAAATATCCTGGAAACTGAAGGTGAAAAAGAGGGACGGGGTTTCAGCTTGACAGATGTGGCGATGGGTGATGTGCAGCCGCCGCTTCAGGTAGAAGTAACTGAAGTTACCCGGACTCCCTCAGGCTGCTGGCTTATAAACGGGTCGCTCGGCAACGCTTTTTTAGGCAGTAATGACAGCCTCTATCGATTTCCTGGACCATTTAACAGGCAGTACAGTCAGGCGATGGAGGAAAACCTCATCTTTATCCTTGGACAAGTGGGAGATCGATACCTGGGGGCATTTATAACAGATAACTACAATCCATGGTATAATGGACCTGAATACCGGCTGATGGATCTCTCAAACTCACCACACATCACTGAATACAGTCCTGCTATTAAATTCTACGGACTTCCCGATCCTGACAATTACAGATGGCCAGGGCTAAGAATAAGTCTGCTTTATAATGACCTCTATATTGCTGGTAATGCCATATTCAGGTTTGCAGATACAAGTTTTAATTACGTAAAGCCGCTGATTTTCTCCACCGATGAAACTCAAATAAGTTCAGGGCTTAGCGGCAAAAAGTTCTATAATTGGGAAGGAATAAACTTATGCTCTTATGACTTAAAACTTTCAGATACAACTTTTGTAAACAGGAAAGTTTTAATGCAAGTGCCTTCCCCGGGTGACCACCTCCTGGGAATAGACAGGGACTTCAGGTATATAGCAAAGATTGACGGCGACACGCTGAGGATATTTGATATTAAAAAGGAATCGTACATCAACGCTATCAGTATCAAGGGGGTTAACAGACCTATGAGACCGATAGTTGACTCGCCATATGTCTACCTGCATCAGACTACACGTAAAGTAACTGATGTTAAAGATGAAAAGATTCAGGCGGCAAAAAGCTACACTCTTTCGGCCTACCCCAACCCGTTTAACCCTGTAACAACACTGGAGTTTAATATACCTGCGGCAGGAAAAGTGGAGTTAAAGGTTTATGACATCCTGGGCAAAGAGGTAACCACGCTGGTTAATGAGGAAAGAAAGGCTGGAAATTATAAAGTTCAGTTCAATGCTTCATCTCTTCCAAGCGGCATTTATCTCTGCCGAATGAGTTCGGGGAAATACAATGTAGTGAAGAAAATTGCTTTACTAAAATAAATAGTTTAAGTAAAAACAGAAGATTCTTTTCGGGAGGCTTTAAAAATAAAAATCTGGAGAAGCTTGTTTAAGGCTTCTCCAGCATAAATTATCTAATATTTGAATTACTTTTTCAACCGGCTTAGTATGAACTATCCGGCCTAAAAACTAACCAATATGTATTTCTGCCTTTTTTTCTACCATCTATTTCCTCCATACTAGTGAGAGAAAACTAATATTAAGGAATTAAAATGTCGAAAAGTGACTTCACTTTCAACAGTAAGCTTCCGGATGACTTACAACTATAAGATATGAAGTCTTTTGTGAACTGTCAAGCACCAAAAAAGTAAGCATGGGAGCTTAAGTAAGCCGTAATAAGCAAATCCCCGGCTTGAGCATAGAGGATAGAATTATTATATAAGAATAGTTTATTTTTACTTCAAAAAATGGATTAATTCCGTATAATTTTTTTTTGATTTACCGGGAAGTTTTATTATATTTGTAGACACAATTGCCCTGTGGTGTAATTGGCAACACGTCTGACTCTGGATCAGAAAAGTCCAGGTTCGAGCCCTGGCGGGGCAGCAATCTTAAAACAGCCGGTAAACAAATGCCGGCTGTTTTTATTTTAAATATGCCTGCGGGACTGACTTTTCCATGAATTTTTGTAAGTTTTGAGTGCGAATTAAATTCTCTTAAACAAACGGGAAATATTAAAAATGGCACCTGTCAGGATTCCGGGAAAGCTGTTCCTTGTTTTGACGGCATTCTTTCTCTGCCAGAATCTCATTTTTTCGCAGGATCTGGTGGAGCAGTATTCCAAATACCTGCCCGAAATGTATACCCGCGGTCAATACAGGCATGAGCAGCTCCTAAAGCTCCTCAGGGAAAAAAGCTCTTTGCATCCCGACCTCATCTACTATTATACAGTCTATTATAATAAACTCAATGAAAACAGCTTCCGTAGGGAAAAAGACGATATAAGGTTTAAGTTGTATCTCAATTCTATAGAGAATAGTCTCATTGAAAAAAGAAACGCCTGGGCCGACAGGCAGATCGCGGTAATTGATACCATGCACAAAGACCCTGAACTGAAAAAGCGCGCTCAAAGCCTCTTCAGTGACTTGAAGAGCGATTTAATGAAAGTCCCTTCAAACCCTGAGGCTCAGGACAGTCTGGTAAATGAAAATCTGCTGAACTTTTTCACTGTTTATTTCTATAATCCGGCTTCTTACGCTAAGTATCATCCTGACCTCAGATACAGCGGGTACAGAAAGAAGGAAGAGGATAAGCTGAAGGCTAAAACACTTTCTTTATATGAAACCTCCTCAAGAAAAGACGCCTATTCAAATGAGGAGCTGGTATCCTTAATACTCAAGAGGTGGTACCTGTTGGATTTGTCGCCTGCTCCGGGTGAAATGGTAACTAACCTGCTTAAGCAGAATGATGCCTTAACAAACCATCCCAATTTCAGTCTTGGGGTAAATTATTCCCCGTTTAACTATGCATGTAACCTTAATCCCTCAATAGAAATCAAGGGGCTGGGTAGACAGGAGGAGTTTGAATTCAGGAATTCCATCCCTCAAATCGGGTTCTCTTTGGGTTACAGGTATTATCTGAAGGATGTAAGGGGACTTTTTTCTTCCATCAATTTTCAGTTTTCATTTTTTACCGGTGCTTCCTCCAAAGAGCTATCCGGCAGTCCGGGCTTCTCAAAAGCTTACGCAGCCACTGTTTACAATTACCATGAGGATCTGAAATTCAGCAGATTCATGGTAACTCCAAGGTCTGCCCAGAGTTTCTACATGAAAGTAAGTACTCCCATGTTGTTTCTCTTAAACACGATCGGTGTTGATCTTGGTGTCTACGGGGGTATGAACAGCCTGAAATACAGGTTTGAATACGAATACAAATATGTAAAGACGGAGAGTTATTATACCGGAAGCATGTGGGAAACCGACTTGTACACCAATGTCGTAGCATCCGGAGCTGAGAAAAAGGAATATGAAAGTACAAAAAACGATATTATAATTTCGCCCGTCTTAGAACTTTCCGCCAGTTCCATGGAGGCAGTAAGCATGGGCATTACGGTGAGCCTTCAGTACTCCTCGTTTTTCTTCCAGTATGAGTTTTAAGGAGTCAGACTGACCGGCATGGATATTTAAGGAACAGATATTAAAAGATATGAAGTCTAAAATGCGCAGAAAATGATCTGAAAAAGAACAAAACAGCCTCAGAATGCTGTTTTTTTGAGCTCTGCCATCATCTGCGCCCTGAAAATATCCATATAGGTCCTCAGGTACTCGTTTTCCTTCTGAAGCTCTTTGAGTCTTTGTCTTAATTCCAGTTCTGTAACGGGCTTGCGCTTTGGCTTTTCTTTTTTCATGGCCGGTTTTATTTTCCTTAAAATTTTATGTGCCTATACATATATATATGGTCACGGAGTGCGTTTTCGGAAAATTTTTTAAATTTTTTTAAAATATTTTTTAAAAACAGTGTTTTTAGACCGTTTTGGAGGTTATAAAAATTAATTTTCTGTTAATTTACCCAACAGCTGAAAATAACTTTTCATTGAATGATTATTTTCTGAAATTATACTCTTAAGATAAGCCTGAAAGGCCGCTTTCACGAAATTGGAATGTTCTTGCCTTAATCTTTAACTTGTGAGGGGAAAGAAATGAAAAGACTCACTCTTATTTTTGCCTGTCTGTTTTGTTTTCTTCCGGATCTTGAGGCCCAGACTTACCAGGGGCTTGCCGGAGAGATGTTTTTGTTTTCACAGCCTAACGCCAGGGCAGAGGCTTTAGGAAGAGGTAACGCCGCACTTACAGGCAGTCCCTTTCTGGATTTTTACAATCCGGCTGCTTCATCATTTTCTGCTCCTGTTACATTGGAGTTTACACGCCTCGATTTTTTCCCAGCGGTAAAGTGGATAGACAGAACTGAGGATTATGATACATATGGCATTGGTGCCAACTTTGGTATGTTTGGGGCCTTTTCTATGAATTATATGCATTTTTCAGGAGGTGAAGAATTCTTTAATACAGATGCAGCTAATCCGGAAGGACTAGGCGTCTGGCCCATTTCAACTGAGATCTACATGATCAACTATTCTTTCCAGATACTTAAAGACTTTTCGGCAGGTGTCAACGCCAACTACTTTAAGGAAACCTATAAAACTTCGAAGAGCCTTGAACACAAAGGATGGTATTTTGATTTGGGAGTGTTAAAAAAATACAAAATCGAATCCTCCAGTTCAAATCAGGAAGTTTATCTGGGACTAAGCCTTACGAATTTTGCTAATTCCAAATTTCCTATTACAGTTTCTTCTTTTGGAAGGACATTAACCCATTATCTTCCTTCAGCCCTCCGCCTTGCTGCGGCATATGAATTTCAGCCTCAAAATAAAATGGGCAATTTCGGCCTTTTCAAAGGGCTTTTTTTGGCAGAGTACAGAGATCTGGTAAATTCAAAATACAACACAAAATTCCAGCTTGGCACCGAGCTTACTTTTCTGGAAATTATCAAGCTAAGAGCAGGGTGGTTTACGGAAGGTCTTAATGATTATGGCCATCATTTCAATAAATCGAGACTGAATGAGCTTACCTATGGTTTCGGAATTGAGGCCCCCGTAAAAAAACTCACTGGGCTTAATCTCCCGATGAACATCCAATTTGACTATACATCGCTTCCATTTCCGGAATATTACAATGATGATTTAAGACATAATGATAATTCTCCGATCTATTCATTTAATATTTCATATGGCATTTGATGCCCCGGGGCTGCCCGGGAAGCGGTTCCCGGGCAGCCTCAAAAACCATTCAAAAAACTTCCCTCAAATGAACATTTGTACAGTCCTGAGTGTTTAGTGTATATTAAAAAGAACACTTAAGAATGCCTGTCCTGCAAATATTAAAGGGAAAATGGTGTTTTTTTCTGGCATGAGCGTTGCTTATTCATAGAAAAGAACACTTGGACAGGCTTAAGGAGGTTAACATGAAAAAAATAATGGTTTTTGCAGCTTTTATCCTGGCACTGGCTTTTAACCCACTGAAAGCACAGAATGACGATTACCAGGACGATGGATACCGGGATAACGGAAACGGGAATTATGAATCCCGGAACTATCACGGCTATACACACGAAAGGGAGACATTTAATTATTTTTATAACTCTCTTAATCCGTATGGAGAATGGCTGGCACTCGATAACGATGTCTACGCCTGGCACCCCTATAACGTCGGAAGACGCTGGCAGCCTTATACCGTAGGCCGCTGGGTATGGACTTCGGACGGATGGTACTGGGACTCATTCGAGCCTTTCGGATGGGCTACCTACCACTACGGCAGATGGTACTATGACGATTACTACGGCTGGATCTGGATACCCGACTCACAGTGGGGCCCCGCATGGGTTGAATGGCGCTACAGCGATGATTATATTGGCTGGGCTCCGCTTCCTCCATATGCAATATATGACATACACATAGGCATTCATTTTTCTTACGACTGGCATTTCCCCTACAGCTGCTGGAACTTCGTGCCTTACCGCTACTTCGACGGCTATGATGTCCACCGCTATTATGTTGCGCCCAAAGAAAAATACAGACTCTACAGCAATACCCGCTACAGAAACGACTATGCATACAGCAACGGCAGGGTAATTAACAGGGGCGTCGACAGGCAGTTTGTTGAAAGGCGTTCAGGAAGAAATGTTCAGCAGAGAGATATTATCCAGACCAGAACCCGTGATGTGGGAAACAGGACAAGGGATAATAACAGAGTTGAAGTATTCCGCCCCGGCCGGCAGGACCTGGCAAAGACCAGAGATATTACAAACATGAATATAAAAAGAACCGACAGAAGATCCACTCTGGCGCTTGACAAGGTTAACAGCAGGCTTGGAAAGGATGTCAGACGCGAGGACATAAACCGTAACGGCAGAACTGATCAGAACCCGGTGGTAAGGGATAGAGGAAATCAGAATAAGCCCGGCAATAACAGAACTCCTGAAGTAATTACGAGGCCCGAAGGCAACAGAAATCCTGACGTGATAAGAAGACCGGAAGGGAACCAGACTCCCCGCACAGAGATTCCTAATGACCGCGGAAGCCGTCAGAATTCATGGGTGAACCCCGGCAGCAGAAACGGAAACGATCAGCGCCCGAGGGACCGTGTAGTAGAAAAGCAGGGAAATAACCCTTATGTCAATCCTCCTCAGAACAGGAATGAAAACACCCCGAGAGGCAATCAGACGCCTCAGGTAAGAGAGAACAGGCCTCCTGAAAGGACAAGTGCACCCCAGGTAAGGGAAAACAGACAGAGACAGGAAAAACAGGGAGGCAATGAACGCTCCAATGGCAGCCGCGGAAATGAAAGAGACAGAAGAAGATAAAACAGAAGAAGATAAACTTTGCCCATCCTGATAACTCAAACCCCGGAATTTGGCATACCCAAATTCCGGGGTTCTCTGTTATAATTCAACATTCATAATTCATAATTCAGCATTAAGAAAGAATTCAGCATTAAGCTAGATCCTTGTTATTAAATGGATCAATCCTGTCTTTCACAAATTCCGGGCGGTAGTTCTGCTCACTTTCCATCTCCTGTATCCAGCCGTTCTTTAGATGATATTTCTCCATTAAGTCCAGCACTTTTTCATATTCTGAGACTCTTACGGTGCGGTTGATCAGAATGTCTTTTTCCGCCTTGTTTGTCGGGAAGTACTGCGACATTAAGGATACATGCACATCAGGACTTAATTCATTAGCTATAAACCTGAAGACCTCTTCCGACTCGGCCATTCCGTTCGGAAGCACGAGATGCCTTATTATGAGTCCTCTTACAACCACATCACCTTCAAAAATAAGTTCGCTTCCAACCTGGCGGAACATTTCCTTTACTGCAAGCTTCGCTTTCTCAAAATACTTATCCACCTTTGAATACCTGCGCGCATTTTCATCAGAGCCGTACTTGATGTCTGGAAGGTAAATGTCAGCAACCCCGTCGTAGAGCTTCAGCATATCCAGAGAATCATACCCGTTTGTATTATAGATTATGGGCAGTCTGAGGCCCATATGGGCTGCAATGGAAATGGATTTTAATATCTGTGCCGAAAAGTGAGTGGGGGATACAAGTCCTATGTTGTGGCAGTCTTTATCCTGGAGTTCCAGCATTATGGAGGCCAGGCGTTCAAAGGTTACTTCGTGCTTCCGTTCACTTTTCCAGTTCTGCGAGATCTCGAAGTTCTGGCAGAAGACGCATCTTAAGTTGCAGTTGCCGAAGAAGATATTTCCCGCCCCGCGGCTGCCGGAGAGAACAGGCTCTTCGCCGAAGTGAGGCGTATAGGATGACACTATGGGAAGATATCCGCTAAGGCACACTCCCAGCTCATCATTCAGGCGGTCGGAAAGGCAGTTCCTGGGACAGCTGGTGCACGATGACAAAGAGGTTTCAGCCTCAAGGGCGCGTTTATTAAGCTCACCCGACTCATGCAGTTTTATATATGAAGGTATGAAATTCATTTAAGAATAAGTCTTTCAAAAAATTAAATATTCAGGCAGAAAAAATATCAATTAAAACCAAATAAAGAAATGGAAAAAAGCCCGTCTGCTAATGAATTTACTGAGAATTGGTTCTTGTTTTGAAATGAAAGAGAAACTTGCTATTTTATGAAAGCACTGCACGCTTGGGCGTTGTATGTACGCCAGAGCATTCTGTGATTTATCCTCTTTAGTAATTGGTGGGGTTATGAATTACAGTTTATCAGCATGCCAGACAATCCGGAGGAAAGGGAATAAAACTTCTGTCTTTTTCCCTCTCTTCCTCGGCCTGCTATTATTCCTAATACCTCAGTCGGCTTTCTCTCAGTTTACAGATATATACTTCGACCATATTTCCCGTGAGCAGGGCCTATCGCAGAGCATAGTTAAATGTATTATGCAGGACAGCCGCGGACTTATGTATTTCGGTACCGAAGACGGGCTTAACATTTATGACGGGTATAAATTTACCATCATGCGCAATAACCCCAACGACACAAACAGCCTGTCTTACAACGATATTACGGCTATCTACGAAGACCATGATAAGATAATCTGGATCGGCACATTTAACGCGGGACTGAACAGGTACGATCCTTCCACAAGCAGAATAACAAGATTTCCATTTAATCCCCTTGATGCAAATTCCATCAGCAACAGTAACGTAAACGATATAGCAGAGGACAAAAAAGGCAATCTTTGGATTGCAACAGATAACGGCCTCTGCATGCTGGAAAAAGGTGTTACAGGGGCTAAGCCGTACAGAATTACAAGATACTCCAGTGATCCGAAAAGTCCAGGCACTGTCAGCAACAACAGAGTACTTTCACTCCTGAGCGACCGGACAGGCGCTCTCTGGGCCGGCACGGAAGCTGGTGTGGATAAGATATCTATAGGCGGAGCCCCTCCTTCTTTTTCTCATGTCTATGCGGGTGATATGGCTCCTTCAAGCGGACATGTAAGGGCAATATTTGAAGACTCCAGGGGGGACATCTGGTTTGGTACGGAAAACGGACTTGTGCGCCTGAGAAGTTCAGAGCGCAGTTCCCAAAATCCTGTATTTATTTATTACAGGAATAATCACAAAAATAATAACTCTCTCAGCAATAATGACATTTTTGCCCTCAACGAAGATGCTGACGGCATGATCTGGATCGGAACAAACGGCGGGGGAGTAGACTTGCTCGATGCCAAGAAAGGGAAATTCAGCCATTTCAGGCACGACCGTTTCGATCCTACTTCCTTAAGCTATAACGAAATCCGGTCGGTCTACAGGAACAGATCCGGCATAATGTGGGTGGGCACTTACGGCAGCGGCATCAGCAAGGTGTCGCGTGCGGGGGGACAGTTTTATCACTATTACTACAGGCCTGATGACCCGAACAGCCTCAGCCATGCAATCGTCTGGTCAATTTATGAGGATAAAGACAGCATACTCTGGATAGGCACACACGACGGCCTTGACCGCCTGGACCGCAAAACCAATACTTATACCCACTACAGGAATATCCCCGGTGACGCTAAGAGTCTGAGCAATAATATTGTAAGAGTCATAACCGATGACGGAGCGGGAAACCTCTGGATTGGAACGCACGGCGGCGGAATAAATATTTTCAATAAGAAAACCGGGAAGTCCAGGACCCTTAGGCACGACCCTGGTAACCCTCAAAGCCTCGCCTTTGATCAGATAAGACCTGTTTTCCGGGACCGCTCCGGCACTATGTGGATTGGCACTTACGGGCAGGGACTGGACAGATATGAGACTTCGGAGGGCACATTCATGCACTACAAAAATGTTATCGGGAACCCGGAAAGCCTGAGCAATGATTTTGTAAGGATCATTTTTGAGGACAGAAAAGGCAATCTCTGGATCGGAACAGAAGGCGGCGGAATAAATAAGTTCGACAGAAAAACCGGGAAATTCAAAAGCTATCTTACCAATCCCTCTGACCAAAATACGCTCAGCAGCAATCACATCTTTACAATTTATGAGGATAAGGATGGCTATCTCTGGCTTGGCACCTGGGGCGGGGGATTGAACAAATTCGACCCGGTAAAGGAAAAATTCCAGCGCTTTAATGAATCCAACGGGCTTCCAAGCAATTCCATTTACGGCATTCTTGAAGACAACTCCGGCAACCTCTGGATGAGCACTAACGCCGGGCTTTCAAAGTTTGATCCCCGGAATGAAACCTTTACTAACTACACAGTCAAGGACGGACTTCAGGACAATGAGTTTAACGGCGGATCTTATTATATGAGCCCGGGCGGCGAACTTTTCTTCGGCGGTATAAACGGATTTAACTCATTTTATCCAGGCAGGATTAAAAGCAACCGGCATGTGCCACCTGTTTTAATAACCTCATTCAGCAAGCTTAATAAGGAAGTGGATCTTGGGCGCCCTGTTTCGGAATTAAAAGAAATTGAGCTTTCATATCAGGATTATGTATTCTCCTTTGAATTTGCGGGCCTTGATTACATGGCCCCTGAGAAGAACAAATATGCCTACAGGATGGACGGCTTTGATAAAAACTGGATCTTTGTGGATGCCTCAAAAAGATTTGCTTACTACACCAACCTTTCTCCCGGCCGGTATACATTTATGGTCAAGGCATCCAACAGCGACGGCATCTGGAACGACAAGGGTGCATTAGTAAGTGTTATTATTACTCCGCCATTCTACAGAACCTGGTGGTTTATAGCCCTGGCTTTCATAGTGCTGTTTCTTCTTGCATATTATCTTTACAGGTGGCGTCTTAAGAATAACGCTATGAAGACGGAACTTAAGGCAGCCCACGAGGCACAGATGTCAATTATGCCCCATTCAGATCCGCACTTTAACTGCCTGGACGTCTCCGGCACCTGTATTCCTGCTAGCGAAGTAGGAGGAGATTTCTTCGATTACTTCAGAAGGAATAACCACGCAAGTATAATGGGTGTGGTTATTGGAGATGTTTCAGGCAAGGCGATGAAGGCTGCAATGACGGCAGTTCTTGCAAGCGGAATGATGACGCCGGATATTACTGCAGCAGAGGACATTAAAACTATTTTTACGAGAGTAAACAAAGCTCTTTATATAAAAACCGATAAGCGTGTCTTTGTGGCAGCCTGCATAATGCTGATTGATGTGGAAGAAAATAAGATAACTTATATCAATGCAGGCAACGCAAGTCCTCTTTTAAGATCCGATGGAACTGTGTGCAGTTTATCCAGCAGCGCTCCCAGATTCCCTCTGGGGCTCATAGACGACGTTCAGTATGAAGAAACGACAGTCGAATTTAACAAAGGCGACGTACTGATACTGACGACTGATGGAATTACTGAAGCGCAGTCAAAGTCGAAAGAGCTCTATGGAATGGAAAGAATAAAGACTATTCTCTCTATGCCTGAAATCGAATTGCAGTCGGCCTCTGAAATCAAAGACCGGATAATCCGGGATGTCAATAATTTCTGTACAGACGGAAGTCCGCAGGACGACATGACAGTTATTATAATTAAACGAGTGTAGTTAAAAAATAACACGTACAGGCCGTAAAGCCAGAGCTTCCGGACCCCAATCTGAATGCCAACCATTTTACAATGACAATACCGGAAATTCAAAAATGCATTTGTTTCTTAAATCTTTATGAAAAATTATATGATTTTTAGCCTGAAATCTAAATGGGATAGTTCCACTTTGCCGGCCTTTGGTCACAAAATTAAATTATGAAGGAAATTTTAGCCCCCGCATTTGAATTTTGGGAAAATAGCCACTAAATTATCATATGATTTTATAAAAGTTTGTCATTAAAAATTGGGTAGTACTATGAAAATCTACTTTTTATTTAAATACATCGACGAAGAGTATATCTGCAACAATATATATGCCGAAGAGGAAGGGAAAGTAATAAACTATTCTGTTGAAGAGGACTATATAGTAAAAACCGAGGATCCTGCTGTTAAAAGCCTTTCGCAGCTGGAAGAGATGTATCAGCCAAAGGCAAAAGGGAAGAAGGGCCCAAAGACATCCTTAAAGCAGGAAAATCCCCCGAAACTCATTGTTAAGGAATTTGAGGACGTCAGGGAAGCTCTTTATTTCCTCGAAGACACACTTGAGGATTTTAATGAGGATATTCCGGCCAGAAGGAAACTTCTGCCTATTGTAAATCCGTATGATCTCGATTTTGAAGATGAGGGCGACGATTACTCTGCCTTCGGAGACTCCGGCGAGGATCTGGAAAAAGAAGGCTTCTTTGAAGACGACGACCTGGACGGCTTCGGCACCGATGAGGATGAAGACGAGGACGGATTCGGCCCTGGCTTTGATGACGATGACGAGGACGATAAGTACTGAAATTAAATGTCCTGTAAACCCTGCCCTAATCCTTAAAAAGGCTCTAAAAGGCGGGGATAACATTTTTTTTGAACCCTCAGGAACGGGAATCCCTGCTCCTGAAACAATTTCCAAAACCTGATCTTAAATGAAATCCAAATTCCTGAAAAAATATCCGATTACAGACTATTTCTTCATATTAATAGGATCCGCAATAATGGCCCTTGGTATAGGGATCTTTCTTGTGGATGCTCAGGTTGTCCCGGGAGGCGTCAGCGGCCTTTCGATGGCTATTCACTACCTGACGAACAACACCGTACCTGTAGGTCTCATGATGTGGCTCTTAAATGTACCTCTTTATGTCTGGGGCCTCAAGGAACTGGGTAAAAGATTCGGCATCAGAACCTTTTACGGCTTTACGCTCAATTCGTTCTTCATAGATTTCTTCAGAGGGGATGTCCCCGGCTTCCGATATATCAGACTCCAGGATACACAGACTATACGCGATCTGTTCCAGCATGACTTCCTTTTCCTGATACTCATCGGCGCGGTCTTGCTCGGCATCGGTCTCGGAATAATCTTTAAGTTTAAGGGCACTACGGCAGGAAGTGATATCGTGGCGGCCATTATGCAGAAACGCTACGGCTGGAAACCCGGGCAGGCTATTATGCTGACAGATTTTTTCGTCATCGCTCTGGCAGGTTTTATTATTGAAATTAAGCACCTTTCGCCTCTCAGACCCGCAATGAGCCTTACGCTTTATGCTTTTTTCCTCCTGTTTGTTTCCAGCAAGCTCGTGGACTTTATTGTGGACGGATTTGACTACGCACGCATGGCTTTTATTATCTCCGATAAGTCGGATGAAATTGCACAGGTTATTATGAATGACTTCAGCCGCGGGGCTACGGGACTAAAGGCCCACGGGCTTTATAAACATATAGACCGCGATATTATTTTTACGGTGGTTACATTTAAGGAAATTCCTGAGCTAACAGAGGCTATTCAGGAAATTGACCCCGATGCCTTTGTTATTATCGGCAATGTGCACGAGGTTTTGGGTGAGGGCTTCAGAAGAAGAATTTAACCCCGGATGAGGTAATAAATGACAGCTTTGGAGTCTTTTTTATACCGGGACAGTGGAACAGAACTGTGATCTTTAGCACTTGCCTTTGTCCTCCGAAAAGTATACCTTATAGCTGTAATGGTTTGTGATTTTGTTTAAAATTAGTGTGATTTTTTCCCTTATGTCTTGACATTATTTTTTAATCAGCATATATTGACGTCATGAAAATCAAAGTAACCATACTGTTTGTCATTTTCGCAGCCTTCTGTGCAGGAACACTCATCGCAGGAGCATATGTGTTTGACTTTAAGGCCAGCAGCGACGGGGACAATATCAAAGTTGAATGGAGAACTACTGATGAAAGCAACCTTCAGTATTTTGCCATTGAAAGAAGAGCCGGCAGCAGCACAGATTTTCATGAGATAACAAGAGTAGCCCCTAAGGGGAGTAACTCATATTATTCATATACTGACCAGTCCGCCTATAAGCCGACTGACAGTTATTATGCCTATCGCCTTGCAATTTATGAAGTGGGCGGAAAAGTAAATTACACTAAAGATTATGGCACTTCGCATTCTACAGTCTCCGGAGTTAAACGTACCTGGGGAAGCATCAAAGCAATGTTCAGATGATAAAGATTGCTTGTCCGTTTCCTTTTTAAAACACCGCCTTTTCAGATTCCTCAAAATGACCAAGTTTCTTTCTTTTTTTATTTTTTCCTTTCTTTTTATTCAGTGTTCCTCTTCCCCGGCAAGATTTAATAAAACAAGATTCACCAAGACTGAAGAATCCTCTTTAGTACGCGTGCTTCTGGACGAGGACCTGGGGAAGAAAACCGTTTCTTTTGACATACCGGTGCTTCTTAAGGATGGACAGGAAAAAATTAAGGAAATAGCCCCCGGCGAAACTGTCTCTTTTACAGCTGAGCAGGGTCTAGTGGCCTTGAAAGCGGGAAGAAATAAATATTCTCTCAAACTTTGTGACATTGAACCCGAAAGTCAGGAGGAGTTTTTAACTTACAATGGAAAATCCTATAAAGGCAGCTTTTCAATTCTTAACGCAAAAGGGAAACTTCTGCTTGTAAATTCACTCGGCCTTGAGGATTACCTTAAAGGGGTGCTTTATTCAGAGATGGGTGTGGCCTCTATGCGTGAAGATGACATTGAAGCGCTTAAAGCCTTTGCCGTCTGCGCCAGAAACTACGCACTAATGAAACTCAGGCAGACAGGGCGCCCCTTTGACCTCTATTCAGATGTACGCGACCAGGTCTACGGGGGCTATTATCCATCCAGAACCCTGATCAGCCGGGCCGTTGATGAAACCGCGGGCCTGGTACTGAAGTATAACGGGGAATTGGCAACGGTTTTTTATTCCTCTTCATGCGGCGGCAGGACGGAGAATTCAGATAATGTGTTCCGCCAGAAATCAATTCCATACCTTAAAGGTGTAAATGAAGGGGAGGAGGCTTTCTGCCGCATTGCTCCGGGCTATAACTGGGAAGAAAGCTATACGGATAAGGAAATTGTAAACCGTCTTATAAGTGCCGGATACGTTAAAAAAGGGGAATACACACTTAAGGATATTGTAATAAAAAGCCGCTACGATTCAGGACGTGCAAATGAACTCCAGATTTCCCTGGAAGACAGTGAATCTGAGCCTCTGGATGTGATTATTATAGGGAATAAGATCCGTTATGTTATAAGATCCAAAACAAGCGGAAACCTCCTTAAAAGCACGATGTTTGACCTAAGCCCCGTTTATGATGGAGGCAGGCTCCTGAAAGTAACCATCAAGGGGCGCGGCAACGGCCACGGCGTGGGCCTCTGCCAGTGGGGCGCAATCGGACAGTCGAGAAAGGGAAGAAAGTTTGAGGATATACTGAGCTTTTATTTCCCGGGAACTGTTTTGGATGAAATGAACCAGATAAGATGAACCAGATGAGATGTAATAAGGATTAGGCGGGAAAAATGATAAAAACAAATATACCGATATACCTGGCTTCGAAGTCTCCAAGAAGAAAACACCTTCTGGAACTCCTGAACCTGAAGTTTGAGACTTTCAGCGTGGATTTGAACGAAGAGATCCTGGACGGGGAACACCCGGTTAAGACGGTCAAAAGATTGTCTTCGGAGAAGCTTGAAGGAGCGCGCAAAAAGATTCCCGCGGGAATAATTATTACGGCAGATACAATTGTCGTACTTGACGGGCAGATCATAGGCAAGCCCAAAGATGAGGCCGACGCCGAAAGGATACTGAAAGACTTAAGCGGAAAGACGCATGCCGTCTATACGGGCTTTGCAGTAAGCAATTCTGAAAACGGCATTACGCTCATAGAGTACGAAAAGACTCTCGTCACCTTCCGCCGCCTGGAAAAAGAGGAGATACTGGATTATATAAAGTCCGGAAGCCCCATGGATAAGGCCGGAGCATACGGAATACAGGACGATTTCGGGGCGGTATTTGTGCGCAGGATCGACGGCTGCTACTATAACGTGGTAGGCCTGCCATTGACCAGGCTCTACGATACATTAAAAAGAGTCATTTAAGAAGAGTCATTTAAGAAGAGGATAAAAGTGCTGGAAAAAGTAAAAAAGAATATCTTCCGTTCGCTTGCTGTGGCAGCAATCTTATATCTTGCCTTTACTGTCTATGCCGACTATAAAAACGTGATCTCGGCCTTTGCCAGATTCAACTGGCTGCTTCTGCCCGTTCTTCTTTTACTTTCCTTTATAAATTACCTTACAAGATTTTACAAGTGGGATTACTACCTGAAGGTGCTTCGTGTTAAAATATCCAAAATGGATTCCTTTGCCATATTCATGTCGGGCCTTATAATGAGTGTAACGCCGGGCAAGATGGGGGAGCTCCTGAAGTCGTACCTGGTAAAGCAGGTTGCAAATGAGCCGATAAGCAAGACGGCGCCGGTAGTAATGGTGGAAAGGATAACGGATTTTATCTCTCTTGTACTTTTGTCCTTAATTGGCGCCTATGTATTTAACTACGGGCGCATTATTGTAATCGGAACGGGAATATTTTTCCTTCTGGTAACCCTCGTAATAAGCCATAAAAGACTCTCCCTGTACCTCATAGATCTCATTGTAAAAGTCGGGTTTCTGAATAGGCACGTATCAAGGATACGCACGGCATATGAAAGCGTTTATCTGCTTCTGCGTCCCTGGCCGTTATTTTACATGGTCATGATAAGTTTTTGTTCCTGGTTCTTAGAATGTTTGGGTTATTACATAATTCTTTTTAATTTTGGAATTCATTTTAATATTCTCTGGCCGACATTTGTTTACACCTTCAGCACAATTGCCGGAGCAATAACAATGCTCCCCGGGGGGCTGGGGGTAACAGACGGCTCGTTGACGTTTTTACTCATAAGAAATCAGGTGCCCAAAGACATTGCCGTTTCCTCGACATTTATTGTAAGGGCAGTTACGCTTTGGTTCGCAGTTTTAATTGGTGTCATCAGTGTTTCATTTTATCAACATCGATATGGTAATATATCAGTTGAAACTTCAATAAATAACTCATAGGAGATATCGCCATGGCAAAATTCAAGAACATCAGCATCCCCAGCGAGGGTGCTAAAATTACCATCCAGAACGACAAATTGGTTGTTCCGGATAACCCGATCATCCCTTTTATAGAGGGTGACGGAACAGGTTCGGATATCTGGAAAGCCTCAAAAATAGTCTTTGATGCGGCAGTTCAGAAAGCTTATAAAGGCAAAAGAAAAATCTCGTGGATGGAAATCTATGCCGGCGAGAAAGCAACCAAAGTCTACGGAAAGAATCAGTGGCTTCCGAACGAAACCATTAAGGCAATTGCAGATTATGTTGTTGCAATAAAAGGTCCTCTTACAACACCCATTGGCGGCGGAATCAGGAGCCTGAACGTGACATTAAGGCAGAAGCTCGATCTTTTTGCATGCGTTAGACCGGTTAAGTACTATGCCGGAACCCCCAGCCCGATGAAACGCCCGCAGGACCTGGATATCGTTCTTTTCAGGGAAAACACTGAAGACGTTTATGCCGGAATTGAATTCAAGGCAGGTTCAAAAGAAGCCAACAAGATAATTGATCTGCTGAAAAAGGATCTTAAGAAGGAAGTCAGAGAGAATTCAGGCATCGGAATAAAGCCTATGAGCGAATTCGGTTCAGCCCGCCTGATGAAAAAAGCTATTGAATACGCCCTTGCCAACGGCAGAAAAAGCGTTACTATAGTTCATAAGGGAAACATTATGAAGTTCACCGAAGGTTCATTCAAGGAATGGTGCTATAAGGCTGCCGGTAAGGATTATGCCAAGGTGATTGTAACTGAAGATGAACTTTTTTCAAAATATAAGGGTAAGATGCCTGAAGGCAAGCTCCTTATAAAGGACAGGATTGCAGACAGCATGTTCCAGCAGCTCTTATTAAGGCCTTCGGAATATGACGTGGTTGCCACACCAAACCTTAACGGCGATTACCTCTCAGATGCAGCTGCAGCACAGGTGGGCGGTCTCGGCATTGCTCCGGGCGCCAACATAAGCTACCACGTGGCGCTCTTTGAAGCTACACACGGAACAGCTCCGAAATATGCAGGACTTGATAAGATCAACCCCGGTTCAGTCATCCTTTCAGGCGTAATGATGCTGGAATATATGGGCTGGACTGAAGCTGCAAAGCTGATTGAAAAGGCGATGACAAAGACAATTAAGTCGAAAGTTGTGACTTATGACTTCGCACGCCTTATGACTGGGGCAAAAGAAGTAAAAACTTCAGAATTTGCCCGTGCAATTGTAGACAATATGAAGTAAATTTGATATAATATAAAATAAATAAGTCCACTTTATCCATTATAATTGATTTTCAAAAGTGGACTTATTATTTTAACAAAACTATTAAAAATGAGGAGGTGCCATGTCTAGAGATAACGGTCTGGGAAAAGGATTATTAATTGGATTACTGACCGGTTCAGTTGTAGGTTCAATTGTTGCTCTTCTGTACGCTCCCAAAAGCGGCAAGGAACTAAGACGCGACATCAAGGACAAGACCGATGAGCTGATGGGTGAGGCCGAGCAGTATATTGCCGATGCCAAGGTAAAGGCAGGTGAACTTATAAATGACGGAAAAAAAAAGTCCGAAAAGTTAATTTCTGATGCCAGAGTAAAGGTAGAGGGCTTGCTTCAGGATGCAGAGAGAGCTCTTGATAATGCAAAGAATATGGCTGGCGACGAAGGCGACAAGTTAAAAAGCGCTTTCAAGGCCGGGCTGGATGCATACAGGAACGAACAGAAATCTTAAAAAAGAATTCTTAAGACAGAAATCTCAAAAATTCGAAAAGCAACTATTTTTATTCCGGCCGCGTTTTTTATGCGGGTGGGGTTGATTTTAGAGGATGAGTCTAATTATTATCTAACTTAAAGCCTCGTCATTAAGGCAGGGAGATTGAACTATGGATACAGCGTTGAATATCTTTCTGATTATATTGCTGATTGCGGCATCCGTTCTGTGCATTTATCTTGTAATAACGCTTAAGCAGGTTACAAAGACAATTGCAGCCCTTCAGAAGGATGTCGAACAGATAAAGGGAAATGTTGAGCCTATACTTGCCAACGTGAATATCATAACCGGCAAGGTGGCACTTGTTACCGAAGAGGTTGAATCTGTCATATCGGCAGTCAAATTATTAATCGAAAACTTAAAGGATAAAGCTGAAGATCTTCTGGACAAAACTAAACGAATCAGAGCAAGTGTGGGAGATAGCCCCGGAGGGGATGTTTTCAGGAAAATAGTTGGAATTTCCCGCGGAATATCGGCCTTCTGGAGTACTCTAAAAAATAAATAAATTAAGGGAAAATTTTAATTTAGTGGAGGTCTCACTTGAAAGAATACGGATCGGATTCTATCCGGAATATTGCGTTCATTGGACATGGCGGAAGCGGTAAAACTTCTTTATCTGAATTGATTCTGTTCACTGGTGGTGAAACTAATCGTATCGGCAAAATTGAGGAAGGCAATACGACTTCGGATTATAATGCCAATGAAATCGAAAGACAAATCTCTATATCTGCTACTCCTCTTCATATCGAATGGAATAATACCAAAATCAACATTTTAGATACACCCGGTTATTCAGATTTTATAGGGCAGGTAAAAAGTGCCCTGCATATTGCTGATACTGCAGTTGCCGTTTTGAAATCGGCCGAAGGTGTTGAAGTAGGCTCAGAGGCAACCTGGAATTTCGTTAAGGAATACAAACTCCCTGCAGCAGTCTTAATCAATAAGGTGGACAATGAGCATTCCAAGTTCAATGATACTATTGAAATGGCCAGGGAAAGACTGTCTCCTGATGTTACAGCAGTTACCATCCCTGCAAAAGAAGGTGTAAATTTTGATACTGTTATAGATCTTATCAGTATGAAAGCATATACCTTCGGACCTGCAGGAAGTAAGAAGGTAACAGAGTGCGACATCCCGGCCGACAAAAAGTCTGATGTGGAGGCTATGAGGGAAGCTTTAATTGAAAAAGTTGCTGAAAGCGATGAAGACCTGTTAAATAAGTTTTTTGAAAACGGCACACTGACTGAAGAAGAACTTCAGAAGGGTCTTAAAACAGCAGTCCTTAAAAGAGGCATCGTGCCGGCATTTGCAGTCAGCGCTGCAACGGGCGCCGGAGTGAACAATTTCCTCGACTTTGCAGCCAGGTATTTCCCGTCACCTGCTGAAAGGGATAACGTTGAAGGCTCACTGAAGGATAAAGAACAGAAAGTTGAAGTCCCGGTTAACGACAAGGCCGAACCGGTGATGTTTATATTTAAGACGCTCAGTGAGTCTCACGTGGGCGAACTTTCCGTCTTCAAGGTATTCTCAGGCACAATCTCAGCCGGTCTGGATCTCGTAAATGAGACCAACGGCAAGACAGAACGCCTGAGCCAGCTTTTCTTCCTCAACGGAAAGAACAGAAAAGACGCTTCAAAGATCCACGCAGGCGATATAGGCGCCGTGGTTAAATTAAAGGATACCCATACAAACAACACGCTCTCTTCGAAGAGCTTCCCTGTAGTTCTTAATCCGATTAAGTTCCCGGAGGCTATCATAAGCAGCGCAATTATACCGAAGGCAAAGGGAGATGAAGACAAGATTTCTGCAGGCCTGCACACACTGCACGAAGAAGACCCCACCTTCTCGGTAAAGTTTGATCCTGAACTGAGCCAGACTATTGTCTCCGGGCAGGGCGAGCTTCAGCTTTCGCTGGCAGTAAAACTCCTTAAGGACCGCTACGGTGTGGATGTTGACCTTGCAGAGCCAAGGATCCCGTACCGCGAAACGATCAAGGGTGTCTGTGAAAATGCCGAGTACAAACACAAAAAGCAGTCGGGCGGGCGCGGCCAGTATGGTCACGTTGTTCTTAAGCTTGAACCACTTCCAAGAGGAACAGGTTTCGAGTTCGTCAATGCTATCGTGGGCGGCGTTATACCGGGCAGGTTTATTCCTGCAGTTGAAAAAGGCATTGTTGAAACGATGCAGAAGGGTATCCTTACAGGTTCAAAAGTAATTGACATTAAGGCAACACTCTTCTTCGGTTCATTCCACGACGTGGACTCTGATGAAATGTCCTTTAAGATTGCAGCCAGCCAGGGCTTCAAGAAGGGCTTTATGGATGCAAAGCCTGTTCTTTTGGAACCGATCTACGAAGTTGAAGTAACCGTGCCTGAAGAGTTCATGGGTGACGTTATGGGCAACCTTTCAAGCCGCCGCGGCAAGATCCTCGGTATGGAGGCTGAAGGGCCGTTCCAGGTCATTAAGGCCAACGTACCTTTGTCGGAACTCTACAGGTATTCAACACACTTAAGAAGCCTTACCTCAGGACGAGGACTCTACAAGATGAAATTCGCGTTCTACGAGGAAGTTCCCAAGGAAGTTGAAGCCAAGGTTATTGAAGAATATAAAAAATCAAGAGAAGAAGAATAATTCTTTATTCGTATTTTTAAGGCGGAGGAATTTCTCTTCCGCCTTTTTTTTTATAGAATTGTAAAATATAAAGAAGTGTGATATGAGCTCTGATATGGATAAGCTCTGGTCTCCCTGGAGATCGCAGTATATAGATTCATTTAAGGAAGAAAAAAAATCCCAAGGCTGCATTTTCTGCAACCAGGAGGATAGTGACGTAAACAGCATGGATAACCTCCTGGTTTATAAGGGGGAGCTGACTTTTACTGTGCTTAATCTTTTCCCTTACAACAGCGGGCATCTTATGGTTGTGCCTTACAGGCACACAAGCGATTTTAAGAGTTTTTCCAGTGAAGAAATGCTCGAGGTAATGGAAAACCTTCAGCTGGCAAGTAAAGCCCTGGAAATTGCCATGAAGCCTCACGGCTTTAATATGGGAGCCAATATCGGGAAGGCTGCCGGCGCGGGAATTGACCAGCATATCCACTTTCACCTTGTCCCCAGGTGGAACGGGGATATTAACTTTATGCCCGCAATAGGTGAAGTAAAGGTGATTTCGCAGGATCTTCTGGATACAAAGAAAAATCTCCTGAAGGCCTTCAGCGAACTTAAAAAATAAAACTATGCCTGAAGTCTTAATTGCTCCAAACAGCTTTAAGGAGTGTGCCGATTCGGTAAGGCTTACGCACCTTTTCCATGAGGCTCTTAAGAGTGAGCTTGGTTCAAAGTATTCCATAAAGGACTGGCATTTTATAGATAAACCTGTTTCAGACGGGGGAGACGGATTTCTTAAGGTCTGCACGGAAAATTTTCACCTTAAGGAAAAGGAAATTACAGTTTCGGCTCCCTTTGAAGGGGAAAAGGTAAAAACCAGCTATGGATATTCCCTGGAAAATGGAACGGTTTATATAGAGTCTGCCGAAGTCCTCGGCATGAAGCTCATCCCGAAGGGAAAAAGACATCCTCTTAGGCTAAGCTCAAAGGGGCTTGGTGAAATTCTCTTTCACCTGAAGGAAGAAAAGCTCGCCGGAAGACTGGACGTGAAGAGGGCAGTTATAGGCATAGGGGGCACAGGAACGAGCGATTTTGGAATCGGTATGTGCTCCATACTGGGCTTAAAGCTCCTGGACAAAAATAAAAATGAACTTAAGCCTATTCCTGAAAACTTCCTTAATGCGGAATCTGTTATATGGGAAGACCCACATCTGGGCTTTGAGGTTGAAGCCATTCTGGACGTCAATACGCCGCTTTTGGGTGAAAATGGCGCTGCGCGCATCTTTGCACCGCAGAAGGGAGCTTCTCCGGAAGAAGTGGAAATCCTGGAGGATGGCATTAGGAATATTGTAGGCATCCTGGCTAAGAAGAAAAGCACAGAGAACCTCCTGGGCGCCGGAGGAGGACTTGCCGGAGGCCTTAACTTTTTCCTTAATGCGGAATACAAATTTGCCCGTGAATTCCTGAAGGAGGATCTGGGACTTGACCGCACGAAAATGAAGCCCGATCTGATTGTTACGGGCGAGGGGGCCTTCGACTCGCAGTCGATGATGCAGAAGGGGGTAAGCTTAATACTCAAAGAGTTCATGGATACAGACGTCCCGCAGTTTATCTGTGCCGGTAAAATTAAGGATGTGCCCAGTGAACTGAAGAAGAAAAACCTCCATTTTATTGAGATTTCGGCCTTTTTTAACAGTCCTGTGGAATCGATGCGGAACATTGAAAAGGGAATCCTCTTGGCATCTGAAGAAATTTTGAAAATTTATTTTGCAAATAGGGGTTAGAATATTTTATATTCAGGTACCTATAAGAAACTTGTACTTTAAGAGTAATTTAGAATTAAGATTTGAAAATAAAGAAAACATTATGAAAGAATATCTCGATCTGGTAAAGCTTGTTATTGATGAAGGCACAAGAAAACCTTCACGCACGGGAATTGATACAATATCCTACTTTTCAGCCTTTTACAGGGTGGATCTCTCAAAAGGTTTTCCGCTTCTTACGACAAAGAAAATGATGTGGAACTCGCTTCTTCATGAAGTGCTGTGGTACCTTTCAGGGGAGAACCACATAAGAAACTTAAGAAAGCATACAAAGATATGGAACGCCTGGGCTGATGAGGAGGGAAACCTTGAAACAGCTTACGGATATTACTGGAGACATTTCCCGAGTGCCGAAAAAGACAAGGACGGTAACTGGACAGTAACAGAAGTTGACCAGATTAAATATGTAATTGATACACTTAAGACAAACCCTTACAGCAGAAGGCTTGTTGTAACGGCCTGGGAGCCGGGAAATGCCATTAAAAGCAAACTTCCGCCGTGCCATTACACTTATGCATTTAACGTAAATGACGGAAAACTGAACTGTCACCTGACGCAGCGCTCAGGCGATATTGCGCTCGGCATTCCCTTTAACCTTGCCGCATATTCGCTTCTGACACAGATAATTGCGCAGGAAGTGGGGCTTGAACTGGGATACTTTGCCCATACGATTATTGATGCCCATATATATGTAGCCGATAAGGGAAGCCCGATGGAAAAGTACGACCACCTGGAAGGCTTAAAAGAGCAGCTTAAGAGAAAACCTCTGCCTCTTCCCACGCTGAAAATTGCAAAGAAGCCGATTGATGAACTGACATTCGATGATTTTGAACTCGTGAATTATCAGCACCTGGATAGAATTAAGTTTGAAGTGGCTGTTTAAGAGGAGATTTTAGTTGCAGAAGATAATAGTTGCGGCTGTAGCCCAAAATGGTGTAATTGGTAATAACGGCACGATCCCCTGGCACTCCAGGGAGGATATGCAGTACTTTAAGAGCCTTACGATGGGAAGCCCCATAATAATGGGAAGGAAGACCTATGAGTCTTTGGGCAAACCCTTAAAAGGAAGGCTCAACATTGTTATTTCGCGCATGATGAAAAGTGAACTGCCGGATGTGCTCGTCTTCGCCTCACTTTCCGAAGCATTTAAGTATTGTGAAAATGAGGCTAAGGCTGAAAAGGTGTTTATTATAGGGGGCGGGGAAATCTATAAAGAAGCTGTTACATCAGCAGATCTGATGAGTCTGTCGGAAATGAAATTTGAAGCTGAGGGCAATGTGTTTTTCCCGGAGGTGGACACCTCCAAATGGGAAAGGGAAGTCAGGGCTGATTATGAGGATTTTCAGGTCATCTGGTACAAGAGAAAATAATTTTGAACGAAGAAGAAAGAAATGAAAAATAAAATACAAATACTTCCGGAGAATATTGCCAATAAGATTGCGGCCGGCGAGGTGGTTCAGCGCCCTGAATCGGTAGTAAAGGAGCTCCTGGAGAATTCAATTGATGCAGGCGCAAAGAATATAGATGTTGTTGTAAAGCGTGCGGGCAAAGTGCTCATTCAGGTTGTTGACGACGGCGACGGGATGACCGAGGAGGATGCCGTTTTAAGCATCCAGCGCCATGCTACAAGCAAGATTCACGTCTATGAGGACCTGGAAGCCATAAAGACCTTAGGTTTCCGCGGTGAGGCTTTAAGCTCGATTGCCTCGGTAAGCCAGCTTGAGATTAAGACTGAAATGATGGATGATGAGATGGGTATATGCCTCAGGGTGGAAGACGGGGCAAATGTTACAATTGAAAAGGGATCCTTTTCCAAGGGGACGTCAATTTCAGTGCGCAACCTCTTCTTCAATACGCCTGCAAGACGCAACTTCATGAAAAGCGATGCCACGGAGTTAAAGCATATAATTGAGACTTTCAAGAAAATAGCCTTAAGCCGCCCTGAAATTGGCTTCAGGTTCTTTAACGATGACGAGGTTATATTCGAATTCCCGGCAGGAACCGTAGACGACAGAATACGGGCCATTTTTGCAGATAATATGCTGGATGCGCTCATTGAGGTTAAGGAACTAACCAACTTCTTAAGCGTTACGGGCTACATTGCAAAACCTGCATACCTCAGGAAAAGCAAGGGGGAGCAGTACCTTTTTATAAATAAGCGATTTGTTGTAAGCAAGCAGGTAAACCACGCGGTTTTCCACGCTTATGAGAACATACTGGACAAGGGGGATTATCCCTTCTTTATACTTTTTATGGAACTCGACCCCAGGGGAATTGATATAAATGTCCATCCCTCTAAACTTGAAGTCAAGTTTGAGGATGAAAAAGACGTTTACGCCTTCATGCACGCAGTTATAAAAAAAGCGCTCGGAAGCTACGACCTTGTGCCCTCAATGACTTTTGGACCTGAAGGGGAGCCCGGAAAAGAAAGGCTTCACTTTGATGACTTCCGCAGGACGGAAAAAAACGATTTTGAGGACCGCCCGAACTTCCAGAATTCTTCACGTTCAGAGGCAATGCCGCAGCAGCCGCAGGCCATGCGCGGAAGCCGCGGAAGCGATTTCTCCGACCGCGACATAGACATGCTTTTTAACTCACTTAATACGGAGATCAGAAAATCTGCTCCCGATGACTCCGTGGATCATCCCTTCAGTCAGGTGGAAAACAGGGAAGTCTATCATTCCGTTTCACCCCGGGGAGGATCTGAAGACGAGGCGCAGGACGTGAAGGTTTTTACTTCCTTTATTATTCAGCTTCATAACAAGTACATACTTTCCCAGATAAAAAGCGGTCTCATGATTATAGATCAGCACGTGGCTCACGAAAGGATACTCTACGAAAAAGCGCTCAAATCCTTTAATGCCGACCTTCCTTTTTCGCAGCAGCTCTTGTTTTCCCAGTCCATTACTGTAGATGCAGGCGACTATGCGCTTCTTAAGGAGCTGAAGCCCTTTCTGACAAAGCTGGGCTTTGAGATCAAGTTCTTCAGCAAGAATACGGTTGTTGTTGACGGCGTTCCGCAGGATGTGAAGCTGGGGACTGAGGAGAAGATTCTCCTTGAGATTGTGGACGAGTATAAAAGGAACCAGAGTGAAAAGCATCTTGAAGAAAGAGACAACCTGGCAAAGTCGTTTTCATGCAAAACTGCCATTAAGGCCGGCGACAGGCTCTCCGAAAAAGAGATGAGACTCTTAGTAGACCAGCTTTTTGCCACCTCCATGCCTTACGTATGCCCCCACGGCCGCCCGATCATCATAAAAATTCCGCTTGAGGAATTCGACAAGCGTTTCGGCCGCACATGAAAATTCCGAGTGAATAGCCACGGCCTTCAGGCCGTGGAACAATGATAAAAACTTCCTTGGCTTTAGCCACAGACTCTCCAGAGATAATCTGGGGCTAAAGCCCAAATGGGGAGAGGAGATCCCGCAATCCACGAGCTAAAGAGACTGTGTGAAAATAGGCATAGAAAATCTGGTAAAATATGATTATGATATGCTCAT
>DATAKL010000070.1:0-24797 GCA_036261625.1 Ignavibacteriales bacterium | reverse complement strand
ATGTTCAGGCCAAATACCGGCGGATACGGTTATGGCTGGTCTGTTAACAAAATTAAACTTTCAAACGGCAGGATTTTAAGAACCGTATCCCACACCGGGACCACCAGCGGATTCAGATCGATTATATGCAGGTTTATCGACTAACGCACAACGGGGGAAAGACGAGAAGAAGGGTTTCTACTTTAACCCTGCACTTAAGAATATGCAGAGGCGGGGTATGGCTTTTCATATGATACCGCTGAGAGTCTCTGACATGATTGAACCATTAGAATAAATAAACAAATCATAAAGAAATCATAGTAGAACCTCCTAAACACAGATGGCCTTTGTTATTCATTCCTGGAAAATGTACAGGATTGAGCAATAAAGGCTATTTTATTTATGCTAAATTGGTATATTACGTTAAGGGCGCTATTATGAGAATTCCCAAATTTGAAATTGCATATAAAGACATAGTGTCATATTTTTATGGCGTTTTGACCATAAAAACGGACTTGTAATAATGAATGTATTATTGATTGAAGACAGTAAAGGGGATATTTTTTTAATAGATTCAGCTTTTGAGGAACTTGGCATTAAATACAATCTTTCTGTAATGGAAAACGGAAAGGAGGCTTTAGAATACATAGTTAAAGCAGAGTCTGGACAAGCCAGCCTGCCCGCCTTTATTATTCTGGATCTCAATCTTCCCATCATAAACGGCTTTGAGGTCCTGGAGCGGATTAAACATAGCATAAAACTGAAGGATACTCCTGTCATTATTTTTTCATCTTCAACCGAAGAAAAGGATAAGGCAAGGGCTCTTGAGCTTGGAGCTATGGCATATTTCTCCAAGCCTGTAGATTACGATACTTACATGACTATAGTAGAAAGTTTTCTGGGCATTTTAGATTTGTAGCACCCCCCGGTTCCCATACCCCTTACTTTTTTATTAAGCTAAGGATGCTGTCCTTCCATTCAGAGAAGTCTGCTATGCCGGGATATATTTTGCGGATCTCTCTCTGAGTCGAAGGACAGGACCTTTAAAACAGAATTTAACATTCTGCGTGGAGTTAATTTTTCAATCCAATTTTCCTTTGGCCTATACCTGTTCAGGGGGGGGGATTATCTTTGGGAATATAAATAAATTCCTCACTATTCTTAAGAATTATTTTTATTGCAGAATAATTGCAATGCTTGCCCGCTATTTATCAGTTGTTGCCGCATTTTTGTATAAGTGCACATCAACTCCACTTTCTGGGGAGTTATCCATTCAACTGTCTCAAAAGCTCTTTCGGGTTTTCAGACTGAGTAATTTACTTTATAAAATATCCTCTTTGAATTAACAGAATTGTTCATTATTTTAATCCAGGCGATGGAGTTCGCCTTTTTAACTGTCCCTTGCAAAGGGATTGATGACTCCTACATCAAAACATATATGACTTTATAAATCAGTATGTGGTGATGTAAGGGTTTTTTTTGTTTTAAAGCGGCTTTTTTTGGATACGGAGTAAAACTGAAATACACTTTCTGATCAGGGGAATTCTCTTCCTGCTTATACTATCAGAAATAGTATTGTCTGAAAGCGCATATTTTGGTCATCCATTTTTTTTACAATAATGGCAGGTGAAAAATGTTGAAAATTAAAGTTCTTTCTTTGCAAATCCTGGTTCTCAGTCTCCTTACATTTCAGCTATATGCTCAGCAGATGCAAAGGCCTAAACTGGTCGTGGGCATAATTGTGGACCAGATGAGATACGATTATCTTTACCGCTTTGAGCCGTATTTCGGACATGACGGCTTTAACCGCCTTAAGACCGAGGGCTCTAACTTTACTTTTGCACATTACAATTATGTCCCCACATATACGGGTCCCGGACACGCATCAGTATATACCGGAACAACGCCATACTTTCATGGAATAATCGGTAACGACTTTTATGATAAGCAGTTAAAGAAAATGGTCTACTGCGCAAGTGACACCACCGTTGAGAGCGTCGGAAGCAGCGACAAACAGGGGCAGATGTCACCCAGGCGTGAAATGTCCACTACAATTACGGACCAGCTTAAGCTGGCAACCAGCGGAAAGTCGAAAGTCATAAGTATTTCACTTAAGGACAGGGCTGCAATCCTTCCCGGAGGCCACTTTCCTGACGGCGCTTACTGGTATGACTATGCAAACGGGGACTTTATTACTTCTACCTATTATATGAATTCTCTTCCTACATGGGTGCAGGAATTCAACAAAAGGAAACTGGCAGATAAATATTTAGCCGGACAGTGGACGCTTTCTAAGCCAGAAAGTGACTACGCATGGTTGGGACCTGACCAGTCGGACTATGAAAATGACGTGTTTTCAGAAGGGAAGACAACGTTCCCTCATTCTTTCGGTAAGGTGAAGCCTTCACAAAAATACGGGGTTCTGGAATCCACCCCGTTCGGAAACGAGATGGTTAAGGAAATGGCGATTGCGGCCCTAACAAATGAAAAACTGGGAAAGGGTAAGGAAACTGATTTTCTGGCCATAAGCTTTTCTTCAACCGATTACATGGGGCATGCCTTTGGCAATTATTCTTATGAACTGCAGGACGCCTATATAAGGCTGGACCAGCAGATTGCGGAGCTCTTAAAGGCACTCGATAAGCAGGTGGGAAAAGGCAACTATATCCTATTTTTAACTGCCGACCATGCCATACTCGATACCCCGCATTACTTAAAAGACCATAACCTTCCTACAGGGGAGCTTAATAATAAGGCATTTAACGATTCACTGAAGGCTTTTGCCACAAGAACTTTCGGCAGCGCAAGAATACTGGAGAATACTTCTAACCAGCAGATATTCTTAGATCGTAACGAGGTTAAGAAGAATGGCTTGGATATTCACGCCGTTGAAAGTTTATTTACTGATTACATCAGGAGCACATTCCCGCAGATTTCAACTCTTGCTACAAGGGAGGGCCTTGAAGGCAGGACTGCAAGCCGTGAGTCGGGAGACCTGATACTAAACGGATTCAATCCGGCACGTTCTGGAGATATTGCTTATAACCTCCAGCCGGGATTTCTTCCTACATTTTTAAATAGAGGTACAACACACGGAGCCCCGTATTCATATGACACTCATGTGCCGATGCTTTTCTACGGATGGCACGTTCCGAAGCAGACCGTAAATACCCCGGTTTATATTGTAGACGTTGCGGCAACAATTGCAGACCTGCTGAAAATTACGGAGCCCACGGGCTCAATGGGAATTCCGCTGATTAGGTAAAATATTTCTCTATTGGATTTGGCAGGTCAGTTATTAAAAAGGCCTAAAACTCCATTTGCTGCCGGTTTTCCTAAGGCAGGTCTTTCTTTTATGGAAATTGTTCTTTATTTTTAATCTTGGCGATGGAGTTCGCCTGGAAACTACCTCAAATCATTATTGGGGTTGATGACTCCTACACTATCAATATATTTATGAGTTTTATCATTATATAATAGTGTGGGAGTTTTTTGTTTTAAAGAGGATTTTTTTTAATATGGAGTAAAGTTGAAATACGCATTTATCGTTTTTCTTGGCGGTGGTATCGGTGCTATGGCCCGTTATTTGCTCTCCGGAGCTGTTGCAAGATATACCGGGCCAGGCTATCCATATGGCACTTTGACTGTAAATATAATAGGCTGTCTGCTGATTGGATTCTTAATGACTTTCTTAGAGGAGAGGTTTATAATTGTTCCGGGTTTGAGGATGTTTCTGACGGTCGGGTTCTTAGGCGGACTTACTACTTATTCGACCTTCAGCTATGAGACAGTAACGCTTTTACAGGAAGGCGAGTTTTTTTATGGAATCGGCAACATTCTCTGGACCACAATAGTCTGCCTTACTTCAGCCTGGGTCGGCACCTTAATAGGAAGAATATTATAATATCATCAACTTACACAGGGGTACTTAAAATGAAACTTGCAGGTGAAGGTAAATTGCTCAGGATCTTCTGCGGGGAATCGGATAAGGTAGGGCACCATATGCTTTATGAGGCTTTGATGATGAAGGCCCGTGAAGTTGGAATGGCCGGCACTACAGTAATCAGGGGTATCGCAGGCTACGGTGCCTCAAGCCGTATTCATACAGCAAAAATACTTGTGCTTTCGGAGGATCTTCCTCTTATAGTAGAGATAGTCGATACATCTGAAAAGATAGATGATTTCATAAAAATAGCCTGCCAGATTATAGAAGATTCCGGCTGCGGTGCGCTGATTACAGAGGAAAGGGCTAACGTAATTAAATATACACATGCTAAATGAAATTTATTAAGCTGCTAGCAGCACAGAGTATATGCAAAATAAAAAATTAAGCAAGAAAGGCTGAAGAATAATGCCTCCTATTATTCACGTAAAGTTCAGAAAACGCGCCGGGGTGCACTATGCTGTTGAACAGTTTGTAGGCAACCAGTTCCGCTGCCGGCACTGTAATAAGGTCTTTTACAGTCAGGACGAAATAGATTATCATATTGACCACATAGTTGAAACCGGGGACAAAACCAGAACTCAAATCAGCCCCGATTCACCTAAACTGGATTATAATTTGACGATAAATATTTTTTATGGTTATGACGCAATGGATAAATTAAGAAAAAGATGGCTGAAGTCTAAGAATGGTGAAGAATACGATGGAATATAATTACCGAATAATCGGTCTTAAATAAACTCTTACAGATTAAGGAGAAAAAGAATGAATATTAAAAGCATTCAGGCCAGTGAAGTGTTGGATTCCCGCGGCAATCCGACAGTTGAAGTTTTAATGACGCTTGAAAATGGTGTTACTGGACGTGCAATAGTACCTTCCGGCGCTTCGACAGGCGAAAAGGAAGCCGTGGAACTAAGAGACGGGGATAAGAAAAGATATTTAGGCAAAGGCGTATTAAAAGCGGTTGAAAATACTAATTCCAAAATAGCGCCTAAGTTATTAGGCATGCCTGTATTAGATCAAAGGTTGATAGACCTCACAATGATAAAATTGGACGGTACTCCGAATAAATCTATTCTCGGGGCCAACGCAATTCTTGGGGTTTCTATGGCTGCAGCACATGCTGCGGCTAATGCTCTGGGGATGCCTTTATACCGTTATCTTGGAGGAGTGAATGCATCTCTGCTCCCTGTTCCATGCATGAACATTATTAACGGCGGCAAGCATGCCGATAATAATGTGGATTTCCAGGAATTTATGATAGCACCACACAACGCTCCAAGCTTTACTGAAGCAATAAGGATGGGAATCGAGACATTCCACACATTAAAAGGAGTTTTAGGCAAGAAGGGCTATAATACCGGCGTCGGTGATGAGGGGGGCTTTGCTCCTAACCTTAAATCAAACGAAGAGGCGGTTGAAGTAATCTTAGAGGCAATAACAAAAGCAGGGTATACTCCTGGAAAGGATATTTCAATCTGCCTGGATCCTGCCACAAGTGAAATGTGGGATGATGACGGATACCTTTTCTTCAAGTCAGATAAATCCAAAAAATCTTCAGAAGAAATGGTAAAGCACTGGGTGGACTGGGCAGAGCGTTATCCGATCGTTCTGCTTGAAGACGGCATGGCAGAAAATGACTGGACAGGATGGAAACTTCTTACAGAAGAATTAGGAAGTAAAATCGAGATCGTAGGCGATGACCTCTTCTGCACAAATCCGGCTATATTGGCCGAAGGAATTGAAAAAGGTGTTGCCAATTCGGTCCTGATTAAACTAAATCAAATCGGAACTGTAACCGAAACCCTTAACACAATTGAACTGGCAGCAAAGAACAACTATAACTGCTTTATTTCACACCGCTCTGGCGAAACAGAAGATACTACAATTGCTGATCTGACAGTTGCTGTTGGCGCCGGTCACCTTAAGACGGGTTCAGGATGCCGCAGTGAAAGAATTGCAAAGTTCAACCAGCTCATGAGAATTGAAAGAGAACTGGGCGCACAGGCTAAATTTGCCGGGCTTAATGCATTTAAGAATGTCCAAGGTAAAAAGTTAAGCGATATAGAGGTTTAGATGTTTATCTAAGGCGATGGAGTTCGCCTGTTTAACCGTTCCCTTGTTTGAGGAAATGATGACTCCTGTTACTATATTACAAGTGACAGGAGTTTTTTATATGTATAATGACTTGAGGAAAGAAATAACAGATAAAATGGAACAGGAGCAGATCTGTTCATTGTGCTCACTTTTAACTGAATATGAATTTGACTTTCTTTCCAGGCTCCAGTATGAAATTGCCAATAATAGGGAAATACGGTCTGAAATCGCATCTGAAGGAGGCTTCTGCGGCTTCCACTACAGGCAGTTTAAGAAAATTGCAAGCGGCAGAACTAATGCTCTTCTTCTTAAGACAATTATGGAGGAATCAGCATTTGACAGTGAGGAATTCAAAATTAATTGCAGAATCTGCCAGGCCAATGATAAACTTGAAGACGAACTGGTTGGAAAGGAACTGGAATTGCTTCAGGACAACGCATTTATGGAACGATTTAGCCTTTCAACCGGACTTTGCTTCGAGCATTTGCATGAAATCTTAAGGCGCCAGACTGACAGTGAGAAAAAAAAATGGCTGATAAAGACGAACCAAATGCAGATAAATAGAATTTTCCCGGATATTGAATCCATACTCAATGCAAAATCTTTTTATGAGGTCCCCAGGGAAAAGCGTCATCTGATCAGTGTAATGGTCTTAAAGCTTTCAGGCAGAAGAACGCTTGGGCTTTAATATGTAAACAATAGAGTCAAACATTGAGGTTTTATTTTATTATAATTAAAACAGGAATAAATAGATGATTTCCAGCATGACCGGCTTCGGTAAAGCTGCTGCTCAAAATGAAAGCATCAGCATCGAAGTTGAAATTAAGAGCGTAAACAGCAGGTACCTTGAGAGTTCCTTAAGATTACCCAAGAGCTTGCAGAACAAAGAGTATGAGATAAGAGAAATAATCAAAAACAGAATTAAAAGAGGCAAGATAATAGTATCTGTCCAGATAAGGAAAAACGGATCCGGGAATAACAGTGCTGCTTTGAACATGGGAAATGTTGCTTATGCCCTTAAGTTCCTGAAGGAGCTGAGGAAAGAGGCAAGGCTTAAGGATAAGATTACCTTAGATCAGCTTTTAACATTTCAGGACCTCTTCCTTGAGGAAACACTCAATGAAACTGAAAATGAGTTCCAGACGACCAGGCAGGCGCTGGAAGAGGCGCTTAACGAGCTTTTAATAATGCGCAATAAAGAAGGTGAGGAACTTGCCAGGGATCTGGAAAAGAGAATTCGGAACATCGATGAAACTGTTCTGAAGATCGAGTCTTTAAGTAAAAACAGTGCACAGGAATATTTTGATCAATTAAGGCAAAAAGCCAGACAAATGCTCTCGGATTTGCCTGCAAATACAGACCGCCTGGAGATGGAACTGGCCTTGCTTGCCGATAAATCTGATATAACTGAGGAATGCGTAAGGCTAAGAAGCCATACGAAGTTTTTCCTTGAGAACCTCAGAAGTTCAATTGATGCCGGGCGAAAGCTTAACTTCCTCTGTCAGGAGATTAACCGCGAAGCGAATACTATAGGCAGCAAAACATCTTCCACAGAAGTCTCGCACTGCACAGTTTTTATTAAAGAAGAACTTGAAAGAGTTCGTGAGCAAATTCAAAATATTGAGTAATTATTAAAATGATTCGGCTGCTTTGTATTTTACGGGAATAATGCCTAATTTATATAAGGCGATGGAGTTCGCCTTTTTAACTGTCCCCTGCAAAGGGATTGATGACTCCTACACTTATAAAGAAATAATATTAGGTGTAAGGGGTTTTTTAGTTTTAAAGCCATCTTAAAGAAAATTGCTTCATTAAGATATTCCCCTTCAACACCATCAGTAAAACTTAATTAAAAGAAAGATGAATAATAGAATTAACTCTCTGAAAGGTGATTTATATAGCCTTCTTTATGATTCAAAGACCTTGTTTAGTTCGGCCTCTTTAAGAAATCAGAAACAATTAAGGCTGCTCATGATATTTATAGCAGCCATATTATTTTCAGTTTTTGCCGATGAATTCGTTCGCAGCAACTTTGCATTGCATCATAA
The DNA here is from genome assembly GCA_036261625.1 of Ignavibacteriales bacterium. Taxonomy (GTDB): domain Bacteria; phylum Bacteroidota; class Ignavibacteria; order Ignavibacteriales; family SURF-24; genus JAAXKN01. The sequence continues at coordinate 16,730 of DATAKL010000070.1, read as the reverse complement.
TGCATTATTTGACAAGATCTTTAGTTTCGGACACTGGTATGGCACCGGAAAGCCGACGCTTTATCTGTTTTGCCTTATGTACCTTGGCGGCATGATATTTAATTTTGAGAAACTGAGAAGAACCGGCTTTCTTATTGCAGAGACTTTTATTTTTGCCGGTTTAATTACTGTGGCAGTAAAGTCAGTTATAGGAAGGTGGCGCCCTTTTAATGGTGACGGATGCCTTGTTTTTACTCCATTTATTGCCGGGCCGAACAGTCATCTATCCATGCCTTCAGGGCATGTGGCAGCAGCTTTTGCACTGTCTATGGCATTATCCAATTTGTATTCAAACTATTTCTGGAAAGTTTTCTGCATTCTTCTGGCATTTGTTACAGCTCTTTCCAGAATTTATCATGATCAGCACTGGCTTTCGGATGTTGTTGCGGCAGCTTTCATAAGTGTGACAGTTGCATTGCAGTTAATAAGAAATGCAGAGAAAGCTGAAAGCGGGGAATTCCTTTATGCAGACTAAAATAAAAACTGAAATGGAGCCGGATATAAATAATAACGGCCACTGGTTCAATAGAAATGTTCTTGGAATGGGTTTGACTAGTTTTCTTTCTGATGCCTCGCACGAGATGGCTACTTCTGTTCTTCCCGGATTTCTGGCTACTATTGGTGCCCCTGCTTCTGCTCTGGGAATAATTGAAGGGCTTTCAGATGCCGTTGCCAGCTTTGTGAAATTATGGAGCGGATGGTTTTCAGATAAGCTGGGGCACAGGAAAATATTTGCGACAGCGGGGTATTTCCTGACAGGAATATCAAAAGCGCTGTTTGCCTTTGCATATACTTGGCATCTTGTATTAATTGGAAGAACCTTAGCATGGTTGGGGCGTGGTTTCCGAGGTCCCATTCGTGATGCTATGCTGTCTGATTCTGTTGATCCAAAAGTAAGGGGCAAGGCATTTGGCTTTCACAGGGCCGGCGATACCTTAGGGGCAATCCTTGGACCGCTGCTCGGCGTTTGGTTTCTTTCCCTTTGGCAGAATGGACATAACTTAAGTGATCAGTCTCTGCCCTTTAGAAATATTTTTCTCCTTACGCTTATTCCCGGCATACTTTCAGCTTTAATGTTTGCCTTTATGGTCGTTGAAAAAAGAAGAAGACCTAATAGGGATTTGAAGTTCTGGGGAACTGTGCGCTCACTGCCCCCTGGTTTTAGAAAGTTCCTCTATGGTGTAGGAATTTTCGGCATTGGTGATTTTGCCCCGACACTGCTTATACTGGCTGCAACTTACCTTTTAAGCCCCGAATACGGAACAGTTAAAGCCGCACAGATAGCAGGACTGATGTATGTGGTTAGAAATGTGACATATGCCGCCGCTTCCTATCCAATCGGCGCTTTGAGTGATAAAATTGAAAGGCGGATTTTACTGGCCTTTGGATACCTTCTGGCATTTATTACAATTGGAGGGTTTATAGCCTCATTTATATTAAACTTTGCCAATATCTATTATTTGTTTTTCCTTTTTGCCCTTGCTGGTATTTATATAGCCGCTGAAGACACCCTGGAGGGGGCAATTACTGCAGATTATATACATACCGATACCCGCGGCATCGGTATGGGTGTGCTTGGTACTGTGAATGGAATTGGTGACTTTATTGCAAGTGCAGTTACAGGGCTGCTATGGACTTCATTTTCGCCGGCTGTAGGTTTTGGTTTTGCTGCTTTAATGATGCTGGTGGGGTTTATTGTTTTGTTGAGCGCAAGTTAATTTATTATGACCTTATAGCAATTATGTGCTATTAAATTTTTTGGTATGGATGTTCAAAAGAAACTGGATGTTTACAGGTTAGTATTAAAACTTGTCCGTGAGGTTTCGGAAAGGAGAAAATACTGGGAGTTCCTGGACCGGAGCGGTATTTTCGAGGCATTTTTACATGATTTAAGTAATACCGCGCTTAAAAGTGATGACACTTCACATGATTATGAAGTGGTCTTTTCTGAACTTAAAAACAGGTTCAGCATTATGATTGATGAGCTTATAATGCTGACAAAAATTGAGATGCGTGAGACATTATTTCCCTTGCCAGACATAAAGAAAGAGGCTCATGAGATGGGTGAAAGCTATTTGAAAAACTATATGCAGTGGCTGAAGTATGAGAAGGATATTACTCCGGAAGAGATTATCAATATTCTGGAAGATGACCTTTATAAATTAAATTACTGTAAAGACCTTCTTGGTTATTAACGGGGGTATAATACTAAAAATTGTGAGGTGATGAAAAATGAAAACATTGGTTTTATCTGATATACATGGCAACCTCCCGGCCTTGGAGGCAATCCTGGAGAAGGAATCAGGCTTTGATACCTGCTTGTTTCTGGGCGATGTTGTTGATTACGGCCCCTTTCCGAAGGAGTGCATTCAGTTTCTGATGGATAATATGGACTTTGGAGTAATGGGGAACCACGATAATGCTATTGCAAATAACGTGGACTGCGGGTGCAGGGGTGACTTCAGGAAGTTTTCCGTTGAGACAAGGCAGTGGCATAAAGCCCTGCTCGGAAAAGAAGAGCTTGGCTTTCTAAGGCATCTTCCGACAATTCAGAAAACCGGGGTTGATGGCCGTTCGGTATTTATGGCTCATGCTACTCCCCAGGGTGGGCTTACAAGGTACATAAATGAAAATGAGCTTGAAGACGAGATTAAAGGCGTTAGCGATGAAATAATCCTTTTGGGCCATACACACATTCAGTTTATGCGCTACGTAGGGACGACTCTTGTAGTAAATCCCGGCAGCGTTGGCCTTGCCCGCGATGGCGGCAGCGCCTGTTATGCAACCATTACTGATGGACAGATAAAGCTGCACAGGCTGCCCTATGATGTGGAAAGAACGGTAAAGGCACTCATGGACAGCCCTGTTTCTGAAGAAAGCAAACAGGGTTTAACGAATGTTTTATATGGCCGGACTCTTTCTTAATTTCCTGGGAAAAATATGAAAGAGAAATTATGAAAACTGAGGAATCGAATGTAGACAATGTGCTGCAGCGATTATTAGAACTGGCAGGTGAAAATAATCTAAATTCCTTCAGGGCGTCTGTTCAGGAAGAAATTGACCGTCTTAAAAAGGAGGAATTATATCTCGTTGTAGCCGGACAGTTTAAGCGGGGGAAATCAACACTCATCAATGCAATTCTGGGAGAAGAAATTCTTCCTACAGGCGTCATTCCTCTTACTGCCGTTGTAACCCTGATAAGATATGGAAAAAGTACAAGCGTCAAAGTTATCTTTAATGATAACAGTTCTGTTGGTATCGATGTTCAGGAAATAAGGTATTATGCTGCGGAGGCGGAAAATCCAGGCAATATCAAGAATGTGAGGTATATTGAGATTACTTATGACTCCGGTTTTCTCAAAGACGGCATTGTTTTAATTGATTCTCCCGGAATAGGTTCACTTTTTATTCATAATACACAGACTACAAAAAGTTTTATTCCGAAGGTAGATGGCGTCATCTTTACGCTCTCTGTTGACCCGCCGCTTACAGAGATTGAATACAGGTTTCTGGAAGAACTGCATAATCAGGTAGCTAAAATTCTTTTTGTCTTAAATAAGGCCGACCTGTTTGACAAAAATGAGCTGGAGGAAACTCTCAGCTATACAAAAAGGGAGCTGTCGGGTAAAAATAATTTTAATGAGCCAGGAATCATTGCCGTTTCAGCGCGTTTAGCCATGGATGGTGAAAAGAAGGCTGACAAAAATCTGATTTCACTTAGCGGCATTCCAACACTTATTCAGTCTTGCCGGAATATGTTCCTGGAAGAAAGGCAGGCACTTGTCCGGAATAATTCCAAAGGCCGTATTAGCAGATTAATATCTGAATTGAAGTATATTACTGAGCTGGAATACAAAACACTTTTGATGCCTGTAAATGAGCTCAGGGAAAAGAAAGACAGTTTTAACCTTCAGCTCCAAGAGCTTCTGAAGGAAAAAGAGGAGTTCCTCTATCTACTGGAGGGCGAGATCTCATCGCTCATTAAAATGATAGAACAAAGTTCTGATAAGTTTCAGTCAAAGGAGACCAAAAGGCTGAATGATCTTCTGGGAGATGTAATTAACCGGGATAATGAGCAAAAAGGTAAAAACCTCCTTTTAATAGCTGAAGTTATCTTTAAGAATGAGCTTACCGAAAGCCTCGACAAATGGCGCTCGGAGTTATTTAGGGAAACAAAGATTTTCTATAATGGCATCATTGGAAAATATGTCAGTCGTACAAATACATTTCTTAACAGGATCATCAGCCTTTCAGCTGACATCTTCGATGTTAAGGATAAGCCGGTGAAAAATGTCAATTCTCTGGATCTTAAAGACGAGTTTGATTATGCTTTTAAGGAACTGCCGGTCTTTATGGAAATTGATCTGTTCAAACTTATGTCCCCTCTTTTACCTGACATGTTTGCGCGGAAAATAGTGCTTAAAAGGATCCAGGAGAAAATAAAAGAGAAAGTATCAATGAACTGCGGCAGGATTACAAGCGATTATATTTATTCGGTGAAGGAGCAGGGCAGAAAGTTCTTGTATGAGATTGAAAGGAAAATTTCAGAGTTGATTCAGAGCATTCAAAATATTATTACTGCCGCTGAGGAAAAAGAGGCAGAGGGAGCAAAAGCAATTGGACAGGAACAGGAAATTCATCATAAGCGCCTGCTAAAATTAAATGAACTTCAAAAACAAATTCTGAGATGATATATGGCAATTATAGATCTTCCGCCCAACCACAGGCGGTCCCTTTCTGTTACAGCGCATTTTATTGAGCGTGAGATGAATTCACTTGAACAGACGCTTCTTTCAGGTGAAGATATGATTACAGAAAAAATTGAGAAAAGCTATAATGAGCCTGAACGTGAAGCACTCATAGGTGCTATAAGGCAGCTTAAAGAACTTAACAAAAAAATGTTTTACGATCTTGGTCTTAATGAAACCATTCATACCGAAGAACAGATCGTGAGGGCAAAGGCGGGGCATCTGTGGACAATTCTGATAGACAGTACACCTAAGGGCTTAAAAGGCTATGGAATGCTCCCGCCCGATCAGGCGGAAGTGCTGGACGTGTACGTAAATAATCTGCTCGAAATGCTGAAATATTTATATTAAAATCAACTTAAAAAAGGAAAGAATGAAAAGGATTTCTCTGCTTACCGCAATTCTATTGTTTTTTCAGCTTAATTTATCATTTTCTGAGGGCTATGGATATAATACTTTTGCCCAGATAAATAAGGACAGAGAATCGTTAAATTATCAGGAAAGTAGTTCCGCATTCGATTTAATAAAAAATGATCTTAAAGTTTCATTATCTGACGGACTAAGGCTTGCAAAGGCTCCTCTACATTTTAATTCGGATGACTGGCTGAGCTTCGGTGCCGTATTAGGCGGCACGGCACTTGCATTTACCATAGATAGCGACATTAGGAGCATGGCACTTAGAAGCCATAGATCTGCACTTGATAATGTTGCAAGAGTCGGGAAGACATATGGAGAAATTTATACAGGCTCCTTAATATCCGGAGTTGTCTATGTCGGCGGACTTGTAAGCGGTGACGGGGAGGTAAGAAAAACAGGCAGGATGCTTTTTGAAACTCTGGCCTTTGCGGGCATAGTTACCTCAGTTGCCAAGAGTGTTTTAGGAAGGAGCAGACCGTATACAAATGAAGGGGCTTTCCGCTACAGGGGCTTCCAGTTTAAGACCGAAACCACTTCGCTCCCATCGGGCCATGTGACCGTTGCCTTTGCAGTCAGTTCTGTCCTTGCTTCAAGAATTGATAATCTTTATGCATCCTTAGGCTTATACGGCCTGGCCGGTCTGACTGTTTTCCAGCGCATATATGATGACAAGCACTGGCTGTCCGATACAATTCTTGCAGCATCAATAGGAACATTTATAGGCAGAACAATTGTAAAATATGATGAAAAAGGAGGAAATGGCAATTTCGGTGTCGTTTTATTTCCCTGGCTTACGCCTTCCGGCAGCGGACTTGGTTTGCAAATTGGTATTTAACATTTTGAAGGAAAATTTATGTGGTGGTTATATGCTGTTTTATCTGCATTGTTTGCAGCTCTTACGACAATATTCGGCAAAATTGGGGTAAAGGATATAGATTCTACACTAGCTACAGCAATCCGTACGGTTGTTGTTCTGATCCTGGCCTGGTCAATTGTATTTTTCCGCAGTTCTATAGATGATATAACATCAATTCCAAAGAAGTCTTTTATATTTCTAATTATATCGGGAATATCAACAGGACTCTCCTGGCTTTTTTATTACCGGGCGCTTCAGGAAGGGAAGGCTTCATCTGTTGCTGCAATCGACAAGACCTCACTTCCTATGATATTTATTCTTGCCGCAATAATCCTGGGGGAGCCTTTGACATTAAAGACTGCTGCTGCCGGCCTCCTGATTATTGCAGGTACATTTGTACTATTATTTTAATAAAAAACAGAGACATTAAAAGAAAAAAGAGGTTATTATGTTTGACCCAGATTACAGGTTCACTTGTGTCGAGAGATTTCTCAGGTATGTAAAATATGATACTCAGTCAGATGAGGATTCCGGTTCTTTCCCGAGTTCTTCCAAGCAGCTTGTGCTTTCAAGGGATCTGGTAAAGGAATTAAAGGAGATCGGGCTTGAAGATGCTCATCTGGATGAATTCGGGTATGCAATTGCTACTTTGCCCTCCAATTCCCCCAAAAAGGTTCCTGTTATTGGTTTCATTGCTCATGTGGATACTTCTCCTGCTGTAACCGGCGCCAATGTGAATCCAGTAGTTCATAAGAATTACAAGGGAGGTGATATTGCTCTGCCAAACGACTCCTCAAAGGTGATTAAAGTTAAGGATAATCCTGAGCTCAGGGAGATGATCGGTTCAGATATTATTACTTCTGACGGCACGACACTCCTTGGAGCGGATAACAAGGCCGGTGTAGCAGAAATAATTGATGCAATGAATTATTTAGTAAAGCATCCAGAGATAAAGCACGGGACAATAAAAGTCTGTTTTACACCTGATGAGGAAGTGGGTAGAGGAACTGAAAAGTTTGACGTCCGGAAATTCGGTGCCGATTATGCTTATACTGTTGACGGTTCCTCCATGGGTGAAGTTGAAACTGAAACCTTCAGCGCCGATGCAGTTACTGTTAAGTTTATTGGCAGGAATATCCATCCCGGCTTTGCCAAGGGTAAAATGGTCAATTCATTGAAGGTCGCATCCTATTTTGTCAATTGTCTCCCAAAAGACAGACTTTCTCCGGAAACAACTGAGAAAAGGGAAGGTTTTGTCCACTGTACTTCAATTAACGGCAACGAAGAACTGACCACTGTTAAATTTATTATAAGGGATTTTGAAGCAGAAAAGCTAAAGGAATATGAGGAATTTCTGGAAGACCTTGCTCTTAAGGCTATAGATGCATTCCCGGGTTCACAAATGGAGTTCCAGGCAAGTGAGCAGTACAGGAACATGAAATATGTTCTTGATAAGCACCCCCAGGTTTCTGCTTATGCCATAGAGGCATTAAAGCAGCTTGGAATAACTCCTATTCTATCGCCTGTCAGGGGCGGAACTGACGGTTCAAAGTTATCCTATATGGGACTTCCAACACCTAACATATTTGCTGTTGAGCATAGTTTCCATAGCCAGCTGGAATGGACCTGTTCTAAGGAAATGGAAATGGCTGTTAAGAATATCATTGCCATTGCCGAAATATGGGAAGAAAACTCTTAAAAAACTCTGAGAGGTAAAGAAACGGCAGGATTTAGTTAAAACCAACCGGTTAAAAATTTCCTGTCCCATCTTTACCTCTTTTCTTAATTTTTTACTCCTGGACGTTATCCGGGAAATTATTCTTGTAAAGATTTATACTGTCCTGAACTATCTTATATGCGTCTTCTTTCCCGAGGAATTTTTCCACTTCCACGTGTTTATGCTCCAGCTCCTTATAGTCTTCAAAGAATCGCTTGAATTCAACCGATGTGTGGGGAGGCAGGTGGTTGAAGTCCTCGATGTAGTTTACAGCCATGTCGTTTTTGGCCACGGCAATTATCTTCTCATCACGTTCCCCATTGTCGATCATATGCATTACGCCAATTACCTTGGCTTCCACGATAGATAAAGGGAATACTTCAATTGAGCAGATAACAAGTATATCCATGGGGTCGCCGTCATCGGCAATTGTCCTTGGAATAAACCCGTAGTTGGCCGGGTACATTACGGATGAATAGAGAACGCGGTCAAGCCTTAAGAGACCGCTTTCTTTATCCAGTTCATATTTAATGCTGCCGTCGCGGGGAATTTCAATTATGGCATTTACATACTGAGGGGCATCTTTTCCCGGGCTTACTGAATGCCATGGATGATTGGTGTACATTTCTGATATTCCTTTAATAAGTGAATGAAAATGAGTTACTTCTTATAAATACAAGCATAATGTTAATTTTGAAAAATAGTGTTATATAAATCCTCTCCATAACTTGTCTGGAGCGGTTCACCTTCAACAATTCTGAAGGTTCTTGTACCGTTTTCAAGGCGTTCAGCCTTCAGAAAAATTGCTCTGCCGGCATTACTGCTGGAAATTTCATGGGCAAATTCATATAAATGCGTGACGAAAACAACTCTTGTTCGGCTTTCCGAGAGAGCCAGGGTTATCTCTCTGGCGATCTCTGAACCCTCCCTTTCATTTGTTGCCGCGAATGATTCATTAAATAAGACCATTGAACCGGGAGTCAATTTACCGACAATTTCATCCATTCTGCTCAGTTCCTCATCCAGCTTGCCGCTTTCCATTGCAGTGTCTTCCCCGCGCCTGAAATGAGTGATAACTGACGAGCAGATACCCGAGGCGAATTTTTCAGCCGGTGCGAACATTCCTGACTGCATCATTAGCTGGGCGATACCGATGCTTCTTAAGAAGGTTGATTTCCCCCCTGTATTTGCACCCGTAATAATTATGATATTTTTCCCCCTGTCATCTAATTCATTGCTGATAACTTTCCTGCCGGTATTTAACGCAAGGCCCACGTCATATAGTCCCGAAAATGAAATATCATTTTGGCTTCTATCCAAAGGATAGGGAAAACAAACAGGTTCCTGAAGTTCTTTCAGATGCCTTTGTAAATTAAGGCCCCCGATGTAAAATGCCAGCTCGGTTCTGAGTGCCTGGAAGAAACTTAAAATGTGGTCCGCAGCCTGTGCAATTACATTGGAGGCATTATTGATACCCTGATTTTGCAGTTCAGATAAAGCCCTTGCACCGGCTTCATCTCTTGGATGCAGCTGATATGTAAATCCTTCCTGTTTTAGAGGTATGATCCTTTCAAGCCATCTGCGGTTATCCGGGTGAGGCTTTCGAAGAATATAATTGGTACCTTTTATTCCGTATCCTAATTGAGCACTTATTAACGTACCATCCTTAAATTGTAATCTTCTTAAATGATCTTCTATTTTGCCGAAATATTCATCGCTTAGTTCCTGCCTGATCATGGTGAATAACTTATTGAACCCTTCTGAATCAAATGCCTTTTCATTATTAAGTGCAATGTCTCTTAGCTTTTTAAGCATTTCGGTAAACATCTGCAGCTTTTCTAAGGCCTCATATAATGTCCCGGATGGAGAACTGTACAATCCCCACCAGCGCCTGTTTTTGATCTTTTCATTTATTTCGGCAGTTAACTGATATAATTCCCTTGCTGCCGTTTCATTCTGAATGCAGTCCTTCAGTATCTTCTGGCGGTACATAATGGTGTCTCTATCGGATGTGGCTGAGAGTAATGTTACCTCTGCAACTTCAGCTATTACGTTGTCGCCAAGCGACATGTGATTTATCAGGGTACCTAATCCCAGATCCTGCATCAAAGCTTCAGAATTCCAGGGTAAAAGCTGCTTCAGGTTGAGTTTCCCATCCCTTTCCTTTTCCCAGGCATTACTTTCCCTCAGCGCTATAATTTGTGCCGGATCAAAATCATGGTCTCTGAACATAAGGAATGCTTTCATTTTTTAAGCCGCTCCCTGATGCTTTTGTAATCGAGATGGTACTTTTCAGCAATAGCCATGGCATAGGCCAGACCGTCAGCGGGTTTCCTTAGTATCCTAAAAGTTCTAAGTGCCGGATTATCCTTTACAACTGTGCTTGTCATTGACACAGTCTCAGCGCCGTACCGGGAGAGTTCATCTATAAAAGTGACCCATACGCATAAAAGACCCAGCTTTATTATCCTTTCCATTATTTCCCTGCTTAAATAAGTCGTGTCCTTAAGAGTGGTGGAGTTAAATATTTCATTCATGATGAGAATAGAGCGCGAGGTTGCACTATCTAAAATTGAGTGGATTCTACTAAGGTCATCTTCCAGTTTTCCCCTTAAATCTTCAACTTTTTCAGCTTTCTCAAACTGTGTGAAAATCCTGTCAAAATGGAACAGCCGGGCACTACTCCCCGGTACCGGGCAGCCAAGGCCTGATAGATAATGCAGCTGTCCAAACATCCTGCCAAAGGTTGTTTTGCCGCCCTGGTTTGGGCCTGTCACCACAATGACTCTTTCTTTATCCTGAAGACAAAAATCGTTTGTGACAACAGCTGTATTTTCATTAATCAGTTTCTGAGCAAGTGCTAAGTCAAACCCTTCGTAATTATAGACCTCCTTTGAATTGCTTACAACCTCCGGGTAGCAGAATTTCAAATTATTCCGTTTCAGCTTTTTTATGAATTCCACATATGCTATATAAAAATGAATTTCACTGTCGAATTTGGCTATTTCCTCATCAATAAATCCCCCATGGCTGAGATAAAAGTCCTTCAGGCCCGAAAATATTACGGGGTAAAGCTGAGAAACAAAATCCAGTATCTTTGCTTCAACATGGTTCATGAATTCTGGTGAAGTCGGGAACTGCGCGTGATAATCTTTTACGGGGCCCTGTCTGAATTTTTCGAATGTTTCTTCCAATTCAGCGCCATAATCTGTTTCTGCTTCGTAGCTGCGTACAGTAAATGCATTCCCTTTAATATTAAGAAGATATTTTATGCCTGAGAGCCCCTCTTTTACCTTTTTTATTTTTTCTTTAAGTGAAATGAATTTATTGCTTGAAGTATAATCTGTGAAGTATTCTTTGATTTTAAGAAACCCCTTTGATTTCAGAGCGGATGCAGAGAGATCCTGCGTGAATTGGTGAACGGCATTTGTGTAAGTTTCTGCGGCATATAAAAACCATACTTCTTTTTGATATTCATAAAACACCTTGTCTTTTATTCCAAGAAGCCTGCGGACCTCACGCATTTGTTCAGTAAAAGACTTCACATTCTGAAAGAGCAGTTCATCTTCCAGATCCAGAAAGACCTCATGCCGGTATTCAATATCGCTGATATTTTCCAGGGTGAAATAAAAGAATTTTTTCAGGTCATATTCGCCGAAGTTTGCAGTAATGGAATCGACAATCTGATCCAGGTTCAAATCAGAAAAACATTCCGGAGGGACTGTTTTCTGAATGTCTGAGAGGCCTGAAGTTTTACTAAAAAGAATGCTGATCAAGCTCATATATAAATAAGTCCTTTCTGAGTAGAAGCTATCAGTTCCCTAAGGAATATTTATACGGCGAGCCTCATCGCCTTTAGAGATAAGTTTAACAAAAGTTGATTTCTGAAATTATCGGTCATCAACAATAATAATTTACTCCGAAATGAGAAAAAAAACAACATCGTTTTGACCACATGTTACATCCAAATCCTCTTCCGTGAAAATTTAACTAAATTTAGCTGACATGTCCCAAATTATTGGCGCCCTCTATTCATATTACACTAACTTGCATGTACTTTTCTACTTAAGAGCCTTACCACTATCTTTCACAAAGTCCTTCAAAACAAAAAATCAGGTATAGCCTGCAAACATAACTCCTAGAAAACAAATAGTAATCCTTCCAAGAACAAATCCTCAGTGCTGAACCCTGGAATTTTCCTGTATTATATTTACTCAGTATTTTGTAGAAAAATATTTATGACACTTTTATGACATCGGCTTTCAAAAAATGCTAAATACAGCCTGAAATCCAGCAATTTAGAGTAGGTGCGGAAAATCCCACTCTTTCCGCATAGAAAAACAAAAGCTCAGAGACAGTTAAAAATGCTGTTTTTGAGCTTTTTCTGTATAGAATCAACTCTGCAATACCCACAGCAATATGCATACTCTAACCCTGTGTACTAAATTAGGACAAATTTAGGACGCTTTTGTAACAGTGTAATTTCGCTTTTCTTCCACTGCTTTTTTGAGCCACAACTTACGATTCCCCTGATTTAATTCCCGGATTTTGTTATATTATAAAAGCAAGAATCACTTTAACAATGAAAACTTTCCGTAAAGGCGCATATAATATACTTATACTGCTGGTTTACCTGTTTACATTACAAGCTGCAACCGGCAGCGCCCTGTTAACTATTTACGCCTCCGCATCAGACGGAATCGTTTCCATAAAACAGCATAAGCCGAAACCCTGCCACAGGCATCAGATTCTTCTGCGGAAGCATCTGAATATTACTACTAACGAAAGAACTGCCGGTTCCCAGGCATTTACATGCGCTCCGTTTTCACTTCCTGAAGTTAAAGATTTTGTTGGTCTAATAATATCAAGTTATATAATCTCACTTTCCAATCCTGAATCCGGTAAGATAAAGGACCGGGCTCCTCCTCAATTATCTTAACTAATCGACCCTTAAAAGTTATTACGAGTGCTTTTTATGTGATTGAAGTGTGTTTCCTCAGGTTTAATTACTGCAGTACCAATCACATTCATTCACTTAGATCTAATTTAGCTTTCTCGTTCATTCCAGCAGCCAGGTATGCTTTTATTTTTAAGCAGGCAGCTGAAAGATCCCTTAATACAGTGTTGAATGCCGGTATCACGGCATGGTATCTTGATAAAACCATTTTTCTAACGCAGCACATATTTATTAAGGAGTTGAAGATGTTTAGACAAAGAGAAGTAACTTTGAATGTAAAGTTCCGCACGTGCAGACTGAGTGACCTGGAGAACCTCGAATGGTTTGGAATGTTTTATAACCACAGGAATATCATCCGTGAGTCCTTCAGAAGGCACAGAGAAGGGAATAATTATATGATAGTAGCCGAGATGAATTCCTTCCCGATCGCACAGGTTTGGATAGACCTGGAAAAGAAACGCCTGGCAAACACCGGAATCATCTGGGCGCTTCGTGTTCTGCCCCCTCTTCAAAGGCTTGGCATCGGGACAGATCTCATCAGGATCTCAGAAAATTTTCTTCAAAGAAAAGGGTATTCCATTTGTGAGATATGTGTGGATAAGGTTAACACTTCCGCAAGAAGGCTTTATGAACGCTTAGGCTATAGTGTAATTAGCGAACTAAAGGAAGAGTATTCTTATCTGACTCCTTCAAATGAGAAAGTTCTTTGCATAAGCGAAGAGTGGATGCTGCAGAAGGCTCTTATGGAAGAGACGAAAAAAAATGTAAGCCGGGCAGGGCTTCTGGTCTAAAGATAAATAAAACTGTAAACACCTGAACTTATTCAGATTTACGTTTACTTATTAAAGGGTGAGATATAACGGAATCTAAGCAGCACATTTTAATTATATAATCACAAACATAAGGAAATATGGAAGCTTCAGAAAATAAAATTACTTATAAAAATAGTAATTCGGATAAAAATACAAATAAACCGAATAATAGTACCAGTGAAAATAAGGGAAATAAGAAACCTCTCAGAAGGCTTAGCCTCCCTTTTCAGAGATTTCTGCATGCGGAATCCTTCAGCGGATTTCTCTTACTGTTCTTTACCATAATTGCTCTCATTTGGGCTAACTCAGCTTTTTCAGAAAGCTACTTTAATTTGTGGAATTCAGAAATCACCATAGGCTTTAAGGAATTCCTCTTTTCAAGAGACCTCCACTTCGTGATTAATGACATTTTAATGGCGGTGTTCTTTTTTGTTGTAGGCCTTGAGATCAAAAGAGAGCTGATTGCGGGTGAACTGTCAAGCTTCAGACTGGCAGCGCTGCCGATACTTGCAGCCCTGGGAGGAATGCTTTTTCCTGCACTCTTCTACACAGTATTTAACTTAGGGAAAGCCGGGCAGGCTGGCTGGGGAATTCCTACAGCTACAGACATTGCATTTGCCATCGGAATCCTTTCCTTATTGGGCAAAAGAGTCCCCATTGGACTAAAAGTATTCCTGACAGCTCTTGCAATTGCAGACGATATGGGAGCTATAGTTGTAATTGCTTTATTCTACACTACAAACTTCTCACTAATCTGGCTTCTAATGGGGCTCGTTGTATTCGGGCTTCTTCTTCTGGCAAACAAATTAAACATTTACAGCACTTATGTATACATTACACTTGGAACTCTTCTCTGGATCGCTTTATACAATGCGGGCATCCATCCCACAATTGCAGGCGTTTTAACGGCAGTTGCAATTCCTGCTCTAAACAGGATAAAAGGAGATGAAATGGAGATGTCAGTAAAAAATTATTTACTGGAATTTGCTTCCTATTTCAGAAGCGATAAGCATCCCCTGGCAAATCAGAAGGAGCAGGAAGGAATTTATGCAATCGAGAAAGCGAGCCGTCAGGCACAGACTCCGCTAAAACGCCTTGAAGACAAGCTGCATCCGTGGGTGGCATATTTCATAATGCCTCTTTTTGCACTTGCCAATGCGGGAGTCGTTCTAAAGGGTGATGTTGCGGGCTCTTTTTCAAACAGCATAACTTTGGGAATTGTTCTTGGGCTTGTACTGGGAAAGCCGGTGGGCATTACTCTCTTGTCTTTCCTGGCTGTAAAACTAGGTCTTGCTGACCTGCCCGAAGGAGGAAGCTGGAAGAGGATCATAGGAGTGGGGATGCTTGCTGGCATAGGCTTCACGATGTCTATCTTTATCACAGGTCTTGCCTTTACAGACAGCGCACTAATTGATCTGTCAAAGATAGGAATCCTTTCAGCTTCAGCTATAGCCGGAATAGGCGGATACATTTTGCTGAGGAGCACAAAATCTGTTAGTTAAAATATGTATGTCTAGTTATTATAGGAGTATGCCATGATAAAAACAGAGTTCTTTGAAACTGCGGTTCAGTTAGGTTTTTACGGCACTGAAAAAGGCGGCTTGTTCGGCAAGAAGGACAATGTCAGGAAATACTGGGAGGACTACTCAATAAAAAGCTCCCTGAAACCTGCCATCCTGGAGTTACTAAACCGTAAGGAAAAGCTAAGAGTCGCAGACTTCGGATGCGGCTGCGGTGAGGGATATGAGCTGATTACCCATATTTCACCAGTTGAAAGACCTACCAGCAGGGACTCTCTTCTGACATCAGAGCAAATAGAATTATATCTGGGACTTGATATTTCACAGGCCATGATCGCTCAGGCAGATGCAATTTACGAAAACAATAAAAATATGAAGTTCGTGCTGGCAGATCTGTCAAGGGATTATCCTTTTTATTCTGAAGAACCTTTCGATATTTATCTTTCCACCTATTCATCACCTTCACATCTTACAGCATGGGAATTAGAAAACCTCATAGAAAAGGTTCTTTGCCATGCAGCCAATAAGGCGTATCTGATACTTGACCTTTTCGGCAGGTATTCGCCCGAGTGGCCAGTTTACTGGAAAGAAACTTCGGAGGAGATGCAGGCCTACAACATGTCCTGGCTCTATCTTCCCAAGGTTGTCAAGCCTGAAGAGGCAGAATCATACTTCGTAAAATATTGGGATAGTAAGTCGCTTAAAAGTCTGATAAATAAGACAGCTAAGAAGCTTAATAAAAAGATCAGCCTGAAGCTTCAGGACAGATCAGTTTTTGTCGGCAGGCACATGGACACAGGATTTTATAACGGCTTTTCGCAGCCTCTGCGCTATCAGGTAAACAGGCTCTTTGACAGGGATTACGAGGGAAGGGTTGAAAAATTAAAGGTTGATATTTCATATTTGGATTCTTATAAAAGCGATTTCCCGGAAGTGTGGAAAGTTCTTAGCTCATATAAAAATCAGTGGAACATTGTAATTGACCTGTGCACGGCTCTGATCGATAAAAATGCCGGCCTCGTAAAAGAACTGATTGAATCTACTGAGTCAGAGCTTTCCGAAGATCTTAAAATGCTGGCATGGCTATTCAGGAACAAAGAGCGTTTTCCGGTAGACAACTTCTGGGCAAGCATTATGGGGCCTCAGCTGGCTTGTGTCTTGAGAAATCTTGAAATGAATCTGCCTGAAGGTCTAGGCTGCGGGCATAGCCTTTCGTGTATCGTAGAAATAGACTAACTATAAAAAATTCATTTATAAAGTGAGTCGTATTTTTATTCTTAGCAGGCTTAAATATTATATTTAAGCCTGCTCCTGTCAACTATTTTATAAGTTATTTTTTATCATTTATATTTCTTAACTCTTCCAGTTACTTATTTTGCTTTTAATATGTCTTCATATAAGATCGAATTATTGTTACTCTTAGACGATTCAGCCCTATTAAACAATATAGTTCTTATTGCATCGCTTATTGCGCTGACGTCTGCATTGTCCTGATTACAGAGGATTATAATTGTTGTGTGTTTGTCGATAAACCTGCATATAATCGATCTGAATCCGCTGGTGGTCCCGGTGTGGGATACGGTTCTTAAAATCCTGCCGTTTGAAAGTTTAATTTTGTTAACAGACCAGCCATAACCGTATCCGCCGGTATTTGGCCTGAACAT